>CAWHED010000001.1:0-895119 GCA_963828395.1 uncultured Bacteroidales bacterium
TAAGCGGCAACTTACAATGTAGGAAAATTGGCAAATAAGGATGTAGGAAAAATAGCAATTAAGAATGTCCCTTTTCCCAATTCAAACATATAAAAAAATCAAAGAACAAATACTCAATTAAAAATTGTTTTGCGGTTTTGTAATCGATAACTTTTCCCGGATAATCTTACCACCTCACATCTGTACAGTATCCTGTCCAGTAAGGCTGTTGCAATAACTTCATCATCAAGCATTTTAACCCAGTCTTCAGGACTTTTATTGGTAGTCACAATAAAGGAAGCCCGCTCATGCAGATGATTGATAAAATTAAAAAGCTGTACCGCCTGTTTCTTTTCCAGGGCAAACATCATAATATCATCAATGACGAGCAAATGGGCTTTGAGAAGCTTATTGTACTCAATAAGAGCTGACCTGGTGATATCTTTCATAATAAGGGTTTCATTGATTTGTTCCATTGACCGGAAGTAAGCTTTATACCCCTTTTTCAGGGCTTCATTACAAAGGCCGGATGCAATAAATGTTTTTCCGGTTCCGGAAGGCCCCATCAATACGATGTTAAAATTTTGCTCCAGCCACTGGCATTCTTTCAACTGGTTTAATTGCTGTTTGCTGACGCCATTTATAAACGAGTAATCGTAGTGATCCAGGTCATGATTGACTGGCAGTTTTGCTCCTTTGTTCCTTCGTTCCAGGTCACGCTGACGTCTCTGGCCGAGTTCGGTTTCCAGGAGTCTTAATGAAAAATCCAGATAGCTGCATTTCTCTTCCGATGCAGTTCGGATCAGTTCTTCTACCTGATCCTGTATTGCGCTTAACCTGAGTTGGCTTGCATATTCCTTGAGAGTTTGTGTTTTTGTTTCCATAGGCTTAGTTCATTAATGATTGATAATCTGATATGTCACTTTTATTAGGTATGATCTTATGGGCTGTCCGATTTATAGTATCAATAAAAATGGGCGGATTAATGGTAGTTTCCTGGTTCTGCCGGGAATGGATCTTTTTAACCACGCTTTCCAGATCTGTTGCCCGGTAAATTCTGTTCTCGATGCAAAAAACCAATGCCTGGCTCATTACCTGCATGTCATAGATACTGATAAGCTTTTTAATGTGCTGAAGCTGATCCCTTATGTACCGGGGCTTATCATGACGTATCTGTAGAAGATATTCTTTTGTCTGATCAGGATTATTGAACCGGCAGGACAACTCTTCTATTAATTGATCAATGCCTGAAGAGAAGTCTCTTTTATAATTGTTTCCACCTATTATTTTTCCTTTTCCCGGATTAAGCTTGTGTGACGCAATTTTGTTGTTACCGGCATCATAAATGATCAGCTGTTCATCGTCAGTTACTTCGGTCCAAACAGTGGTACACGGTGGTTTGTATGTCCCCACAGGGACCCGGTAAAAGTTGGACTTAAAAGAGATTGTATTGTCTTTCCTTACATTATAACTCCGTAACACAGATTCCGGTTTGAAAGAGTCTATAACAGGCCTTAAAGAGGCTTTTTCAATGAGCCATTCCTGGTAAGGTATCTTATGTGTGGAAGCATGAACTTTTGCATTGGCTGTACGGCTGAGCCAGGCCAAACACTGCCCGTTCAGTGTATCGATATTAACAAAGGTTCTGCCACGCAGGAAGTTGTATTTGACATATTTTACCACGTTCTCTATTTTACCTTTACTCTCGGGATCTGATTTCCGGCAAAAATGTAATTTAAATCCCCTGTAATCAGCATACCTGCGGAAGGCTTCAGTTAGTATCAAATCTCCTTTGTTTTCATCAACAAGCAGCAATGTATCCTGATCATAAACGATTTCTAAGGTAATCCCCTCCATGTACCAGAAAGCTCTATCATGAGCGGCTATGGCCGAAAGTGTTGTGAAGGGATTTTCTGAGAACCATACATACTTATATCGTGAGCGAGATAGTACCATACATAAAAAATAGATTTTCTTGCGTTTACCTTCTTCGGTTGTCATGTTATACTCACCAAAATCTACCTGAGCCTGTTTCCCATATGGCAACTCGTCTGTTTGTGTATAATCTCTGTGATTGAAGGGCTTTGGTATACCATGTTTGTTTCGGACATAAAGCACAAAGTTGAAAACCGTTTTGGCGTTTACATCGATAAAATCTTTAAAATGTTCCTTGAGCCAGTCCTCTACCTGAGCAGCCGAAGCGTCCTGGCAGTCTTCCAACCTGGCCTTTACAAAATCTTCATAGGGGGCCAGTATTTTATGACGGGTGGATTGAACCTCCAGAAAATCCTCGTACTCCTGTTCACTCATCGCAAGATATTTTTTAACGGTTCTGTAATCCAAAACAAGGTGTCTGCTTATCTGAGCAGTTTTCAACCCTTCTCTTTTTAATTTGTGTACTTCAAAATACATAATCAACTTTTGCATTAATTTTCTCATGAGATAATTCCTGTTGGTTAGTTTATAGAATTTAAAATAAACCAATTGCAGCAATTATCCTGACAAAGAAGTAAATCAAGCCTGATAGGATTAGATTTACTTCTTTCAAAAATGTTTCAAGTGGGAAAAGGGAAGGATTTTAAAAACCTACATCGCTATTTGCTAAAATACCGACATTACTATTTGCCAAAATACCGACATTGTTATTTACCATTTACACTGGCCCGTTTATGAAGGCGTTGAAGACATAATCCGCAAGGATCGGATATTGTATGATGATTTCTATACCAAAATACAGGAGTGCAATTTTAATGATGCAGGATCATTAAATATATCACTGTATCTCACTACCGGGCAACTTATATATTTGGGGTCAGTAAGCGATAAGATAATATGTGCTAAAATGGATAAACTTGCTGAACTTGAGGCAGGAAATGAGATTGAAACCTTCATGCTTCAGATTGATGAGACATTTGCTATAAGTCATTA
Organism: uncultured Bacteroidales bacterium; assembly: GCA_963828395.1. Taxonomy (GTDB): domain Bacteria; phylum Bacteroidota; class Bacteroidia; order Bacteroidales; family VadinHA17; genus SR-FBR-E99. Next base: position 2,908 of record CAWHED010000001.1, read on the forward strand.
CAAGGCTAAGCAGATTATATCCGTGGACACAGCTATGGACACATAGTAAGGGTTATAAAGCAAGAAAACCGCTGATTATTAGCGGTTTATCTTTATCTTTTAGCGGTGCGGACGGAACTCGAACCCGCGACCCTCGGCGTGACAGGCCGATATTCTAACCAAACTGAACTACCGCACCAAAAGAGATGCAAAATTAATCCATTTTTCCTTACCTCAAAATATTTTTGTTTAAATATATCGCTCATGCTCTGAATCTGCCTGAGATTGACTGCGGGAATACGACTGCCAGGTTCACAATGCCTCTCTGCTGTGATGAAAATCCATCAGGTTTATTATATTTGTTCTACCACAGACAAATGAAAAATATCTACCTCCTGATCACGGAGCCGGAACAACAGTCTCAGGGACTCGTCCTGGCCACCGTCACAGCCAGCAGGGGCTCCACTCCCCAGAAACCCGGATGCTCAGCTCTGTTCGTTCAAAACACTTTAATTGCCGGAACAGTTGGCGGCGGGATAGTCGAAAGCAAAATACAGGAATACGCTGGCAATTCCTCCTCAACGAAAGAATCCGCTTACCTGCACTTTTCGATGGACAACGATATCGAAAAGACGGAAGAGGCTGTATGCGGAGGTACTATCTCAATACTTGTCGATGCTGACCCTCATGGCAGCCTGCAAGTTTTCCGTGATATGCGGAAATCGCTTGCCTCAGGTAAACCGGGAGTGCTGCTGACCAGGGTGACTGCATGGGGAGATCCTCATGTCCTGATCATGCGCTACTGGGTTACTATTGATACAGATTTGTCGCTACCGGATCATTTTAAGGGGATCATCATGCAGGAGGTCAGTAAACTACTTACATCACCTGACGGCGCTGAGTATAAAGAACTTGATCTGCCTGTACCGGGTGAGAAACAGACTGCCAGGTTCTTCCTGGAGCCTGTCATGCCCCTTCCCCGGCTGGTGATAGCCGGTGCAGGTCACATCGGCAGGGCATTATCACACCTCGGCAGACTGCTTGATTTTGAGGTGACAGTCATCGATGACAGGAAAGAATATGCCAATCCTGTAAACCTCCCTGATGCTGACCGTATTGTTGTGAAGGACATTGGCGAGGCGATGCAGGAAGAAAAGAAGGATAACAATACATTCATTGCAATTGTAACACGCGGTCACAGCCATGATGCTGATGCCCTGAAGCCATGCATAGGCTCTGCAGCTGCTTATGTCGGGATGATGGGAAGCAAAAAAAAGGTGGCAAAAATGCATGATGAATTCATTAAAAACAAATGGGTTACTGAAGAAGAGTGGCAAAAAATAAATACGCCCATTGGCCTTGAGATAGGATCAAAGACGATAGAGGAGATTGCGGTGAGCATTGCGGCACAGTTGATACAGACAAGACAGAAGACAAAAGGAAAACAATGAAAGGAATCTGGGCGATAGTACTTGCCGGCGGCGAGTCCAGGAGAATGGGCTCCCCTAAAATGATACTTCCATTTGAAGGGATGACCATCATTGAAAAGGTACTTGAAAATGTCCTGGCTTCTGATATTGAGAATGTGGTGACTGTGCTTGGCTCCGATAAAGATGAAGTACTGAAGGTGATCGATAAACTTCCTGTGCTGCACTGTTATAACCACAATTATAAGGACGGTATGCTGTCATCCGTTAAATGCGGGTTTGAATTTTTACCCGGTGACTTCCGCGCTGCAATGATTTTCCTTGGCGATCAGCCGATGGCTGGGACATCCATCATAAACAAAATGATAAATGCCTATAATGAATCAGGTAAGGGCATCCTGGTTCCTGTATTTGAAAATAAACGCGGACATCCCCTTCTGGTGGACAGCAAGTTCAGGGATGAGATAATAAAGTTTGATGATCCGGAAGGATTGAAGGGCCTCCTGAGAAGACACCCTGATGACCTCATGGAAGTTGATACGGAGACCCCGTCGGTTTTAATGGATATTGACACCAAAGAAGATTACATTAACGAAATAAACAAGACATCACAGACATGGAAGAGACAATCAGGTTCAAACTGAACAACAAGGAAACTGAACTGGTTACTGACCCGAACAGGATCCTGCTCTGGGTTCTGAGGAACCATTTCGGACTCACAGGAACAAAATACGGCTGCGGGATAGGTTTCTGCGGAGCCTGCACGGTTCTGATAGATAACGAGCCGGTAAGGTCATGCACGGTTGCTGTTAGTGATGTGGCCGGCAGGAGTGTCATTACAATCGAAGGCCTTGCAGAAGAAGGTAAGCTGCATCCTGTCCAGCAGGCTTTTGCGGACCATGATGCCCTGCAATGCGGTTACTGCACGCCGGGGATGATCCTTGCGGCTGTCGCTTTGCTGAAAAAGAACCAGGCACCAACCCGCCAGGAGATCATCGACGGTCTTGAAGACAATCTGTGCAGGTGCGGAGCGCATGTGCGCATCATCGATGCTGTGGAAGATGCATCAAAAGTAATGACAGGAGGGAGGTAGCCATGAAAAGATCACAGGAAACAACAGATAAGACATCCCGCGACATTTCCGCGGGAATGAAAAGAAGAAGCTTCTTTAAGATTCTCGGCGGAGGGATATTTATTTTCTTTCAGCCGTGGAACGCGATTGATCTTCTGGCATCACCAGCTCAGCAGAGAAGGTCTCTCACCAAGGACTACAATGCATTCCTTCATATCGCGGAGGATGGCACTGTCACCTGCTTCACCGGAAAGATTGAGATGGGACAGGGTATCATCACCTCACTGGCACAGATGATGGCCGATGAACTGAATGTGCCGCTTGAAAAGGTAAAAATGATAATGGGCGACACTGATCTTTGTCCTTATGACATGGGGACCTGGGGTTCACTGTCAACCAGGAGCTTCGGACCGAACATGCGGGCTGCTGCAGCAGAGGCCAGGGCTGTCCTGACAGGGATGGCATCAGAAAAACTGGGTATTCCGGTCAGTCAGCTTGAGGTAAAGGATGGTGTAGTTGTTGACACCAAAAATCCGGAGAACAGTGTCACCTATGCAGATCTGGCTAAAGGAAAGAAGCTTGAGAAGTACCTGGATGTGAAACCACCTGTCGAGGACTACTCAAAGTTCACGTATGTCGGGAAGCCCCTGAAACACAGCGACGCATATGATAAGGTAACCGGAAAGGCAAAATATACAGGCGATCTGAAGCTCCCGGGGATGCTGTTTGCCAGGATACTGAGACCGCCTTCACACGGAGCGAAGCTGGTCTCGGCTGATGTTGCACCGGCTGAAAAGATCGAAGGCGTAAAGGTTGTGCGTGACGGTGACTTTATTGCCGTGTTAAGCGAAGATCGTTATCTGGCTGATATGGCTGTCGTTCAGATAAATGCCGAATATTCATTCGATGAGATGAATGTCAGCGACAAGACTCTGTACGACTATATCAATAAAGGAGAGTACAGGGTAAATGTTGCCAGGACTACCGGCGATGTAGATGCCGGCCGCCTGAAATGTGACAAGGTCTTTGAGAATGAATACCATGATCCTTATCTTGCCCATGCCCCGATGGAGCCACACACGGCCCTTGCACGGTTCGAGGGAGACAAGCTTACCGTCTGGGCCTCTACACAATCGCCCTTTGGCCTTCAGGACGATATAGTCAGTGAGCTCGGCCTCACTCATGAGAAGGTACGTGTCATAACACCATTTGTCGGAGGAGGTTTCGGAGGGAAGAGTGCCTACATGCAGGGTATCGAAGCAGCAAGGCTTGCACGGATGACAGGAAAACCCGTTATGGTCGCCTGGACCCGCGATGAGGAATTCTTTTACGATAATTTCCATTCGGCAGCGGTGGTTAAAGTTAATTCAGGCATCGACAAAAACGGGAAGATAACGATGTGGGATTACCATGTATATCTCGCCGGTACAAGGGGAGCAGAAGTGATCTATGATGTGCCGGATATGAAAGTCACCAGTTACAACGAGGACAGCGACAAATATCCCGTACATCCTTTCGATACAGGTCCATGGCGCGCTCCCAACAACAACACCAACACCTTCGCACGTGAAACACAGATAGATATCATGGCATCTGCCGCAGGGATTGATCCTCTGGAATTTCGCCTTAAAAACCTTAAGGATGAGAAGATGATCGCCTGTCTGAAGTCAGTTGCTGATAAATTCGGTTATGTTCCCGGCAAGACTCCCTCAGGCAGAGGTATAGGTATTGCCTGCGGGACAGATGCAGGGACTTGGGTGGCAGAGATAATCGAGGTGGAAGTCAGCAAAAGCACAGGCAAAGTGAAGGTTATAAGGGTTGCCTGCAGCCAGGACATGGGTCTGTGTGTCAATCCGGAGGGTGCACTGATACAGATGGAGGGGTGCATCACCATGGCTCTGGGGTATACATTCTCTGAAGAGCTTAAGTTCGAAGGAGGGAAGATCGCCGACAGGAATTTTGATACATATCAGATACCACGGTTCTCATGGGTTCCGAAGATCGATTGTGTCATCCTTGACAGGAAGGACCAGGCACCGCAGGGCGGGGGCGAGCCTGCAATCATAGCCGTTGGAGCCGCCGTCGGTAATGCAATCTTTGATGCTACCGGGGCACGGTTGTTCAGAGTACCTTTCACGGCCGAGAGGGTGCTGGAGGCGTTGAAGGGGTGAGATAGTTGAAGGTTGAAAGGTTGAGGGGTTGAGAAGGGCTGAAAGGTTGAGGATTTACGGTAAAAAAGGAGGGTAGTAAGAAGCTATCCTCCTTTAATTATAGTATTGATTATCAGTTTATTTGCCTGAGGTATACCAGTCATTCTGTATAAGCAGATCATTGACTTCGAGCTCCCTGAAAGGAATCGGAAGTATCAGGTTGCCTGCATTATATGCGTAACTGCCAATGTCCTCCTTCCACCTCTTCAGGTCATGAAAACGGTGGCCTTCCCAGCACAGTTCAAGATAACGCTCTTCCCTGATCTCATTTCTTCCTGCCGAAAGATAGAGGGGTGCCTGAGCCCTGGCGCGCACAACATTGATATCCTCTGTCGGGCTGTTTGGACCGATATCGCCAGCCGGATCCTCAAAGTTGGCTTCTGCCCTTATAAGATACATTTCGGCAAGCCTTATCAGGGGTATATTCCTGTAGTAATCGCCCCATTTGGCCGTGTTTATACCTCCACTGTTCGCAATATTACCCACACCAGTGTAATACATTGTGGTTATATTGTCAATGGTTGATGAAGGATCAGTATCCTCCTGGTACATACCACGCAGATCTGACGGGTCGAACCTGTCAAGAAAATCCTGCTGGATATCATAGTCTCCTCTTCCGGCACCGTTAAGTGAGGCATACATAACTGTAAGCCAGTTGGTATTGGATGCCACATTGTTCTGCAGGGCGAAAATATCCTCTGCCGAGTTTGCTGAGTTATTGAACGCCTGCAAAGGGGTTGGCATAAGGGTGAACGGTCCGTTCTCAATTATATAGCTGGCCTCTGTAGCAGCTCCTGCATAGTTGCTCATCTGAAGATAAACCCTTGCAAGCACAGCCCTTGCAGCAAATGAAGTTGCATATACATCGTTTTCTTCGGGCAGCAGGTCACGTGCCGTTGTCAGATCTTCAATAGCCTGGGCATAACATTCTGCCACGGTATTTCTTGGCACTTTCACAGCATCTGAAACATCCAGGGTAGGGGTAAGCACTACAGGTACACCCGGCTGGCCGTTAGCCTGACCAGGTTCGTATGGTAGTCCGTATAATCTTGTCAGCTCAAAGGTTGTCCATCCTCTAAGGAACAGTGCCTCGCCTTTCACCAGATCTGCATCACCGGCATCAAGGATAGCCAGGACATCATCCTGAAGCAGGGTGTTGCAGGCATTGATAAGTTCATATGCATCAATCCATGTGCCTGCTGCATATGAGTTTGTCACAGTGAGCTCCTTGTCTTCAAATTCACGAGGTTGCTCAAAGGTGCCGATGAAAATCATATCTCCGGTGGTAGCGAGCAACTCGCTTATCTCATTGAGTTGTGATCCGAACAGGTTCTGGCTGCGCGCAATCAGATATGCTCCCACCAGGGTTGTCTTGATATTATCAGGTGTTGATAGTGCAATCTCAGCATCAATTGACTGCTTTGGGGTTATCTCCAGCTTTTCAGCGCATGAGAAGAGCATGGTGAATACCGGTACCGTCAACATCAGGTATTTGTATTTTTTTATTTTTGTTTTCATGATCATGCGTGTTAACAGTTAGAATGACATGTTTATTCCCAGCGAATATGTCCTTGCCTGCGGGACCGTATAGAAGTCAAATCCCTGGACAATATTGACGTTCTGCGTGTCCTGTCCCGGTGTAGTATAATTAACTTCCGGATCCCAACCTTTGTAGTTGGTAAGAGTATACAGGTTCTGAACGCCGGCATACACCCTGACCGAAGACATCTTTAATCTCGAAGTGATATTTTTCGGCAGTGTGTAGCCAAGATTGATGTTTCTGAACCTGAGATAAGACCCGTCAGAGAGATACCTGCTGGATTCCTTGGTGCCATTCCCGTCACCTAAACGCGCCTGTGGCACATCGGTGATGTCACCCGGATTCTGCCACCTGTCCATCTGATCAACTGTCTGGTTGTCAAACCAATCAGCATTAGCAGACTGGTAACCGCCAGCGCCGTTATAGATCATATTACCGTAGACAAAACTTATCAAAACGTTCAGGTCAATTCCGGCATATTCAAAGTAGTTATTGAATCCTCCTGTGAAATCGGGATTTGGAGAACCGACTATCTGGGTCTCAGCCAGGTTATAATTACTGGTGGTTTCGTTTGACTCCGCATCAAGAAAATAGAGTGCATCGCCGGTATCGGGATCAACGCCCGCATATTTAACCATTTTAAAGACTCCGATAGGTTGTCCTTCAATAACATAATTGACTCCCCATGTGGATGTTATCTCAGGACCATTTATATCAATGACCTTGTTGCGGTTGAAGGCCATATTGAAATCGGTCGTCCAGACAAACTTACCTGACAGGTTGTTTGAGTGGATTGAAAACTCAATGCCCTTGTTCTCAAGTTCCCCGACATTGCTCCAGACACCTGTAAAGCCTGATGTAGCAGGCAGGGTGCGGAAGAGCAGCAGGTCTGTGGTTTTCTTATTATAATAATCGAATTCACCTGTCAGTCTGTTGCTGAAAAAGCCAAAGTCGAGACCCACGTCAAGCTGCGCAGTGTTTTCCCATCCCAGCTGCGGGCTTTTCAGCTGTACTGCATCAAGGCCGTTACGACCGGCATAATTTACCCCGTTAAAAAGGGCAAGGTGCGCATAGTCAGGGATACCTGAGTTACCGGTTATGCCATAACTGGCCCTTACTTTCAGATAGCTCAGGACATTTTTAATGCCTGCCATGAAGTCCTCCTGTGTGAGTATCCAGCCTGCAGATGCGGCAGGGAAAAATCCGTAGCGATTCTCCGGACCAAATCTTGATGACCCGTCAACACGGCCGCTGAGAGTAAAGAAGTATTTCTCATTGATCTTGTAATTCGCACGCGCAAAATATGAGAGATAAGATGTCGCTGACTCCCAGCTGGAGAAGTCTGTGGCTTCAGCGGCGTTCTCAATATTGGTGAATTCGTCGGTGGGAAATCCCTTTGCACCTATAAATGACCCGGTATTGTTCGACTCCTGATAGGACATTCCTCCGACCATATTAATGTGATGCACGCCAAATTTCTTAGTCCAGTTCAGGTAGTTCTCCCAGTTGTAATTGATGACCCTCACCGAACGGTTCTGGGCTTCTCCGGCCGGACCGCCTGTAATTGTCAGTCTTCCCTGGTAGCTTTTCTCCCTGATATCATATATATCGGTTCCCAGTTCGCTCCTGAATGTGAGACCCTCAATGATATCATAGGCAGCGTAAATGTTTGCAAGTGATCTGAATGATATCTGGTTGCTGAATGCATCTCTCAGTGAGATAAGGCTGTTATAATAAATTGTGCCGGTGTACAGCTCACCTGTTTCAGGGTCATATACGGGGGTAAGAGGCGATTGAGCCACCAGCTGGAGCGGAGTGGCAAATGAATTGTCATCATCGACCCTGTCCATCTCAGTCCTGATGACATTCATCTGGACACCGAAACTGAGTTTTTCCGTGGCTTTCTGGTCAAGATTGAGCCTTGCGCTCATCTTGGTCATATTGTTTCCGCGAAGGATACCTTTTGTATTATCGTAGTTTACTCCTGTGTAGAATGTTGTGTTTCCCGATCCGCCTGTAGCTGATACATTTATCCTGTTTAATGACCCTTTCTGAAAAGCCTCTTTCTGCCAGTCAGTGTTGTACCCTTGATTCCATGTAGGTCCGACGAATGTTTCCCAGAAGTCTGCCTTGGGCATCCAGTCCCATACCAATCCGTCAACTGATACATTATCCATGGACTCATTGAAGAGCTCAAGATACTGTTCAGCATTAAGCCACTCACGAAGATGACTCGGCTCGCTGATGCCGGTAGTGTACTGGACGTCAAATTTGGTAGTGCCTGTCTTGCCCCTTTTTGTCTGGATAATCACCACGCCGTTGGATGCCCTGGATCCGTAGATAGCCGCAGCAGAAGCGTCTTTCAGAATCTGAATGGATTCAACATCACTCATTGCGAGATCAGCAAGAGGGCTTGTAGGCTGGTTCTCCGCCGTAGTCATGTTCTCGGTAGTGATTGGCACACCGTCTACAACATACAGAGGCTGGTTATTGGCTGAAACAGATGACGATCCTCGGATTCTCATCTTTATTGTTTCGCCCAGTTTGCCACTTGCCTGCTCAATAAATACACCAGATGTCTTGCCCTGGATGGCAGACTCGAAGCTTGCTACCGGTATCTCGGCTATACCCCTGGTCTCAACCTTCGTGATGGCCCCGGTAAGTTCACGTTTGATTGCTGAACCGTATCCGACCACAATAACCTCATCAAGGCCTACATTATCAAGGTCGAAGGCAACGCTGATTGTATTTGCCTCACCGACCGCTATCTCCTGGGTTTTCATTCCGATAAACCTGAAAACCAGGATATCCCCCGGCGCTGCTGATATGGAGTATTTACCGTCCATGTCGCTGGCTGCGCCGGTCGAAGTTCCCTTAACCTGAATGGTCGCCCCTATTAAAGGCAGACCGTCAGTATTGTCCGTGACCATCCCTGTGATGGTTTTTTGCTGACCGAAAGCAGAAAAAACCATAAGCCAGGAGGCCATTACTGTCAAAAGTAGTTTTCCCATGTTTTGAAAATTTTGAGTTAGATTGAAATGTTAAATTCAATACAAAGACCCCTAAAATATTAATATATTACTTTAGATTTCAAAAAAAAGATAAATAATGTACTAAAATGAGAGATTTTAATAAAAATTAACAGAATCATGCTTCTTAAAGAAGCTGAAGTTCACACTTCCGTATTTCCTGTGTTCGGAGAAACTGGTGTGACTTGTAAAATCATCTGTCCCCGGGTGCTCAAGGATAAAAAGACTTCCCTCCTTAACGGCGCCCGATTGCAATACGAGGTCGGGGAGGCTGGTGAGCCATGCCAGGTCATAAGGCGGATCGGCAAAAATGATATCATACTGTTTATGACATGTCTTCAGGAAGTCTCGTACATCAAGCCGGTGAACACGGGTATTGCCTATCCCAAGACTACGGACCGTTCTGCTGATGAACTCGCAGTTGCGGCGGTCGATCTCGATGAGATCAATATCTGCTGTACCACGTGAGGCAAACTCATATGTTATGGCACCGGTGCCTGCAAAGAGATCCAGGAGTGTTACTGCGGAAAAATCATACCTGTTGTTAAGGATGTTCAGAAGGCTTTCACGTGCAAGGTCAGTGGTAGGTCTGGCTTTATATCCTGCCGGGGCATCAATTATCCTGCCTCTGAATGAACCTCCTATTATTCGCACGATGATGCAGTGAAAAGGTTGAGCCAGCGGTGCAGGTGGACTTCATTCATTACGTAGCTGAAACTTTTCCTTATCAGCGGAGCAGCAAACCTTACGTTCTCTGCAAAATTGAGTATTGACAGATGTCCTTCGCTGTACGGCTCGAGCATCCCGCTGATATTTATCGCCTCGTCCCTCCTTACGCCTCTTTTCTCAAGTACACTGAAAAGAAAGTAACCGGCATCAGCCAGCGCCGTACAGGGGAAGCTGTTACAGAAGACAAGGTTTCTTTTCTCAACAATCACAACAGTGACAAAACTCTTTTCGAAATGAAGGTGGACATAACGTTCTTCTGATGAACGGCATGCTGAAAAGACATGGTGAAGGAGCGGTTTCGTGTGATGCCAGGGGTTAACATCACGCCATCTTGAGTTTATCACCTCCATAGCCTCACTGTCGGGACTGAAAATGACTATTGCACCAGGGAAAGGAAGCGTATTGGAGAGCACAGGTGCTTTCTCCTGTGCGGTGTGGTTAAAGCGGAAATAGGCATCTTTCAGAGCCGGGTCATATACCGGTGCCGGGACAAGAGTATACTTCAAAGACGGAGTTATAATGAAGACTTTTCTGTAAAGTCTTCTCAGGAAGTCGTCTGATTCAATAACATCAGACAATGACCGTCGAATGTCAACTGCAGGTTTTTCAAGCGGGTAATGCCTCAGCATCACATATTTGCCGCGCAAAAGATCCAGAAGAACGATGGAAATGCCCTCTTCTGACAGTTCCAGAGTCAGGTCGTAGTTTTCAGTCGAGTTGATGTCGAGTGTCTCATCTAAGAGTTCCAGGGGATATATCTGTGACGGGCTCATCAGTCCTCCCAGTTTCCGGCATTGTTATTCGGTATGTGCACATCACCCACCTTCATGCCCGGGAAACCGGTGGTTTTAGTCCTCTGCTCATTGTAGTTGACCACCAGCTGACGGTCAAGATCGCTCAGGAAGACATCATTCAGCACATAAGCCTCGAACACGTTTACAAGAACCATTGATGTCGTCATCACCCTGCTTGCTGCCATGTGGAATTCCGTGTTTTCCATACCCGGAACAAACCTCAGATTATCAAGAGGGTAATCTTTTTGAAAGACAAAATCACGTACCGGAATATAGCTTGTGTCCCTTTTGATGAGCCCTTTTTTGACAGCCATCTGTTCACTTGTTATACCTTCGGCTATCATCTCGTCGGTAATAGCGCCGCGTTTGAAAACCAGGGGGAGTGAGTCAGTCTTGAGGAAGGTGATGAGAGTGTCAAAACTCCCTGTATAATACCCTTTTACTGATTTAAAGGCTTCCTGAGCAGTCCGGATGTCAATGAGTCTCTCTTTTATCGCAGCTTCCCTGGCATCTTTCTCCTGGTTGAACCTGATAGGTTTCATTATGCTCTGGACGAGGAACCAGGCAAGGACAACTATAATGACAGATAATACTATGGAGAGAGCCGTTTTCATGTCTTTTCTGATCGATTGTTACGTAACTTTATGCAAATTTAAAAAAAAACAGACTGATACAAGGATGATCAGCTAAAATGAGACAGGAGAATATCTATTCGCTTCTTGAGAAAAATCTCGGTTACATTCCCACAAAGGATCAGTCTGACTGCATGCGTCTGCTTGCAGGGTTTGTCATTAACAACACAAATGATGTCATTTTCCTTCTGACAGGATATGCCGGGACAGGCAAGACCAGCATTATCGCATCACTGGTCAGTACGCTCACCACGCTGAGGCAGAAGTTTGTCCTTATGGCTCCTACGGGCAGGGCCGCAAAGGTTCTCAGGGCCTATACCGGCAAAGAAGCCTATACAATCCACCGCAAGATATACCGTCAGAAATCGGCTACCGACGGCGTTGGCAGGTTTGTGCTCGACCGCAATCTTCACAAGGAGACTTACTTCATTGTGGATAAATCGTCAATGATACCTGACGAATCATCAGAAGCCTCGGTGTTTGGCAGCGGAAAGCTGCTTGAAGATCTTCTTGAGTATGTTTATACCGGTACAAACTGCAAGCTGATCCTTGTGGGCGATGTAGCCCAGCTGCCTCCCGTAGGATCTGTCGTCAGTCCTGCACTTGATCAGGAGGTGTTGCGCGAGACGGGCTTCGCGCTTGAAAGCTTTGATCTGCGGCAGGTCATCAGGCAGAGTGAAGGATCAGGCATCCTGATGAATGCTACCGCGGTGCGGCAGCAGGTCAATGATGGCGATCTCTCGGTACCTGAACTGGTGCTGGGGTCCTACAGTGATATTGAACGCCTGCAGGGTAACGACCTGATAGAAGTGCTGAGTGAGTCCTACGACAAATGCGGCACTGACGGAGCTATCGTGGTTGTCAACTCAAACCGTCTTGCCAACAGGTATAACCAGGGTATCCGCAGCCGAATCTTTTTCAGGGAGGAGGAGATAAGCACCGGTGATATCGTGATGGTGGTCAAAAACAATTATTTCTGGCTCAAGGATGAAGAAGGGGCTTCTTTCATTGCCAACGGAGATATAGCTGAGGTCAGGAGGATACGAAGGGTTGAAGAGATGTACGGGATGCGGTTTGCCGAGATGACACTCTGGTTCCGTGACACGGAGCTGGAGCTGGAGGCAAAGGTGATGCTTGATACGCTTATGATGGACACGCCTTCTCTCTCTCCGGATAAAGCGAGGGAGCTGTACTTTGCCGTACTGGCAGATAATCCTGAGATAAAATCAAAACGTAAACAGTTTGAGACGGCCCGCAATGATCCGTACTACAACGCTCTCCAGATCAAATTTGCTTATGCAGTGACCTGTCATAAATCGCAGGGAGGACAGTGGGAGAGGGTCTTTATTGACCAGGGAGGGTTCAGCCGGCAGGAGCCGACAATAGATTATCTCCGATGGTTTTATACCGCTCTGACCAGGGCGACGGATAAGGTGTACCTGGTGAATTTTCCGGATAAATGGTTCCGGGACAAGGCAACAGATAAGCGACCGTAAAGAAATGATCCGGCGGATCATTTTAGGGAGCTGTCAGCCTGAAGGGGAGGAGAAGGAGCAGGGGGTAAGGTTAAAAGAGAAGGTTTAAGTAATATAGAAATGAAATCGTACAGAAAAGAGTTATGGATGGAGACGCCGCACCGCAGGGATTATGTCAACATCACAGGCCAGGTTGAACAGTGTCTTGCCGAGAGCGGCATATCGGAAGGGCTCATACTGATTAATGCAATGCACATAACCGCGTCTGTCTTCATCAATGATGATGAGAGCGGTCTGCATAAGGACTTTGAGACCTGGCTCGAGAAACTGGCACCTGAAAAACCGCATTCCCAGTACCGTCATAACGGGTTTGAGGATAACGCCGATGCCCACATGAAACGACAGCTCATGGGCAGGGAAGTTGTTGTCGCCGTTACAGCGGGAAGATTGGACTTCGGGCCATGGGAACAGATCTTCTACGGCGAATATGATGGCATGCGGCGGAAACGAGTGCTTGTGAAGATTATCGGAGAATAGGAAGCAGGCAATAGGTAGTAGTTGTCTCCAGACCACAACAGATAACAGACAACAGAAAACCGACAACCGCTGTCAGAGTTTCATGTCTTTGATGATCGCATCTATTCTCTCATCAAGAGATTTCCACGCTGATTCAAATTCTGACGTGTTTTTCAGAACTGTATTTGCACTGAAATAGAACTTGATCTTCGGTTCCGTACCTGAAGGCCGCACAGATATCTTTGTGCCGTCTGCCAGGAAAAATTGCAGCACGTCCGATTTTGGAAGCATGAGCGGATTCTTCTTTCCTGTGCCGGTATCCGTAGAGTGTTGGGTCAGATAATCACTGATCCTTAGTACTTTGCTGCCGCCGATCATTTCCGGAGGATTATTACGGTATCCTTCCATCATATTCTTTATCTCAGCGGCTCCCTCGGCACCTTTTCTCACGACGTTGACAAGCTTTTCCCTGTAAAGGCCGTACTCCACATAGATATCAAGCAGCAGTTCCCATAATGATTTGCCGTGATCACGGGCCCAGGCAGCAGTCTCGGCAATGAGAGCACATGCCGAAATAGCGTCTTTATCCCTCACGAAATCGCCTGCCAGGTAGCCAAAGCTCTCTTCCCCGCCGCCGATATATTTTTCCTTTCCTTCCAGGTCGCGCATCAGCTCTGCAAAGAATTTGAAGCCTGTGAGCACATCATAGCATTTCACGCCGTTTTTCTCTGCGATACGGTTCATCAGGTCTGTTGTGACAATGGTGGAAATTATGTACTCATTGCCTTTCAGCTCCTTATTTTGTTTCTTCTGTGAGATGATGTACCATGTGAGCAGCGCTCCGGTCTGGTTTCCGTTAAGCAGGACGAATTCGCCGGAAGGTTTTCTGACAGCAATACCCAGTCTGTCTGCGTCAGGGTCGGTAGCCATCACCAGGTCAGCACCTTTCTGCCGTGCAAGATCAAGGCCATGGCAAGGGCATCAGGCTCTTCGGGGTTAGGAGAGCGCAGTGTCGGAAAATTGCCGTCTGTGATACTTTGTTCTTTGACGGAGTGAACATTGGTGAATCCGAACATAGCCAACGCCTCAGGTACCATTTTGTATCCGGTGCCGTGAAGAGGAGTATATACGATACCCATGTCAGCATTCCGTTTGATCATATCGCTGTTGATGCTGATCTTTTTAACCTCCGCCATGAACCTGCTGTCGGTCTCAGCACCAAGCATAACAATCTTTGAAGGATCGCCTCCTGAAGCTATTTCCGAAACGGATTTAATCTTCCTTACCTCGTCGATAATACCTGTATCATGTGGAGAGACAACCTGTCCTCCGTCGTTCCACGAAACCTTGTAACCGTTATACTCTTTGGGATTGTGTGAGGCTGTGATAATAACGCCCGCATCGCAGTGGTGCATCCTGATGGCAAAAGAGAGCACCGGTGTCGGCCTCAGAGACTCAAACAGACAGGCAGTGAAACCATTCGCCACGAAGATATCAGCGGCGACTTTTGCAAAGTAACTGCTGTTGTTACGACTGTCATAGGCAATAGCTACCTTAATTGAGGCCGGATTGGCGGCATGTATTCTTCAGGTAGTTTGAAAGGCCCTGTGTAGCCATACCCAGCGTATAGCGGTTCATCCTGTTGGTGCCGGCACCCATGATACCGCGAAGTCCTCCTGTGCCAAACTCCAGGTCCTGATAGAAAGCATCGATGAGGGCTTTCTCATCATGGTCAAGCATGTGCTGCACTTCGTTGCGCGTAGGCTCGTCAAACTCTTTGCCAAGCCATACGGTGGCTCTTTTCCTGATGTCGTCAATATTTATCATGTCCTGTTGATTTTTGATATGCAATTATTAAGACTTGTACGCCAGTGCGGTATAGTTATGTTATAGCTTTCTCTGATCCTGGTTTTATCGAGAACGCTGTAAGCCGGTCTTCTGACCTTTGAGGGATAGGACGGAGCTTCTTACGGGGATCACCTCACACTCTGAGCCTGCAGCGGTAACAATCTCCCTGGCCAGGTCGTACCAGCTGCAGACACCTTCATTGGAATAGTTGAAGATACCCGGAACAAAAACATGCCTGTTCTGAATGACACCGCTTATGATCTCAAGTATTGCAGAGGCCAGGTCGGCGGCATATGTCGGTGACCCTGCCTGGTCAAATACAACATTGATGCTCTGCGATGAGCCAGCCTTATTGAGTATTGTTTTAACAAAGTTGTTTCCGTACGATGAATAGAGCCATGATGTTCTTATGATCACCGTCTGTGGCCATTCCATGGCTGCTTTCTCTCCTGCAAGCTTGCTGCGCCCGTATGCCGAGTCAGGTGAGGGAGTGTCATTCTCAAGATAGGGAACAGGAGATGTTCCGTCAAAGACATAATCGGTGGAAATGTGTATCAGCCTGCAGTCTGATCCCGTAAGGGCGCTGACGATATTTTCAACTCCCCCGGCATTTATTAATGTTGCGGTCTCTTCGTCATCCTCAGCTTTGTCAACGGCAGTATAACGCGGCACAGTTGATGATCCATGAAGGAGAGAGTTCTGCAATGAAAGAGGCTGTGGCTTTTGCGTCAGTGATATCGAGCTCGCCCGTATCGGTAAATACAAAATTATATCCGCTGTAACGGACTGACCGTTCCCTTATCTCACTCCCCAGCTGCCCCGATGCTCCGGTGACAAGAATGGTACTCATCACTTAAATGTAAAGCTTGTTGTGATATCACTGAACAGGGGCTGCTTTAAATCTTTAGGACTGATAATCTCTTTACCCTTCTCAACCATCCAGCCAATCTTCAGTGCAGCGTCCATGACATTAATTCCGCGTTCATGTGTCACGGAATAATTGTTGTCGCATTTGTATAGGACGATTGCTTTTTCACTCAGAACCGAAAAACCGTGTGCAAATCCTTTCGGAATAAGAAACTGCAGTTTTTTTTCAGAATCGATTATCAGCCCGTACCACTTTCCGTACGTGGGTGATCCTCTCCGTATGTCAAGAGCCACATCGAAAATGCGGCCTTCAATAACCCTTATCAGTTTTGCCTGTGCGAAGGGCTCCTCCTGGTAATGCAAGCCGCGGATCACACCTTTGGATGAACAGGATTCGTTGTCCTGAACAGGTTCGTAAGTAATATTATTCAGCCAGAACTTCTGATTGTTATAACTCTCGAAAAAATAACCGCGATCGTCGTTGAAGACATCTGGTTCAATTATAAGCAGGCCGGGGAATTTTGTTTTCAGTACTTTCATTTATAACGATTGTTCGTTTGCCACTTTCAGGAGATACTGGCCGTACTGACTTTTTGCCAGTGGTCTGGCCAGCCCGAGAAGCTGGTCTTTTGAAATAAATCCGTTTTTATAAGCTATCTCTTCTATGCAGGAAGCGCTCAGACCCTGTCTCTGTTCAAGTGTGGCAATGAAGTTAGATGCCTGCAGCAGGCTGTCGAAGGTGCCTGTGTCGAGCCATGCCATACCGCGTCCCAGGAGTTTTACTTCCAGCAATCCTTCGCTCAGGTAAAGCCTGTTCAGATCGGTTATCTCGAGCTCGCCACGGGGTGAAGGCTTCAAAGCGCGGGCACGTGATGCAACGGTATTGTCGTAAAAATATAGGCCGGTAACGGCATAGTTTGACTTTGGGTTTGCGGGCTTTTCTTCAAGGCTTATTGCCCTGAGCTGATCATCAAACTCCACAACACCGTATCGTTCCGGATCATTTACGGAATAGCCGAAGACAACAGCACCCTTTTTCAGTCCGGATGCTTCCTTGAGAATGCCCCCAAAACCGTGACCATAAAAGATATTATCTCCCAGTATCATGCAGACATTGTCCTTTCCAATGAAATCTTCACCAATAATGAATGCCTGTGCCAGTCCGTCGGGGGAGGGTTGTTCGCGGTATGAGAACTGCATTCCCAGTCTTGATCCGTCACCCAGCAGTGCGCGGAAATTGGGGAGGTCGCGGGGGGTTGATATTATCAGTACCTCGCGTAATACCGGCAAGCATCAGTGCCGAGAGAGGGTAATAGATCATCGGTTTATCGTATACCGGCAGCAGCTGCTTTGATATTGCCTCCGTGATCGGATGGAGTTGTGTCCCGGCACCGCCGGCGAGAATTATGCCTTTCATGAGTTTTTTTTAAGTATTAATGTTTTTACCTGCGTCCGATACCGTAATATTCAAAGCCCATCCTTCTCAGATCAACCGGATCATATACGTTTCTCCCGTCGAAGATAACTTTGTTTCTGAGTCTGTTTGACACCTCGTCCCAATCGGGCGATCTGAATTCAGCCCATTCTGTCATAAGCAGCAGGGCATCAGCACCTTCCGCAGCCTGATAAGGATCATTGGCATAGGTTATCCTGTCTCCGAACCTTTCCTTCACCTCGGGCATTCCTGCCGGGTCATAAACCTTCACAGCAGCTCCTGCTTCGAGCAACCTGAGTATCACGGTCATTGACGGTGATTCGCGCGTGTCATCCGTCTGAGGCTTGAAGGTCAGTCCCCATACAGCAAAGACCAGCCCGCCGAGTTCGTTTCCGAAATGTTGTTTTATTTTATCAAGCAGCCGGCCTTTTTGCTGTTCATTGGTGAGGTCAACGGCTTTGATCAGGTTCATTGAATAGCCATTCTCTTCTGCTGTGCGGATGAGTGCTTTAATATCCTTAGGGAAGCATGATCCGCCGTAGCCGACGCCGGGATAGAGGAACTTGTTGCCTATCCTGCTGTCACTGCCGATGCCCTTTCTCACAAGGTTAATATCTGCACCGAGGATATCGCACAGGTTGGCGATCTCGTTTATGAAGCTGATCCTTGTTGCCAGCATTGCGTTGGCAGCATATTTCGTCAGTTCGGCAGAAGCTATATCCATGAACAGTATGGGGTGCTGATTAAGGATAAATGGTTTATACAATTTGCGCATTATTTCCCCGGCATGGTCTGAGTCAACCCCAATGACGATCCTTTCCGGTCTGAGAAAATCTTCGATGGCGTCACCTTCCTTGAGGAATTCAGGATTGGAGGCGACGTCAAAGGATATTTTCTTTTTTCTGTTTTCCAGTTCTTCCTGCACAGCCTTGTGAACAAGCTCAGAGGAACCTACCGGTACTGTTGATTTTGTCACCACTACCAGGTAGTCAGTCATTACCCGGCCTATCTCGTGTGCCACTGCGATCACATGAGTAAGATCGGCACTTCCGTCCTCTTCGGGAGGTGTGCCCACGGTTATGAACACCACCTCGCATTTGTTGAGCGCTTCAGCAATGTCAGTCGTAAAAAAGAGATGCCCCTTTTCGGCATTGCGACGTATCATCGTCTCAAGCCCCGGCTCATAGATGGGAGGTTTGGCCATTTGCAGGAGACTGATCTTTTCCCTGTCAATATCGACGCATGTCACCGTTACACCTGTCTCAGCGAAACAGGTACCGGTCACAAGGCCCACGTACCCCGTTCCTACAACAGCTATCCTCATAATTCAATATTTCCGATTGATTCAGAACACAAAAATAGAAAAAAGTGTCAATCAAATAAATAAGGAGGCCGCACAGCTGTCTTTAATTTCTTATAGCCTGAAAATCTGCTCCTTGTTAATGGCAGAAACAAAAAAATTACTATCTTTGTGCGCAATTTTTAAACAACATAATGTCTAACTTATTAATTTTCAATTAATTTATTTAGCTCATGAGTGAAAAGAAAGAAAAGGTCGAAAACATAGTAAACAAAGACCTTAAAGTATCAGAAACCAGTGCAGAGAGCGTTACACCAGCTGAAGTTGTTACCGAATCGGCAGGCGAAATGGTCGCTGAAGAAAAACCAATTCTAAAAGTCAGAAAAGAAAAAAAGGTGAAGGTCGCTGAACCGGCAGCTGATGCAGCAAAAGCTGCTGCAGCGGGTGCATCACCTGAGGAATTTGACTGGGATGCGTATGAAAATGACGGGTATTCCACGGAAAAGTCATTCGCAAGCCAGGAAAAACTTTATGAAGAAACACTTTCAACCGTTGCTGTTGATGAGGTGGTTGAAGGAACAGTGATTTCAATGAATAACCGTGAAGTGGTTATCAATATCGGACAGAAGTCCGAAGGTGTTGTAAGCCTTAATGAATTCCGTTATAATCCCGACATGAAGGTTGGCGATACGGTAGAGGTTTATGTAGAAAGCCAGGAGGACAAGAAGGGCCAGCTGGTACTTTCACACAAGAAGGCCAGGGCTTACAATTCATGGGACAGGGTCAACTCTGCCCTTGAAAACAATGAGATCATCACAGGTTACATCAAGTGCCGCACCAAGGGTGGTATGATCGTTGACGTCTTCGGCATTGAGTCATTCCTGCCGGGCTCACAGATCGATGTTAAGCCGATACGCGACTATGATGTCTACGTAGGCAAGACAATGGAATTCCGTGTTGTCAAGATCAACCAGGAGTTCAAGAACGTGGTTGTGTCGCACAAGGCACTCATTGAAGCTGAACTCGAGCAGCAGAAGAAAGAAATTATTTCCAAACTTGAAAAAGGCCAGGTTCTTGAAGGAACCGTTAAGAATATCACCTCCTACGGTGTCTTTATCGACCTCGGAGGCGTTGATGGTCTTATTCATATCACCGACCTGTCATGGGGCAGGGTCAACCATCCTGAGGAAATCGTTCAGCTTGATCAGAAACTGAATGTGGTTATCCTTGATTTCGATGATGACAAGAAGAGAATCGCTCTCGGTCTCAAGCAGCTGACCCCGCATCCATGGGATTCACTCAGCGAGACCATGAAAGTAGGAGACAAGGTTAAGGGTAAGGTTGTGGTCATGGCTGACTACGGCGCTTTTGTTGAGATAACAACTGGTGTTGAGGGTCTGATCCATGTTTCGGAGATGTCATGGTCACAGCACCTGCGCAGTGCACAGGAATTCATGAAAGTGGGAGACGAGGTTGAAGCTGTGGTACTCACACTTGACCGTGAGGAACGCAAAATGTCTCTTGGCATCAAGCAGCTCAAGCCCGATCCATGGGAGAATATTGAGCAGAAATACAGTCTTAATTCAAGACACAAAGCACGTGTACGCAACTTCACCAACTTCGGAGTTTTTGTTGAAATCGAAGAAGGTGTTGACGGACTGATACATATATCTGACCTATCATGGACCAAGAAAATTAAACATCCGGCAGAATTCACCGCTATAGATGCCGAGATCGATGTCGTCGTTCTTGAGATTGACAAGGAGAACAGGAGACTGAGCCTCGGCCATAAACAGCTGGAGGAGAATCCGTGGGATGTGTTCGAAGATCTGTTTACAGTTGATTCAATCCACGAAGGAACCGTGATCGAGGTATTCGACAAGGGAGCCATTGTAGCTTTACCTTACGGTGTTGAAGGCTTTGCCACACCCAAGCACCTGGTTAAGGAAGACGGAACAACGGCAGTGGTTGATGATAAACTGAATTTCAAGGTCATCGAATTCAATAAAGGCGCCAAGAAGATCATTGTCTCTCACAGCCGTGTTTATGAGGATGAGAAGAAAGGTTCGGAAACAGCAGCCAAACGGTCGGAAGCTGATACAACCAAGAAAGCAACCCGTAAGCTGAAGTCAAATCTTGAGAAGACAACCCTTGGTGACATAACAGGACTTCAGGCCCTGAAAGATGAAATGGAAGAAAAAGAGGCCAGAAGTGCAGGTAAAAAGAAAAAATAGCTTTACATTTAGAAATCCAAAATAATCAGCAATGGACTTCAACATTGAAAATCGTAAACAATGCACTGTAATCAGCATTGAGACTGAAAAGCTCGATACTCACATTGCCCCGTCTCTTAAATCGGAACTTGTCCTCATTTCAGGAAAGGGCGAGAAAAATATCATTCTTGATCTGAAGAAGTGTCAATATTGTGATTCCTCAGGTCTTAGCGCGATTCTGGTGGCAAACAGGCTTTGCAAGAACGCCGGTGGCACTTTTGTTTTGTGCGGTCTGAATGAAGCTGTCGAGCGTCTGATAACAATCTCACAGCTTGATACCGTGCTCTCCATAACCGCTGATACCGAGGAGGCAGAGAAACTCATTTCCTGAGGACCGGCGGCAGCATGTCCTTCAGGCTGACCATACTTGGAACAAGCTCAGCTCTGCCCACCTCAGACCGGTCTCCTACCGCTCATGTGCTTAATGTACATGAGCGGTTGTTTTTAATAGACTGCGGTGAAGGAACACAGATGCAGATGAGGCGTTACCATATACGCTTCGGCAGGATTAATCATATCTTTATCAGCCATCTTCACGGCGATCATTTTTTCGGACTGTATCCGCTGCTGTCTACATATAACCTTATGGGCAGAAAGACACCGCTGAACATCTATGCTCCTGCCCCGATAGAGGAAATGCTGAACAGCCATCTGGCTGATTTTGATATCAACCTCGCTTATGAACTCCTTATTCATCCTCTCACCGGTCGTACCCTGAAGCTTATCCTTAATGATAAGCATGTGGAGGTGTTCTGTTTCCCTCTCAGGCACCGCGTTAAAACCTACGGTTTCCTCTTCCGTGAGAAGACTGCTGACAGAAATATTATAAAGAGCAGGATAAAAGAATACTCCCTGACGATAGCAGAGATATCCTCGTTAAAAAGTGGGAAAGACCTACTCCGTGAAAGCGGTGAGCTTATTACTTGTGATGAAGTGACTCTCCCCCCGCCACCTACGGTTTCCTTTGCCTTTTGCAGCGATACGGGCTATTTTCCGAAGCTGTCATCATTCGTTGCCGGTGTCGGGCTTCTGTATCACGAAGCAACCTTTGGCGAGGAACATGACGCACTGGCCAGGCAGACAGGACACTCGACAGCACGCCATGCTGCAACTGTTGCCAGGGAGGCAGGCGTTAAGCGACTGCTTCTCGGTCACTTCTCTGCCCGATATAAATCTCCGGGGCTGCTTGAAGAGGAGGCCAGAAAGATATTTCCTGCGACTGAAGCAGCCCTGGAAGGGCATACCTACGATATTTTACCATCCGAAGAGCAAATCAAAGAATGACTATCTTTGAGCCCGACTTTTAACTTCTAACAATACTCAAGTGCAGGAAAAGATCTTGATCCTCGATTTCGGATCGCAGTATACACAATTGATAGCCAGACGAATACGTGAGCTTAATGTCTATTGTGAAATTTTTCCGTTCAATCATTTCCCGGCCCCTGATGAGTCAGTAAAGGGAGTGATCCTTTCCGGCAGCCCTTTCTCGGTTCGCGATGCCATGGCTCCATTTCCCGACCTGACAGCAATAAAAGGCAGGATTCCCCTGCTGGGTGTCTGTTACGGAGCGCAGCACCTGACCCACAATTTCGGAGGAGAGGTACTACCTTCAGATACACGTGAATATGGCCGTGCAAGACTGGTTTACGCTGATCCGGACGATCCTCTGTTTAGCGGTATTACAACCGGTACGCAGGTCTGGATGTCTCATGGCGACACTATTTCAAAAATACCTGCTGGTTATACTGTTACAGGATCCACTTCAGATGTAAAAGTGGCAGCGTTCAGGATTGAAAGCGAGAAGACGTGGGGGATCCAGTTTCATCCTGAAGTATATCATACCACTGAAGGACTGAAGATGCTTGGTAATTTTGTACTCGGCATCTGCGATTGCCGGGGCGACTGGACTCCGGAGTCATTTATTGATATGACAGTCAGATCTCTCAGGGAGAAGATCGGAACCGACAGGGTCGTTCTCGGCCTCTCGGGCGGTGTCGACTCATCGGTAGCCGCCATTCTGCTTGACAAAGCAATAGGCAGCAACCTGACCTCCATATTTGTCGACAACGGTCTGCTTCGCAAAAACGAGTATAATTCTGTGATGGAGGCTTACAGAAGAATGGGGTTAAATGTCATCGGAGTTGATGCTTCATTGGTGTTTACCGGCAGGCTGAGGGGGGTTACAGACCCTGAGGCTAAGCGTAAGATCATAGGAGGAGTATTCATTGATATTTTTGACCAGGAAGCACATAAGGTTCAGAATGTCAGGTGGCTTGCCCAGGGGACCATCTATCCCGACGTCATCGAATCTGTTTCGGTGAACGGTCCTTCTGCAACGATAAAATCGCACCACAATGTCGGTGGCCTGCCTGAGACAATGAACCTGAAAGTGGTGGAACCGCTTCGTCTTCTCTTCAAGGATGAGGTACGCAGGGTGGGGCACGCGCTGAATATACCGGGAGAAATAATCAACAGGCATCCTTTCCCCGGCCCCGGACTGGCGATCAGGATAATAGGTGATGTCACTCCTGAGAAACTCGAAACCCTTCGGGAGGCGGATAATATTTTCATAACAGGACTGCAAAAGAGCGGCTTGTATGAAAAGGTATGGCAGGCTGCGGTAATTTTGCTGCCGGTGCAGTCAGTAGGTGTGATGGGCGATGAAAGAACCTACGAGAATGCCGTGGTGCTGCGTGCCGTCACCTCTACCGATGGCATGACCGCAGACTGGTGTCACCTGCCTCATGAGTTTCTCGCTGACACTTCAAATGAGATTATAAACAAAGTAAAAGGGATAAACCGGGTTGTATATGATATAAGCTCAAAGCCCCCGTCAACAATAGAATGGGAGTAATCTGAGTTAATAATTAAAACAGTATGAATGAAATGATAAAAAAATATATATACGTTGTTTTATTGGTAGTTGCGGCTCAAAGCTCAGGGCTCAGGGCTCAGGGGATTACCCAGGAGACATTTAAGATCGGAAAGACTCTTGCCCTGCTTGAAGCGATCTATGTCGACAGTGTCAACATCTCCTCCATAACTGAGCAGATGATAATAAGCACACTGAAGAATCTGGACCCGCATTCAGTTTATATATCCGCAAAGGATGTGCAGGCAGAGAATGAACCGTTGCAGGGTAATTTTGAGGGGGTGGGAATTCAGTTCAATCTTCTTAATGACACCATTCTTATTATTTCTCCTACAGCCGGAGGCCCGTCGGAGAGGGTAGGCATACAGGCGGGCGACAGAATAATTTCAATTGACGGTGAGAAGGTGGCAGGGGTAGGTATGAACACAGCCGGAGTCATGAAAAGGCTCAAAGGACCCAAAGGTACTTCAGTGACTTTGTTGGTGTTTCGCAGGGGAGAGAAAGACCTTCTTGAGTTTAACATTACCCGTGACAAGATACCTGTCAACAGCCTTGATGCCTCATACATGGTCTCCGGTGATATCGGTTACATCAAACTGAGCAGATTCGCGGAACAGACAGCAATGGAATTTGATCAGGCGGTCGATAAACTGCGTAAGGAAAAAATGGCGAACCTTATTATCGATCTGCGGGGAAACTCAGGCGGTTATATGGTTCCTGCTGTTCAGATAGCCGATCAGATGCTATCAGCGGAGGAGCTTATTGTCTATCTTGAAGGCAGGCACACTGCGAGGCAGGAATACAAGTCTGAACCGTCGGGTACGTTGACCAGGGCGCGGATTGCAATCCTTATTGATGAAGGTTCAGCATCGGCCAGCGAGATCCTTGCCGGCGCGGTACAGGACTGGGACAGGGGTGTGTTAATAGGCAGGAGAAGCTTTGGCAAAGGCCTGGTACAGAATGGCTTTTCGTTGCCTGACGGATCAGAGATAAGGCTTACAATAGCCCGCTACTATACTCCGTCTGGCAGATCTATTCAAACTCCGTACAATGAAGGGTTTGACAAATATTTCCAGACGTATTACAGCAGGTATTTCGATGGAGAGCTGATCCACCCTGACAGTCTTAACCTGCCAAACTCGCTGAAGGCTTATACAATTACCAACAAAAGGGTTGTATATGGCGGCGGAGGCATCACACCTGACATTTTCATCCCCGTTGACACAACATATTATTCAGATTATTTCCGTGATCTTTACAGAACCGGCACTTTGACAAGCTTTAGTATTGGTTATACTGACAGGAACCGTAAATCACTTTCGAGGAAATACAAGACTTTCGAACGTTTTGACAGCGATTTCACATTTGACAATGAGGCAATCAAAGAGCTCAGGGAGGCAGGGGAGAAGAACAAAGTCATGTTCGACCAGGCCCAGTATGACATCTCCGCCGAAGAGATGCATAAGGTAATGAAAGGACTTGTCGCGCGTGACCTGTGGGATATGAATGAGTATTACAGGGTGGTGAACCAGGGTGACAATGCCATAATCAGGGCTATGTCTGTCCTCAATGACACTGCTCTATACGAGACACTTCTCGGGTACCGGAAGGAATAACGATGAGACTTATTGCCAAGACACTCTATGGTCTTGAGGAGGTGCTTGCCTCTGAACTGACTGCACTGGGAGCTGAGAATGTCAGGGTACTCAACAGGGCTGTTGCCGCTGAGGGGTCCAAGTCCATGTTGTATAAGATCAACTATAACAGTCGTGTGGCTCTCTCTGTCCTACTGCCCATTGCCGATTTCAGCATCAGCAACCAGAAAGACTTGTATAACCGCGTTGTAAGCTTTGACTGGGATCAGTATCTTGATACTGAAAAGACTTATGCGGTGACGGCAGTGGTAAATTCAAAACATTTTGCCCATTCGGGTTATGCGGGCCTGGTTGTGAAAGATGCCGTAGCAGATTTTTTTCGTCACCTGACAAGGAAGAGACCGTCCGTCGATCCGAAGTCGCCTGATCTTCTGATCAACCTTCATATAAGTAATGATAAGGTAACCATCTCCCTTGATTCTACTGTTATACCGCTTTACAGGAGAGGTTATCGCCGTGAACAGTCGGAGGCCCCGTTGAGCGAAGTGCTTGCAGCAGGAATCATCATGCTTACCGGGTGGAAGGCTGACACACCGCTCGTCGATGGCATGTGCGGATCAGGAACGATCCCGGCTGAAGCAGGACTGATGGCCTGCAATATTGCTCCCGGCAAATTCAGAAATAGCTTCGGGTTCATGAAGTGGAAGGATTATGACCCGGCCCTTTTCAGGTCGGTTAAGTTCGAGGCTGAGAAAAAGGAGAGGAGATCACCGGTGAAGATTTATGCGGGAGACATATCTGCTGATGCCGTGAGAATGGCTGCCATTAATATCAGGGAAGCCGGACTCACTGATACGGTTGAGATATCAGAGAGGGATTTCCTGCAGGGTCCTGCTCCCGTTCAGGGAGGAACACTGATTATAAATCCACCGTACGGGCACCGCCTGGGTGGGGATGAAATGGAAAAGTTTTATGGTGATATAGGTACTGTGCTGAAGCATCATTATGAGGGTTACACTGCCTGGATTTTGTCAGGCGACAAGGTAAATATCAAGTCAGTTGCGTTGAAGCCCTTCAGGAAATATGATCTCCTAAACGGAGATATCGAATGCAGGTTACAGGGCTACAAATTGTACCAGGGAACCCGTAAGGCATCATTCGCTCACCCACATTAAACCTACGTTTGCCAATGCACCTGCAACCTTGGTCAAAAAAAGAAAGTCATAGCTTAAAATAATAATATCTGTTTGTCGGGTATTAACAACAAACCTCTATTTTTGTTAATTGTAAAAGCTTTATTTACTTGTACAGAGACGTGATGAGCTTTGATCTTGAAAACCTTGTAAGTGACCTGGACATCAGGGACGCTATCCTGTATTTTAAGGGTAATGTCGACTCTGAGGTGATAAACAAGGCTCTTGATTCTGTTGAGGGTAAGCTTCTTACGAGCCGTGAAAATCCCAGGCTGAGAAAAAAAGTGTATAACGTGCTTGTGGAAAGCCTCCAGAATCTATATCATCATGCTGACCTGGTGCCTAAAAGCTACCATGCAGACAAACCTGACAGGTTTGGCCTGATAATCATGGAAAAGACAGGGAGGGGATACAGGATCACTACCTGTAACTTTGTAATGGCCCTAAGAATTAAATCGTTAGAGGAAAAACTTACCAGAATAAACAGCTCAACCCAGGAGGAGATAAAAGAACTTTATAAGGATATCCTGAATCACCAGGAGATAACCGAAAAAGGGCTTGGCGGACTGGGTTTGATTGATATGGCAAGAAAAACAGGGCACAGACTTGATTATAGATTTAAAAAATACGATAACTTGCACTCCGCTTTCCGTATCAGTGCGGTAATCACTAATGAATGAGTAAATAATTCAAAAAGTAAATAGCTATGGAACCGATCATCATTGAAGGAACCCCTAAAACCCCATCGATTAAATTTGACGAGAAGGACGGTATTTTTGAGATAAAGGGCAGATCTATTCCTGAGAACTCGGTAGAGTTTTACAAGCCGCTTAATGAATGGCTTGATAATTACATGCAGGGGCCGCTTGACAAAACTGTTGTTAATATCAGACTTGAATATTTCAATACCAGCTCATCGAAGTGCATACTTGACGTATTTAAACGGCTGGAAGCTATCCACCGGTCAAAACATGATGTTGAGATAAACTGGTTTTACGAGGAGGATGATGAAGATATGCTCGAAGCAGGAGAGGACTATGATTCGATCATCAAGGTGCCTTTCAAGATGATTGAAATTGTTGAATAATCCTTTCAGTCAGGCTGAGAGACCGGTAATTGAAAAAAAACAGAGGGTGTCAGTCTTTGGACAGGCACCCTCTTCTGTTTGAGTGGTTCGCGTCAGGTCATTCGATGTTTTCCCTGCTTCTGAACGTCATCTTTATCTTATTTGAAGACTCGAGTATCTTAAGCAGTATTCTGAAATACAATAACAGGTAGACAACAAGGGTCATGCACCAGATTACACCGGTATTGACCGCAAGAGTACTTGCATAGACTCCGAATATCTGTTTGCGCGGGGCATAGAAGTGAGCTTTGACCAGGCGATTTTCAGGATCATAAAAAATCTGGTCATAATTCTGGTAAAGCCTGTCCCGGTACCTTCTTATCTTATTCTTTTCATTTTCATTTTTCACGAACTCTTCAAGTGATTCATTCGTGTACTGCTTTTTCATAAGTATAAACCCATCCCTGTCGGCACGCTCATATGCGATGATTGTGTTGTCACGTTTATTCACTGTTTCGCGTGACACTTCTATATAATACCTGCGTACTCTTTCGATATAGTTTCGTGCCGTGTCAATTGCCTCAAGGGTAATATTGTCCGGATCGAGCACACTCAGGTCAAACGTTACAACAGGGGTGAAACCCAGCTCTTCTTCAATTTCGTTGCAGATAAGCGTCATGTCATTCCTGCCTGCAGGTCCGGACCTCTCTTTCTCAATGTTGCTTTCCATCCTTGAGAGAATGCTTTTCATCTCATTGTACCAGATGTCTTTTTTAAATTTTGCTATGCTGATGACCTTATCATACTTGTAGAACTGTCTTTCAAACCTGTTGTTCATAAACTGATCAACGGCCAGAGCTTCATAGCCCCACCGTGCAGCAATGATCTCACCATAGACGGGTATTGAGACGGGAGATGAAATATTTGGATTAAGCTTGTCATATTTGACAATGATGCCGCTAAGGATTATCTGGGGGATTACAAGAAAGGGAATAAGAATATAGATAGTGACAACAGTCTTAAAGCTGTCAGAAATGAGGAGTCCCATCATATTTGATGTAGCCCAGCAGCTGAACAGTACAAGCCAGTATTCAAACCACATTCCTCTGATACCGATAATTGAGTTGCCCACTGCCACGAACATGGCAGCCTGTATTGAAGAGATAAGGAACTGAACGCTGATCTTTGAGATGAGGTAACTGTTCCAGCTCAGGTTGAGAAATGCTTCACGCCGGAGTATCTTCCTGTCTTTTATTATCTCCTCGGCACTGACGGTAAGACCCATGAAGATTGCCACTATCACTGACATAAATATATACACAGGCAGGTTGCTATTCTGCATCAGCGTATATGAGGGATTACTGGAGCTCTCATCAAAATAACGAATGATGAACGCAAGGAACAGAGCCAGTACGGGAGCTTCCAGGAGCGTTACTGCAAGATATTGTTTGTCGGATAGTTTGGCCAGGATATCACGAGTGACAAAAACCAGGAACTGCTTGAACTTGCTGGGGGTCTTTAGTGTGATCTCAGGGATGCCATTACCGTTTTTGGGAGGCGCCGGTGCTTCCTCGCTTCGTGAATTATAAAAAGCATTCCATTCCGGCGGCGATATTTTCCTTGTTTTTGTCGGGCGCCCGAACTCGTCAAGCACCTTTGATTCAACTATGCTGAAGATCTGTTCCGGGTTGACATTGCCGCATGCATGACACTCACTGTCGTTGTATTTGGGAAGCTGCATCCGGTCTTTAAAGTAACCGATTGAACCTACAGGTATACCGTAGTAAATCATGTAACCGCCGGTGTCAAGAAAGATGAGCCTGTCAAACATCTTGAAGATATCTGATGAAGGCTGATGGATAACTACAAATATCAGCTTGCCTTTAAGCTTGAGATCATTAAGCAGGTCAAGTATATTCTCTGAGTCAAGTGATGAAAGTCCGGATGTAGGTTCATCGAGGAAGAGGATCGAAGGCTCCCTGATCAACTCGAGAGAGATATTCAGTCTTTTGCGCTGACCGCCTGAGATCTTTTTATTCAGGGGTGTTCCGACCTTCATATCCTTAATATCATAAAGCCCGAGACTATGCAGCACGTTTTCCACCCTGGCAAAGATCTCACCATCATTCAGGTTGCCGAAACAGAGTTTGGCATTGTAAAACAGGTTATCAAACACAGTCAGCTCTTCTATCAGAAGGTCGTCCTGCGATACGAAACCTATCAGTCCCTTTACCTTATCCGGCTCTTTATGAATATTTACGCCGTTTATCAGCACCTCACCGGCATCCGGTTTATTGATTCCGTTAAGGACGCTGAGCAGAGTCGACTTCCCGGCTCCTGAAGCCCCCATGATACCCACAAGCCTTCCTGATTCTTCGGCGAAGCTCATTTTGTGAAGGCCTACATATCCACCCTTGAACTTGTATTCGAGACTCTTAACTTCATAAACCACCCTGGAGGCCAGGACGCTCTCATCGAGGAACTGCCTTATTACCTCCGAGTAGTAAATAGGCTTGCTGCTCAGGTATTTCAACGAGGCGCCCCTCTCAAAGAGATAGACCTTGTCTTCATGCCTCAGCTGACCGCTTAGCAGCAATTCACCAGTACCGAAAGATTTGATAAAGAGCATGTCAGCCTGCGGCAGATTCAGGACTCTTACCTGCCCTTTGAATGAAGTATTGATGATATGCCGGGTCTTAGCATATTTATGTTTCCGGTCATTATCGATGATAAGTATCTGTGACGATTCGGGCACTTCAGATCTCTTTGAAAGCACAAACTGCTCAATAAGCTCGTAGTCGTCATGGTTGACATTAAATCCTTCAGCTGCCGTGTTGATAAATTCACGCTCGGTATTGCTCACCACTGCTTCGTCTGACAGGCAGTATTCGAGAAGCTGGACAAGAACAATGATTTTCTGGTTGAGGGTGAGTTGCGCTCCGATATCAAAGCAGATCTTGATGATCCTGACAGAAATGGCAGCATTTCTCCTTGCCTCGTTTCCTTTTTTCAGCCTCTGCTGCGCCTCATCGTAATAGTTATCAAAAATCCTGAGGTAAGCTTCAACGCCTTCCTGGTTAAGCTGAGGTCTGAGAAATGCCTCAACCACCTTGCGTCTGTCCGTCTCACTACCCTGTGCAGGGGCAATGATGGCAAATAAATGCATCAGGGTGTTAAGTATCTTCTCATTCATCCCGTAAGTACCTTATAACAGCTGTAACAGAGGTATAAAGTATTACAAGAACGTAAAAAGCCGCAAATTATTTGCTGGCTGTCATTCTGATATGAAATGACTACGAAGGGCCGGCCTTCTGAAAGCTGTTGAGGCAGGCTTCCCGGTCAGTATAAATATCCAGTGCCTTATGGAGCTGCAGCATTTCAAAAAGTTCACCGGCGTGCGGCGTAAGCCCACAGATCCTGTAAGTACAGTAATTTGACCGCGCGACGCGGAGGAGGTGAAGGAACATTGCAAAGGCAGAGCTGTCAAGATAATCGACACCGCTGAGATCAACCACTAACCTGGTATAAGGTATTTCAAATAATTTAAAAATAACAGGTTTGATATTACCTATGTTGTTTGCGTTGAGCCTGTCAACACGGAAACTGATAATATCAATTCCGTCAAGCCTTTCCGTGACTACCATGTCAGATTACTTTTTTGTACTGAAGA
Organism: uncultured Bacteroidales bacterium; assembly: GCA_963828395.1. GTDB lineage: Bacteria > Bacteroidota > Bacteroidia > Bacteroidales > VadinHA17 > SR-FBR-E99. Next base: position 34,430 of record CAWHED010000001.1, read on the forward strand.
AATGATCTATCTCTGCCAGCACCGTAGCGGCATCTCTTTCAAAATCCGAAATATAATCCGGATATTTCTCAATCTGTTCCCCGGCTTTTGCCTGAAGCTCAAAGGCCTTTAACATTTTTGCGGTATTGTCCATGCCCATAACTGTCACTGAACCCTTTGCCTTATGTGCAAGGAGCCCAAGCTCGTAGTACTTGCCGTTGCCAAGCAGAGTATTCATCTCTGTGATAAATTCAGGTAGCTGGCTTCGGAATATAGTTACGATCTCTTCCATAATCGCAGTTTCTCCTCCGCTTATGTTCAGCAGATAGTCGGGATTAAATGCCTTATATTCCATAGGTTCAGATTTGTCTCTGATACAAATATAAATATAATGAACTACAGCGCACAATTATGTTAAAACAGGAATTGCCAATAATGATTTTTTGCAGGTTTTTATCGGTTGAAATATGATACATTTGTTCAGAAAACAAAACCTGTTGAAATGAAAAACACTCCTTTTCTTAAGTTTCATGAAGCCCTGGGAGCCAGGATAATACCTTTTGCCGGATACAATATGCCTGTTGAATATGCCGGTATTACCGAGGAGCATATCACGGTACGGGAAAAGGTTGGTGTTTTTGACGTCTCCCACATGGGTGAGTTTTGGATTAATGGCCCGCATGCTTTCGATTTTATTCAATATATCACATCAAATGATGTTGCTGCATTGACTGACGGCAAGATCCAGTATACCTGTTTCCCTAACGGCAGGGGAGGTATTGTGGATGATCTGCTCGTTTACCGGTTTAACGCCGGGAAATACCTGCTTGTTGTTAACGCAGCAAACATTGAAAAGGACTGGGATTGGTGCGTGAAGAATGCTGCCCGCTTTGGTATTTCTGCCGGCCCGGAGAAAGAAATGCATAATGCCTCTGAATGGACGGCACAGCTTGCCGTGCAGGGTCCTCTGGCACTCAGGGCTATGCAAAAGCTTACGGCAGAGAATGTTACAGACATGGAGTACTATACCTTCAAGGTCCTTAAGTTTGCTGGTATTGATAATGTAATATTTTCAACCACAGGCTACACAGGTGCCGGCGGATGTGAGATATATATAAAGAATGATGACGCAAACCGTCTGTGGGAGGCAGTCTTCAAAGCCGGTGAAGAGTTCGGCATCAAACCCGTTGGCCTGGGTGCAAGGGATACTCTCCGCCTGGAGATGGGATATTGCCTCTACGGCAATGACATCAATGACAGTACATCACCAATTGAGGCAGGCCTGGGATGGATAACCAAATTTGTTCCGGGAAAGGAATTTGTGGACAAAGCCCTGCTTCTTAAACAGAAGGAGGAGGGTACAGAGAGGCGCCTGAAGGGCTTCGTGATGATCGATAAGGGTATTCCCAGGCAACATTATGAAGTTGTTGACGCCTCGGGAAATAACATCGGCGAAGTGACCTCCGGCACCATGTCACCCATGCTGAAACAGGGTATAGGAATGGCTTATCTGAATAAGAACTTCTGGAAAACGGATACTGAAATATTTATTCGTGTCAGGGGTAAGGACCTCAGAGCGAAGGTTTCAGCCATGCCTTTCCTCAGGAAATAGTAATCATTCTCTTTCAACATTATATGTAATGACGCAGAACGGCCTTGAGATATGCTTTTCTCCCGCCATGTTTGAAGCACATTCCGACAGGGAGGCAGTTGTTGTGATCATCGATATTCTCAGGGCAACAAGCTCCATATGTACTGCTTTTGCCAACGGCGTGCGTGAAATAATACCGGTCGCTACCGTTGAGGAAGCAAGGGAGATGAAGAGCAAAGGTTATCTGCTTGCCGCTGAGCGTGACGGATATGTGCTTGACTTTGCCGATTTCGGCAACTCACCGTTCAACTTTGCTCCCGGGAAAGTGGGAGGGAAGATTGTAGCTTACAGCACCACCAACGGAACAGGTATAATGAAGATGGCTTCAGAGTGCCATGATGTGGTGATCGGTTCCTATCTGAACTTTACCGCCCTGTGCCACTGGCTGGAAGAGCAGAACAGGAAGGTGATTATAGTATGTGCCGGATGGAAGAAGCGCTTCAGCCTTGAAGATGGCCTTTGCGCAGGGGCCATCGCGGCCAGACTTCTGGAGAGCGGGAAATTTACCACGAGCTGCGATGCCGTACATGCTGCCACAGATTTATGGAAAATGGCAGAGGGGGATCTTTTAGGATATATAGAAAAGGCTGCCCAGAGGTCGAGGCTGAGAGACAAGGGCCTGGATGACTGCATCGGATACTGCCATACCTTCGACCTGACAGGAATAATTCCAGTGTTACGGAATGGGAAGCTGGTAGCTCTTTAGCCATGGCAAATAGCACAGTTGGACTTTATTATGTAGATTTGGAATAGAATACAGGACAAATAAAAAATAAAACAATCAGAAATGAAAAAGCACAACTTTTATGCCGGGCCTTCAATCATGCCCGAATATACGAATGAGAAGGTGATTGAAGCAATAAAGGATTTTGCCGGGACCGGCCTTTCGATCATGGAGGTCTCGCACCGCAGTAAGGAATTTGTAGCGGTTATGGAACAGGCTGTCAACATGGTTAAACAGCTCCTTGATGTACCGTCAGGCTATTCAGTCATATTCCTGGGCGGAGGGGCAAGCCTTCAGTTTACTATGGTGCCGATGAACATGCTCGAGAAAAAGGCAGCATACCTCAACACCGGCGAATGGGCAGGGAAAGCCCTTAAAGAAGCCAAACTCTTTGGTGAGGTCATTGAGGTGGCATCATCAAAGGACAGGAACTTTAATTATATCCCCAGGAGTTATGTTGTTCCGGCAGATGCTGATTACTTCCACATCACCACCAACAACACCATCTTTGGTACCGAACTGAAGAAAGATCCTGATGTTAAAGTACCACTTGTGGCAGATATGTCATCTGATATTTTCAGTCGTCCTGTTGATGTTTCAAAATACTCGATCATATACGGTGGTGCGCAGAAAAATCTGGCACCTGCAGGCGTTACCTTCGCGATCATAAGGGATGAGGTGCTCGGTAAGGTTACAAGGCCTATACCCACCATGCTGAACTATAAGACGCACATTGAAAAGGAATCAATGTTCAACACGCCGCCCGTGCTGCCGGTCTTTGCTGCTGCCAAGACACTTGAATGGTTGACGCAGAAGGGCGGGGTAAAGGCGATGCAGAAGATCAATCAGGAGAAGGCCGCCTTGCTCTATGATGAGATCGAACGCAATAAACTGTTCGTTGCCACAGTGCCGGATCATGAAGACAGGTCGCTGATGAATGTATGTTTCGTAATGTCTGATAATTATAAGGAGCTCGAGAACGAGTTTGCCACCTTTGCCAAATCGAAGGGCATGGTAGGTATACCGGGGCACCGTTCAGTGGGAGGCTTCCGTGCTTCTCTCTATAACGCAATGCCTATTGAGAGTGTCAGGGCGCTTGTTGAATGTATGAAAGAATTTGAAAATAAATTCTGAAACCGGTTTCATGAAAATACTAATTGCAACAGACAAGCCTTTTGCACCTGTTGCGATCACACAGATCCGGGAGGTGGTCGATAAAGGCGGCCATACCCTTGCCCTCCTTGAGAAATACAAGTCACCGCAGGAACTCCATGCTGCCGTTGCTGATGCCGACGCACTGATAGTACGCTCCGACATCGTTGATGCGGCAGTCATTGCTGCTGCACCCCGATTGAAGATTGTGGTAAGGGCAGGAGCCGGCTATGACAATCTTGACCTTGATGCCTGCACAGCTGCTAATGTGGTTGCAATGAATACACCCGGTCAGAATTCAAACGCTGTCGCCGAGCTGGCGTTCGGAATGATGCTCCTCTCAGCCCGCGGCGGTTTCGACGGAAAGACCGGATCAGAGCTGCTGGGCAAGACACTTGGACTTCATGCCTTCGGTAATGTCGGGAAATGTATGGCACGTATAGCAGGAGGCTTCGGGATGATGACCTATGCCTTCGACCCATTCGTTGATAAAAAGACAATTCTCGATGCAGGCGTCACTCCTGTTGAGACCCTCGAAGAATTGTATTCTTCCAGCCAGTACGTCTCGCTACACATTCCTGCCAACGACAAGACCATAAACTCCATCGGAGAAGCGCTGTTGTCGCTGATGCCTAAGGGAGCCGTTCTGGTAAATACCGCCCGCAAGGAGGTTATAAACGAAACTGAGCTTGCGGCAATGATGGAAAAGAGATCGGACCTGAAATATCTTTCAGATATCACACCCGATAATGCAGAACTATTTGCCTCGAAATATGCCGGACGTTACTTCTTTACTCCAAAGAAAATGGGAGCACAGACAGAAGAGTCTAATATCAATGCCGGGGTTGCTGCAGCACGTCAAGTAGTCTCTTTTTTCGTCTCAGGGAACGAAACATTCAGAGTAAATAAACCTAAATAGAAACTTACACTATCTGTTACAATGGCTGTTGTTAAACCTTTCAGGGGGCTCAGACCGCCGGCCGGACTGGCATCGGAGATCGCCTGCCTCCCCTATGACGTTATGAACTCTGAAGAGGCTGCGGTAATGGCCAGGGGTAAGGAAAAATCGTTGCTGCATATCACCAAATCGGAGATTGACCTGCCGGAAGGTACTGACGTCCATTCAGAAGAGGTGTACCGTAAGGCTTTTGAAAACTTTACTTTATGGCAGAGAAACGGTTGGCTGGTTCAGGATGAGAAACCCTGCTTTTATATATATGCCCAGACAATGAAAGGACGTACCCAGTACGGAGTCGTGGGCGCAGCAGCAGTGTCCGATTATCTCAGCGGGATAATCAGGAAGCATGAGTTGTAACTCGTCCGGACAAGGAGGAAGACCGGATGGTGCATGTCAGAACGAACAGTGCCAATATTGAGCCTGTCTTTTTTGCTTATCCGGCGGTAAAGGAACTTGACAAAATTGTCAGCCGTGTGGTCAAAAAGCAGAAGCCTGAGTATGACTTCGTGGCAGAAGACGGCATTGGTCACCATTTCTGGGTCATCAGGGATGAGGCTTTAGTTACACAGATAGAGCAGCTCTTTACCGTTAAGGTACCTTTCATGTATGTTGCCGACGGGCATCACCGCACAGCAGCCGCTGCACTGGTGGGAAAGGAAAGGCGTGATAAGAATCCTTCGCACAGGGGTGATGAAGAGTATAACTATTTCCTTTCAGTCATCTTTCCTGACAACCAACTTAAGATACTTGATTACAACCGTGTCATAAGGGATCTTAACGGTCAGACAGCCGAACAGCTGATTGCCAGGCTTGCTGAAAACTTTACGATAAAAGACAAAGGAACAACGACTTACAGACCGCGTAAGCTGCATAACTTCGCCATGTACCTCGATGGCAGATGGTTCAGTCTTACAGCCAGACCGGGTACATATAATGATGATGATCCTATTGGACTCCTTGACGTCACCATACTTACTGAAAAGGTACTTGGCCCGCTGCTTGACATACAGGATCTGCGGCGTTCAAAACGCATTGATTTTATCGGAGGTATTCGCGGTCTGGGTGAACTGAAGAGACGTGTAGACAGTGGTGAGATGAAAGTGGCCTTTGCCCTTTATCCGGTTTCGATGAAGCAGCTGATCACCATTGCCGACACCGGCAACATAATGCCGCCCAAAACGACATGGTTTGAGCCTAAGCTGCGCAGCGGACTGGTGATACATAAACTAGACTGACAGGCATCTGATCTGTCACCGGACTGATGAACAGCATCGCGCGGAATATTAGCGTCCTGAAAGGGGATCTTCCCGGAAACGTATCAATCGTTGCAGTCTCAAAGACACGAGGACCTGATGAGGTGCTTGAAGCCTATAATGCAGGCCTTCATACCTTTGGGGAGAATCGGGTACAGGAATTGATATCTAAACAATCAGTGCTTCCGGAAGAATTAAGCTGGCACCTTATCGGACATCTTCAGTCTAACAAAGTCAAACAGGCCGTTGCTGCAGCATCGATGATCGAATCGGTTGATTCCCTCAGGCTCCTTGCAATGATTGACAGGGAAGCCGGCAGACAGCAAAAGACAATCGACTGTCTCCTGCAGGTACATATAGCACTGGAGGAAACCAAGTCAGGATTCAGCATAAAAGAAATTGAGGAGACAGACTGGACAACCATATCCGGATCATTACCATATGTAAGGATATGTGGCCTGATGGGTATAGCCTCATTCACAGACAATACAGACAGGGTGCATTCAGAATTCAGATCTCTTGCCCGGCTGTTTCATGACACGCGTCTGAGATGCTTCAGCAACTACAGCTGGTTTAAAGAAATATCAATGGGAATGTCAGGCGACTGGCGGATTGCAGTTGATGAAGGCAGCACCATAATCAGGGTAGGAACACTTATATTTGGAGAACGAATAAAAAAATAAAATGACATCAATAGCCACACGATATCTCGGTCTGGAACTTAAAAGCCCTGTAATTGCAGGGAGTTCCAATTTTACCTCCAATGTTGAATCGATCAGGGAGGCTGAGGCGGCCGGTGCCGGTGCTGTAGTGCTTAAGTCTCTCTTTGAGGAACAGATTGTATCTCTCGCTTCCTCCCTCTCATCAAAGGAATCCTATCCTGAGGCTGATGATTACCTGTTATATTATACAAGGACCAACAGTGTTGATACATATCTTGACCTTGTGGCAAAGGCACGGAAGAGTGTGAAGATCCCTGTAATAGCCAGCATAAACTGTTTCTCACCCAAAGGATGGACAGACTTTGCGGTGGATATAGAAAAAGCAGGAGCAACTGCTCTTGAAGTAAATATCTTCTTCATGCCCGTTGATATGCATCAGACGGCCACAGAGGCAGAGATGGTTTATTTTAAGATTATTGACAGCCTGAAAAAGAAGCTGACGATACCCGTAAGCGTAAAGATAGGACTTCGCTTTTCAAACCTGCTGAACTTTGCAATGCAGATCCATAACCATGGTGCGTCAGGTATGGTACTATTCAACCGGTTTTATGAGCCTGATTTCAACATTAACAATCTCTCAGTCATTCCGGCCTCTGTACTCTCAAACCCCGTTGAGAGGCGATATGTACTGCGATGGGTTGGCATGGTTAGTGCCCTGAACATAAAGATGGATATCTCTGCATCAACAGGTGTTTATACAGGAGAGGATGCCATCAAATACCTTCTGGCAGGCGCAACCACAGTCCAGGTATGCTCAGCCTTGTACAAGAGAGGCTTCACTGTCATTACTGAAATTAATGAAGCAATACGCAAATGGATGAATGCCAAAGAGTTTAGTAGTATTGGTGATTTCAGAGGACTGTTAAACTACCGCAATATTGACAACCCCTCGCTGTTCGAGCGCTCTCAGTTTATGAAGCATTACAGCTCATATATTTAGTCACACCTGCAGAATTGTAATCAGTTCTTTTGCAAGCAATTGCTTTACATTATCATAAGTACCAGCTGCAACCTTGAGTCTTTTTACTATTTCTGATTTGTCAGTATTGCTGATCATACCGGAGCAGGTTTCAAGGACGGTGAAACATTCGAGAGAGGTTATGTAATCACTTTGCATGAAGATTTCTGCCAGTGCAACGGCATGCTCTGAATAGTCCAGGCCTGACTGCCAGCATGAGGAGGCAAGCATGGCTTTTGTAGCCTGATTGCTGACAGAGGCCAGTGATTCAATCACTGCTGCGCGACATGATCTCTCTTTCATGTCATTAAAGAAGGCCGAAACGAGGAGTTTAAGACCTTCATCCCCGGTTCTGTCGTAGAAATGAGCCAGTAAACTAACTGCTCCTTCAAACGGTTCTTCCGAGCGGAGTATACTAATTCTGTCATTTATCTCGTTATACTTTCCGTTGGTGAGTATTTTATTCAGCTCAGCCAGCTTCTTTTCAGACTTTAACATATTGAAAGTTTTGAACAAATTTATGTCTAATAATAACTTAAGGGCACAATTGATTAATAAAAAAAAATTGGTAATTTGGTCGGATATTAGCCTGTGAACACTAAAACAATAATCATTATGAACAGTAAGCTTAAAATTATGCAACTGATATTGGGAGTGACAGCTCTTCTGATCTGTCTGGCTGCCACATCATGCAAAGGAAGAACAAAGGGGGATGGAGCAAAGGAAAAGGATGAGAATATCAGCGCTGATGAGCAGACTATGGAGCAGATAAAAAGCGCAGAGAAGGTATTTAACGCTCTTCCCACTCCGCTTGAGGTAGCTCAGCTCATTAAAGAAGCAGGGGCTAAGTTTGATGCTACACTTCTTAATCCTGTTGAAAACAAGAGTAACTATACCACCAGCAAGAGCATGGCTCTGAACCTCGGGATCTATGTGTGTGACCTCAGCTTTGCCAGCATGTATGACGAGACATCGCTGCTTGTCAATTATATGGAATCAGCTGAGGATATGGCTACCGGACTCGGAATCATCGATGCCATTGACGAAACAACCATTGAGAAGCTGGAACAGAACATCAATAACCGTGACGTGATCATGGAGATCGTCTCGGAGACGTTCCTGAACTCACAGGCCTATCTTGAGGATGATGAACAGCATGCTGTAGCAGCAACGATAATTGCAGGAGGATTTCTTGAAGGCCTTTACATATCGACACATATGGTTGATATGAAGAACTTTAAAGGGAATAAACTGGTAGGAACCATAGCCGATCAGAAAATGTCTGTTGACGATCTCATCAGGTTGCTCGAGACTTACAATGACAACACAGCCATCCAGGAGCTCCTTGGGCCGATCCGGGAGCTGAAAACTATTTTTGACAAGGTTGAACGGTCAACCACTCCGTCGGCTACAAAATATGATGACAAGACAGGTGTGACCGAGATCACGGGAGCAGCCCTGTCACAAATCGGGCAGGACACATTCCTTGCCATCAAAGAGAAGGTTGCAGAGATAAGAAACGTTTATGTAAAATAGAGACCGATGAAACAGCTGATACAGATATTACTGGTAACGGTGCTCCTTTCTCTGATAACCTCAGGGGAAACGAATGCACAGTGCAAGGGTTTTGCCAAGTCACTCTGTAAAAAAGAACTCGGGGCTTATCTTCATGATGGTAACTACCATGCAGCCGTTCTGGTCGAGGGCGAGGAAGCTGAGCTGTACAAGACTTTTTATTCAGATCTTGAATACCGTGTGGCAATATGCGCTGCAGACGGCCTGCCTCCGGTTGAGTTCTCAGTCCTTGATGCCACCGGTAAGATACTCTATTCAAACAAGGATAGCGAAATGAGCGGTGTCTGGGATTTCAAGCTTGAAGCCAGCCAGCAGCTTAAGATCATAGTCAAGGTGACAACCTTCGGTACCAGGAATGAACTTCCTGCAAGCGGTTGTGTCGCAATAATGTTCGGGTTTAAGACAAAGTAAGCTTTGATATAAGGCACAGAGAGTCCCACAAAATGGGACTCTTTTTTTATTTTTTTTCAAGGATCTCTCTGCATGCCAGGCAGAGATTATGACTTTTCTGGTCTATATCTTCAACATATGTGCTTGACCTCATAACGCATGTCTGAACATGACAGTGTATAAGGCCGAAGTTGTGACCAAGCTCATGTATCACCTCCCTGGTTGCCCTCGAAAGAAGCAATGCCTCATTTTTCTTAAGACCGTACATCTCATTCCTGAGCCTGTAGATTGAAGCAACAGCGGACCTTCCGTTAAGCATCGCCTGCCCGAATATATATGTAAGAATAGGAATGTACAGATCAACCCTGAAGAGGCCTATCACTTTGGCGCTTTCATTCACTGAACTGTCTGAAATAAATGACAGGAGCTTGTTTGCATCGTACTGACGTCTTCCAGGATTGTAGAAAGGGGCAAGGTCAACGTGATTTTCTTCAAATGTAACAGGGACCCGGAACTCTTTCTCAGCCGACAGGGCAATCTTTTTCAGAAAGTCTTTCTCAAAAGGCCCGCATGCTACCAATATTATCGTGTTCTCTTTCAATCACAAAGAACCTTAAGCACTTATTTCTGCTGTTTCAGGTTATACTTTTTGATTTTGTTGTAAAGTGTCACCCTGTCGACATTCAGAGCCTTGGCTGAGCGAGATACATTCCATGCGTATTTATTCAGGATCATTTCAACGTGCCTCTTTTCAAGTTCATCAAGACTCTCTACAGAGCTGTTGATGGCTTCTTTGCCCATGGGGAGGTCCCTGAGCTTTATCTCCCTACCGTTACCGATAACTATTGCGCGTTCAATCATATTCTCGAGCTCACGTACATTTCCGGGGAATTCGAAGTTTTCAAGATGCTTCAGGGCAGCGGGATCAATGGAGATCATGTCACGGCTCATTGAGGAGCAATATTTTTTAATGAAATGATTTACCAGCAGTGGTATATCTTCGGTTCTTTCACGCAATGGAGGGATGGCAATATTGACCACATTCAGCCTGTAATAGAGATCTTCCCTGAAGTTCCCGCTTTTTACCATGCTCTTAAGATCCCTGTTTGTGGCACAAATGACTCTGAAATCAGAAGCGATCTCCTTATTGCCGCCTACGCGCACAAAGCTTTTTGTTTCAAGAACCCTGAGGAGTTCAACCTGCATTTTAGATGATATAGTAGCTATTTCGTCAAGGAAGATTGTTCCTCCGTCAGCCATCTCAAATCTGCCTTTACGGTTGAACATAGCTCCCGTAAAAGCTCCTTTTTCGTGTCCGAACAATTCGCTTTCAAGAAGACTTTCAGTCAGGGCACCGCAATGGACACTTATCAATGGAAAATACTTCCTTACGGAATTGGAATGTATAGCCCGGGCTACCAATTCTTTGCCAGTCCCGCTTTCACCGGTTATTATAACTGAAGAGTTTGATTGTGCAACACTCTCCACCTGTTTCAGTACCTTCAGGATAGCCTCGCTTTGTCCTATAAGATCGTCAATATCTTCGAGGGTGGAGACTTTCCTTTTCAGGGCTTCATTCTCTGCTTTCAGGGATATCTGAGTGGCAGCATTACGGATCAGGTGAGAGAGGTCATCGGGGTCAAACGGCTTGGTGACATAATCATAAGCGCCATCCTTTAATGCCTGCACAGCCGTGTCAACAGATGCAAAAGCAGTCATGATGATCACTATTGTATCTTTGTTCAGGGCCCTGATCCTTCTGTGCATCTCCATCCCGTCCATGCCAGGCATTTTGATGTCAGCCAGTATAATATCAAATTTTCTGGATTCCAGCATCAGCAGTGCATTTTTTGCATTCTCAGCACGCTCAACATCATAACCGTCTTCTATAAACCAGTTATGCAATGAATCTCTGACTGATTCCTCGTCATCAACTATCAGTATGGAAATTTTCTCTGCCATCTATTTTCAGATTAAGCCTTTCTCAAAGGGAAATTTATTGATATGGTGGTTCCTTTGCCCGGAGCCGAGTTCACCTCGATCTTTGCACCATGGTTCTGAATTATGCCATGTACTATGGCAAGCCCGAGACCAATCCCTCTGGCTTCCCGTTTCGTGGAGAAAAAAGGCTCGAATATATGAGGAATGTCTTCAGGAGAGATTCCGGATCCGTTATCGGATATTTCAAGCCTGATAGTGTTACTGTCAGGATTTTTTGTGCGGATAACTATCTCACCGGAGTCCGCAATTGCCTCGGAGGCATTGACCAGAAGGGCAACACAGGCCTGTTTTATCTGCCCCGGACTGCAATAAACCAGATCGTCACGGGCGTCAAAATCAGCAATGAAACTTATATTGGAAATTTTAATGTGATGCATCATGAATTCATACGTGCCCTTAATGATCTCATTAAGATGTTTCTCCTCAAAATCATCCTGGTCTTTTCGCGAGAAATCGAGAAGTCCTTTTACAATATCGCCGCAACGCTTCGTCTCACTCTCAATCAGTTTGAGCTGACGGAGAATATTTTCTTTCCTTACAGGTGTGAGATCCTGACTGTCAAGTTGCTTGTAAACAAGTTTTGTGTAAACAAGTATGCCGGAGAGGGGATTATTGATCTCATGAGCCACCGATGATGAAAGCTTGCCCAATGAAGCTATTCTTTCAACGTTTATCAGTTCATTCTGGGCTTCAGAAAGTTCTTCCGATTTCTTTTGCACCTTGTATTCAAGCTGCTTGGACCAGTTCTCGAGCTCATTGGTGGCATTGTCTATATGATCAAGCATATTATTGAATGCAAGGGAGACCTTCCGCATATCATCCAGCAGGCCGGGATGAAGATCAATCCTTGTCTTGAGTTCACCGGAAGAGACCGCTTCACTTGCTTTAATTATACTGTTAAGCGGATCCTTGATCCTTTTCCTGGTGAAGAAGATGGATGATGCAACTATGATTATTGTGATGAAAAGCGCAATCAGGAGAAACTCAGTTGATGATTTCTTTAATGCATTATCGAGTTCATTGAGAGGTAACCTGATGATCAGAGACCCCAGAACCTCTTCATTTTCACTGTGGGCATGGCATGAGGCAGTATAGCATGACATTTCATTGAGAATAGGCCTCCTGATCAGCATGTGCCTCTGTCCCGGCCGGTTAGGATTCATGCTGCAGTCACTCTTTTCATCTATTATCCTGTAACTTCTTTCCTTCCTCGAGAACATTGTTCCAAGATCTGTATGGCATGCGATACAGTCAGGATTGCTGTGAAGCTCTTCTTCGGTTGCAATGGATGAATAGGCCAGATGGTCCTTTTCATCGTACAGGTTGACATCCTCTATTCCGGGCATGGTATTGATAAGGTCAATGGTGCTGTGGAGGGTTCGTTTGTCATTCATGAGCATTGAATTGTACAAAGCCCCCTCTACAACAGTACCTACATTGTTGCCGCTTTGCTTCAGGACAATGTTGAAATAATTCATATAAACGGTTCTGAAGAGCGCAAGGAAGATCACAAACAGGACAATAGCAGCAAGGGTGATTACCATTACTACCCTTCCGTAAATTGTTGACCGGAGCTTAAGGGAGTTACGGATCTTTGTGAGTATTGAATTCCTGTTTTTCTTCTTCACCTCTGGCTGTGCCATGATGCATGGTTTTAGCTGTACAGCAAACAGGTGTAATTATTATCCGGTTGCAGGGATGATAATTACACCGTTGTTTAAATTTTCTACAAAATACGAAAAAACTCTTTTCAGCGCAAGGTGCTGCAGGGTCAGAACATCATTTTAAGAATTCTTCCTGGAAATCGTTCCAGACTTCCTCAGGCATAGCGGCCAGCGGGTTGTCAAGCAGTTCTCCTCCATCCTGGAGGTAAACAGGCTGTACATCCGGGGTATGTCTGCTCATTGAGTGCGCTACGAAATCCCTGAACCTGTCAAGCTCTTTCCTGAACCAGGAACTGGCTTCCGTAGCAAAGTGAAAACCCCTTGCCTCAGCGATCCATTCGGTCGGCCTGATACTGTAAATCCAGCCTTTACCGTAAGGATCACTGTTCAGTATTGACGGGTCATCTTCCACAGTAGGGTTGACAGCAATAATCTCACCTGAAACAGGGGAAGCTATCATCAGCCTCTTGCCTTCGTGATCAATCTCAGAGATTACCTCTCCCTTGCTTACTGTTGACCCGGGGCTTTTAAGCATAGTCAGTTTTACCGGTCCTGTAAGATGGAGCAGAAGATCGTCAAGTCCAATCCTGGCATCTCCCGATCTTTGCATATGTGCCCAGGTATGGTTGTTGCTGAACAGGATTCCTTGCGGAATACGCAATATGGAGGCTGACAGGGTACTGAATGCGTTTCTGAGCTTTTTGGGAACTGCAAGAGGCTTGTTTAACAGCATCCAGAAGGGAATTATAAGCAGGAGGAATGCGATAATTATGATATACTCGATACCCTTTGTCGCAAACAGGTTGTAATATGTAGATCCGTCCATGATTATGAGGTTTATGTTATTATTCAATAATTTGTATTCTCCGTTTTACTGTTGCTTGTCGTTACTCCATCCAGGAGCTTCACGCAATACAGGCATCCTTCTGATAACCCATCTGAAAATCCATAATTCTGTAAAGATCACGGCAAGCGTCACGGTTATCTCCATCCATGAAGGATAGTAGTGATGCACGGCATCCCATTTAAACCCTATGACACTTATATTCAGTCTGTTGATAATAATACCAAGCATTGTGATAACCGAGGCTGTCTTTATCAGCGGAATGTTTTGTTTTCGGTAGCTGAGGAAAAACAGGATCATTGGCATTAATACGAAACCTATCATCTCGGTTAGATACCAGTAACCCATCGGTGTATTCAGCAGTCCCCATCGTTTCTCATGAACAAAAACCAGCACATTCAGTGTAAAGTAAGCAAACATGGTTACAGCGCATACTTTTGACAAGCTGTGGAGAATGCCGTTGTGAGCCTTGTGGTTCTTTTCACTTATCTGGTCGAAAAATACTTTCTGGCTTATTGAGCCCTCAAAAATCACCATTGACAATCCTGCGAAAATACTTGAAACGAAGAACATTATCGGGATGAACTCAGAGTACCAGAGCGGATGTATTTTATCTTTGGCCATAAGGAACAGGGCTCCAAGTCCAGACTGGTGGAGGGTTGATAGGGTAATGCCAAAGATGACCGCGCCTAATGACATGCCTGACAGGATTTTTTGTGCTCTCCTGGCGCCTATCCATTCAGCAATTGCAGGAGAGAATTCAATCAGTTCGGCGATCATGTAAAGCAGAAAGTGCCATGCGACCAGGAAGAGCACAGAGCTTGTTCCGAAGCTATTGCCGATGATCGGGTTGACGACGTTCCACGGCCTTCCCAGGTCAAGAAGCAGTGCCCCCGCATAAAAGACGTAGGCAAGAAAACCGTTAAGCACTGTAACTCTGACTATTGAGTGGTACTTTTTTATGTTCAGGATGTAAACCATGAAGGTGATAACATATGCACCTCCTGCAAAGGCTACACCGGTAACAACGTCAAAGCCTATCCACAGGCCCCATGGCACCTCCTGTGTAAGATTTGTTATCGAGCCTATTCCTTTCCAGAAACGAATTACGATAAGCACCAGGCCGGTAAGAATAACAGGAATTGATATAATATTGAACGGTGTCAGCAGCTTACCTTTTGGCTTAAGCTCGCTCAGCAGGAATTTCCAGGTATTCTGCTTTTTGATTTCGCCCGCGATGGCATATGAGTTATTTTTCATCTTCATCTTCATCAGAGTGATTATTCTTGGTTGCCTGGTGCAGACCCAGCAGCATTGCCGGCCAGAGGACGAAAATGGAGGGAACGGCATAAAGGAAGCCCTTTGTCAGAGCGGGATAGGAGGATTTTTGCACGCCGGTGTTAAAGCCCAGCTCCTCGAAAGGTACGGGCGACAGATACAGGTAACCTGTCCCGCCTGCTTCGTGCTCACCGTATATGTGATCATAATAGGTCTCCGGGTTAGTATTTATTCTTCGCCGTGCTTCAGTTATCAGTTCACGCCGGGTACCAAATACCAGAGACTCGGTAGGACACTGTTCTGCACAGGCCGGGACCTTACCCTCCTGCATTCTGTCAAAACACATGTCGCATTTTACAATTTTAGGATTGGGGCTCAGATACTCAAATTTAGGGACATCAAAGGGACAGGAAACCATACAGTACCGGCACCCCATGCATTTTTTCCCGCGCCATATAACCGGTCCGTCTTCAGTCTTGTACATTGCCTTGGTAAGGCATGCTGCAGTACATGCAGGATCACTGCAGTGCATACACTGCCTTTTGGCATACACCTCGCCTTTGCTGGTTTGATATGCATTAACCACCGTCCGGCGGGTTTCGTCAGCTTTGCGTTCTGTACCTATAACCGGCACATCCTCAAAACCGGGGGGTGTCAAGCCGTGCGCTTCAGCGCAGGCAAACTCACAACCCTGGCATCCGGCACAGCGGGTGGAGTCATATAAAATGCCGTAAAACTCTTTTTCACTCTTCGGAACTGGTTCTGCACCGAGACGCTTGCCAGTGGCAAGCGAAACGCCTGTGACACCCAGTACCTTAAAGAAGTCTCTTCTGTCAATACTCATGGTCAGGAAATATTATGGGTTAAAAATTTCAGATTTAAGGAAAACCAATTTACAGGTATCAGTGCAGGGAGTCGATAAATTTTGTCTGGAACTCTTCCCATATTTCCGGTCCGAATTCCTCCAGCAAACCATTTTTCAACTCGCCACCGTCCTGAAGGACCATACTGGCATATCTGTCACTGCTGACACCAGGCAGGGATGCAAGAAAATCCTTGACCTGTGTGAATTCCTGGCTTATCCGATCGATATACTTACCTGCCATTGCCATCAGATGTGATTCCTGAACCCAGTTGTCCGGCTCTATGGTATATACCCAGCCGTCGTTGTATGGCGAGCTGTTTATTACACCGGTGCTGACAGCCAGTTTCTCATTGACTGAAGTTATGGTTCCGCTTACCGGTGATTGTATATCAAGCTGTTTCCCTTTCTGAACCAGCGACAGGATATGATCGCCTCTGCGCACCTTTTCTCCGGCAGCTTTCATTCTGACGCGTGTGATGGTGCCTGTGACATGCTGCAGGAAGTCATCAATGCCTATACGTACCGCTCCATCCTTCTCCATGAAAGCCCAGGTATGGCTCCTGCCATAAAGCATCCCTCCGGGGATGATGAGCGATTTTTCACTGAAAGCTTCCTGAGGCACATTCTCATTGAGATGACTGGCGTTGATACCCGATTTTGTATAACGGTAAATAAGGTATGACAGCAGAGATACTGTAAGAATAATCGCCAGAACCCATATCGATGCCCTGAGAAGGGGAGAACCAGTGTTACCGGTGGCAACTATTGCCAGGTCACCCGAAAGCGCTTCTCTCCTGATAAGTCCTTCACCTTCGGCAAGGGCAGTGTAACCGCTGGTGGCAATTGTCGGCTGCCCTTCAACCAGGATATATCTCAGCAGGGCGGTACCAGCACCGCCAGCCGGCTGCGATGAAGCCACCGCAAAAATATTGTTGCATAGTGTCTTAGGATATTTGCCTATATAGACTCCTCTGTTGAAACTGCTGTAATCGCCGTAAAACTGCTCGAAGTAATCTGACTGACCGTTATTGTTCATATCAATAGGAATGATCCGGTAATCTGGAAGAAAAACCTGGCTGTTCTTATCAGTCATGTCAGCGAGCCTGCAGAAACCTATTGTCCCCGGATCCTTACAGAATCGCTTCCATGAAATCTGCCGTTGAAGCAACAGCAGAGACATGAAGCTTATCAACCTCCGTATTCGCAAAATGTGCGACATAAGAATTGATATTGTCTCCGGACAGCATGACAGTCAGCGGGACTGTACTGTTTGTTCCCAGAAGCTTTCCCCATGTATAGTTCTGATCAGTCAAAAGCGTCGTAAACTTTTCAGGGGAAATGCCTGTGCGAAGGATGTCATTGAAAAAAGGATTGGACACACTGATTACGGGAATGACCACATCGCGTCCGACAACCATCCTCCATTCAGATCCGGCATTGCCCGCGATCAGTGAACTGCCAGTAACAAATTGAATGTCAGCCTCAGAGGATCTTGAAAGGGGGACCAACTCTGCCTTCATTCCGGCATTTGCACTCTCAAACCCGTCGATCCAGAGCCTTGTCAGACTCTCTATTTCCGGAGCAGCAGTCACAGTGACACCGACCAGGCTGCTCTGAGAAGGTTCATTCTGGTTTTTTTGTCCTGTTGTCACACCTGTCTGCATCAACATCAGGAAGGCAGAAAAAATTAATAGGTTTTTCATATTGGCGATTTTGTTTCTATGCGGCAAATTGATTCGGACAGCTCTTTACAATTAATATGCCAATGCTTGTAATAAATTGAATATCAATATAATATAATAAATATTATGTGTTTCATTTAAATCAATGTTGCTGAAAATATATACACTTAATAGTTCTTAAAATCATAATCAACACAAAATCAATATAATAAACCCTGTGTTTAAATAATATACATATGTATAATAAATCAACATTATGATTTGTGATTACTTGTAAGTGTCAGAAACAGAGTATAACAA
Source organism: uncultured Bacteroidales bacterium (assembly GCA_963828395.1). Classification (GTDB taxonomy): domain Bacteria; phylum Bacteroidota; class Bacteroidia; order Bacteroidales; family VadinHA17; genus SR-FBR-E99. Next base: position 52,426 of record CAWHED010000001.1, read on the forward strand.
TGTTGAATTTATAAGAGGTTGAACGATTACTTTAATCTTACCACTGTTGTCAATTATCTCTTTTCATATATTTGTCTTACCTACAAGTTTTTCATGACGCAAGCCCAATGTTTACCAGTATAGGTCCTTTTCTCACTAATCCAGATATATTTACGGGCTGCAATAACCCGAAGAATGCTGATGAAAAAACCTGAAAACCAGATTTTTGTTATTTTCGGAGGCAGGGGCGATCTGGCCATGAGGAAGATCGTTCCGGCGCTCTATTCCCTGTTCGTCCAGGATCTGCTTCCTGAAAGGTTCGCAGTGCTGGCTACAGGCAGGAATGAAGTCACTGACGGTGCTTATCAGGCCGAGGTAAGAGTTGCAGTTGATTCTTTTTCGGTAGAAAAGGATAAAAGCCGGATAAAAGAGTTCGCAGACACATTCAGGTATATTGGTCTGGATCCTTCAATATCTGAAACTTTTGCACGGCTTTCTTCAGGTCTGGCAGAGACCAGGTCCGTGCTTGGCATCGAGAGTAACACCCTCTACTATCTTTCTGTACCACCGGAGCTTTATACTGAGATATCTGATCATCTTGCCCGGAATGGATTAAACACTGAAAGCGACGGGTGGAAGAGAATGATTATTGAAAAACCGTACGGACATGATTATGAGAGTGCTACCGAGCTGAACAGCAAACTGCTTGAAAGCTGGAAGGAGAACCAGATATACAGGATAGATCACTATCTGGGTAAGGAAACAGTTCAGAATATTCTTGTGACGAGGTTCTCCAACGGTATTTTCGAACCCTTATGGAACCGTAATTATGTTCACCATGTGGAGATCACCTCTTCGGAGAGCCTGGGAGTTGAGAAGCGGGGAGCATATTATGAAGGAGCCGGCGCTCTTCGTGACATGGTTCAAAATCACCTTCTTAATCTTGCGGGTTTTGTTGCAATGGAGCCTCCCTCCTCAATGGATTCGACCTCTATCAGGAACGAAATAGTAAAAGTCTTTCAGTCTCTGAGACCCATTCAGACTGAAGACGTATACCGGGTAGCCATACGTGGCCAGTATACCGGCGCCCACGTCAAGGGCGAATGGATCAGAGGATACCGTGAAGAAGAGCATGTAGACCCATCTTCAATTACGGAAACCTTTGCTGCCCTTAAATTTTATATTGACAACTGGAGATGGGGCGGTGTTCCCTTTTATATCCGGACAGGAAAGAGACTTCCCACCCGTGTCACTGAGGCTGTAGTACATTTCAAGGAGACACCCCATGCACTCTTTTCTCAAAACAGGGAATGTGAGGGCTGTAACCAGCTTATCATAAGGATACAACCTGATGAGGGCATACTTCTTAAATTCGGAATGAAGATCCCTGGTGCGGGATTTAATGTAAGGAATGTCAACATGGATTTTCACTATGCCGATTTTGCCTCTGAGAGGATACCTGAAGCTTATGAGAGGCTTCTTTATGACTGCATGAACGGTGATACAACCCTTTACACACGATCAGACGCTGTCCTGGCTGCATGGCACTTTCTTGACCCTGTCATTAAAACGTGGCATAACAACCACGACATTCCAGTTTACGGTTACCCCGCTGGTACGTGGGGACCTGACAAGGCTGATGAACTCATCGAAGAGCCGGAGCTGACATGGAGATACCCGTGTAAAAATCTGGCTGATGATGGTGTATATTGCGAATTATAATTAGTTTTATAATCTGATTAATACTGTTTATGTCACATTCAGTCAGAGTGTTTTCCAACCTCGATGCGCTGGCTCAGGGGGTTGCGGCAATTTTGATCAAAGATCTTGACCGGATCGAGCCTGATCACTTTTATACTATCGCACTTTCAGGCGGATCCACACCCGGATATATCTTCAGATACCTGGCAGAGAATTATGCTGAAAGGATCGACTGGGAGAAGCTTCTGGTCTTCTGGGGTGATGAGAGATGTGTCGCGCCCGAGAGCACTAACAGCAACTACCGGATGGCATACGAAAGCCTTCTGCAGAATGTGCCCATTCCTGATGCCAATATCTTCAGGATAAAAGGAGAGGATGATCCGGCAACGGAAGCACGTCAGTATTCAGAACTGGTCAGCGATAACGTTGCTGAGTTTGAAGATACACCACAATTTGATCTTATGCTGCTAGGTCTGGGCAGTGACGGGCATACAGCTTCAATCTTTCCTGACAGGACAGAACTCTTCAGCTCTTCCCGGCTGTTTGAGGTGGTTGTCAAACCTGGCACTGCAGAGAAGAGAATCACTGCTACCGGCAAGCTGATAAACAACTCTTCAAAAATCTTTTTTATTGTTACGGGAAAGGAAAAAGCGAAGATCGTTTCTGAAATAGTTGAAAAAAAGACCGGATCAGAACGCTATCCCGCCTCAAGGGTCGATCCTGATTCCGGTCACACGGTCTGGATGCTGGACGCTACCGCTGCCAGCCTGCTGAAGAAATAACTCCTGAACTACATAAACCAAAAACCGAAATTATGATCGCAGGAATTCTCAGGGAGACCGGAAATGAAAACAGGATCGCATTAATCCCCTGCGAGACTGCAGTTTTGAAAAAACTCGGCATGGAGGTGATGGTTGAATTCCATGCAGGAGAAAGGGCTTTCGTATCCGATAACGAATATCAGGCTGCCGGAGCCACAATGGCTGACAGGAAAGAAATCATTGCCAGGGCTGGCTTGCTGCTCACCGTTAATCCTCCTTTGAATGATGATATAAAATCTTTCAGCGAAGGGCAGATCCTTTGTACAGTCCTTAATCCGGTGGAGAATAACCTGTGGCTTGAAAAAGCACGACTTCAGGGGTTGACAGTACTGGCGCTGGACCTCGTTCCGAGGATCACAAGGGCACAATCAATGGATATTCTTTCATCAATGGCCACGGTATCAGGTTATAAGGCAGTGCTGGAAGCTGCTTCCCTGTTACCCCGGTTCTTCCCGATGTTCATGTCGGCGGCCGGTACCATCAAACCGGCAAGAGTGCTGATCCTGGGAGCGGGTGTGGCAGGGCTGCAGGCAATAGCCGTTGCCCGAAAACTGGGAGCAGTGGTGGAGGTATTTGATGTGCGGTCTGCCGTGAAGGAGGAAGTAAAAAGCATCGGGGGCAAGTTCATCGAGGTTGAAGGTGCCAGGGAGGATGTGGCAGCAGGAGGATATGCCGTGGAACAAACTGAAGAATTCAGAAAGAAGCAGCAGGAGCTAATCCAGCAAAGGGCTGTCGCAAGCGATGTTGTCATTGCCACAGCAATGATACCCGGTAAAAAAGCACCCATATTGCTATTAAAGGAGACAGTAAGCAGAATGAAACCCGGATCAGTGATAGTGGACCTCGCTGCTGCGACAGGAGGTAACTGCGAGTTGACACAGAATGGTTCCACCGTGGAGGTGAACGGGGTCAAAATCATTGGTAAATCTGACTACCCGTCGGAAATGCCCTCTGATGCCAGCAAGATGTTCGGCTGCAATGTAATTAATCTCCTGAAAATCATGATCGACAAAAATGGCAATCTCAAGCCTGATATGACGGATGAGATTATCAGCGGAACCACTGCCGTTCATGGTAAAGAATATATTAGCCAGAGGGTAAAACAAATGCTTGAAATAAATCAGACTGCATAATGGAAGGTTTTCTTGAGTTCTTTATGGAGCACAGGAGCACTATTTATATGGTGATACTGTCAGTATTCCTTGGTATCGAGGTGATAAGCCATGTACCTGCAATACTTCACACACCGCTGATGTCAGGCGCCAATGCCATTCATGGCGTTGTCATAATAGGAGCGATAATCGTCATGGGCCATGCACAGACAACAGGGGCAATGATACTCGGATTTCTTGCAGTGGTTCTGGGGACCCTTAATGTCGTGGGTGGTTTTGTTGTCACTGACAGGATGCTTGAAATGTTCAGGAAAAAGAATAATTGAATTTACTGATAGTTGCATATATCAGAACAATGAATGATATCTCTCATTTTTCCGCCGGCATCTCAGTGCTTGAGATCACCTACATTTTAGCCTCGGTGCTTTTCATTCTGGGTTTGAAAAAGTTAAGTCATCCGCTTACAGCGCGGCGGGGTAATACGCTTGCTGCCATCGGAATGGTTCTGGCCATTCTGGCGACTATCCTTTTCCACCAGAAAGACGGACAACCTATCGGGAACGTAGGATGGATAATTGGAGCAATAGCAATCGGCACCGTTATTGGCTGGGTAATAGCCAAACGTGTTAAGATGACGGCCATGCCGCAGCTGGTATCATTCTTTAACGGGATGGGAGGAGCGGCAGCAGCACTTATTTCAATGATGGAGTTCCCTCATGTCAGTCCTGAGCTTATTGCGAAAAGCGGCATGGCAAATGGCCATGTCCTTGCAATTCTCCTGGGTCTGGTGATTGGCACAGTATCATGGGCGGGCAGTATGATCGCCTTTGGCAAGCTTGACGGCCGCATCGGTGATATGCGCATCAAGGCAATGAAGTATGTTAACCTTGCGATTCTTGCGGTGATCGTCGGATTTGTTGTGTATATAATGACGCGAGATGTTCAGGCCTCTGCGGAACTGACACCCTTTATTGTAATACTGTTTGTGATTGCAATTGTATATGGCGTTCTGTTTGTCATGCCCATCGGCGGCGCCGACATGCCGGTTGTAATCTCGCTCTTAAACTCTTTTACCGGTGTTGCGGCAGCTATGGGCGGATTCCTTTATCAGAACCAGGCTATGCTCACCGGTGGTATCCTTGTCGGATCTGCCGGAACAATTCTTACAATTCTGATGTGCAAAGCTATGAACCGGTCGTTGCTCAATGTTATAGTTGGCGTGTTCGGAGGAGGGGGGCAGGCAGTTACAGGTGCGGCAGGAACAGTGAAAGAAATTTCAGTGTCTGATGCAGCTGTCCTTTTGAGTTATTCGAAGAAAGTTGTTATTGTTCCGGGTTATGGGCTTGCAGTAGCTCAGGCACAACATATATGTCATGAGCTTGATAAGCTTCTCGAAGAGAAAGGAGTGGAGGTGAAGTATGCCATTCATCCAGTCGCAGGCCGTATGCCGGGTCATATGAACGTGCTTCTGGCCGAAGCAGATGTGCCGTATGAACAGCTCATCGAAAGCGATGAGATCAATCCTGATCTGCCAAATACCGATGTTCTTGTTGTCATTGGAGCAAATGATGTTGTCAACCCGGCTGCCGAGGATGATCCCTCAAGCCCTATCTACGGTATGCCTATTATCAAGGCTCGTGATGCTAAAAACATTATCGTAATGAAACGCGGTATGGGCAAGGGTTACGCCGCCATTGAGAACATGCTCTTCTTCAACAACAAGACCCGCATGCTCTTCGGTGATGCCAAGACCACGCTGCAGAACCTTGTAAATGAGGTGAAGGCGCTGTAAATCAGCGTAATTAAGAATTAATAAATAAGAATTAAGAATTCAAGGGGATTTGCAGTCAGTGAAATGAGTTTTCCTGACCTTGATCCTCAGACCTACTCTGCGTTCTGTTTAATGACAGAGGAAATATGCCCCCAGTACTTTTTGTGGAATCTCCGGCTCCTGCAGTTTAACATCCGGTGCAGTGTCTCAGGTTTGTCCTCAGGGCTAAACCTTACCTCGGCCCGGTTTTCATACAGGGCTGGCACTTCAGGATGGAACTGAACAGCAAACACATTGGGGTATCTTTTATGAACCAGTCCTTCAACTACCTTACCGTCATCGGAAAGAGCCGTGATTTCAAGATCCCTGCCCAGATCCTTTACAGCCTGATGATGACTGCTGTACACCAGTGGTCTGAGGTTTTTGGGAAGTCTTACCGTATTCCCGAAAAAGGCATTCTCTGTAAAATGAACCGGATGCAGGTTAATTCCCATAAGCTTGGGATCATCACTTAAATTCTGCCAGTAATTCCGGTGAAGGTCCGGGCGGTCAATGGTGACATTTGTTGCCGGAGTGTAACTCCCGTATATCTGTGCCGGGATGTCCTGGTACAGTGAGCCCCCTGTTGCTACGTTCATCGACTGCATTCCCAGGCAGAAGCCAGTTACCATGTAGTCAGGCTTTTCATCCAGCAGAGGTTTGAATGACTCATTGCGACTGCCGCCAAGAAGGTGGAATAAAAAGCTCACTTCGAAATAATGCCTGCCGGGATCGGTAGTTTCAGAATACATATTTTCCTCTCCGTAGACCGATGGCGGTATATCCTGCCCTCCGAAAAAGATTATTCCGATTGAATTATCAAAGATCCGGCGGAAATCGGCGGTACATTCATTTTCCCTGAAGAGATCCTCTTCAGGAAGGTCACCTCTGACCTGATACAAATAGTATCCGTTCATATTATTCTTCGCAATGTGCTCAACGCTCTTCGAAAAATCATATTCCTGGCTTGAATGGTAGACGCCTACAAAGTTGACCTTATCAAAGTCAACATCAAGCAATTTATGGATTACGAGAAAATTCACCACGTCAAGGTTCCCTGCAGTAGGATTGACCAGGATCACATAGTCCTTTTCCTTATCGAAATCTCCCCTGAAGAAATCCTGCGGATAAAGGACCGAAGCAATATACAGGGCAGACAGGAATAGTAAAAGCCTTTTCATAGAGCTGATTATTAATTTAATAGATGTTAAAGTTAATTATTTTTTATGTCTTGGACGCAATTGACAGGCACATGATCCGTCAAGCTGTTCTGTAATATCTTTTTTAAGTGGCAACCCATCATGTTCCCACTCTACTATACCACCTGCAAGATTGGCAATGTTTGTAAATCCTTTACCAAGAAGGAACTCCACTGCTTCATGACTTCTCAGGCCGACCGAATCCGCAATTATCAGTTGCAGATCAACCGGTAAGCCCTCATAATCTTCCGTCAGTCGGCTCTTAGGCATATAAATCACTTTGGGTACATCAAAGCATTTATATCCGGTCAGCCTGTCTTCCCTGACATCCACTATGATTGCGCCGTTTTCTGTTGCCTCTTTATATGCTTCAGAACCTGACAGATTTAAGAAACCGGAACTGATAAATCCTTTCATTCTGACAAATGTAAAGGTTATTATTTGATGATCAATTTTCCCATATATGATCATCTACGATGATCCGGTGTTTTTGTTTGTCATTTTCCTACAATAATTTGATCATCTACGATGATCTGTTGTTTTTGTTTGTCATTTTCCGACAATAATATGATCATCTACGATGATCTGTTGTTTTTGTTTGTCATTTTCCTACAATAATTTGATCATCTACGATGATCCGGTGTTTTTGCTCTTGTCATTTTCCTGACAATAATATGATCATCTACGATGATCCGGTGTTTTTGTTTGTCATTTTCCGACAATAATATGATCATCTACGATGATCTGTTGTTTTTGTTTGTCATTTTCCTACAATAATTTGATCATCTACGATGATCTGTTGTTTTTGTTTGTCATTTTCCTACAATAATATGATCATCTACGATGATCCGATGTTTTTGAATACCAATATTATAATTCTGAATGTTGACCTTCGTGGAAGGTCAAATTATTGTAGCAAAATATTTTGGTTTAAAATATAATGCGAGATTGACCAGGGCAATCATAACCGGAACCTCAACCAACGGACCAATAACAGCGGCGAATGCTTCACCTGAGTTAATTCCGAATACTGCAATGGCAACAGCAATAGCCAGTTCAAAATTGTTGCTGGCAGCAGTAAAAGAAAGAGTTGCGGTTTGCTGATAATTTGCCCCGGCTCTTCTGCTTATAAAAAATGAGAATAAAAACATTGTGACAAAATAGATTATCAACGGCATCGCTATTTTCACGACATCCAAAGGCAACTTTACAATATATTCTCCTTTTAATGAGAACATTACTATAATTGTGAATAACAATGCAACAAGCGTTACCGGGCTGATTTTCGGAATGAATTTTGTTTGATACCACTCCTTGCTTTTAATCCTGATTAAGATAAACCGGGTGAAAAAACCCGCAATAAAAGGTATTCCCAGATAAATAAAAACGCTTTTTGCTATCTGTCCAATAGTTATCTTTTCAACAACCGGATTTGTTGGTACTCCGAACCAGCCTGGTAAAACAGCAATAAAAAGCCATGCATAAACGGAGAAAAGCAAAACCTGAAAAATCGAATTAAAAGCAACTAAACCGGCACAGTACTCAGCATCGCCTTTTGCCAGGTCATTCCACACAATTACCATGGCTATGCACCGGGCAAGACCTATCAATATTATGCCATACATATATGGCAAATTTGCATTGTCCTTCCCCGGAAATATTTTGAAAAACAGGATCGCCAGGGCAAACATAAGTATGGGCCCTATAATCCAGTTTTGAACCAGGGAAAGCCCGAGAATTTTATAGTTCCGGAAGACACCTCCCAACTCCTCATATTTTACTTTTGCCAGTGGCGGATACATCATCAGGATTAAGCCTATTGCAATAGGAATATTTGTTGTGCTCTCAGGAGAAGATTTTAATGAATCCCAAAACTTGGCGATTGCCGGAAAAAAGTATCCTAAAAATACACCGGTAAACATTGCAAGAAATATCCATAGAGTCAGATATCTGTCCAGAATTTTTAGTCGGGGTTTCATAAGGTAACCAGTTGAAGATTAATAAGGTTTTTCTGCATAAACGGTGATGCTGTAAATACCCGTGTTTGAATTTCTGAAGCCTGTTAATTCTGACGGATCCAGATACTTAAGCATGATTTCATCCGGTATAATAATAGTTTTCTCCTTTTGAATCAATAAATTGGTTAATCCCGCTTTAGTCATTAACCGGAGATATTCTTCGATTTCAATTGCACCCGAAACGCACCCGGCGTACATTTCGGCCGCCTGCTTAATTTTTTCCGGTAGTTCACCACGTAAAACGATATCAGAGACTGATAAATGTCCTCCCGGTTTCAGTATCCTGAAGATTTCAGAAAATGCTTTTCCCTTATCTGGTACAAGGTTCAGTACACAATTGCTTATAACCACATCTGTGCTATCTGATATAACAGGCATTTCTTCGATATCCCCGAGCCTGAATTCAACATTACTGTAACCAAGCTTTTTTACATTATTCCTTGCCTTTTCAATCATTTGCTCAGTCATGTCAATTCCGATCACTCTGCCAGTATCACCCGTCAGGGCTCTTGCTACAAAGCAATCGTTACCTGCACCGGAACCCAGATCAACCACTGTATCTCCCGCTTTAATCGCGGCAAATTCCGTGGGAATGCCGCATCCAAGTCCAAGATCAGCCTCCGGATCATATCCATTAAGGTTTTTATAGTTCTCACTGAAAATGACATAATCAACAGCATCACCACAGCATGATGGTCCGCAACCTGAGGAACTGCCGGAAGGGAGGCTTTGACCCGCAATCTGACCGTACTTTTCTTTTACAAGCCCTTTTGCATCATCCATTGCGTAAAACTGATTAATCTTCAGATTGGTATTGTAAAGCTTATAGAATTCCATCTTTATCTCATCCCTGACTCTTCGGAATTCACTTATAATAAATTCATCCGAACCAGTAGCATGAGACGGATCCTCAAATCCCATGTGTAAACGATGCTTCACTTTGCCAATGAAAAAAGGACAGGTTTCATTTGCGTCATCACAGACTGTGATAACATAGTCCCACTGGTCATTCAGATACTCATCCACATGCTTTGGAGAGTTCATGCTGATATCAATTCCAACCTCGGCCATCACCTTAACCGCTCTGGGGTTGACCGCTGGTGCCGGAGATGTTCCTGCAGAATGCACTTCTATCTTATTGTCGAATGATTTCAGGAATCCCTGTGCCATCTGGCTGCGGCAACTGTTACCCGTGCAAAGAATTAATATTTTCATACTGTTAGTCATGATTTCTGTATCTCTCAGTTTATTAATGTTTTATTCGTTGTTCCGAATTATTTAAGCATATGAAAAAGCTAATAGATGCTGCAAATATAAAACATTTCGTATATTTGCGAAATATAAATATGAAAAAGATTATTGAATGGCTGCAGAAATGGAATTTGCCGGGGATGTCAGGCAGATTGCCGAATTTTCAAAGGCATTAAGTCATCCTGTAAGGGTTTATATTCTGAAGAAGTTGTCGAATATGAACTCTTGCTGCTATAGCGGAGATTTGGTTGAAGAACTTCCCGTGGTCAGGTCAACTCTTTCGGAACATTTAAAGGTGCTTAAATCCGCAGGGCTGATTCAGGGAGAAATCAATCCGCCTTATATCAAGTACTGTCTGAACAGAAAGAATTGGGAGAAAGCAAAGCAATTGCTCGATAATTTCTTTAATGAGAATCAATCCGAAAATAACTCAATATATAAGACACAGGCTGTTCTTCAGAACAGGTCTGAATAATAATATCAGGTTTAACCGTTATAAATAGCAGTAAATGGAAATTAAAATCTTAGGCCCGGGATGTCCAAAGTGCAAGACCATGGAAAAAGTGACACGCGAGGCAGTTGCCGAAACGGGGATTGACGCAACAATTGAAAAAGTTGAGGACATTGTTAAAATTATGGAATACAAAGTAATGCATACACCTGTTCTAGTAATTAACGGAAAGGTCGTCCTGAAAGGAGTGGTACCAACCGTTCAACAGGTAAAAAATATACTTGCTAACAATCAATAATTAAAGTTATGAAAGCATACAGGTTAATTACTGCATTTTTACTGTTGATTCCGTTTATTGGATGTACCGGACAGACAACCAATAAGGAGGCTGTGACTGCCGGTAACAATTCCGACAAGATCGAAGCATATTATTTCCATTTTACCGCAAGGTGCACCACCTGCAGAACCATCGAAGCCAGGGCAAAGGAGGACCTGGAGTCTCTTTATCCCAATCAGGTAAAACAGGGACTTATAACATTCCAGTCTTTAAACCTCGAGGAAGCACAATACAAAACTCTTGCAGATAAACTTGGTGTATCTGGTCAGACACTATTACTGGTAAAAGGAGATCAGAAGATTAATCTCACCAATGAAGGTTTCATGTACGCTGTTGCAAAACCTGAAAAATTCAAAGAGATAATCAAAGAGAAGGTTGACGGTTTACTGACCAGATAACTGAATGGAATTTCTTACAGACCTTTTGGATAGCAGCACAATGCCATGGCTAACGGCATTGTTGCTGGGTTTAATGACCGCAATCAGTCCTTGTCCCCTGGCTACCAATATTACTGCTGTAGGATTTATAAGCCGGGATATTGAAAACCGTAACCGGGTATTTATCAATGGCTTACTTTATACGCTTGGCAGGGCAATTACCTATACTGTCATAGCATTGATAATTTACTTCGGAGCCGATCAATTGAAATTTGGAGGCTTTTTCCAGAGATATGGCGAAAAAATTGTAGGTCCGTTGCTGATTATTATCGGATTATTCATGCTCGATATATTCAAATTAAAATTCCCCGCATTTAACAGACTGACCACAAGGATGCAGGAAAAGAAGAAATGGGGATACCTTGATGCTATCCTGCTCGGGCTCGTTTTTGCCTTAGCCTTTTGCCCTTACAGCGGTGTATTATATTTCGGAATGCTGGTTCCGCTGACCATTACAAGCGCATCAGGACTATACCTTCCGATTGTCTATGCTATTGCCACCGGGATACCGGTTATTATATTTGCATGGATAATCGCTTATACAATATCAAGTATAGGAGGTGTATATAAAAAGCTGAAAAGCTTTGAACTCTGGTTCAGGCGAATAATAGCAGTTTTATTTATTGGAGTTGGTATATATTACATTATAAGGGTTTATCTGTAATTTTTTTATTAGAATATTTCGTGATTTTAATAAACAAAAAAGTTTAGTCATCTCATTTCAAAGCTATCAGATTAAAAAATGGAACTCAAAAAGGAATTAAAAATCCTTATATGGATAATTGTTGGTTTCGCTTTTGCATTCTTCCTTCCAATTGAAAGTGTACGTTTCAATACCGCTGTTGCAGCTACCCTTGACCTTGTAAAATGGTACGCACGTGAACATTTTATATTATGCCTTCTGCCTGCATTTTTTATCGCAGGGGTAATTTCAGTCTTCGTTAGCCAGGCTTCCGTATTAAAATATTTTGGTGCACAGGCCAAAAAATGGGTCGCATATACTGTTGCAGCAGTTTCAGGGACGATTCTGGCTGTATGTTCATGCACGGTGCTTCCCTTGTTTTCAAGTATTCACAAGCGTGGCGCAGGACTTGGCCCTGCAATAGCATTTCTTTATTCAGGACCTGCAATCAATATCCTTGCTATTATTCTTACAGCCCGTATTTTAGGCCTTGAGATGGGAGTCGCAAGGACAGTAGGCGCTGTCTTATTCAGCGTTTTGATCGGACTTGTAATGGCTTTCATCTACCGTAAGGAAGAAAAGGCCAAAAAAGAGGAGCAGATGAATATTACTGCTCCGCCTGAAAAACGACCTATGTGGCAGACAACATTTCACTTCTTTACCCTGGTCCTGATACTTGTTTTTGCCAATTGGGGCAAACCCGGTGAAGGAGATACTTCAAGTACATGGTACTATATCTGGGCTTATAAATGGTTCATAACCGGGTTTTTCAGTCTTGCCCTTTGTTTTTCATTAATAAAGATATTAAAGATCAAATGGCAATGGGTACTTGGTGCAGTCGTGGTCACAGTTGCATCAGTAATTTTGGCCAATAATCTGATTGAAAATGATAAGCTCAGACCCCTTGTTCCGATGCTTGCCGGGATCATTTCTCTGAGTGTGATTACTCTCCTGGACAAAAATGATGAAGAAAACAAAGCCTGGACAATGGCAACATGGGACTTTGCAAAACTGATTATTCCCTTGCTTGCAATTGGTGTTGTAATCGCCGGATTCCTGTTAGGTTCAAACCACGATGGAAAGACGATTGCCGGAGTAATTCCAAATGAATGGATTTCTGCTCTTGTTGGAGGAAATTCTGTCTTTTCAAATTTCTTTGCATCGATCGTTGGTGCGTTCATGTATTTTGCCACATTGACGGAAGTTCCGATTGTTCAGGGACTTTTGGCAGCAGGAATGGGTAAAGGGCCGGCACTGGCACTGCTACTTGCCGGACCGTCGCTATCATTGCCGAGTATGCTTGTAATCCAAAAGGTAATGGGAACTCAAAAGACTGTTGTCTATGTAACACTTGTTGTAGTTTTTTCTACAATAGCAGGCTTGGTTTTTGGTTCAATTTTTTAGCAAAAAGATGAATACCTGAAGCTCTGTCCTTAAATTTACAGAACTAATCAGGTACAATCTTGTTTCTGTTAAATAGTCATGCGTGAGTCTGAACATCATAAACATGAGGTAAGTGGGAAAAACCTGGGGTTTGCCATAGTGCTTAACGTTGGTATTACTTTAGCACAGGCCATTGGAGGTATTATTTCGGGGAGTATGGCTTTGCTTAGTGATGCAGCACATAACTTCAGCGACGTTTTATCGATGGTCATAAGCTACCTGGCGAACAGGCTGGCAAGACGAGAGGCCACTGAAAAACATACGTTCGGTTTCAGGCGCTCAGAAATAATGGCCGCCTTCTTAAACTCCGCCACTCTGATAATAATTTCAGTTATTATTCTTTTTGAAGCCGTTCAGCGGTTGATAAATCCGGTGCCTGTTTCTGCCAATACGGTTATTTATCTGGCCATAGCAGGGATACTGGCAAACGGTATCAGCGTTCTTTTCATACGGAACGATTCTCACGAAAACATTAACATGAGATCGGTATACCTTCATCTTTTCGGTGATATGCTTACATCCGTTGCCGTATTGTTGGGAGGGCTTGCAATGAAATACCTGCAGTGGTACCGGACAGACAGTATTTTCTCGATAGCCATAGCAATCTATCTTCTGTACATGAGCTGGGGAATTTTAAGATCATCTCTTCGGATCATAATGCAATTTACACCTGAAGAAGTTGACATTCAGAAAATTGCAAAGGAGATTGAGAATATTGCAGGAGTGAAAAACACACATCATGTCCACGTGTGGCAGATAAACGAGCATGATCTGATGTTTGAAGCCCATCTTGACCTGGAGGAGGATATCAAAGTGAGCAATTTTGAGATCATCCTGAAGCAAATAAAACTGCTGCTGAAACAGAACGGAATAAATCATGCAACCATCCAGCCTGAGTTTTCAGTCGACGATAATAAGCAAATAATTTATTAATGTCCCCAGACCTTGGAATGAATTTCGGGACTTCTTTCTGATAGTTTTTATATTCAGGGTACTTGCTGCTGCTTATGTTTTCTGTCACTGCAGAGCTGCCGATGAAGAGTAATACCAGCAACAAGGGTCCGATGATTGTAAAATTGATCCATCTGCCTGAAGCCGCAACACTGAAAAAGTAAAAGCTGATCCAGATAGCCTGTTCCGACGCAAAATTCGGATGCCTACATATTTCCATAATCCTTCAGTCAGGAATCCCTTTTCGAGGGACTGACGTAAACCGGTTTTACCTTTCCCAACATTTTTCTTTTCCTGTTGGAATCTGAACTGCTGGTTATCAGCAAGAGTTTCAATGATAATGAATACGGCCATGATGATGCCAGCGAAAGATCAAGCTATGTGATGCCCGGTTATAATGCTTTGCTGCAAGAAGAAAAGGTGAAGAAAACAAAAGTATCAGCAGGTTCTGATAAAAACATATGAAAAATAGATTGAAGAGTCCAAACCTGAACCTTCCCTTTAATGCAAAGGTTTTTCACGCATTATCTTTCCACCGGTAATCTTCCTCACCTTTCCAAGGGATGACATTGTAACCTCCCTTCCTGGAGAAATTATAGCTCAGCCTTAAGCCCCAGAGAGTGACCAGTAGCACCATTATCAGCAGCCTGGGGGAAGGGTAGGAGGCGAAGGTAATCCAGCTGTATGCCCCTGGGCATAAGGCTCCATAGCTTGTCAACCTGGCTGTAATTGCGGGTTAATTCCCCTATAAGAAAACACAAAGCGACTATTGCAGCAAATACTATCATCCATGTGTGAAGGAGCCCTGACAGGTGGAGGTCTCCCTGTGAGAATTTTTCAATTAATGATGGTACTGACATAATCTGGTTCATTATCATATGGTGTCTATCAGGGTTTGGAAAGGGGATAAATATAATAAGATATTTTATAGCCGTTAAATTCTGTCACCTGAATTGACAGTTCCGTTCCAAATCTTATAGGTACCTACAAATATTTCACTATTTTTGTTTCCGGGTGATGGAGTTCACCATTAACCGCTATAAAGCTGATAACTCCTGGTAATTGTTGAATTTAAAGGAGTTATTTATGTTCGAAATATACCTGGCCGCAGCTTTCTGGTTTCTCGCCTCTGTTTTATCTACAATCATAGCAAACCGTGTTAAAATTTCCATGGCATTGATGGAAATTATTGTTGGAGCAATCATAGGGTATGGTGCATTTAAGCTTGGTTTTTTCGATAAGCTTTTGCTGAATGCCGACTGGATGAAGTTCTGTGCAGGGATCGCAGCTATTATGCTTACTTTTCTTGCCGGATCAGAACTAAATCCTGAAACCCTGAGATCAAAATTCAAGGAGATCACTATTGTTGGTCTGGTTGGTTTCTTCGCACCATTTGCCGGGGCCACTTTAGTTGCTTTTTATGTTCTTGACTGGAACATCAGAGCAAGCCTTCTGACCGGGATAGCTCTCTCCACTACGTCTATGGCTGTGGTATATTCCGTAATGATTGAGTACGGACTCGAACAAGACAATGTTTGGCAAAAGCCTCCTTGGCTCCTGTTTTGTAAACGATCTTGGTACCGTAATCGGATTGGGACTTATTTTTGCGCCATTCACTTACAGGACAATAGTATTTGTGGCAGTAACTATTCTCCTGATATTTGTGTTGCCGTATGTCACTAACTTTTTAATTGAGAAATTTGCTTATAAGACTGCCGCAATAAGGACCAAATGGATCCTCTTTATCCTGATATCGATGGCTATGCTGGCTATTTGGTCAGGGAGCGAACCTGTCCTTCCTGCTTACATAATTGGAATGATCCTTGCCAAAACCCTTGAAAAGGATAACTTTTTCGTAAGAAGACTGAGAACGATGACCACCGGATTTTTGACCCCACTATACTTTCTGAGAGCCGGAGCATTGATGTCTCTGCCGGCATTAATCGCTGCGCCGTTTGTATTTATTATTCTCTTTATTACCAAGATCGCCTTCAAAATCTTTGGTCTGTACCCTGTTATCAGAAGATTTAAAAAGCACAAAGATGAAAAATGGTACTACACTCTTCTAATGTCGACAGGTCTGACATTCGGAACTATTTCAGCACTTTACGGTCTGACGAATAATATCATAACCCAGGATCAATATTCATTTGTGGTAGGGGCTGTTATTGCCAGTGCTGTGATTCCGACCCTTATAGCGAATAAGTTCTTCCTGCCGGCCCACCTGTTATCGGAGCCTGTTATTGATGATCAGGCTGACGAAACCCCTTCCACCAGAAAACACACCAGGTATAATTAATGAACGCACGAAAAATGAATCCGGAAAAAATAATCCTTGGCGAAAACCACAGGAGATCTCTGACCTCACCGCTTACAATAATTGAGCAATTGCTCAATGAAATCTAAGACTTTATCCTTAGTAAGGCTGAAGCATGTTGTGTTGAATTTGTGAATGACGTGTCAGAAGAAAATATTATTCATGATATTGAAGTAATAAATGAAGCTCGTGAACTTGATTATGTCATGATCGCTCCCCATGGTGCGTCTTCTTTTACTGAATCAATACGGATGGGTATAGAAGTATTCCACACCCTCAAAGCTGTTCTCAAAGGTAAAGGATACAGCACCGGAGTGGGTGATGAGGGCGGATTTGCCCCTAACCTGAAATCTAATGATGAGGCTGTTGAAGTGATACTTGAGGCAATACAGAAAGTATGTTACAAACCCGGTGAAGAAGTGAGCATCTGCCTTGACCCCGCTGCCAGCGAAATGTGGGAAAACGGAAAATACAAGATGTTCAATAGCACAGGCAAGCTTGTATCAAGTGATGATATGGTCAAACTTTGGGAAAAGTGGGTGAAACCGTACCCGATCGTACTGCTCTAAGACGGACTGGCAGAAAACGACTGGACGGGTTGGAAAAACCTGACTAAAGTCCTGGGAAACAAGATATAAATTGTCGGCGATGATCTCTTCTGCACAAGCAAAGAGATACTCGCTAAGGGCATCTCCAAAGGAGTGGCAAATTCTGTGCTGATCAGACTTAACCAGATAGGTACTGTCACTGAGACGCTTGAAACGATTGAGCTGGCATTTAAGAATTGTTAACACAAAGCTTCGATCGCGCCGCGATCGGTATCGAGTATAATTGGATGCAGCCGATCCCTCGCGCAGTCTATTTTGCCTGCCCTGCAGTCTGTCCCCTCCCTGTCCCGACATACCATGTCTGGACTTTACGGTCGGTCCCCTTTAACCTTTAACCTTAAATACCTGGCAGTGTATGACTTATCATACTTTGCGAGCTGCTCAGGTGTTCCCTCAAAAACAACATACCCGCCTTTATCTCCTCCTTCAGGACCGAGATCGATGACCCAGTCGGCACATTTGATCACCTCGACGTTATGTTCAATAAGTACCACTGAGTGACCATGTTCCACCAGGGCATTAAGCGATTTCATGAGTTTGTCGATATCATGAAAATGCAGCCCGGTTGTTGGCTCGTCGAAGATGAACAGCATTTTTTCATTGCTGTTTTCCTGGCTCAGGAAAAAAGCCAGTTTTACTCTCTGGCTCTCGCCACCGGAGAGCGTTGATGATGACTGACCCAGGCGCACATAACCCAGTCCTACATCAGCCAGCGGCTTAAGCTTGCCGGCTATCTTTTTGCAGGTCTTTTCATGGGAGCGGCCGAAGAATTCCATTGCCTCATCAATAGTCATCTCGAGCACGTCATGGATATTCTTTTCCTGGAATCTGACATCCAGTATGTCACGTTTAAAGCGCATTCCCTTGCATGCTTCGCATGTCAGCTCAACATCAGCCATGAACTGCATCTCCACCCTGATGACACCTTCGCCCTGGCATTCTTCGCACCGTCCGCCCTCAACGTTGAATGAAAAGTGTGAAGGCTTGAACCCGGCCTGTACGGAAGCCTGCTGTTCGGCAAAAAGCTTACGAATATCATCAAACGCTTTGAGATAAGTCACAGGGTTCGAGCGGCTTGACTTGCCAATAGGATTCTGATCGATCAGCTCAATGGCTGTTATGCTCTTTACGTCGCCGCCAATCTCCGTGAAACGTCCGGTCTTCATGCTTGTTCCGGCAAGCATGTTGGAGACGGAATTGAAGAGTATATCATGAACCAGTGTGCTTTTTCCCGAACCGCTGACGCCGGTCACTGCAGTGATGGTGTGAAGCGGGAACTTCACATTTATTTCCTTCAGGTTATTTTCCCTTGCTCCCGATACACTTATATAACTGTTCCATTTGCGTCGCCGTGCCGGCTCCTCAATGCGCATCATCCCGGTCATATAGGCTGCCGTCAGCGACTTGTTCTTTTCAGAGAAGTCAACTCCGCCCTGGTAAATTACCTCCCCGCCGTTAGTTCCTGCTGCCGGTCCCATGTCTATTATTTCGTCTGCAGCCCTGATGATCTCCTCCTCATGCTCAACCACGATAACAGTATTGCCAAGGTCGCGCAGGTCCTTAAGCACATTCACCAGCAGGTTGGTGTCGCGCGGGTGCAGTCCGATGCTTGGCTCATCGAGTATGTATAGTGATCCTACCAGGCTGCTGCCAAGAGAGGTTGCCAGGTTGATACGTTGAGACTCACCACCTGACAGGGTGTTCGACAGTCTGTTAAGGGTGAGGTAGGAGAGGCCTACATCAACCAGGAAGCCAAGTCTTTGCTGAATCTCCTTCAGCAGTCTGCCGGCTATCTCCCTTTCCTCGCCGTTAAGCACCAGGTGTCCGAAGAAATGATGCGCTTCACTTACAGGCATTGAAGCAACCTCACTTATCGACCTGCCACCCACCTTCACCCATCCGGCTTCCTTGCGCAGTCTTTGACCGCCGCATTCAGGGCAGACACGCTTGCCTCTGTACCGGCTGAGCATGACCCTGTACTGAATCTTGTATTTTTTCTCCTCAAGATGCTGGAAAAACTGGTTCAGACCGAAGAAATACCTGTTACCGCTCCAGACGAGTGCCTTTTGTTCCGGGGAAAGTTTATACCAGGGCTTATGTATGGGGAAATTGAATTTATCTGCGCTGTAGACAAGCCTCTCTTTCCACAGTTTCATTGTCTCACCCCTCCAGCAGGCAACGGCATCATCATAAACTGACAGGTTTTCATCAGGTATGACAAGGTTTTCGTCTACGCCTATGATCTTGCCGTATCCTTCACAGACAGGACACGCGCCAAGAGGCGAGTTGAAGCTGAAGAAATGCTCCGTGGGCTCCTCGAAGGTGATGCCATCCTCCTCAAATTTGTCAGAAAATCTGATGGTTTGTGTCGTCTCCTCATCGGTGACGGTGAGTGTTATATGTCCTCTGCCGGTCATAAAGGCCGTCTGTACCGAGTTGGCTGCACGGCTGAGTTCCTCTGCTGCACTTCCTGCCGCCAGCCTGTCAATAATAAGGTCTATGACAGGAGATAATCTTATAAGGTCTGTGGCACCATCCTCATCAAGCCGGACGACACCCTTTTCAGTGCTTATACGGTTATAGCCCTGCTTGATCAGGAACTTGATATATTCTGCCGGTTCGACATTCTCAGGTACTGAAAGCGGTGCGGTGATGACGACAAGTGATCCTCCGGTAAGTGTCGCCAGGTAATTTACCACATCATCAACTGTGTGTTTCCTAACCTCACGTCCTGAAACAGGTGAAATGGTTCTCCCCACCCTTGCCCACAGAAGCCTCATGTAATCCTGTATCTCAGTTGAGGTACCTACTGTGGATCTGGGGTTTCTGGAGTTAACTCTCTGCTCGATGGCGATAGCAGGAGGGATGCCGTTGATGAAATCGACATCGGGCTTGTTCATACGCCCGAGGAACTGCCTGGCATATGATGACAGGCTTTCGACGTACCGTCGCTGACCCTCGGCATAGATAGTGTCGAATGCAAGTGACGACTTGCCTGACCCTGATACACCTGTTATGACTATCAGACTGTCTCTCGGGATTGTGAGGGTGATATCTTTCAGATTATGAACCCGTGCCCCTTTTATCTCTATATTACCCTTCATGCAACCGCCGGAAATCAAAAGTTCAAAAGTAATAATTTTGCATTTAAGAAATTTTGTTTTCTTTGTCTGAAGAATAAATGAAACAAAAGAATATACATGTTCGTATAACCCTACACTTGACCAAAAAAAACGGAGGATCGCCTATAGGATAACTTTACTCGAAACCAACAAGAGAGAGTTATGAAGAGTACAAAGACCGATTATGAACTGATAACCAGTTTCATAAACGGTGACGAAAGAAGCATCGAGCTTCTTATCCTCCGCCACAAAAGCAAAGTTTATTCATATATCAATCTGTACATTCGCAGTCACGATCTGGCAGATGATATCTTTCAGGATACCTTCCTGAAGGTTGTTCAGTCTATACGTGCCGGTCGTTACCAGGATGACGGCAAATTTATATCCTGGGTGATGCGGATAGCACACAACCTGATCATTGATCACTTCAGGCACGAGAAGCAGATGGGAATCGTGTATAATGATGACTATGATACTGATCTCTTTAACTCGCACAGACTGGCTGATGACAATGTTGAAGACATTATGGTACGCCGCCAGGTGCTGCGTGACGTACGCAGCCTCATCAACGGACTGCCGGAAGATCAGCGCGAGGTGGTTATAATGCGTCATTATGCCGGTATGAGCTTCAAGGAGATCGCTGATATGACCGGGGTAAGCATAAACACCGCTCTCGGACGTATGCGTTATGCGCTTATCAATATGCGGAAGGTGATGACTGAAAAAAATATCACCCTTTCAGTAAGCTGATACAATTTCCAGGGCAAAAAGGGCGTTATTCTCTCATGAGAACAACATCGCCTATGGATAAGAATTCTACCCTGCTACTTTCTTTTTTCGAAATCACCAATACCCCTTCAGACCTGATAGCTGATGCTTTTGGCATTGATACTGCCCTGAGCATTCTTCTTCCCGACATGGAAGATATGCCTTCTGATGAGGTTGTTGCCAGGCTGTTTGAGAAGATCAGACGCGACGCACAGGTGCACTGAAAAGTCTTATCAGTGACAGAATGATCTGACAGGTCAGAGGGACAAACAAGTCCACTCATGACCTTTTTTATTTTACACTCCGGAGATCACTGTATATCTTTGCCATTTTTTTTACCTTAGCAAAACCCAATTTCCAAAATAATTGATATGAAAAGACTGATCCTCTATTTAATGGTTATCATGACCATGTTCTGGTCATGCACATCAAAACAGGAGAAAATGGAAAACAGAATGAGAGACTTTATCTCTGCCTATGAGGCTGAGATCATACCGTTGTTTAAGGAAGCTAACCTCGCAAACTGGGAAGCCAACGTCAATGGTACCGATGAAGCCTGGGCACTCAATGAAAAAGCCTCGATTGCATATATCAGCTTCTATACAGACAAAGAGGCCTTTGCGGAGCTGAAGGAGCTCAAGGAATCGGAACTGGTGAAAGAGCCCCTGCTGGCCCGTCAGCTGGAACTAATATATAATATGTATCTGCAGGGCCAGATCGACACTAGCCTGATATCGCAACAGGTGAAGATGGAGACAGAGATAAACAAGAAATACGGTAACTTCAGGGCTACAGTAAACGGCAAACAACTCAGTGACAACGAGGTCGAGGGTATCTTGCACAGTTCGGCAAACAGTACAGAGCTTCAGGCAGCATGGGAAGGACATAAATTAATCGGCCCTGTAGTTGCCGATGATATTATCAACCTGGTTAAACACCGGAACAAAATAGCTCAACAGCTTGGCTTCAGCAACTATCACCAGATGAGCCTGGAGCTCTCAGGGCAGAAGCCAGAGGAAGTCACGAAGATCTTTGACGAGCTCGACAGCCTCACACGTAATAATTTTGCACAGCTCAAGGGTGATATTGATGCCTATTTCTCAAAACGTTACCGCATACCCGTTGCAGAGCTGAAACCGTGGCATTACCAGAACAGGTACTTCCAGGAAGCTCCTGAGATTTATCCTGTCAACTTTGACAAGTATTATCAGGACAAGGAACCAGCCCAGCTTGCTGCTGGATATTATGCCAGTCTCGGGCTACCGGTAGATGCTATCCTGGCCAAAAGTGACCTCTACGAGAAACCGGGCAAGAACCAGCATGCGTTCTCAACTGACATTGACCGCGCGGGTGACGTGCGTACACTTGATAATATTAAGCCTGACGCAAACTGGATGAATACAATTCTCCATGAACTGGGCCATGGAGTATACCAGTATTATAATGATATGTCACTTCCTTTTACCTTAAGGGATGCCGCTCATACATTCACCACTGAAGCAATCGCAAATTATTTCGGAAGACTGGCAACAAACCCTGTCTGGATGAACTATATGGGTATAATTGATGAAAAGGAAATGAACAGCATATCCGATGATAGCTTCAAGGCTCTGAGGCTGCAGCAACTTGTCTTCAGCCGCTGGGCACAGGTGATGTACCGCTTTGAAAAATCAATGTACGAGAATCCGGATCAGGATCTCAACCAGCTATGGTGGGATATTGTTGAAAAATACCAGATGGTAAAGGAACCCGAAGGGCGTGACATGCCTGACTGGGCATCCAAGATACATATTGCCCTCTATCCCTGCTATTACCATAATTACCTGCTCGGAGAACTTCTGGCCTCTCAGTTTAATAATTACGTGACAACAAACGTTATAAAGGGAAATACCGAAGCTGACATGAAAGCTATGGGCGAGTACTTCAAAACCAACGTCTTCATGCCGGGAGCAAGGTATCAGTGGAATGAGATGATAGAGAAAGCTACTGGTGAAAAGCTGACAGCAAAATATTACGCAACGCAGTTTGTACAATAATTACCAGCCTGGAAAAGAGAAGTCTTATGAAAAAGTACTTAATACTGATGATCGCAGTTCTTACATCCTGTTCAACGCCTGAGAAAAAGGGAAGTGAGTCCGTTGCAGGTTTCATAGATGAAACCGTAATAAAGAGTTCGGTTGAGAAAATTCAGGCAGCCCAGCCCTCGGCAGACCTCCCTCTTCTTGATAGGGGAATAAGGCATGCCGCTTCATTGTGGAGAGCCGGAGACGGCACCCCTGATGAGTTTTCAGAGTTCGTCGCTGCAAATTATATTGCCAGCCCTGAGAAAAGAAGAGCTGTATTCCTGAAGATCAGTAAATATTTTGAATCAATGAGCGGCAACATGAATGAGATCACCCTTGATCTCAGGAAAGTGCTGGATGAATCAGGCGGAGAGATTGACGAGATTGACCGCATGTTCGGTAACTATTCGCCAGGGTCGCATTTACAGACTGACTTCTTCAGCAACAAGATCGCTTTTGTGATCGCACTTAATTTCCCTTATTATACCCTTGCTGAAAAGGAAGAGATGGGTACAAAGTGGAACCGTGAGGAGTGGGCCATGGCCCGCCTGGGTGACCAGTTTGTCTCACGCGTACCGGCAGAACTGAACCAGGCAGTTTCCGTTGCTACTGGAAACGCCGAGATGTATATTGCTGAATATAATGTACATATGGGGAAGCTTCGCACTGACGACGGACGCCAGCTCTTTCCCGATGACATGGTCCTTCTTTCTCACTGGAACCTCCGTGACGAGCTGAAGGCCAATTATGCCGACAAGGAAACAGGACTGGAAAAGCAGGAGATGATCTATAAGGTGATGGAACGGATCATCAGGCAGGAGATACCGGCAAAAGTGATAAACAGCTCCGACTATGAATGGTCTCCTTTCTCGAATAAGACTGTCAGGGAAGGATCTGTTGTTGAGCTGGCCACCGAGCCCGATACCCGCTATTCCCATGTAATAAGTATTTTCAATGCCTGGAAAGCACTTGATCCTTACAATCCGGGAATGAATACTGCAATACTCCGCAGCTTCTCCGGCGGGATGGAAATAGCCAGGGAAGATGCTGAGACATTGTTTGATGAGTATCTCAGGTCACCTCAGCTAAAAGTCCTTGCAGGTATGATCAAGGAAAGGCTCGGACGCGATCTCAGACCGTATGACATCTGGTATGACGGGTTCAAGTCGCGCAGTTCAATACCCGAGAGCCTGCTCACAGCAAAAACCACTGCCTTGTATCCTGATCCTGCTGCTTTCAAAGCCGGCATGCCGGCAATTCTGACAAAACTTGGATGGTCGCCTGAAAGAGCAAAATATATAGCTGACAAGGTTGTGGTTGACCCTGCAAGGGGATCAGGTCATGCCTGGGGAGCAGCCATGAAAGGTTCGGTGTCTCATCTCAGAACACGGGTTTCTGACAAAGGGATGGACTATAAAGGATATAATATCGCGGTTCATGAGTTCGGACACAATGTGGAACAGACAATATCACTCTATGACGTTGACTATTATATGCTCTCAGGCGTGCCTAACACAGGATTCACCGAAGCCACCGCATTTCTTTTCCAGGACCGTGATCTTATGCTTCTTGGAATGAATGAGGAAAATCCTGATAAGGAGAAACTGCAGACGCTTGACGCAGCGTGGTCATTAATGGAGATAATGGGTGTCAGCATGGTCGAGATGAAGGTATGGAAATGGCTCTATGAGAACCCGGAGGCAACGGCAGCACAGCTGAAGGAGCAGACAATCTCGACAGCTGTCGGGGTATGGAACCAGTACTTTGCGCCTGTTATTGGTGTAAACGATTCGCCCTTGCTTGCTGTCTATTCGCATATGATAGAGTTCCCGCTCTACCTGCCCAATTATGCTTTCGGTCAGATCATCCAGTTCCAGATTGAAGGTTATCTTGAAGGAAAAGACTTTTCTGACGAAATTGACCGGATGTACAGCCAGGGACGCCTTACTCCGCAACAGTGGATGCAGAAAGCAGTGGGGGAGAAGTTCTCGGCACAGCCGATCGTCAATGCCCTTGATGAGGCATTGAAATAATATAGTAACCGGTGGTTGTGATGAAGTTCCGTAATCCGGGGATGTTACCCGGGAACTGAGGCAGCCGGCGGGGCCGAAGGCCGAATTTGACTTCAAAATTAGGGTTAACGAACCAGAGGGATTTTTTCAGAATAAGAAATCCCTTTTTTTTAATTAAACTCTCGAACTTGCCGAGATTTAGCCCCGTCTCCTTTATTTCAAGAAGTCCGTCAATCTTTTCAGGGCTTTCGCCGGCAGCCCTGAGAAGGCTGCGATAAGCTCTCCGCGGAAGAAGATGGATCCAGGGTGTCTTTGAAAGCAACGTGCTGTCACACATCTGCTGATGGCCCCCGAAAGGATTATTCCATGGGGGAAAAGCAATGAAAAGAACACCCCCGGGATTAAGAAATCTTTTTACAAAGCCAATGAACTTCTCCTGGTCATGAATATGCTCCAGCACATCACGCATCATAACCAGGTCAAACGTGCCGGCAGATGCTGAATCATATATATCAGCTGCAATAAATCCGACTTTTTCGCCCCCGGTGATGGTTGAGTAGAACTTTCGGGCATTATTGATTTTACTTTCTGAGAGATCAATACCCACGATACTGCTGCAGCCGGCCTCAAGAAATGGAAGGAGATTGCCACCTTCACCGCAACCAATTTCAAGGACTGAAAGTGAACTGCTGACAGGTATTATGCTGTCAATGAATGGAATAACATGTTTAGCAGTTGTGTGTGCCTGCTCCCTGAAATAACGTTCCCTGTCTGTGTGACGCTCATGCATGACCCAAATGTAAATTTTTTTTCGGTTTTACTTGACTCGAATGATTTATTATAATATCTTTGTGATATCATTATAATATCATAAATCATGAAAGAAGAAAAAATTTTCAAAGCCTCATCAGGATACCTGTTCCTGGTGATCGGTCTGCTGGTAATTGCAGCCATTATCTTTTCATTCATCAATGAAGTCTTCTGGTTGGGAAGCCTGTTGATAGTTATGTTGTTCCTGATTCTTCCCGGATTAATGGTAGTCAATCCGAATGAATCAATGGTAATGGTACTTTTCGGTGCTTACAGGGGTACTGTAAAGTCCAACGGTTTCTGGTGGGCGGTACCGTTTTATGTGCGTAAGAAAATTTCGCTCCGTGCGCGGAACTTCGACAGTGAACCTATCAAGGTCAATGACAAGAACGGTAATCCTATAAAGATAGGCCTTGTACTTGTCTGGAAGGTAGAAAATACATACAAGGCAGCATTCGATGTTGACAACTACGAGCATTTTGTG
This sequence comes from uncultured Bacteroidales bacterium, assembly GCA_963828395.1. GTDB lineage: Bacteria > Bacteroidota > Bacteroidia > Bacteroidales > VadinHA17 > SR-FBR-E99. The sequence continues at coordinate 78,802 of CAWHED010000001.1, forward strand.
CTTGTTCAGAGTGATGCCGCTCTTCGCAAACTGGCCGGCTTGTATCCTTATGACGACTGGGAAGGTCATGAATCTGAGATCACTCTTCGAGGCGGTGGCGAAGAAGTTAATGACGAGCTTGAGAAGGAGATCAGTGACAGGCTTAAGATCGCCGGCATCAACGTTATTGAGGCAAGGATAAACTACATTGCCTATGCTGAGGAGATTGCCGGTGCCATGCTTCGCCGTCAGCAGGCAACGGCTGTCGTTGCTGCCCGCTTCAAGATAGTTGAAGGGGCCGTATCAATGGTTGAGATGGCTCTTGCCCAACTCTCGGAGAAAGGTATTATTGATCTTGATGAAGAGAAAAAGGCAGCAATGGTAAGCAATCTGATGGTGGTGCTGTGCGGTGATAAGGACGCGAATCCGATCATCAATGCAGGTACCCTTCACCAGTAGTCATGCAGAAGAAGTCATTTGTCATCAGGATCGATCCGGGCAAGCTGAGTGCCATCGAGAAATGGGCCTCTGACGAGTTTCGCAGCACCAACGGTCAGATAGAGTGGATTCTTGACCAGGCACTGCGCAAGTCCGGGCGTCAGCAGACAAAAAAAGAAAACAAAAACGAAAGAAAAGATGAAAAGTGAAACACCGGTACTGAGATATGTCTGCCCGAAGTGCAGTGGAAAAAAATATCTTGTAAAGGGAGTGGTAATTCAACACAGCCAGTTCAGCCAGTTGTTCAGCATTCCGGGCACAAGGTATACTGCAGTCATCTGCGAAAGGTGCAGATACACCGAATTCTATAACCTTCCGGCCAAAAGCATTAAAGAAGCTTCGATTTCTTCCCGGGAAGAAGTTGATTTCAGATTTTGGTCAGGTAGATTGAGCAGCAGGCGGAAGCGCCTGCTGTTTCTGATTCTGGGGCGGCCTGGCCCTTTATGTACAGGCCTGTTCACAATCGCTGCCCGAAGATGAAAGCAAGCTTCCCGTGAGGCGCACCGGTTCAACAGTATCTTTTATTTGGTGGATTTATTTAATATTTAGTAGTACATTCGATTATCTATTACATAAATCTACCTTTCTCTTGTGATAAAGGCAGATTGAGAAGTAAAAAAAATGCCTTTAAAGGATATGAAGGAATATCTGTTAATCTGTTTTTTCCTTATTGTTGCGCTTCTGCCCTTTAACCTGAATGCACAGTCTACAGGGATAATATGCAAACATTACACTGTTCAGAATGGTCTTGTTTCAAATAATATTGAAAATGTATATGTTGACAGGGAAGGGTATGTATGGTTTGCCACAACCAACGGATTGCAGCAATTCGACGGATACAATTTCACCAGTTACAATTATAATGCTGACGACACCTCTTCGATATCATATAATTTTATCTCATCGATTTCAGAAGACAAAGCTGGAAATATATGGATTGGCACATTAGGAAAAGGTGTGAATATCTTTAACAAGAAGAGGGGAGTATTTTACCATCTTTACAATGATCACAATCAAACTGATGTTCTGACAAGTAATATAGTCCCCCGGGGCCAGACAGCGTTTGCCCTTGATGATAATGGATACATGTGGCTGAACACTGATAATGGCTTGAATAAAATCAATCCGGAGAATTTTTCAGTAGAACATTATTTTGGGGACTATACCGGTGAGATACTCTTTGACAGTAAGGAACAGGTTTTATGGATTGCATCTAATGTTCTTAAGAAGTTCAACCCCAGGACAAAGGAAATTGATTACTTCCAGATTTATTCCGGAGGTATTCATCAGGACGTCAGGGTGAACTCACTTCTGCTTGACAATGAAGGCTTGATCTGGCTCGGGACAAATGCAGGTCTTTTTGTTTTTAACAAGGCCAATAATCGTTTTTACAGTCTGGACGAGTACTTTGAAGGAACCAGATGCGACCATAAAGAGAGATTTTTCACTGGAGCCTTCAGCCTGTTGAGACCATCTACAGAGATTATCAGGGTTATTTCTGGATTGCCATCGATAAATGTATTATAAAATTAGATAAGCATAATGGGCATCCTTCCAGGTATTCACTCATGAAGTGGATAATCCAAGCAGCCTTCAAAACGCAAAAGTTTCCGGGATTTACGGAAATAATACCAGGGTTTTATGGGTTGTCTATGCCAGCTTAGGGGTATCACGGATGAATATTTCATTAAGAGCTTTCAAACATTTCAGATCGATTCCGGGCAATTCAAACAGTCTAAGTGCAAATGCGATCCGATCAGTCTACCAGGACAATAAGAAAAACTTATGGGTAGGAAATTATAGTGATGGATTGAACAGGATGGTGATGTCCGATCCCGGAAAAGTATTGCATTATAAATGTGACCCATTGATCCCTAACACTATCAACTCCAATTATGTAACCTCCATTTTTGTTGATTCAAAGGAAAGGCTGTGGGTTGGTACATTTGATAAAGGATGCTGCTATGCAGATAATATTAATTTACCACACCTGTTCTTTAAACGTCTTCTTTATGAACAGAATGTGGAAATTCAGGATTTTACTGAGGATGCTGCCGGAAATATTTGGATCGGAACACAGTGGGGCTTTTATGTATATGACTATTCAGCAGATGAATTAGTGCATTATGGTGATCTGGAGAACCAGGTGACTGAATTGCAGGAGATCAATATTCAGTCTGTGATATATGAATTTCCTAATACTTTCTGGATTGCTACCTGGAACAGAGGGCTGTGCCGGCTTCAGATTAATTCCGACGCGAGATTAACAGATCGTGTATCTAAAGACAGCTTGCTTATTTATGAAAATATCAAGGACGTTAATCAATCCAATATCGATAACTGCTTCATTTCGCTTTGCAAGGACAGTGATGTCCTCTGGCTGGGATCAAATGTAAATGGTTTGGTTAAAATGACCCGGTACAAGGACCGGGCTGACTTCATCAAATACGATCAATCCAAAGGATCTCCGGGGAATTCAGTTTTTGGAATTGAAAAAGATAAGAATGGCAAGATCTGGATATCTTCAAATCATGGCATGGGTAAATTCGACCCGGTGAATGAAAGATTTTTTAATTTTTACGAAAGCGATGGTTTGCTGTCAAATGCCTTTGTATGGAATTCCTATTTCCAAAATCAGGACGATGAGATCTTCTTTGGGGGAATTAATGGCCTGGTTGCATTCAATCCGGAGCAACTTACTGAAGAAACGACTAAGAATAAGGTTTGTATTTCCAAATTGATAGTCCAGAATAAGGAAGTCAAAATCGGTGACAGAATCAATGGCAGGCAGATTCTTAAGAATAATATCCCGTATACCGATAGCATTACCCTGACATATAAAGAACCTGCATTTACAATTGAATTTGTTGCTTTAAATACCATTGATCCTGAAGAGGTTATCTTTTCGTATAAACTGGAAGGATTTGACAGGGACTGGATCACGACTTCTTCAATAAAGCGATCTGTAACTTATACAAACCTTCGTCAGGGGAGTTATAACTTTCTTGTCAGGGCTTCAAATAATATTGCCGAATGGGACCAGAATCCGGTATCTCTTACAATTACAATTCTGCCACCCTGGTGGGAAACTACCTTTGCGCTGACTGCATTTTCCTTACTTTTTGTTGCGCTTCTTTTCCTGTTCAGGTGGCTGATCCTGATGAGGGTCAAATTGGTCAATGATGCAAAACTGGAACATCTTGAACGTGAAAAAACAGAAGAGCTTTATCAGTTTAAGATGCGTTTTTTTACAGATATATCCCATGAGTTTCGTACTCCGATGTCTCTGATACTTGCTCCTCTTCAAACAATTGTTTCGAAAGTCAGGAATGATCCGCAATTAATAAAACAAAGCCGGGTCATCAAAAAAAATGCTGATCGTCTTTTACGGCTTATTGAACAGGTTATGGATCTGAGGAAAATTGATCTCAATAAAATGAAGATAATACTCAGCAAGGGTGATATTATTGGCTATGTGAAGGATTTGACCGGCTCTTTTGAGGAAATTGCTATCCAGAGGTCTATTGAGCTGGAATTTAATTCACCCATAGATTCTTATGTTACATGGTTTGATGAAAGCAAGCTCGAGGAGATAATCTACAATTTAATGTCAAATGCTTTCAAATTTACTCCGGACAATGGAAGAATAGAGGTCAGCATGAGTTTACAGGTGAATACTGAAGAATCAGGGAAACAAAAGGGCAAGCCTAAGTCATTTGATGAGTATGTGGAAATAAGGATAAAGGATACCGGAATAGGTATACCTCCTGAGCGCAAAGATCACCTTTTCGAGAGATTTTTTACGATTGAAAACAGGGACGCCAGGGTCAGAAGAGGAACAGGTATAGGGCTGGCACTGATAAAGGAACTGATAGAATCTGCAAAAAGGAAATATCACTGTTGAAAGTGAAGAGAACAGAGGTACCTGCTTTATTATTTTATTGCCTGCTATTACTGAACCGTCAGTTGCTGGAGGAATGGTTGAAATATTGGAAGAAGGGAGAAGCCCGGCAAGACCCATTTCAAAGACTGGAACTGACAGATGACCATGAATATATCTTCAGCTATCAGGATGGGAAATACGAGACTCTTTACAGATAAAAAGCAGCCTGTCATATTAGTAGTTGAGGATGAACAGGAGGTAAGGGCGTTTATCAGAGAAAATCTTGGTTCAGGATACAATATGATTGAAGCTGCTGATGGTAAGACTGGCTTTGATAAAGCGGTCAGGTATGATCCTGATATTATCATTAGTGATATTATTATGCCGGTCATGGATGGCATTGAGATGTGTTATAAAGTCAAAGCAGATATCCGGACCAGCCATATACCGGTTATACTGCTGACGGCCCGGACTTCTCTGGAAAACAAAATTGAAGGTCTGGAGACAGGTGCTGAAGCTTATATTGAAAAACCTTTCTCACTTGATTTACTTAAAATGCAGGTAAGCAATATTCTGGAAAACAGGAAGATACTCCGGGACAAGTTCAGTAAGGAATTGATTATTAAACCGGCAGATATTACAATAACTTCTGTAGATGCTGTATTCCTTCAGAAAGCAATAGATGTTGTTGAAAGGCATATATCTGATCATAACTTATGACTCAAATGAGTTTTGCAGGGAGCTTGGGATGAGCAGAAGTCAGTTGCATCGCAAGCTTAAAGGTCTTACCTCCCAGTCTGCATCTGAATTCATCCGCACATTAAGACTTAAGCGCGCAGCTTTTATCCTTGAGCCAAAGCCATCTCTCAGTTGAAGAAGTCTCATATAAAGTAGGCTTCAAGTCGCCAGCTTATTTCACAAAATGTTTTAAAAATCTTCATGGCAAAACGCCATCCGAATTTATTATGCTCTAGCTGATGTAATTAATTAATATCTTGCATTTTACCAATTTTACATCTTTACGGGATTAATTATTTCACGGGTATACTATGAAACATATGTTATTAAAAATGACACCAGTTTTATAGTCAGACATTTGTTATCATTCCTGAAACAAAAGATGATAGCCCGTTCAAATTAGTTCACCTACCTTTTTTCCTGGCTTATTGAAATCAATCACTATGTCCAACCATGATAATCCAAACCCGGAAATCGAAAATCACAGGAAAAAAATTAAAATAATGGAGGTTGTGATTTTCCTGTTTCTTGTTATGCTGTTTATGGTGGCTATAATAATTATAGGGACCAGATAAATCCACTTAAATGCTTAATAATAATAATAATATGCTTACCCATTACTAACCTAAAATGAATCTCTATGAGAAAGTATTGGTTAAATCGTTCAAGTTATCAGAAGAAAAGCATTTTGTTTTTACTTCTATGGATTTTAATTGTGCAATTAACATTTGCGCAGAAGGTCGTCAGCGGTACTATTAAAAGTGAGGCTGACAATACTCCACTTGCAGGAGTGAATGTTATTGAGAAGGGCACAATGCATGGCCTAATGTCTGATGCAAACGGTAAATACACTATAACCGTTGCGGATGGTGCCACACTTACCTTCTCATTTATCGGAATGAGAACTAAGGAAGTCGTGGTCGGAAATCAGAAAGTGGTTGATGTATCGCTGGCTTCCGATGTTATGGGTCTCGATGAGGTGGTGGTAATTGGCTATGGATCGGTGAAAAGGAGCGATCTGACCGGATCTGTAGGATCAATAAACGCTAAAGAACTTGAGGCCATACCCATTGTCACTGTTGAGCAGTCGATGAGTGGCCGCATGGCAGGAGTTCAGGTTACGCAGGCATCTCATGCACCAGGCGGCGGAGTCACAGTCAGGGTTCGTGGCGGTAACTCAATAAACTCGAATATTGAGCCGCTTTATGTTATAGATGGTTTCCCGGTATATTCAAATAACGCGGTAATTCCGACCAGTGGTCCGAATGATGGTGTGATGCCGCAGATGAACCTGCTGGCTGGCATTAACCCGGGAGACATTGAAAGCATCGAAGTGTTGAAGGACGGCTCGTCCACAGCTATTTATGGAGCCAGGGGAGCAAACGGTGTTGTCCTTATAACAACAAAAAGAGGCTCTGCAGGCGCGCCCAAGGTAGATTATGGATTCTACTATTCATTTGAGCAGATCGGACATAAGCTGGACCTTCTCGATGCCTATCAGTTTGCCGTTCTTCACAACGAAATGAGCACAGCAACGGGGCAACCGCTGACCTTTACAGGTCAGACTATAGATGATATTTATTACGGTGATCCCGAGGAATACGCATCTCCATTTAACCCTGCCGGAGGTACTCTGCCATCTACAGACTGGCAGGAAGCAGTATTGCGTACCGGACACGTCATGAATAACCAGCTTTCCCTCTCCGGTGGCAGTGCCAATACTCAATATGCCTTGTCTCTTAACCGCTACAGCCATGACGGGATTATAATAGGCGGAGACTACGTGAGAACGTCTGTCAGAATGAATCTTGATTCCAAGGTTAACAAATGGCTGGCAGTGGGCGCGAGTGTTACTTATAGTTATAACGTATCAAACAACTCTGGTTCCGAAACCGGTCTGCAATGGTTCAACGGAGGGACTATTTCGTCTGCCATAAAGTCATGGCCGATGTTTGCACCTTATGATGCAGAGGGAAACATCAACGTTGTAGCCGGCGCAAAGACAATGAGAGGAAATCCGGTAGCATATGCTACTGAGGCAAAGAATCTTCTTCATAATAAGAGGCTGCTTGCCAATGCTTTCACCACAATTACTCCTTTCCAGGGAATGACACTGAAAATAAGCCTGGGTACTGATGTGAATGATATTTCGCGTAACCGCTACTTCCCAAGGACCACTTATGAAGGTTATGTTCAGAATGGAGCAGCATCCAGGAGTACAAGCAATATTTCTTCATGGCTGAATGAAAATATACTTTCCTATGAAAAATCATTCGGGTCTCACAAATTCAATTTAATGGCAGGTTTTACGTTGCAGGAGGAGATCGGCGAAGGCTTTTCGACATCAGCATCTGATTTCCCGAGCGATGTGTTCCAGGACAATAACATGAGCGCAGGAGCCAAGCAAACTGATCCATCATATTCATATAAGACAAAATGGTCAATGGCTTCATATATCGGCCGTATCAACTACAACCTGATGGATAAGTATCTTGTTACTCTGACCGGAAGAGCAGACGGTTCGTCAAAATTCGGGGCGGAGAACAGATGGGCTTTCTTCCCATCAGTTGCTGTGGCATGGAAAGCTTCTCAGGAACAGTTTATACAGGATCTCAATGCTTTCAGCACACTGAAGTTAAGGTTTAGTGTTGGTACAACCGGCAACTCTGAGATAGGCTTGTATCAGTCGCAGGCAATTCTCAGCATGCAGAACTATACTTTCGGAGAAGGATACCTGAGCCCCGGAGTTGGACCGATAAGAATGGCAAATCCCGATCTCACATGGGAAACTACCCTTCAGTATGACGCAGGTCTGGAGATGGGATTTTTAAAGGACCGCCTGAATATGGTTATAGATGCCTACTACAAGAAGACGACAGATCTGCTGCTCAGTGCCAATTTACCGGCGACTTCAGGATTTGTGCCTCCTATGCTGGGATTTAACCTGCCGCCACAAAACATTGGAAGCCTCGAAAATAAAGGATTGGAATTCACTGTGAATTTTGATGTCCTTACCGGCGACTTCAAATGGAAGGTAAGCGGCAATATATTCGCCAATAAGAATAAAATTCTTGACCTTGGAGGAAGGCCCGGTTTCACACTGGTGGCACCTAATGACCTGGACAAACATGGCGGAAAAGTGTGGATTGATGTTGGTTTGCCGGTTGGTGTCTGGAGAAGAAGCATTTATGACGGAATTTTCAACGACCAGGCAGAAGTTGATGCATATGTCAATGATGAAGGGGATCCCATTCAGGCAGGCGCCGAGCCGGGTGATGTCAAATATGTTGACGTTAATGGCGATGGTACATTTGATGGTAAAGACCTTGATATTGCCGGTGATCCAAACCCGGATTATCTGTTTCGGAATAACCAACGAATTCAGCTTTAAGAACTTTCAGCTAAGCATTTTTATAAACGGATCACAGGGTAATGATATTAACTCTCCCACCTTTGTTCATGCTTCTGATATTGGCACCATGGGATCTGGTAATATGGTTGCCAGGATGTGGAACAGGTGGACTCCTACCAATATGGATACTGATGTTCCAAAGGCAGGTGCAAACTATACCTGGGGAAATGACATGATATTTGACGGCAGTTACGTCAAAGTAAAGAATGTGAGGCTTTCCTATGATATTCCTGCCAGCGGAATTTCATGGCTCAGAAATGCGCAGGTCTATATCAACCTTGCCAACCTTTACACAATCACTGATTACCCCGGATATGATCCAGAGGTGAACTCATCCGGACAGAGTCCATGGCAACGAGGGATTGACCTGAATAGTTTTCCTTCTCCAAGGAGTTTCATGTTTGGTATCCAGATAGGATTATAATGATATGATGCATAATACTAAAATACTGAATATGAAAACAATAAAATACATACTTACAGTATTCTCCATGATAGTGATCTTATCATCATGCATGGACGATTTCCTTAAGGAGGAGGTGTATTCAAACCTTGCACCGTCTAATTTCTACAAGACAGAAGCGGATGCTATTGCAACGGTAAGTGCAGTTTACAATAATTTCCAGATATATGGAAATGAATGGTGGAATGCAGGTAATGCATATATGTGTATGACAGATGGGGTCACCGACATAATGTTTGCTCATTGGTTTACTTCTTACGAGACCTATACATATAATTCTTCATCAGGCGAGATATATGATGTATGGAAGTGGTGTTACAATACCAATAACAACGCTAACATTGCGATCGGAAGATTGCCTGACATTGCAATGGATGAGACCTTAAAAGCACGGTTGATAGGAGAGGCCAAATTCCTGAGAGCAATGAACTATTTCAATCTGGTCAGGTTCTGGGGCGATGTACCATATATTGACTATGAAATAAAAGGATTCGGAGATGTACAACTTGTTAGCAGGGATCCACAGGCAGAGGTGTACCAGAATATCATTCAGGACCTTCAGGATGCTATTGCGGTGTTGCCTGTTTCATATTCCTCACCGCTCAGATGCAGGCAGGGCTACCATGGGAGCAGCAAAGGCATTGCTTGGCAAAGTATACCTGACCCGGGGATGGGGCGGCGGTCCGGCCAATATCAATAATGCTGACCTCCAGCTGGCTGTAGGCCTGTTTGAAGAACTGATGGCATGCGCCTTATACTTATGATGTTGCTGCAGATGTAAAGGACGAATTTGATTATACCAAAGAGAATAGCCCTTCCCTTGGCCACATTTTTTCAGTTCAGTATTCTCAGGCAATAGGAGTATGAAGGTTCATGGTTAGCACAGAATATGCAGGCTATGGAGCTTGAGAACGCATGGTGGGGATATTCTGCACCTGAAAGCTGGGTACAGGGGCCTGGTGGTTATGAGATAAACTGGGTAGACGGCTGGGATCCTGTGCCGGTAGATAACAGGTTGAAATACTTGTGGGAGAATTATACAGACCTGTGGTGGTACTACTGGTCCAAGAAATGGCAGTATGAACATTATGAGGGCTGGGCAGAGCATCCCCAGAATTATACACTTATCCGGTTTGAGGACATATTACTTTTGCATTCGGAAGCACTGAATGAACTTAAATCTGCTCCGGATGCTCAGGTGGTAGCCAGTATCAACCGTGTGAGACAGCGCTGCGGGAGTTGCTCTGTACGATCCGGCTGACTGGACCAAGGCTGAATTCAGGGACGAGATCCAAAATGAACGTAACAGGGAGCTCTGGGGTGAAGGACATTCGTGGTTTGATTATGTCAGAAAAGGAATGCTTGTAGACCGCATGCTGGCAGCTGGAGTACCTGCTTCATTGGTAACGGCTAAGAATTACCTTTTTCCTGTCCCTCAGGCAGAGATTGACAGTAATCCTAATTTGCTTCCTCAGAACACGGGCTGGTAAAAGGTTATTTGTTAATGCTTATTTAACTCTTGGTTAGGGTCATTGGCATGAGATAATTAACCGGCCATAAAACAGGATTTATCTCATGCCTTTGTTTTAATTATCTTCTTAAAGCACTGTTAATATGTATCTTATTAGATCAGTAGCATCTCTTTTATTGTCTGTTTTGACCTTGTCGTGCAATCAAAGCACTCAACATGGAAAAAAAATAAATCTGGTCCCCGATAGTAAAAATTCCTCACCTGATTACTGGTGCACCTGGGGCGCCCAGAATTATTCAACGGATACATTTTCGGTAAAACATACCCTTGCCCTTGGTGGCCACTCGGTTACAGCAGGTTATCTTACAGAAGAGAATCTCTTTGGGACAGATGGTTGGTCAGAACAGATTCCCCCCTCATTGAGAGAGGATCTGATTTTATTATTTGACCTTGGATGGGATGTTCCGGCCGGTCAGAAATTCGAAGGAGCCAACTGGGAACTGGGGTCACTGCTCGTGGCTGAGGATAAATTTCCTTCCTGCTCAGGCAGCCCGGAAGAAAGACTTAGGAGGCTGCGGCAATTAGTGATGAACCATGGATGGAAAGGAATCGGGTTGTGGTTGCCATCGCATCCTCATGGTGATCATAAAGATGGCGTCACTATGTCAGTGAACATGGTTAAGGATTACTACGCCGAAGGTCTAAGGATCAGTAAAAATGCGGGCATAAATTACTGGAAAATTGATTATGGTTTCAGGGCGGGAGAGATCCCTTTTCGTGAGATGATAACCAGGATGGCTGAGGAGACGGATCCCGGGTTAGTTGTGGAACATGCCCGTGGTGGTGGCCCGCTAAATGATGTGGATTGCCCGTGGGATACAAAAAACATTAAAGGGATCGGTAGCTACCGCGCATGGGATGATGGAAATATACTGAGGAAGGCCGTCGAAATAGCAATGGTCAGCGATGTTTTCAGAACCTACGATATCACTCAGCAACTTTCCATTCCAACCACACTGGACAGGGTTGCGCAAATGATGCAGGAGCTTTCCGGATCGGGTGCTGATGTTATTATCAACTGCGAGGACGAGCCATATATCGGAGCCGTTCTTGGCTGTGCTCTTGGCATATTGCGTCACCCGGGCATGATCGAGCCGGAAGGATACAACTATGATCCTCTTCATTTTAAGAATCGTACTGATGAGGTGGTCAGAGCTGTAAAGTGGCACAGGATAGCCCCGGCATTTGGAGCCGGTATCACAGAGAATGACATTGACACTGTAGTACTTCCGGATCATTGGAGGTTCCGGGAGGGTGACTCCTGGGCAACATGGGTGACAGGCAGAGATGTGACCCAGGTGGCGCCTGCTCGTGTTTCCAGAGGTATGCCTCTGCCGGAAGTGAAATATGACAGTATCCGTCCCTATGTGATTTGCAGCACTCATCCTAATGGGTCTGTGGCTGTCGGAACACTGCCCCGGACAAATGGTGAGAGACAGATTGTTTATCCTCTGGCTGATGTTGTCATCAGACTTAATGATGCTTCAATGCCGGTTGGTATTTTCGGACGTTATAAAAGTCTGACAATTATACTGCCAACAGGTATGCATCATAAAAGACTTCATGTCTTTGGACAGGATCTTGCCGGCAATAGTGCATTTGATATTACCAGACAGATTATCATTGATGGGGACAGACTTATCATCCCGGGTGAGGTAATAACAAAGACGGGTTTATCGGCTGCATCTAAAGGCGACCTGTCAGATCCGGGAATGGTGCTGAGAATAGAAATCTGAATAACCCTGCTCAATGACTTTTTGAACCAAGGATTTCTGACATTTAAATAAAAAACAAATGCTTAATATGATGAAGTATATATTGCTGATTATTACATACATGGTGCTTTTTGCATGCGGAAGAGAAACTTCAAATATCGCAGATCAATTCAATCATGTCGATCAGACCATATGGATTGTGGATGACCTTGATAACACTATCAACCAGTGGAGCAAACTCGGATTTAATGAGGTGATAAGCCTTGATACGGCAAATGCATATTTCAGGCACTCCGGTATTGACGAAAAAGTTAAAGTAGCAAAAGCCAATCTGGGTGGTGCAAATGTCACATGGATCCAACCTCTGGGAAGTGGATCTGTTTTCAGCGAATTCCATAATGTTTATGGTGACGGCGCCATGAGCCTTGTTCACAGGATGAACAGCAAACAGGAACTCAGAGCTGAGCTCAGGCGCCTCTCAGCGATTGGCGTGAAAATCAAGGAAGAAATAAAGATCTCTACCAGGGAGGGTGTACTTTATTATGTTCTGGCAGATACCTTTGAAAAGGGCAAATACTACCTGGGCTATGCGTTTGGTGATGATGACCTGAAGATAATGAGTGACCTGCGACCGGATAACCTTCATGAAATGCACCTCAGTCAATATGCTTTTGCCATAAGGGATCCTGAAGCAGTATCAGCTTTCTGGCATTCAATCGGTCAGCCTGAATTTGTGATGAATGACCCTGTGCTTGGGAATCCTCATTATTACGGCGAAATTGTTGACTACAAACTCATCCAGGGTTGGCAGAAAGAATTTGATGTAGATTATGAATGGTGTATTCCTGTAAAACCCCCAATCGTTTATGATGACCATATCAAAAAGCACGGAGAGGGGATCCATCACCTGGCATTTATGGTCAATGACATGGATAAGGTGCTGCAGGATTATGCTGCGAAGGGATTTGTTATCTCAATGGGCGGAACATGGGGAGAGGAGGGCAAATCCGGTTCAGGGAGGTATGAATATATAGACATGGAAAAAGGAGGAGGGCTCACAATGGAGCTGTTATGGAGCCTTGAATAACGAATAATTAAAACATGGTACTATGAAAACAAGATACTTTTTGGCAGTATGTGTACTTTCTGTACTGATAACCGCCTTGTTTCAGGCCTGTCAGCAAGATGAAAATATCGTCACCATTCAGGTTTACCCCGATTCGGTTCTGACAGACGTGTCACATCATCCGGTGGGTATCAATGTTGACTATTTCATGGATGACGATAATTATCTGAAGCCGGAGCGGAGAACGGCCGATGCCCTTAAGGCTATGGGTGTGAAATACCTCAGGTACCCGGGGGGAAATAAATCGGATTTGTACCTGTTTTCAGTTCCTCCTTATGAAAAGTCACAGCCAACTCTGGCAAGAACAGGGGAAGGGGCTGTAGGTTATGACAGGGTGGTCAGGGATAACAGGGAATACAAATTCGATGTGCTTGATTTTGACGAATTTATTGCTATGTGCCGCGAGATTGGTGCTGAGCCGGTCATCACAGTTGCTGCCGATGAATACCTGATGAATTATCCCAAAGGTTGTACCATCACAAACAGAGATGCATTGATAAAAAATGCTGTGGAGTGGGTGAATTATTCCAATATAAAAAAGGGATATAATGTAAAGTACTGGATGATCGGAAATGAGTGCTGGCACAAGAATAATGAAAACTCCACACCTGAAATATACGCCCGGGATGTTGTTGACTTTTCTAGGGCAATGAAAGCAGTTGACCCGTCCATCCTCATCATTCCCAACGGTAATTCTGTGGATTTCTTTAAAAGAGTTCTGGCTATTGCAGGAAACGACATTGATCTGATTTGCCTGAGCAACTACCCTACGTATGATTACAGAGCCGGCTATGCCACTTACAGGGATACACTGCAAAATCTTCTTGGCCCGGTAGACAGAGCCCTTACAGCGATGGAAGAAATGACCAGTGAGAGCGGGATGAAGAAGTTCAAAATGATCGTGGCTGAATATGGCCCTTTTGACTGGGCTTACAAATGGCCGTTTATCAATGACATGGGCCACAATCTGTGCAATTTCGAAATGACCGGTGAACAGTTGCTGACGCCTGAAATCGTGTTTTCATGTTTCTGGAATACACGCTGGATCGAGAATGACTCAATAGAAAACAGTGTACACGATGCCCTTGATAAGGATGGGAACTTTAATGCGATAGGTTATGGACTAATGATCTGGGGAAGATACCTTGGAGAAAGTATGGTGAGAACAACGAATACCCTGCATATCAGAACTTTTGCCAGTTACAGCCCTGCTGAAAAGATCCTGTATGTCTATTTCCTGAATAAGGCAGAGGACCCTGTTGCCATAAACCTGCAGGTTAATAATCATACCCTTGCCGGAATAGAATCATACGGTCAGTTAACCGGACACGGACCCGATGATGTTGACCCGGTATGGAATGAGAATGTCACTATTGCAAAAAAAGACCTTGACAATTTATTACTACCGCCTGTTTCCATTTCGGTAATGAAAATCAAGCTTAAATGACAGAAGGAAAAGCTATCATTTCATGGAGCTTCAAACTCCTCCTTATACTGATCCTGGTCACTTTGTTCCCGGGATGTAACCATTATAGCAAACTGAGTCCTGTTGAAACGGATTCTGTCACATATACAAACCCGGTAATTTCAGGTTTTAATCCTGACCCGAGCGTATGCCGGGTAGGAGAGGATTATTACCTGGTAACAAGCAGTTTTGAGTATTTCCCCGGTGTGCCGGTATACCACAGCCATGACCTGATAAACTGGGAACAGATTGGCTATTGCCTTAACAGAAAGGAGCAGTTAAATCTTGAAGGGATGGGTCTGTGGCAGGGAATCTATGCTCCTGTGATCCGGTATCGCGATGGGCTGTTTTACATGATTACCACTCTCGTCGGGGGAGGGGGAAATTTTTATGTAACAGCTACTGATCCTGCCGGCCCATGGTCTGATCCTGTGTGGGTGGATGAAGGGCAGTTTGATCCATCCCTGTTTTTTGATGACGACGGGAAGGTCTATTATACACGCAGGGGACCAACAGGGATTGTGCAGGCTGAGATAGACCTGAAAACAGGCAAACTTCTGACGCCCATCAGGGAGATCGCCCGCGGTTTTATTTCAAGGGATGCCGAAGGCCCTCACCTGTATAAGATAAATGGCTGGTATTATATTATGATCGCGGAAGGAGGTACCCGGTTCCTCCATATGGAAACAATGGGCAGAAGCAGAGATCCGTGGGGCCCTTTCGAACCCTGCCCTTTCAATCCTGTACTTGCTCAGCACGAAGGTTATTCTAATACCATACGGTCAACAGGACATGCAGAACTGGTACAGGCACACGATGGGTCATGGTGGATGTTTTTCCTGGCCACGCGACACACCTGGTATGATGGATTAAGTAACCTTGGAAGAGAGACATTTCTGGCTCCGGTAAGCTGGAAGGATGGCTGGCCGTATGTGGAAGAAAAATATGTGCTTGATACGGATATCAGAGCGAAAACGCTTCCGATAATAAAATTCGATAACAGACCACTTCGTGATGAATTTGACTCGGCTGATCTGGATCTAAACTGGATGCACCTGCGTAATCCGACTGATAATTCGTTTAATCTGACAGAAAAACCGGGTGTACTCCGGTTATATGGCAATCAATATACATTGAGTGACCTTCGAGCCCCTGCTTTTATCGGTCGAAAACAAAAAGATATCAGCTGTAATGCCACTTCAAGGCTTTCATTCTCTCCGGCTGCAACGAATGAAGAATCAGGGCTGACAGTCTATCAGAGTGACAGATTCCATTATGATATGGCAGTAACCAGACGTGAGGGCAGCTTATGTATTATAGTAAGGAAAACGGTGGGAGATATAGTAACTGAAACCGCCAGGGAATTCCTGCAGGAAAATAATCTCTGCCTCAGAATCAGGTCTGATGACAGGAAATACTATTTTGAATATTCGACTGATGAGGATGATGATTACATAATCATTGATGAAGGCTTGTGCCAGCTGATCACAACCGAACTGGCGAGTACTTTCACAGGAACTGTCATTGCCATGTATGCCACCGGAAATGGCATTATGAACAGCTCACCTGCCGAATTTGAGTGGTTTGAATACTCACCCGTTACTGAAATTATAAATAATCAATAAATATCAATATATGAAAAAACTTGGTAGTGGAATATCAGTTGCATGCTTTTTTGTAATCGCAGCATTAACAGGATGCACCTTCGCCAACAGAGACAAGGTAGGTGATTCAGGAATGTCCTATTACGTAAGTCTGAACGGCGATGACCTTGCAAAGGGATCGGAAAGACATCCATGGAATTCCATTGAAAAGGTGAATGCCACAATATTCAGTGATGGTGATGCTGTTTTTTTTGAAGGCGGATCCTCTTTTAATGGAATGATCCGGGTCGATTCACTTGATTCAGGATCGGAAGGAATGAACCTCGTGATAGGATCATATGGTGATGGGAGAGCTGTGATTAACGGGGGGATGGAGCAGGGAATGATGGCTGTCGGGTGTGACTATCTGGAGGTCAGGGACCTGGTTTTCACCGGTGCAGGACGGAAGGATGGAAATGCCACTGATGGAGTTTTTATCACAGGAACAAAAAATCTCATCATTGATAGTTTGGAAATTTCCGGATTTCAGCACTCCGGTCTTCACGTTCAAAGAAGCTCAAATGTGAAAATTGAAAGAGTCTACGCTCATGACAATGGCTTTGCAGGCATTCATATAACCGGGAATACCATGAACGACCCGTTGAAATATGATAATGAAAACATATATATAGGTTATTCTGTGGCGGAAAATAATCCCGGCGATCCTACTGTTCCTAAGGGTCACAGCGGGAACGGAATATTGGCATCATCCGTAAAAGGCGGAATGATTGAGTACTGCGAAGCATTTAATAACGGATGGGATATGCCCTGGACGGGCAACGGCCCGGTGGGTATCTGGATATGGGACTGCACTGATTTTGTCATCCAGCACTGCATTTCTCATGATAATAAAACAAATCCTGTTGCCGCTGACGGTGGAGGGTTTGATCTGGACGGCGGGGTGTCAAATTCGGTAATTCAGTATTGTCTTTCTTACAATAATCAGGGTGCAGGTATTGGGTTATTCGAGTTCGGTGCTGCCAAATCATGGGAGAACAATGTGGTTCGCTACAATATAAGCCAGAATGACGGTTTGATAAATGCAGGATCGCTTGCAATATGGAGAAGTGAAACAGGCGGTACCATGAGAAATTGCGAGATATACAACAATACCTTTTATAACGATACTATCAAAGGACTGTCACTCTGGGTATACAATAACTGGCCAGGCTTCAGGTTCAGAAATAACATTTTTGTCTATAAGGGATCATTCCTTTTCGCCGGTCAGAAACTGGCAGATGAATTATTCCAGGCCAATTGTTACTGGAACCTCTCAGGCAACACAGAAATCGCCGGCTTCAAAAACCTGTCAGAATGGGCTAAGGCAACCGGAAATGAGATGATCGATGGCAACATGGTTGGTTTTTATACTGACCCTCAGCTGCAGGATCCGGGATCATGTAAATTAACGGATCCGGAAAAGATCAGTGTGGAGAATATGTCTGTCTATGGACTGAAATCCGGGTCTCCGCTGATAGACAGGGGACTGGATCTGAAGAAGCTCTTCAGCCTTGACCCGGGCGGGCGGGATGTGGTCGGAACATCTATCCCTCAGGAGAATGGGTTCGATATCGGGGCAATCGAAAAGTTATAATAAGGTCATGTAATGTCAAGATCACTGACAAGAAAAGAATTCATAAGGTTATCAGCAGGGACAGCTGCATTTGCCGCCTCCGGAGGCTTTTCATTGTCGGCCGCACAGGTAAATAGCCCAAAGGTCAGACTTGGAGGTCCTCTGTTTACAAAATACAAAGATCCCGGGGAATGGACGGAAGCCCTAAGTAAGGCAGGCTACAGGGCAGCCTATTGCCCGGTAGACGATGTCGCTTCTGCTGAAGAGATCCGGGCTTATAAGGCAGAAGCTGACAGGGCTGGTATTGTCATCTCTGAGGTAGGTGTGTGGGTTAATACTATTAGTCCCGATGAACACGAAAGGAAAACCGCCATTGACAAATGCGTGAAAGGCATTCAACTGGCAGATGAGATGGAAGCAATGTGCTGCGTTAATACCAGCGGATCAAGAAACAAAGAATTCTGGGCGGGGCCTCACCATGATAACCTTACCAAAGCCACATTTGATCTTGTGGTTGAAACAACACGTGAGATCATCGACACGGTGAAACCCCGTCATACGTTCTTTACGCTTGAAGCCATGCCCTGGGCATTTCCCTATTCACCGGATAATTATCTCGATCTGATCAGGGCCATTGACAGGAAGCAGTTCGGGGTGCACCTTGACCCTGTTAACATGATCATAAGTCCTCAGGTCTATTACAGGAACGGGGAAATGATCAAAGAATGTTTCTCAAAGCTTGGCCGGTATATCAGGAGCTGCCACGCAAAAGACATGATTCTCAGGGAGAATATATATACGCCACACCTTGATGAGGTAAGACCGGGCCTCGGTAACCTTGATTATTCAGTATTTCTTAAGGAACTCTCAAAGCTTGATAATGTTCCCCTTATGATGGAACATCTGCAGTCGGAAGAGGAATATACCCTGGCCGCCGAATATATACGGACACAAGGCAAAAACGCGGGAATTATTATCTAAAACAAAAATAACAACCTATGAAAACAAAAAGCATCGTATCAGGATTCATGGCTTTGGCTTTGGCAGTCCTCAGTCAAAGTTGTTCACAGACGAAAGAGAGTACACCTCTGGGAACGGCTATCTTGGCCGAAGGGCGTACGGATATACTTTTTGATGCAGAATGGAGATTCTTCAGGGGCAATGTTGAACAGGCTGAATTGTCCGGATTCGACAATTCCTCATGGAGGTTATTGGATCTTCCTCATGACTGGAGTATTGAAGATATTCCCGGCACCAATTCACCCATTGATTCAAATGCCATTGGAGGAATTGACGCTGGTTATCTTGTCGGAGGGACCGGCTGGTACCGGAAAACATTTATGCTCCCGGAAGACCTCTCAGGTAAAAAATTCCAGCTTCAGTTCGATGGAGTTTATATGAATGCTGAAATCTGGTTGAATGGAGAAAAGATTGGCATTCATCCATATGGTTATACCAGCTTCCGGTTTGATATTACCGGGTCCCTTTTGCCGGGAAAGGAAAATATTCTTGCAGTAAAAGTGAGTAATGAGGGGCGCAACAGCAGGTGGTACAGTGGTTCCGGCATATACAGGCATGTTTGGCTGAGCGTACTTGAACCTGTTCATACTGATCCGTGGAATCTGTTTATTACCACTCCTCAGGTGGATGAAAAACAGGCCGCGGTGAGTATCAAAACAACCATTTTAAATGAGACCTCAAATGCCGAAGAAGTTACTCTCGTAACGAATATCCTTGACGGGGCAGGGGTCCAAAAGGTTCAGGATGAAAAGACATTATCGGTACCTGCCGGTGCCGAAGTCGAATTTACTCAGGAATTACTCCTGGCTTCCCCTGAACTGTGGTCGCCCGATAGTCCCTCATTGTACACTGCCGTAAGTGAGATTTCAACGATGTCAGGGGGAGCGAAACAACTGAAAGACCGGATCGAGACCCGCTTCGGAGTGCGGACTGTTGCCATAAATGCACAGGAAGGTTTCCTTTTGAATGGAATGCCGCTCGAATTAAAAGGAGCCTGTATGCATCACGATAATGGTCCGCTTGGCTCAGCAGCATATGACAGGGCTGAAGAGCGGCGTGTGGAATTGATGAAAGCCAGCGGATATAATGCCATACGAACAGCTCACAATCCCCCATCCCCGGCCTTTCTCGATGCCTGCGACCGCCTGGGTGTACTCGTGATGGACGAAGCTTTCGACATGTGGCGGGAACCGAAAAATCCTGAAGACTACCATTTGTACTTTGACGAGTGGTGGCAAAAAGATATTGAGAGCATGGTGCTGCGCGACCGTAACCATCCCTCCGTCGTTCTGTGGAGCATTGGCAATGAAATACCGGAACGCGGGAAACCGGAGGGTTATAAACTTGCACAGCTTCTGGGTGACTATGTGAGACAACTTGATCCTTCCCGAATGATTACCTCGGCAGTGAACAGCGTCACACTGGATAAGGATCCGTATTTTGCAACTCTTGATGTCAGCGGTTATAATTATGCCATAGATAATTATGTAAAGGATCATAAAAGATTACCTGACAGGATAATAGTGTCAACCGAGTCCTATCCGCTGGAGGCATTTGAATACTGGATGGCCGTGATAGATTATCCCTGGGTCATAGGTGACTTTGTATGGACCGGCTATGATTATCTCGGCGAAGCAAGCATCGGATGGCTGGGTTATCCCCACGAGGGCTCCTTCTTTCCCTGGACACATGCCTATTGCGGTGATATCGATATCTGTGGCTTTAAACGTGCCCCATCCTATTACCGCGATGTTCTGTGGGGGGATGGTAATGAGGTATTCATTTTTGTGAAGCCGCCGGTTCCATCCTTCCCGCTGAATCCGAAGAAAGAGGTATGGAGCAAATGGGAATGGCAGGATGTGGTTGCAAGCTGGAACTGGGAGGGAAATGAAGGAAAAGCACTGAATATTGAGGTATATTGCTCAAGCCCTGAGGTTGAACTGTTCCTCAATCAAAAGTCGCTTGGCAGGCAGAAAACCAACAGGGAGAACAAATGGATTGCTGCTTACCAGGTCCCTTACGAACCAGGCATACTGATTGCAAAAGGGTATAATGGTTCAACAGAGGTAACAAGCTGCGAACTGAAAACCGCACAGGAACCTTTAAAATTAACACTGAATGCTGATCGGACATCAATAAAAGCAGACGGTCAGGACCTGAGCTACATTATTGTGGAACTCCAGGATGTAAATGGAGTTAGAAATCCGGTCGCTGCAAACCTGGTGAATTTTGTAATCGAAGGACCAGGCACAATTGTCGCGGTGGGCAGTTCAAACCCCATGGGCACCGAAAGCTTTCAACAGCCTCTTCGCAAAGCCTGGCAGGGGAGATGCCTGGTGATTGTCAAGGCAGGGAAAACTCCTGGAGATATTAAACTAAAGGCTTCTTCTGACGGACTTGAACAGGCTGAAATTATCATTTCTTCAGGTATGTAGATTTCTGATCAGGAACAAATTACTAAAACCTTTCAATGATGAAAACAGTACTTCACTCCTTAACTGCAATCCTGATATTGTCGCTGCTTCCTTCATGCTCCGGGAAAGAAAAATCTTTCACAGTGAATTTTGAGGGGACCATTGCAGAAAAAAAATGGGCTCTGAATGAGCTGAATCCTGACCTGCCGTCTGACTGGTCTGCCTTTGAGTATCTGACCTTTGATATGAAATCGTCTACAACTCAGCGGTTTGACCTTGTATTATATTGCAGCGAGGGAGTCAGAAAACTGAGGATAAATCCGTTTCAGGGTGCCTCGATACGTATCTCTGTTCCATTAATCCATTTTCAGAAAAGGAACACAAAAGGGCATGACATGGCTGCAATAGGTAAAACACCACGGCCTGCCTGCTGGATACAATTCACAAACTCAGTCGGGCCCATTACACAGGTTGACTCCCTTGGTGTGGTGATGCAGTATCCTATTGGAATCCAGACCATGGAGCTTGGAAACATCAGGCTAACGATGGTGGCTGAAGATTCTATTCTAAGTCCAATACCCCTGGTGGACGAGTTTGGGCAGTGGATACCTGATGACTGGCCAGGTAAAGCCAAAACGCTTGATGACCTTATGGCATCCTGGAGTGATGAGGAAGCAGCGCTCCAGCCTGCTGATTTCAGGGTCTCGAAGTATGGTGGCTTCCTCGATGCCAGGACAAAAGCGACAGGTTTCTTCCGGATAGAGAAAGTTGACGGTAAATGGTGGTTTGTTGACCCGGAGGGCTATCTCTTCTTTTCTGCAGGAGCCACATGCATAACACCAGGTTGGGGATTGGCTCGTGTGAAGGGCCGCGAATATATCTATAAAGCCCTGCCTCCGGCAGATCTGAACTCCAACAAAACACAACCCGGGGAGACGGGGGGTATTCCCTCATTCTATTTGTGGAACCTGACGCGTCGTTTCGGAGATGACTGGTACAATAGGTGGATGGACCTGACGATACGCAGGATGGACAGCTGGGGACTGAACACAATTGCAAACTGGTCAGACACTGCACTGGGTGCTACCCAGCGTAAACCGTATGTTGGAAATATAAGCGGGTGGGGAATTGATGAAGGTCCAATGGGAATGCCTGACGTGTATGGTGAGGATTACATAAAAAATGTAGATGCAGCTGCTGCAAGGCAATGCCTTCCCCTTAAAAATGATCCGTACCTCCTTGGATATTTCATTGGCAACGAGCAGCCATGGCCCGGCAGAGAGCTTGAGCTGGCAGAGGTTATCCTGGAAGGGACGGACTGCCCGATGAAGACTGCCCTGCAGAAATATCTTGCAGAAGGAGATACGCCCGAACGGCGCATTGATTTTGCCTACGAAACGTTCAGCAGATTTCTGCAGATAGTTCATGATGCAGTAAAAAAATATGATTCAAACCACCTGAACCTGGGCATACGTTACGGAGGCTCTCCTACGGACAGGGTAATTGAATTGTCGAAAAACTATTTTGATATTTTCAGCATTAACGTTTATGCCTATTCAGTGAAGCCGGAACTCATGGACAAGATATACAACCTGACAGGATTGCCTATCGTTATCGGAGAGTTTCATTTTGGCACGGCAGACCGTGGCCTCTCCCCATGGCTTGCCCAGGTAAGTAATCTGGAGGAAAGAGGGGTGGGTTATCGTTATTATGTGGAGAATGCAGCAGCCCATCCGGCGTTGATCGGAACTCACTGGTTCCAGTGGATTGACCAGCCAAATACCGGTCGTGGTGACGGAGAAAGCGGACTTATTGGATTTGTGGACGTGACAGACCGTCCGTATGCCGACCTGGTTGAGGCTTCAAAAGAGACGTTCCGCAGGCTCCTTGACGTACATTCCGGGAAAGAACCTCCGTACAGCAGGCAGGCCATGATTCAATGAATAGTGTAACGACCGGAATTTAATACGGGACATTGCGCAGCTTAAAAACAGAAAAAATGAAAAGGACCATTTTAGTTATAATCCTGACTTCAGTGTTTTCATTGGTGTCTGGTCAGGACTTTGATTTTCTTAAGAATGTGTATCAGTATATTGAGAATACACAGGTCTTTGAACTGAACCAGGAGGAAGGCCATGTACCGCTGGCCCCATTTAATTCTGTTGATGATGCGCTGACTAAAAGCCGGTACAAATCTCCATGGTCCATGTTACTGAACGGCACCTGGAAGTTCCATTATGCTGACACCCCGGAAGGAACGCCGGAAGGATTCTACCTGGCAAATTTCAACGACCGGGCATGGGATACCATTCATGTGCCCTCAAACTGGGAGATGCAGGGATATTCTGATCCGGTCTTTCGAAATGTGACAACTCCTTTTCCGCCTGATCCTCCTTATGTCCCGCGTGAATACAACCCGACCGGTTCGTATCGAAAAGTATTTACGATCCCGGCAGGATGGAAGGGAAGGGAAATATTTCTGCGCCTCGAAAAGACGGCTTCCGCCTCGTTTATTTGGATTAATGGCAGGGAGGTTGGATACAATGAAGGAGGTCAGGAACCTGCGGAATACAATATCACGGATTTTGTCAAACCAGGGAAAAATCTCCTTGCAGTGAATGTTTACAAATATTCTGACGGGTACTACCTTGAAGACCAGGATTACTGGCGCCTGGCAGGTATTTTTGACGATGTCTGGCTGTTCGCAACTCCTAAGCTCCACTTATTCGACTGGTTTGCAACAACCGATCTTGACAAATCCTACATTAACGCCCGGCTTGATATCTCTGTGAAGGTAAAGAACTACTCAGATAATCCTCAAAATAATTACTTTGTCAGGGCAAGTTTACTTGATCCTGAGAAGAAGGTTATAAAAGATTTAACGACGGATAAATTTTCTGTTCCAGCTCATGGCTCTCAGGAATTAAAGTTATCGGACGATGTACTTCATCCTGAAAAGTGGTCGGCTGAAAACCCGGCGCTTTACCACCTCACTTTTGAGTTAATTGATTCTGAAGGAAAGACGGTGGAAGTGATCTCAGGCAGGATGGGCTTTAAAGAGACTGAAATCAGGCATCAGGTCTTTTATCTCAACGGGGTTCCCGTGAAATTGAACGGAACCAATACGCATATGCAGCATCCCACCCTCGGACATGTGATCTATGAGGAAACAATCCTGAAAGATTTCAGGTTGTTTAAGCAATATAATATTAACTGTATCCGAACATCTCATTATCCCCCTGTGAACAGGTACCTTGAACTTGCTGATGAATGGGGTTTATACATTGTCGATGAAACAGGCGATGAATGTCATGCAACGCAATATCTCTCTGAACAGGTTGAATGGGAGGGGATGTACAGGGAGAGGGCCAGGAAGATGGTGCTGCGCGACCGCAATCATCCTTCAGTTTTATTCTGGAGTGCGGGAAATGAAAGCGGGGAAGGAAAAAATATCTGTAATGTCATTGATGAAGGAAGAAAGTATGATCCTACCCGCTACTGGATGTATGGAGGAAATGCCTTCACCCAGCCGTGCGAAGAAATTATCGGGCCACGGTATCCGCAACTCTTTGAGCTGATTACCAATGTATTCCTGGTGCCAGAGAAGGAAGATCCCCGGCCTTCATTTATGGATGAGTACCAGGCGGTTACCGGCAACGGAGGAGGGGGCCTCGATGACTACTGGGACGCAATCTATAACCATCCAAGAAGCATGGGTGGAGCAATATGGGATTTTGTCAGCACCGGGCTTACAGAAAAAGTCCGCAGCCTGAAGGATGGTTCAGGAAATGATATTCAGGTTAACGTGATGGGACGTGCCAAACTTGTAAACGGCGTCAACGGCAATGGGATTGACCTGAATGGCCATGACCAATGGGTCGAGGTGTATCGTGATGAAGCACTGGAGATAGCAGGCGACCAGCTGACACTTTCCCTATGGGTCTATCCCCGTGCTCTCAGCTATTCAGCCGGAACACTCATAACCAAAGGTAATTACCAGTTTGGGATACACCAGGTTGGAAAAGACTCCCTGGAATTTTATCTTACAACTGACCAGAAGTATTCGGTCAGTATTGAGCTTCCCCCTGATTGGGAGTATAACTGGCATAAGGTAGAAGCCATTTACAACGGCTCTGAAATCTCGTTATTCATTGACGGAAAAGAAAGCAGACGCACCCGGGTTTCAGGCAATATCCTGAATACTCCCTTCCCGGTGAATATTGGCAGAAATGTTGAAATTCACGGACAGGAAACAGCTGTATATATCTGTGATGCCATCATTGATGAGGTTGGAATTTTTACAAGGGCAGTTTCCCCGGATGATTTGAAATCTCCCTCTGAACCTTTGAAAAAGCAAGCCAGACTGTGGCTTGATTTTGAGGCAATTGCCGAAGGAGGTGAATTCTTTAGCTATGGCATCGGAGCAAGGACTTATGGAAGTATATGGCCTGACCGTCGGCCTGAACCTGAAATGTTGCAGATTAAGAAATCAGCGCAGCCCGTAAAGGCAAAGTGGATCTCGCCGGATGAAGCCGTAGTGGAAATCACAAACCGTTATCATTTCACCAACCTGAAAGAAATACAAACAGTTTGGATGCTGCAGGCTGATGATCAGACTATTCAGAAAGGAGAACTGGCAGTTGCCCTTGAACCTCAGAAAAAGGCAACTGTTGTAATACCGTTTGAGAAGCCGGATATTAAAGAAGGAGTTGAGTACAGGCTCCTGATCAGCTTCCGTCAGAAGAAAGCTACAGCCTGGGCGGATGCCGGATATGAAATTGCCTGGGACCAGCTGGAGTTACCGTGGTTTAAAGCAGCTTCCATCCCTGAAGAAAGGTCAAACGAACCATTAAAGGTGGATGATACTGCAGGATATGTCGGCATTTCCGGCAAGGATTTTAAATATGAATTCAATAAGAGCACGGGTGCATTGGCATCAGTTCAGTTCATGGACAAGGAGCTCATAAAAGAAGGTGCAAGTATGAACGCCTGGCGTGCACCTTTGGCAAATGAAACGGATGAATGGACCTGGAGGACGGCAAATATCAAAAAGGCTTCAGTGGGCATGGGTCATATGGCATCAACGGAATGGTATTCAGCAGGCCTTGATCGAATGAAATTCTACCTGGAGGATTTTCGCTGGGAAAAACTGAAGAATGAAGATGTTTGTGTTGAAATTAAGAATGTACTGGTTTTAGGAGACAAGAAAGGTGCTTTTCTTAATCATTTCAGGTACATCATACAGGCAAACGGAGACCTGACGATCGAACATTCCATCATTCCCAACGGAAACATGCCCAGCTGGCTTCCGAGGATGGGATTGACCTGGGTGCTTGATCCTGGTCTTGAAAATGTGAAGTGGTATGGACGCGGTCCTGAAGAGAACTATCCTGACCGTAAGTCAGGGTATAAGATCGGAATTTATCAATCCACTGTTAAGGATATGTATGTGCCATACCTTATTCCACAGGATTACGGTTTACGTACGGAAAACCGCTGGGTGAGGATGGTAGACGGCAACGGAATGGGTTTGGAGTTCAGGGGAAACCGGTTATTTAATTTCAGTGCTCATCCCTATTCTGCTGATAACCTGACCAAAGCACTTTACACTTATCAGCTTCACCCTTCTGAAGGTATTACATTTAATTTCGATTATGCTACCAGCGGCCTGGGTTGTACTGCGAGGTCGGTTTTCGCAGAATACCAGGTTGTACCGCAGCGTTATGATTTTGTCACACACGTTAAACTGATAAAAGAATGATTACTGCTAAATCAATTATCGGACGAACGGTTTTTCTTGTTCTGGCTGCAATGATTCTTTTCATAGCCGGATGCGGACAGAAAGAAAAAACCTCCCCTGAGCTGTTTAATCCCGCCACATATGAGATGCAACTTATAAGTTCACCTAACGGTGATTCCTGCTTTCTTCACGAGAATTACCTTACAGTAAATTTTAAACCCGGAGAATTCGGATCAGAAATAAGAATAAGGCCGTCAGATGGCGTGTGGGACGCATCAGCCTATCGTTTTGTGCGTTGCGAAATTGAAAACAAGAGCAAAGTGCCTCAGTTGGTGGAGCTGGGGTTTGGCACTTATGATCTGACGCTGGGAGGTACACTCGTATCACCGGGAGAGAAGAAAACACTGAAGGCGGTCATCTATCGGAATCGCCATCCGGAGTATATTGATAGTCTCTTTCCTGTCATGCATGGCAAACCTGACGGAATTTTGCGCAGCTGGATGAACAGCACGTGTGATTCAATTGAGTACATTAAATTGCTGTTCCCGGGATCAAGGGCAGGTGCGTCCCTCAGCATTGGCAGAATATGGCTTGAAGACGATTATATTCTCTACACGGCTGATGAGTTAAAAGATAAATATTACCCCTTTGTTGACAGGTTTGGACAATTGATGACCAGGGAATGGCCCCAAAAGATCAATGAAGATAAAGACCTGCCGGACGAGGAGGAAAAGGAAAAGGCAGATATTGAAACCTTTCCCGGTCCTGCCGGTTGGAATAAGTATGGTGGATGGGAAAGCGGACCAACTCTGAATGCTTCCGGCAGATTCAGGGTTGAAAAATATAATGGGAAATGGTGGTTTGTCGATCCGGAAGGGAAGTTATTCTGGTCAAACGGCTTTGATTGTGTGGAATTTGGCAGGCAGAGCCAGACCCGCATCACCGACCGGGAGAGTTACTATTCCTACCTTCCGGATGAACAAAGTCCGGAAAATCAATTGTATACATATAATATTCAGGGAGAAGATACGCTAAAGTTTCTGAGCTTCCATCTTATCAACCTTTACAGGAAATACGGAAAATCGTGGAAAGATGCAGCCGATGAAAAGATCCACCAGAGAATGCGCAGCTGGGGTTTCAATACAATAGGCAACTGGTCTGATTCAGCCATTTATCTGAAGCACAAGACTCCCTACGTGCTC
The DNA here is from genome assembly GCA_963828395.1 of uncultured Bacteroidales bacterium. Taxonomy (GTDB): domain Bacteria; phylum Bacteroidota; class Bacteroidia; order Bacteroidales; family VadinHA17; genus SR-FBR-E99. The sequence continues at coordinate 107,204 of CAWHED010000001.1, forward strand.
ACTGTGTATACCCAAAAAACTGGTGAGATATCCGATCCTTACCTACCAGGTTACTCAGGAAGAGCTGGAGAAGGCTCTTGCAGCCTGCCAAAGAGAACTCGATGATCCTTGGTGCATCGGCGTCTTTATTGATAACGAGCTGAAGTGGGGAGTGAAATGGGCACCAAAAATAGCCGAACAGATCATGGTGGCACCGGATACTCAACCGGCAAAAATCGCTTTCAGGGACAGGCTGGTACGAAATACAAAACTGTCTCGGTCCTGAATGATGCCTGGGGCACTGCCTTTAACGACTGGGATCAGGTCCTGTTGAGCGGGAAGGTCATCGCGGGTGCAGCCAACGATGCCAAGGAATTCATGAATGAATTTGCAGCTTTGTATTATTCTGTTTGCAGCCAATCAGTCAAAAAACTCGCGCCAGACCTTCTGTACCTCGGTTGCAGGATGGATTTTCACCTGTATCCGGAAGATACTTCCCTCAATGACATTATTAAAATTGCTGCAAAATATTGCGATGTTGTCAGCTTTAACCGATACAGGTATACCTGCGCTGAGCTGGTCCCGCCTGACGGTGGAGACTATCCGCTGATAATCGGTGAATATCATTTTGGCAGCCTTGAAACCGGATTGCTGCAACCGGGCTTGCGCTATGCTGCTGACCAGGATGAGAGAGCGGAGCTTTTTGGTTATTATCTGACCCAGGCACTGGGAATCCTTACATTGTTGGAGCCCACTGGTTCCAGCTGGTCGACCAGGCGGTAGCCGGCAGGGGCGATGGGGAGAACTACCAGGCGGGATTTCTTACCGTGGGCGATGTGCCCCAGAAGGAGATGATCGATAAATCGAGAAGAATAACTTACTCAATGTATAAAATCAGGTCAACAAACTAAAACAAACATAATATGAAAAGGACGGTTTTACTGGCCATCGTTCTGCTGGCCATTCCCTTTACAAACCAAAAAGGTCAGGCACCCGGAAGCAATGCAACTGTAAAGATATGGGAGCAGACTACTGTTATTCCAACTTACCTTGTCGATCCGTCGAGCACCAGTCCCCGCTTTTATGACGGGCGGGCATACCAGGGTGCACAGGGCCGTGTATATCCTTATCCCATTAATGAAAACCTCTCACGGGTTAAGGCAGACAAGAGCTACCAGATGGTCTACCTTGAAAATGAATATATCAAAATTGACGTTTTACCCGAGATCGGTGGTCGCCTGTGGGGAGCGCTTGATAAAACTGATCAGTACGACTTCATTTACCGTCAGCACGTTGTAAAGCCTGCTCTTGTTGGTATGCTGGGAGCATGGCTCGAGGGAGGAATAGAATGGAACTTCCCTCATCATCACCGGGCCAATGCTTTTATGCCTGTGGACTATGAAATGCAGGAAAACGCAGATGGAAGCGCCACATTATGGATCGGAGAAGTGGAACTCAGGGACCGCATGAAGTTCATGCTGGGAATCTCTGTGTACCCTGGTAAATCATATTTCGAGGTTACATTCAGGCCGATAAACGGAACACCATTCGCCAATTCGTTTCTTTATTTTGCCAACACCAGCGTGCATACAAATGTCAATTACCAGGTGCAGTTCCCGCCTTCCACCATTTTTGGAACATATCACGCTAAAAACCAGTTCATCCATTGGCCTATATCTCATGAGGTGTTTAATGATGTGGATTATACCAGCGGGGTCGATGTCAGCTGGTGGAAGAATCACGAGGATTGGACTTCCATCTTTGCCTATAATTATGAGGATGATTTTGTCGGCGGATATGATCATGGTAAAGAGGCCGGGACAGTCATTGTATCAAACCATAACATAGCTCCCGGAAAGAAATTCTGGACCTGGAGCACCGGACCAAGGGGACAGATGTGGGATAAATCTCTTACTGATTCTGATGGCCCGGCCCTCGAACTGATGGTAGGAGGGTACTCCGATAATCAGCCTGATTACAGCTGGCTGCAGCCCTATGAATCGAAATACCTTAAGCAGTACTGGTATCCCGTCCGGGGAATCAGGGGCGTAAAGAATGCCAGCATTGAAGCTGCTGTCAACCTGGAATTTCCTGAGAATGGAAAAGCATTTGTTGGTTTTGTATCAACATCATTGAGGAAGAACGCCAGGGTGGTACTTGAAATTGACGGCACAGTGGCCTATACCGAGAAGATTGATATTGACCCTGCGCATCCGTACTTAAAAGACATTGTTATACCAAAGAATACAGAGGCAACCGGGGTAAGGGTATCACTTTATTCATCTGATAATATTGAAGTGATCAGTTATCAGCCCGTGAAAAAAGAAGATAAGCCATTCCCTGAAGTGACAAAGCCACCTAAGCCACCACAGGAGATCGCCACCATAGAGGAGCTATATCAAACCGGCTTGAGGATTACTCAGTTCCGTTCGGCCTCTTTTGAACCATACCCATATTACGAGGAAGCACTTCGCAGGGACCCGGGAGATTACAGGGTCAACACTGCATCAGGGCTTCTTTATCTCAGGAGAGGAATGTTTGAAACGGCAGAAAAACACCTTCAAACAGCCGTTGATCGCATTACCCGGAATCATACTAAAGCCAGAGACGGAGAAGCATATTATTACCTTGGTGTCTGCCAGAGGTTCATTGGAAAAGAAGCTGATGCCTATAAAAATCTGTACCAGGCGACCTGGAGTTATGCTTTTCACTCAGCTGCCTATTTCCAGCTTGCGCAGATGGATTGCAGGCAGGGCAACTTCGATCTTGCCCTTGAAAATCTTGACCGGTCTCTGTCAACCAACGCTAATAATATTAAAGCCCGGAACCTTAAATCAGCAGTGTTAAGGAGAATAAATGACAATGAACAGGCACTGGAAATCAGTTCGGGGACACTGAATTTTGATCCACTCGATTTTGGATCACGGTTTGAGTATTACCTTGCCAACCTTTCGCTCGGAAATGTGAAGGAATCTGAAGAAATGCTGGGTGAACTCAGGGATAAGATGAGAGATTATGTCCAATCCTACCTCGAGCTTTCGCTTGATTATTCAAATGCAGGATTGCTGGACGAGGCCATTAATGTACTTGATAATCCGGCTCTGCACAAAGACTGGAAGGGAGATAATTCACCGCTGTTGGCCTATTATCAGGGCTATTTCTGGAACAGCAAAGGTGATGTGTCAAAGGCAACGGAGTTTTTACAGAAGGCTTCTGTCCAGTCACCTGATTATTGTTTCCCATTCAGACTCGAAGAGATAGAGAATTCTGGAGACAGCCATGAAGTTGAATCCGGCAGACGCTAAAGCACCTTATTATCTGGGTAATCTTTTATTTGAGCCTCAGCCCGAAAGAGCGATTGAGCTGTGGGAGAAGTCAGTTGAGTCAGATAACACTTTCGCTATGGTTCAAAGGAATCTCGGATTAGCGTATTATAAAACCAATAATGATATACCCCGATCCATCGCCAGCTATGAAAAAGCTATTTCTCTGAGCAGTACCGAACAGCGATGGTTTTTCGAGCTTGATCTGATCTATGCCGCCGCCCGTGCCGACCTGGAAAAGAGGCTGAAGATCCTCAGCGATCATCAGGAGGTAATTATAAATAATAATGTGGTAGATGCCCTTTCGCGGCAAATACTTCTTCTTGTTCAGATGGGCAGGTATGACGAAGCACTAAAAATATGTAGCAGCCGCTCATTCCCGCAGTGGGAGGGTGTTGATAAACTGTTTGGCTCCTGGCTGAATGCCCATCTTTTAAAAGGCTATCACTATCTTCTTGCCGGGCATACTAAAGAAGCGCTGATTGAAGGGCTTTCCGCTCTGAAATATCCGGAAAACATGATGGTTGCCAGAGAGTACCGCGGAGGACGTGCCTGCGAAGTCTATTATTTCGTGGGTACCGTGTATGAAAAAACAGGAAATCTTAAAAAAGCAAAAGAGGCGTGGAATACTGCGATCAGCCTGAGGCAGGAAGATCAGTTATCTGACATATATTTTTATAAGGCTATGTGTTTGAAGAAGTTGGGTAAAACAGAAGAGTCCAACGCCATCTTTGAAAGTCTTATCAGTCTTGGGAAAGCAAGCATGGAAAAAGAGGAGGTTGATTTCTTTGCCAAATTCGGAGAACGAATAACTCCGGATGACAGAAGGGCAGATGCACACTACCTGATAGGACTGGGATACCTTGGTAAGGACCTTATAGCGGAAGCAAAACAGGAGTTTGCTGAAGCTGTGAAATACAATTCAAACCACATCTGGGCGAACGAGTACCTATCGCAACTCAGAAAAGTTGAACCTTGATAAACAAAGTTGTTAAAACCAGAGTATTCTACCAATAAACAAAATTTATGGATCGCAGAATTTTCTCAAAAGGTATGTTGCTTTCTGCCCTGGCAGTGCCTCAGATAAGCATGAATTCCCATTCAGATCAGGTAAATCGTCCGAAAGCTAATGAGGACATAGGCGGATTGCCTGTAAGGGAATTTGATGTTATTGTAGCGGGAGGTGGCACGGCAGGCGTTATGGCAGCTGTCGCTGCTGCACGTCAAGGTGCAAAAACTGCTCTGATAGAATCGAAAGGTTATCCTGGAGGAACTGTTGTTGAGGGCGGAACAGCTCTTCACAGTTTTTTTAACCTCTGGAAAGCATTCCCCGGTGTCGAAAAACGACAGGTAGTAAAAGGACTTGCACAGGAAATTATTGACCGCCTCCTGCTGGTTGGCGGCACAACAGGTCATGCTGATACAACAACGAGATATGACTATGATTCTGTATGCACAGCAATTGATACAGAACTATACAAACTCAAGGCATTTGAAATGCTTGCTGAATCCGGCGTTTTTATTTGTGTGAATACTCTTGTGGCAGGTGCAGTCAAAAAGGGATCAGTAGTGGAGGGAGTAATTACCCAAAGCCGGATGGGAAGAGAGTTTTTCAAAGCAAGATGTTTTGTTGATTGTACAGCTTACGGTGATCTTAGTGCTTATTGTGGAGCTGATTACATTGAATTGAATGATCATCCTGTATGTAACAGCATGGGATTAGGTAATGTTAAGATTGAAAAACTTTACGATTTTCTTAAAGTGAATAATGCCGCAGGTGATATTGCTCTGGGATTGCGGTCCGGAAAAGAAAGCCAGATTGTCAGGATGGGTGCAGAAGGTACAGGATCATCCGGTAACACACTGCCTGCAGGATTTGTTGATGGAATAAAACAGCTGGGATCAGGTCTCATAACTACTACAGTTCATGACAATTATATGATGTTCATAAAGGTTAATTATAAAATGGACATGAGCCCCACTAATAGAGATGAGGTGGCGAAAGCCGAGTTAATTATCAGGCAAAATCAATTTAAAACGCTTGAATTATTCAAAAAATACCTGCCCGGGTGTGAAAAAGCTTTTATAGCCCGGACAAGTCCTTCTTTAAACATCCGTCGCGGAAGAACCATAATATGTGACTATGATATTACTTCAGAAGATGTTCTTGATGGAAGACATTTCGATGATGATATCATGGTGTATGGCTTTCATGATGAAGCCCCGCGATTACAAATTAAGAATGGAGGGACATATGGTGTACCTTACAAAGCTCTAATCGTAAAAAAAACAGAGAATTTGTTAGCAGCAGGAATGCTTATAACATCAAACCATAGTGCTCATATGTCCACAAGGAATACAGTATGCTGCATGGGTCAGGGACAAGCAGCCGGAACAGCTGCAGCCTTGTGTGCTGCGAAAAAATGCGGGACCCGGGAGCTCCATTATTCTGACCTCAGAAAGAAACTTGAAAACGATAATGTTTATTTTGAAATCGGTTAGCCAGACTCAGATGTTGGCTAAGTAGACTGAGCAGCAGGCGGCAACACCTGCTGTTTCTGTTCTCAGACGGCCAGGCCCTATGTGCACAGGTGTAAAACCTCTATTTATTGCCAGTGTGACCTCTTCAGGGGTAAAATCGCCCTCAGGTCCTATCAGTATCAGGACATCTTCCCGATGTTGTACTGCTGCGGTTATCGCCTTACGCTCCTGCCGGGTGTCACAGGTAGCAATCAACCGATTTCCGGCAGGCTCCTTATCAATGAACTCTGTAAATTGAACAATGTCGTTCAATCTTGGCAGAAAGGCTTTCACCGACTGTTTCATGGCTGACAGTATCAGTCCCTCGAGCCTCTCTTTCCTGATCCGTTTCTTTTCCGTACGACTGCATATCAGCGGGGTAATCTCATCAATGCCTAACTCCACGGCTTTTTCAATGAACCACTCAAGCCTGTCATCGTTTTTTAGCGGGGATATCGCCACATGCAGCCTGTATTGTCTCTTTCCGGCGTCTTTTGTCACTCCGGTGACAGAGACTTTCATATTAAGAGGGTCGGCTTCGGTGATGATGCCTTCGTACAGATTACCTGCGCCGTCAGTAAAGTGAACAGCATCTCCGTGGTGCATCCGCAGAACTCTGAGACAATGGCCTGACTCTTCGCGACTGAAGGCAGCTGTGCCTTCTGAAACATTGTTTGTATAAAATAGCTGCATCGTGGTTCTCCTTTGCACAAATTTATTGATTTTAGCAATTGTAAATTTTATTCTTTCGTCCGATGAAGATTGGAGTGATATCAGATACGCACGGCTGGATTGACCCTGCTGTTTATGAGCATTTTGCAGGTGTCGATGAGATATGGCATGCTGGTGATGCGGGGAACATGGAAGTAATTACAAAGCTTGAAGCTTTCAGGCCGCTGAAGGCTGTCTGGGGCAATGTCGACGATTTTAAGGTCAGGAGCGCGACCAGAGAGTACCTTTTTTTCATGGCAGGGAGTAAGCGTGTTCTGATTATTCACATAGGCGGATATCCGGGTCATTATTCACCCAGGGCGCTGGAGCTGATAGAGGAACACAATCCTGATATTTTCGTTTGCGGACACTCACATATATTAAAAATAATCTTCGATAAGAAATATAATATGCTTTGTATAAATCCCGGTTCAGCCGGACGGACAGGCATGCACAGGGTCAGGACCGTCCTTCGCTTTACCGTTGATGATGACAAAATAAGTGATATGGAGGTTATTGAAACCGGCAGCAGGGGCCGGAACCCCGGTTACTGATCTTAGTATTCATCCTCATATCCTTTTCCTCCGCTCTCCATCCTGCGAATGAACCTGGTGAGCCTGTCGGGCGGCCCGACCATGTATTCATATTCAACCTGGCCATTCGATCTGGGATCCTTCCTTAATTTGTCCTTGATTCCTCCCAGCAGTGCGTTGTACGTTGTGTTGGACGAATAACTCATCAGTACCCCCCTGAAATAGGAGAACCAGTACCAGACATTGTCATTTGCCTTCAGATAGATATCAAGAATGTCGCCCGATCTCTTTCTCTGGAGCTCCACCCATCCGTCAACATATATATTAAGGGGTTGGTTGCCTATAAAGCCAATACCGATCTTTCCCTGTGACATAAAGGACATCGTATAAGGATTCCATTTTAACTTAATGTCATTCAGCATAAGCTGGAAAGAATACTGTTTTGGGAGTGTCTTTACCATGCCAAAGAGCTGCAGTTCTTCGGAGAGCGCCTTTGCCGCTTCCACGCCGATCAGGTCACGCATAGCCTTCCTGTTGAATTCCGACGCGAGATTGACAGCTTTGAGTGTAGGAACCATCCGGATATCATCGGCCATCATCTGCAGCGCTTCCGGACTGAAAAAGAATGAGAGGCCAATGATGGACTGCAACTCCACAGTTGCGGAATCTGTGTTATGAACCACACGACCTGAGCTGCTCAGCATGAGCAGATCATAGTTCACCCCGTAGTCGATGTTACCCTCACTGGCCAACGTACAGAAAAACCTGTCAAACGTTATCATGTTACCGTTCATGGTCAGGTCAGACAATTTCTCCATTGAGGCAATACGGTATCTTCCTGCTCCCTTGTCATGAAAGAGAAACCCTTCCGCATTCATGAGGGGTTTATCGCTCCATGATTGCCTCTCAGACAGGAAAGTCGGGTACACACCAGCAAAGTCAAGAGTGATAAAGGTGCCGGAGAAAAGGAGGTTGTCATTAATGTCTCTGGGTTTGTCACTTATGGGAATAAGAACATTCGCAGGGTCGATGGCCGCACTGAACTTCACGGGACGGTTATTGATAGATTTACAGTCGGTCACTATCCCGGCTGCCCCTGTGAAAGTCAGATGATCGTCCTTTGATCGCAGGGTCACATCGCCTGTAAAGGTGAAGGCCGGGTTAAGGGTAAAGTTTTGTGTTACAGGAATAAAACCCAGCGCTTTCGTGGCCATGGTGTCGACTTTAATCTCCTTAAGCTCGATCAGCTGAATTTTTCCGTCCTCGTCGGTATAATCATATATACCTGAGCCGTAATAGTTTGCGCTGCTCTCGATGTTTATCCTTGCGGAGTGGATCAGGTGTTTGTTGTTCACGGCTACAAGGGCACTGTCTGTCTGTCTGATTTTTGCTCCCTTGGATATGTAAAGAATTCCTTCTCCGGGCTGTACCAGGGCATCAGCAACAGGAATGTAGTTGACATCTTTTACCTTGACATACTCATCCTGGAGGAAGTAAGATGCTGACCCTGACTGAAATTTCACCGTATCTTTCATATTATTGGTAGAGAGGAACGTAGCTTTCTCCACCATACCAGCAGGCACCTTGAGGAGCTGATCGGCTGTCATGAGGGTGGTTGTCTCCCTGCCTCTTTGTGACATGTCAAGTACCTTGGAACCCATGTCATACTCAAAGTTTGTCATCTTTGATATGTATTCGAGCTCGGGAAAGACAACAAATGACAAGTCTGTGTTAAGGCTGAAGGAAGAGCGCTGTTCGGCAAAGTTCACATGAGTGTTGGCATTGTTAGCCACAAAACCGTACCCGTTCCCTCTCAGCGCCTTAAGGTAGTAATCAGATGTATCTGCATCGATAGTGGTGGAGCCGAAACTGAAGGTTTCTGAAGTGATACGGGCATCAGCCATATTCACCTCTCCTTTGCCGTCGAGACTTTCCGGCTTCAGGATAAGAGTTCCGTTCACAGTAGTACCGTTGGCAAACATGCTGAACTCTTTGCCGGGATTATTTTCCGCATACCATTCATCAGGCCCGGCAAGCCATTCAATATCTACATCCGAGGCTTTGAGAACCGGAAATCTGTTCAATGTATCAGGTCGCATAGTGAAGCTCTGAGCCCTGGTTACCATGAAATCAGGGTAAAATAATATTGTGTCTGATACGGCCGTAGCTGTAAGATGATCAACCCTGCCGCTGCCTATAAACCCCGAGTTGTTCATACTAAGATGGTCATAGAGGATTCCTCTGCCGTTATAAATGGGTATACCCTCAGGAGCAATCGTCATTGAAAAACCGAGAGAAGTATCTGGCTGTACCGTAAGAATCTGCCTCATGGGCTCAGTGATGCCTCCCCCGACAAACTCACCCTGAAGGGCCATGTCCGTATTGCTGTAATGGTCTATGTTGTTATAGGTGAAAGGATCGATCCGGAAGTAAAATTCCTCCTGCGGATAGATGCCCTCCAGGTTAGGTATCTTGTCATAGAAGATGTAGGAGTTGGTTAATGAATTAATGATCGGGTACTGCTGCAGGCGCTTAAGTCCTGATTTATTTTTCGGGTCATCAATGTACAGATTGGCTGAACCAAGCTCGATAATGTTGTCTATGTTCTTTATTACCGGTCGCCCATAAGGGTCTTTTTCATCCGTCTCCACTGCCAGGCGGATGGAATTTATCTTTTCAAGATGCAGGTAGAAAGTGTCATAACTGAATGAGAACTGTTTGCCGTAAATGGTAAACAGGCCTGCTTTTACAACACCGTCAAATGACATGGCACGGTTTTTCCCAACCACAAGACGGCCGTCATAAGGTATGACTGACACCTTCTGGGAGTCACTGAGTGACACGATGTTTACTCCCGCGAGGTTGAGGTCAAATGTTTTCAGGTCAAGGATGGCATTCTCCTCTTTATCCCTTGCCTCGCTGTTGATCCTTATAGCATCGTAGTCCTTCTTTTTGGCAAAGGATGCAATATAATCATCAACCTTTTTCTTGATAACTACCTCGTTGAAGTTACGGTCATAGAATAGGAAACCGTTGTTGGCAAGTTCAATGCAGAGCGAAATAGCCTGTTCAACAGGCATTTTCATCCATTTGGCAAAACCTTCCACCGGAAAAGCATCAGAACCATACATCTTTGCATAGTCCCTGATACGGTAAAGCGGATGCACATCATCAAGCCGCATGAGCTTAAAAAAGTTCACCTCATTGAAAAATGAAACTGATTCAAACTTTGCGGCTCCGATTGATGATCCCCGGGTGCGCGACAATGTGATGAACGGGTCATCCATGTCCCAGGCGAAATGTTCAAAGTAAAGATCGAGGTTATGGAAGGAATCAAAATAGGGACTGCGTGACAATGGGCTTGTTGTGCGGAAAAGGCTCACCTCCCTTGTGTTCGTGTTGTATGAGAAACCAAGGTTGGAATGGTAGATTGAATCTTTGCCGAGATACAGCGTGGATGCAGCCTCGTAACTGCTTATGGACTTCTGGGAAAGGATGAAGTTCCTGGAAATCAGTTTTATAGCCAGGGTGTCATTGCGATAGAGTCTGATGCTTGCCGGGAACCAGTTTGAGCCTGTTCCGGTGACCACAGCGCCTTCAAGCGTCAGTCCTCCCTCATAGTCAACATCCTTATAGATATCATCAATAAAGAACCTGGTTTCATAGGTCTCGAAACGCGGCATAGTGGCTTTATCAGGCGAGAGAATCTCCACTGCCCTGTCTCTTAGTTTACCTTTCACCGGTTCGCGAAAATATGTTGTATGGGTCAAAAGGGAGGAGTCACATGTAAATTCACTCTTCGTGACATCAATATTAAAATCGGACACCGTCGCAAAAACTTTGGAACGGTCATAACCGGCTTTCTCCCATGTTACTTTCCCCTTATCACAGTGCATAATAAAAATGTCGGGAAAATATGTGCCTGAGAAGTCATATATCTCGGTGCTGTCTTTTCCGAGAAAACAGGTTAGTGTCACTGTTTTGATATCAATTTTCAGAACAGTGTCGCGATCGAATTCAACGGTTCCGCCCTTAGTCTTCCACCTTACGGACCCGGCCGAATAGATAGTGTTGTCTACCAGCAGCAGACCTGTAACTTCTATAAATTTTTCAACAGAAGCATTGGTGAACCGGGGGTCAAAAGCCATTTCGCTCAGACCGGCGAGCCACGCACTGACCTCGTCCTTACCCTGGTTGGTTGTGACAAAGTCATTCAGGGTGCGCACAAAGAAAATAAAACCCGGCACCTGGCTCACCCTTCGCCCCCTGAGCTGACTTGCTACGTTGACAATCAGATCCCTGGTCTCCCTGGAAAAACATGTGCTGTCATACAGAGAATTAAAAAGATCAACTTCAGCTTTTTGCAATTTATTGACAAGCGTCCCCATAAAAGACGTCAGCTCCCCGGTGAATTTTGAAGCATCACCTGAAAACTGGCTTGGAACCTGGCCCACTGCCGGAAGTGAAAGGACAGCTGTTGCCAGAAGTATGAAGATGATCTTTTTCATTAACTGCTTACAATGCATTCACAATGTTACAGAATTCTTCGCTGACAAGTGAAGCACCCCCGATCAGTCCGCCATCGACATCGGGGTTGGCAAAAAGTTCGGCTGCATTTGATGCCTTGCAGCTTCCGCCGTATAGTATTGTTGTATCGTCGGCTACATCCTGTCCGTATTGCCTGGCAACCATATCGCGGATATAGCGGTGCATCTCCTGTGCCTGTGCAGGCGTGGCAGTGACCCCGGTACCTATGGCCCATACTGGTTCATAAGCTATCACGCATTTCCTGAATTCATCAACAGGAAGGGTGAAAATACCTTTCTCAAGCTGCCTGTTGACAACCTTGAAATGGATCTGCTCTTCTCTCTCGGCAAGCACTTCCCCGCAGCAGAAAATGACCCGCAGTCCGTTGCGCAGCGCTTCCAGGGTCTTGGCTGCAAGAAGCGTGTCGTCTTCTCCATAAAAGGTACGGCGCTCAGAGTGTCCAATGATGACGCTGGCAGCTCCCGTGCTTCGTATCATTGCTGCCGAGGTCTCGCCTGTGAAGGCTCCGGACTTATGATCACTGCAGTTCTGTGCACCGGCGGTCAGTCCTTTTGCACTCAGCAACCGGCTGACAGCACTGAGATGAATGAATGGCGTACACAATATGACTTCCTTTTCCTTCAGATGGTGATCCTCAAAATAATTGTTGATTGCACTGGCAAGTGAAATGCCATCGTTTAAATCCATATTCATTTTCCAGTTACCTGCTACTATTTTTTTTCTCATGATGGGTTATTATTTAAATCTTGAATTTCTTTCTTGTCCCTGCATGCCAGTCTGAGGGGCAGGGTTAAAGCAATAATAAGAAATATTGCCAGTAATGTGCTGATTATAATAAGATTAATGTTTTTGTGTTGAATGTTTTTTAGTGCCATTGCATTAAGGTCTCCCGAGAATTCTTCTTTATCAGGGAGTCCACGGTATGACCATTCGGCAACAATTGTACCATTGTGCAGCAGAACAAATCCGGGATCAGATCTGATAACAGTCTTAAGGGTTACCTCATCGGCAAAGAGGGGGTTGAACCCTGTTGTCAGAACTCCTTGCTTCTTCGCGAGGAGTGGCGGTCACGATGTAAAACTTCTTGCCTTCATTCTGAAGGGCTTTTCCAAGATCATATCCCTTCAGCAGACCATCCCTGTCTGACTCATTGAGTTTACGGGCTATCATCAGCATCACATCGCCCTCACTTCCTGTTACCTGTTCAGTCACATCAACGCCCTGCCCGTCGACCAGGGTGAAATCATGTATCGGAGGCACATATCCCCTTGAGATAAGGACAGATTTCTGATCTACGAATTTCCATGTGGTATCGTCAGCCGGGTAATCGTTCAGGGTAAATTCTTTCTTATCACCGGCCTTCTCATAGATAAACCTTACATCATACCTGTCAGCCTCTGCATCCGGTGGCACAGACATTGCCTCCGGGAGGTTTGTCCCCACTTTATATGGTCTGAAGTCGATAACCGGCAGATAAGCAAGGTTGTAACGCATGAAGAGCAGAAACAGGAAACCAAACGCCAGGGTGGCGATTAATCCTGACCTTGCTGATAAAGTACCTGTCAGATCATCTCTTCTTATAAAGACAAAAACGACAAGAAGGGTTATAGCGATGTTCTTGAGGAAGGTCTGCCAGTTGGTCAGAAGAATGGCATCGCCGAAACAGCCGCAGTCAGAGACCGGGTTAAAGATGGCGAGGGCCAGTGTCAATGGCGTGAACAGAGCCATAAAGAGTGCGGCCATCCATGATGCCAGTCTGACAAAAGATCCTGTGAGAAGCATCATGCCGGTCACAAACTCAACGAGACAGAGTGTTATCGCCAGGGGCAGCGCCAGGTTTTCGAGAAACCCTGCCCCGAAAGCTGTGAAATAGTCTTCCAGCTTGAATGCGGTTCCCATCGGGTCAATCCCTTTGGCAAATCCGGAAAAAACAAAAAGAAGACCTGTCAGTATCCTGCCGATTTGTGTTAAAGTTTTCATCTGAGAATATTTTTCTCCTTTAGTTTGCCAAGTATCAGATGGAATATTTCATCGGGCTTAAATATAGTATTGTCTGCATTATAGCATTTTATTACCTGAAGTGAACTGTCTTGCGCAGCTACTTCAATATATACGTCTCTTACAATCTTTTGAAATTCCAGGCTGCTTTCATGTATATCGCGGTTACCGAGAAGATAGCCTCTGTCGTCACCCTGCCTCTGGTTCTTCAGCTTTTCTTCAGTAAACCTGAATGGGACATCAAGGAAAATATTTATGTCAGGCTTCGGAATGGAGAAATGATCAAATTCAAGTTTCAGTATCCAGTCCCTGAGCTTGACTGCCTCTTCGGATGAGCTCAGCTTTGCACACTGGTAGGCTATATTTGAGTATGTATAACGGTCAAGGATCACATAGTATTTTTCTCCGAGCCATGCTTCGATCATCGGGGCAGCATCTTTCCTGTCACCTGCGTAAAGCATGGCGACAAGATAAGGATCCACATGACTGATATCGCCAAATTCTCCCCTCAGAAAACGGGCTATCAGTTCTCCGAAATAAGGCGTATCGGTACGGGGAAAATGAATATACCTGCACTGCAGTTTCCTTTCCGCAAACCATTCCTTAAGCAATGAAATCTGGGTCGATTTCCCTGCTCCGTCGAGTCCTTCAATAACAATCAGTTTCATTCCGGAACTTCCTTACCGTTCGGTTAATAAAATCATAAGCTTCGGTTTTAAAGATAAATATTTATAGGAAGCAGGTTGCCAGGTCAGATATTGATTTTATCAACACTCATAGCCCGGCAAATATTGTAGTTCACCGCCTACTTACGGACAAAGTGATCCATGATGAAGGGTATCACCATTGATAGCTCAACCAGTCCGGACAACTCTCCGTTATCGTACCATGGTGCCTGGTAAATGAGTTTTTTAATACCCTCTTTTTCAATAGTATAGCAATTTACTTTTTCGCTGTTCATTATGTTTTGAATCTTTTCCCATGATCCTGGCAGGTGGCATTCTATTAGGTTTTTGCCAACGAGTTCCTTACCGCCGCTTTTATCAAATGTTGCGGCTGATTTGTCATTCAGGTACAGTATTTTTCCGGATTTGTCGGACACGGTTATTGCCACGCAGAGTTCTCCGGCCCAGTTGATTTCATTCATACAGTTGAAGTTTGAAAATAAGCAATGTTCAGCGCCAAAGATAGCCATTTTGCAGGCATTGTGGCAGAGGATGTGATTCTGATCCGCTGCAATGACTATCTTTATAGAAGTAAAAGCTTTCTTCATGTTCATAAATATTAAAGGCAGGCTTCTTGATCTGCGCCATCCCCGCATAATGGGCGTTATCAATGTGACCGAGGACTCATTTTATCCCGGAAGCCGATATTTCACAGATGAAGAGATGCTGGCCATAGCGGGCAAGATGCTTGAAGACGGAGCTGACATGCTTGACATAGGAGGGTGCTCAACGCGTCCCGGGGCTAAGGAGGTTCCGGAGGAGACTGAAAAAAAACGTGTTTGCCGGGCAATGGAGCTCATCCTGGGCAGGTACCCGGAAGCTACAATATCTGTTGACACTTACCGGGCATCTGTGGCCGCGGAGGCAGTAATAAATTCCGGAGCAGCTATTATCAATGACATTTCAGGCGGGGAGATGGATTTAGAGATGTTCCCCCTGGTGACCAGGCTGAATGTTCCCTATATCATGATGCACATGCAGGGAACACCCCAGACAATGCAATCAGATCCTCATTATGACGATGTCGTTTCTGATATACTGATCTGGTTCGGCCAGAGGATAACGCAGCTGCAACAGGCAGGGGTGAAGGATATTATTTTGGACCCGGGCTTCGGGTTTGGGAAAACGGCAGTGCATAATTTTGTGATGCTGAGGAGAATGAATGAGTTTCATGTTGCAGGCCTGCCATTGCTTGCAGGCCTCTCACGAAAATCGATGATCTGGCGAACACTCAATATTACACCTGATGATGCCCTGAACGGCACGTCCGCCCTTAACATGACCGCACTGATGAAAGGAGCTTCAATACTCAGGGTTCATGATGTTAAGGAGGCGAAGGAGGTAGTAACACTGTTTGAAAAGATTTATCCTGAAGGTCTCCTTTTCGATCATTATTATTAAATTTGTCCGTAACCGCACGGTGTTGTATGCTGGACTTCTCTATTCTCGATATTATCGATATTTTAATGGTAGCGTTTATCTTCTACCAGCTTTATCGTCTTATCAGGGGAACCGCTGCTTTCAGCATATTTCTGGGAATCTTTTTTGTTTATCTCTTCTGGCTTGTTGTCAAAGCACTGAATATGGAACTGATCAGTGCCATCCTGGGGCAGGTGATAGGAGTAGGGGTAATTGCCCTTATCATTGTGTTTCAGCAGGAGCTGCGACGCTTTCTCCTTGCAATAGGAAACAGGTATATAAGCCGGAACAGGTTCTCCTTTGACAAGTACTTTCCTTCAGGAGCGGTAGATCAGACGACGAACCAGATAGTCGAGGAGATAGTACGGGCAACCGAATCAATGGCACAGTCGCGTACGGGAGCACTTATGGCGATCGGAAGAACGAGCCTGCTGGATATATATTCAGAGGGGGGAGAACTGCTTAATGCTCTGGTTACTGATGAATTGCTGAAGACTATATTCTATAAGGGGTCCCCGTTACATGACGGTGCGGTGCTGATCCAGAACGGCAAGATCTTTGCAGCCCGTTGTCCACTCCCTTCAACCGACCAGACAGGATTGCCTGCAAGGTTTGGCATGAGGCACAGAGCCGGAATAGGGCTGACCGAAGCTACAGATGCGGTAGTGATAATTGTGTCGGAAGAAAGAGGCAGGATTGCTGTTGCCGATGCCGGTAAAGTACATGAAGATGTGACACCCAACGAACTCCGGCAGATCCTTATTACTCTCAGGATCTGATAATAATCCGAACTCTAATGGTACCTGAGCCTCAGATCAATGACGTTATCATAGAGGTAATAGCAGGGCTCGTCACATGTTGATTCATCATAGCGCGTCTTAGGACATGCGGTTCCGACTGCAACATACCTGACACTGTTGAGAAAGAACTCCACAGTTGCGGTATAGTCTTTATACAGCACGGCATCATAGGTGATGTATGAATAACTCTCATTGACGTTTATACGTCTGAGAACAATACTGTCATCTATCGCACCCTCATATATAGTGACTAACGGATTTGCGGGTACATATTCGGGGTTCCTGATATAGATCATCAGCTGCGGCTGGTTAATTCCAGCCGGGTCGCATTCAGCACAGTTGGTTATGGAGCCCTCCTCGCAAGAGAATAGCAAAAGCAGGGCCAGGGCCACTTTAACAGGGCTATTTCTCATAGTTGTAGATTTTTATCTTTTTGCCCGCGACTACCGGAGACCTCTGTATGATTGAGTATGATGCCTTAAGATTGAGCCATATTGGAGGTACCTTGTAAAATGGTGTCTTCATATAACTAAGCCCTGCACTGATTCCGAAGTAGTTCATCTTCCAGTTAACATCAACTGAAGGAATGATGCAGTATTTATTTTCAGGCTTCCTGTCAATGCCTTCATAATCGGAGAAGAAACGATAACCGGCAGACAATGAGGGGATAATACTCAACTTGTTACCACTGACAGTCTCACCCAACCCAAATTCTTTAAAGATCCCGGCGTAGATCAGGTAAGTATTTACCATGTACTGATAGGTTGCATCACTCTCCTCCACCAGCAGTTTCCATCTGAAGGGGTTTGAAGATGCGCCAAGGGTGATTCCAGCCTTTATCCTTGGCTCGATAAGTGATACTGATCCGTCCAGCAGCAGATAATGTGATGTGACCTTAGCCCCTGCAGAGAATGTTAACTCTTCCAGCGCAAATTTGGGCTCTTCGGCCAAACCATATAGAGTGAGCAAAGGAAGTAGCTTGTTCTGAGCGTAATATTCAGCAATATCAACAGGATTTTTCAACCCGTTATTGCGGTAATTCCACCTCTTGCCGTTCTGAAGAAGAAAAGAGGCAGCTTCAGCCTGTCCGTATCTCGCGGCGCAGCCGAGGGCATCATAATCATCATCATTGGCAGAATAGAGATTTGCTCCGGCATTGAAAAGCATTCTCAGCATAAGGGTGTCGCCGTTCTGGGCTGCCACCATCAGGGGTGTAAATCCTTTTTTGTCATGCGTATTCGGGTCAGCACCCGCCCTCAGCAGTATGTCAGCGATATCGTAATGGCTGAAGCTCACGCCAAGCATCAACGGAGTGTTGCCTTCAATATCTTTTGCTTCAACAGGTGCCTCATAGTACAGCAACATGTCAGTTGTGTAAAATAATCCGAGAGCCGCAGCATGATGCAGAGGAGAAGATCCATTGCGGTCAGTATTTGTCATTGAAGCCCCGTACCGTATCAGAAGCTCAGCTATATCAAGATTGTCTGCCATCACCGCCGCAATAAGCGGTGAATACCCGTACTGATCAGAATTATCTGGCAAGGCTCCGAGAAGCAAAAGCATCTCGACTGCCTTTTTGCTACCTGAGGATACGGCGTAATGTAATGGAGTGGCGACACTTCCGACGAAATTATTCACATCGGCCCCCTTGGCAAAAAGCCTGATTATCTCATTGCAGGCACCCATGGATGCGGCTATCTGCAGATTTATGTCTTCGGTATTATACCCTCCTGTGACAAATTCGGAAGTATCAATGAAGAGTACTTCCTTATTGTACTCATCGAGTAGGACCCTGAGTTCTGGTGACAATGGAATCCAGTACCACCGAGTCCTGCTGTGCTTTCACAAGTGGTGAAAGGAAAATCAGTGTCAGAGATACGAATATGATTCTTTTTAACGTTGTCATAAATACAAATTTAATCGCAGTTTTCCGGAAGAGCTATTTTGTTGATATATTTTTTCATTGGTTAAGAAAATGAAGGGTCAGGGGTAGTATGAGCAGCTTAAAAGTATATTTTTGTACCCGGGTAAAAAAATCAAAGTACCTTATGAGCGAAGAAAAAAGGGGGTTGCGCATACTATTAATAACATTTCTGGTCATATTTTCATTTGTCATGCCTGTCGGAACCGAAAGGGCATTATTTCCGGATCAGGATTTTATGCCTGCACATTTACGGATAGATAACAGCCTCACTGACAGAGAACTATTTGACAATGCCGAAAAAAGTGTTGAATGGTTCATGAAGAACTATGATATCAAGGGAGCGTCTGTCGCCGTTGCAATGGAAGGGAAGCTTGTCTATGCCCGCGGTTTCGGTTACGCCTCTCTGAATGACTCGGTACCAGCAGAACCCTATCACCGTTTCCGTATTGCCAGCGTCTCAAAGCTTGTGACCGCCGTGGCAGTAATGAAACTTCAGGAAGAGGGCCGGTTATCTGTCAACGACCGGGTCTTCGGGCCTGAGGGGATTCTTGATGACACTCTTTTTGCCCACCCGAAAGACAAGCGGGTCTTTGATATCACCGTAGGACATCTGCTTGCACATGAAGGAGGGTGGTCACAAAGATACGGAGACCAGATGTTCATGCCGGATGTTATTGCACGAACACTGGGTGTTCCAATGCCCGTCGATACAAAAACAATAATCAGGTTTGCCCTTGACAAAAACCTTCATTTTAATCCCGGTGCCGGGCAATCATATTCAAACCTCGGTTACAGCATCCTCGGCCTGGTAATTGAAAAGGTATCAGGTATGGGTTATGAGGAGTATTGCTCGAGGAAAGTGCTTGAACCGCTCGGAATTTATGATATGGCCCTCGGTCATAATTTACCCGATATGGCGTTGCCGCTTGAAGTATCTTATTACGAAGTGACTAATGCTCCGCTGAAACCGTCTGTTTATGGTTCAGGGGAGATGCTGCCGGCAAGCAGGGGAGGCAATAATATTGAGGCCCTGGGTGCAGCAGGTGCATGGGTGGCTACAGCCCCTGACCTGATGAGGTTGCTTCTCGCAGTTGACGGATTTGGTGACCCGAAGGATATTCTTTCACCGGAGAGCATCACTTTCATGACCGATGTATATAACGGCTATGCTCCGGTAGGATGGAGGGCGACCATGGTTAACGGAGCATGGTGGCGTACCGGATCTTTCTCCGGAACAACAGCCATGATGAAGCGCTTACCGGACGGAACAGCATGGGTGGTGCTGCTCAATAGCAGCGCATGGAACGGACCTGAACTTTCATCTGATATTGACCAGATGATGTCAAAGTTCCTCAGCAGGGTCAAAGAATGGCCGGATACCGACCTGTTCAGGTACTCGATTCCTGTTCCTGTAAAGGTTAAAGATTAAAATTGAGGTGTGCTTTACTGTTAATGTAAATATTGTCAGGGAGGAGCTCGAAAAGCGCTATGGCGCTGATCTCATAGACCATGATAAGTACCGTCCCAGTTACTACTTTCATGCTTACAGCCTGCCACTGATGCCTGTCGTCTGTTCGGATGACCCTGCATCATTACGTCTTTTCAGATGGGGATTAATTCCGTCATGGGTTGAGGATGAGGGTGAGGCCAACGAGATCATGATGAAGACATTCAACGCCAGGTCTGAGACAATAGATGCCAAACCTGCCTTCAGGGAGTCATTCGCTTCACGCAGGTGCCTTGTGCCGGTCAGAGGCTTCTTTGAATGGCAGCATATCGGAGGCCGAAAAATACCATGGTACATAAGTCTGCGTGATGAAGATATCTTCTCTCTTGCCGGCATCTGGGACTCATGGAGAATGAAGGGCGGGGTTTCCCTTAATACATTCTCAGTAGTGACCACAAGGGCTAATGAACTGATGTCAGAGATACACAATAGCAAGAAGCGGATGCCTGTAATATTGCCCGCTGCTGCTGAAAAACTGTGGCTGAAGGGGGAACTCGAAAAGAATTCGGCGGCACAACTAATGGAGCCCGTTGCATCAGAGATGCTCGAAGCTCATACGGTCAGCCCCCTGATCACAAACACACGTGCTGACCGGAACAGGAAGGAGATTATCATGCCTTATAACTACCCTGTTCAGGGTTTGCTCTTTTAAGGTCTTACTGCGATACAAAAACAAAGGTCAGAAACCCGGCCTGCTTAACCGGGGCACCCGGGTCAGAGTTGAAGGTTGACCTGAGGGCATGATCCACGGCAGTCTCAGTGAGGCACGGGTCTTTTGTGGTCGAGAGGCTGGACGCAGGTTGAGCCTTTATTACGTTGCCACTCCGGTCGACTTCGATGGACAGGGTAATCTGACCTGCCCCCTGACACTTGTATATGGGAATTGGGAGGTATACATGGTGCCGGCGTGCAAGATCATAGAAAATACGGGTCGGACCCCTGAAAGTACCCTTCTCCTCAGGCTTCTCCTTTTTTTCCGCTACTTTCGGTTTTATCTCTTCTGAAGGGATATCTATTTCCTCTCGTCCGGCCTCCTCGGCCATTTTCTTATCGTCAATGAAATTCTTTTCATTCAGCATGCCACTTTTAATAAGTTCTTCCTTGACCATGTCCTCGTACTCCTTGGGGTCAATATCGATCGGCTTGTCAGCAAGGTTTTTAATAACATTGATGAGGTCCTCTGCTGATGCGCCGGCGAACTTTTCACTTGCCGAGAGTTCTATTGCCTTTTTCATTTCCGGGTCAGGCATCTCCTCCTCAACCGCCAGAATGATCTCTGCAGCCAGCTCACGCTTCATGGCTGATACCTTTACCGACATAAAAATCACAGCAACAAGTAGATGCACAATGATTGTGGCCATTACCGCCGTGAATATGATTTCAAACCTGTTCATCAGGGTACGAAAGTATGAAATATTGTCCGTTTGTCATCAGACATTGATCAGAATCGTGCTGTGATCTTAAGGTTGAGACTGCGGCTTGTCAGGTAATTAGGAACTGCATATTCGAGTGATTTACCTTCACTGTTCCTGACAGTCCTGATCCACGTGTACGATATTGTATTTCTTATATCTGCCAGGTTGAATACCTCAAGTCCGGCAATAAGTTCTTTGATTACCGGCCCCGGACCTCGTTTGTCACCGCCTACTATAACTTTGGAAAATCCGATGTCAATGCGTCTGTATGGCGGCATCCTGAACCATATGTCCCACTGCTCTTTTTCAGGTGGAGATGTAGGTATGCCTGTTCCGAGAGCGATGTTTATATGTGCCCTGAAATCGGGATGACCTGGCAGATAATCCTGGAAGAATATGCTGAAATTCACTCTCTGATCGAATGGCGATGGATACCATCCGGAATTGCTGGAGGGGATGTTCATTTCCGATTTCATAAATGAAAGGCTGAACCATGACTCAACCCCTTTCACAAATTCTCCGTTGACCCTGAAATCCAATCCGGCAGAATAACCCTCTGCAATGTTTCCGCCGTAATATGTCAGCCTTACATTATTAACCGTATAGGGTACGAGTCTGTCAAAGAACTTGCCGTAAGCTTCGGCAGTGAACCTGAAGGGTCTTTCCCAAGCCATGAAATCATAATGCATGCCGGCAATTGAATGCAATGATCGCTGTGCTTTCAGCACGGGTGATGTGTCATCGGTCTGCATCATCATCTCGCGCCCACCGGGAGGCTGATGATATGCTCCTGCGGATACATACACTGAGACCCTGTGTGAAAGAGCCATACTAAGTGAAAGACGTGGGGAAAGCAGCGCTTCTGAATTGTAAGTATCCCAGGCAGCCCTTATCCCGGCGTTAAGCTCGCATCCCCTTCCTGCAAGGCTGAAGCTGGTCCTGTTTATGACATAGGCTTCGGATATAATGCTTTTTATATTACTGTTGTGGTCGGAAAATGATGTCAGGCTAAGGTCGTCGTCACTGGTGCCTGCCGTATAACCTGCAGAGTCAACACGCGTCCACTCATTCACATTTATGTCATGGCGCCTGTGCCTGGCAGTGAGACCCCATTCAAACCTGCTGCCCCAGGCATTTGCTGATCCCTTGTATGAGAAGCTTACCATGCTGGTGTTGAGAGTATTACGTGCATGTGACAGCCAGCTCCCCACACCTGCATTCAGCAGGGAGTCAGGATTATTTTCAGAACCTTCGGTTTTATCGAGGGCTGTGAGGCTGTAGGCTCCGCGGATATCAAAATTCTCATTCTCCGAAGCAAGGTACCCTGAAAGGATGATCTTTGAAGACAGGTTGTCATTATGCCTGATATCAAGTGTGACAGCTCCGCCGCCATTGTCGTACCTGTCGCGTTCTCCTCCCTCGAACCATGCGAAAAGTTTGAATGCTTCTGCAGTGGTACCAAATGTTGTCGTCTGGCTCATTGGCATGAACGTGTACCTGTTTGATGAGCCCCAGAGTGAGAGTGTGATATGTGTTTTTGTGCCAGGTCTGTACCCGGCCATTGCCTGGATATCGGCGAACCGCGGATCGTATTGGCCGCTCACATCCAGGCTGTTAAGCATTAAGGTACTGGTGCGGTATCTTGCTCCTGCAATGAAATAGAATTTACCGTTTCTGCTCCGGGCTCCGGCATGTGCTGATGAGGTAAGGAGGCTGAGAGAAATAGAAGCTTCCCGCGCTTCCGGCTCCCGGTACCTGATATCAAGCACCGATGACATGCGGTCACCGTAAGCGGCACTGAATCCTCCCGGTGAAAAGATAACAGAAGAGGTGAGATCAGGGTTGATCCTGCTGAGTCCTTCCTGTTGCCCTGACCTGATAAGGTACGGCCTGTAAACCTCGACGTCATTAAGATAGACCAGATTCTCATCATAGCTGCCTCCTCTTACAGAATAGCCGGAGCTCAGCTCACTGAAAGAAGCAACTCCCGGAAGGGTTGTTATCACTGCCTCAATACCCCCTGACACCGTCGGAATAACTATTCCTGCAACTACTGGAATAGAAATGGCTGTGATGTTATCAATTCTGGCGGCTTTTACTTCCACACCGCGAAGCTCCACCGTATCACTGAAAAGTGTTATTTTCAAAGGGAGTTCCGCATCAGAAATGTTCAGCAGAACTGTATCTGCCTTGTACCCGATCAATGAGAAAATAATTGTAAACTGTTGTTTATCAGCCGGAAGAGTAACAGTGAACTGTCCGTCAGTCCCGGAGAAGGTCCCGCCGCCTGATGCGGGAATGTAAACGGTGACATAGGAAAGAGCAACTCCGGAGGAATCTGTGATCCTACCCGTGATGGCTTTATTCTGTGACAGGAGGGGAGAGACAGCCAGTATAAAAAGCAAAAGAAGAACCAGTGGAAGCGTTATCCTTGATTTAAGTGGCATCAGTCACTCTTTTTTTTCTTCCTGACCTTGATTTTTTTCTGCCTGGTGGTTGACGGCTTTTCATTCTTCAGCAGACCCCCTTTAACTCCCTGGATGAATTTTTGCCATGCAAAAGGGTTCAGCAGGTTAGTGACCGGAGCCTGATTATGGGTGTACAGATTGTCAGACACTTTCTGCATGGTGTACCTGTATCCCTGGCCGGGCGTGGAACGCATGTCAGACCATGTCTGCTGCTCAACAAGTGCCAGGTTGAACTCCATATTCTCCAGAAGTGGATCAGCAGGCTTATTTTCCAGCACTGCCCTCTTGAATTCAGAATAGGTCTTCCACGGCAATATAACGACCTCCTCAATCATTATGGTATCAGCGATTAATATTACATCAGTGATGAAATTGATGCCTGCGATTGCTGAGGGTACGGTGAGCAGCGTTGATTTGAATCCTATGGCACTGAAAAAAACGGTGTCACCTGGTGTGCTGATGATGGAAAAGATACCACGGTGATCGCTGGCAGCACCTCTTCTGAGTCCCTTTGAGTAAATGCTGACATCCGGTATGATAAAACCGTTTTTATCGGCTGTCACCCCGTCAATCTGAATAAACTTTTTCTGTTCGACCTGAGCACTTATCCGACAAAACACCGAGACGAGCAACAGGCTTATCACCACTACCTTCTTCAATGGCACATGCTTTTGCGATACAAAGTAAACAATATTGGCTTTGGATTATTACATTTAACTTAACTTTAATATACCGGCGGGCTGGCGGACTCCCGGCAGACTGTCAAAACAAACTGATGACCATGAATAACCTGTGATGATTTTAATTATTTGTATATTATCATTTTCTTTTCATCTTTACTGCTCCCAATGTGAAACACTAAAAAGAATTACATAATATGCACAAGTTATTACTGCTTGGTGATGAGGCAATTGCAAAGGCTGCTCTGGATGCGGGAATGAGTGGTATGTATGCTTATCCCGGCACACCTTCAACGGAGATCATGGAGTATGTTCAGTCTTCGCCGCAGGCAGTAAAAGAGAATGTACACCGCGAGTGGTCATCAAATGAGAAGACTGCCATGGAGGCAGCGCTGGGGATGTCTTATGCAGGTAAAAGGGCTATGGTTGCGATGAAGCATGTAGGACTCAATGTTGCTGCTGATGCGTTCATCAACTCGGCTGTAACAGGCGTTAATGGCGGACTTATTGTTGTAGCTGCCGATGACCCTTCAATGCACTCGTCGCAGAATGAGCAGGACTCGCGTTTTTACGGCAAATTTGCCCTGGTTCCTGTCTTTGAGCCTCGCAATCAACAGGAAGCTTATGATATGATTTTTGACGCCTTTGACCTGTCTGAAAAATACAGGTTGCCGGTTCTTTTTCGCATTACCACCCGTCTGGCACACTCACGTGCCTCAGTAATGCTTCGCGAACCGAGACCGCGGAACACACAGTCACTGCCCTCCAACCCCAGGCAGTTTGTGCTCCTGCCGGCAATAGCCCGGAAACAGTACAGGGCTCTTACAAATCTGTTTGAAATCCTGCCTTCTGATCCTGTCATTTCAGGATGGAACAGGTTAAGCAGTGGCAAAGGCAGGACTGGTATAATAACATGCGGAATAGCCTATAATTATCTTCTTGAGAACATCACCGGGCATGAGGATGATTATCCGATACTGTCTGTTGCTGCCTATCCGGTTGACAAGAATATTGTTGCCCGGCTGGTTGACAGTTGTGATAAGGTGCTGGTCCTTGAGGAGGGTTATCCTCTGATCGAAGAACAGCTCCGCGGCCTGCTCGACAGGGATGTTAAGGTAATGGGACGCCTTGACGGTACAGTACCAAGAGACGGGGAGCTTAATCCGGTTATTGTAGCCAGAGCACTGGGAATGAAGACAGTACCTGGCAAGGAGGTTCCTTCAATAGTCAGACAGCGTCCGCCGTCATTCTGTAAGGGTTGCAGTCACGCTGACATGTATGCTGCTCTTGCTGAGGCGATGAAAGACTTCGGACCGGGCAGGGTCTTTTCGGATATCGGATGCTATACACTCGGAGCTCTGCCTCCCTATAACATGGTCAACTCGTGCGTTGATATGGGTGCTTCGGTGACCATGGCAATCGGCGCCACAGACGCCGGATTGTTTCCCGCCGTGGCTGTCATCGGCGACTCGACCTTCACACACTCAGGCATGACCGGGTTGCTCGATGCGGTTATAAAGGATTCCCCTGTCACGGTTATCATATCGGACAACTCAACCACAGGCATGACGGGAGGGCAGCATTCGCAGGCAACCGACAGGCTTGAAAGCATTTGCCTGGGTCTTGGGGTGAGCCGTAACCACCTGAGGGTGATCACGCCGCTGAGAAAAAATCATGAAGAGAACGTCTCTGTTATCAGGGAGGAGATGATGCATCATGGATTGTCTGTTGTGCTGGCCCGCAGGGAGTGTATACAGACCGCGTCGGGAAACAAAAAATCTGAAGCCGCAGAGAAGAATAAAACAAAGGAATAATATGAAATGTGACATAATACTTGCAGGCGTAGGGGGCCAGGGTATCCTCTCCATTGCAGCCACTATAGGACTTGCTGCCGTTGAAAAGAACCTCTTTCTGAAGCAGTCGGAAGTGCACGGGATGAGCCAGAGGGGAGGCGATGTACAGTCGCATCTAAGGTTGTCAGACAGAGAGATACACTCTGATCTCATCCCTGACGGCAAGGCTGACCTGATAATAAGTGTTGAGCCGATGGAAGCACTCCGGTATCTTCCATGGCTTTCACCTGACGGATGGATAGTGACAAGTTCGGTGCCGTACATCAACATTCCTGATTACCCCGGTATAGAAGATATTTTGTCCGAGCTGAAGAAAGCCGGCCATACTATTGTCCTTGATGCTGATGCCATTGCGAAGGATCTGGGTTCGTCAAAGTCAGGCAACATGGTCATTCTCGGGGCTGCATCCTCATGCATCTCCCTGCCTTTCGAAAGCCTGGAGAATGGCGTCAGGCAGCTTTTCATGCGGAAGGGAGAGGAGGTTGCGGATCTTAACCTTAAGAGCCCTGAGAGCCGGCAGGGATGCTGCAGGAAGTTATAAAAACGTATGAAAGCAAAGCCCCGGCCGATGACCGGGGCTTACTCACGAGACAATCCATCCACACATGCCTGTCCCTCAGGCAATCTTTTCCTTCGCCTTGCCTTCCCTGACCTTACCTTCTTTGGGAACATCCTCCCTTGTAATACCCCCTGAGCTGAGAAGCACCAGGTCAGAAGCCACTATCTCTGTTACACTCTTCGGCATCCCGTTCTTGTCTGTGTAGGAGCGGTAGCTGATGCGTCCCTCGATGCAAACCTCCCTGCCTTTTTTCAGATAACTGGAAGCCAGTTCTGCCAGGCCGTTCCAGGCTACGATGTTGTGCCAGGTGGTCTCCTCTGTCTTGGAGCCGTCGGCACTCTTGTAGTTCTCGTTGGTGGCCATCGTGAAGTGTGCCACTTTCTTTCCGCTTTCAAGCGTCTTGATGTCCGGGTCCTGACCGAGCCTGCCGATCAGCTGTACCTTGTTTCTTAATGCATTCATGATAATTTGTTTTAGTTAATAATACTGTTAACGATACAAAGGTGCACCCTCACCGTCACATCATTCGGTTATTAATCGTTTCTATTCATTTTGCAGTCGTTTATATCCGTTTGTAAACGTTTTTTGTCAACGAAATCAATGAAATATGCAGAATGTGTAATTTGTATATTTTGTATCTTTATCAAAACATTACGCTGTGGAAAGAGTATGTCTTGACTGCGGAGCTAAACTTCTCGGACGGTCTGATAAGAAATTCTGTTCCGATCAGTGCCGAAACAATTACAACAACCGTCTTAACCGTGACCAGAACAACTATGTGCGGAATGTTCATGCACAGCTGAGACGTAACCGAAAGATCCTGGGTGATCTTCTTGACTCTGGTCACCATCGCATACACCGTGATGCGCTTATCGCACAGGGTTATAATTTCACCTTCTTCACACACCTGGTTGAAACCAAGGACGGGCTAAGATGGTCATACTGTTTCGAGTATGGATTCCGTGAGGTGGGGAAAGGCTATCTCGAGCTGCAGAAGAGCAGCAATTATCTGGAGATTGAACCTGAACCTGAACCAGAGGAATATTAAGAAGTGAGATTAGAGTTTAAAAAATTGAATATCAACATAAAAGCACAATTTAAGTTAGTACTTTTAGTCTGGTTTCTTAGGTGCGCAGAACAGTATGTCTTTACCAATAACGGATAATCAAAAACAGACAACGATCCGATAAAATTGTATTTTTGAGCCGGCAAACAACACTTGAATGAAAAGACTGATATTTATTGTTGCGGCAACGCTGACAGCGATAGCTGCCTGTGCTCAGGACCAAAAAGTTTATGAGAACGGGTATGTTGTCAGAAAAGGAGATATAGCACCTGATTTTACCATTAAGGAGGCAGGAGGGAAGACCTATAAGCTGTCGGACCTGCGCGATAAGGTGGTCATGCTGCAGTTCACAGCCAGCTGGTGCAGTGTATGCCGCAAGGAAATGCCGTTCATTGAGACTGAAATCTGGCTGCCCGGAAAAGAGAAAGGCCTGGTTGTGATTGGCATAGACCGTGATGAGCCAGTGAAAACGGTGCAGAAATTTAAGGATGACATGAAGATAACCTATCCTCTTGCGCTGGATCCCGGAGCTGATATCTTTGCACTGTACGCCCTTAAAGAGTCCGGCGTTACACGTAATATTATCATCGACAGAAATGGAAAGATTATCTTTCTGACCCGCCTCTTTGAACGCGCTGAATTTGACAGAATGAAGGAGACAATCTTCTCAGAACTGGCAATAAAATAAAATTACTGACTGTTTTTTTGATGCAGCATGCAACCTTTGCATGCTTTTTGACGTTAGTAAGTATAGAATCTGTACTATTAACTAAATTGAGAAAAAAAATGAAAAAGATCTTGGTTATTCTATTTGCGCTTTTACTTGCCACGCCCGTTTTTTCACAGCTGAAGTTCGGTGTTAAGGGAGGGGCAAGCACAGACTTTACCTTCACGGATCAGACATTTACGAATACTGATGTGACCATTCAGAGCCTTAAAGGAGCAGAGTGGGGTTTCCAGGGAGGAGCTTTCATGAGAGTTTCTTTTGCAGGTTTATACGTTCAACCTGAATTCCTCTTTGCCACTGCAACCAATTCTGTCTCATATGATGATGTGGAAGCCGGAGGTGGTCCTGTTATTTACAACCAGAAGTTCAACAAAATAAATATCCCTGTTCTTGTAGGATTTAAAATCGCTTTCCTAAGAGTAAACGCCGGTCCGGCTGCATCCTTCCTGATAGGTGACCCAAAGGAATTAATTCAGGGGGCTACCTATAAGAAGGCTACTTTCGGATACCAGGCGGGTGTAGGTCTTGACCTGTTTAACAGGCTTACCTTTGATATCCGTTATGAGGGTAATCTGAACCAGTTTGGTGATGAGATCACGATAGCCGGTGAGACTTTTACGCTCGATGACAGAACGGGAGCACTTTTGCTCCATGTAGGGCTGATATTCTGATCATAAAATGACATAAAAGAACTCTTTCGTTGCCAGGCGGAAGAGTTTTTTTATTTTTACATACAGCTAAGGCATAAACTTATGGTTCTGGCAGGGCATACCCTTATAGTATTTCTGGACGTGGTGGCATTATTATATGTGATCACAGTCGTCTCCATTTGCCTTATGATTGTTTTTGAAAACAGGAATCCTGTTAAAACACTGTCATGGCTGCTTGTCATATTTTTTGTTCCGATAGCGGGACTGATCATCTATATCATATTTGGCCGCTATTACCGCAAACAGAAAATCTATTCCCGTAAAAGTATGACTGACAGCAGCAGGTTGTCGGACAGCGTTAACAGGCAGGTGACGTCGCTTCCTTTAGTTCTGGCAGAGGAGAGTGAAGCTGTCAGGTCGAAGGCACATCTCATCCATCTTTTGCTTAATAACAACAGGTCACTGCTCACTGTCGACAACATGATAGGCCTGTTAATCAACGGTGATAAAACGTTCTCCGAAATGAAGAAATCGATAGCCTCGGCGAAGGATTTCATTCACCTTGAGTTTTACCGTATTGAGCCGGATAATCTTGGCACAGAGTTTAAGGAGCTGCTCAAAGGCAAGGCTGCTGAAGGGGTTAAGGTGAGGGTCATCTATGACGATGTGGGGAGCTGGAACATTCGCAGGGCTTATCTCAGGGAGATGCGCGCTGCCGGTGTGCAGATCTTTCCATTCATGCCGGTACGCTTTCCCAGTTTCTCAAGCAAGATTAACTACCGTAACCACCGTAAAATAATTGTGGTGGACGGCAAGACAGGCTTTGTCGGAGGAATCAACATTGCAGATAAATATATTTACGGCCTGCCATTTCTCGGGCCATGGATTGATACCCACCTGAAGCTTGAGGGTGAGTCTGTTGCAGCTCTTGACAGGGTGTTTGTTGCAGACTGGGATTTCGTCAGTGGCGAAGAGCTGCCTCCTGATACCTCCCTGACGAACTACACTAAAACGGGTAACCGCTGCCTGGTGCAGGTTGCTTCCAGCGGACCTGATACCGACTGGGCAACAATCATGCAGGTATATTTTGCAGCCATCGCAACGGCAAAATCGTCTATTTATCTCACCTCACCCTATTTCAGTCCTGACGAGAGTATCCTCACTGCTTTGAAAACAGCTGCCCTGAGCGGTGTCGATGTAAGAATGATCTTCCCTCAAAAGGCCAATTCAATCATCACTAACTGGAATACCCGTTCATATATCTCGGAACTGCTTGATGCAGGCATCAGAGTATATCTTTATGAAAAAGGGTTCATACACTCAAAGTACCTCCTTGTTGATGGAGTATTTTCATCAGTGGGTTCTCCTAACGTTGATGTACGAAGTTTCGATCTTGATTTTGAGGTCACCGCTCTTGTCTATGATGAGGATTTTGCGACCTCTCTTGGTCAGGTGTTCTCCGAAGATCTGAAGAACTGCAAAGAGATCATAAAAGCAGATTGGGAGACCAGACGGCGGACAGACAGATACAGGGAATCACTGGCCCGGATATTTGGTCCTCTCTACTAATTTCCGCTATGATGAGAAAAATATTAAAGTATCTGTTCTATTTAATTCTGACAGCAAGCCTGGCAGGAACGGCTTTATTATGGATTGTAGTTTTTAAGCCAAATGTGAAATCAGACACTGCCCTGAGGATCTATTTGCCTTCAGGATCTTCCTTTGAAAATCTCATGGACACACTGAAAAGTTCAGGAGCTCTCAGGAGCGATCGCAACTTCCTTGTCGCGGCAAAACTAAAGTCCTTCAACCGCTCATTGAAGTCAGGATCTTATATTATTGATCCGGGTATGAACAATAGTGCCATTGTGAATATGTTAAGGTCAGGCAGGCAGGCTCCCGTGAATGTGACATTCAACAATATCCGCACACTCGATGAGATGGCTGCAAGAATAGGATCCCAGATAGAGGCTGACCCGGCTTCACTATCCCGGTTCTTCGATGATGAGAACAATTATTCCGCTGACGGTTTCACACGCCAGACACTCATAACTGTCTTCCTTCCGGATACCTATCAGCTTTACTGGAGCCTCGATGCGAAAGGTTTCTACCGCCGGATGCTCAGGGAGTATAATGTATTCTGGAACGATGAGCGCCTTGCCTCTGCCAAAGCACTGAATCTAACACCTGTGGAAGTATCAACGCTTGCATCCATCATTGAAGAAGAATCGTCGAAATATGATGAGATGCCCAGGATAGCAGGTGTTTATCTCAACCGGCTGCACAAGGGCATCCCCCTGCAGGCCGATCCTACAGTGAAATTTGCAGTCAATGATTTCACCATCAGGAGAGTACTGAATGAGCATCTTGAAGTTGATTCACCGTATAACACATACAGATACAGAGGTTTACCTCCGGGACCCGTGCGCTGCGCATCCAAGCCGGCGCTTGAAGCTGTCCTGAAGGCTGAAAAAAATGATTATTTGTTCTTTGTGGCCAAAGCCGACTTTTCAGGTTATCACCATTTCTCGCGTACCCTGTCTGAACATAACAGATACGCAGCTGCCTACAGGCGTGAGCTTAACAAGCGCAGGATTTATCAGTAGGCCGGAGTGGCCTCAGGTGCGTGAATGGTAATTTTCGATGGAATCAACTATCTTTTTGGCATTTAAACTGTTATCGGCAATTTCGCCAAGCAGCAGTTTGCGCTTTTCCTTCATCCCGGCCGTGAATTCCTCCTTCATGAGCCTGTCAGTCAGGTTTATCCATTCATCAGGACTTCCGGCTATATTGCACAGACTTTCAAGGTGTGTACCTGCAACTACAGAATCAGATGCTACCACATGCCGTCCCTGGCAAAGTGCATTGATCAGTTTGAGCTTCATTCCTGAAGGCTGTGATGCATTCAGGAGGCAGACCTGGGCATTGTTTATCAGCTCATTCATCTGCACCAGAGAAGGGTTGGCGATGACTTTAACATGTTTCAATCCTGAGGCGTCCTGCAGCAACACCTGAGATGGCCTTTTGCCAGCGAGGATAGTCTTATATTTCCAGTGGGAAGCCACTTCACGAAGGATGAACCGTGCTGCGGTATTATTTTCGGAGGTGGAGAAATCGCCATGAAGAAGTACATAATCACCTTTACCATCTGAGGTGCCACACAAATCTTCAGGGTGGAAAGGGCCAACGAAAACGGCATTACCGTATTTCGGTTTGAAATATTCCATATCACCGGGCGAAATGGTCAGAAGAATTGATGCCTTTGCCAGTTTTGACTCGTACCCTTCAAGCTTTCTGGCTTCTGAATTGAAAAAAAACTTCCTGAATATATTTTTCTCATTGAGGGCCAGGTTACGGTAATAGACATGCTCAATATTATGAGTCCTGACCATAGTCATGCGGCCGGAAAGAGAAGGGTGGCCAAGCAGGTGTGTTGTGTGGAGCCCTTCAAAGATTATAGGGTGCTTATCGGCAAGCAGGTGTTTCAGCAGCAAATCGCTGCGCCGTGAGAGAACAATAAAAGGTTCCTTGCTGAAAAGATGAAAAAGATTCAGGTCACGCCGGTAATAATGCACCCTGAGGCACTCGCGCTCAAGGGTTCTGGAACGGGTTCGCCCGTAACTGAAGCAGTGAAGAATGACACCCATACCCTGCTTTTTCAGTGAAGATATCTTATAAAAAACATCCATGACACCTCCATAATCGGGCGGATAGGGGATATTGAAACTTACAACGTGAACTGTCCTGTTATCCTGAGTATCCATTCATAGTCCATAAAAACCTGCACAAACTTAGCTAAAAAAATCTTTCGTATCTTTCAAACCCTAAAACGTGAGGAGACAGTTTATCTATGAGAGCAACCATAGCCGTAATAAGTGATCTCTCAACAGACATGAGGGTTCAGAAACAGGCACTGCTCCTCTCGGATATGGGATACATGGTGACTCTCATCGGAAGGTATACGGGCAGATCGCCGTCTCTCTTCCTGCCCCGCGTCAGGGTCAAGCGGCTCAGGGTGCTTTTCAGGCGCGGCCCGCTGATGTACATAATATTCAATGTATCCCTGTTATTGCGTCTGTTCGTGAGGAGATCAGACCTGTATGTCGCTAATGATCTGGATACGCTCATTCCATGTTATTCAGCCTCACGTCTGTTCGGCAAATCTCTTGTTTACGACGCCCATGAGTACTTCACTGGTCAGTATGGGCTGGCAGAAAGAAAACTTCAATATTCTGTCTGGAAGAAGATTGAGAGACTGCTTGTGCCAAAGGTGCGTCACATGATCACAGTCAGCAATTCTGTTGCCGGGCTCTACAGGAAGGAATACGGAGTGGACCCTGTGGTGATCATGAACGTTGCTCCGTCAACTGATGAGCTTATCGCGTATAACCGGAATAATCTGAGAGTCAGGGAGGAAGATCTGCTGGTCGTCTACCAGGGATCCGGCATTAACCCGGGCAGAGGTGTCATGGAACTTATCAACGCCATGACCATGCTTGAGAGAATTCGCCTGATCATAGCAGGATCAGGCGATATGATTGAGCAAGTAAAGCATGCAGTCACATACAAAGGGCTAGGGAGTAATGTGATCTTCCTTCCAAGGATGAAATGGGAAGAGATGATGCAGTTTACCATGTGCTGTGATGCAGGACTCTCTCTCGATCCCGATAACTGCATCAATCAGCGTTTCAGTCTGCCAAACAAGCTGTTTGATTATATTGCTGCAGGCATTCCTGCAGTCGTTTCACCGTTACCAGAGGTCTCCGCTGTAATAAAACGGTACGAATGCGGTCTTATCCTAAGTCATGTGACACCCTATACTATTGCAGGCGCTCTTGAAAGGCTGAGGGATGACAGAGACCTTCTGGCAGAGCTAAAGGCAAAAGCTTTGGAAGCACGCAAGGTGCTCAACTGGGAAAATGAAAGAGTGAAAGAACAAGAGTTCTTCAAAAATGTTATTGAAACTAAACGGCATAGATGAATAAAAGTTTCTTAAAAAAATTTCTTCCTGAGATAACCGGCGCTGCGCTTGGTGCTCTTGGCGGCTTTATATACTGGAAATATGTGGGTTGCGTCTCAGGAACCTGCACCATAAAATCAAATTGGTACCTGATGATCCCCTGGGGTATGGTATTGGGTTTCCTTCTGGGATCAGTCGCCGGTGATATCATCAGGAAGAGAAAATCCGCGGCAGAGAAGAAAGATAGTTAGTCCGCCAGGTATTTTTTATAATCAGGAAGTTTGTAAATTGCATAAGTAATACTAATGCAAACCTAAACTGATTATAATGAAAACCAATCGCCGAAATTTTCTCCGTACAACTGTTGTTGCAGGGGCAGGAGCATTTACAGCAGGTGCTGTTTCTTCATGTTCCCGTCAAAAGGGAACAACTGAAATGATGCCTGAGGTCAGGACTGCAGTGCTGGCCAGTCATTCGCAGAAGTTTAACATGACAGGTTACAGCGCACTTCCCCTGGCAAAGGTGCGGGTAGGTTTTATCGGACTTGGCCAGCGGGGCCCGGGAGCTGTTGAACGCCTGGTCAACATCGAAGGAGTGGAAATAGCAGCTCTGTGCGACAAGTACACCGACAGGGTTGAAAAGATGCAGGCGATGATCACCGGGTTTGGCCTGCCACAGGCCAAGACATTCAGCGGCACCGAAGAGGCGTGGAAAGGAATTTGCGATGACCCTGAAATAGACCTTGTTTATATATGTACTCCATGGGCATGGCATACTCCCATGGCAGTCCGTGCGATGGAAAGCGGGAAGCATGTTGCAGTGGAAGTGCCGGCAGCAAAGACGGTTGATGAGTGCTGGCAACTGGTGGAGACTTCCGAACGGACAAAAATGCATTGCATGCAGCTTGAGAACTGCTGCTATGACTTTTTTGAATTGCTGACGCTGAATATGGCACGTCAAGGCTTGTTTGGAGAAATAATACACGGTGAAGGAGCATATATACATGACCTCAGGTGGCAATACACCTATGACAAGAACGGCTATGCCGACATGTGGAGGCTGAAGGAAAACGTCCGCAACGGAAATCTTTATCCGACACACGGACTTGGCCCCATATGCCAGGTCATGAATATCAACCGCGGGGATAAGATGGACTACATGACCTCGATGTCATCAAACGATTTTTCAATGGAAGCCGATATCAACCAACTTGCTAAGGAAGATCCGTTCTACCAGCCTTTTGCAGGCAAAAAATACAGGGGCAACATGAACACATCCGTTGTTAAAACCAACCTTGGGAGAACAATTATGATACAACATGATGTCTCAAGCCCGAGGCCTTACTCGCGCATTCACCTTGTCAGCGGTACAAAGGGAGTGGCATCAAAGTGGCCTGAGCCGGAAAGGATAGCCCTTGGCCACTCATGGCTCTCACCGGAGGAGTATAAGGTTATTGAGGATAAGTATACTCCTGAGATTGTAAAAAGAGTGGGAGAGATGGCAAAAGAAATAGGAGGACACGGAGGGATGGATTTCATTATGGACTGGAGGCTTATAGACTGCCTGCGCAACGGACTGCCTGTCGACCAGGATGTTTACGATGCCGCACTGTGGAGCGTTATCGCCCCTCTCAGCGAATGGTCCGTGGCTAACAGGTCAGATTCAATTGACGTTCCTGACTTCACCTGCGGATCGTGGAGCTCAAACAAACCTATTGATCCGAATCTGCCGAACGGAGGCAATACTAAAGTGCTTGGCATCAAAGGAAGCTCAAACCAGCTGGATATAAAACAGACTTAAATGCTGTCTGTTTTATTTCGACTGGGTTAGAGAATTTATTTTACTTTTGCGGGCATAATTGTTTTGTTTATTCCTTATAATGAACGGTAGCCTGTTTCTGGCAATTATATTTCTTTCAATACTGGTTTTCTTTATACCCAGGTCACTGAAGTACTTTTATTCCCTGTTCCTTCTGGCAGGTGCTGTTGCATTAACTTCCATATGGAGTATCAGGTTGCTTTCCGGCAGTGTTCAGATACTTGATATACCGCTAAAAATTCCATTCATCCAAAACAGTTTCATCCTGACGGTCGACAGGCTCTCCGCATTTTTTATCATTGTTATCAACATAACCGTTTTAATTGGATTTCTGTATGCGAGGGGATACCTCGAATCTTATTACGGAAGCAAAAACGCCCTTCGCTTTTCGATACACTACTTTTCGTACATATGGCTTTATCTTTCAATGCTTATGGTAGTAACGTTCCGCGACGGACTATCTTTTCTGATCGTTTGGGAGATAATGGCTCTTTCTTCTTTCTTTCTCGTGATTTTTGACGCGGAAGACAGGACTATTTTAAAAACAGGTATCAGTTACCTGATCCAGATGCACATTGGCATGTTCTTTATCCTGATAGCCTTTTTACTTGTTGAGAAGGCCACCGGACAGATGGGTTTTGACGCCCTCGGATCTTATTTTTCAAACCACTCCAATGTTCCTCTTTTCGTACTGTTTTTTATCGGTTTCGGGATAAAAGCCGGATTTATTCCCCTTCATACCTGGCTTCCCGAAGCGCATCCTGCCGCTCCTTCTCATGTGTCAGGTGTGATGTCAGGAGTAATGATCAAGATGGGCATTTACGGCATACTGAGAGTTCTTGTATCAGTGCAGTCCGATCTGCTGCTGATAGGTATCATATTACTAATCATCTCTCTTATATCTGGTGTTATGGGAGTTATGATGGCAATAGTTCAGCATGATCTTAAAAGGTTGCTTGCCTATCACAGCATTGAGAATATAGGTATCATCGGGATAGGAATTGGCATGGGAATGATCGGTCTTGCCACTGGCAATATGGCATTAGCCATGCTGGGTCTGGCCGGCGGGCTGCTCCATGTTTTGAATCATTCCCTTTTCAAATCGCTTCTCTTTTTCAATGCAGGGTCAGTCTATAAGGCCACTCATACACGAAATATCGAAAATCTCGGCGGACTGATGAAGAAAATGCCATACACGGCATTTCTTTTCCTGATCGGTTCACTGGCTATTTGTGGTTTGCCTCCGTTCAACGGGTTTATCTCTGAATACCTTATTTACATGGGCATGTTTAAAAGCCTGTCGGCAGCCAATTTATATCAATCAATGCTTATCCTGGGAACAATTGTCGGGCTTTCACTGATAGGCGGGCTTGCAGTTTTTTGCTTTACCAAGGCTTTCGGAATTGCATTTCTTGGAGAGCCCCGTTCAGAACATGCGTCCGGGGCCAGGGAAGTGGGTAAAAATATGATCTTCCCGCAGTACATCACCGTGGTGTTTATATTGCTTATAGGCCTGGGATCGGGACTTGTTGTAAAGCCTGTTTTCAGCATTGTGGCTCAGACATTCGGGCTGTCAGATGCAGCTTTAACCACCGGACCCTTTATAACGAATCTTTCTCAAATCAGTATTCTCGCTGGTATATTTATTATTACGGTTACAGTATTGCTGGTTTACAGACATTTTCATCTCAAAGGCAGGCAGGTTGACACAGGACCGACATGGGGCTGCGGTTATACAGCCGGAACGTCAAGGCAACAATATACTGCAACATCTTATGCCTATAATTACAACCATATAGCAAAACCCTTACTGCAGGGAAAGAAAATAATGGAAGACATCAGGGAGGATGAGATTTTCCCGAAAAAAAGAACTTTCATCTCGCATAATGACGATATCTTCAAAAAGCTTGTGATTGATAAGCCCGCAGGCTGGTTATCCGGTCTGTTGAAAAAGATTGCCGTCATGCAGACCGGGCAGATCCAGCACTACATCCTTTATGCATTTGTCTTTATACTGCTGGTACTCCTGCTGACAATCTTAAATATCATCTGAACATGGCAGGATTTATTCTGATAGTAATTGCAGCCTTCTTTTTCCCGGGAGTGATACTAAGAACCAAAAGTCTCTCATCAGGCCGGAAAGGTCCCGGATTTTTTCAGCCTGTAAAGGATATTTCAGTTCTGATGAAAAAGGGCAGCGTTTTCAGCACTACTACCGGACTGATATTTCAGATTGCCCCTGTGGTCACGCTGGCAAGCATCCTCTGTGCTTTAATGGTTGTGCCTTTTGGCGAACACAGGGCCTTGCTTTCATTTGAGGGTGATTTTATCTTTTTTTCTTACATGCTTGCGTTTGGAAAGTTTTTTACAATAATTGCAGCGCTTGATACAGGCAGCAGTTTTGAAGGAATGGGAGCAAGCCGCGAGGCATTCTTTTCAATGCTTGTGGAACCGGCATTTTTTATCCTGCTGGCCACCTTCGCAATGTTTACCGGCTATACTTCCTTCTCAGATATATTTAATAATTTCTTCATCACCGGGAATGATTATGTGATGATCTACAGCATAATAGGAGTATACCTGCTGGTTCAGATCACACTGGTCGAAAACAGCAGGGTCCCGGTTGATGATCCGAAAACGCACCTTGAACTTACGATGATACATGAGGTGATGATTCTTGACTACAGCGGGTTTGATAAAGCACTGATCCATATAGGTTCATATCTTAAATTCGCTCTTTACGGTTCGCTGATATACAATCTTATCGTGCCGGCAGAATGGAATATATTCCTTCAGACATTTTTATTTTTTGCCGTGCAGGCGTTTTTTGCAGTGATCGTCGGACTTACTGAATCATTCAGGGCAAGAAACAAGATGAATAAGAATCCAAAATTCATCCTTACACTTTCGGCAATAGCATGGATAGCTTTTGTGGTAATTCTGATAATGACTGATAAACTGGTTTAAGAAAATGGTGAATTATCTGATTGTCTTTTTTGCAGTTACACTTATGTACTTTTCATCGGCTGACCGGCTGACGACATACATCAAACTGATAGGGATTCAGGGTTTACTGCTATGCGGAATTGCCATATTTGAGCTGAATGAAGTTAACACAGCAAACCTTCTGTTTATCGTTTCCGAGACGTTGATATTCAAAACTATTCTGCTGCCTTATCTTCTTACCAGGATCATTCAGCGATCAGGGGTAACCAAAGTGCACAGACTGGCGATGCCCGGATTTAATTTGCTTCTGTTTTCAATTTTCGGATTGCTGATCAGTGTTATTCTGGCAAAAATCCTCATAAACCCATTTATCAACACGATATACCTGGCAATAGCTCTTTTTACATTATTCACCGGCATGCTGTTGATTGTGACGCATAAACTTATAATCTCTCACCTGATCGGCTTTCTGATCATTGAGAATGCTGTGTTCATGTTTTCCCTGGCAATCGGAAATGAAATGCCCATGATGATAAATATCGGCATACTGCTTGATATTTTTGTAGGTGTGCTGATTCTGGGATTCTTCGGACTGCGGCTTAAACCGCATACTAACGAATTGACTATGTTAAAAGATTAGAAATGATGCTATTATTATTTTTTATCGTATCTATTTTAATCAGCGTCTCAATCGTTTTGTTCAGGAATAAAAATTTCACAAGGATTTTGACAATCGCTTTCGCATTGGTCCTTATATGGTTTACAATATTTGCATGGACCAATCTGAACAGGACTGAACTGATCTATTTTACTTTTGACAGTACCGGGGTTTTATTGCTTTCGGTTCTGGCCCTGCTGGCCATTCCAACCATTTATCACGGATTTATATATACAGCCGGTAACGATGCAAAAAAACACAGCATTTACCATGCTTCACTCGTTGCCCTTATGACTTTCATGTCAGGTGCATATATGGCCAACAGCATGACCGTACTGTGGATTTTCGTTGAAGCCACCACCCTGGCTGTTGCAGTTCTTATCTATCATGACCGTACGGATATGGCTCTTGAGGCAACCTGGAAATATGTCTTTATCTGCTCAACCGGTATCGCACTGGCATATCTTGGCATACTGTTCTTAGGGTTTATTTACGGCCGGGGTGATGCTCCAAATCTATCCTTTACGTCTTTTGCCCATGTTATTAATAATGCCAGCCCACTGTATCTGAAAATTGCCTTTGTATTTGTGCTGGCGGGGTTCAGCACCAAGATGGGTCTCTTCCCGATGCATACGGTCACCATCGATGCACATTCCGTGGCACCACCTCCGATAAGCGCTTTAATTTCCACAACGCTGATGAATGTAGGGTTCCTCGCAATTTTCCGTGTTTACACTTTATTCTCTTCAACTTCTATCCTGCCTTTCATGAATCATGTCCTTATCCTGGCGGGATTATTGTCGTTATTAATAGCTGCGGGATACATGCTGAAAGCTAAACATCTGAAGCGCATGCTTGCTTATTCAAGTCTTGAAAATATGGGCCTTGTGGCAATAGCTGTCGGTGTCGGGGGTGCGGGTTACTATGCTGCCCTCCTCCTGGTGGTGCTTCATTCTTTTACAAAATCAAGTCTTTTTTACCAGATGGGACAGCTGTCAAGGGTGCTTCATACATTCAGGCTGGACGAATGCGGAAGATACATGAACCTGTACCCGGCAGGCGCAATGGTCCTTTTAACAGGAATGATCTGCATACTTGCCATTCCCCCGTCCGGAATGTTTATTTCCGAATTCATGATCTTCAAGGGACTCGTCTTAAATGATCAGTGGTTTGTCCTGATTGCCACCATTGTACTGCTTTGCTATATAATTTATGCAATGAGCGTCAGGATCATGCATATAACTTTTTCAGGACCGAGAACTGAAAACAACACGGTTCTGCCAGGTAAAGTAAACGCTGCCGAGACGATAAGCCAGTTTGTATTTCTTGGTATAGTAATCGTTATGTGCTTTTATCAGCCACCTATCCTGGTTGACCTTATAAATCAGAGCTTTGCCATGTTGCCTAAATAGGAATTATGATGGGTCGCTTATATTCAGAAGTAAAAAACAATTCAACTCCATTGACTATTAAAGACATTCCCGTGTCTGAGTACAATGTCTTTTATGCCCTGATAGCAGAGCTGTTGAATTTCGAGACCAATCACTGCCTGGCATATTACTGTGATGATCAGGCCGGGATGCTGAGACTGTACTGTTGTATTGCCGATGACCTTGCCGGAAATATACAGGTTTTCTGTCACGATGTGAACAAGGGGAGACCCGTTTTGAAATCATTAACTCCTGTGTGTCCGCAGCTTCATATTTTTGAACGTGAGATACATGAGAATTCCGGGATTGTATTTGAAGGGCATCCATGGATGAAGCCGGTCAGGTATCCTCATGACCGTCCCGACAAACTCAGTAATATGGATAACTATCCGTTTTACGGGATTGAAAGCGAAGAACTGCATGAGGTAGGAGTAGGACCGATCCATGCGGGTGTCATAGAACCCGGCCATTTCAGGTTTGTCTGCAACGGTGAAAAGGTTTTGCATCTCGAGATACAACTCGGATATCAGCACCGGGGAATAGAAAAATTATTCCTTGAGAAAAAGGAACCATTGCAGCGATGTATCTTATCAGAAAGCATCGCCGGTGATACCTCCGCCGGGCATGCATTGGCTCACGCGCAACTGATTGAGTCATTAGCCGGCATTGAAGTCAGTGATACATTACAGATTGAGCGGTGCATAGCCCTGGAAATGGAAAGGATCGCAGTTCATATCGGAGATACTGCCGCACTATGCGGTGATGTAGCATACCAGCTTGGCCAGGCAGTATGCGAAGCACTCAGGACAACAATTATCAATACTACCCAGCGCTGGTGCGGCAACCGCTTCGGAAAAGGCCTCATACGGCCCGGTGGCACTAACTATCCCATGACTGATGATATTGCTGACGTGATATTCAGCGTGCTTGATGACTCGGGTAAACGGTTCTCCGACATAACTGACCGTATTTATTCGCTGCAAACTGTCCTTGGCAGGTTTGAAGATATCGGGATCGTTACCAGGCAGCAGGCCCTCAGCACTGGTGCTGTTGGCATGGCTGCGCGTAGCTGCGGCATTTTTCGCGATACGCGTGAGACACACCCGTTTCAATACTATAAAAACCACCATGTCAATACGGTTATGCTCGAAACAGGCGATGTGCTGGCACGTGGCATGCAACGGAGCCAGGAGGTCAGGGAGTCGGTTAAAACCATCCGTGAGCTTATCGGGATATGGAGAAATAAAGACAAAGACACACGCAAACCAGTCTATGATTATCGGCTTAAACCGGAAAGCTTTGCAATTTCAATTTCAGAAGGATGGAGGGGTGAAATATGTCACATTGCCCATACTGACCCTGATGGCAATATTTCACATTACAAAGTCAAGGACCCTTCACTGCATAACTGGATGTCCCTGGCCCTGGCGGTGCGTAATCAGGAAATTTCGGATTTCCCTGTATGCAATAAAAGCTTTAACCTTTCTTATTGCGGCCATGATCTGTAAGTTATAACTGGTACACAGAAATGATTAAAGAATTAAAAATACTTACCGATCACGGCAGACAGTTTATACATGACCTGCGGAAACAACCGGTATCTGACAGGTTCAGAGGACTTCCCGTGATCTCTGATCAGATTACGGGAAACGAGATCAAGAGGGTTTCAGGCCTGTGCCCTGTCAACGCGATAGACAGGCAGAGCGGAGCAATAGACCTTGGTAAGTGTGCCTTCTGCAATGAGTGCGCACTTTTGCTTCCTGAAAAGATCAGGTTTACTAATGATTACCGGATTGCGTCAAACAGAAGAGAAGATCTTTTGATCATGCCTGGTCAGGCAGGACCACTGAGGATAGATGAAGCCGTTGTACGGAAGGATGTAAGACGATTGTTCAGGAAATCCCTCAAGCTGAGGGAGGTATCTTCAGGAGGCGATAATTCATGCGAGATGGAGCTCGCTGCTACGGGAAATGTTAACTTTGATGTCGGCCGGTATGGTATCGAGTTTGTTGCCTCACCCCGCCATGCCGATGGAATTGTAATCACCGGTCCCGCAACTGAAAATATGGCCAGGGCTCTGGAGATATGCTATGACGCTGTGCCGTCACCTAAAGTTATAATCCTTGCAGGCACCGATGCCATCAGCGGTGGTATTTTTGACGGGAGCCCGGCGTTGGACAGAAGCTTCATCAGTGATCATCACATTGATCTTTACGTCCCCGGTAACCCGGCCCACCCGCTTACATTCATCAACGGTGTGATGGATCTTCTCGGACTCTGATTATTTCCTCTGAAAGAGATCCACTATTGCCCTGCTCATGGAAGCTGTCACGCCTGTGAC
This sequence comes from uncultured Bacteroidales bacterium, assembly GCA_963828395.1. GTDB lineage: Bacteria > Bacteroidota > Bacteroidia > Bacteroidales > VadinHA17 > SR-FBR-E99. The sequence continues at coordinate 150,762 of CAWHED010000001.1, forward strand.
CAGGTCCGCATCGTTTACGACAGGCGGAGTGTAATCGCCGGCAACGGTTATCTCCGGCATCTGGTCCTCATTGAGTTCCTGCATAACAACAGTGCTTGCATACGAAAGATCTGTCTTCTCCAATACTGGCAGAGCATCCATATCCGTCCTGAGCATCACCACAGGCCCGGAACCGTTCTTAAATACTCCGACCACACCGTTACCCCCAACACCGGTTATCACCTCAAATCCAAGTGTCTTCAACACTTCAGCCATCTTTCCTGCGGTCCTGAATTCCTGCAGTGAAAGCTCGGGATTTTGATGCAGGTCCCTGTACATAGCTTCAGCACCGGCAACAGAAGCGGCTGCCTCTTTTTTTATCAGTGGGTTAATATCCTGCCCAGTTACCGGGATTGTAACAATAATGGCAAGAAATGATGCTATTTCAAACAGTTTTTTCAGGGTAGCGGACTTAATTCTTTCAAATTTAAGAATATATTTGGAATGGTACCAGGCACGGTAAATATTAACAAAACGAAACAATGTGCCGTGGCATTTTGTAACTTGGGTACCTCATTAAATCACGTGTCAGTTATGAAGACCAATCTTATTAATCGGAACAATTGCAGCTATGGGAATTGCGCTTTTTACCTCATGCGGGCAGGCCGGAAAAGAGGCTGCCATAGCAGATGAATTCACCTATCAGGTAGACAGGTTTGAAGATATCAGTGTGCTTAAATACCGTCTCCCGGGTTTTGAAAAGCTTTCAGCCGGCGAGAAGGAGTTCATATATTATCTTTCAGAGGCTGCGCTTTGCGGCAGAGATATACTTTGGGACCAGAATTTCAAGTATAATCTTGTCATTAGAAAGACCATAGAAGCAATCATTGCTTCGTACAACGGAGACAAAGAAGCAGAAGAATATTCCTCATTTATAACATGGGCCAAGAGAGTATTCTTTGCAAACGGCATTCATCACCACTACTCGAACGATAAATTTGTCCCGGGTTTTTCCGGGGAGTATTTCGCAACACTTGTGAACGGCAGTGATCCTTCTCTGCTTCCTCTTAATGACGGTCAGAAGTCCGGTGACCTGATTACAATGCTCGTACCAGTGATTTTTGATCCTGCCCTGTACGCCAAAAGGGTGGACCAAACGGAGGGTGCCGATATGATCACTTCATCGGCAAATAATTTTTACGAAGGTGTGACACAGGCGGAAGTGGAAAGTTATTATGCCTCAATGACTGACCCGGCTGATCTCAGGCCTGTCTCATGGGGACTGAATACAAAGGTTGTGAAGACAGAGGGCAAAGTAACGGAAATACCTTACAAAAGCGGTGGTCTTTATGGCCCTGCTATAGATCAGATTATCTCATGGCTTGAGAAAGCAAAGAATGTCGCTCTCAGCGAAAACCAGAAAAAAGAGCTTGAACTGCTGATTGACTATTATAAGACCGGTGATCTTAAAATCTGGGATGATTATAATGTTCTGTGGGCAGGCAACACAGGTCTTTCCGTTGATTACATAAACGGGTTTATTGAGACTTACGGGGACCCGCTGGGGATGAAGGCCACATGGGAGTCGGTGGTTGATTATAAGGATATGGAAGCCTCCAAACGCACTTCAATAATCACTGAGAATGCTCAGTGGTTTGAAGATAATTCACCGGTTGACCCTCAGTACCGCAAGGAAAAGGTGACGGGCGTAGCTGCAAGCGTGATAAATGTTGCAATGCTGGGCGGCGATTGCTTCCCTGCTTCGCCGCTTGGTATCAATCTCCCCAACTCGAACTGGATCAGGATTGAGGCAGGGTCCAAATCAGTCACCCTGGCAAATATCACAGATGCAAAGGATATAGTGTCGAGAGGAAGCGGTTTCCTGGAAGAATTTGCCTTTGACCAGGCTGAGATTGACAGGGCAGTTAAGTATGGCTCTGTTTCTGATGCTCTTCACACCGACATGCATGAGTGCATAGGCCACGCCAGTGGCAAACTCGCTCCGGGAACCGATCCTAACGCCCTTAAAAACTACGCCTCACCACTCGAGGAGGCAAGAGCTGATCTGTTTGCTCTTTATTATATGATGGATCCTAAAATGATTGAAATCGGACTTATGAAGACTGATGAGCCGGCAAAGGCAATGTACGACAGCTATATACGCAACGGACTTATCACCCAGACAGTAAGGATAAAACCAGGCAAGGATATTGAACAGGCACATATGAGAAACCGTGCAGCAATAGCACACTGGGTATACGGGAAGGGCAGCAGGGACAATGTAATTGAGATGGTGTCACGCGACGGCAAAACCTTTGTGAAGATCAATGACTACAAGAAGCTCAGGATGCTCTTCGGTGAGATGCTGAAGGAGGTCCAGCGGATAAAATCCGAAGGAGATTTTGAAGCAGGGAAGAATATGATCGAAAATTATGGCGTAAAAATTGATCCTGTGCTCCATGCCGAAATCCTCGCCCGTTATGAGAAGCTGAACCTGGCACCTTACAGCGGTTTCGTCAATCCTGTCCTGATACCGGTTGTCGATACACAGGGTAAAATTACCGATGTACAGGTCGAATATTGCTCAGACTTCCTGGGCCAGATGATGGAGTACGGCAAGAAATATTCATTCCTTAATTGATACATAATCATTGGAATATTTAATAGCAGAGACGTCCAAATCGGGCGTTTCTGCTATTAATAATATTTTTTATTCAGACTATCGGTTTTTTTCTTCTCTGCAAGCAGAAGGTAAACGAGGTAGACAGCTGTTATTACAAGCAAGAAAATGATACTGTATTTTATTATCTGTGACACATTTATCTCCCCGGCAACTCCTGCGGAAGGTTGCACCGAATGACCCACATCGATCCCGAACAGGTTCTTCACAAAGAAGAGAAGCATGAATGAAAGCAGTCCAGCTGCCACCGGTGTCGTTATCCAGCCTGATGCGATACTCCCCAACACTTTCATGTTGATATTTCTTACACCCTTGTAAAGGCCGATGCCTATTACTGCTCCCACCACAACCTGAGTGCTTGACACAGGCACGAGAGGTAATTGCCGGAAGGCCCATCCTTACCATCAATCCGGAAAGCGAGGACGATGAGAAGATGAATAGTACCAGCGCCTGGGAGAGAACAACCACAAAAGCGGCTTCTGAAGTAAGCTCGAGAAGGTTGGCGCCCACAGTCTGCATGACCTTTTTTGAATACGTCAGGATGCCTGCTGCGATAGCTATACCGCCAAGGAAGAAAAGTTGTTGTGCGCCGGTGAGGGTGAATAAGCCAAAGTTTGCATCGCCGAGAGAGACACTGGGCACAAATACGCCCATCACGTTGGCAATGTTATTGGCCCCGAGGCTGAATGCCCCGAAAGCCCCTGCAATCATCAATCCGGTTCTTATATATGATTCGTATAGCAGCAGGTGTATCTTGATTCTTTTCCTGGTAATTCTGACAAGATGATAGAGCGCATAGGCAAAAACTGCACCGAGAACTGGCCCTGTTATCCAGGTGGTGACGATCTGTACCAGCGACTTCGTGTTTATTGCATTGTCTGTAAAAAAGTTCCAGCCGACTATTGCACCTACTATTGCCTGTGTGGTCGATACCGGTAGTCCCGCTTTAGTCATGAAATAGACTGTCACGCCGGCAGCAAGGGCAACGGTGAAAGCGCCGCCGATGGCATTGACCGAACCCAGGCGGCCGAGAGTATCAGAGGCGCCTGCTCCCTGTACCACGGCTCCCAAAATAACAAATACGGAAGCGATGACGGCTGCCCTGGTGAATGACAACATCCTTGACCCAACAGCTGATCCGAAGATATTTGCAGCATCGTTGGCCCCAAGGGTCCATCCGAGAAAAAGTCCGCTGGCAATAAACAGAATGATCATATATCAGAGCATTAGCCTGATGGCCATCGATGCAAGAAGATCAGCCGCATCCTGGGCAGTGTCGGAGATACTTTCAATATGATGGGTTATGTAACGTATGTGAGCCTTTTCCGCCAGTGACAGGTCATTCATCTCATGAAACACTTTCTTCTTCATCTGAAAAGCTGCCTTATCTGTTTCACGCTCAAAGAAATATACTTTAATGAGTTTATCCCTGACTATATGCGGCTCCCTGAAAAAAGCCCGTGCTGCCGGCATCAGCTCCTCTGCAGCATTACCAGATACTTCAGCGAGAGAGGTGAAATCCTGTGCCAGCGAATGTGGAATATGAGGCATCTCAATGTAAAATTCATTGAGCGAGCCTTTGGCAGTGTCAAGAATCTCATCGAGCTGCCACAGAAGCTTCACTATCTCACTCCTCTGCTGGGGCAGTATCGAATGCACCATCATCTCATTCTCAATGCTTCTCTGCAGCTTATCTGCCTTATTCTCAAGCTCATCTATCCTGGTAAGGTGATTCTGAAACGCATCATGGTCCCCGTTGACATAAGCTTTAACGCCTTCCTTGAAGATCAGTATTCCTATCTCAACAGTGTCAAAGAATTCATCTATTTTGACAGTCAGTTCTTTCGTAGTACGTGTAAAAAGCGACATCTGTACCAGGTTGTGTAGGTTTAAACAAATATATTAAGAAAACCTTATTGGCCATTCCTTTCAGAAATCAATAATTTTCTCCACGCGGTGATTTCTTAGATAACCCTTGATGATAACCTGGATGTCACGGTTATCCCTGGCATTCCTTATACAGTCGTGTATTGCGGTTAATCCAAATCCCACATCATTAATATTGAAATAGCCGTAACCGGCATACTTGCCGTTCATGATCTTGACTGCTGATCTTTCCTCAGTGTCTCTGCCGCGGTCAATAATGAAGAAATTTCTTTCCCTGAAGACAAATTCATCGAGGGCCTGCAAAGCTCTTTCATTGTATGACCGGGGTTCCTCCTCACCGCAGCAGGCCCCCCGGCACAGGCTCACCTGTCTGTGGAAGCACTGACCGGCGGTTTCATACATACCGCATAACTTCTGACATAGATTATATTCGCTTATGACCTGATCAAGTTTAGCTCTTACATTTTCCTTGGAACTGAAAAGAGCCAGGGGAATGGCCTCATCATTTACATTACGGTATTCAAACCTGATGAATCCGTTTTCGTCCGTATAACTGTAGATACCCCAGCGGAACCCTGTCCGGCGCTGTGCCCTGTTAAAAAGCGGCTTCCTGGTCTTTATTTCGGCTGATTCAAGCAGGAGAGCCACCAGCTCACTGCCCGTCCTTTCCCAGCTTATGTCAGCGATCAGTGAGCGCATCTCCATTTCTCTTGATGACGTGTTGTTTGAAAGGTGGGTGTTTACCCTCTGGTAGAGATTACGGCTTTTACCGACATAAATGATCTCACCGGAATCATTGTGAAAGTAATATATCCCCGGTTCTTCGGGTAAATCGGTTATCTTCTGCATATCGAGTGCAGGATGCAGCTTTGATGCCTTGCGGTTTTTGACAAGACCGCCATTGTTCTGTTCCCGGTCTTTCTCCAGGAGAAGCTCCATCAGTCTGACTGTGGCCAGTGCATCACCCGAAGCCCTGTGCCTGCCCCTGATCTCAATGTCCAGGTCCTTGCACAGGTTGCCAAGGCTGTATGACTTGTGCCCGGGCAGCAGCTTCCTGCTTAATGATACAGTATCAAGCAGAGGCCGCTTGAAATTGTAACCGAGCATGCTGAATTCCTGCCTTATGAATGAGTAATCGAAGCGCGCGTTATGCGCTACAAAAATATTCCCTTCAGTGATCTCAACAATTTTCTTCGCAACCTCAAAAAACCTGGGGGCGTCTTCGACCATTTCATTGCTGATACCTGTAAGCGCAGTTATGAAGTACGGTATATTCCGTTCAGGATTGACAAGGGTTGAGTATTCGTCGACTATACGTTCGCCATCGTGTATGTAAACGGCTATTTCGGTTATCCTCTCAAGCCTGGCGCTTCCTCCGGTGGTCTCTATGTCAACAACAGCGTACATTCCTGCAGTAAAATACGAAGATAATTACTTTTAAGCCTGGTCCGTTTTATTCATACCTTTGCATTATCAAGTACTGCCATGGAATGTTTCGGAAGATATTATTTTCTGGATGGCAATGTCCTTCCTGTCGAACACGATGAAGAGGTAGGAGGCGGAGAAGTCTCTTTCTATGAGGTGATCAGAACAAGGAAAGGAGTCCCTCTCTTTTTCGATGATCACATGAAACGCCTTAACGATGGAATTTCCACAAGATATGATCTGAAGGATGATATCACTGAACTAATAACCGAAGGTCTTGATGCCCTGGTCAGACAAGAGGCCTTTACAGAGATAAATGTAAGGATCACCGTCTCATTTATCGGACAGGAGTATTCAGTACATATCTGTTATATCCCATCCTCGTATCCGGATGAAGAAACGGTTCGTCATGGCGTCCCTTTGATATCTTATCGTGCCGAGCGCTTTGACCCCGGAGTGAAGCTGCTGAATAACAGGTTACGTCTGTCAGTGAATGAGGCGCTTGTAAAGCAAAAAGCCTACGAGGCCCTGCTGGTGAACAAAGAGGGTTTTATCACCGAGGGAAGCAGATCAAACGTGTTCTTCATGAACGAGAAAGGTATATTGTACACCGCTCCGGATAGTATGGTGCTCCCGGGCATAACACGGAAATATATAATTGATATTTGCCGCAAGGAAGGATATGACCTTGTCTTTAAAGCTGCCAAAATATCAGAGTTACCGGACTTTCAGTCAGCATTTATTACAGGAACTTCGCCAATGGTTCTTCCTGTGAAAAGCATTGACAATCAACTGTTCAATACCGATAATGACATTTTAAAACAACTCAGCTTTCTCTACCGTCAGCTTGCTGATGACAGCATATTCAAATATCAGAGGAGGAAGAAAGAAGATTAATTTTTATCTTTACAACAAAATAGACTGTCATGGCCAGCGTAAAAAACCTTAAAAAAGATATCGACTTCCTTTTCTTTGAATTTATCTCAGACTGTTTCCTGTTCACCAGTATCCATACCGGTGAAAAACGGAATGAGGTCCAGAACCTGATAGAGGAAGCTGTTTCCATGCGTAATGAATTCATTGACAGGGTCAATCATCCTGCCGGTAAGGACAATCCCGCACTGGTAAAGGCATATTACAAGACAGTGAGCAAGGATCTGCTGGAAAAAGTTGACGGTTATTTTGAAAAACTGAGCGAGATTTCCAAATCAAAATAGAGGGAACCGGAGGCTTCCTAAATCCATTTTACTATCATCTCGTTGCATTTAAGGCACCTCCCTTCACCGGATAAACCGGCAAGGGAAGTATGGTATCCGTTGCGTTTTATTACTGTTGAATGGCATCCGGGACATACCGTGTCAGAGCCGGAATCTGTCCCTGGCATATTTCCGGTATAAACGTAGTCGAGGTATTCAGATGCTGTTTCTTTGAGCCTGAGTATTGTCTCTGCCGGAGTAGGAGGGTCATCACGCTTATACATTGGAAAATAACGGCTCAGGTGTAATGGAACGTGACGGCCGGCAGTGGCTGCAATCCATTCAGCCTCCTGCCGCATCGAATCAACGGAATCATTCATCCCCGGCAGAATCAGTGTTGTTATTTCAATATGCCTGCCTGAAGATGCAATATCCCGGATTGCTTCCTTTACCGGTTTTAAAGCAGCCCCTGTGTACTTCCGGTAAAATTCATTGCCGAAAGCCTTCAGATCGACGTTGAATGCATCAATTACTTCGATGAGATGTGCCAGGGGCTCCCTGTTCACATATCCGTTGGTCACCATAACGCTTTTCAGACCTTCTGATGATGCCAGCATGGCACAGTCGACAACGTACTCGTACCATATCACTGGTTCGTTGTAGGTAAAAGCAATACCTATATTATCCGACGCCGCGCGCGAACGACTGACCAGCTCTTCGGGAGAGAGATGATAATCACCTTCCTTTCCGATATGCTGTGAAATATGGTAGTTCTGACAAAAATCGCATTTCAGGTTACAGCCGTAAGAGCCCACAGACAGGATGTGTTTTCCCGGGTAATAATGATAGAGCGGCTTCTTCTCGACAGGGTCAAGGGCACAGCCTGTGATTACTCCATAGGTGGTGAGAGTGATATCACTGCCTGTGTTTTCGCGTACACCGCATAATCCACGTTCTCCGGACCTTATTTGACATGAATGAGGACAGAGGAGGCAGATCAGACTGTCATTGGTTTCGTGTTTTTTACTGAGCTTCATAGTCCGCAGCATTTCATTTTATAAAAATAATGCTATTTTTGCTACTGGCAGGTTATTGATTCTGCCTGTGCACTAATTTGAGAACTTCTAACCTTTTTAAACGCCCACTATGACCACCAGAAGGAACTTCGTGAGACAATCAGCTCTTGTTATGGCAGCATTGCCATTGATCAACAACGAATTAATAGCATCATCCAGGCAATCGAAAAAAACAGGCCTGGCTCTGTATACAATACGTGATGCCATGGCTAAGAATCCGGCTGCATCACTGGCCGAGGCTGCTGCAATCGGATATGACTGGGTTGAAGCGGCCGGTTATGGCAACAGGAAATTCTACGATCTCAAGCCTAAAGAATACGGGAAGCTTGTGAAGAAGTCAGGAATGATGCCGTTAAGTACTCACAGCGCCATCAGGCCTGAAAATGAAGACCAGATGATTGAAGACACAGCTGAGGCAGGCATTAAGTATCTTTTTCTTCCTTCCCTGCCGGAAGAATGGAGCAATTCAATCGACAGCTATCAAAGGACAGCAGATTATTTCAACAAAACAGGAGAGAAATGTAAAAAAGCAGGTCTGACGTTCGGATTTCACAATCACCAGATAGAGTTCAAAGAGATAAATGGCAGAGTGCCGTTTGAAATACTTCTTGAGAATACTGACCCCAAACTAGTGATATTTGAGCTCGACCTTGCATGGATCACAGCCGCCGGCAAGGATCCGCTGGCTTACTTCAGCAAATACCCCGGCCGTTTTGAGGTGTGGCACATGAAGGATCTGAGCCCTGAGAAGCATGATGCGACACTTGGTGAAGGCATAATTGATTTTAAGCCCATCCTTGCCCAGGCGAAAACTGCAGGGATGAAATACTGGTTCCTTGAGCAGGATAACTGCCTCACCCATACACCGATGGAGAGTATCACGATCAGTCGTAATTATTATCTGAAGACACTTCTGAAATAGATTCTGCTCCTGTGAGCTTAACACCATTAATGGAACAGAACTTTTCAATTGCCTCCATAATACTTGCTGAATGTCCGGGGTAGTAGGTTCCAAGCCTTAGTGTCACCTTTTGCGCGGATGTGCTGAATTTTATTGCGAGCGGTCTGAATTCAATATGTGTCAGTGATGCTGCCGTGAAGACTACCGGAGGCTTCAGGAAGTTTTGTCTCAGTATTATCCTGTCATCTCCGACTGTTATATAACTGTCTGTGACACCCAGGCCTGAACCAATCAGCCAGAGAGAAAAAAGGCAAAGAAACGCCACTGCTATCCAGGCCGTCACAACAGATGCTGCTGTGCCTCTGATCGTGAACAGGAACAAGATGGTAGCTATGAGGCAGATGATACCGAGAGCAATTCTCAGGATTTTTCCGAGCTTTGTAGTCTCTTTTAAATCAATATTATACCGTTCTTCGTTCATCCTGGTGGCTTTTATGCAATTTAATGTTTTTTAAGAACCGCAGTATGGATTTTAATCTAACCATGTGGTTTTATTTTACAGATAAATTATATACTTTTAAGGCATCTATACAACATTAACCTTCTGTAAAAATGAAAGAAGAAAAAAACAAAATCACTAGACGGTCATTTGTAGGCACCACCGGTGCTGCAATTGCCGGTCTCACTATTCTCCCCGGCAATGTGATCAGCGGCTTTGGCTACCGCGCTCCCAGCGATAAACTGAACATTGCGGGTATAGGTATTGGAGGTAAGGGCGCCTCCGATATCAGAAACGTTTCAGCCTCAGAGAACATTGTTGCACTGTGTGACGTCGACTGGGGTTACTCCAAGAAGGTCATGGATGCATATCCTGCTGCCAAAAAATTCTGGGACTACAGGAAGATGTACGATGAGATGGGCAAGTCAATTGATGCCGTGATGATTGCAACGGCAGACCACACCCATGCGCTTACTGCTGCACAAGCGATGAATATGGGCAAGCACGTCTATCTAGAGAAACCGCTGACACACAGTGTCTATGAGTCAAGGTTGCTGACCAGGCTTGCTGTAGAGAATAAGGTTGCAACACAGATGGGGAACCAGGGTGCCTCAGGTGAAGGTGTAAACCTCATAATGGAATGGATACAGAACGGCGAGATCGGGGATGTGAAAAAAGTAGAGACATTCACTGACCGTCCCATCTGGCCGCAGGGTCTCAACAGACCGGCAAAAGGGGAGTGGGTGCCTGAAACCCTTGATTGGGACCTCTTCCTCGGGCCTGCCCCGAAACGGCCTTACCACAGTATCTACACGCCGTGGAACTGGAGGGGCTGGTGGGACTTTGGCACCGGAGCACTTGGTGACATGGCATGCCATATTCTTCATCCCGTCTTCAAGGGACTAAAGTTGGGATACCCGGTGAGGGCTGAGGGAAGCTCAACGCTCCTCCTTACCGACTGCGCACCCAATGCCCAGATGGTCAAGCTGGTATTTCCGGAGAGGGTTGCACCAAAGAAATCAAAGATCAAATATCCTGAGGTGGAGGTGATCTGGTACGACGGTGGCCTGCAACCAACCAGGCCGCAGGGATGGCCAGCCGGAAAAGCATATGACCCTGATGGAGGCGCAATATTCTACGGATCAAAAGATGTTCTGATCTGCGGATGCTACGGCCGTGATCCGTGGCTTCTCTCAGGAAGGGTGCCCGCTTCGCCTAAAACCGAACGTCGCGTCACTACAAGTCATGAAATGGACTGGGTAAGGGCATGCAAGGAAACACCTGAATCGAGGGTAATGACAAAATCAGACTTCTCAGAAGCAGGTCCGTTTAACGAAATGGTGGTTATGGGTGTCCTGGCCGTCAGACTTCAGGGACTCAACAAGGTGCTTGAATGGGACGGTCAAAAAATGGAATTCACAAATATCAATGACACTGAGGAGATAAAGATATGCGTCGAAGACCACTTCAGCATCACGGACGGTCACCCGACATTCGACAAGAAATATACCGATCCGATAAATGCAAAACAGTTTGCTAAGGAGATGATAAAGCATAATTACCGCACGGGATGGGCACTCCCGGAAATGCCTGCTTAAGATAAATAAATGTAATCCAATCACTTAAAACGTAAACTTTATGAAAGTAATTAAAATGATGTTTGTACTTGTCCTTGCGGCTTCTTTCGTTTCCTGTGGTTCAGGAAAAAAGATGAAAAGCTCTGAAGCAAAATCTGCGGTGACCGAGGTCTGGACATATCTCTTCGATGGTACTTCAACCCAGGGATGGCGCGTTTATAATAAAACTGCATTCCCTGAGCAAGGTTGGGAAATCGCTGACGGCACACTGCACTGCATAGGATCAGGTAAAGGCGAAGCAGGCGGTAGCGGAGGTGATATCATCTATGACAAAAAATTCGCCAACTTTCACCTGAAGCTTGAATGGAAGATATCGGAAGGAGGAAACAGCGGTATCTTTTACCTTGCTCAGGAAGTACCCGGATGGGAAATTTACAGGACTGCTCCGGAAATGCAGGTTCTTGACAACGCAAAGCACCCCGATGCCCTGGCTGGCAAAGATGGCAACCGCCAGGCCGGATCACTCTATGACCTGATACCAGCCGTTCCCCAGAATGCCAAACCGGCAGGCGAATGGAACACTGCCGAGATCAAAGTATATAAAGGCTCTGTGTGGCATATTCAGAACGGCAAGACGGTTCTTGAATATCACCTTTGGACTCCTGAATGGAACGCGCTTGTGGCTGGCAGCAAATTCCCGTCAATAAATCCAGACTGGGCAAACGTTGCGGCAGAAGGTTATATTGGTCTTCAGGACCATGGCGATGATGTCTGGTACAGGAACATCCAGATAAGGGAACTGTAAATCTGACTTAATAAATCAAGGGCGTCTCAGTTTTTTTTCGGGGACGTCCTTTTATTTGTTCTCTGCTATTTGCGATTATCGAATGGTCAGAGAATCGAAAAATTCATGACTGGGGATTACCTTTGAGTCCGACCTCTTCCGCCACCTCGCGCATTCCCATTATCGTGTCTGAGATAAGGTCATTCAGATCGACACCCAGGCTGGCGGCTCCTCTTTCAATGACACTGCGATCGACGCCGGCAGCGAACCTCTTGTCAGTCCATTTTTTTCGAACTGACCTTGCCTCCATGTCAAGCACGCTCCTGGATGGCCTCACGAGTGCACTGGTGGTGACCAGCCCTGTCAGCTCATCAATGGCAAAGAGGGTTTTCTCAAGCTGAGTTCGGGGCTCGGCATCAGTGCAGATACCAAAACCGTGACTGATAACGGCCCTGATGTAATCTTCAGGCCAACCCTCTTCCCTCATTATGACTTCAGTCATTTTGCAGTGCTGATCCGGATACATCTCATAATCCAGATCATGAACAAGACCTATCACACCCCACATTTCCTCATCTTCACCGTGTTTGCGGGCCATAAATCTCATCACGGCCTCAACCGCAAGTGCATGCTTATACAAACTTTCCGATTTGTTGTATTTTTTAAACAGCGTTAAACCGTCCTCGCGAGTTGGTTTGGTGTCCATAATTACCTTTCCTTAACTACCTTCATTGTTATACTCTTGTTTCCCATCGAAACACTTAATATATATGCCCCGGCTGCCAGACGACTGCCATCAATGGTAATCCTGTTCGTTCCCGGTACCAGGCCTTCCTCAGATCTTATGACGACCCTGCCGGCAAGATCCGTAAGCTTTATATCTGCCCTGTCAGCATCCGTAACGTCAATCTCAATAATAAACATTTCGGTGAAAGGGTTGGGCAGCAACCTGACTGCTTCATCAGTCAGGACAGTACCGGCATCTGATCTTATAAAAGAGGTATATGCGGTATCATTTCCTGCATAACCGTCTTCAGGCAACCGGCTCAGAACATAAATAAGGTAACTGTGGTCAGCAAGCAGGGTGCATTTCTTTGTGAATGAAACATCAACGGTATCGCCCGGGTCTATCTTAACAAAGAAAGTCTGATTGACAAGCTCCCCGTCATTGACCCTGTAGGCCAGCGGGAAGCTGGTCAGGGTCGTTCTTCCGAGGTTGACCACCCTGCCTTTCACTGTAATACTGCTTAGTTGTTCAGTAGGGAGTGGCGGGAATACAGTATCTATCTGCAGATCGGCTTCAAGGAACGAAATATCAGGAAATGACACCTGATCAATCCATGCGGCATCCAGGCCTCCGGAAATAGAAACATCCTTCTTATAAGCCCATTCGAGGTAATGAACGCCCGGCTTCAGTACCGACTGCATTTTCGTCCATGGAATGTCGCCTGAAAGCTCAAACTCATTGATGCTGTCAATCCTGAAAACTAACGTATCATAGTTGGCTTCTGATGAGACCTGTAAAAAGAATGATATCGTGTCTTCGACAGGGTTGTTTACATATATAGAGAGAACCGATTCAGCCTTGTTAGGTATAATTCCTGATCTTGCTGACTTAACGTTCTCGAAGGATGTCAAAGAGGTGATCGTCCAGGGGTATTCTCCGTTCTGTATCCACGGGAAGACATCAAACCTGTCAAACTCCCATGTTTCGCGTGTTTTACCCGTGCTGATAAACCATCTTCCCTGTGTCTCATATTTACCGCAGACGAATTTTATATCGTAAGGTATTATAGTGCCCGGCATCGCCTGGTCAGAAATAGTAACCTCAAAACCCAGAACTTTCTCTGCTCCCGGTGCAAGGGTCCCTGTCTCAATATCCGGGATTTGCAGGGATGCTCCAGATCCCGGGTTGGTGATCGATACTGTTCCGCTTGTGGCCGATGACCCTTGGTTTTTTACCGTGACATTCAGCATGATGGTTTCACCGGCGTCGGGCAGAAAGTTTGAATTACCGGTCATGGAATCATCATGGACTGAAGATATAATCCTTAGTTCAGGTGCACGAAGCGTCATATCGATCCCGAAAAGATAATCATCACTGGTATCACTCAGATTTAGCAACAGGGAGGCAAGTTCGCCATCCTTTGCTTCATCAGAGACATTGAAGTAGATGGTATTAATGGTGAAAGAGGCTCCCGGAGCCAGGACTCCGATCAGAGCCGAGCTGTTTTCAAGAGTTATCTGGCCTGACAGAACAGAAAGGTCCGCACCCAGACCCAGCGACGCTCCCTGTCCGAGGTTTCTGACAGTTATTTTAAGCCTGATTCTTTCTCCGTAATCCGGGGCACCGTTGTTGTTACCCCCGGAATTGTCAAACACAATATCCCTTATTGTGATGAAAGCACCGGCAACAGGTCCGAAATGAAAGACCTTGAAATAAGGAACCATATTCTGTCCGGTAATAATCAGCAGGCATGAATCTTTCACTCCTGCAGGGATTTTAAGGGACATGGCCCCTGATGGACTTACAAATTTTGCATCCCACAAGGTGTCAAAATCAGACAGAGCTGCATATGCAAAGGGGGTGGTAAAGAAGTTGAGTGCAGTAAGGAACTGCGGAAGGGTGTCAGGCATTTCAATTTTAAAGGTGTCCGGTTTGCCAATAAGAGGAGTCATCGACGGGTCACCAAGGAGCATATATGTCTCCCAGTAATACTTCTTCCTCTGGCTGGTGCTGGCAGAGACCGACATGTTACCGGCAAAGTTGATCTGCCCCATTGTAAAATACCACTCTCCGGGAAGTTCACCGTGCGTATGAAACAGTCTGTCAAAAGCACCGGCACCGGTATTTTCGTAGGTGACATCGATTCCCGGATTACCAGGTCCGACAGCCCAGAAAAAATCTTCCACCCAGTATGAATCATTTGTACAACCGATGTATCCCACAGCACCCTTTTCTGAGGCATTTACCATGGCAGTACCGAAACATGAGGCAACATTTATCTGTGCCGTACGGCATGCATTCGCAATTATCAGAGGGTATTCATTCTTGTTGGTCAGATCACTGACGTTCGGAACCTTGAACACCGGATCACTGAAGCCTGATGCTTCCCCGTGCCCGGTATAGTTCAGGATACTCAGCCCATGGTTGAACAGCAACTTAAGAGAGTCATCCTTTACACCAGATTCAGGATATTTCCACCTGAAAGCATTCAGGGAGGCGTCCTTACTCAGGTAATTATTATATATATAGCCAACCTGTCCGTTCATGTAGTTCTCAAATCCCGGAGCGTTTCCTGCCGTGACCAAAGCTCCTGCCCAGAAATTATTTCCCGGGGCATAGTTTAAGGTTTCATAGTCAATAATCTTTTTAACAACTGCCTTCAGCTGGGTAGTGTCAGAAACGGGCAGTCTCCCGATGAAGAGCTCGGGGATATAGTCACCTTCACCGTCAAATTCCCCGTAATAAAGATCTGAAACGTTTGACGTACCACGCGCTGTCGGTATAAGCGCCGGATCACCTACAATAAGCAGGTACTGCGGAGGATTGCCCTTAGCCAGCATACTTGAGTACGAGGCTGAAATCCTGGTCTTAAGATCTGAGTATACTGTATCGGCCGGCCCGGGTCTTTTGTATATTACAGTTGTCTTAATACCCTTTAGCAGTTTCCACCTTATCAACGGCTGCAGATGCCTGATAAAGATTGAATCCGCAACAACAATCATATTTATCGGCTGGTCAGTATATCCGGTGATATATGAATCAGATGCAAAACCGCTTTTGTCATCAGTGTCTGTACCCTGGGAGATACCCTTTGTCTCTGAATGAACGTAACTGATGCTTACATTCATCGATGTAATGAGATCGACATAAGCGCCGGAGGGGTCATAGAATGCCGGATATATGGCTATATTAACCATCTCATGACCCCGGAAGGTGCCGATGGCACTAATGACTACCGTGTCATGGCTGATGGTTCCTTTCGACTCATATATTTTTCTGTCCTTGACAACCACTTTTTGATCCTGAACCTCGTTTTTTGTTCTGCCCGGCTGTGATGGGTAAATCTGAGCGTCACCAAGACCGTGATCAGCAAACCTGATCTTACTGGAAATGATACCTGAGAGAGAAACTTTTACATTCATTCCCTGAGGCACCTCTATTATGCGGCTGTAAACGGGCAATTCTGGCTTTCCTGTCTCTGAAGTGTAATGATGTCCCGGAAGGACGATCCTGCAATATTCGCCTGATGGGTCATCGATCTTTCTGAGCTGTGGTGTACGGCCACGGTATGAAATGGCATCCGGATGGCGTGACATGCCGGCAAATGATCCGTCCTGCTTATCAGGCCTGTCAGAAGCTGGAACCTGCGCCTGTAACTGGCACAAAACCATAAACCCTGCAGCCAGCAGGACTACCGCTTTGTGATTTACCCTCATAACCCTCATTACCAAACGCCAAGATAATTAAAAATGTCTCAAATAGAATGCCAAATTGACCAACAACCTCTTTTATCAAATGAATTCGTATATTTATCACTTTAAACAGAGGTAATCTGAATGGGAATGAGGACCGGACTGCTTCTTTCTGTATTTCTTCTTTTCTTTCCAATGGT
Source organism: uncultured Bacteroidales bacterium (assembly GCA_963828395.1). Taxonomy (GTDB): domain Bacteria; phylum Bacteroidota; class Bacteroidia; order Bacteroidales; family VadinHA17; genus SR-FBR-E99. Next base: position 167,385 of record CAWHED010000001.1, read on the forward strand.
CGTCAGGTCGCAGGTCAACAGTACCGGTGCGCCTGTCGTCACCTGGTTTGATGCCATGGAGATCCCCGGCGATCTCCAGAACTGGTGTATCACGATGGATAATCGTGGTGTGATGTACTTCGGAAACCAGGCAAAGGGCATTGTTACATATGACGGTCTTGGATGGGGCCTCATCCAAATGGGAAGTGAACAGCGTGTAAATGCCCTTGCAGCGGACTACAGAGGTATCGTTTATGCCGGAGGCGAGACTGACTTTGGCTTTATCCAGCCTGATGACAGAGGTGTACCTCTCTTCCGATCGCTTGCTGACCGCATAACAGATCCGGGGGTCAGAAAGGAGATTAAGATGATATCTTCAATCGGCACTGACAGCAGCACAGTCTACTTTACAGACAGGAAGAAACTGTTTCTCTATGACCTTGACAAAGATTCACTCACCTTCATTGACATGAGCAATGAATTTAACCTGCAAGATGCAGGTTCGATCCTTGTCATGGAGGGCAGGGTCATAATCGCCGATGACAGGGAAGGACTGTATGAATATACCGGAGGAAAACTGATACAGATACCTGGTGGCAACAAGGCAAGAATGAGGCGCGTTGTTGCACTTCTTCCTTATGACAGGGAAAGCATAATCATTGCCACAATTAAAAACGGAATATATCTGTTCAATATGAGGACAGGTGAGCTGAAGAGCGACCTGCTTCCTGCAGTTATCAATAACAAGCTCAGGACCAATTCCATTTCCGGTGCTGTAAATATTTCGGATAACAGGTTTGCAGTCGGAATGACAGGAGGGGAGGGGATCTACATTTTCAGTCACGATGGCACCCTGTTGCAACAGATATCAACTGAAACAACCGGACTACAGGAATCCACGGTCACAGCCATGTACTGTGATTATGCCTCCAACTCGCAGCTGTGGTTCTGTACCATGGGATATATAAACAGAGCCTATGTGTCACTGCCAGTATCAGAATTCGGCATGGGTACCGGAATAAGAACAACCATCGCAGACATGAGGGAATATAACGGTTCTGCGTTTGTTTCGGATAACAATGGTCTTTACAGGTACCTTGTAAATGACTCAGGCAGGGTGAAGTTCTCCAAGGTGGAGGACCTTGACTTACAGGTCTTTGATCTCGAGAAAGCCTCGGTGCAGGACGAACAGGTGCTTGTAGCAGCTACAGTAAACGGTCTTTATCAGCTGGATTCAAACGGGACTGTCAGTAACTTTCTTGACAGAGTGGATATGACAGCTTTAAAGACTGCCATGAATGACCCGTCCACTATGCTTGCGGGCTCGACGGAAGGCATCATCCTGACTCTCAGAAATTCATCAAAAGAGTGGGATATAGTCAATATGAGCGAAAGAAATATGATCTGCGGGAGTATTGTTAAAATAGAACAGTCAACTGAAAACGATTGGTGGGTTCTAACAAGCGGACCATCCTCTTTGTACCGGCTGCTCTGCGCTCCTTCAGATACGACCTGTATCGTTTATGACCGGTCTAAAGGCCTGGACTGCGATACGCTCAACCATGTGGTCACTATCGATAAAAAACTGTATGTCAGCACAGGAAGAGGTATATATAGCTATAATCCCGTCACAGACCGGTTCGTGAAGGACAATGAATTAATAGGTGATACATTCAGTAATGTAATTATAGATAAAGTATTCAAAACTCCGGAGGGTGATATCTGTATATCCGGCTATGACTCTCACCACTTCTTTGCGCTGGTCACACCAACACGACAGGGGCATGTTATTTTCAGGAAGCAATTTGATTTCCTTCCTGACATTTCCACAGCTTCCATTGACTATATAAACAATAATATATGGCTGGCAAGAGGCCGCAGCATATTTGTAATCGATAAATCGAAGCTTGGATATGGCTATGGCTCATTCAACACCATCTTTACCGATATCACAGCAGGTGCTGACAAAGTCCTTCTGAATGGATTGTTTTACACTTCGTCTTCTGCTGGCATAAGGATCCCATCAGGGGTACAACCAGAGGGGAAAGGACCCGCTCTGAAACGTTCCGCCAGCGATATCTCCTTTAGCTGGACAACGACCTCCTATGTCGGTGAGAAAAAAACGGAATACAGGTATATGCTCGAAGGATATGACCGTGACTGGTCAAAGTGGGAAAAGCGCAATTTCAAGGACTTCACCAACCTTCCTTCAGGACAATACAAATTCAGACTGATAGCCAAAACACTTACAGGCCTTGACAGCGAAGAGACCAGTTACAGGTTTTCTGTGAAGAAGCCGCTTTATGCAACCCTGCCTGCACTGTTTGTTTATTTGCTGCTTGGTATTCTGATGATCTACACATTATTAAAATTCTTTACCAGGCGGTTGACCAGCGAGAATTCACATCTTGAGAGCCTGGTGGAGGAGAATAACTCAGTATTGAGCAGGCAGAACAAGGAGCTTGATGCAAGTGTACGCTATGCAAGCCGGATCCAGCGGGCTCTGCTTCCGTCAGAGAAGCTGATGGCCGATGAGACCTCAAACTATTTCATTCTCTTCAAACCACGCGATATTGTGAGCGGCGACTTCTACTGGATATCCCGCAGGGGTGACAGATTGTTTGTAGTGGTAGCTGATTGTACGGGTCATGGTGTACCCGGGGCATTTATGAGTCTTCTTGGAATCTCATTACTTGATGAAATTGTTAACAGGATGGCTTTTACCAAGGCCGGCCTGATACTGAATGAACTTCGCAAACAGGTCGTCTCTTCACTGAGACAGACAGGAGAGACGGATGAACAGAAAGACTCCATGAACCTGGCACTGATGGTTATTGATTATAAAAACAGAACAGCGGAGTTCTCCGGGGCATATATACCCTGCTTTAAGGTAAGAGTGATGACCGATGACGAGATCATAAAGTGGGCAAGCGGTGAGATGGAGATGGAGGATGGTGCTTTATCAAACGGCAAGTACCTTCTCGAGACCATTGACGCAAACATGATGCCTGTCGGCATCTCCGCAAAGATGGATAAGGAATTTGCCTGCTACCGAATGGAAGCTTGAGAAGGATATATCCTATTACCTTTTCACAGACGGATATATAGATCAGTTCAACGGAAACACAGGTAAGAAGTTCATGAAAAGGAATTTCAAGAAGCTGATCCTTGACATACAGAGTTTCCCGATGAGCAAACAGAAGGAGATACTCGAGGAGCGGTTGATGAGCTGGAAAGGATCGTCACCCCAGGTGGATGATATCCTTGTCATCGGGATAAAAGCCGGATGAGATTTTATTTTGCAGCCCCGAATTCTTCACTCAGGCGGTAAAAGAGCCCTCTCTCACTCGCTGCACAGACAATAATTCCGCAGAGAATAAAATCGCTCAATATCTTTTCTGCTGTCTTACTGTTTATTCCTGCCATTTTGCGGAATTCGGCGACAGTTATCCGGTCTCCGCCACGGAGATAATTCAGGAGCAGGTTTTCTTTTTTATCGAACCTTAACAGAAGACCGCGTCTGCTGCCTTTTCTCCTCCACACCTGCAGAATAACCCTGTCAGCCATGAAATTCTGATCGCCCTGTCTGAAATATGCTTTCCAAATTCCTTCCTCATCCTTAGCTTTTACCGGTACCTTTGCACCTCTTGGAACATCAACCTCAAGAATGTTTTTACCGTTTACAGTATGGTTAGCGGTCATGATCTTAACCTCAGGGTCGCAGTACAATGTGGCTGCAGAATCAATCATATAGTACTCTTCATCAGACCTCACCCCTGCAAGTGAACCGTTATCCCTTACCCCGATAAGCAGCTTGCCACCCTCACTGTTCGAAAAGGCAGATAGAGTACGTGCTATCTTGTGCGGATCTGAAATACAGTACTTGAAGTCAAGATTCATCCCTTCCCCTTTTAAAATCAGGTTGTGAATGTAACGGCTCATACTGAATGCGATTTTTGATGCTCCCGGACAACACCACTAAAATAATACAAAATTTTTGTATATTGGCCTGGTAATTTGAACTATAAAGACTTGTAACCCCGATATTTATTAACGCCCATTCATTATAGAGCTTCTGCAGTCTCTTATTGACAAAATCAAAACCGAAATAAGGACCAGGGATCTTAAACGAACCATTAATTCTCAGACAAATGAAACGAAGAACCTTTCTCAGATCAGGCCTTGCAGGAGCTGCAGGCTTTACAGTTCTTGACAGAACAGCCCTGGCTGCCACACCATCCGGATCTAATGAAATTATCTACAGGACACTGGGTAAAACAGGATTAAAAATTCCGGTTGTCAGCTTCGGGGTCATGAGGTCTGATAACAGTGGTCTTGTAAAAGCAGCATATGAAGGTGGAATTAAAATGTTTGATACTGCTCATGGTTATCAGAACGGCCGAAACGAAGAGATGCTTGGGAATTTCTTTACCAACGTGCCGCGAAATTCATTTATTATTGCTACAAAAATTGGCCCGGAAGGTGTGGATCGTCAGACCGGGAAACCTTCAGGTGAGACCACTGCTGCAGACTTTCTTTCGAAGTTCGAGATCAGCCTGACGAGGCTTAAGATGAGTTATGTGGATATTCTTTATATGCATGGCATTGACAACCTTGAAGTGTTAAGACATAAGGAGATTGTAGGCGCGATGCTTGATCTTAAAAAGAAGGGGAGAGTAAGGTTCATTGGGGTCTCCACTCATAAGAATGAACCAGTCATCATGAAGGCGATGGCAGAAGACGGCATATGGGATGTTGCGCTGACAGCTTATAACTTCAAACAGACATACCTCGACGAAATGAACAGTGCACTTCAGGCAGCCGCTGATGCAGGCATCGGCGTTGTTGCCATGAAAACAATGGCCGGAGGGTTTCTTGACAAGGAAAGGACGAAGCCTGTCAATACGAAGGCAGCGCTGAAATGGGCCCTCTCCAATCCCAATATACATACGACCATTCCCGGAATAACCGGTTTTGAACATCTGACATCTGACCTGGAGGTAATGACTGATATTACCCTTTCATCATCAGAAAAGGAAGAGCTCCTTGCTGCTGAAGCGAACCAGGGCCTCTATTGTAACGCATGCAGTAATTGTATTCCCGGGTGCCGCAATGGCCTTCCTGTCCCGGAATTAATGCGTGCATATATGTACGCTTATGGTTATGGTAACCTGCCAATGGCATCTGAACTCGTGGCACAGTCTGCTGTGGAAGATGACCCTTGCACCGGATGCGAGGTTTGTTCGGCAGAATGCGTAAAGGGATTTAATTTAAAGAACAGGATCTCCGATATTGCCAGGCTGAAAAACGTTCCCTACGACTTAATCTCATAATATACAGGTAGTAAAATGATCCGCAGGTCGATAATAACCATTTTCATAACCGCTTTATACTTTTCAGGCCTTTACGGGCAGCAGGGACTATTTCCCCTTCTGAAGGGATATAAGACAGTTAATGAAGAACCTGTTTATACTCCGGATAATCTATGGAATTACATTGACGGAGCTGCTGATGCATACCTGGCTCTCGGTTTTCTTGATCTTAATATCTCCGAATACAGGAAAGGGAAGAGAGCCATCAAAGCTGAGATATACAGGTTTGGAGATGATGCGATGGCATTCGGGATGTATTCACTGGAACGATCGCCAGGATATGATTTCATACAGGTCGGCGTACAGGGTTACAATGAAGACGGAGTTGTTTTTTTCTATAAGGATCGCTACTATGTAAAAATAATAACCCAATCCGAATCAAAAAAAGTGAATGAGTCCATGAAGGAACTGGCAGGACTTATTGCCGACCGCATTGAAGGGAAAAATGATTTCCCGGCCATGCTGAAACTTTTTCCTTCCGGAGGGCTTCTTAAGAATCAGGAAACCTATATTCTGGAGAGTGTGCTGGGGCATGAATTTCTCCGTGGTGCTTACAGGGTTTCATATGAAATGGACAATGACCGTTTTGACGTGTATTTTTTTAACTGTAAGAGCGCCGGTGAAGCGTCAGCGATGGCAGGCAAACTCGCTGGTGATGCCTACACCGGTAGTGAGGATGTCTTTAAATATGTTTTTGAAGACGGCTTTAACGGATTGCTTTACATGGCTCAGTATCGTGAGCGGATGGTAATTATCAGCGGTATTGGCAGTGACAGCGCTTCTCTGGCAGAGCGGTATATAAATTCTTTGCTCGGACTGTGACATCAGGTGATTGTATAAAAAAAAGGTGTCCTGTTTGAGACACCTTTTTTAATTATCAGAGTTTTGTTTACTTAAGCTGGAAACTTATCGGAACGCTGTACCAGACGTTCACGGGTTTACCGCCCTGCTTGCCGGGCTTCCACAGCGGCAGGAGCTTGATAACTCTTACAGCCTCATCATCGAGAGCCGGGTCAACGCCTCTGACCACCGAAACCTGGTCAACCGTGCCTTTGTAAGTCACGCAGAAGCGGAGTATGACCTTGCCCTGGATATTGTTTTCCTTGGCAAGCTCAGGGTATTTGATGTTGTCGTAAATGAACTTGAAGAGTTCCGTATCCCCTCCGGGGAATGAAGGCATCTCTTCAACCACAACAAACACTTCTGCCGGAGCTTCATATTCAACCTCCTCCTGGGCAAGTTCAACAACTTCAACTACCTCTTCATCAACAACAGTCTCAGCAACGTCGTCGGCGGTCATGAATTTTGACTCATCTTCAGGTTTGACAGAGTCAACAACTACCGGAGCCACATACTTAACAACAGTCTGCTGTTCTGTCGGTGGCGGAGGCGGAGGTGGGGGAGGCGGTGCGGCTTCTTCCTGCTGGATGTCGTTAGCCATTTCAGCAATGACCTCATTTGCATCCCTCATCTTTATCTGCGCTATATTCCTGGCCTTGATGTAAGGTATGATCACAGCTGCCAGAACAATAACCAGGCCAACGATCATTGAAATGGTCATCGTCCTTGAATACTTCCTGCGAAGGTCATAGGCACCGTAATCCTTGTTCCTGCCTTCGAAGACTATGTCATCCAGGCTGGGGTAATGTTTCTTTTCTTTTGCCATATCAGTTCCCTTCTATTTTGCCGGAGTTTGAACGGCCGGTGCAATCCCGAGGGCGGCATTGACCAGGTTTTCCTCAATCCAGCTGATGTCAGTAAATGTGTAACGGGCAATGCCTACAATTGACATCTCGTCAATTATATCAACAAAGTTCTTATACTTTGATGTCTTGTAAGCTTTAATAAGAACGATAGGTCCTGTATCATCATCCTTCTTGAGCTGTTTGATTGCATTGGCCAGAGAGTCCTGCTTAATATCGATTTCTCCCCTTATGACTTTCTGTTCGAAATCATCAATCTTACGGAAGAGGGCTCTGTTTCTGTCGAGCAATATCTGGCGAATACCAGTGGGGCTGAAGTCGGTTTCCTGGAGTACGGTGACAGCCGGGTCGGCTTTTCCGGGGTACCAGTAGACCTTGTCTTGCGGACCAAGGATAATATTAAGAGTACGGCTCTCGGCAATCTTCGGAGGTTCAACAATCTCATCCTTCTTGATCTTCTCCGGGAGGACTATTTCCATTACCTTCGGTTTGCTGAAAGCTGCTGTGAGCATGAAGAAAGTGATGAGCAAGCTCATAAGGTCCACCATAGGGGTCATATCTACATGGGCGTCACCTTTTTTTGGTTTCTTCTTCCCGCCTTTGCCTTTTTCTTCTTGAATTATCTCTGCCATCTTACTCGGTTGTTTCCTCAGTTACAATAATTTCTCCCGCTCCTCTAAGATTTGTGATCAGGTTAAACCTGTTCACGTTCTTATCCTGCAGAATATCAAGCACTTCCCTTATTACAGGAAAATCAGAGTCAGCATCACCTTTGATTAACGTCTGCACCGCAGGGTTCACCTGGCGTGCGAAGAGTATCCATAATGCAAGCTGATTGTCTGCGGAATCGATGGGGATACCTTTTTCCAGGGCAATTCTCTCATCTGAGTTTTTGGCAGCAAGGAAAGCTTTCATATCCTGAATGGATACTCCGAAGGATGTGCCATTCTTCTCGAATTTACGCAGTTCATCAGGAGTAAATTCAATGTTGTATCTCTTACCCATTTCGGTAAGGATTTTAGGCCTGAATTTAAGAATGGTATCAGGTCCGTTGTCAACATTAAAAAATACCCGGTTGTCTTTAGAGATGATAACTGTCATAACGTTGGCATCCATCATCGGTTTTTCCGATACAGAAAAAGGTGTATCAACAGGAACAGCTTCCTGGGGCCTGAACGTTGCAGTAAGAATGAAGAACGTAAGCAGCAGCGTAAACAGGTCAACCATCGGCGTCATGTCGATGCGGGGTGATTTGGTCGCTAGTTTAATCTTTGGCATCTTTTAAATCCTTTCTTTTTTAACCAAAAGAATAAATTTGGCGAATTATTTCCTCACTGATGCTGCAAAAGTCTGGGTCAGGCTGAAGCCTGCTTCATCGATTTTGAAGATATAATTGTCAATCTGTGTTGAGAACATATTAAAGAAAATAATTGCGAGGGTTGATCCTGTAATACCAAAAGCAGTATTGACGAGGGCCTCTGATATACCTGTTGAAAGGGCAAGAGCATCAGGAGCGCCTGACTGTGCCAGGGCAGCGAATGCACGGATCATTCCGAGAACCGTTCCAATAAGACCGATAAGCACCGAGATGGACGCGATGGTCGAAAGAAAAACCATATTTCTTGAGAGGACGGGAAGCTCAAGTGCTGTTGCCTCTTCAATTGCCTGTTTCATTGAGGTGATCTTCTGGTCTTTTTCAAGCTCCTTGTCATTTTCCAGGGCGCGGTAGCGTGACAGTCCTGCCTTCATAACATTGGCCAGTGAACCCTTCTGTTTGTCACATGCAGCAATAGCGTCTTCAATCCTGTCTTCTGCAAGCATCTGTTGAAGATTGGTAACAAATACGTTGAGTTTGGACTTTCCTTTTACTCTCGAAAGAGTAATGGCTCTTTCGCATACAAACACTATCAGTGTGATAATGACAGTCAGAAGCACGGGGACAATAATACCACCCCTGTATAACAAACCAAGAATGTTACCCTGAAGTGGATGGCCTTTATTATTGCCACCTTCAAAATTTTCGGGAGCACCAAAGATTTTGGCAAAGATAAAGTAAGCAACAATGAATGCAATAATAATTACAAGAGGTGCAAAAATCGACTGCAACAGTCCGCTGGACGATTTGGAATTTTTACTCATTTTAGTATTCTTTAGTTGGTTTAGTGAACAGGTTACAAAAATAATTATTCTCTCGTTCTTTTACAATAGTCTCATTAATTAGATATAAATAAAGGCAAATTGTTACTCCATATTTATTTTTCCAGAGATGCATTATATACTCTTCTCTTTGTTACAGTAACCTCTATGCTCTTGAAACCCTTGGCGCTTATAACCAGTATCTCTGAAGCTTCCGGCATAACGAACTTGTACTCGCCTTTGACATTTGTCCATGCTTCAGCAGCGGTGTCTTTAACCCTTACCGATGCGCCCGGGATAGGTGTACCTGATGCATCGCTTATGACACCAGTGATCTCATTTGGATGAGCCTTTGGAACAGCATTCTTCTGAGCAGCCTGGATGTACGATATTGTTGATTTTGCATTCTCATTGGAGGGGTCAATCGCAAGTATCCTGTTGTTTTCCTCCACAGCCTTTGGATAATCACCCATTGTGATGAACATGGTGCTAAGGGAACTGTGTGCCTTGATCTTAAAATCATTATTATTAGGAGCGAGATTCATCATTCTGTTGTAGTATGACTTCGCCTCATCATATTTTTTGTTCTGAAGAGCATCATATCCGAGGAACCTGATTGCATCAAAGATTTCATTAACGTTCTTTACAGAGTCAACGGATGCTTTCTTAAGCAGAGTCACAAACTTGGGTCTTGCAAGACCCAGCTCTGAATCAGGATCCTTCGCAGACGCCGTGTTGGCTATCCAGAGATAACCCTGAAGATTATTCGGGTATTTGGTAACCATCGTATTGAAGATTGCATCGGCCTTGTCAAAATCCTTAGCCTGGTAATAGGCTCTTCCAACCTGGATGAAATCACTTTCGCTGTCCCTGCCTTTTTCAAGAAGGCGCGACCAGGTCGCTGCTGCATCCTTATACCTGTGAGCAGCATACTGAACGGTACCTTTTTCATATATCATGCTGAGATCTTCATCTCCAAAGTAGGCAGCCTTCTCATATGCTTCAACAGCCTTGTCAAGCTCAGCTTCCGCCTTTGCAACCTTAGCTTTCGAATCTTTCACTTTAGCCTTCAGAGCGTCAATATCAGCTAAAATCTTTGTCTTCTCAGGCCCTGCCTTGAGTGTATTATATTTCGACTGCATCTTTGCAAGGTCACTCTCATCGTTGTCAACATCAATCACCAGTTTAAGATAGTTCTGGTTTTTCCTGGCATTGATCCTGGCATAGTAGATATAGTCTTTCTTAATAATACGCTCTGCATCAAGAGATGCAAAGAGTTTATCCATATATTTCTGTGCCTGTTCGTAATTCCCTTCCTCATAGGCTGAGTATCCGGCAATACGGTTCATGTATACTCTTGAGTTGTCTATCGCAAATATCTCTTCAACATTCTTGATTACTTCTTCATACTCTTTGGCATAGAACAAAGCGTTTACATACCTGATCTTGGCAGGAATATTTCCCTGGGTAAGCTCAAGATATTTCTCAAAGTATTTTTTTGATTCTTTGAACTTTCCTGCCATTGAGTAGAGCTGACCCAGCTCGCGGTAAGCCGGTGCATAGTTCTGGTCAAGAGCAATTGCCTGCTCATAGAATGGAATGGCGGCCATAAGATTACGGCCCTTGACATAGATGCTCCCGATTTTCATGTTGGCAGTAGGAGATTTCAGATCCCAGTCCTGTGCGAGGTTGTAATTCTTTATTGCCTTTGAACCGTCGTTAACAAGTATGTAAATATCACCTGCGATGATATAAACCTCACTGTTCCTTGGATCGATCTTCAGTGCTTGCCTGATGAAGGGTAATGCCTTGCTTGTATCAACCTGCTCAAAACGAATATATGATTCGGCTATCTTGGCCAGTGTATATGCGTAGTCTTTGGGATTGGCAATCTTTGTTACCTTTTTATACGGAGGAAGCAGTCCTTTGGCCTTCACCCTGAGTTCCTCAGCCTTCGTGTTATCGCCCTGGTAGAACGAAACCTTGGCAAGCCCCACATAATTCAGAGGGTCATTTACATTGGCTTTCACACCTTTGTCGAAGATGTCCGCAGCCTCCTTGGTTGCCACCGTGAGTGAGTTCGAAATGGTGTCTGAAAAATAGTTCTGCAGGGTATTCTCCCCATAGTGAAAATAGATCTTGGTGTTTCCGGGCTCACTCTTGATCAGTTGCTGGAACATTGCCTCAGCTTTATCATACTGTTCATTCTTGGTCAATGTAATGGCTTCCTGGAGTGTCTGAGCCTTTAGCCCCGTACCACAAATCGCGCAGATTAATGCTGCAGGCAGCAACGCCAGTTTAAATCTTCTCATAATCATCGCTATCAATTTTAGTTACTCATTTTTTACCTGTATGATCCTTATCGGCATAGTTGCGGGTACAAGTCCCGACTTTAGTATTATTCTTTGTCCTTTCTCTCCTGATACAAAGCTTACAAATCCCGAGCCAAGTCCTGTAAATGATTCTCTTGAATTCATATTTACCTCTCTTACAAACGGATAAGTCTTATCATAGATTGATCCCTGTACTGGCAAATAGAATGTTGACTGATCAAGATAGGGAAGTGAAACGGCAGCAATTTTAATCCTGCTCAGTAAACTGAAGCTGAGAGAATCATCCTTGTCACTGATCCAGTTGACGCTGACGATACCCATTGATCCGGGGCTCTTTGAGACATAATCGATCACTTCCGGGTTATTCTTCACGGCAAAAAAGTTTGGTCCCAGCTGTTGAGGCAGCTCAAATTTTTCTCTGAAATATCTGAAATTGCCTGAGTTTGTATTGTCAAAGATTACGTTTATTGCACCAAGTTTTGAGCCGGAGTTAATCTGATTCCAGTCGGTGATCTTGCCTGTCATGATATCTTTTACGTTATCATATGTCAGAAGAGAATCACGGTTACTTTTGTTCAGAACCAGGGCCAGGGCGTCATAAGCTACCACGCTGGTGCGGACAACAGTCTGTATATCGAGCAGAACCTTTCTCTGTTCATCCGAAGGAGCCCATGAGGAGACTATAATCTTTACGGAGTCATTAAGAAAATCAGCTACCAGTTCATTCTCTGGTTTATAAACAGTCCTGATGTGAGCGTATTTGTAAAGAGTTGTAAAGGTTGCCACCTCAGCATCAATGATGGGCTGAAATGATTCATCCGCTTCGATTTTAATATCCCCTGATGTCGGAGTTTCCTTCAGAGCAGCTGGACCCTGGTTCTTGCATGTCTCCAGGGCTATAACGGCAATAATCAGGAGAAATCCTGAAGTTATTGTCTTTTTATATTTTGAAATTGTACTCATCCCACCGTGCTTTTCAACTAACTATGATACACAATATTAATAATTATCTCCTTATCTTGTTTTCTGCAGGTGCGTTAATTTTCATTTTAACTCCAATAAGGTAAGATACAAAGCATGTGCCACTAATTAGTAAGACCGGCAATACAGGCTGTAACCCTCATCAAATAAGCAAGAATTATTCTTCGTCATCATCTTTGCTGAAAAAACTCTTTTTTATCTTCTCGTAAGAATCCAGCATCCTGTAAATGCCGTAAATGATAAGCGGAATTCCGAATACTATTCTGAGGGCTTTACTGAGATTGCTGAAATTGTCAAGGAGGGGTGAGAAAATAATGAAGAAACCCAGCGCAAAATAAAAGAAAACCATAAACGTTCCGAAGATGGCGAAAACCTTTTCATACATTTTGCTGCTGCTCATCACTCAAATATTAGGATTGGCAAATATAATTTAAATTATTTTTATTGCTGATATGACCGGTCAATAACAAAAAAAAAGAGAGCCGTCAGCGCGGCTCTCTTCAAATCATTTCATTTTGTTCTATTTTGTTGCACTTTCAAGCCTTTTCATTATTGAGAATATGAAAGCAGCAGCGAGGATGCAACAGGTTATGAGTACTGCCCATAACTGCCAGAGCTCAACACTGTCCCAAAGTTTGGTTCCCACGAAGAGAAGCTTATTTCCCATAGCAGTGGCAAGAAGCCATCCCGCCTGCATCATGCCCTGGAAGCGTGACGGTGCTACCTTGGAAACAAATGATAGTCCCATCGGGCTGAGGAATAGTTCAGCGACAGTAAGGATAAGGTAACTGCTCATCAGCCAGTAGGGCGTAACCCTCATTCCCTCAGAAACAGGTGCACCATCCAGTGATGAGGGTGAAGGCAGTCCGAATGAAGCCACAAGTACAACAATGAAACCGACGGCCGCGATGATCATTCCGATGCCTATCTTCTTTGGCGTCGACGGCTCAATATTTTTCTTGCTCATCCATGCGAAGAGCCCCATTACCGGGAACGTAAGCGCATACGATGAAAAGAGGATTGAACGACTGGAACATCTCCGGAGCTATTGAATTCAGGGGCTCGGCTTTGATAACAAAGAAGTATGATGCTACAAAGGCTGCAATGAAAAGGAATCCGCCTGCAAGCCGTCCGGCTAACGTCATTTTCGCCCTGAGGAGCATTACGAGACCGGCAATTGAGATAATTACCGCGAGCATCGATGGCAATGTGAAGAAGAGGTTAGTAAGCGGACCTACCTGCTTCGCAGTGTAATCCCTTGCAAAAAGAGTGAGTGTCAGACCATTCTGGTGGAAAGACATCCAGAAGAAAACGACAACTATAAACACAAGAATCAATGATGATACCCTGGCATATTCATCTTTTCTGGCACTTGTAAGTATCCATGTTATAAAGCCTGCAAACAGACCGAAGGCAAGACCGTCAGCAAGTCCGACCACAAACTGCAGTCCGGCAGCAAAAATACCCATGGCTATCGCTGCGTATATGAGCGGCCTGAACTCAAATTTAATACCTTCAGCCGCGGCCGCAGTCCCTTTTATTGCTTTTTCTTTATTAGGCAGTAATTTGTTAAAGATGACGTAAACAAGCAGTGAAACCACCATAGCGCAGGCAGCAATACCGAAAGCATAATTATATCCTTTTGAGAAGACTTCAAGGTAACTGCTGGAAAAGGCTCCGAGATCGGTTACCGGGCCGGCCAGGCTGACGTTATCCGCCAGTTGCTGCAGGGTTGTGGTATCGGTAAGAGTGCCGTTATTAAACTGATGACACAATGAGGGCAGACTTCCATCATGGAGAAAACCGTTTGTCTTCAGCCACCAGTTCCTGATTCCATTTGCAGCATAGGGGGCGAAGAATGCGCCGACATTGATACCCATATAAAATATCATGAACGCTGTATCGCGCAATTTCGAATATTGCGGATTATCATACATCTGGCCGACAACAGCCTGGAGGTTGCCCTTAAACAAACCATTGCCAAAAGCAATTGTAAAAAGTGCGATAACAGTAAAAGTCAGTGTCATCCCCGGAATGGCCATCAGAAGATAACCGCAGAACATAACAATAATTCCTATCAGGATCACTGTCTTGTATTTTTTCGTTGTATCGGCCAATATGCCTCCGACGAGGGCCAGTGCATAAATGCTGAAATAAAACCAACTGTAAATGTTTCCTGCCTTCTCAGCAGCCAGACCGTACTTTGCCTGAAGGAAAAGCACCAGTATTGCCATCATGGTGTAGAATCCAAACCTTTCTCCCATATTGGCAAAAAAGGCAACTATTAGTCCTTTCGGGTGATTTTTAAGCATAACTCTGTTTATTTATCGATTTCTTTGTTTCAGTAACGGCAAATATATTAATCTTTTTCAATAGGTGATAATTACAATAAAAAGGCTCTGTGACATTTTTTCATCATCTATATTTTTAAATTTGTGTCATTCTTATCAACCAAGATTGTATGAAGATCTTTACCTCCGGCGAGATCAGAGAGATTGACGCCGCAACAATACGACTCGAGCCGGTCACACCGGCAGGATTAATGGAGCGTGCAGCCACCGCCCTGTCCCAGCGCCTGAAAGATATTCTGCCTCCCGAAAAAAGGGTAAATGTGTTTTCCGGACCGGGAAATAACGGTGGTGATGGCCTGGTGATTGCCAGGCTCCTGCATGATGATAACTATAATGTCAGGGTATTTATAGTGGAAACCGGCTCTTCCCACAGTAACGAATTCAGAATGAATGCAGACCGCCTGACCAGGGCAGGAATTTCACCTTTCACCCTCGCAGACCCTGATCTGTTCCCGTCAATAAGCCGGGACGAGGTAATCATCGATGCCATTTTTGGCATCGGGCTCACGAAACCTCCGTCAGGCGGAGCCGCTGAAATAATCCGCAGAATTAATCTGACGGGCGCTAATATTATATCCGTGGATGTCCCATCAGGCCTCTTCTGTGAAGATAACATCAGCGCTAATCGAAGCACCATAATAAAAGCCTCATTGACGCTTACTATCCAGTTTCCCAAGCTGTCTTTCATGTTTGCAGGCAATGACGATTATGTCGGCAAATGGGAGGTCATTGACATCGGGTTGCATCAGGAGACCATCTCCAGGATGCCTTCCGCCTATCATTATATAATGAAAGAGGATGTCAAGCCAATGCTGCGCAGGAGAAGGAAATTTGATCACAAAGGTTCTTACGGCCATGCACTGATAATGGCCGGCTCATATGGCAAAGCAGGCGCTGCTACGCTCTCAGCCTGTGCCGCACTGCGTTCCGGGGCCGGACTTGTTACTGTGCATACGCCTGTGATCGCCGTTACACCCGTGCAGTCAGCATTACCCGAGGCAATGGTATCACCCGACACCGGCACGGAATACATTACATCAGTGCCTGACCTTGCAAAATATGATGCCGTGGGCGTCGGTCCCGGAATCGGTACTGATCCTGATACGCGGAAGGCATTGCACGCATTGCTCGAATCTGTCAGCGTCCCGCTTGTTCTCGACGCTGACGCACTAAATATTATTGCCCAGGATAAAGAGATGCTTGCACTCATCCCCCCAAACTCCGTGCTGACACCGCACCCCGGGGAATTCAGGCGGCTAACCTCCGAAGAACGGAGCGACTATCAGCTCATGAAGCTGCAGATCGATTTCGCCACCAGATATAAATGCGTAATTGTGCTCAAGGGAGCATATACATCCGTCGCACTGCCTGACGGCAGGATATATTTTAACAGCACCGGCAATCCCGGAATGGCTACAGGTGGCTGCGGGGATGTTCTGACAGGAATAATTACGGCACTTCTCGCACAGGGATATGAGCCGGCCCATGCTGCAATTGCCGGAGTATATCTTCATGGAGTGGCCGGCGATGTGGCTCTGAGAGTTCATTCTGAAGAATCCGTGATCGCAGGAGATGTCCTTATGAATATAGGAAGAGCATTTCGCGAAACACAGTTTAATAACTTCAGCCTTTATCTTTAAAATATGAGATACAATGAAGAGAATATATAACATATCACTTCTGGTTCTGCTACTCATTTCAGCAGGATGTACTACCCTGCAAAAGGGAAGGTCCCCGGATATCGTAATCCTGCCTCTTGGAGGCGACGTAAAGGTCACTGACGGCAGCATAGTGTATGCTCTGCCGCTGACTGTCCTTGAGTTTGATATCACTGCCCGGAAAACAATTGAAGTGCCCGGACCATATGCCGGATTTTCAGGCGAGATGCTTGGATTAGTTGATGTAATCACGGAAGAAAATGAAAGGTGGTCACTGTCTGATGTGAGCATGATTTGCGTTGAGGAGCTCGACCCTTCACAGTTTTATATCATACAGGGGACTACGCTGATGCAGACTGACCTCCTGGCCCTGAAAAAGAACGGGTTGGTGCTTGATATCAACCCTGAAGTATATTCAGAGACGGGTTTCTCAGGCAATCAGGAAGGACATCGCGGTGCAGGGCTGCTTTTCCCGGACATGGGGGCACAGGAATATGTCTCAACTAAGACTGACACAGCATACAGGATCGTGAAGGCCGATACAGTGTTTATCCGTGTGCCTTATCTTATTGAGAAGAAAAAAGGAATGACTATGGAAGAACAGGCATCTGATGCGGCAGACAGACTGCTTGAGCTGCGTGAGGGTAAACATATGATACTGACGGGAGAGACCAATATATTTCCACAGGACGGCGCTGCAATTGATGAGATCAACAGGCTTGACCGCGAATATACTGCCCTTTTTGCCGGGAAGAGCATGACAGAAACAAAACATTTTCGTGTTTGGTTTACACCTGTTCTCACAATGGCAGGGGAGAAGAGAACAATTTTCAGGTTCTCGGAGACAGACGGTGTTTTACCTGCTGCCGATAGCAAAGGCACACCGGTGGTGATTGAAATGACACCATCGAACAAGACTAAAAACCTCAACCTGATAACCAGGCCGGTTTCTTCAGACAGGGAGGCAAAAACTCCCGATAAACTGTATTACAGGGTGCCCGATGTGGTTGATATAAGGATTTCATCAGGAACTGAAACGCTGTATTCCGGCCGTAAGCTTATCTACCAGTTCGGGAATACGGTTACTTTGCCATCAAACTTTATAATAGGAAAATAGCAAATTACCGGTCACGGCAAAAATTACGCCCGGATAGGGTGTGATTCCAATTTCCGCAAAAAAAATAAACGACACCCGGATTGGGCGTCGCTATATTCGACTTTTGAATTTTGATTTTCGACTTACTGGACCTTGCCCTTGAAGGTCTTCAGGAACTCCTCGTAACTTTGTTTCTGCCAGTTTGTGCCTGCCGAAATATTCCAGCATCGGTTCAAAGTCTTTTGCGGCTTTGTAACCTGATACGGGTGTTATCAGCTCACTTTTAGCTGTCAGGAACACCACGGTTGGATAGCCAAGATTGCCCTGCAGAAGTGCATATGCCAGCTGGTGCGTAGGTCCCATCTTGCCGTCATTGACAAAAGTCCTGCCCTGAAAGATGACAGGCTCTTTTGATTCAGCATTGAATTTTACGGCGTAAAACTTCGTATTTAGTATCTCAGCAATCACAGGGTGAGAAAAGGTGTCCTTGTCAAGCCTCTTGCACCATCCGCACCAATCAGTATAGGCATCAACAAAAATCGGCCGGGGACTGGTTGTTGCCAGGGCAGCAGCTTCCTCTATTGAATACCACTTTACAGAGGTAGCCTGACCGGAAGCAAGCAAAGCCGGAACAAACAGTAATAATACAAGAATTGCTTTCTTCATGATATGCAGATATTTACAATTATTCATGTTTTTTGCTTAGGACTGACAAATTTAACATTTCAAACTCATAACCAAAATTATGCCAGAAAGTTCAGCTGTCATGTTTTTTGCTGCAGTTATTGGATTTATTTTTTTATACATTTACACACCTTAAATTAATTCTTCAATCAATTAAGATGGAAAAAATACGAAAGACACTCGCTGATTCCAAAGCTGCAAGATGGACTGCTCTGGCAGTTGTGGCTTTTACCATGTTGTGCGGTTATTTCCTGACCGATGCCATGGCGCCCTTAAAACCGATGCTTGAACAGCAATTATCATGGAGCAGCGAAGAATATGGATTCTTTACGAGCGCGTATGGCTGGTTCAATGTCTTCCTCCTCATGCTCATCATCGGAGGGATCATCCTTGACAAGAGGGGCGTACGCTTCACAGGAAAGATGGCCACGATGTTAATGGTCATCGGAACAGCAATTAAGTTCTGGGCTTTACAATCTGATTCTCTTGGAGAAGGAACATGGCATTTTTTATTCTGGGATGCAAAACCACAGGTCTTCATGGCAGGGTTAGGCTATGCTGTGTTCGGGGTCGGTGTAGAGATTGCCGGTATTACTGTATCCAAAATTATTGTAAAATGGTTTAAAGGTAAAGAACTGGCGCTGGCAATGGGCCTTGAAATGGCGACAGCCCGTCTTGGAACTACCCTTGCCCTGGCCACGTCGGCTCCTTTAGCCAGAGCTCTCGGTCATGTTTCCATGCCTATTCTTGTTGCACTGGTGTTGCTGTGCATCGGATTAGTAGCATTCTTTATTTATTGCGGAATGGACAAGAAGCTTGACGCTTCTGTTGCTCTCGCTGATAAGGATCACCCAAGGGCAGAAGAGGAAAGTTTCAGGCTGGCAGATATTCTTTTCATCCTTAAAAACAAGGGATGGTGGTATATCGCAATCCTATGCGTACTCTTCTATTCGGCTGTATTCCCGTTCCTGAAATATGCCTCTGACCTTATGGTCAATAAGTTTGGGATTGATCCCTCTGTAGCTGGACTGATACCTTCAGTGCTTCCTTTCGGAACAATCATTCTGACGCCTTTCTTTGGCAACCTGTATGACAGAAAAGGAAAGGGTGCTACGATAATGATCATCGGAGCTCTTTTGTTGATTTTTGTTCATACCATGTTCTCCATCCCGGTATTGAACAAGCCATGGATGGCATTTTTCCTGATCATAATACTTGGTATCGGGTTTTCCCTTGTGCCATCGGCAATGTGGCCGTCGGTACCAAAAATAATACCTGAGAAACAACTTGGCACTGCTTATGCCCTGATCTTCTGGGTTCAGAACTGGGGCCTGATGGGTGTACCCTATCTGATCGGATGGGTCCTCGACAAATATTGCATCACCGGTTCCTATATGCTTGACGGGGTGCCTGTCCCGAGCTATGATTACAAGATCCCGATGATGATATTCACAGCGCTTGGAGTCGTTGCTCTGCTCTTTGGCTTCCTGCTGAAGGCAGAGAACAAGAAAAAGGGATATGGCCTTGAGATGCCTAATATTGTAAAAGAATAATCAAAAACATTATAGTTATGAGTGACATAAAAAATCTTGAACCGAAGCTTGTATGGAAGTATTTCCATGAGATAACACAGATACCCCGCCCTTCAAAGAAAGAGAAGGGGATGACTGAATACATGACGAAGTTTGGCAAGGAGCATGGTCTTGAGACTATCACTGACAAGACCGGCAATGTCATTCTGCGCAAGCCTGCCACCAAAGGCATGGAAAAATGTAAAGGGATCATCATGCAGGGTCACCTCGACATGGTCCCGCAGAAAAACTCCGATAAGAAGTTTGACTTTTCTAAAGATCCTATAGAGACCCGCATTGAGCAGGGCTGGGTAAAAGCCAACGGCACAACCCTCGGGGCCGATAACGGCATTGGAGTGGCAGCGGCAATGGCTGCCCTGACTGACCCGAAAGTTGTTCACGGGCCGCTTGAGGCGCTATTTACAGTCGATGAAGAAACAGGTATGACAGGCGCCAAGAATCTTAAAAAAGGCATTCTCAGGGGTGAGATCATGATAAACATGGACTCTGAGGATGAAGGTGAACTTTACGTAGGATGTGCCGGCGGCGTGGATGTCAGTGCTTTACGCAGCTACAAACAGGAAAAAACACCAAAAGGTGTCACAGCTTACACTATGACCCTTAAAGGATTGCATGGTGGTCACTCCGGCGTCGACATTCACCTGGGCAGAGCCAATGCAAACAAGCTTATGTTCCGTTTCTTCCAGCAGGCTGAACATGACTTCGGGATGCGTATCGCAGAGTTTAGCGGCGGCGATCTGCGCAACGCCATACCGCGCGAATCATTTGCCTCAGTAGTCGTACCGACAATCAAAAAAGCACAGTTTGAAAAGTTCGTGAAGGGCTATGAGAAGATGTACAGAAGCGAATTCAAAGAGGTTGACCCTGATATAAAAGTTATCGCCAACGTTTGCGATCCTCCGGCAAAAGTCATGAATGCCGGCGATCAGTACCGGATAATCAGATGTGTGTTCGTCTGCCCTAACGGAGTGCAGAGAATGAGCTATAGCATGCCGGGACTGGTTGAGACATCCAATAACCTGGCCATAGTCAGGATTAAGGATGGCAAATTCGAGGCTTATTGTCTTACCCGCAGCTCCGTCGATACAGCCAAAGAGGCTACAGCGTGGAAAATCGCCGCAGGATTTCAGCTGGCTGATTGTGATGTGAAGCTGTCAGGAAGCTATCCCGGATGGAACCCCGACATGCAAAGCGCCATACTCGGCACCATGCAGGATACATACAAGAAACTGTATGGCAAGGTACCTGAGATTAAGGCTATTCATGCCGGTCTCGAGTGCGGAATAATCATGGGAGCATATCCGAAACTGGACTCTATCAGCTTCGGCCCGACGATACGTTATCCGCACAGCCCGGATGAAAAGGTTGAGATTGAGTCTGTCGGCAAATTCTGGAATTTTCTGGTGGCAACACTTAAGAATGCCCCGGTAACCAAATAATTTAACAGCTGTATGTGCAAATAATGACATAGAGACAGGTTTCCGACCTGTCTCTACTGTTTTACGGTTATCTCAGCCAGAATATCATCCTTCATGACATTCTGACCGGGTTTGACGCCAATTCTGGTTACGGTGCCATTGACCAGTGACTGGATCTCATTCTGCATTTTCATGGCTTCGAGTATCACCAGAGCCTCTCCGCGGATCACCTCGGTATTTTCACGGACAATGACGTCGATTATCTTACCTGGCATCGGAGCACGCACGATATGATTCTCACTTCCGGACTGAGTGCTGCCAAGCACCTTCTTACGCTGCATGGAAATAGGCGTCTCGATAGTGAAAGTGTGGCTGATGTCATTGAACAGGATCTCATACCTGTTCTGTTTGGTCCGTACTATTTCGACAGGATAGCGTCTGTTTTTCCAGAGTACGTGAACTCCGTACTTTTCATCCTCACGCAATTCAATCTTATAGTCGCGGCCATTGACCCTGATGATATTCTTTAAGGGCAGGGTGAAGGTGATTTTATGACCGTCATTTGACAGCGCGTAGAGCTTTTTTATCTCGGGTTTGTCAGGTTTCATCCGTGAAATATTAAAATTGAGTAAGTCTCTTTCTCAGCAGCCAGGGTGTCAGCTCCTTTCCCTGGTCGAAGCTGATAATATTTTTTTTCTCTGTCAGATTTTCCTCAACGAAGAGTTTTGTTGCGAGCCATGCGGCTATCATCTCTTCATACTCACTGTTGCAGTAATACCTTTCGAGATCTTTCTCAATGAATGCTGTGGTGAAACTGCCTGACTGGAACAGGTTATTGCGCATCAGCATGCGGAAAAACGGCAGGGTGGTCTTTGTTCCCTTGATCCACACCTTATCGAGTGCCAGTTTGGTATTTGTGATTGCATGCCTGCGGTCGCTGCCAGTGACTATCAGTTTGGCGACCATCGAGTCATAGGCGGCGACAATCGAAGACCCCGCGCTGACGCCTGTATCGATCCTGATTCCCGGTCCTTCCGGAAAGCTGAACTTCTCAATCCTGCCCGGGGCAGGGGCAAACCCTGCCTGTACATCCTCGGCGTTAATACGGCATTCGATAGCCCAGCCGGTAAGCCTCACATCTTTCTGCCGGATGGTGAGTTCTTCACCCCTGGCAACACGTATCTGCTGCTCTATCAGGTCAACACCTGTAATCATCTCTGTCACAGGATGTTCCACCTGAATTCGGGTGTTCATCTCCATGAAGTAGAAGTTACGGTCTGAATCAAGCAGGAATTCTACAGTGCCGGCAGAGTAGTATCCTACAGCCTTAGCGATCCTGACCGCCAGTGAGCCCATCTTTTCGCGCAGTTCTTCATCGAGTGCGGGGGAAGGGGCCTCCTCAAGCAGTTTCTGGTGTTTTCTCTGGATGGAACACTCCCTTTCACCGAGGTGAATAATGTTTCCATGCATGTCGCCAAGAATCTGGAATTCAATGTGTTTTGGGTTTTCGATATATTTCTCGATAAATACGCTCGGATCGTTGAATGCTTTTTCTGCTTCGCGGCTTGCCAGAGTGAACATCTTTTCCATCTCCGATGACTGTCTCACAATGCGCATTCCGCGACCGCCGCCGCCCGATGCTGCTTTGATGATCACCGGGTAACCTATCCTTGCCGCATGCTCCAGAGCTTCATCCTCATCGGCGATGCTGCCCGGGCTACCCATGGCCATTGGTATCCGGTGCTTCAGGGCTATCTGTCTTGCAACCGTCTTGTTACCCATCTTGTAGATTGAGTCAGGTGACGGGCCTATAAAAATAATCTTGCTATCCCTGCACTGATCGGCGAAGTATGCGTTCTCGGCAAGAAAGCCGTATCCGGGGTGAAGGGCATCGCACTTTGTTTCCCGGGCAATGGAGATAAGCTTATCGATATCCAGAAAGACGGGTATCTCTGCCGTCTCATCAACTTCATCATGTATGAGGTCAGCTGAAGAAAGATACATTGCGTTCGGTTCCGCTGCAGTACGTATGGCCACGCATTTTATTCCCATAGCATGCGCCGTTCTCATTATCCGCACTGCAATCTCCCCGCGGTTGGCAATCAATATTCTTTTTATCCTCTTCATTTACATAACATAAAGACTAATTTCCACTTTCTGGTATTACCGGTCTAAGACCCGTAACTGCTTTTGACATTCAGACTGCCAGACTTTTGACTTATAATGGCATATTGCCGTGTTTACGCGCCGGTACTTTAACGCTCTTGTTGCCCAGAGCCGAGAATGCTGACAACACTTTCATCCGTGTCATGGCCGGGTCAATCACTTCATCGATATAACCCTTTTCATCAGCAATGAACGGATTGGCAACTTTGTCACGGTACTTCTTTACCAGTTCCTTTTTCAGGGCTGCCGGATCTTTTGCTTCAGCCAGTTCACGCCGGTACAGGATAGCCACTGCACCATCGGGGCCCATAACTGCAATCTCTGCCGAAGGCCATGCATAGTTGAAGTCTCCGCCCAGGCCGCGGCTGTTCATCACGATATAAGCGCCGCCGTAGGCTTTGCGCAGGATGACAGTAATACGCGGCACCGTCGCTTCAGCGTACGCGAACAGCAGCTTGGCGCCGTGCCTGATGATTCCTGCGTGTTCCTGATCCTTGCCGGGAAGGAAACCGGGTACATCCTCAAGTGTGAGTATTGATATGTTGAAGGCATCGCAGAACCTGATAAACCGCGCACCCTTTGTTGATGAATCTATATCCAGCACTCCGGCAAGCACTTTCGGCTGGTTGGCTACAATGCCGATGGTTCTGCCCTCCATCCGGCAGAAGCCTGTAACAATGTTGGGTGCAAAAAGCTCAGAGGTCTCAAAGAAGCTGTTGCGGTCAGCAATGAGATTGATAACATCTCGGACATCATATGCTTTATTTGGGTCATCAGGCACAATGTCGCGAAGCTTCTCATTCACCTCAGGTGTGTCATTTTCAAAGGCGACCACCGGAGGATTCTCCAGGTTGTTGGAAGGGAGATAGGAGAGGAGCTTCCTCACGGCGATGATCGTGTTCTCCTCGTCATCATAGATCATGTTGGCTACGCCGCTTTTCCTGGCATGTACTTCTGCTCCTCCGAGGTCTTCACTGCTGATCTCCTCATTGAGGACCTCCTTAACCACATTCGGTCCTGTGACGAACATATAACTGGTGTGACTGGTCATGAAAACCCAGTCGGTCAGGGCTGGTGAATAAACAGCTCCGCCGGCTGCCGGGCCCATGACCACGGAAATCTGCGGGATAATGCCAGACGATTGTATTATATTGTTAAAAATTACCGCGTAGCCGCTGAGGCTTGCGATACCTTCCTGTATTCTTGCGCCTCCGGAATCATTTATACCGATAAACGGAGCACCCATTTTCAGCGCCATCTCCTGGACCTTTGCAATCTTGCGGGCATGGACAATACCGAGCGACCCCCCCATGATGGTGAAATCCTGTGCAAAGGCGAACACCAGCCGTCCGTCGATCTTGCCGTGACCGGTGACTACGCCGTCGCCGTATGACTTTTCAACCTTTCCGAATTCGACTCCTGTGTCCAGGGGTGTGACATAGGCGTCAATCTCTTCAAAGGTGCCTGCATCGAACAAGAGTGCTATCCTTTCATGTGCAGTCAGTTTGCCCTTGGAGTGCTGTTTTTTTATACGCTCGGCATTGTATTGTTTTTTAAAGGCATCCTCGCGTTCAAGGTATGATTTGAAGTACTTCCCGTTTATGTCCATTCGTAATCGGATAAAATAACAAGTCATTATGCCGTGCAGAACGGCATGACAAAAGTCATTAATTTACAGGTAATATCCAAAAATGATTAGCGGATGAACACTTTGATTGCATCAGCCCAGACCCTGTATCCCTCATAGGAGAGGTGCAGTCCATCGATGCTGTATCGCCTGGGAAGAAGATTATTGTTGTCTGCGAGAGGGGTGAAGAGGTCGATATAGGTAAAGCCGAATTCTTTAGCCAGAGTATGCAGGCGGCCGTTGAGTTCAATTATCTGGTCAGTCTTCCCTTCAAGCCTCTTATTGCCGCCTGTGGCCGGGTTAACAGGCATAACACTCTGCACATAGACCTTTGTTTTGGGTGTTTCATTTTGTATCCGCTGAAGAATCTCCCTGTACCTTCCTGTAATCTCATCTACGGATATATTACGTGAAAGATCATTGATGCCTATCAGAAGGAAGATAGATGAGGGTTTTAACTTTGTGACACCATCGAGGCGGAGCAGTATTCCTTCTGTTACGTCACCGCTTATGCCCCGGTTACGGCATTTTTTGTTTTGCAGTAATTCAAACCATTCAGCCCCGTCAGTGATACTGTTTCCGAGAAAGACAATCTCATTTCTGGTGTCGGGCAGGTGATCGAACATATCCTTGCTGTGCCAGTAATAGGCCGGGAATTTCGAACTGTCGGATACTGACACAGACTGTTGTCCGTAAGAATAGTAAAAAGCTGCAACAAGATAACATGTCAGCAATATTCTTTTCATTTCGTGATGTTCTTGATTATCTGTTGCATCTTTTCGTAATTTGCCTCCATGCACGCGAGCAGGGTTATCTGAACCTTGTTCCTCTGCAGGTTGTGTTCAGGGTATTTGATTTTGTAGTATTTGTCGCCGTCAAGGAAATCGGTAAGGAACCTTGTTGCCATGATGTATGTAAGCAATTTTGGCGCGAAAGCAAGATACTCTATTTCCGTATCGTTCAATGTTCCTTTTGTCTCAGTCAGGTATCCCTTCGCGTAAGCTTCATAAATACCCAGATCCATTGACACCTGGGAAAGATCGGGACTGTCTTCGTCGGCAGTATTTGAGGCCGTCCTGATGGCATCGCCAAAGTCATAGTGAACATATCCCGGCATCACCGTGTCGAGGTCAATAATGCACAGCGCCCTGTCATTGGAGTCGAAGAGGATATTGTTGAATTTAGTGTCATTATGGGTGATCCGGAGAGGAATTCTTCCCTCTTCGCCAAGCCTTATGATGACCTTCATATCCTCCTCCCGCCTGGTTATCTCAGCTATCTCTGTTGCGGCAGATAAAACCCTCCCGGCCGGGTCATCAGATATTACCCTGTGAAATGTTTCAAGCCTCTTCACAATATTATGAAAGTCAGGTATAGTCTCGTAGAGAGGGTCTCCCGGGAGATCCGAAAGCAGCGCCTGGAACCTTCCGACTGCCTTTCCGCCCTCAAAAGCCTTATGATGTGAGTCAACCCTTTCATATGAGCGATGATCGGAAATAAAAATGAACATCCGCCAGTAGTTTCCCTGCTCATCAATATGCCATGACTGGCCGGTTTCACGGTCTTCGATAAGTGTCAGGGATTCTCTCTTTAAGTCACTGCCCGGTATGGCTGACAATTTGTTACGCAGGTGTGCCGTGACCCTTTCCATGTTATGCTGCAGCCTGGGTATGTCTTTGAATATGCCGTTATTAAGCCGCTGGAGGATATAATCGTCGCAATGTTTTTCTGCCGTTGCGATCCTGTATGTGTCATGGATATGACCCGGGCCGAACGACTGGCCTGAAAGGAATGAGCCTTCGGCGCTGAAACAGCTGTAAATCTTTCTGAGATCGGGTGTCATTATGACGGTAGATTATCTTCCTTTAAGCCTGTAACCGTGCAGTGAGTAATAAAGCAGCATGAGATAGCAGGGCAGGCACACCCAATAGGCTGACTGTGTGGTGAAGATATCTGCAAGTTTCCCGTAGGCCAGGGGTATGAGAGCTCCTCCCACTACTGACATTATCAGTAGAGCGGACGCAGTCTTTGTAAACTTGCCGACACCGTTCAGGGCAAGCGGCCACATCGCAGGCCATACGAGAGCATTGGCAAGGCCCATCAGAGCCACAAACAGCACGGTAACAGGGATGGTAAGGGTCACTGCGTCAAATGTAACCAGATCTCTGAAAGGCATCGTAATCTGAGTGGAAAGAGGAGTAAAGACTGCCCCAAGGGTAAACACTATGCCCAGCAGGGCTGAAATCCTCAAGGCATTGACCTGGCTCAGGGCTTTGGGTATTAGTATTATACCCATGATATATCCGATTATCATTCCCAGCATTGTCAGCGACGTAAAATATTTTGCGGATGACATGTCGATATTCAGTGACTGGCCGTACCGGATAATAGTATCACCGGCTATGACTTCCACTCCGACATAAAAGAAAAGAGCGATAGCACCGATTATCATATGCGGGAAATGCCATATGCTGGATTTATTGACATTTGTTTCGCCAACGGCAGGTTCCTCAGCCTCAGTGTCGACCTCAGGCAGGTGGGCGAGGCTCAGCAGAAAGCCCAGGGCCACCAGCACGACGGCCATAATTATGTACGGGTTTATCACCCTGGTCGCGAGCTGATCAAGCAGGCCTCCGCGAACGACAGCATCAGTTATTGTGGCAAGCTGCTGATCAAGGATATTTGAATTCTTCATTATATGAGCACCGATAATAATCGGTGCGATGGCGCCGGCAAATTTATTCGCTATCCCCATCATGCTGATCCTCTTTGCAGCGCTCTCACGCGGTCCGATGATAGTGACATAGGGATTTACCGCAGTCTGAAGAAGCGCCATCCCGGTGCCCTGAACAAAGAGTCCCAGAAGGAAAATTCCATAATTACGGGAAAGAGCAGCAGGAATGAATATCAGTGCGCCTATTGCCATGACCCACAGGCCGATTGACATCCCCTTCCTGAATCCTGTCTTTTTGAGTAGCGCTGATGACGGAAGAGACATGACGAAGTACGAAATATAAAATGCCGTTGTTACAAAGTAGGCCTGGAAGTTGGTCAGCTCACAGGCAGTGCGGAGAAACGGTATCAGGATGCCGTTGAGCCATGTGAGAAAACCGAAAATGAAGAAGAAAACAGCTATCACTGCCAGTCCAATAACATAATTCCTGCGGCTCATCGGAGCCACTATGTCATCTGTATTCATTTATATATTTTTTATTGTGATTAATAATGCCGTGCCTCAAATCAAAAGGCTGTCAGGTTCCAAAACTACAATTTTCCTGATCAAACTGCAAGAATTAAGGAATTGCCACTTTTCTTTTCGAATTATAGTTAATTCTTAACATAGTATTAATTTTGCGCCATAAATTTATGAGATGAAAAACAGGGAGATAATCGAAAAGATACGGAACAAGAAGGCATTTATAAGTGATATGGACGGAGTTATATACCACGGCAACAAATTGCTGCCTGGTGTCCCAGAGTTCGTGGAATGGCTTAAAAAGGAAGGCAAGAAGTTCCTCTTTCTCACCAACTCCAGCGAAAGAACGACAAAGGAACTTCAGGAAAAGATGCTGCGGCTGGGAATCGACCTGGATGAAAACGCTTTTTATACAAGCGCGCTTGCCACCGCGCATTTCCTGGCAATGCAGAAACCGGGCGGATCGGCATACATAATAGGAGAGGCAGGACTTATAAATGCCATGTACAACGCAGGCTATTCAATGAATAATTATAACCCTGATTACGTAGTTGTCGGAGATACGCGCAGCTACAGCTTTGAAAAACTCGAGCAGGCTGTCAACCTTGTCCTGAAGGGTGCCAAGCTTATCGGCACCAACCCGGATGTTACCGGACCTGTTGAGGGTGGAATTATACCTGCAACAAAAGCCCTTATCGCTCCCATAGAACTTGCGACAGGCCGGCATGCGTACTATGTGGGAAAGCCCAACCCCCTGATGATGAGGATTGCCCTGAAGAGGATAGGGTGCTCCAATGAAGAAACTATAATCATTGGTGACAGGATGGACACTGATATAATTGCCGGGATAGAGTCTGAAATTGATACTCTGCTTGTACTGACAGGCATATCAACCCTGAAGACGGTTGACAAATTCCCTTACCGCCCATCCTATATTCTGGATGGTGTACATAATCTCCTTCAGTAAGATTTTGAACTCTGGTTTAATAATGAATCTGCCCGGTGTATCTGCGCCGGGCAGTTTTTTGCTTATCAGTATGTCCGCGTCATAGTCTCGGGAATTACCACGATAAAATCAGCAACAGCTTTGTTTTCAGCCGATAAAGTATCAATGTCAGCCTGAAGCACCGTTGAAATGGTGGCTACCGTGATACCCGGCCTGTAAAGTCTGAGGTAGTAGATTATTCCGAGATAATTGTCTGAGTGATACGAGCCGTTGTAATGGATAAACAGTTTACCGGGTTCCAGGTTTTTCAGGATGAAGTGAGCCATAGTCGCATCCTTTATTGCCTGTGCCTTTGGCATGTTCTCATTGGGTTTTCCTCCCATACCCTCCATCCCGTGCATATCCAGCATATCCTTGTAGCATTTGACTTCCGGATCATAAAAGACAGGCAGCGGAGCTATATACTCCTTAGCCTGAGCAGAGAGACTGTCAAGCACTTCCAGTCCTTTCCTTGACACCATTGATGCATACCTTCTAGGAATATTTGTTGCTATGAAAGGCAGATTATTCTTCCTGGCAAACTCCATGAGCGGCTTATAGTCTGTTTTATAGTTTTTCCAGAGCTTAACCTCAGCCTCAAACTTGTCTGCCTCGTAGGCAGATGCAAGATATTCGTCGAGCAACAGCTGGTTATCGGCCTCAAACATTTCCGCCCCCATTATAAGTCTGTCAGTGGCGATCTCATGAAGATCTGCCGTGACCTCATACTCAAGCCAGTGGGCAATTGGATTGTCATGGAGCTCACCGAAGAAAACAACATCGGCAGAACTGATCGTTTCAATCATTTTCTGATACTTTACATTTTTGCCCTCTGCATTGTAAAGCGTATAGGCCGGCTTGTCGGACCTGAATGATGCCAGGCCCAGAAATGCGATAATGAGTATTGTTGCGTTTGTTTTCATATCCGTTGACAATTAAAAGTTTATCTGTATTCTGTCTGGTGGCGGCATAAACTAACCGAAGACCCGGAAGAAACGTTTGACCACACTGCTGCCGGCATAGCTTGTCAAATAGTAAAGAGAGGTTTTTAGTCCAGGAGCTGATTTTTTGAAATATTTGCGTGCCAGCCTCATTTCACCAACGACATAGTGATACCTTGCACGGGTGCCGTTGATATGGTAAATGGCCTCGCGTGTTTCTGCCGGATATTTCTCACGGTACGATTCTGCGGTACGTGTTGAGAGATCATATTCTTTCTTTCTGTAGCCCGACTGCAGGGAAAGGTTCTCTCCGCTTATATATCTTGTTGCCAGGGCTTTGTTGCAGTGGACGGATGAGTTGCCTTCGAAGAGTCTAAGCAGCCAGTCGTAATCCACGCAGCCGTATTCCTCCTCAAAGAGGATGGAAGAGAGCGTACGGCTTATCATGATTGTGCTCATATATACAGGCTGCCCGCTCTTTCTCCGTGCCAGCCTGTCGAGGAAGGTGACATTTTTATCAAAGAACCTGATCTCCGGTTCGCCTGTTCCTGTCGGTGAGATGGTTTTTCTTGAACCGTCAATGACCCGGTAGCCGGTGGTGATGATAGGAGCACGGTCAGCAACTGAGAGCTGCGTTTTAATCTTATCCGGGTGCCAGATGTCGTCATGGTCAATCAGCGCAATATAATCGCCTGTGGCCTCCTGCAGTCCTATATTCCGGCCCCTGTTGGGACCACCGCTGGGAGACTGTGTTGAAAGGGGTTTTAATCCCATTGACCTGAGTATTTCCACAGTATTGTCATTTGAGCAGTCATCAATTGTTAGTAGCTCGATTTCAAAATCACTGCCATTTCCTTCCTGAGAAAGCACGGATTCCACAGTTCGTTTTATGAACGCTGCGGAATTATATGTACCCAGAATTACTGATACCCTGATCATACGGGGAACAAATTAAAGCAATAATTCTTGTTCCGGACAGGTATTTGTATTATTCGACCCTCTACGAGGGTCAAATTAAATTCCAATCATTTGTCCTACAATAATTTGATCTTTTACGAAGATCTGTATTGAGATTTTTCACAGGATAATTTGCAAATTAGATTCGATCCACAACTATGATGTCCGGAAGCTATCAGACTATTGTTGAAAAGGGCAGTAGTAACAAAAAGATGATCGTATACCATCGAATAATTTATTTTAACTTTGTCAGGATAAACAGTCATCGGGGTAAAATCATAAATAAATGCAATAAACCTGCGAAATATGCAAAGAGGAATTATTTTACTTATCATATTATCCCTTATCATCTCAGAAAATATTGAGGGTCAGAGAAATAGCAAGAAAGCTATTATATCGGGATATGTCACGGATGTGAACAATCAGCCTGTTGCAGGTGCTTTGATCCTGCTTGACAGGCAGCAGACAGGTGTTGTTACCAACAGGAAAGGCTTCTATAAGATCAGGATAACACCGGATACCAGAATGATAGGAGCCTACTCTGACTTGAGCGGTTCAGCTGAGACACCGGCAGATGGAAGTCCGAAAATAAACATAATACTTTACGGCTCTTTTGCCATTCAGGGTTTAATAATTGAAGTCCCCAAGGAAGAAGAGATGGTAAATATCGGGTACGGCAAAATCCGGAAGAAGGACCTCACAAACCCTACGGGTCAGATTGACGGCCGGGGACATAAATACGATTCCTATACAAGCATTTACGATATGATCAGAGGTGAAGTCCCCGGAGTGCAGGTCATCGGCACACAGATCCTTATCAGGGGTTTGAGCTCTATAAATTCAAGCAATGATCCTCTGCTGGTTGTCGACGGGATGCCAGTATCATCGATTGAAAATATAAGTCCGCGTGAAGTGAAATCTATCTCAGTGCTTAAGGGTCCTGATGCATCTATTTACGGGACAAGAGCTGCCGGCGGAGTCATACTTATTGATATGAAAGGCGCATCTGACAGATGACTTGAATCAACCGCCGATAAACAGGCTCTTGCTTGAATATTCAGGATCGCACGTCAGGTTCACCATTAGTTTTCTCCATCCTGCTTCATCTCCCGGTGTGGGTATATGAGTAGTATGCACTTCGCAGCCACGCAGACCCTTCAGGTTTTCCAGTGCCATTTCTGCCGCAGGATTGGATAAGGCGCTTATGCCCAGGACGATCAGTGTTTCTTCCACATCGAGACTGACCATTTTCCCGTTCAATATATCTTTTTTCAGATGTGTAACCGAATCTATAATGTTTTTTGGAAGCAGGTAGAGGTTGTCAGGGAGCCCTGCCAGGTGCTTTGCGGCATTTAAGATCAGGCTGGAAGATGCATGCAGCAAGGTCGAGTTTTTCCCTGTTATAATAGTCCCGTCATGCAATTCAATTGCTGCCCCGGAGAATATCCCGGCATTTCCTTTTCCGCATTTTTCAGCATCTTTTGCAGCTTTCCGGGCAGGAAGCACAACTTTCCGGTCTTCAATTTTTGCCCCTGCTTTTTCCATGATCTTACCGGCCAGGTCCAGGGCATCTTTATCTGCCAGGCCAAGGGCATATTCCACAGCACACCTGAAATATCTCCGGATTATCTCCTGGTGCGATGCTTCCGTAATAACACTGTCATTGACAATGCCTGAACTTGCCCGGTTCACGCCCATATCAGTAGGGGATTGATACATAGAGCTACTGCCTGTAATTTTTTCAATGATCCTTTTCAGTAAATGAAAGGCTTCTATATCGCGATTATAATTCACGATCTTGATCATCATAGGCTTTCAGGTGATCTTCATCAATCAGCACTTCATCTCTCAGATCAACTGTGGCAGCTTCGTAGGCAATATTGACTTTGTGATCGATAGGCAGATCCCAGATAGGAAATGTTTCAAACTTGGCATATCCTGCCTTGATCCCTTTTTTATATTCATGGTAAAGATTGCACAGACAGGTGGCCAGTTTACCGCTGCCCGGTCCCGGCCCTGTAACTATCACTATTGGATTAGTGGTCTTAATATATTCGTTTGCTCCGTATCCCTGGTCACTTACAACCAGGTCAACATCTTCAGGGTATCCTTTTGTAGGGTAGTGTAAATATACCTTGACACCCCTTAGCTCAAGCTTTTTCTTAAAGACCGTCGCAGGGGTCTGATTCTGATAACGGGTAATAACCACAGCCGTGATCTCTAATCCCCATTCCCTGAAATCATCAATGGTCTTTAGTGCATCAGCATCGTAGGTGATCCCGAAATCGGCCCTGACTTTTTTTCTTTCAATTGCACCTGCATCAATGCATAGAATTACATCAATCTTGTCCTTAAGCAGTTGCAGAAGCCGCATCTTAACATTGGGGTCATATCCCGGCAACACCCTGGCTGCATGATAATCAAATAAAAGCTTGCCTCCGAATTCGAGGTAAAGTTTATTGTTGAACCGGTGTACTCTTTCAAGAATAGCAGATGTCTGCTCCCGGAGATATTTCTCATTGTCAAATCCGATGTCTTTTACATCTTTCATATAGGTGCGGTAGAATATAATGATGAGTACTTCTTTCAGTGTCCAATATTAATTAAATTTTCATTCCGCTATAATCCGGGTCGGACAATAAAAAAATCCTGCAAAAAGCAGGATTTCTATTATGATACCCGTGTGAAGCAGGATTCAATTTTCATGTATCACTGCAGTTTTCAGAAATGAAGAGTTCTATATTATCCCTTCCGGCTTTTGCTTTTCTCTTTCCAGCCTGCGTGCAATTGCTTCATTGTCTTCCCTTGCTCGTTTATCTCTCAGAAGGGAATACTCTTCACTACGTCTGGTCACAGCTTTTAGATTTTCCTCTTTTACCTCAGGAAACAGGTCTTGTGATGTTATTTCATTTTGCATGGTGCAAAGATACAACAAAATGTGCCCTTTTATACATATTCATCTGAATTTCTTATTAATCGGAAGAGTCAAGGTCCCTGAAACGGAGTTTAAAGAAGTGTTTTCTTTATAATTCTTACCTTTGTAATTGTTAGACATTTATAAGATGAGGAAAGCTCAGATATTGCTACTAATACTGGCCTTTGTTCTATCAACATTGATATCATGTAACGGAGATAATCCCCAGGCTGATTATGCCAACATAATTGCAGGTACCTATACCGGAACTGTGACAACCGGAACAGGCACAGTCGCTGGAATCACAACGATTACAAAAAGATCTGAAACAAGAGTTGATATGGATATTACGGCCGGCTCGCACAGCCTTACTATACCCGGGATAAAAGTCAGCAGTGTTGAAAACAATGTGTATACTTTGTCATTTACTATTGCAGATAAATCCCTGGCAGGCGAAGTAGAAGGGAACACCCTGACCTATACACTCGCTTCAGGTGTCTTAACCGGAACATTTACCGGCACCAGGTAATTGACCTGAATTGACTTCAAGTCGCTTACCGGCAATCTTAAACGATAATCACCCCCGGAAATCACCTCCGGGGGTGATTACTAAATTTTGGCACTCAGAGAAAATTCTTTAAAACACAAAGTAAAGTCCGTTATTCAATAAAGAAAGGCCGGGCTTGACTTTGGAATTGGCACGGCGTATCGTGTTTATATCATTGACTTCTGCCGGCTCATAATCTTATAACCCATTCTGTCCCGCATAATTATTGCAGGCAACAACTTATTCGGACAGTCTTTTTTGTACGAATATGTTTACTTTTATTGCTATAAAGCAACCAACCTGCCATTTTAGAACAAAAAACCAGGATTATGAAAACTTTTCGCAGTGATTTATCAAACGTGGAATTTCCGATTTCAGAAAAAGTTTCAGCCAGAACAATCAGACATTCTATTTTAAGCTTAATTCAAAAAGATAATCCTGAATTTTCACGTGAGAGCCATCTCTCCCGGAGCGAGCTGAACAAATACCGGGGAAAAGCCATTTCGGATTATCTGGTAAAAGAAGTCGGGGAGTTATCAGAGCTGGAAAAGACCGTTTTGAATTCAGTGAATAATAATCAAACTTTGACAGATAAAGTAGACGTTGACGAAAAACAATTATCTACCGTCGGTCAAAGAATTGCTGACAAAGTTGCTTCATTTGGCGGCAGCTGGACTTTTATTATTTCGTTTGGAGTATTTATTCTTCTTTGGATTTCTGTCAATGTATTTTGGCTTGTAAACAAAGAATTTGACCCTTATCCGTTTATACTCCTGAACCTGATTTTATCAACTCTGGCAGCCTTACAGGCGCCTGTGATTATGATGAGCCAGAACCGGCAGGAAGAAAAAGACCGGGACAGGTCCAAAAAAGACTATATGATAAACCTTAAATCAGAATTAGAGATTAGGACACTCCATGAAAAAATTGATCATTTTATTATGGATCAGCAGCAAGAGCTCCTGGAGTTACAGAAAGTTCAAATTGAAATGATGAACGACATTCTTAAACGAATTGATAAATAGAACAACCGGCATGTTTCATCTTAAAAAGAAAATAATGAAAACAGACTGGTTCAAAAAAATTGGGTGGGTATATGTCCCGGTATCTGTCATTGGAGTTGTGATCACACTACTTGCAATAACTTTCTGCGTTACTGTTTTCATCGCTGTTGACAGAAACTCTCACTCGGTATCCGACACATTCTATGGCATTTTCCCTTACTTCGTATCCGTTTTTACAATCCTGTTCTGGATTGCAGGAAATACATCAAAGAAGGATTGAATAATGTGAAGGGATTACGCCTCCTGTGTCGGCGTGATCAGCAGGGTGGAGCTCTGCACAAAAAACATCCGCCTTCGGCGGTCATTTTTTATTTTTCGTGAGCCTTTCTGAAACTACCTTCAGCGGCTCTCTCAAATAAAAAATCCTGCTGACGCAGGATGTTTTTTGTGATCCCGAAGGGATTCAAACCCCCAACCTTCTGATCCGTAGTCAGATGCTCTATTCAGTTAAGCTACGGGACCTTTGCGGGGGCAAAGATAAAATAATTTCCGGTTTTTATTGCTTAATTTTACAGTCTGGTTTCTATAATGGATTTGGGTATTCATGCAGAGACGTTGCCTGGAACTTCTCTACGGGTTAAAATCAATTAAATCGGATGTAATGAAAAGAGGATTAAAAATATTCGGGATCGCAATAGCCTCACTACTGGCCATAATCATTGCAGCTGCAGTTATTATCCCTGTGGCATTCAAAGACAAAATAAAGAACAGGATTGAAACTGAGATCAATGGAATGCTCGATGCAAAGGTATCCTTTGCAGACTATAAACTGAGCCTTTTCAAGGCATTCCCTGATGCCGCGTTCTCTCTCAGCGACCTGAGCGTTACCGGAACCGGCGCGTTTGAACTTGATACCCTTGCTGCAGTGAAGTCAGCTGATATCGTCTTTAATCTCAGAAGCTTATTTGGCGGCAAAGCATACGAAATCAAGTCGATCTCAGTCAACCAACCTGTCATAAATGCAATTGTCCTTGAAGACGGGAGGGCCAACTGGGATATAATGAAAGACACAACGGATGACATTGTAGCAGACACCATAGAGGTGCAACAAACAGAGCCACTGCAGGTGAAATTACGTAAATTCAGTGTTAAGGACGGTCGCCTATATTATAATGACCGTGAATCGGATATGACCGCCTCGATGGAAGACCTGGGATTTAATCTGTCAGGTGATCTTAGCACTTCACGGACTGACCTTGAAATGGATCTCTCTGCCGGCAGTGTGGATTTCACAATGGACAAGATCCGGTACCTGACAAATGCAAAAATGGATTTCCGTGCGGGTGTCGATGCATATCTTGATTCAATGGTATTTATCCTGAAGGATAATGCATTGACAATTAATGACATAGTTCTGAACTGGGCGGGCAGCGTGGCAATGCCGGGTGATGATATCGCCACCGACCTTAAATTCAATGCTCCGGAGACATCATTCAAATCGCTTCTTTCGCTGATACCTGCGTTCTACATGAAAGGTTTTGAGGAACTCAGAGCATCAGGTACGTTTGCCCTTGAAGGTACAGTAAAAGGTATTTACAGCTCTGCTGACAGCACTATGCCTGATATCGCTGCCAGGCTCCTGGTCAGTGACGGTGTCATCAGCTACCCTGACCTGCCTGAGAAAATTACCGCCATCAACATCAGTGGCGAGGTCAAAACCGGCGGAAAAGATATGGACAATACCACTGTTGATCTGAGTAAGTTCCACTTTGAACTTGCCGGTAATCCATTTGACATGACCATGAAGCTTTCCACACCATTGAGTGACCCCGCCGTGACCGCAGACGTAAAGGGAAAGATAGATCTGGCAAAACTGCAGCAGGCATTGCCTCTCGACAGCATCTCAATGAACGGGCTGATCGACGTATCGCTTGCCCTGGCCGGAAAGATGTCCATGCTGGAAAACAAAAAATATGATCAGTTCAAGGCCGATGGGACTCTCATCATTACCGGTATGGCAGTTGAAATGACTGATATGCCCGACCTGAAGATCAGCAATGCCGACTTTGACTTCAATCCTGCGTTTGCTGAGCTCAAGCAGCTGAAGATGACAGTGGGAGAGAGGAGCGATTTTACAGCGTCAGGCAGGCTTGGCAATTATATACCATATCTTTTCTCCGGTGACACCCTGAGGGGCAACCTATCCCTGTCATCTAACACTCTTGATCTGAATGAGATACTGGATATAATACCGTCAGATACTACTGAAAATGATACTGCCTCCCTGGCTGTCATCCAGATACCTAAAAACATCGATTTCATTTTTGATGCAGCGGTCAGACAGCTGGTCTATGACAAGCTTACTGGAAATGATGTGAAGGGAAAAGTGGTGGTGAAGGATGGTGTGGTTACTGTCAGTGAGGCAGGCATGAAAGCGCTTGGTGGCACAATGCTCGTGAATGCAGTCTATGATACAAGAGATACGCTCAGGCCTTCTGTCAATGCTGACCTGCTTATAAGTACGGTGGCCATCAGGGAAGCGTTTAATACGTTCAACACGGTTAAAATGCTCGCTCCGGCAGCTGCAGGACTGGGTGGTAATGTCACCGTAGGCATAAAGTATAAAAGCCTGCTCGGCAGCAATATGATGCCTGTCATCAGCACTATAACGGGAGGTGGCGAGATGCATTCAGAATCGGTGCAGATACTCGAGTCAAAAATATTTGACATGGTGAAGAACGTGCTCAGGCTTGATCAAAAATATACAAGCATAATAAAGGATATCACCGCTACATTTGCCATAAATGACGGCAGGCTCTTTGTCAAGCCTTTTGATACGAAGATAGGTAACATAAAG
This sequence comes from uncultured Bacteroidales bacterium, assembly GCA_963828395.1. Lineage (GTDB taxonomy): Bacteria > Bacteroidota > Bacteroidia > Bacteroidales > VadinHA17 > SR-FBR-E99. The sequence goes on from CAWHED010000001.1 coordinate 205,882, forward strand.
TTGAATATCAGCGGTGATCAGGGCCTTGACCAGACGCTTAATTTTGTTGTCAGGACTGAGATACCCCGGTCAGAGCTGGGTGATGCGGCCGGGGCGCTTATGGGAGCACTTGGCGCCCGGGCTGCAGCGATGGGAATGAATCTTACCCCACCCGAGATCATCAAGGTCAACCTTAAGATAGGGGGCACTTTCCTTAAGCCTGTGATAACACCGTCGTTGACGGGAATGGAAGGAGTCAATCCCGTAACCACCGTAACAGAAGCAGTAAAAGAAGAAGTTACGAACAAGGTGAATGAGGAAGCAAGGGCGCAGGCTGACAAAATACTGAAGGAGGCAGAGGAACAGGCTAAGGTACTTCGCGATGAAGCTGCCACATCAGCAAAGGTCATTCGAGCTGAGGCAGACCTGCAGGGAAAGAAGCTCATAAAAGATGCTGAGTCGAAAGGACCCATTGCTGTCATTGCGGCAAAGAAAGGTGCAGAAGCACTTAACAGGGAGGCCGACAAGAGAGCCGCGCAACTTGAAGCAGAAGCAAATGCGCGGGCTGACAAGATACTTGCTGATGCGAAGGCAAAGACTGACGGGCTGCTGAAATAAAAAAAGCCACCTTGCAGTGGCTTCATCATCCTGATATTGTTCTAGTAGATCTTTTCGCGAATACGTGCTTTCTTTCCTGTGAGGTTTCTCAGGTAGAAAATCTTAGCCCTTCGTACCTTACCGAACTTGTTGACTTCAACCTTGTCAATGAACGGAGATGCCACAGGGAATATCCTTTCAACGCCGATGTTGCCTGACATTTTGCGAACCGTGAAGGTTGCTGTAAGGCCGGCGCCTCCTGATCTCTGCATGACCACTCCGCGATACTGCTGTATCCTCTCCTTGTTACCTTCCTTGATCTTATAGTGTACTGTAACAGTGTCTCCGGCTTTAAATTTCGGAAGATCAATGCCTGAGGCGTACTCCTTTTCAACTACTTTCATTAAGTCCATCGCGCAAATAAATTTAAAATCTCAACTCTTTTAAAACAGGTCGCAAATGTACAAATAATATTTTGAAAACTGCAAAATATTTAATTGATCATTTCCGCGGGTTCTTAATGACCGGCGCCGGCTGGTGCCTTCAGTTTTTCTCCAGCATCCTGCACTATCCTGCGGTACCATTCTTCAGGGTAGCCGGGCTGACTGACGTTGGGCATAACATATTTATAACCTTCCTTAGCCTCATTCCTGGTCTTAATGTTTCCGTCCATGTATTTGGTGAACAGGTGTTTATACAGTTCACGCCACTGGCTTACTGTGTAGTCTCCGGCTTTCACCGAATAGTCTGTAAGATAGGCCATCGCCTTTTTGGGAGATTTCTTGTACAATGCTGCTGCGGTTTTATCAACCTCAACAATCTCAGTTGCATATTTCTGTTCCAGCTCTTTTTGTTTTGCCTGCAGGTCAGGTGTCATGACACTGGCTCTGCTGTAGACAAAATTCGTAACCTCATTGAAAGTCCAGAAGCCTGAGGTTGCACTGTATGTCATTATGTCTCCGTTGCCGACGGCGAACGAATGCGGTACGGCAGTCATGCCGCAATACATTGGTGTATAGACTGTATAAAAAGTGTCATCAACACCAAACCAGAATATTCCGCCGACGGGGTCAGGCAGCCAGCTTCGTGACTGGGCTATGAAAGAGAATCCTGTCTGCTGGGTTGAAGCAGCCCTTTCAAAGACATACCCAACACTGTCTACAGTCCAGGTCATAGGTCTCCATCTTATGGTGCATCCATAGGGTCCCGCGCCGACATCTTTTGTCATGTCCATAGGCGTGTCCTGGTAATAATCTCGCATCATCCTTTTAACATCATCGACAACCAGTTTTCTGTCGGGTTTGATCCAAAGCGGAAACCTGTTTGACAAGTTATGCCCCATTGCATAATCAAGATATTGTCCCATTGTGCTGTTGACAGTATTAAACCCTGCCCATACTCGTGCTTCACAGAAGCGTGCGCCTCCGAATGTCAGGGGAGCGTAGGCGTCACAGAAGCTGAAGTCAGCATCTGAACCCGTATACCATCCGAAGCTGCGTGCGACATCAACCACATCATCAGCATACACTGTCTCAACATCAGGATTGTATATCTTTTCAATCTCGCCTGATCTGATTGAGGTTTTTCCGTCAGCCTGAGGGAAGGTTGTGATTCTTGCCTGGTTGGCATGCCCCGAGATATAACCGTCAGGTATCAGCCGTGCAACAAATGCCATTCCTTTCTTGCCTGGTCCCTTGGCCATTATTTCCATAATCCAGACTTCGTTAGGATCAGATATGGAAAATGATTCTCCCGTACTGGCATAACCGTATTTTTCTGTCAGTTTCACCATTGCATAAATAGCTTCCCGTGCGGTTTTTGAACGCTGCAGAGCAATATAAATAAGACTGCCGTAATCAATTATGGCATCAGGGTTCACACATTCCTCACGGCCGGTAAAAGTCGTTTCGCCAATAGCCACCTGGTGCTGGTTCATATTTCCGACAACTGAATAGGTGATGGCGGCCTGTTCAATTTTACCCATGTATTTTCCCGTATCCCATTCATAAACGTCCATCATCGTTCCGGTTTTGTACTTCATTGCCGGCCAGTAATACAGTTCACCATACAGAACGTGTGAGTCTGCCGAGTAGGAGATCATTGTCGAACCGTCCTTTGTTGCTCCCTTTGTGACGAGGAAGTTTGTGCATGCCGTACTCTTCTCCGAAATTATAATCATTGAGAGAAGCAGGCTCAGCATAAGTGCAGTGATCCTTTTCATGCTTATCTTTTGAATTTAAGTTACTGAATAATAAACAAATAATGTTTGTGTATTGTTGCCGTATCCACGGAACAGGGTCCAAAAATAACATCTTTAATTAAATAACAACACCCTCAAGAATCATAATTACTGATCTTATTCTGTCACCATCGGCAATTTTCCCGGAATATTCAGACTGGAGACGGGCGTCGCCCATATAAATTCCTTTCCTGCGGAAAGTCATCAGGCTTTCGGTCTGGCGACGGCCTGACAGATGATACTCCCTGGCTCCCGTGGTTGAAGCCAGAACAGCAATATTGTATTCAGTAATTCCTCCTCCCGGCATTACAATTATCCGTTCACCTGCTGCAGCCCTCAGTTCCTTTATCAGCTGTGCACCTTCAATTGCGGTACGGGCTTGTCCTGATGTGAGCAGTCTTACAGCACCGGCAGAAATGATATCCTCCAGCGCCCGCTTCGGTTCACGGCACAAATCAAACGCCCTGTGAAATGTCACTTTCATGGGGGAAGCATATTCTACAAGCAGCGCAGTACGTTCAACATCCACTGTGCCATCCCTGTTAAGCATTCCGGTGACAATACCGTCTGCACCCGCTTCACCGGCTCTTTCGATATCGCGGCGCATCACGCTGAAATCGTGATCACTGTATAGAAAATCGCCCCCCCGCGGTCTGATGATGACAAACACTTCGATGCTGATATTGTTCCGCACAGCTTCAACCAAACCGGCACTGGGCGTTATCCCGCCTTCGGGCAAAGCCGAGCATAATTCAATTCTGCCGGCTCCTGCAGCCTCGGCAATAGTGGCGGACTCAAGTGAGTCAACGCATATTTCAACCAGAAAAGACAAATCTTTGTTTTGAGGTTTTGAAAGTACATAATATTTGGGTATTATTGTGTGATCTAAAACATTAATTAAGATGAAACCTACATTATTGGTTCTTGCTGCGGGAATGGGCAGCAGATATGGTGGAAACAAACAGCTTGACCAGGTTGGCCCGTCAGGTGAGACAATAATTGATTATTCAATCTACGATGCAAAAAGGGCAGGTTTCGGAAAAGTGGTCTTTGTTATCAGGCGCGATATTGAGGAACAGTTCAAAGAGACATTTATAAGACGTCTTAAGGATGTCATCGAAATTGATTATGTGTTCCAGGAGCTTGGTAATCTTCCGGCCGGCTTTAACATGCCTGAAGGGCGTCAGAAACCGTGGGGTACCAGTCATGCCATCCTTGTCACCGAACCAAAGATCCATGAACCGTTCGGAGTGATCAACGCAGATGATTATTACGGAGTTGAACTCATTCAATGTGCTTTACGACTTCCTGACCAGGGACAGGATTGACACCAATTTCTGTATAGTAGGTTACCGTCTGGGAAACACACTTTCAGATCATGGCCATGTGAACCGTGGCATCTGCAAGGTAAATAATGACGGCTTCCTTGAGACAATGGTTGAAACCCGCGGAATTGAAAAGAGACCTGACGGCGTCTTTGCACCTGATGCCCAGGGGGTCGTTCATCAGTACACAGGAGAAGAGATTGTATCGATGAACCTCTTCGGATTCAAACCATCATGCTATAAGTATCTTAATCTGGAGTTCAAAAACTTCCTGCAGGAGCAGTTAAACGATCCGAAGGCAGAACTTGACATACCCACTTCCCTTGACAAATTTGTGAAGAAGGGTGAGATAACCATTCAGGTCCTGAGGAGCAACAGCCGCTGGTTTGGTGTCACCTACCGCGAGGACAAACCTTTTGTCGTTGAAAGCATACGCAAGATGGTTGACAATGGTATCTACCCCGAAAAGCTTTTCTGATCAGGGATTTACCATTTGAATTCACTCTTCAGTACGGACCTGTTACCGCGGTTATCCGTGACAGTCAGCTCCATCTTATGAAGGGTGTTTTCTTTTAGTACCGGTGTCTCCGGCCTGTATATCAGCAGGTTGTTCTTGGCATCATACTCTGCAAGCACCCATCCTCCGTCAATCGTGGTATCATAGCTTTTTATACCGGAGAATTCATCAGTTATGGTCACAGTGAATAGCTGTTTCCCTGTCAGATTTGCTCCTGAGGCAAATGAAGGCTTTATCGATGGGGGCAGGGTGTCAACGGTGACCATATAGTCACCCAGCCTGTTTACGTCTGCACTTACATACCCATACCGCAGATCTCCTCCAACATATGAAGGAATCCCTTTTCCGTTCAGCATTGCCAGACACATCTTCCCTTCTATTCCTGCCAGGACTGTGTCAGGCCGTATTGACAGCCTGTACTTGTCATGCACTGCAACAGTCTCATCATGAACTGAATGAACCGGAGAAAGGAAGTTACGGATATCCCTCCTGACCTTATAGACCAGGAAGAGCGTATCATAAAAAGTCCCCGCCGGAAAGTGTACCCTGATGCCATCAGCCGTGAAATCGGAAGCCCTGGCATAAGGAATTATCTTGCTGCAGCTTACCTCCTCAGGCGGTACAGGCGGCTTTGATAAAGACTTTATCTTAAATGAAACCGATGACCTGTTGCCTGCAGCATCACGCACAACGATATTGATACGATGCTCCCGGTCATCCCTGAACTTTAACGCACCGCTGTTAACCCGGCAATTATACATTGACAGCCTGTTACCCGGTTCAATAAACAACTTATGGATATACTCATTATCAATCACTTTAGCCCTGTAGTCGACATGGCTGTTAAGGTACCTCGATTCGCTGAATGAGAACCGGTCTGCAGTGAAGCAGTATACTTTAACGGAATCAACAAGCATTTCAATGGAATAGATGCCGCATTTGTTAGAGCTGTTGTCAAGGTTATCCCAGCATTTTATTCCAATGGCCGTCTGGCCATAAGTGACAGGGATGGTGCCTGCTGAAAGAGTATAGGAGCCGTTTACAGCAACAGTTTTCAGTGCCAGCCGTCCATGACCCTTGTTTACCGATGAGTTTCTGTAAATAGGATACAGGAAGATTTTATCAATCACCGGCCTGGTCCGGTCAGTTACCCCCATGTCAAAGTTTAAAGGGTTAAGTGTTTCTTCGGTGCTTGAATCTCGCACCTCAAAATGAAGGTGGGGGCCCGACGATCCTCCGCTATTGCCGGACCAGGCGATCACCTCACCTCTTCCAACCTTAAACTGATCGCCTGAAGGGAAAAGAGAGACGCTGAAGCTCTTCAGCTCATATTGCTTCTTCTTCACATACTCCTCAATATCAGGCCGGAAGCTTTTAAGGTGGGCATAAACAGTTGAATAACCCGAAGGATGACGGATATAGACAGCCTTACCAAACCCGGACGGGCTGACGGCGATGCGGTAGACATAACCTTCAGCGGCGGCCAACACCTCTTTTCCAGTCACCCCCCCGGTCCTGTAATCCAGGCCTGAATGAAAATGATCATTTCTCAGCTCTGCAAAACTCGCTGAAAGAGATGGCTCATCCTTCAACGGGCTGACAAAAAGCCTTTCCTTTACATTCTGTGAACTTATGTTCAGGGTTACTGTTATAACTACAGCGAGGAGAAATAATTTTTTATTCATGATTCCGGCAAGATGTGCAAAACTAAGTTTCCGTTCCAATAAGGGCAAACTTAATGCCATTATTTTTTTGAAACGAGTTAAAAAAATGTTATTTTTGCCAATATAGTTGTCAGTTATGAACGCAAAGGGATATGAGGAATATCTTTTGCTCAGAAGATCAGTGGAAGCCCTGGTTTCAGAGCATGAAAAACTGAGAGAGCTGGCAGCGGATCTTAAAAATGAACTGTCAGTTGTCAGACAACAGCTGGCGGAAAAAAATGAAGAAGTAAAGGAGCTTCAGACAAGATATGAAAGAGCGAAGTTCACGGGGGCTGTCCTCGGGAACGGAGACGATGCCACGAAGGCAAGGAAGAGAGTGAATGAACTTGTGCGGGAGATAGATAAATGTATTGCTCTTTTAGACAGATAATATATAACAATGGATGATAAGCTTTCGATCAGGGTTAATGTGGCCGACAGGTATTATCCGTTGAAGGTGGAAGGTGAAAATGAAGAACGTATCAGGAAGGCAGCCCGGCTGATCAATGAAAAAGTGCTGCAATATAAACAGCGCTATGTTGATAAGGACACACAGGATTTTTTGGCGATGGCTGCCCTGCAATACGTTATCAGGCTCATAGAGATAGAAGAGAAGGAGGAAGATTCAACAGTGGAAGAAGGACTGAAGGAGTTGTGTGAAAAAATCGACCTCTGTCTGTCAAAAAGATAATACGCGTTCTTTAAAATAGCAGGATATTGCCCGCATTGTTTCTCTATTTCATTTTGAAAACTCAACAATTTGTACTTTGAAGATGGTCTTGGATTGCCAAGGACAGGCCTCATCCCGATTCGTCGGGAACTCCTTCGGGGGCAGTGGACGTTCAAAGTAATTCGGCCGCTTCAGCCATGTAGATATGGGGTTTTTTAAAAGTTGGAGAAACTTTGCGGGTTTTTTTATACAATTAACTTAAACTTTATGATCATAGGAGGTATTATAACCGGGATAGACGCCGCCATCGGCGGAGCAGCCCTTATCGCAGGTACAGTACTGTCATATTACCTGTGGCAGGTGGTTCTGCATAAGAGAAGAAAAAAGATCATCGCCGAAGCTGAGGCTGAAGCCGAAGTGATCAAGAAGGAGAAAATACTCCAGGCGAAAGAGCGTTTTTTGCAGCTTAAAGCTGAACATGAAAAAGTTATCAACGAGAAAAATAACCGTATCAGTCAGGCAGAGAACAGGACTAAACAAAAAGAGCTCGCCCTCTCACAGAAGCTGGAAGAGGCACAGCGGAAGAAAAATGAAGCTGATGCCATCAGGGACAGTTTAACACAGCAGTTAGAAGTACTTGACAAGAAATCTGAGGAAGTTTCAAGGCTTCACCGGCAGCAGGTTGATCAGCTGGAGGCTATATCAGGACTGTCGGCTGAAGATGCCAGAAACCAGCTGATGGAATCACTCAAGGAAGAAGCCCGTACGGGAGCCATGTCATACATCAATGAGATCCTTGACGACGCTAAGATGACAGCCACCAAAGAGGCTAAGCGTGTCGTTGTGATGGCTATTCAGAGGGTAGCTGCCGAGACTGCCATTGAAAATGCAGTGACAGTTTTCCACATTGACTCTGATGAGATAAAGGGTCGCATCATTGGCAGGGAGGGCCGTAATATCAGGGCTCTCGAGGCAGCTACGGGCGTTGAGATAATTGTCGATGACACCCCGGAGGCCATTGTGCTATCAGGCTTTGACCCTGTGCGACGTGAGATTGCACGTCTGTCTCTTCATCAGCTCGTGACCGACGGACGGATACACCCGGCCCGCATTGAGGAAATCGTTGAGAAAACACGAAAGCAGGTTGAAGAAGAGATTGTCGAAATCGGAAAACGCACAACAATCGACCTCGGAATTCATGGCCTTCATCCTGAGCTTATCAGGCTGGTAGGCAAGATGAAGTACCGTTCATCATACGGGCAAAACCTTTTACAACATTCACGCGAGGTAGCCAATCTATGCGCGATCATGGCTTCAGAACTCGGGCTGAACCCGAAACTGGCAAAAAGGGCAGGACTGTTACATGACATCGGCAAGGTGCCTGATGATGAGCCTGAACTTCCGCACGCAATACTTGGCATGAAGCTGGCCGAGAAATACAAGGAGAAACCTGAAGTCATCAATGCTATAGGATCACACCACGACGAATCCGAGATGACAACCCTGATTGCACCCATAGTTCAGGTATGTGACGCCATCTCAGGCGCACGTCCCGGAGCAAGACGTGAAGTGATCGAATCATACATTAAAAGACTTAATGAGCTTGAGTCACTGGCACTCAATTACCCCGGTGTTACAAAGTCATATGCCATACAGGCCGGAAGAGAGCTCAGAGTGATAGTAGGCGCAGATAAGGTGTCAGACAAGGATACAGAGAACCTTTCTTTTGAAATTGCACGTAAGATACAGGATGAAATGACTTACCCCGGACAGATAAAGATCACTGTCATCAGGGAGACCAGAGCTGTAAATTACGCGAAATGAAAAAACTAAAAATACTGAATATTGTTGGCGCCAGGCCACAAATAATAAAAGCATCAGCCATAAGCCGTGCCGTTGCCACGGAATTTGCGGACAAGATAAATGAGGTAATCATCCATACAGGCCAGCACTATGACCGCGAACTTTCTGAGGTCTTCTTCGATGAGCTTGAGATAAGGAAGCCTGATCATAATCTTCAGGTAGGGTCAGGCAGGCACGGCCGTCAGACAGGCTTGATGCTGGAGCGGATTGAAGAAGTAATTCTCCAGGAGAAGCCCGACTGTATAATCATCTACGGAGACACCAATTCAACTCTTGCTGCCGCTCTTGCTGCCTCAAAACAACATTACCCTGTGGTTCATATTGAGGCAGGTATGAGATCCTTCAACAAAACCATGCCTGAAGAGCTTAACCGTATCGTCGCTGATCATGCCTCCACTTTGCTGTTCGCATCAACAAACACGGCGTTCAAGAATTTAATGGCCGAAGGCTTCCGCCCGGAGAATGTTGCACCGTACAGTATCAACAATCCAAGGATAATCCTTACAGGAGATATCATGTACGACAACAGCCTCTTCTATGCCGGTCTGGCTGACAGGAAGAAGCAGAATTTTCTTGATAAGACAGGTCTTGCCGAAGATCAGTTTGTACTTGTCACTATTCACCGTGACATGAATACCGATGATCTCGGGCGACTTACAGCAATCTTCAGCACATTAATGGATCTGGCTGAAAAGAACCAGATGATCATGGTTATGCCCCTGCATCCAAGAACCCTGATAGCCCTCCGTGACAAGGTGCCTTTGCTCTATGAGAAACTGTCAGATAATAAGCTGATTAGGGTCATACGCCCTGTTTCATTCCTTGAGATGATCCTGCTTGAAAAAAAGGCTGCATTGATCATCACGGATTCAGGAGGGGTGCAGAAAGAGAGTCATTTCTTTTCCAAACCGTCTATCGTGCTGAGAAAAGAGACAGAGTGGGTCGAACTGGTGAAGAATGGTACCGTCAGGCTTGCTGACGCTGACCCCGGAATGATAACTGCGTCATGGGAATACTTCATGCACAATAAGGAATCCCTGAAATACCCGGGCTTTTACGGCGACGGAAAAGCTGCAATAAGAATCCTGCAGGAAATTGTTGAGACCTTCAGGAGCTGAGGGCATCAAGCACGTTCTGTGCAAGGGTCTTCATTGCCTGTTTATAATCGGATAGAAACTCCCCCGTAACCCTGTTGGCTATCACCAGACATATTGTGAGCGCCCTGTGATTAAGAAGTTTTGATAGTCCGTATATAGCAGAGCTCTCCATTTCATAGTTGGTAATGACTTCTCCTCTGAAGCGAAAAGACCCGATATTATCATTTATCTCGTTGTCAAACGGCTCCAGCCTCAGTCTGCGTCCCTGCGGACCGTAAAATCCGGGTGATGAAATGGTGATACCTTTTCGCATCCCTGCTGCGACCTTGTCAAGCAGGGCGGCATCAGCCGCCACAACATAGGGATAAGCCAGAGTATCCGGCCACTCAAGGTGACTGGCAAGAGCATCGGCAAACATGTGGTCAAGGCACCATTCATATCCTTCATAGAAATGCAGCACCCCGTCAAAACCAATAGCTTTGCCCGTGGCAATAAATGATCCGGCAGGTATATCTCCCTGGAGTCCGCCGGTAGTACCGATCCTGACGAAACTTAATGAGCGTGGCTCATTTACCGCTACCCCTGTCGCCAGATCAATGTTGGCGAGAGCGTCAAGTTCATTGAGAACTATGTCAATGTTGTCACAGCCGATCCCGGAAGAAATAACGGTTATCTCGAGGTCATGATAGCTCCCGGTAACCGTGCTGAACTCCCTGTTACTCTTTCTTACCCTCACAGAATCAAGCATCTGACCTATCATTTCCACCCGCTCCGGATCACCGACGATGATTATGTTGTCAGCAATGTCGCCGGGCAGAAGGTGAAGGTGAAAAATTGACCCGTCAGGATTCAGTATCAGTTCAGTTTGTTTCATATCGTTGTGAATAAGCTGCAAAAATACAAAAAATGTTATCCCCAAAACAACACGATTGGCTCTGCAGAATACTGTTCCGTACCGCTGATGATTATTTACGGCCTCCGGTGATCAACTCTGTATGGAGCAGATAAACTATTTCTCTTTAAAAAAATTATACTACCTTGACTTTCGGAATACTAAAAATTTGATTTCAATTATTTATTTGGATAATAATATGATACAGAGGATCCAGACTTTATTTCTTATTGCCATTCTTGTTCTGTCAGGCTTAATGTTAACAGGTGACCTGATAAAGATGGATAATGGCACCGGTACTATGTTCACAATCAGTTTTACCGGGCTCGGAGAAGAAGGAGGTGAGATAATTCAACGTCTCTGGCCGCTGTCTGTGATAATGGTCATTGTTCCGTTGCTGGCGCTCCTTGCCATATTCCTTTATAAAAGGAGGCAGCTTCAGATGCGGGTCACGATGCTTGTGCTGCTACTGTCACTTGGCGTCCTCATACTTGGAGCGTTTTATATCATCATGTTTGACCGGAAGATCGGCATCACGGTTATCTGGCAGATAAAGGCAGTCTTTCCTCTGATTTCCGCTATCCTTGCCTGGCTGGCATACCGCTCCATTCTCAAGGATGATGTTATGGTCAGGTCATACGACCGTCTCAGATAATCTCCAGCCGCTCCTGGTCGGTGATCTTTTCACAATAATGACACTTAAGCGCCACAGGCTTCTTTGAGACAACCTTAAACCGCGTGGTCACTTTCTCAAAGTTGGTGATACACTTGGGATTCATGCACTTGGCTATGGCAGTGATAGTGTCAGGCACAGCTACAACCCGTTTTTCAACGACCTGGTAATCTCTTATGATATTGAGTTTTGCATTGGGTGCCACCAGGGCAATGCGGTTAATATCGTCATCCTCGAAAAACTTGCCCGCTATCTTAATAATAGCCTTCTTGCCGTCGGTCTTACTGTCAAGGTTAGTTCCGAAGGTGATCTGATTCCTGATCCTGTCAAGCCCGAGAATCTTTATTACCTTGAAAAGTGTACTGGCAGGTATATGATCGATTACAGTGCCGCTTTCAATTGCACTGACAAGCAGCTGCTTTGGATCATTCATATTCTTCATGGCTTCGTTATTTTAGTCCGAGTAACGTACAGATGATGGCCTGCCTTGTATATACACCATTGAGTGCCTGCTCAAAGTAATATGCTTTGGCGTTTGAGTCGACATCGGGATTAATCTCGTTTACCCGCGGGAGGGGATGAAGTATCTTCATTCCCGGCTTAGTGCCTGAAAGCATGTGATCATGAAGCACATAGGCATTCTTTACTTTCTCGTATTCTATCGGGTCGGAGAATTGTTCCTTCTGCACCCGCGTCATATAAATAATATCAGCCTTATTGATCACATCCTGAAGGTCAGCAGTTTCATTGTATTTCAGCCCTATGTTGTCAAGATAGAGCTTATATTCATCAGGCATCTTAAGTTCTTCCGGCGCAACAAAATTGAATGAGGTGTTCCATCTTGACATCGCCATGAGGAGGGAATGTACTGTCCGTCCGTATTTCAGGTCGCCTACCATGCATATATTAAGCTTGTCAAGGCTTCCCTGTGTCTTGAGAATGGAATACAGATCGAGCAAGGTCTGTGTAGGGTGCTGGTTAGCACCATCACCGGCGTTTATCACAGGCACGGTCGATATTTCACTTGCATAACGTGCACTGCCCTCGATAGGGTGACGCATGACTATCATATCGACGTAGTTGTTCACCGTTCGGATAGTGTCATTGAGTGTCTCTCCCTTGCTGACACTTGAGGTCGAGGAGTCAGTGAAACCGATGACTTTTCCCCCGAGCTTGCTGACAGCGCTTTCGAAACTCAGACGGGTACGTGTCGAAGGTTCAAAAAAGAGTGTAGCCACAACTTTGCCGTGCAGGATCTCCTGAACGGGGTCCTTTTCAAACTCCGCGGCAAGCTTCAGTATCTTCATGATCTCCCCGGTGGTCAGATCGTCAATTGAGACTAAGCTTCTGGTTTTCATTAAGATATGTTTTAATTCCTGAGTTCAGACAAATTTATTACAACTATTGCTCTTTTATCAGTGCTGTTTAAAAGTATTTAAAAATAACTCTTTCATTCTGTCCGGAGCCATGACATGGTAAGCCCTGAAATTTTCTGCAGGCGTCCTGTTACTCTTTCTGCCAGTGATGCCCTCAAAGAAATCTCAGTAGAACATTCCTCCCCGGTGTAATTATGGGAATGCTGACTGCACCCTTCATCCTTCAGCACTTTCATCACATCGTTCATGGCAGTATATGGAAACCTGACCAGCCAGCTCTCCATAACAAACTTTTCAATTATCCGGGCATTCGACAGGGCGTCTTCGGCAGCAGAGCGATAGGCATTGATCAGTCCGCTGACACCGAGCAGGGTTCCGCCGAAATACCGGATAACCACAATCAGTATATTAGTCAGCTCGCGCGAGTTTATCTGCCCCATGATAGGCCTGCCGGCTGTACCGGATGGCTCACCGTCATCATTGACCCGCCATGCCTGTCTGTCAGGTGAGAGCACCCAGGCATAGCAGTGATGTCTCGCGTCATGATATTCCCTGCGTAGCTCTTCAAGAATGATTTTTATCTCTTCCTGGGATAACACTGGTTTGGCAATTGCTATGAACCTGCTGCCGCGATCCTTGAAAAGACCTTTCGACTCAGCTGCAATTGTTTTATAGGTGTCAGTGAATAACATTTCTTATCCGAAGCAGTGCTGAACTAAAAAATAAAGAGCGTCTTCGCACCCTTATATAATGTTATAATACCCATGATTACCAGAACTATATAAACTATCGTAGTAAAGGCCTTCTGGCTGATGTGTGAAACAAGCCGGTCTCCCGTGTAAAGACCCGCCAGAAGTGCTGGAACGGAACAGAGAGCCAGCAAAATGATCTCTTTCCGGATCAGTCCGGTGATCAGATAAAAGACGAGGGCGTAGGAAACAGCAAAGAGTATAAAGATGGATATTATTGCGTTGAACTTATCTTTCGGCGTCTTAATGGAAGAGAGTATTATTGCAACAGGCGGTCCGGTAATCCCGGTTGCCCCGGCAAGCAATCCACCGAAGAGACCGCTGAGGGTAAATGCTGTTCTTTCAGACCTGATATTAAGGTTCAGGCCGCGTACCAGGGCGACAACGATGAGAATGATCAATAAGCCCCAGACAAGCTGAATATAGCCTGGGTTGACAAACTTAAGTATCACGGTACCTGCTGCAACACCTGCACCGGTCCAGACGGCCATTGCGCCGAGAGGCTGGCCTTTAACTATTTCTTTGGACTTGCGGTAATAAAGAAGCGAGAAGATGATATTGATAATGACAATGAAGACAGCGGTGTCTGTGACAGGTATAATGAACTGTATCATAGGCACAGCTACAAGGGCAAGACCAAAACCGGTAAGTCCTCTTACGATTGAAGCAATGAATATGATCAGCGACAGAGCAATTATATTCCCCGTAGTAATCATCCTATTCGGTATATAATGCCATATGTCTGAATTCCTCATTGAATGAGTCAATAGAGGCATCCCATCTTGCGATCTCATCAGTGAGCGACAGACCTTTTTCAAGCACCTCGCGCATGCGGCTGTCGCCGGAAAGTATATCAAACGGCATCAGCCTGTACTCATACTCATAGGGCGGCTGATTGAATTTCAGCGAATCCGGAGGTGATGTTTTTATTATCGTATCGAAGAGATGGAGGGCTGTTGCTACCGGTCTGAAGCTTGAAGCGTCGGTTACATGTATCTGTATTCCATGGCAGTACTGGCCGGAATATTTATTGAACGTGGGGATGAAATCATGGATACGGAATGCACAGCCGGGAATATTCCTATTTCTCAGTTCGTTGAGCAGAAGTGTACTGTTAATGAATGGTGCACCAGTAAGCTCGAAGGGAATGACCGTTCCGCGCCCCTCGGAAATATTAAGTGCTTCAGCCAGTACTGTGCCCGGATAGACAAGTGCCGTTTCAGGAGTTGGCATATTGGGAGAGGGGAGAACCCATGGAAGTCCGGTCTCACCGTAGAGTAAATTGCGGGTCCATCCCTCTGCCCTTATGACATGAAGGTCACAGCCTGTGATATAATTTTCCTTTATCCAGAGAGCCATCTCTCCGATAGTCATGCGGTGGCATAATGGTATTGATGCTCCGCCGACAAAAGTAAAAAACTCCTCTCTCAGCACCGGTCCGTCCGCCTGCACCCTGCCTATTGGGTTAGGTCTGTCAAGGATATAAAGCGGTATGCCTGCTTCAGTGCATGCCTCCATGCACAGTTTAACAGTCCATATATATGTATACAACCGTGCCCCCACATCCTGCAGGTCAACAACCATCACGTCAAGACCATCTAGCATTTCCGGGGTCGGTTTGCGGTGCTCTCCGTAGAGACTGTAGACAGGAATTTTGAGTACGGGATCTGTTCTGCCTTCCCACTCGATCATGTTGTCCTGTGTCTGTCCGGATATGCCGTGCTGGGGCCCGAAGAGAGCAGCTACCTCACACCCGCTTCCTTTCCCGAATACTTCGGTAATGAATCTGAAATCAGTTGTGATGCTCGAAGCATGGCACAAAATACCGGCCCTCTTCCCGCGCAGGCCTGATGGCATGTGCATTGAGACAACATCCAGCCCTGAGAGTGTTTTCATAATCATACAAAAATATTAAAAAAGAGAACCGGCGACACAACAGTACGGGATATCTCATTGTTATTGTTAATGGTTATATTTGGAAACCCAAAAAACATTCAGATGAGAATTAGGTCACTGTCAGTATTTATTCTTTTTCTTTACCTGGTATCTGGTTGCACTGCGCCGGATGGATTAAATATTTATGTCACTACTGACCTTCACGGGATGCTCCTTCCGTTTGACAATACCGAAGGAACAGCAACAGACCACTCACTGGCAAACCTTGCTTCCCTGGTCGAGTCAGAGGGCAGTGATAACATTATCCTGCTTGATAACGGAGATATAATTCAGGGTGACCCTCTGGCATATTATTACAATTTTGTTGATACAACCAGGGAACATGTTGTTGCTGACATCCTTAACCACCTTCATTATGATGCTGCAACAGCCGGCAATCATGATATTGAGGCCGGTCATGCCGTCTTTGACAGGTTGAGGCGGGAATACGACTTTCCCATGCTGGCTGCCAATGCAATTGACATTGCAACGGACAAACCGTATTTTGAGCCCTATACCGTCCTCCGCAGGAAGGGAATGAAGATCATCGTTTTTGGTCTTATCACCCCGTCTGTGCCCAACTGGCTGCCCGAATCACTCTATCACGGGATCAGGTTCGAGGATATGGTTAAAACTGCCAGGAAATGGATGCCTGTCATGCAGAACGAGAATCCCGATCTGATCATTGGATTATTTCACTCAGGCATCGGTGAAGAGAATGAGACGGATGACAATGAGAACAGCTCGATGGCGGTTGCAGCCAATGTACCGGGTTTTGACCTGATCTTCTGCGGTCATGATCACCGGCAGGATATCAGGGAGATAGTAAACATCGCGGGAGAAAATGTGCTTCTTTTGGATGGCGGCAGCAGAGCCGAAGTACTTATGCATGCAAATATCGGCCGGAAGAAAAAAACTGAAGGAAACGGGGGTATCGAAGTCACCGGGAGCCTGATAGAAATGAACACCCTTCCGGCTTCATCGGCCTTCATAGAGAGATATAAAGGCGTTTCTGACACGCTGAAAGAATACACCGCTGAAATTATAGGCAGGTCAAATGCAACTGCAACGACACGGGATGCATTTTTTGGACCTTCAGCGTTTGTAGACCTGATACACCGTATACAGCTTGATATCAGCGGAGCGGATATATCTCTTGCTGCACCTCTTTCTTTTGATGCACAGATCGGTAAGGGAGATATAATGATCAGGGATATGTTCAGACTCTACCGGTTTGAAAACTTTCTTTACACGGTGAAAATGACCGGCCGCGAGGTTGACCTTCACCTGGAACATTCATACGGGTTATGGTTTGATACAATGGACGACCGCAAGGACTACATGCTCAGGTACCGTTACACAGAAAGCGGAGAACCGGTAATTGTAAACGGTACCCTTCGGTTGCGCAGTGCCTCATATAATTTTGACTCCGCCATGGGCATAAGCTACACGGTTGATGTCACCAAACCAGAGGGTAAAAGGGTCACTATCACCTCGATGAGTGACGGCTCGCCGTTCCGTCCTGATGCTACTTACAAAGTGGCAGTAAATTCGTACAGGGCTAACGGCGGCGGCGGGCACTTTGCGGCAGCAGGAATAACTCACGAGATGCTTGAAAAGCGTGTGATCTCTGCAACTGAACGCGACCTGAGATACTACATGACGGAATGGATCAGGGAAAGAGGAGAGATCACCCCCGTTCCACAGTCTGATTGGAAAGTCATTCCTGAACAGTGGGCATCCGAAGCCGCAAAACGTGAAAAGAAAATGCTATTTGGAAATAACTAATTAATTGAAGATGATATGAAAAAGTTTCTTTCTCTGAATGCTATATTACTGATATTTATTACTTTAACTGTGGCGGGAAGCAATAAAAAGAATCCAAAAAACCTGATTCTTTTCATTGGCGACGGCATGGGTGTGGCTCAGGTATATGCCGGTATGACATCATCAGGCTTTACCATGACATTCCCCGCCTTTCCTGTAACTGGTTTCAGCATTACATATTCAGCAAACAGATACATAACGGACTCAGCTGCCGGAGGCACGGCAATATCAACGGGAGAGAAGACAAATAACGGCATGCTGGCTGTGCGTCCCGACAGCACGGTATTACAGACATTAATGGAGATCGCAAAATCAGCAGGGCTATCAACAGGGGTCGTAAGCACAAGCACTGTAACGCATGCTACCCCGGCCTCGTTTATAGCCCATGACGCATCAAGAGGGAGCTATGAGGACATAGCCTTATGGTTCCTCAAAGGCACTGCAGATGTTTTTATTGGCGGCGGGGTAAATCATTTCAGGGTACGGAAGGATTCAACTGATCTGACCACTGACCTGAAGAAAATGGGTTATGATGTTGTATATAATCTCCCTGACCTTAAGAAATCTTCATCGCCTCGTATTGCAGGGCTTATGGCTGATGGTGATATGCCCTATATTGATACGGGCCGTGATCCCGAATACCTTGCTGCTGCCACTGCAAAAGCCATTGAAGTCCTTTCACGAAATAAAAACGGATTCGTACTCATGGTTGAAGGTTCACAGATCGACTGGGCAGATCATGACAAAAATTTAAAAAGATCCATAGAGGAAACTCTTGATATGGACAGGGCTGTAAAGGTTGCCTATGATTATTCCATCAGGAACGGTAATACCCTTATTGTTGTTACTGCAGACCACGAAACAGGTGGTTTAAGCATAACCGGGGGAGCCGTTGAAGACAGTACTGTGTCTGGCTCATTCAGCACTAACGGACACACCGCTGTTATGGTGCCTGTCTTTGCATTTGGTCCGGGTGCCGGTGCCTTCGCGGGAGTGCAGCAAAACACAGAACTTTTCAGTGATTTTGTCAGACTCCTCTCTCTGAAGAAGAAATAAATAATGGGTCACCTGGACGAAAATATTGACGGGCTGCACCTTCCTCTTGCGGAAGAGTTTTATTCTATACAGGGTGAGGGATGCAATACAGGAAGGGCGGCGTATTTCATAAGGATCGGAGGCTGTGATATAGGATGCAGCTGGTGTGATACCAAATTTGCATGGAACGCCGAACTGCATCCTGCGGTGGAAATAAGTAAGATTGCAGCCAATGTCATTGCAGCAGGAGCTGAACTCAGTTGTCGTTACGGGAGGTGAACCGTTGATGTGGAACATGTCGCCTCTGTGTGACCTTCTTAAAAAGAAAGGTATCAGGACTTACCTCGAGACCTCAGGAACCTATCCTCTGTCCGGCAGCTGGGACTGGATCACTCTGTCGCCAAAAAGAGGGTCACCGCCTGTTCCTGAGATATGGCTCAGGGCTGATGAGCTGAAAGTCATTGTAGAAGATGGCACTGATTTTGAAGCAGCCGAGTCGTACCGTTCCAGGGTCGGTCCCGAATGCAGGCTGCTGTTGCAGCCCGAATGGAGCCGGTATACTGAAATGATTGCTGAGATAACTGAATATGTAAAGAGAAACACACAGTGGACTGTGTCTCTGCAGGCACATAAATTCATGCACATACCCTGAATGAGTTTCAGAAACTTCATAATATCGTTATCATTGCTGGTTCTGACCCAGTGTTCGGTCACCGGCCAGAACTTTCATACCCGTTCGGGAAAGGCGCTTAAGTATTATGATCTCGGCAGGAGGGATTATGAAATGCTCTATATTGACCGTGCCGAGATAAACCTCAAGATAGCCGTCGCTGAAGACGGGCAGTTCTATGAAGCACATATACTGCTCGGGCAGCTGTACAGCGATCAGGGTGACTGGGAAAAGGCAGTGACACACTACACCAGGGCAGTCTCTGTCGACTCTCTGTATTTTACACCGGCTCTCTATAACCTTGGCAAGGCAGAGATGCGCACCGGACGATACCAGCAGGCAAAAAGCCACCTTGAAGCCTACCTCAGCCAGCCCAGGACAACCCCAAAGCTGCGTTCGGACGCAGAGATGATGATCTCAAACTGCATCTTTGCCCTTTCATTTCCGGGAACAATGTTTCAGACTGAACCACGGAGTGTGGGTGACTCGGTCAACACTGAATTTGATGAATACTGGCCATCGGTTACAGGTGACGGTTCAGAACTGTTTTTCACCCGCGAGGTCAGACGGGCCAGTGCATACGGACGCGACCGACAGGAGGATTTTTACATAAGCAGGTGGATTGGTGACGGTTACTGGGGCCTCGCCCGGAATGCGGGTGCCCCGCTTAACACTGCAGGCAACGAGGGTGCACAATCAATAGCTTCTGACGGCCGCACAATGTATTTCACTGCGTGCGACCGTAATGACGGTCATGGCCGGTGCGACTTATATTATACGGTATACGATGGCACAAGGTGGTCACCAGGGACCAATTTAGGGCAACCAGTTAACTCAACCTACTGGGAGTCACAGCCATCAATCAGCCCAAACGGCAGGATGCTGTTCTTTGTAAGCAACAGGCCGGGAGGAATGGGAGGAATGGATATCTGGTACTCAATCCTCGGCAGCGACGGCAAATGGAGCAAACCCGTCAACCCCGGGAAAACAATAAACACCGCCGGTGATGAATTCTCTCCCTTCATATATTTTAACAGCAAAACACTCTATTTCTCATCTGACGGAAGAGAATCATTCGGAGGCCACGACATTTACCAGTCAAAACTCAATGCGGATTCGTCATGGACCAACCCTGAGAATCTGGGCCCGGCAGTAAACACGCCTGCAGATGAGACCGGACTGATAATTGAATCTTCCGGCAAGAGGGCTTTCTTCTCCTCTGTCAGGGAAAAGTCAAAGGGAAAAGATATTTATTTCATAGACCTTCCTGAGTCTGTCCAGCCTGAGCCTGTATCGTACCTGAAGGGTTTGGTAACAGACAAGACAACCGGCAGACCCCTTAAAGCCAGGTTTGAGCTCACAGATCTTACCAATAGAAGCAGGGTAATAGCTTCTGCCACAGACAGCAAGGGCGGCTTTTTTGTATGTCTGCCTTCAGGCTTCAGATATGGACTCAATGTGACATCTGACGGTTACATGATCTATTCGGAAAATTTTGATTTTGAGGAGGGTTACACAACCACTGAACCATACAGGAAGACTATCGGACTCAATAAAGTAAGGAAGGGAGAATATATGAGGATGTATAACGTCTTCTATAATACTGATTCATGGGATCTGCTTGAAGAATCAATGCCTGAGCTTGAAAAGCTCCTGGAATTCCTGACCATTAATCAAACTGTTGTTGTCGAGATCGGAGGCCACACTGATGCCGACGGCACTGACGAGCATAACCAGATTTTGTCGGAGAAGAGAGCCAACTCGGTTAAGGAATATCTCGTAAAAAGAGGTGTTATAGCTGACCGTCTCTTCACTCACGGTTACGGTGAGGGGTCACCGGTGGCCGGCAATGATACGCCTGCAGGTAAGAAGATGAACAGGCGCACTGAGATAACCATCCTTTCGGAGGGTACAAATAAATAAGGGGGAACTGGTGCCCCCCTCATATCGACTTTTATTAGACAGTAATAAACTTCAGAAATATCAGATTGCAATCCTGTTTTCTGAAGAAGGACCGGTTAGTATTTTTAACCCTGAACTTTCTTTTGCTGGTAATGAAACAAACACAGATGTACCTGCGGCATCGTTGGTCTCAACCCTGATCTTGCCACCCAATGCTAAAATAAGATTTCTGGCCAGGATTAAATTCATAGCGGAATAGGTATCCTGACTGTCGGAATATTGGATCTCAGGATTATCGGAAAGCAGCAGGTGGCTGCTGTTTGAAAAACCCTGGCCAGAATCTATGATGTAGTACGTTATCATATCATCATTGTAGGTGCACCCGAGCTTAATATACCCTGAAAAAGTAGTGTCGAGTGCGTTCCTGAAGAGATTACTGATTATCCTGACTGTCCTTGCCTTATCAATTCTCAGCATAAGCTTATCCGGAAGGTTATCCTCCTGAATTAGAATGACATTGTCTTTGCCCTTTTTCCTCTTTAAAACCCTGAATTCTGAGGCAAGTGACTCGAACAACTTTCCTGCGTCCGTTTCCCGAAGGCTTGCTTTTGGTGAGCCGGACTCAAGGACAGCCGTGTCAAAGAAATTTTCAAACAGACCTATCAGTTGCTCGCATGATGAAATTATCTGGTCAGAGAACTCCTGCCTTTCATTGTCACTGAACCTGGTATTGTTCAAGAGATATGAAAACGCAACGATTGAGTTCATCTGTGTCCGCACCTCATGCGAAACGCCTGCTATTATTTGAGGTTTGTTTATCATCTCAACACCGTGAAGATTCGCGATTTATTTCAGTCTGCGGGCAAGTTTTGCAGCCTCTTTGCTGTATCTGCTCTTTGATTTCGATATGTCACTGAACTGTTTCACAGCTTTGTCTGTTTCACCAGTCATCATGTAACAGAGACCAAGATACCAGGCAGCATCTTCAAGATACAGGTTGTCGTTATGCTCTATCACCCTGGAGAATGACCCGCTTGCTACGGGATAGTTATTCACTTCCATGTTGGCCATACCATGCATAAATACCGTTTCCATATCGCCCTGTTCTGCAATTATAACCTGCTCAAGATAGCTGATCGCCTTATCATAATCTTTTGCCGTGTATGAGGCTATAGCATTATCCATCAAGGTATTGCCGGAACTGACAACTGATCTGACAGCACCGGGAGTTTCATACCGTGCATAATATTTGTCAAAGAGCACGTCGTTCGACCCAGGCCTGAGGGCAACATACAATGCCGATCCCAGGAGCACTGTAATAAGTGTTGCCGCTGCATAACTGGCCACTCTGACAGCTGTCTTGCGAAATGTTCCACCGGAGCGTTTTTTTATTTCAATATTACCAAGCTTTGTCCTCAGGTCGATAATACTTCTGTCAGCCAAAATCTCGTCCGTCCTTCGTCTGAGAGTAACCTCCCTGGCAAGGTCAGGATCCTTCTCGATCTCTTTTTTCAGCCATGTCTCCTCAGCTTTACCTGTAGAAGCGCTGAGGTAATTCTCGATTGTGTTGTTGACATTAATTGTCTTCATATCTTATATAATTAAATCACTTTCATCTATAATAAACTGTCAAACAGTATATTACAATTTTCAACACATTAAAGTACACCTTTCGGGCAATGATGCCTGCAAACAGGCATGTTGCATTTTGTACCCGGGTAATATGCCAATGGCATTACCACCCTTGAAATATATACAATCAGGCCGTTAAAACGGCTGTTGTTGCAGAATTATAACTCAATAATTATAGGAGGCTTGGTAGGGTCTGTGTCTACCATTACCGGGCCACCAAGACCACCACGTACATTTATCAGTTCATCATTTGAAAGAACATACTCAGCGAAGTTTTCAATTTTCAGGGTATTCATGTCTTAAGTATTTAATTAATAATTCAGGGTTTCAATCCACTTAATACCGTACATGTCACAAAGTGGTCATTTGTGACACAAAAAAATCAATTATTTTTTAAAAAAAATCTATATGGTTCATTATCAGTACTATAAAATGCCGGAAAACTTCATTAGAGGGAATGGAATAGTTTTCTAATTTTACATCCGGAAAGTAAGAAGAACCACTCCGATGAGTCTTCCAAGTCATATATTCTGCCTGGCATTGTTGTTTTCTGTTTCAGGTTCGTCCGCTTTATCTTCAGAATTCTCCTATGAAAACGGGTTTCTGAGAGGAGAGGATACTCGGGATACTATTGCCATCCACATGGGTATCCTTAACGGCAGCCTTATGAAAGACCTGGAATCCGGAGAAGTTACTGGCAGAACTGATGACCTGGCCAGAGAGATTGACAAGATTCTCAGTGAAGAGAAGATTACAGACACTTTACTGGTTTCGGATTCATACTACCTGACAGGTTTTTATTTTCTGCGCGTTAACTTGTATTCCAGAGCGATTGAAAGCTTTACCCTTTCGTCCAGGCTAAGGGAGAGTGCCGGTGTTTACGACATGCGGTATTCTTTATGTCTGAACAACCTGGCTGCCACACTTTTCAGGACCGGCGATTATTCGCGCGCTTATGATATAGGATTAAGGGCCCTGGAAGCCAGGAGGCTGGTCATGGGAGCTGATTCTTCATTTCTCACCAACAACTATCTCAATCTGGCAAGCATCTGTCTTGAGATGAATGATTCCGACAATGCAATTATCTTTGCTGAAGCGGGACTTGCGCTTGCAAGACTATATCCCGGCAAGGTAACTCCGTCAGTGACGGCTGACCTTTACCAGGTCATAGGCCTCAGCCTTTACCGTAATTCAGAGTTGACCAAATCACTTGTCTACTGCAGTGAAGCGCTTAAGCTGTATGACAGTTACGGTACGGGAAACAGCGGATCAAAGCAGCTGGTTATTAATACCCTGTCACAGTTGTACAGACGTCTTGGCCAGCCGAAGGAAGCGGAGGAATACTTTAAGAGAGGGCTCTCTCTCTCAGGTGATGCTGATATCAGGGAAAAGTATCTTGTGTATATAAATTATGCAGCTTTTCTTGCCGGGAAAGGCAGGGCAGATGAAGGTGAAAGTGTGCTGGAGGACGGACTCAGGAGTGTCAGGAGAGTTTTCGGTCCCGACAGTCGCGAATATTGTATGATGCTGGCATCAAGGGCTGACTTTGCCCATAATACATCGGGAGAAGGACAGAAAGCCGTCGAAATGTATAAGAGTTGCCTCCCGTACCTTGAAAGCCATCCCTGGGATATCTCCATGAAAAAGTACCTGTTGACTGATTATGCACGGACCCTGTTCGATGTTGGCCAGTACGGGAAAGCACTGGAGATGGCGGATACCGTAATCCATGCCAGCTTAAAAGCATCAGTCAATCCGGGTCAGGCAGAGCCAGGTGGATCCTATTCCTCAGATGACCTGCAGGTACTCATGCTGAAATACAAAGCATTAAATGCCCTGGCAAAGGAATCGGGAAACATGGACATGGTAATTGAGGCCGTTGAGACAGGAAAGATAATTGTGTCATTGTTTGACCGCCAGAGACTGGAGATGAGCGAGGAGGAAAGCCGAACCAGCCTGAGCGCCTATTCCAGAGAGTTTTATACAGGTATTATTGATAATTATGTTCAGCTTTACAGACTACATCATGACATGGCCTACCTTAAAGGGGCTTTTGAGTTCTCTGAACGGAGCAAGGTAGCAGGTTTCCTCGCATCAATGAGGGAGCTTAATGCCGCAAAATTCTCCCTGCCCGAAGATCTGGTGAGCCTGGACAATGATATCAGGAAAAGGATTGGCCTTTACAAAGAATTAATTGTCAATGAAAAAAATATGGCTGTACCTGACTCTCAGAAAATTGCCACCTGGGAGAGCGTTACCTTCGGACTGCTCAGATCGCGTGACTCGCTGATCAAGATCTTTGAAAAGAATTATCCCTCATATTATAATCTTAAATTCCAGAGCAATGTGACATCCCTTGACAACGTCACTAAGGTTATCAGTAAGAAAGCCAACCTCCTGAGTTATGTCATGACCGAAGAAAAACTTTATATAATTGTCACCAACAGGCGACACACAGAGATCATTACCCGTGATATAGATTCGACCTTCTACGAATCCCTGAGCCGCTTTCGGAGCATGCTCTCAGTCACGCCTGCGACAAGCAATGTCCGGCAGCCATTCAACGGATTTATGGATCTTGCCTTCGAGTTGTATAGAATCCTTCTTGAGCCTGCCGTGCCATATCTGAAAGGTGATAAGATAATTATTTCGCCCGACAATATTCTTTCGTATATTCCTTTCGAGACCCTGATTACGGAGGAGTATCGGAGCCCGGAGCTGCTGTACCGTGAGGCTCCGTTTGCTCTTAAGAAGTACCGTTTTTCATATATCTACAGCGTGACCTTATCTTCAGAGACACAAGAGCGCAGCCGCAGCCTGAGCAATGCTCTTATTGCTTTTGCACCGACCTATGAGGGGATGGAGATAAACGATTCTCTTTTCATCCTATTTCCAAATCTGAGAGGTGAGATCCGCAGTCTTCCCTACGCGGTTGTTGAAGCAGAGAATGCGGTAGATCAGTGCGGGGGTAAAGCCTTCATAGCCGAAAACGCGACTGAAGAAGCTTATAAGACCGAGGCGCGCAATTATAAAATAATTCATCTGGCAATGCATACACTGGTTGATGATGATCATCCGGCCTTTTCCAAGATGATCTTCTCCGCCCCTGTCAGAAGCCCTGAAGACGGTATGCTGAACACCTATGAAGTTTATAATGTGCCTGTCAATGCAATGATGGTGGTACTTAGTTCATGCAATACGGGTTCGGGAAAGCTGGTAACAGGAGAGGGTATACTAAGCCTGGCAAGGGGATTTCTCTTTGCCGGCAGCCGCTCCGTAGTAATGTCGATGTGGGCTGTGGAAGACTTTTCTTCATCTGCGGTTATTAAATCGTTCTACAGGAATATGAGAAGCGGCCAGACAAAAAGCTCGGCTCTGCGTAACGCACGTCTTAGATTTCTCAGGACAGCTGACCAGGAGCGTTCGCACCCCTATTACTGGTCAACCCTAGTCATTTACGGTGATGATACCCCTCTCTGGTTCAACAGACTGAAACTTTATTCTGCACTTTTACTGTTTCTGCTGGCGTCCGCCATACTTGTGGCAACTGTCTACAGAGGCCCAAGGTCCTGATATTCCGGATCAGTCTTGATGATCTCCATCAGGGCCTCCTTGCACAGATATTTCTTTCTTCGGGCGTATGCCTCATTCTTCATACCCATTTTACGGGCTATCTCTTCATAGCTGTAACCCTCGCTGAAGAGTGTGAGAACCAACTGACAATCTTCTTTTAGGAGTGCAAATGACCTAGTTACTATCCTCTCGAGGGTTGCTTTAGTTAAATCTTCTGCTTCATCCGGGTTGGCCGGTTCAATCTCAAGAGAGGTGGTACGCGACTGGTACCTGAGCTGAGTGTTCCATATGTTCCTGGCAATGCCGAAAAAGTAACCCTTGAGATCGGTTGTCAGTTTAAAGTTGTCGCCCGTAACCTGCTTGTAGAGTATAACCACTGATTCCTGCAGGACATCATATACGTCGTCATATGATCCGCTGTTCTTTTTCAGATGGTCACGGATAACCTCATAGTAAGCGTCATAGAGGTAGGTTAGAATCTTGTTATCCTGTCTCCTGATGCCATCAATGATGTCACTGTCAGAATACTTCTTAAATAAGCCCAAGCAAGCGGTTTAATTGGCAAATATAACGTTTCCGTAGCCGAAATTACTAATATGGCTCTCCGGGACTTTTGTTGCAGCCTGCCGGAAGAGGTCACCAAATAATGGATATATTTACATCACTATTAATGCGATAGGTCCCAGTGGTATGAATTATCCCTTTGTCAGACAATATGATGCTATGGACTGTGGTCCGGCCTGTATCAGTATGGTAGCCCGGTGGCACGGAAAACGTATCTCGCTTGAGACAATACGCAAACGTGCTTATATAACAAGGGAAGGTGTTTCGTTCCTCGGGATGAAAACCGCTGCCGAGAGCATGGGGTTTAAGGTGGTAGGGGTGAAGATACCTTTCGCAGAACTGGCCTCAAAAGCGCCATTGCCATGCATTGTACACTGGGAGCAGAACCACTTCATTGTGGTTAATAAGATCTCCGGCACCAGAGTCTGGGTGAGTGATCCGGCCCTGGGAAGACTACGTATGACCACGGACGAATTTCTTAAAGGGTGGTCTGCCGGCAGCGTTAATGATAAGAATACAGGCATGGCGCTCTTTCTTGAGCCCGGCCTGCAGTTTGCAGAAATACCTGATGATCCGCCCCCCGGAGGAGGATTTACTTTTCTTCTTCCTTATTTAAGACCATACCGCCGCCAGATCATCCTGCTTATAGCCGGACTGATAGCAGGCAGCGCGATACAGCTGGTCTTTCCCTTCCTCACACAGGCGATAATTGACAGGGGTATTAAAAACAGTGATCTGAGGCTCATTTACCTGATCCTTGCCGGCCAGCTGGCACTCATTGCGGGCCGCATGGCGGTGGAATTCATCCGCGGATGGCTCCTGCTTCATGTGGGAACACGGCTGAACATAACAATAGTGTCGGATTTCCTGGCCAGACTGATGAAACTGCCGATCGCCTATTTCGATTCCAAGCTTAACGGAGATATCCTGCAGAGGATTGACGACAACAGCAGGATCGAGAGCTATCTCACCTCTTCAAGCCTTGTTATCCTCTTCTCCTTCTTTAATTTCCTGGTCTTTGGTGTTGTTCTCGGACTTTACAGTATACCGGTACTCCTCGTCTTTCTCGGAGGAACGATTCTATATATGCTTTATGTGACTCTTTTCATGTCTTCGCGTAAGAGGCTTGATAATTTAAGGTTCAGGCAGATGGCTGAATCAGGGAACAGGATGATAAACATCGTTAACGGAATGCAGGAAATCAAGCTGGCAGGCAATGAAGCGGCCAACCGGAGAGAATGGGAGACACAACAGAGGGATATCTTTCGTACCAGGGTTAAAGGCCTTAAGATTCTTCAGTACCAGACGGCAGGAGGGACACTCATACATGAATCAGCCAATATCATAATAACGATTATATCCGCCACCTCAGTGGTTAATGGTACAATGACGCTCGGAATGATGCTTGCCGTTCAGTTCATAACAGGACAACTGAACGGACCTGTATCGCAAATCATTAATTTCATGCGTTCAACACAGGATGCCCGGATAAGCCTTGAACGCCTTGCCGAAGTGCATGCCATGGAACCTGAAGAAGCTGAGGCAGGCACAGGTAAAATAAATGTCCCTGACAAGATGCAGATCAGCGTTGACGGCCTCTCGTTCAGGTATGAGGGCCCCGGCTCAAATTGGGTAATAGAAGATCTCAGCCTGCAGATACCTGCCGGCAAGATTACTGCCATCGTCGGAGAGAGCGGATCAGGTAAAACGACCTTTCTTAAGCTTCTGATGGGCTTTTACCGGCCGGAAAAGGGCACCATTATGATAGACGGGAAGAAGCTTGAGGAGATAAGTATTTCCTCTCTTAGGAGGTCAACGGGTGTTGTGATGCAGGAAGGGTATATCTTCCCTGACACAATCCTGGCAAATATCGCCCCGGGTGTTGACAACCCTGATATGGAAAGTGTCAGACGTGCCATCAGTATCGCCAATCTGCAGCCCCTTATCGGCACCCTGCCGGTCGGAATACATACACGGATCGGCCAGGGCGGCCATGGTCTCAGCCAGGGACAGAAACAGCGAATACTCATTGCGCGCGTCATCTTCAAGGAACCTGCACTGCTTCTCCTCGATGAAGCAACAGGAGCACTTGACGCGTCTAATGAAAGAATGATAGTGGAAAACCTCGCTGGCTTTTACGAGGGCAGAACGGTGGTCATTGTGGCACACCGTCTTAGTACGGTTCGTAATGCCGATATGATTGTGGTCCTTGGTAAAGGCACAGTACTGGAGTCCGGTACGCACCAGGAGCTCGTGCAGAAGAAAGGCGCCTATTACAGGCTTATCAGAGATCAGCTGGAACTGGGACAGTGAGCCCTATCCTGCTATCTCTTTGAATAAGGCTCATAATCATCAGGTGACCCTGAAATACCGCCTTTCTTTTCATTCTTTCCTGCACCTGTTTGCGCCGCAGCTTTCTTCTTCCTGACACTGCGCAGATAAAGGTTAACCGCCAGGGCAACCAGAACGAGTGCCAGAACTAAAATATCTTTCTTTTCCATGGTTTATTTGACTGAACCGGAGGTAACAAAGTTAATTCATTTGATCATTTAGTAAGAGCACTATCTTATTTAAATGAGGTATTGGTTTGAGTTTTACCAATAATCCATTATTTTCGTGGATTGAAAAATGGGGAGTAAGGCTTTGCCCTCCATTGTAAACTGCACTGATCTAACAGGATTAAAGATGACTACCAAAAATCCGGTAAACTCTGTTCATGATGAACAATTCGATGCTGACAAAAAAGCATCTGAATCTACGGGAGACGAAATTACTGAAACGACGACACAGGACCAGCCTGCCGAGAAAATCGAAGTTGAAATTGTGCCTGTTTTGCCTGAGAATGTTGAGCCGGTAACTGAAGAACCGGCAGAAGAATTATCAGCTTCAGAAGAAACTCCGGCTTCAGAAGAAACTCCAAATTCAGAAGAAGCTCCGGCTGTTGGAGAAACTCATTCTGCTGAGGGGTCCCATGAAGAACCGCCGGTCACGGAAGAGATGACTGATAAAACACCGGAGGCAGGTGCTCCGCCTGAAAAAGGTGATGCAGAGTTGCCGGCAGGTGAGACGATAAACTATGACGACATAACACTGCCCCCTGTAGACTATACCGGCCTCTCAAGAAAAGAACTCGTTGCGACACTTGCGCTTATTGTTGAGAACAGGCCTCCTGCCGAGATAGTTGAAGATGTCAACCGCATAAAGGAGTTCTTTTATAAGAGGACCAAGGTTGAGTTCAATGAAAAAAGACTCAATTTTGCAAAAGAGGGTGGTAATATTGAAGATTACAAACCTGAACCGGATGAGCTTGAAAACAGGATCAAGGTGATACTTGAGACCTACAGGAGTAGAAAGAGCGATTATAACAGGATCCAGGAGAGCGAGAAGCAGGAAAACCTTCACAGGAAAATCGAGATAATAGAGAGGATAAAGGATCTCGTCAACAGGGAAGAGGCTATCAACAAGACCTTCCAGGAATTCAGGAACCTTCAGAATGAATGGCATTCCACCGGCATAGTGCCGCAGGCAAACCTGAAGGACCTTTGGGAAAACTACCACCACAGTGTGGAGATGTTCTATGATTACATCAAGATTAACCGTGAGCTCAGGGATCTCGATCTGAAAAAAAACATGGAGGCAAAGATTGCGCTCTGCGAAAAAGCCGAGGAGCTGCTTCTCGAGCCCAATGCAGTCAATGCTTTTAAGCTTTTGCAGGACTACCATAACCAGTGGCGTGAGATAGGTCCGGTAACCCACGAAGGTAAAAATGATATCTGGGAACGCTTCCGGGAGGCAACATCCCAGGTTAATAAAAGACATCACGAATTCTTTGAGAAACAGAAAGACGAGCAAAAGAAGAACTTTGATGCTAAAAATGCCTTGTGCGAAAAAGCCGAGGAGATAGCAAACGGCGAGATTTTGACATTTGCTGATTTCAGGGAGAAATCAGATGCAATCATTGAGTGCCAGAAGCTCTGGAGAACACTCGGTTTCGCTCCAAAGAAATATAATAACAAAATATACCTCAGGTTCAGGGCTGCATGCGATAAATTCTTTGAAAAGAAGCGCGCGTTCTTTGCAGAGAGCAAGGAAGTGCAGGTTAAAAACCTCCAGCTGAAGACCGAGCTCTGTTTGAAAGCCGAAGCCCTGCAGGAAAACACTGACTGGAAAGAGACTTCTGAATTGCTTATCAGAGCTGCAGAAAGAGTGGAAGGAAATAGGCCCTGTGCCCAAAAAATACTCCGAAAAGATTTGGAAGCGCTTTCGCAAGGCATGCGATACATTCTTTACCCATAAGTCAGAATTCTTTGCCGGCAGGGATACTTCATACGAAGATAATCTTAACGCCAAACTGGCATTGCTGGCTGAACTTGAGGCCGTTGACCCCGGTGAAGATGTCAGAGCCGGTTTTGAGCAACTCAAGGATATACAGAAACGCTGGACCGAGATCGGATATGTTCCCTTCAACAAAAAGGAAGAGATAGCCCGCAAGTACAAAGATGCCCTGAACAAGCAGTTCGACAAGCTCAAGCTTGATGACAAGGATAAGAACATTCTCAGGTTCAGGAGCAAGGTTGACAGTGCCAAATCGAACCCCCGTGCTGCACGTAAGGTCCAGAATGAACGCGAGAAATTTTACAGCAAGATCAAACAGCTGGAAAGTGACATAGTGCTCTGGGAAAACAATATCGGGTTCTTCGCCAAATCAAGCAACGCGGATAAAATGATCCTGGAGGTGCAGGAGAAAATCGCCGACGCCAAGAGGAACATTAAGCTTCTTGAAGAAAAGGTAAAGCTGATAGACAGCTCAATGTCCGAAGAATAAGTTGCACGGATCCGGCAAAAAATTAATTACAGTGGCTGAAGTAAAGTATATTTTTGTGACAGGGGGGGTTACCTCGTCTCTTGGAAAAGGAATTATTTCCTCATCTCTTGCCACCCTGCTACAGGCGCGGGGCTATTCTGTTACTATTCAGAAACTCGACCCTTATATAAATATAGATCCGGGTACGCTTAACCCTTATGAGCACGGTGAATGTTACGTGACAAGCGATGGCGCGGAAACTGACCTTGACCTGGGTCATTATGAACGATTCCTGAACGTTCCTACCTCACAGGCCAATAACATCACAACCGGAAGGATATACCAGTCGGTCATAAATAAGGAACGCAAGGGTGATTACCTCGGAAAAACCGTACAGGTAATCCCTCATATCACGGATGAGATTAAGCGCAGGATCAGGATTCTCGGATCGGAGGGTAAATTTGATATCGTGATCACTGAGATTGGCGGGACTGTTGGTGACATTGAATCACTGCCCTATATTGAAGCTGTAAGGCAGCTGCGCTGGGAGCTCGGACCGCAGAACTGTATCGTGGTGCATCTTACCCTGGTGCCGTTCCTTCATGCATCAGGTGAACTGAAGACAAAACCTACCCAGCATTCTGTCAAGATGCTGCTTGAAGAAGGCATACAGCCTGACGTGCTTGTGCTCAGAACAGAAAAGAGCCTCACTGAAGACGTGAGGAAAAAAGTTGCGCTCTTCTGTAACGTCGAAGCCAGCGCCGTGGTAGAATCAATAGACGTATCAACAATTTACGAAGTACCTGTCAGGATGCAGAAGGAGATGCTCGACACCACCGTGCTTCGCAAGCTTGGCCTGACACCGGGAAATGAACCTGCCCTTGATGAATGGAAAATGTTCCTTCACAAGCTCCATAACCCGGTTCACAGGGTAAAAATAGCACTAGTCGGAAAATATGTCGAGCTGGCTGATGCGTATAAATCAATTTCCGAATCTTTCATTCATGCAGGCGTCGCCAATGAAACTCATGTTGATCTGAAATATATTCAGTCAGAAGATATAACTGAAACCAACTACAGGGAACTGCTGAGTGTCTACGACGGTATCGTTGTAGCACCGGGGTTTGGCTCAAGAGGTATTGAAGGCAAGATACTTGCTGCCAATTATGCACGCTCAAATGATATCCCGTTTTTTGGGATATGCCTTGGCATGCAGTGTGCAGTGATTGAGTTTGCCCGTAATGTTCTGGGACTTGAGGGGGCTCATTCAACTGAAATAAATCCAAAGACCAGGTACCCTGTGATTGACCTGATGGAAGAACAGAAGAGTGTGACGGAAAAGGGAGGTACCATGAGGCTCGGCAGCTACAAATGCGAGTTATTGCATGGCTCCGAAGCCTGGAGATGCTATAAAAAAGAGGAAATCAGCGAACGTCATCGCCACAGGTACGAATTCAATAACAAATACCTGACTGATTTCAGGAATGCCGGGATGATATCATGCGGGACCAATCCTCAGTCAGGACTCGTCGAAATAGTTGAGATACCATCACACACCTGGTTTGTGGGTGTGCAGTTCCATCCGGAGTACAGCAGTACTGTGATCAAACCGCACCCGCTGTTTGTGGGATTTGTGAAGGCATGCATCAAAAAAAATAAAGATTCATTATAATCAGGGAAACCATATATGGATAAAAATACAATAACCGGAATTGCTCTCATTTTCTTAATTTTTCTGGGATTCAGCCTGTACAATAGTCAGAAGACCAAAAAGCTTTTCGAGGCAGAGACTGAGTATGCAGATTCTCTTTATTCAGCAGGCAGTTATGGATCAGGCAAGGGAATCATATATCAGGGCTCTCAACTTAAGACCCAAAGATCAGAATACGGTAAACAGGGTCATTGAGCTTAACAACAAACTGGGGCAGAATACACAGACACAGCTGCCGGAAATAACTCCGACAGCCGGAGATACTACTGCCGGCAACGCCAGGGTTGAGGCAACTGCAACACCTGACAGCACGGCATTTGGTGTTTTTTCATCCAGCGTAAAAGGTGAGAATGAGTTTTACACCATTGAAAATGACCTGATCATTCTTACTGTATCGTCCAAAGGAGGGAGAGCCTGGTCAGCTCTTCTTAAAGATTACAGGACACATGATTCGCTGCCTGTCATACTGTTCAAAGGTGACTCAACTGTATTCGGATACAAATTTTTCACAGTTGATAATAAGCTGATCAATACAAACGATCTCTATTTCAAAGCTGAAAACTATACCGGCCCTGTCGTCGTGACTGATCAGTCGTCGAGCCTGACAATGAGGCTCCCGGCAGAGAACGGTGCCTTCATAGAATACGTATACACCGTTAAACCTGGTGAATACATGGTTGATTTTGAAACCAGGTTTACCGGTATGGGGTCAGTGATCCCGGCCAATGTTACGTCACTTGCTCTTGACTGGAAGATGTACATCCCGCAGCAGGAAAAAGGAAAGCTTAATGAGGATACCTATACAGGACTTAAATACAAGGTTTACCAGGAGAATGTTGAAGGCCTTACAGGAGGAAACCAGAAACAGAAAAAGGAAACCGTGACTGCAAACCTTATGAAGACTGACTGGATAGCATATAAGGACCAGTTCTTTTCAACGGTGCTGATTGCGAATGATTATTTCCTGAATGCATTTGTTTCTTCCAGGAATGCGGACCCTACCTCAAAGTTCCTGAGATTTTTTGAGTCTGAAATTGGCGTACCCTATGCGAGCGGTGAGACATCCCAGGTAAAGATGAAGATGTACTTCGGGCCTAACAAATTCACCACACTGAAGAAGTATAACCTTGAACTGGAAGAACTTGTCTACCTGGGAAAAAATATAATCAGATGGATCAATCAGTATGTAATAATTCCAATATTTAACCTGCTTGACAATTTCATAGTTAACTATGGTATCATCATTCTTATCCTCACACTTATCATTAAGGTGGTACTCTTTCCGCTGACGCATAAATCGTTCCTTTCACAGGCGAAAATGAAGGCGATGAAACCCATGGTTGACGAGATTTCCAAAAAGTTTCCCAACAAGGATGATGCGATGAAAAAGCAGCAGGCGACGATGGAGCTTTATAAGAAGGCCGGAGTCAGCCCGATGGGAGGGTGCCTGCCGATGTTGCTGCAGATGCCTATTCTCTTTGCCATGTTCCGCTTCTTCCCGGCATCCATTGAGCTCAGACAGCAGTCGTTCCTCTGGGCCCATGACCTCTCAACCTATGATTCTATATTCAATCTTCCTTTCACAATTCCGATGTATGGCGACCATGTCAGTCTCTTTACACTGCTTATGACTGCTTCGACGATCATTACCACAAAGATAAGCAGCCCCACCGGAGGACAGGAACAGATGCCCGGCATGAAGACAATGATGTACATGATGCCTATTATGTTTATGCTGATCCTTAATAATTTTTCGGCAGGCCTGACATATTACTATTTTCTCGCCAACGTGATCTCAATTATTCAGACCCAGGTATCACAACGATTTGTCAACGAAAAGGATTTGCTAAAGAAAATTGAAGAGAACAAGAAAAAGCCTGTAAAAAAATCAAAGTGGCAGCAAAGGCTTGATGCCGCAGCTAAACAGGGCGGTTACAAGAGCTTGAAGAGATAATAGAGAAAGTGCTGAATGGCACTTTCTTTTTAACAAAAATTATCTAAACAGGTCTTCGTTCTAAATTTATTATTTCTAAATTAGCTTTTTAAACTTTTAAATATGGGGAAGAAAGTAAAAAACAAAGACATTGCCGCAAGACTAGGTCTTTCGGGAACGTTAGTATCACTGGTTCTGAATAATAAAGCCGATCAGCATGGAATCAAGAAAGAAACTCAGGAGAGGGTCCTTGCAGTTGCAAGGCAAATGGGCTATTTCAATGCTGTAAGCGAAAAGGGGGAGACTGCCCCGGCAGAAGAGAAGCCTGGTATCATAGGCATGGTTGTGCCATCAATGAATGATCCTTTTATTTATGAGATTGCTCCTTTTCTTCAGAAAGCCTTCGCAAGCATCGGCCTTGGATTCTCGGTTTTTACACGTGATCCGGACGATATGCGTTTTAACCGCCTGACAACATCGCTAAAGAAATTCTTCAGCGGGATGATCCTGATGGGCAGCGCCGCTGATGACTCTGTAGTCAGGGCACTGAACAGGGATTCTTATCCGCTGGTGCTTCTTGAAAAAAGCGTCAAGAGGATGAGGCTTAACACTGTATGTACGGACAGGGCAGCCGGAGCAAGTCTTATGACCGGGCATCTTATGTCCCTCGGCCTCAGGAATCTCCTTATTATTTCAGGCGAAGACACGGCCTCCTATGATAAGGAAATGCTTGAGGAACTTAAAGCGGCTACAAAGAAATCCAAAGGATTCGATTCTGTCCATTTTGCCGTCGGTAGTCTTCCCAAGGCAGGGGATAAGTTCGATTTTACTCAGATCGAAAACTTCCTGAGACCGCCTCACCGCAGTGACGCCATAATCGTAATAAACTCCCCGCTGGTATTCCCGCTCTATCTGTCGCTGCAGGAAAAAAACATCCGCATCCCGCAGGATGTGGCTCTGGTGTCGATGGAAGACGGTATCGGGTTCGATCTGCTGACCACTCCGGTGACCAGACTACGCAGACCTCTCTCTGCTATGTCGCTCAAGGTGGCCAACATCGTCTGGTCTGAAGTGAAAAACCAGGGTAAAAGCAAGTATAAGCGCCAGGTTAACATGGTTCCTGAACTCGTTGTCAGGAGCAGTTGCGGCTCGTACTTAAAATAATTTCGAATGACACGGATATCCTGGCTGCCGGCGGTAACGTTTATGGCAGTGTTGCTCTCTTGCAGCAACAGGCATCTTATTGTTGACAAATCATTCAGAAATGATATCAGCAATGATTACCGGGCCCGTGCCGAAGTTTATTTGCCGGACAGGCCTGACCTCTTTGCCATTGCTGATACATTAAAGGATGTCAAGCGCCGCGAAGCCGTACAGTTCCTCCTTGCATACATGCCGCTGAGCGACATTGCCGTCTTTGAGCCCGGTTACCTGTTGGCTAACGTTGATGTTGCGCTGAAGACAAGATCCGAAATGCCATGGGGATCTGCCGTGCCCGCAGATCTGTTCCTTCACTTTGTTCTGCCTTACAGGGTAAACAATGAGAACCCTGACAATTTCAGATTATTTTATTATGATGAGCTGAAAAATCGTATTGATGGTCTTACTGCTGAGGAGGCCGCCCTTGAGATAAACCACTGGTGTCATGAGAAAGTCGCATATCAGCCATCTGACATTCGCACCTCATCGCCACTGGCAACAATTCTTTCAGCCAGGGGACGCTGCGGTGAGGAATCAACTTTCACTGTCTCTGCCCTGCGTGCCGCAGGTCTGCCTGCAAGGCAGGTCTATACACCCCGTTGGGCGCACAGTGATGACAATCATGCCTGGGTGGAGGTATGGATAGACGGACAATGGCACTATATGGGTGCCTGCGAGCCTGAACCGGTGACCGACAGGGGTTGGTTCACCGAGCCCGCAAGACGGGCGATGCTGGTCCATACAAAAGCTTTCGGCAGGTACACAGGGAATGAACCCCTGGTAAAGAGTGATAAGCTATTTTCCGAAATAAATACGCTTGGAAGGTACAGCGTAACCAAAAATATCGAAGTGACTGTTGTTGATACGGCAGGAGTACCGGTTCCACACGCTGATGTCAGATACCTGTTGTACAATTATGCCGAATTCTTTTCGCTTGCATCACTGAAAAGCGACAATAAAGGCATTAGTCGTTTCACTACTGGCCTTGGCTCACTGTTGATATGGGCCGATGACGGATCACGATACGGGTATACCCTTGTCGCTCCACAGGATACAACAGTAAAGGTCACCATGTCAACCGTTCATTCTTATGCCACTATAAATGCCGACCTGTTTGCACCTGTCGAACCAGTACCCTTTCCCTCTGTCGATGAACAACTTGTGCGGCAAAATGACCTCCTTCTCAGCAGGGAGGACAGTATAAGGCAGTCGTACATCAATTCATGGATGAAGGATGTATCTGTTGGTGATCTCTCTGTTTCAACCGGCATAGCGGAAGAACGGATCTCAAAAGTGCTTGGCACATCTATGGGTAATTATCGTGCGATTGCATCATTCATATCGGGTTCAGGCAACAAGGCTGACCTTGCGATCAGGCTGCTTGAAAATGTATCGGAGAAAGACCTCCGTGATACTCCTGAAAACGTACTTGATGACCATCTGGCCAATGCGCCTGAGAAACCAGTGATGATGGATGAGCAGTTTTTTAATATGTATATTCTTTCGCCGAGGGTTGATAATGAAAACCTTACTCCCTTCAGGAGCGCTTTGAAAAAGAAACCGGAAGAGCTGCCCGGCAACTTTGCTGGCGGGCCGGAAGAAATTGCCGGATGGATTGACACTGCCATCACCGTGACTGAAACAGATAACTACTACGGTACCCCGGTGATCCCCGGAGGTGTAATGAAGCTCCGTTCCGCCGACAGGCATTCGCGCGATATCTTTTTTGTGACCCTCTGCCGGACCAAAGGGTATGCGGCGCGGCTGGCTCCGGGTACAGGAAGACCTCAATACCATATGGCAGGCCAGTGGCACGATGTCTTTTTTTCCGATGATATCAGGCCAACTGGAGAGAAAGGTTATGTGACATTTTTTCCCGGGGAGAAGTCCCCAGTCCCTCAATACCATATCCACTTCACTCTCGCTGTGCTTGAAAATGGCCGGTACAAAACCCTTGATTACGGATATGAGGTAAAAATCAATGATCTGCCCGGAAGGCTGCCACTTGCGCCGGGAAGATATATGCTCACCACTGGCAACAGGGATGAAAACGGCAACGTGCTTGCCTCAGTTTCCTTCTTTGACCTCTCGCCGGCCGAGGATGCCAAGGTGGAGGTTCAACTTCGTCATAAAGAGGAGTGGGATCCGGAATGAGAAATATTCAACCTGCAGCTGCATTAATTGCAGGTATTGTCTTGTCCTGCAGTACCCCTGCTGACAGGGATGTAACATGCTTTGTTGACCCGTTCATCGGTACGGCTGCGCACGGTCACGTCTTTCCGGGAGCTACAACACCCTTCGGGATGGTGCAGATAAGTCCTGATAACGGCACGTCAGGATGGGACTGGTGCTCCGGCTATAATTATTCTGATTCTGTCATTGCAGGCTTCAGTCACACTCATCTTAGCGGAACAGGCATTGGTGATCTTTGTGATGTACTTTTCCTACCGTCAATGAATGAATTCAGCCTTTCTTTGCCTGACAGCTCCGCCTCACTGGCAAAGATAAACCGGAGCTATTTCTCACATGAAGCAGAGCAGGCACGGCCAGGTTACTACGCTGTTGCGCTTGCCAACGGAGTTAATGTGGAGCTGACTGCAACACCCCGATGCGGCGTGCAGAGATATACTGCAGCAGCTGATGGCATAATGAGTGTGCTTGTTGATCTTGGCTATGCAATTAACTGGGACAAACCTGTCGATTGCAGCCTTGAATGTGATGGCAGCTCCCTCTCAGGCAGACGCATCTCATCAGGATGGGCTGAAAAACAATACCTGTACTTTTCATCGTTATTCTCAGCCAGACCAACCAGTGCCATTTTGATAAAATCAGGCAGGCAGGCTGAAGGCGGGTCAGTTGAAGGTGCTAACATTGCCTGTGTTCTGGGATTTGATCTCAGGAAAGGCGATGAGCTGATCATTAAGACTGGCATCTCTGCCGTTGATGAAGCCGGTGCGGCAGGTAACCTCGCGAAGGAGATGCCGGGGTGGAATTTCGACTCAGTAGCTGTGGCAGCAGCACAATCATGGCAGAGAAAGCTCAGCATCATCCAGGCCGGTTCTGCTGATTTAGCCACACTGAGAGTTTTTTACACCGCTCTTTACCACACGATGATCGCACCTAATCTGTACTCAGATGCTGACAACAGGTATCGCGGTACAGATAAGGAAATACACACAGCCGCAAATTTTACAAATTATACTGTCTTTTCCCTGTGGGACACCTACCGTGCAGCCCATCCGCTATTCACCATTACTGTACCGGTATTGGTGCCTGATTTCATTAACACCATGCTCAACATAAGGGATCAGCAGGGAAAGCTGCCTGTATGGTCGCTCGCAGGCAATGAGACCAATTGCATGATAGGATATCATGCTGTGCCGGTAATAGCTGATGCCATACATAAGAAGATTACAGGATTTGATTATAACAAATCACTGAGTGCATCCGTCCACTCTGCCGGCCTTGACTTCAGGGGTCTCGGTCATTACCGCAAATACGGTTATATCCCTTCTGATCTTGAGAATGAATTGGTAGCAAAAACGCTTGAATATGCCGTTGACGACTGGTGTATATCGCAGATGGCCGGTGATTTGGGTAACAGTGATCTGGCTGCTGCCTTCCTGAACAGATCCGGGAACTACCGGAATGTTTTTGATACCTCGCTTTTCTTTGTTCGCGGCAGGATGAGCGATGGCAGCTGGCGTCCGGATTTTGATCCGCTTTATTCGCACCACACCAATTCAGATTTCACGGAAGGAAACGGATGGCAATATACATGGCTTGTTCCTCATGATGTTGAAGGGCTGATTTCACTGTTCGGCGGCAGGGACCAGTTTGTGCATAGACTGGATTTGCTTTTCAGTGTGACTGAAGCAGTGAAGGGTGAAAACGCCTCCATGGATATCAGCGGCCTCATAGGACAGTATGCACATGGCAACGAACCTTCTCATCATATTTCATATCTCTTTTCGATGGCCGGTGCTCCTGCAAAGACAGAAACCATGGTAAGAAGGATCATGAAGGAAATGTACACCTCTGAAACAGATGGCCTGTGTGGAAATGAGGACTGCGGGCAGATGTCGGCATGGTACGTCTTCTCAGCTATGGGTTTCTATCCGGTCAACCCTGCCGACGGTAAATTCATCCTCGGCAGTCCAGCCCTTGACAGGGCCGAGATAAGGATAGGTAAGGAAAAAACCTTCACTATCGTCGCTGACAATAACTCTGCGGAAAATGTCAATGTCAGGGAGGCATTCCTTAATGGGCAAAAGCTTGACCGTAACTATATCACCTATAGTGAGATAATGGCAGGAGGGGAGCTCAGGTTCATAATGAAATGAACATTCCGCCGTCTTCCTGTTGATAATTATCCCGGATCAGTAATACAATAATTATTACATTTGTTTCATTCTGGTGCTGCCGGTTTTTTCCCGGCAGTGAAAAGGGAATCCTGTGAAAATCAGGGACAGTACCCGCTGCTGTGAAGCCTGTTCCGCCCTTTTGGCGGATCATTACAGCCGGAAATCCCGCCACTGTCATATTTTATGACGGGAAGGCCCGGCTAGTAGGGATGAGTCAGAAGACCTGCCAGAACGTATCCTGTTGAAGGAGCTTTCGGGAAGAAAAGTTATGGTTAAGAGGTCAATTGCCTATATCATCCCGTCCGTATGGTGCCGGTATATTATCCCGGCAGCGGTATTTGTTCTGCAGTCTGTTCTGCCGTCACCCGCTGCAGCACAGGATATGTTTATTGACGATACGGTGAATATCTCAGCTGTTACGGTCACTGCTCCGGCTCCGGTTAGACAATCCGCCTACAGTGTCACAAAGATAGACTCGGTTACCCTTATGCGTTACCAGGAAGATGATCTTGCCACCCTGCTTAAGTCAGTCAGTTCCATCCCTGTCAAGCGTTACGGCATTAACGGCCTCGCCTCGGTCTCAATGCGCGGCTTGTCCGGCAATCATACGCTGGTCACGTGGAATGGCCTCTCTGTTACTGCTCCCGGCACGGGGCAGATTGACCTTGCCATCATTCCTGTCTTTGCAGCTTCATCGGTACTGATAACAGCGGGCGGATCTGATCTGCAGGATATTACGGGATCAATAGGAGGAAAGATAGATTTACTGTCAGAACCGTCTTTCCGGGGAGGCTCTGAAGGATCACTCTCCCTTGGCGCAGGCAGCTACGGGGAGTATGCCTCATCTCTGATATTACGGTCAGGTAATGAGAAAGTCTCTGCAAACCTGAATATATGGGGCAGCAAGGCGGAAAATGATTTTCTTTTTGTAAACAAAAGTGCATCTGACGGATCTGAAATGGAGACAAGAACTAACTCCGGCTCAGCCTCCGGTGGTGTAATGACAGATCTTGCGTTTCGTTTCACCGGCTCAACCCTGACGGCCCATTTCTGGTACAATGACACTGACCGCGATCTGCCGGGGCCGGTGACGACAGAACAACAGAATTACGGAGAGAACCAACGCGACAGGTCGGTCAGGAGCGTAATAAGATATTCCGCCTCACCCGGAAGACTGACAACAGAAATTACCGCCGGCGAATTGTACGACATAAATCTGTACAATAATGAGGCTTTTGGCATTACCGGTAACAACAGGTCGGAATTATACATGCTGAAAGCTCACCTGGGATACCGGGTCAATGATAAGGCAGAGGTCCTTTTCGTTGCCGGAGACGAGTTTCAGAGAGCACGCGCACTCAGTTATGAAACAGCCTATCAGCGAAATGTTTTCTCATCATCACTGGCTGGCAGGTACAACCCGGTCAAGAGGCTGAAGCTCATCCTGCAGGCAAGACAGACAGTCGTTACCGGGACTACCACCGTGCCGGAATTTACCGCAGGCGCCACCTACCTCCTTTCCGGAAACGGTAAGCATGTCATAAAAGCCAGCATGAGCCGGAACTCGAAACTTGCCTGTCTGAATGATCTTTACTGGGTTCCCGGCGGAAACCCTGATCTCATGCCTGAGAGATCGGCAGGAGGCGAGGCAGGGTACTCGTTCTTGACCGCTGCTCCGTCAGGCTTGCGTAACAGCGTTGACATCACACTCCACGCTTCAAGGGTAAACGATTTGATTCAGTGGGTGCCGGGAGAAACCGGCCTTTGGTCTGCACAGAATGTCAGTAGTGTGAATGTTACAGGAATAGAAGGAAGATTGGGCACAGAACTCCCTGTTAACGAGTGGAATATAAATACTTATATAAACTATGCCTTTACCCGGTCAGTTGTTGCCTCTTCTGATCTGCCCGATGACCCTTCACAGGGAAAACAACTGATATACACTCCGCTTCACCTTCTGAATTTAAATACAAATGCCGGATGGAGATTTGTCAGGGCCGGTATCACAGCTGCATACGAAAGCAGGAGATTTACAAACTCAGATAACAGTGAATGGCTGCCTGATTCTTTTCTTGCCGACGCAAACCTCGGTGCGGTGTTGAAAATCCGCAAGTCACTTATAACCGTTGACCTGAAAGTGAGTAATATTTTCAATACATCTGCTGAAAGCGTTCAGTATTACCCGATGCCCCTTAGAACGTTCACTTTGAAGATGAAGCTGACTTTCTCAGACAGGAATAATGACTGATGAAGAACCTGATCAGACTTAACATCAGTTTTGCGCGTTATCTTATCTGAAGCACATTTTGACTAATTTTAACCCGGTAACGATAAAAGATTGAAAGGCAGATTCATAATATCAACCGTGATTTTGCTTGCATCTGTCTCAATGAACGGTCAGACAGAGTATGAAGCCGGAGAACCTCTCTTACCCGATATTGTTTCGTGGCATGAATTAAATGTCGATCCGGCTCAGGTTGAGATCATGCGCTCGCTGGACCAGCCCAAAGACCAGCCTCTTCAGTTTGCCATACCCGTACAGGTCAACCTTGCTCCGGAAAAGGATGGTTTTACGGTAATAAAAGGAGGTGAAGCCATTTGGATCATGCCGGTCTCATCAAAGGGAGCTCTGTCGCTGAACATGATCCTTTCTCCGTTCAATCTGCCCGACGGGGCTTACATCTATGTCTATGATAATGAGCGCCAGGTATTCAGGGGGGCATATACAAATGATAGCGGCAGTGATACGGGTACCATGCCATTACTGCCTGTTCCCGGTGACAGGATGATACTGGAGTGCCATTTCCCCGGGAAAGTCATTCCCTCCGGGGCAATAGGAGTGAAGCAGGTTGCTCATGATTTTGCCGGTTTTTTTGGCCTTGCAGATACGAAGGATACATATTTTGGCCGCTCGGGTGATTGCGAGATTGACATAAAATGCTCCACCAACACAAACTACCTGAGAGCATCACGCTCAGTGGTACGCCTGCTCATAGCGGGCGCCGAGCTGTGTACCGGAGTGCTGGTGAACAACACCGGAAGTGATTATAAAGCCTATGTTCTTACGGCGCAGCACTGCATCAGCAACATATCCCAGGCTTCCAATACAATCTTTGTCTTCAACTACCAGAGCCCCTGGTGCGGGGGACAGGATCTTACCAACATGCACTCATTGAGCGGTTCCCTCCTGAGAGCTACCAATCCTGATATTGACTTTACCCTGGTGGAACTCAACCAGTTTCCTTCACTGGTTTTCAGACCTTATCTTGCAGGATGGGACGTGACAACATCTGTTCCATCCAATACGTATACCCTTCATCATCCGGAAGGTGATGTAATGAAAATATCCATTGACGATAACCAGCCCGTTACTGCCTCGTACCCGGTAACAGGGTATGCTGCAAACAGCTTCTGGCGGATCCTCAGATGGGATACTGGCACTACTGAGCACGGCTCGTCAGGAGGACCACTCTTTGACCAGAACGGCAGGTTGCAGGGCACACTCACCGGAGGAGCTGCAACATGTGTAAATCCCGCAAACGACTATTATGCCAAACTGAGCAAAATGTTCAGTATTACCACTATCACCGGATCACACCTGAGGCCGTGGCTTGACCCGTCAGCTTCCGGAGCGACAATCGCCAACGGACGTGACCCCTACGGATATAACCTTTCTAAATCCGATACACTGCAGAATATCCCTGCCGGTGATGCTGGCAGGACCGACGGTTATGTATCTCCGGGATTTGGCTATTCCACGGGATATAACGCGGACAGCCTTGTAAGATATGCCGAGTATTTCACTTTTTCAGGAACGGGTGAAATAGCCTGGGTGCATCTCAGGGTAGCAGTAACATCATATCT
Organism: uncultured Bacteroidales bacterium; assembly: GCA_963828395.1. Classification (GTDB taxonomy): domain Bacteria; phylum Bacteroidota; class Bacteroidia; order Bacteroidales; family VadinHA17; genus SR-FBR-E99. The sequence goes on from CAWHED010000001.1 coordinate 250,576, forward strand.
TTCGGAGACTGATTCAATAAGGGTTTTTGTCTGGAATGGCGGTGCACAGCCCGGGGCTGTCATCGCCTCACGGTTGATTAAACTGAGAGAGGTACGGAATGATTTTGACCTGGAGGTTGATTTCGGGAGAACGGTGGCTGTTTCAGGCTCATACTATGTCGGTTATGTTATTTACTATAAAAACGATCTTCCCCAGCCCCAACCCCAGTTTGCTGTGGAACACTCAGCACCGTATGCTCTCTCAAGCCAGAACACAGCATGGTTCCATAACGGAAGCACCTGGAAACCCTTCACTCAGCACCCATCCTTTCCTGCCCCTGTCTCTCTGGCAATAAGTGTTATCATGGTCGAGAATTCAATACTGAACGGTATCGATGACCCTGAAACGGACCATTCTGCACTGAATGTATTTCCGAATCCCTTCACTAACAGCATATCATTCAGCATTTCGGAAATAAGCGTGACATCATCGTCACTAACATTGTATGATCACTCCGGGCGGGTGGTGAATGCCTCGCATTACAGAAATATTTTCCCCGGTGTTCTGACGATGGAACTTCCGGCACTTGCTCCGGGGATATATCATTACAGTCTTGTCAATGATTCTCTTACGTACACGGGAACACTGATAAAAATGGATAGCAGGTGATGAGACTTTGCGTAACCTTTATTATTTCAGTTTTATTTCTCTGTTCATGTGGCAATGGTAATCGCCAGGCAGATGGCAGGCCTGACAGAACCGCTGCATCCGTGTACACTGCTTCACGCTTCCGTATTGATGATTTTCAGAGGTTTAAGAGGCTTACAGTAATTGATCCATGGCAGAACTCCAGCGGTAATAAACTTGTATATTACCTGGTACCTCATAATGTGCAGCTGCCGGATTCAATTTCAGAATCACAAGTGGTACGGGTTCCGGTGAGGAGAATAGTTTGTATGTCGACAACACATACAGCAATGCTGAGCGCTCTTGATGCTGCAGAGATTATCGTAGGCGTTTCCGGTACAGGACTGGTATATGATTCTCTCATTCTGGAGGCTGTTGCCAGTGGAAGAATACCCGATGTGGGCTATGAGAGCAACCTCGACAAGGAGCTGATCGTTTCACTCAGGCCTGATCTGATCATGGCTTATGCCGTGGGAGCTTCTTCAGCTGAGTATCTGCGCAAACTGACAGAGATGGGAGTAAGGGTCATGTATAATGCTGATTATCTTGAGGAACACCCTCTGGCGAGATGCGAATGGATAAAGGTCTTCGGGTTGCTCACAGGCAGGGGAGATAAAGCTGACAGCCTCTTCCGGGAGGTTACTGCTGCTTATTTCAGTCTGGCTGACGAGGTCAGGGCCGGAGCAAAGGAACGGCCTGCTGTATTGCTGGGCGCCCCGTGGGAGGATGTATGGTACATCTCACCAGCCAATTCATACATTGGCAGGCTTATATCAGATGCCGGCGGGAGGTATCTCTTTGATGATCTTACCGAATCAAATTCAGTGCCTTATGCCGTGGAGGCAGTCTTCAGACGTGCCACCGAAGCAGATCTGTGGCTCAATCCCGGGACGGCAGAGAGTCTTAATGATATTGCCGTTGCAGACCACCGGATGACCAAACTGCCTGTATTCGCTTCCGGAGGCATATGGAACAACAGGAACAGGGTGACTTCCTCAGGAGGGAATGATTACTGGGAGGGTGCCGTGGTTCATCCCGACCTCCTTCTCAGGGATATAGTGTCAATACTGCATCCGGAAATATTGCCCGGTTACAGGCAACTCTATTTCAAAAGGCTGCAATGAGCGGAAGAACATCATCGTTACTGCTTCGTCTGATCATGACAGGATTGTTCTTTCTCATGGTACTTCTCTTCATGGCGGACCTGTTACTGGGCAGCACTCATCTGGCAGCCGGCGATGTTATAAAGTCGCTCTTCGGTCATGGAACACCCCATGGAGAGATCATCGTCATGCAATTCCGTCTCCCCAAGGCATTGACTGCGATCATCGCCGGTGCTGCCATGTCAGTCAGCGGACTGCTGATGCAGACCCTTTTCCGCAATCCCCTTGCCGGCCCTGATGTTCTTGGTGTCAGCTCCGGCGCCGGCCTTGGCGTTGCTCTCACTGTTCTTACAATCACCCCTCTCTTCAGCTTCGCTCCTGGAAGCCCGTTGCAGGACTGGAGTCTCATACTGGCCGCATGGGCCGGCGCCGGAGCGGTGATGATGGTCATAATGGCTGTCTCTGCACGGATGCGAGACATAATGACCGTGCTGATTGTGGGCCTGCTTCTTGCCAGCGCCATTTCAGCAGTAGTGAGCCTGTTGCAGTATTTCAGCAACGAGGCCATGCTCAAAACATATGTGATATGGACAATGGGTAACCTGGGCAACATGTCATATACCCAGATAAGAACGCTTACTGTCGCAACCCTGACAGGAATGGTACTGGCCTTTGCGATGATCAAGCCCCTGAATGCCATGCTGATGGGAGAGACCTTCTCAAGAACGGTAGGCGTTAACATGAAAATGACGAGGATTATCCTGCTTGCTTCCGCAAGTATCCTGGCAGGAAGCGTGACGGCATTCTGTGGTCCGCTGGCATTTATCGGTGTGGCTGTTCCTCATATAACACGCATTATTTTCGGGACCACCGATCACCGCACGCTGATGCCCGGTGTGGCGTTGTCCGGAGCCGTGATCCTTCTCATAAGTGACATGATCTCGACATTGCCGGGCGGGGGACAGATAATACCTGTCAACACCGTCACTTCACTTATTGGAATACCTGTTGTACTTTGGATAATTATCGGCAGGACCGGGCTTGGGAGGAAATTCTGATGCGCACTGGAAATGTCATAGCAGAGACGGTTGACCTGGCCATTGGTTATAAGACCCGGGAAAAAAGCACCACAGTGATGGATCATCTGTCGCTTACAGCTCACCGCGGGGAGCTGGTGGCTCTCATAGGGCGCAATGGCACAGGCAAGAGTACTCTGCTCAGGACTATGGTGGCGCTTCAGCCTTCACTGCATGGCACTGTCAGACTACAACGGCAGGAAATCAATAATATGAAAACCTCCGGTCTTCCAAAGATTGTAAGCTTCACTTCAACAGAACCGATTGCATTGCGTAATATTAAAGTGCGTGAGGTGGTTGCCCTGGGGCGTTTCCCCTATACAAACTGGATTGGGTCACTTACTGCCGGTGATGAAAAGTCAGTCAATGATGCTCTTGAAGTAACGGGCTTGCTGGCGCTTGCAGAACGCAACATTGACAATATTTCCGATGGTGAGCGACAACGAACCCTGATAGCACGGTCACTGGCGCAGGATACCGATCTGCTCGTAATGGACGAGCCTACGGCATTCCTTGACCTGCCATCTCGTTACAGCATCGTCGGTCTCCTCAGGAAGCTGACCAGGGAGAAGGATAAATGCGTGATTTATTCGACCCATGACCTTGATACGGCTATCAACGAGGCTGACAGAATATGGCTGATGACAGAGACCGGTATTTGCGAGGGTGCACCTGAAGACCTGATGCTCTCCGGGATGCTTGCCAAAGCCTTCGAAAGCCCCTTGCTCTCTTTCAGCCAGACGGGAGGTACCTTCAGTTTCGTAAGGGAGAAACTGGCACCGATATCACTCGAGGGTACAGGCGTTGTCAGAAAACTGACCGAAAGAGCATTGCGCAGATGCGGCTATAGAATAGAACAGGATGCTGCCCTGAAAGTGACAGTGAATGATGCTGCCGACAGTAATGAATGGTTTCTCATAAATGGCTTACATAAAGAGCATTATACCTCTTTATATAACCTGATAAGTCACCTCCCGGCCGAGGCCCCTGACTGATCCTCATATTTTCTGTAGTTATCGATAAAGGGACCAATATCCTGCACGGCAAGTCGTTTGGCGATTATTCTTTTGTCCCTGTCGAGGATATAAACGAGAGGAGTGGACTCGACATTATAGAAGTAATCAAAGCGACTCAGGCGCTGCGGGTCCCAACCGTTAATCCAGCTCAGACCGTGATCGGCAATGTATTTCTCCCACTTTTCCCTGTCAGATTGTGTGCAAACGGCAAATACTTCTATTCCTTTGCCTCTGTTTTCTTCATAATATGCTTTAAGAAGTGGGGTAGCCTCTTTGCAGTGACCACAGTCAGGCTCCCAGAAATAAACAATTGTGAAGTCTGCCTTCACATCATAAAGTGAGACATAGTAACCTGTAAATGAGCTCATGACCATCTCAGCGGCTTTTTTACCTATCAGGTTTGGCCGTAATCTTTCAACCCTCTTTTCAAGGTCTGACAGATACTCTGCGGACGCCCACGGGGCTTTGCCAGCCAGGTACACGCTGTCAGCAAGGTGTACCACCACAGCGTCCTGGCCCATGATCTCGCTGGCAGCATACCTGTTAAGGAGCCAGACGGCAACATACTGGAACATGTCTTTATTTCTGCCGCTCATTTTCAGGACCCTGTCGGCTTCCTTATTGATCGAATCAGGCATCTGGATCACCACCTGCCCGAAGAACTGATCAAGCTTTCCGCCAAGTATCGGGCTCCTGATAAGTCCTGGTTGGGAAAAATCAATATTGTCAAAGAAATGGTCCTTATAATACAGATAAGACCACAGCCGGGATACGGAATCAGGATTAGCCATGCCTGCCGGAACAGCGGGGACGATTGTTTCGACAGGTATAATTGACCTTGTTATTGCTCCCAGGAGCGTTTCCTTGTTTTTATCAGCTGTCTCATAAAGGTATTGCTTCATTTTCTTTTCCTGGTCGCTGAGCTGTTTCTTAAGTGCAGCGGATTCACTTCCGGATGGTGAGGCTGATCGTAGTTTCTCGCTTGCAGCCATCGCCTCCTCCTGAAGTGACTTCCACTTCTTCTGGTACTCAAGAAAGCTTTCGTTCTCATCCGAGCCAGTGAACGTCAGTGTGCCGGCCGGATCGTTTATACTGCATGAGATGTCAAAATACTGATCTTCCCCGGCAAGAAACTCGAAGAAAGTGTTCCCGGGAAAAACAATCATGTAAACACCGGGCGATAGCTTTTCACTGCCTGTGAACCTTCCCTTACCTGCTTTATCAGTACTTAAGCTATCTTTTATATACTGTTGATTGCCAAGATGATATGCAAGTCGTATTTTTGTCTCTGATGCTCCGTTGACTTTTATGCCAACCGAGTGCCCGGTCTGGCTGTAAAGCAAAGTAAAAGCCTGCAGTACCAAAAGCAGACTTAAAGTGACGTAGTGCTTAAATTTCATATCGGAAGAGCTAGCTGAGATTTTTCAATACAATTTTCCTGCCAGATTACAATTAATGGTTCATGTCTATTCTGAGTATCTCGGCATAACCCGGCGTGGTTATTACTGCTTTCAGAACAAAATTGAAACGATTAAGGTCAGTGCAAAGAAAAAAATCGGTAGGGGGACTGAACGCGAGGTTTGCAGGGTTGAAGAACCGGCTTCCTGCTCCTGTTCTCAGCTCGTTTATTTCGTCTGTAATATCCACCTCATTTCCGCGAATCAATTCACTTATATACCTCGCACAGAGGAGGTCTTCACTGGCTGATTCCGTTGCCCTGTAGCCCATTGCAACCAAAGTCACCTTTTCAGGGTTCAGCATGCTGATATATGAGGCAACCGCTCCCGCATTGACCAGCCCGGCGCCCAGTATCTCTGCAGCGCCTGCAGCGCTCAGGATACCGTTGGTGCCTGCGGTGGTGCAATGGATCATGGTTTTTCCATGAAGGATACCTGTCAGCATCTCTGTGGGGCTGTTGCCCATGTCAAAACCGTCCGGTTTCTTTTCTTCACGCTCACCTGCAATAATTGTTTCTCCCTTAAGTTTTTCCCTAAGAGCGAATGCTTCGGCCGGGGTGGCGACATCTATAAGACGCTTTATCCCGCTGTCATAAGCATAGCAGGCAGTGCTGAAGGCCCGGAATACATCAATTATAACTGTTACACCCTCAGCCTCTTGTGCTCCTTTTATGAACTCTTTTATGGAGATAATCATCTTGCAGTTTTCAAAATGTGAAGATAATAATAGTGTTTGAAGATCATTTGTTAAATTTGCAGTCCGGTATAAATCATTGAAAATGAAGAACCCCGTTAAATGGATCACCCAGACATATAACAGTATCAGGACGGATATCTGGAAGACTCCAATGGACAGGCTAACCGGTAACAAAGCCTACTGGATACGCCAGGTACGTATTATTTATATGGTTATCAAGGGGATAAGAAGGGACAATATTTATATAAAAGCATCAGCTCTGACATATTTTACGATATTGTCAGTCATCCCCCTGGTGGCCCTGGCATTTGGCATCGCCAAGGGATTTGGGTTGCAGGACGAGCTCAGGGCCCAGATCATAATGCAGTTCCATAATCAGGAACAGGTGATGGCATGGATTCTTGATTTTGCAAATAATATGCTTGAGGAGGCCAGTGGCGGGTGGATTGCAGGTGTGGGTATTGCCCTGCTCTTTTATACTGTAGGCCAGCTGCTTAATTATGTTGAGACCACAATAAACTCAATCTGGAGGGTGGATGAGACGAGGGTATGGTACCGCAAAATGACAGACTATCTTGCCATTATCATAATGGTACCGGTGATCTTTATCGCATCCAGCAGCGTCACCGTTCTTGCCAATACCAAGCTGAATGATCTCCTGGGCCAGTCTGAAATGCTGGAAGTGTTAAAACCGGTTGTCTCGTTCCTGGTACAGCTTATTCCGTTTATTCTTCTGTGCATCCTGGCTACTGCCGCATTCCTGGTGATGCCTAACACAAGGGTTAAGATCAGACCGGCCATCATTGCGGGCCTGATCACCGGTATTGCCCTGCAGGTGCTGCAGATACTGTATGTTCAGTCACAGATGGGTATTTCCAAACTCGGTACTTTGTACGGCAGCTTTGCCGCCGTCCCGCTTCTGATGATATGGGTACAGGTGACCTGGGTGGCGCTTCTGATGGGAGCTCAGCTCTCTTATTACATGCAGAACATAACCCGTTATGAGTTTGAATTCGATGTACAGACTGTCTCTCCGAAACAGAAAAAAAGACTGTCGTTGCTTGTGATGCACTGCCTGACAGATGATTTCATAAAGGGAATTAAACCGAGGGCTCCGGAAGAGATTTCTCATGACCTGAGCCTTCCGGTCAGGACCGTGCACGATTGCCTTGACCAGTTGCGTGATTCGGAACTTGTGACCCAGTTATGGGATGAAACGGAGGACAGATACGTATATCAGCCTGCTACCGATATAAACCGCATGACCCTTTCATTCGTCCTTGACAAAATGGAGAGTGCAGGATCGATCCATAAAATTGTTGTTAATAACGTGGATTACAAGAAGATCGACGTAGCGCTCAATAAGTTTGAGGGAATGATAGCCTCATCAGAGACCAACATACTCCTGCGGGACATTTAGCCATCACTTGTTGCGGAAGGGGGAGAGACGGTACCTTCTGACAAACCTGATCAGTTCATCGAGCGAATTCCAGTTGTCAAAGAGGTAATGGGGTGCATCAACAAGTATCTGTCTTGTTTCCGGATGTTCAGACCAGTAGCTCACAAGGTTTGATGCCCTGAAAACCCGGTCTTCCGATCCTATCAGCGAATAATCCCAGACAAAGCCGGTTTGAATGGGCTCCATCATCCTGTTGTACAGCCATCGCAGTTCATCATGCAGCGACTTCTCAGACCTGGAGGGTATGTTCTGCCTGTTCATCTCAAAACGGCTCCTGGTGCCAAAAAGCCTGAGATAGAACTTACCCATGCTATAGTCTGAGATGTTATCAAGCGTTGCCTCGAATATCTTCAGAGGTATACCGTATTTATCGTCAGCTGCCACCGGTGTCCCGTTGATGGCAATCGTCAGGTCAGGCCGGATACCCATCTTCCGGCTGTAATATTCTGCAGCCCACACTCCAAGAGACCATCCGATGACGGTCACCCGCTTGTAGGTTTTCATCTCCGGAAGAATAAGGGGCTCGTCAGCTGAATAATTATAATAAAGTATAAAATCAAATTTGTCAGTGCAGAGGTTAGAGAAAGCCTTATCGTCAATGCCCCACGTACCAAACAGAACAATCAGTTCCCTGTTGTTCTCAAATCGTCGTAGGAAAGTTTTCATCGGGTAGGTACAAAAAAGAAAGAGGAGAGGGTTAATGTGGGCCTTTAAGGAACGGGCTTATGAGATAATCCCGGAATCTACTGTCTGATAAAAGGAAGTGACCTACGGTAGTCAGCCTATAGGTCCATGTGAAAGTCAATGTCTGCAATACAATCCTATTGATTCCCACGAATAACCCTTGCTCTCCTCTTTTTATCTTAAGCATTAGCTTGACACAAATATAACAAATTATCTGACATAATGCAAGTTTTTGACGAAATAATGATTCCTGGTGATTAATGTCGGGTTGCTATTCTCATTATCTTTTATTAATTTTATTCGGAATATTTGGATCATTACTTACCCTGACTATAAACATTTTCCCTTATGATTCCTGAAATTATCAGCATCAGGCATGATGATGGCTCCGGCTTCAGAGCCGAGTGGGTCGACAACGAAAGCAGCTTCCTGCACGTCCATCCTGAATACGAGATTGTCCTTAACATCACCGGTAACGGTACCCGTGTTGCAGGCGACTCTGTTGAGATCTTTGACCGCTATGACCTTGTTATTTATGGTCCTGACCTCCGGCACTTCTGGAACTTTTACAGGAAGGATGACAATGACAGAGGCAATCATGCCATCATGTGTCATTTCAGGCGCGAATCGCTTGGAGAGTCACTGCTGTCGCAGTTTGAGACGGCGCAGCTGCGCCGTTTGCTTGGTGAGGCGCCCAGAGGTGTCTCTTTTACAGCTGAGACAGGGATGGCTGCCGAAGAGCCAATGCGACGCATGCTGACGGAGACGGGGATGAAGAAGATTGTCAGCCTTTTTCAGCTTCTTGAGATATTGTGCTCAGCTGAGAAGTATAAGCTGCTTTCAGGAGAGGTTACTGACAGCGGTCACGAAATGACAGACAGCCGCCTCACAGAGGTCTGCAGCTTTGTCAGGGAGAATTTTTTCAGGCCTATACCCGTTAAAGAGGTTGCTGCCATTGCGCAGATGAGCTCTCATTCATTCAGCCGCTTCTTCTCACGAAGTACCGGTAGCGGATTTGTCGACTATGTTAACCAGGTACGTACGAACAAAGCATGCTATCTGCTTCGCGAGACAGACCACCAGATAAACGAGATCGTCTTTGAATGCGGCTTTGCTACAGTATCAAACTTCAACAAGCAGTTCAGAAAGCACGCCGGCATGTCGGCTCGCGATTACCGGGCACAGTACAGGAGCTGAAAAAACCCCGGAATCTTTTTTGTCCCTCCTCCGTCCGGCGGATGATCTTTTTCATTATGAAAAACGAACCGGAATGCTAAATTTGCCTCCGGATGAACACCAAAACACTGAAATCATGGGAATGACAATCACTGAAAAGATAATTGCATCACATTCAAAATATGATGCAGTAAAACCCGGAGACATTATCGATATAAGTATTGATGCCCGTGCAGCCAGAGATTTCGGCGGTGCCAACGTTGTAAAGAATCTGAACGACTTCGGCCTGTCGGTTGATGACCCTTCCAGAACACTCTTTACCTTCGACTGCAATCCAACAGGGTCGGATCAGAAATATGCTGTCAACCAGCACATCTGCAGACAGTTTGCACGCAATAACGATATCAGGGTATTTGATATCAACGCCGGTATAGGTACTCATCTTCTCATTGAGGAAGGATACGTCTGGCCCGGCGCCACAGCTGTATCGACAGATTCACACGCCAATATTCTTGGCGCCGTGGGTGCCTTCGGGCAGGGCATGGGTGACATGGATATTGCTGCTGCCTGGAACAGCGGGAAGGTGTGGTTCAAGGTACCTGCCTCGGTAAGGTTAAACCTCACCGGGGAGATACCGGCAGGAGTGACTGCCAAGGATGTGATACTTAACCTGCTGAGGATTTACGGAGCCAACACACTGCTGGGTTACAGCATTGAACTGTACGGCGATGCCGTAGATAAAATGACCCTTGATGAGCGCATAACAATAGCCTCTATGGCCACCGAGATGGGCGCTATAATAATCCTCTTTCCTCCAACACAAGAAATAACAGACTATTGCCGGGCCAGGTCCAAAGCGCCGTTTGAACCTGTTTTTGCCGACCCTGATGCATCTTACATCATAACGGCAGAGATTGATGTGACAGCATTCAGGCCCATGGTATCCCGACCTGGTGAGCCGCATGATACCGTAAATGTCAGTGAGCTTGCTGTTACCCGGATAGACTCTGCCTTTATCGGCAGCTGCACCAACGGCCGTATTGAGGATATGAGGGTCACCGCCGGCATACTCAAGGGAAAAAAAGTCGCACCCGGAGTAGTGCTGAAAATAGTCCCTGCAACAGACGAAGTGTGGAGAGAGTGCCTTGCCGAGGGATTTATCGATGTATTCAAGAATGCCGGAGCACTCGTATCCAATGCCGGGTGCGCAGGCTGTGCTGCCGGGCAGGTGGGACAGAACGGCAAGGGAGAGGTGACCGTCAGCACAGGCAACCGCAATTTTCCCGGCAAACAGGGACAGGGAAGCGTATTCCTCGCTTCACCAGCCGTGGTGGCCGCCTCAGCACTGGCAGGATATATAACGACACCTGACGCCATCCCCGATAAACCGCTTGCATTTGAAAAGTCAGCCTCACAACCGGTGACACCAAAAAGCAAACTTCCGTCAGAAGTCACTGAACGTCCGTCCGTTATCAAAGGCAGGGTGTGGCTGATTGAGCGCGATAACATTGACACCGACATGATCTTCCATAACCGCTACCTTGCCATAACCGACATACGCGAGATGGGACAATATGCTTTTGATAACCTCGAGGGGTTTAAGGATTTTTCGCGCAGGGCCCAGGCAGGCGATATAATAATCGCTGGAAAGAACTTCGGCAGCGGCAGCTCACGCCAGCAGGCAGTAGACTGCTTTATCTCGCTGGGAATTCAGGCTGTTATAGCAAATTCATTCGGGGCTATTTATGAACGGAACGCCATTAACGCCGCCTTTCCGGTGCTTACTTATGATTCATTCATAAAAATCGACCTTAAGGATCAGGATGTAATAACTGTCAACCTCCTGACAGGTAACGTGGTCAACGAGCGCAACGGCCTGACCATGACAATAAATCCGTTCTACGACGCTCAGCATGAGATATATATGAAAGGCGGACTGTTGGGAAAAATATAAACATCTGATAATTAAATATGAAACCACAAACATTTATTGAAAAGATACTTGGCGCCTCCGAGGGAGCCATTGTCTTCAGAAAACCTGATATTATTCTTACTCACGATAACACCTCGAGCATATACCAGACCTTCCGTAAGATGGGAGGGGCAAAGGTGTTCAATCCTTCACAGATGCTGGTGGTGCTTGACCATAATGCACCGCCTGCTGATGCAAAACTGGCCACACAGTACCAGGACATACGTAACATAGTCACTGAGCAGGGCATCATCAGGTTTTATGATTCAGGGATGGGGATCTGTCACCAGCTCATGTCATACCATGCACGACCGGGGATGATTATTGTTGGGTCAGACAGCCACACCTGCACGGCAGGTGCCTTTAATGCACTTGCTGCAGGCATTGACCGTACCGAAGCCGCAGGTATATGGAAAAGAGGTGAGACATGGTTCCTCGTGCCGCCTTCAATGAGGATTGACCTGAAAGGCAAACTGGGTCCGGGTGTAAGCGCAAAGGACCTGTCCCTGTGGATTATAGGAATGCTGGGCTCCGACGGTGCAAACTATATGTCAATTGAGTTTCACGGTGAGGGCGTCTCCACGCTGAGCATCAGTGACAGGATGACTGTGGCCAACCTGGCATCGGAGATGGGAGCCAAGAATGCCGTTTTCCCTGCCGACGATGTTCTCCGGAAATTTACCGGCGAGACAACGGCCGGAGTATGGGCTGATGAAGACGCTGTGTACAATTGCCGGGTATCAATAGACCTCCCGGAGGTCTTCCCGCTTGTGGCTGCCCCGCATAACGTCGATAACATAAAATCCGTTGCATCGGTTGCAGGCACAGTGGTGCATGAGGGTCTTATCGGTACCTGTACCAACGGCAGGATTGAGGACCTTATGACAGCTGCAACAATACTGAAAGGGGAGAAGGTAAAGCCTGGTTTCCAGCTACATATCATTCCCGCTTCAAGGGAAATCTATCTGCAGGCAATAAAGGAAGGCATCGTCTCCGATCTCCTCGAAGCCGGCGCAAATATCCTCAGCCCTTCATGCGGTCCCTGCCTTGGCACAGGCCAGGGTATTCCGGCCAGCGGTCATACGGTTATCTCCACCGCCAACCGAAATTTCCTGGGCAGGATGGGTAACAAGGAAGCCTCTATCTACCTGGCTTCACCTTCTACGGTGGCGGCATCAGCAATAACGGGTGTCATCACTGATCCGCGAAAGATCAAAGGAGCTGAGGTCTTTCCCTTCCACCCGCCGCAAAGTGCCACAAATGTCATTAAGGAGGGAGAGAACAGGAAAGAAGGAAATATATGGAACTATGCTGATGTTGACAATCTCAACACAGACCAGATGTTCGCAGGCAAGCACACCTACAGCGTGATGAGCTCTGATGCTGCTGCCATATTACCGCTGCTCTTCGGCGACTTCGATCCGTCATTCAGCAGTAATGCCCGGTCAGGGGACATCATCATCGCCGGAGACAATTTCGGCTGTGGCAGCTCACGTGAACACCCTTCCGTAGGGCTGGCTCATCTGGGTATCAGGGCTGTGATAATCAAGTCGGTGAACCGCATCTTCTACAGATCATCTGTCAATCAGGGCCTCCCGCTCATCGTACACCGTGAGGCTGTTGAGGCATATAAACGCGGCGACAAGGTTGAGATTGACTTTGATAAAGGATCCCTGACTGTTGGCAGTAAGAGTTTTACATTTGAGCCTCTTCCTCCGGAGCTGAAGCAGATCATTGAGAAGAAGGGACTGGTCAACTGGATGAAAAATGGCTGATCCGACTCCCACGTAGCTATACTGTTGGGAAACGGAAAAATGTGATTATATTTGCGGCGGTTTTTTTAACCGCTGAACGGTTCCGTAGCTCAGTTGGATTAGAGCAACAGCCTTCTAAGCTGTGGGTCGCGCGTTCGAATCGCGCCGGAATCACTGAAACCCTGAGCGAATAATTACAGCACCTCTTCACGAGCAAACAGTATATTCACGCATCGTAAAGACCAGGGAGCAGAATGAGAACAATAAATATCAGGTCTATCCTGAAGATTGCGGGGCTTATACTGATAATCATATCAGTTTCATTCCTCTTTTGTGTTCCCGTTGCCCTTATCTACTCAGAACCTTACACACCATTTTTTCTGGCATCCGTCACAACACTTATACCCGGATTGTTGACCTATTTATTCATCCGGAGTTCATTGCAGGAAAAAGTGACAACAAAGGAAGGATACCTTGCTGTCGTTCTGGGCTGGATAATGCTGATTATTGCCGGAACGCTTCCATATTTTTACAGTGGTGAAATAAATGGATCTATAAATATCCTGTTCGAGACTACTTCAGGATTTACAACTACCGGTGCTTCAATATTAACGGAGGTTGAAACTTTGCCCAGATCGATACTTTTCTGGCGCAGCCTTACACACTGGATAGGGGGTATAGGCATTATCCTGCTGGTTATAATTGTTTTGCCAAAACTCAAAGTGGGAGGATACAATCTTTTTTCACTTGAATCGTCCGTTAAGCAGAAGCTTCTCCCCAGGACCAAATCAATTGCCAAAGTAATACTGTTCATATACCTGGGCATCACAATATCAGAGATTGTCCTGCTCACTCTGGGCGGCATGGATTTGTTTGACAGTATTTGCCATTCATTCGGTACAGTTGCAACAGGTGGTTTCTCAACAAAGAATACAAGCATTGCAGGGTATTCTCCCTATATTCAGTATGTTATGGCCCTGTACATGTTTCTCGCCGCCACCAGCTATGTTGTCTATTATTACATGGTCAGAAGGAAATTCAGGCAGATTGAGAGTAATGAGGAGTTCTGGTTCTATATTTTTTTCACTACTGCAGCTACTGTCTTTGTTACCCTTGTACTTTTTGCCGGTACAGGGAGACCATTTGAAGAATCTTTTCGTCAAGCTCTCTTTCAGGTAATTTCACAGATCTCATGCACGGGATTTGCAACCACAGATTATACGGTATGGCCGTATGCAGGCATTTTCTTTATGTTCCTGTTGATGTTCGCCGGAGGTTCGACCGGGTCAACAACAGGAGGCATCAAGATGGCAAGGCACCTTATTTCACTGAAAAACCTTCGAAGTGTGATCGTAAAGCTTCAGCATCCGAACGCTGTTGCTCTTGTAAAACTTAACGGGAAGATCGTGCCTGATGAGATCAACCATCTGATGACGGTCTTCATACAACTCTATCTGATTATTTTTGTTGTCGGAACACTTACTATGGTCGTCTCCGGTATTCCTATACAGGAGTCAGCCGGTGCCGCCGCAACGTCTATGGCAGGCATTGGCCCGGGTCTCGGCGCATCCGGTAATATGGGCAATTTTGCACATTTCAATATGACGGGTAAACTGACAATGATTGTTCTGATGTTCCTGGGCCGTCTGGAGCTGTTCCCTGTCATCGCACTCTTTGCCCGTTCCTTCTGGAAAAATTAGCTTTTATTTCCTGATCCTGAAAAAAAAATAATAATAAATCGTATAAATGATACATTATTTAAAAATACCAATTACATTTGCGCCGTAATTTAAAACAACATCATGAATAAAGGAATTGTTAAATTTTTCAATGAATCCAAAGGATTTGGATTTATCAAGGACGCCAACTCACCTAAAGAGTATTTTGTGCATTCATCAGGTCTCATCGACAGAATCAAAGAGAATGACGAAGTTACATTCGATCTGCAGGAAGGTAAAAAAGGATTAAATGCCGTTAATGTGAAACTTGCATAGTTGAAAATATAATGCACATTTAATGACCTTGGTCCCGCCTGTACGGCGGGACTTTTTTTTTGCCATTACCGGACATTGCCTGATGGATTTATTCCCGGATAAACTTTTAATCGCCCGGATGGTTTTATATTTAAGAAATAATTTAAACTGAAAAATAATGGCAGGGGCAAATCAAAATACCGGGAAGTTTCCTGTGCTGTTCATCGGGCACGGCAGTCCCATGAACGCAATAGAAGACAATGAGTTTACAGAGGGCTGGAAAGAGGTTGCCGGATCATTTCCTGAGCCGGAAGCTATAGTTTGCGTATCCGCACACTGGGAGACAAAGGGGACTCAGCTTACTGCAATGAAAAGCCCGGAGACGATCCACGATTTTGGCGGTTTCCCGCGGGAATTATACGAAGTGCAGTATCCCGCACCGGGAAATCCGGAACTGGCACATGAAGTCAAAAAAATGATCAGTATGACAGATGCCGGTCTTGACGATTTATGGGGACTTGACCACGGATGCTGGAGTGTTCTGAGACGAATGTACCCTGCCGCAAATATTCCGGTCATCCAGCTGAGTCTCAATTACCAGCAGCCTGTTAAGTTTCATTATGATATAGCCCGTGAACTGGCTCCGCTGAGGAAAAAGGGAGTTTTGATAATCGGCAGCGGAAACATGGTGCACAACCTCCGCCTGGTCAGCCGGGAATACTTAAATAAACCTGGTTTCGCTTTTGAATGGGCCGCTGAGGCAAGTACAAAAATGAAGAGTTTCATCCTGTCAGATGACCATAAATCACTGATAAACTACCGGTCACAGGGAAGGGAGTTTGAGCTTGCCATCCCAACACCCGAACATTACCTGCCGTTGATTTTCGTTATGGGGTTAAAGGACGAAGGCGATTTAGTAACACTGTTCAATGATAAGGCTGTGGGCGGTTCCCTTACAATGACATCGGTGAAGATCGGCTAACCTGACAGGGTTGACGGCAGCAGCCTGGTACTAAACCTTTAAATCAAATTTCTTCTCCGCAAACCCGCGGATAAATGAAACAGTATCATCAATTCCAAGTGCAGAAGAGTTGACGCACAGGTGATATGAGGATGCCGCTCCCCATACCTTTCCGCTGAAATATCTGTAATAATCTGCCCGCTTTTTATCTATCTTCTGGATAAAGTCTTCTGATTTTTCCTCAGTGATATTATGTACCGCAGCAACGCGCCTTATCCGGTCACTCATGTCTGCACTGACGAACACATTCAGGCACCTGGGATGATCCTTCAGAACGTAATCGGAACAGCGTCCCACGAAGAGGCACGATTTCTCGCCGGCAAGCCTGCGTATGACATCTGCCTGGACTTTAAACAACATCTCGTTGCTCAGGTAATAATTAGGATAGATTTCGTCAGGCTGAAATCCGCGCAGGTCAATTAACCCCCCGAACAGGCTGTGGGTTCTTTTCTCATCAGCCTCTTCGAAGATATCTTCCTGAATACCGCTCTCCTCCGCAGCAATCCTGATCAGCTCCTTATCCAAGAACAACAGGTTCAGCTGTGCGGCCAGCTTATGACCTATATCCCGGCCTCCGCTGCCAAGCTGACGCCCGATTGTTATGACATAATTCCCTTTCATGACCGATAATTTATCCAACAATCAAATTTACACCTTAACATTCGATTTACGATATTGTTCTGTCAGCAAAGATGCCTTAGGAGGTACTGACAAAAGGTGAGCCGCATTGACATTAGCCTGTAAGCGCCAGGACCGATGACCGACCCGGGTACCAGAGTTTTTGTAAAATTGCATTATCTTAGGATGGCATTTTCAAAGCCCGGAAATTTCAAATGAAGAAATATATCCTTGCTCTTGACCAGGGAACGACCAGTTCCAGAGCTATAATATTTAATAGCAGCGGATTACCTGTTACCGTCGTTCAGAAGGAATTTATGCAGTATTTTCCGGAACCGGGGTGGGTAGAACATAACCCTGACGAGATATGGTCGACACAGGCAGGGGTAGCAGTTGAGGCAATAAACAGAGCCGGAATAGAAAGCTCTGACATAACGGCGATAGGCATCACAAACCAGCGTGAAACGACAGTTGTCTGGAACAGAAAGACCGGAAAGCCAGTACATAATGCCATTGTATGGCAGGACAGGCGTACATCAGACTATTGTGACCAACTGAAAGAAGAGGGACTTGACAAGGTTATCCTTAAGAAAACCGGTCTTATTGCGGACGCCTATTTTTCAGCTACCAAGGTAAGATGGATCCTTGAGAATGTCACCGGCGCACGGGCTATGGCAGACAGGGGTGAGCTGGCCTTCGGGACAATAGACTCATGGCTGGTTTGGAATCTTACTGAAGGCAGGCTGCACGTAACGGATGTATCGAATGCCTCCCGGACCATGCTCTTCAATATACACACACTGGCATGGGATGAGGAACTACTCATGATATTTGATATCCCGGCGAGCATGCTGCCTGAAGTACGGTCCTCCAGCGAGGTCTACGGAATTACCTCCGGTACATTCCCTTCGCAGATCCCCGTCGCAGGTATTTCGGGAGATCAGCAGGCTGCCCTCTTCGGCCAGATGTGCGTTGATAAGGGTATGGTTAAGAATACCTATGGGACAGGATGCTTCATGATGATGAATATCGGTACCAAACCGATAGAATCAAAGAACAGGCTTCTGACCACAGTGGCATGGAAAATAGGTGATAAGACTGAATATGCTCTTGAAGGGAGCATATTTATTGCAGGTGCCGTGGTGCAATGGCTCCGTGACAGCCTGGGTGTTATCAGCACATCTGCTGAAGTTGAAAAACTGGCGGCAAAGGTACAGTCAGGTGAGGGCGTTTATTTCGTGCCTGCCTTTGCCGGGCTGGGAGCCCCTTACTGGAATCAGCATACACGCGGAACCATCACGGGCCTTACCCGGGGTTCTACGGCAGCACATATAGCCCGTGCTGCGCTCGACAGCATCGCCTATCAGACACTTGATGTTTTACTTGCAATGAAAAACGATTCGGGTATAGATATCAAGGAGTTAAGAGTTGATGGCGGCGCCACAGTCAACAACAGCCTCATGCAATTCCAGGCTGACCTGCTGCAGGTTGATGTGGTGCGCCCGAAGATCACCGAGACTACCGCTCTTGGTGCCGCATACCTGGCAGGATTGGCAACGGGATTCTGGAGTGGTCTGGCGGAAATCCGGCAGCAGTGGCAGATAGAACATACATTCTCTCCGGCAATAAAGCCTGAAGAGACGGTTTCTCTGATAAAGGGATGGAACCGTGCCGTCAGGGCAGCAAATGCATGGGCTGCGGATTTATCATAACTGTAATTTCTTTTTTTTCATTATGTTTACATAGCTAAACCCTGCAGATGAAAAGAACCGCTCTTCTGTCCTTCCTGTTTACAATGTTGTTATGCCAGCTCACCAGAGCGCAGGTGGCTGACAGTACAGACGTTTATCTCATTACCTGTGCTCCGGGCAATGCAACCTACTCCATTTACGGGCATACCGCACTGCGTATCTGTGTCAGGGGCACCGGTATTGACCGGGTGTACAACTGGGGTATATTCGACTTTTCAACTCCTAACTTTGCATTCCGGTTTGCCAAGGGAAGACTAGACTATATGCTGGGTTCATATGGCTATGATATTTTCATTAATGAATATGTCTCCGAAGGGCGCGCTGTATGGTCTCAGACCATCAATCTCACCTCTGCCGAGAAAGAGAAGCTTTTCGCCCTCATAAACGAGAACCTGAAGCCGGAGAACGTCAAGTACAGGTATGACTTCTTTTTTGACAACTGTGCCACACGCATCCGCGACATCCTTGTTGCTTCAGCGTCAGATACCATCATTTTCCCCGTGAAGGAAAAGCAAAAGAGCTTCAGGCAGCTCATTGACCCAAACCAGAAGGTTCTGCCGTGGATCGATTTCGGGGCTGACATGCTCCTCGGCCTGCAGGCTGACAGGAAGGCTTCACCGGCCGATGAAATGTTCCTTCCGGCCTACCTGATGGATAACTTATCGGCTTCTGTCATTATTCATGAAAATAATCGCGAACCTATTATAGGACAGGCAATTAAAGTTGTCGACCTGCCCGCTGTCCCGACAGGAGCCCGGCCGTGGATGCCGCTGCTTGTGTTTTCCCTCATTCTTCTTTTTGTCATACTTGTCACTTTTATCCCCGGCCCTTCGTTTCCGGGACGCATAACGGACATTGTTCTCTATATTATATATTCAGTACTGGCCCTTCTGCTTATATTCACAAATTTCTTTTCCGAGCACGATGCCCTTCATTATAACCTGCTTATCCTCGGTATCAATCCTCTGATTCCTGTGCTGTCGGGCTACATCCTGGCTGGAAAGAAGGCTGTTATGCTCAGCAGGATCGCACTCATCATTTCATTACTGTGGATTCCGGTATCCCTTATAGCTGGCCAGGGCATTAATCCCGCCCTTATCCCGCTCGTGCTGATAATCATTGTAAGGCTGTTCAAACACTCCGGGTTCGGTAAAAAGGTTTAACACTTCTTTAACAATCTTTAACACGATATTTTAATATATGAAATCATCTTTGCGGATGTTTTTCCGCAGAGTAGAAACAACTTAATAATTACTATGGAACACACAACCGACATCAGGCTTCTGAATGAGAAGATCGAAAAGGAAAGTGCCTTTGTTGATCTGCTGAGGCAGGAGATAAACAAGGTCATTGTCGGGCAGCGTCATCTGACTGATTCACTGCTCATAGGACTGCTCTCCAATGGTCACATACTGCTTGAGGGAGTCCCCGGCCTGGCGAAGACGCTGGCCATTAAAACCCTGGCTTCGATCATTGATACGAAGTTCAGCAGGATACAATTCACCCCCGATCTACTTCCGGCTGACCTCATCGGAACGATGATATACAGTCAGAAGAAGGAGGAGTTTGTTGTCCGCAAGGGCCCGATATTTGCCAATTTCATTCTTGCTGACGAGATCAACCGCTCACCTGCAAAGGTACAGAGTGCACTGCTCGAAGCGATGCAGGAGAGACAGGTTACAATAGGTGAAAACACCTATAAGCTTGACGAGCCCTTTATCGTCCTTGCCACACAGAACCCCATTGAGCAGGAGGGAACCTATCCGCTTCCTGAAGCCCAGGTAGACAGGTTCATGCTTAAGGTGGTGATCACTTATCCTGAAAAAGAAGAAGAGAGAATGATCATACGAGAGAACCTGGCAAGGGAATTCCCGACGGCAAAGACCATCCTTAAGCCCGATGATATCCTGAGGGCACGCAGCGTGGTGAGAGAGGTCTATCTTGATGAAAAGATCGAAAACTATATCCTTGATATCATATTTGCCACAAGGGAGCCGGGGAAATTCGGACTGTCAAAATTCTCACCGCTGATTTCTTACGGTGCATCCCCCAGAGGAGGTATTAACCTGGCACTCGCGGCAAAAGCATTCGCCTTCATTAAGAGAAGAGGCTTCGTGGTTCCGGAAGATGTGCGGTTCCTGTGCGCTGATGTGCTGAGACACCGTATCGGGCTCACCTATGAAGCCGAAGCCGAGAATATAACTCAGGACCAGATAATTACAGAAATACTGAATACTGTAGAGGTTCCGTAGGAAGAATGAAAGCATCACTGATTATATTATTGCTTCTAATTTCTTTCTGCTCTGCCGGGGCACAGGATTTCATTGGCCTGAATGAACATAGCATCAGGATGATCATGTCAGAAGAGAACCCTGGCATGACATTAGACGAAAAAGTAAAGAATGACACATTCAGATATCTTAAATACTCCTCCGGAAACGAGGCTGAGACCTGGGTTATTTTCATCGATGAAAAAGGAAAATGCAGCGGTGTAAGGGTAACCTGTGACAACAGTTTTCTTGCTGACAAGAGAAAAGAACTCGACAATCTCTATAAGCCGGCGGAAAAAGACAGGTGGACTCACAGGTCACGCGGTGATGAAATATCCATACGTCTGAAAGACGAGACATGGTTTTTCACAATAACCTACCAGAGAACACAACAAAAGGGGAAAAGTGGAAACGACAGAACTGCTTAAGAAGGTCAGGAAAATCGAAATAAGATCACGTGGACTGACACGCCAGATCTTTGCAGGGGAGTATCACAGCGCTTTCCGCGGGAGAGGCATGGCCTTCAGCGAGGTACGTGAGTATCAGTTCGGCGATGACATACGGAGCATCGACTGGAATGTAACGGCACGGTTCGGACATCCCTATGTCAAAATTTTTGAGGAGGAGCGCGAGCTCACAGTGATGCTGCTTGTCGATGTCAGCCGCTCCGGCGACTTCGGCACCGTGTCAGGCACCAAGCGGGAGATGATGACGGAGATAGCAGCAGTTCTGGCATATTCCGTTATTGCCAATAACGATAAGGTAGGCCTTATGCTATTCTCGGACAAAGTGGAGAAATATATTCCCCCCAAGAAAGGAAGAGGCCATATGTTGCGAATAGTACGCGAGATGCTGAGCTTTGAGCCGCAGTCGTCAGGCACCTCGCTCAGTGAGCCCCTGCGTTTTCTGACTAATGTCATAAGAAAGCGCTGCACGGCTTTCATCCTGTCTGACTTTATGGCCCCGCCCTTTGGTGAAGCACTGCGCATTGCCTCCGGCAAGCACGACCTGGTAGCACTGAATATCAGTGACAGACGCGAGAAAGAAATACCCGATGTAGGGTTTATACGTGTGACCGATCCTGAGACAGGCACTGAAAAGTGGACAGACACCTCGTCGGCAAGGATCAGGAAAGATTATGCTGACCGATGGAGGCATCATGACGAAACAGTCAGCAGTGCGTTCGTAAGCTGCGGTGTCGATGCCGTAACCGTCAGTACAGGTGATGATTACATAAAACCACTGATCTCACTCTTCAAACACAGATAGTATTATGAGAAGAGTGTTTACACTGGTTGCCATGTTGTTGCTTTTCACCACTGCATATCCGCAGGATATAGTTGTGAAGTCATCACCTGACACGTCATCCATCCTGATAGGCGACCAGATCGGCTTTACCGTATCCGCAACAATTCCCGCAGGCATTGATGCTGCCCTCAGTACAATGACAGACACCCTGACAGGTAAAATTGTTATTCTCGGCAGGAGCGGCCGCGATACGATCAAATCAACAGACGGCAGGCTGACCATTACTGACAGGTATCTAATAACGGGGTTTGATTCCGGCACATATTCCATACCCCCGTTTTATGCGGAGTACATCTCAGGTGACAGCCTAAAAAGATTTTACTCTGATTATTCGTTCCTCAGGGTCGACCGGCCCGATATCGCCCCGCAGGACACCACAGATGTAATTTTTGATATTGTTCCTCCGTTGACAGCACCCGTGACCTTCAGCGAGATAGTTCCGTGGCTGGTCATAGTCCTCATATCTCTGGCAGTCGTTTATCTGCTGGCCAGATTCCTGCCGAGAAATCCGCTGAGAAAATATGTCAGGCCACCTGCTCCGGTGGAGCCCGCACACGTGATCGCACTGCGGGAGCTGTATAAGCTCAGGGATGAAGAACTATGGCAGAAGGGGGAGGTGAAGGAATTTTATTCAAGATTGTCAGATATCCTTCGCAGATATATCGATAACCGGTACGGGATAATGTCACCGGAACTGACCACCGACGAAACGGTGCGTATGCTGCAGAAGGCCGCGGTAACCACTCATGATCAGATGTCGCTGGTGAAGGAATTGCTGTCTCTTTCTGATTTGGTGAAGTTTGCCAAATATTTACCGCAGAGCGAGATACATGAGAAATCACATAATGATGGAATAAAATTTGTTGAGCTCACACGTAAGTCTGATGTGACTCCTGAGGAGAATAACGGGAAAGGAGGGAAGGATGCATAACATCGTTTTTGAGAACCGATGGTTCCTCTGGTTCCTGTTGCTGATACCACTCCTGCTGGCTTATTATATTTACCGTCAAGGCAAGGTACACGCTGCCATTAAACTGTCGACGGCCGGTTTTCTGGATGGTGGCCGGAAGACTTTCCGCCACTGGCTCCGTCATGTTCTTTTCGCCCTGAGGCTGATAGCAATAGCTCTTGTAATCATTGTTATCGCAAGGCCTCAGAATGTAGACAAATGGCAAAGCTCAACCACCGAGGGGATAGATATTGTCATGGCGCTTGATGTATCAGGCAGTATGCTGGCCCGCGACTTCAGTCCTGACAGGCTGGAAGCGTCCAAGAATGTTGCCACGGAGTTTATCAGCGGCAGACCATACGACCGTATAGGACTGACCGTCTTTAGCGGCGAGAGCTTCACGGAGTGTCCGCTGACAACAGATCATGCAGTGCTTATCAACCTCCTCAGAGAGGTGAAAAGCGGCATAATTGAAGACGGAACGGCAATAGGCGTCGGACTGGCGACCGCAATCAACAGGATCAAGGACTCTGATGCCATCAGCAAAGTAATTATCCTGCTCACTGACGGAGTGAACAATATGGGCTCCATCGACCCCGTCACTGCTGCCGAGATAGCAGAGACATTTGGCATAAGGGTATATACGATCGGCGTTGGAAGCATGGGTTATGCCGATTATCCTGTCCAGACACCATTCGGGTTGAGATACCAGAAGATGCAGGTTGAGATTGACGAAGCACTGCTCAGAAAGATAGCCGACCTGACAGGAGGAGAGTATTTCAGGGCAGTTGATAACACAAGCCTGCAGAAGGTTTACGGTGAGATTGATAAGCTCGAAAAGTCAAAGATGGAAACAAGAGAACACAGCAAACGCGAGGAGGTCTTCATGCCCTGGGCTCTGGCCGCCGCCATTATCCTCATGCTGGAGCTGCTTTTCCGGTATATGTTTATGAGAAACATGTCATAATGTAGCGATGGATACGTTCAGATTTGCACAGCCTGATATGCTTTACCTGCTCCTCCTGGTACCGGTGTTCTTATTTATATGGATAATGGGTAACAGGAGAAGAAGGATTGCCAGAGAGCGCTTTGGTGAACCTGACCTTGTAAAGAGACTGTTGCCCGATTACTCATCCGGCAGGATGGCGGCCAAGTTCATTATAAGGATGCTGGCTTTTGTTTTTGGCGTTCTGACAGTAGCCAGACCACAGTTCGGTTCGAAGCTTGAGGAGGTAAAGCGTGAGGGTGTTGAGGTTATCATCGCCCTTGATGTGAGCAACTCGATGCTTGCTGCCGATATCACTCCATCAAGGCTGGAGAGGGCTAAGCAGGCCATCGCACAGCTCGTTGACCAGCTCAGGGATGACAGAATAGGACTTATTCTTTTCGCCGGAGACGCCTATACACAGATACCGGTCACCAATGACTACCTCTCTGCAAAGATGTTCCTCGAGTCAGCAGGACCAGATGCAGTCTCAAAGCAGGGAACAGCTATTGGTGCAGCCATTGATCTGGGTATGAGATCATTCTCGCCGGAAAGCGATAGAAGCAGGGCACTGATAATAATTACCGACGGCGAAAACCACGAGGATGATGCCATGACAGCCGCCCGGGCAGCAGCTGATAAAGGCGTGGTAATACACACTATCGGTATCGGTTCACCAGACGGTTCACCAATTCCTGTGAAAACGGGCAGCAGGACTGACTATCTCAAGGACAGGGATGGAAATACGGTAATATCGAAGCTTGATGAAAAGGGATTACGGGAGATAGCCTCACTCACGGGAGGAAGGTATGTAAGGGCTAATAACACCAGTATAGGCCTTAATGAGATATACAACGATATAGGCCGTATGAAAAAGTCAGAAACCGATACGGTAATGTTTACCGAATACAATGACCAGTTCCTTGTTCCGGCCGTGATCATGCTTGTCCTGCTGATCATCGATGTGTTATTGATGGACAGAAAGAACCATTTGTTGAAACGATTGGGGATAATAGAAACCCATGCAAAAGATCACCAGTCATGACAGGAGGTAATATAAACAGGGTTATAATGACGGTACTGTGCCTGTTGCTTGTGCATGCCACCATGCTGGGCCAGGAGGAAAGAGAGTACATTCGAAAGGGAAACAGGCTTTATAAGAAGAGTGAGTTTGCCGGGAGTGAAGGTATGTACCGGCGTGCCCAGGAACAGGATAGGCTTACATATGATTCCGGATTCAACCTTGGTGATGCCCTTTATAAACAGGGCAGGTTCAGCGAGGCGGCGGCTGAATTTAAAAAGACTGCATCTGGCAGTACGGATGACTCGCTGAAACAGGCTCAGAGCTTCTATAACCTGGGTAACTCACTTCTGAAAGACCAGAAGTTCGATGAGAGCATAGGGGCTTATATCAATTCACTGAAGCTTGATCCTGAAAATCCCGAAACCAAATACAATCTTGCATATGCCCAGGATCAGCTGAAAAAGCAGAAAGAGCAGCAGCAGCAACAACAAAAGGACCAGCAGCAGCAGCAACAGAAAGACCAGCAAAAAGATCAGCAGAAAGATAAGAACAAGCAGGATGAGAACAAGGATGATCAGAAACAGAAGGATGATCAGCAGCAGAATCAGCAGGAACAGAAGGATCAGCAGCAACAGCAGGGTCAGGACCAGCAGCAACAATCAATAAGCCGTGAAGATGCAAAACGTCTTTTGAATGCCCTGTCGGCAAACGAGAAGGAGACGCAGGAAAAAGTGCAGCGTGACAAGGCCGCAAGGGCTAAGGTAAGGGTGATTAAAAATTGGTAATTTTGGCGGCGATGAAAAGCACTTTGCTTACAATGGTATATTTACTGACGGCGCTTTCGCTTTCTGCACAGGAGATAACCCTTACCGTGGATGCTCCGCCAGCTGCCGCCGCCGGTGAGAGGTTCAGGATAGTTTATACTGTCAACTCCACTGAAGGACGCTTTCTCCCTCCGTCCTTTGACCCGTCGTTCACCGTCTCCGGCCCACAGTCATCAACAAGCCGTAATGTTCAATGGATCAACGGCCAGATGAGTTCCACTTCAACGACCACGCTGATTTATTATGTAGTGGCCTCAACGCCAGGTAAATACACTATAGCACCAGCTCAGTATGAAACAAAGACAGTTACTGTCAGTAGTTTGCCACTCGAGATAGAGATATCAGCCGAAGGTGCTGCTCCTTCGCGGAGTACACAGGGTACCCCGGCTGCACAGGGGCTACGGCAGGGAAGGGAGGTTGCCCCGGCATCAGGCTCTGAATTATCGCTTCGCCTGCTGCTAAGCACCAGGGAAGTATATGTCGGACAACCGATAACAGCGACACTCAAACTCTATACACGCATCAATCTTTCAGGCATTAACGATCTCAAATCCCCTGATTTCAAAGGGTTCCTCCGCGAGGACATAGAAACACCGCCCCTGAGAAACCTTGAGTCAGAGGTTATAGACGGGGTGCAGTACGGCACAGGCGTACTTCAGCGCTTTGTTCTTTATCCGCAGATCTCCGGTGAGCTGCGGATTGACACCGTGCACATAACAGCCCTGGTGCAGCAGCGTACCGGGGCCAGCGACCCCTTCTTCAGCGATCCGTTTTTTGACAATTTCTTTTCCAACGTCACAACGGTAGCAATGAATGTTTCAACCAGGCCGGCAGTAATAAGAGTGAAGCCCCTCCCTGCACCGCAACCTGCCGATTTCCACGGAGCTGTGGGTTCATTTGAGCTGACCTCGTCTCTCTCAAAGACAGAGGTGGCAGTAAATGACGCCATGACATACATTCTGACGCTGAGAGGTACAGGAAACCTTAACCTGGCAGGCGAACCGGTCATTAATTTTCCGCAGGGAATAGAAAAATTTGACCCCAAAGTGACAGTTAAAAGCTCCGGCACTTCCACAGGCACAAAGACATTTGAATTTCTTCTCATACCGAGGAATAACGGCACCTTTGAGCTGCCGCCTGTCTCATATACTGTTTTCGATGCCGCAAAGGAAAAGTATGTCACACTCCGGACCACGGGGTACACTGTAAAGGTGACCGGAAGCGCCGGTCCAGGTGAGACTGCCACACCGGCATTCGTTCCTGGGGAAGACGTGAAGTACCTCGGTCAGGATATCAGGTACATCAGGAACGGTCCGGGCAGGATTGACCTTATGACCTCACCTCTCGTTTCCAGAACATATTACTGGTTGTGGTTTGTCCTTGCACTCTTCCTGACTGCGGTTGTCCTTCTGCTCCGCCGTGAACAGATGAAACGCAATGCCGATATAACAGGCCTGCGAAACCGCAAGGCATCAAGGGTTGCCCGCAGGAGACTGTCAAAAGCCCGTTCGCTCCTTGATACAGGAAAACCTGAGATGGTAAATGCAGAGCTGGCCAATGCCCTGTGGGGATATCTGGGTGACAAACTGGCAATCGCCCTGTCCGATCTAACAAAGGACAAATGCTATACTGCCCTGAGAGAACGCAAGGTGGAAGAGGGAGTGATCACTGAACTTGATCATATACTTTCCGCTACGGAATACTCGCGCTATTCTCCCTCGTCGGAAGGTGAGCATCCTGACGGTTTATACAAAAGAGCAGCTTCACTGATAGGCAAGCTCGATAATGTACTTGACTAAAATGCACAGGTGATGAGGAAAGTTTCTGTTATTTGTACGCTGCTGATTATCTGTTCATTGCAGGTTGGGGCCCAGACACCTGAAGAGTTGTATGTCCAGGCCGGGCAGCTTTACAGCTCAGGCGACTACTCCGGTGCCGCGGCTGTTTACAGGAAACTCTTTGAAGACGGATACAGGAGCGGGGACATGTTTTACAACGCCGGAAATGCTTTCTTCAAAAGCGGAGACAACGCCTCTGCCATCCTCTTTTACGAGCGCGCCAGGCTGATCGACCCGGCAGATGAGGATATCAACTATAACCTGCAGATTGCACGCAGCAGGGTAACAGACAAGTTTGAGACCGTTCCGGAACTGTTCTTTGTCCGATGGTTCAACTTTCTTTCGCTTTTGACCCCGACCAATACATGGGCTCTGGCAGCCTTGCTGTTATTTATTGCCTCACTGTTGCTTGCCGTGATCTTTCTTACAAAGGCCAGGGCCAGCGGGCGGTTATTATCATTCTGGCTGTCACTGGCAGCCCTGGTTCTGTCGGTTCTTTTCATTGCACTGGCGATAAATAACAATTCACTCATCAATAAGAATAAAAATGCTGTTGTCACCTGCAGTATTGTGACCGGCAGGAGCGAACCCGGCGAGAACAGCAGCGAGCTGTTCGTCATCCATTCAGGAACCACGGTGAAAGTCGAAAAAGAGCTTGGCGAATACATGGAGGTACAGCTGCCTGACGGAAATAAAGGATGGATCAGGGGCGATTGCCTTGAAAAGATCTAGGCCGTTACCACATTTTTTGTATCTTTTCTGCCGGTATGCTATCTATCGTTCCCTGATGAAGGAATTTATTACCGTCTGTCCGCGTAACTGTTACAGTACCTGTTCATTCAGGGTGTTCACCGAAGGGGGAAAGGTTAAGCGTATTCTCCCATACGCCGGTAACCTGGCGACACCTGAGGGACCATGCATAAAAGGTCTCTCTTATCTCGAGCGCGAGTTTTCACCGGCGCGCCTGCTATATCCGCTTAAACGTACAAATGACGGCACTTTTACCCGCATCAGCCAGGATCAGGCACTGGAAATAATCTCTGAAAAGCTGCTCGATGCCTGCGAGAAATACGGTCCGCACTCCGTTCTGTTTTATAAGGGTAGCGGTTGCTCCGGCTTAAGTAACGATATCTCCGGAAACTTCTGGAAACGTTTCGGTGGCGCCACCACCACCTACGGTAATCTCTGCTGGCCTGCAGGACTTGAAGCAGTGAGGCTGACCCTTGGAGAGATAAAACATAACGTTCCATGGGACCTGGCAAACGCACAGCTCGTGATCATCTGGGGGAAGAACCCTGCCGAAACGAATGTGCAGGAAATGATACACCTCGACAGAGCCAGAAAGAACGGGGCGAGAGTGGTAGTAATAGACCCGCGGAGGACGCTCACGGCAGATAAAGCCGACATGCTTATCTGTCCGACACCGGGAACCGATGCAGCCCTGGCTCTGGCAATGGCGAAGGTGATCATTGACAGACGGCTGACGAATGACAAATTCATAAAGAAATATGTTTCCGGGTTTGAAAAGTTTGCAGCCTCCCTGAATATCACCGTGGCAGAGGCGGAAAAGATAACAGGTATTCCGGCTGCTGCGATAGAAGAGCTTGCCATCCTGACCGGAAAGACTGAAAGGGTGACCATCGTGCCTGGCTATGGCCTGCAGAGATATACTAACGGCGGCCAGACAGTACGCGCGATACTCACCATCCCAGTCATTACAGGAAAGATCGGCCTTCCGGGCTGCAGCTTCAGCTTTGCTAACCTGCAGGGGTATGTCTTTGATGAGACGAAGGAGCCACTCAGTTATTATCCTGATGATGAGCACGATAAGCCTTTCAGGAGAGCTTTATCGATGGCTGCGTTCGGAAAAGACTTCTTCTCCCTGAAAGAGCCCGGCATAGCAGTGGCCTGGATCGAAAGAGGCAATCCTGTCACTCAGCTCCCCGGCAGCAGCGAAGTAATCAAGGCTCTGAAAACGATCCCGTTCAAGGTAGTGGTCGACCAGTTTATGACAGACACCGCTGCCATGGCTGACATAATCCTGCCGGCCAAGGGAATGTTTGAACAGGCTGATGTTGTAAGTTCATACTGGAATCCTTACGTGCAATATAAGCCTGCGATAATCGACTCTCCCGGAGAGGTGATGCCTGAGAGTGAGATCTATTTCCGTCTTGCAGGTAAAATGGGGATTGATGTCACAGGTGCCGGCGGCATTCCTGCTCCTGATGAATACGACAACTGGCTTGCGGATCGGGTAAGTCAGACGGATGGCTTCTCTATCAGCCAACTGAAGGAAGAACCCTTAATTCCCATGCAATCAGAGGAAATTGCCTACAGCAACAGGAAATTCAGCACTCCTTCAGGAAAGATAGAACTCTGGTCAGACAGTGCCGTTAAACTGTGGGGTGTTGATCCGCTGCCTTCATACGATCCGCCGGACAACTTCAATGAAGAGCATCTTCCTTTCAGGCTGATGACGCCATGCATTGCCTCACGTATACATTCACAATTCGGTAATCTTGAGGTGATAAGGAGCGTGACAGAAGTGCCCGCCTGGGATATGTCTGTTGGTGATGCCCGTAAACTGGGGCTTAAGAGCGGTGACCATATCAGAGTATTCAACTTTAACGGTGAGGTCAGGGGCAGGGTGAGAGTTACGGCAAGGGTCAGGAAAGGGAGTATTGTTTTTCCGAATGGTATCTGGCTCAATGAAGGAGGTGGTGTAAATGCACTTGTCACACCGGCTGAGACGGATATGGGTCACGGAGCAGCTTTTCACAACACCAGGGTAGGAGTGGAAAAAGTATCATGAGAAGAGGATTTGATTTTGATGCTGCATTGTGTGTCGGATGTAACGCCTGCAATGCCGCCTGTATGCTGGAGAACGGGTTCCGGGCCGGCACCAGGAGCGTCCGCTCATGGAACAGTGATGCATTGCCTCTTCTCTGTGTGATCAACCTCTCGATGGCCTGCAACCACTGTGAGAAGCCTTCCTGTCTGGAGGGATGCCCGGCAATGGCTTACACTCTGGACTCTACGGGCGCAGTGATTCATCACCAGGACAGATGCATGGGTTGCCGTTATTGCACCTGGAGGTGCCCCTATGATGCCCCTAAGATCAACGAGGCAAAAGGATTCATTGAGAAGTGTCATTTCTGCACGGAGAGAAACACTGATGGTATTGAGCCTGCCTGTGTCACCGCATGTCCCACCGGTGCACTCAGGATGACAGAACTGGATGAATTTCCGCCCGCAGGCGTTGAATGGTTCCCCGAGACAGGCATAAGGCCCTCCCTGAGGCTCCGGGGAACTGAAGAAGAGATCAGAACCGCTGATAATACCTGTTGATGACCCCGGACCTGATGAGGAGCAGAGCATTCCTTCTGTGGTCGCAACCAAAGTTCTGAAGGAGTGGAGCCTGCTTGTCTTTTCGCTCCTGGTGACAGCAGCATCGGCTCTGATAATCGCACATGCCCTTAATGGTGAGGTGCCGGCTGTTAAGCTCCCTGCGATTTTGCTTACAGCTGCCCTGATCATTTCCTTTGCGCACCTCGGTGTACCCGCCAAAGGCTGGAGAGCCATGCTTAATGTTGGATCATCTCCGCTGAGCCGGGAGATTCTGATGGTCATCATAACAACGGTAATGGCTTATCTCAACTGGTTCAGGCCGGGAACAATACATCCTTACATTCACGCCGTCGCTGCCCTGATGACTCTGATATCCGCAGACCTGGTCTTTTTTACCGCAGACAGGTCACCGGTGCTGAAGTTGCACAGCGGCCAGGTATTCTTTACCGGCATCTTCCTGGCTTCATGGTTTATTGTGCCTTCAACTGTCTTCCTTGTCTTTTCACTGCTGACTGCCCTATCGGTCATAATGAGGTACCGGTCGCTTGAAAAAGGCCAACTGATCAGGTCATTGTACTATCTCAGGGCACTGTCAGTACCCGCAGTGTTTATGCTGCTTTATTCCGGCAGCGAGATCACCACCGCTGTTGCGTTAATAGTACTTATTGCCGGTATTGCAGCCGACAGAGCCTTATTCATTGACGATTTCAGTCCTGTCAATATTAAAGAAACAATTTCAGACCATTTCAATACCGAGTATGAAAAAGAAAGAGATAAACAGCGCCAGAACACCGGTATATCGTGATGCCGGATTTGAGTTACCTACTGCCACGGCAACATCTGATGCCTTTGCCGCCGAGACGGAGCATGCAAGAGAGCCGGACCTGTATATATATTCAAGGTACCGCAATCCGACAGTAGTTGCCGCGGAGGAAGCCGTCATGGCGACAGAAGGTTCCGGATGGGCCCTGCTGGCGGAATCAGGCATGGCGGCCATAGATATTGCCCTGTCAGTTTTCCAGGAAGCCGGCAGATCAGGCAGATGGCTCTTTTTCTCTGAGATATACGGAGGTACACTGTCGTATATCGCCAGCGTTCTTGAAAGGCGTCGCGGATTACGGACCTCCTTCTTCAAACCGGAAGGCGCCACTTACAATTATGACCAGCTGGAGAAAATGCTCTCTGAAATAAAGCCTGATATCCTGTATTTTGAGACTATTTCCAATCCTCTCCTGATTGTTGCTGAAGGAAGGAGGATCATACATCTGGCAAAGAAAAACGGGGCCAGGGTAATAATTGATAATACATTCGCTACACCGCTTTTATGGAAGCCGCTCGATGACGGTGCTGATATGGTCATCCACAGCGCCACGAAGTATCTTTCAGGTCACGGTAACCTGACCGCAGGAGTGATATGCGGCAATGACAATGAACTCATGAAGAGTGCAATAGAATACCGCAAGTTCGTAGGTCATATGCTTTCTCCTGATGAGGCCTACAGGTTGCAAACGCAGCTCACTTCTTTTGACCTTCGCTTCAGGCAGCAGTGTGAAAACGCTGCCGGCGTGGCCGCGCTGCTGCAGTCGTCACCGGAGGTCGGCAGCGTTCTTTACCCCGGTCTTGAGACCCACGCCACCCATGCTGCAGCCCTTGATCTGACTGGAGGAAAAGGTTACGGAGCAATTGTCACCTTCGACCTTAACGGTAACACAAAAGAAGAAAAGAGGGCAAGACGCGACAGGTTCATTGCTGCTGTTTACCCGGAGATCAGACTGATACCCACATTAGGCGACGCCCATACCATTCTCATGCCTGTTGAGGCCGTGTGGGGGGCCAAATACCCTGAACCAGGACTGATAAGGATGTCACTGGGATTTGAACCCGAAGAGGAAATAATGGGAGTTATCAGACGCGGACTGCGGTCGTGATCACCATGCTACAGGCTCCATGCCCCGTGCCATAAGCCATTCATTGCATTTGCTGAAGTGCGAACAGCCAAAGAAGCCCCGTGAGGCAGAAAGGGGAGAAGGATGCACTGTCCTGAGAATCAGATGACGTGAGGGGTCAATGGAGGCTCCCTTGTTCTGGGCGTAATTGCCCCAGAGCATAAAGACTATGTTATCCCTGTCGCGGTTCAGTGCACTGATTGCTGCATCGGTAAATCTCTCCCATCCCTTGTTTTCGTGCGAAAGCGCCTGGTGCGCCCTGACTGTCAGTATGGCATTGAGAAGAAGGACACCCTGTCTTGCCCACCTCTCGAGGTTGCCTGATTGTGGCACCGGAATACTGAGGTCTCTCTGCAACTCTTTGAAAATATTAATGAGGCTGGGAGGGAACTCAGTGCCTTCCGTAACTGAGAAGCATAAGCCGTGTGCCTGCCCGGTGTTGTGATACGGGTCCTGCCCGATGATGACAACTTTCACGCTGTCAAAAGGACACAGGTTAAAGGCATTGAAGATTTTACCGGCTGGCGGGAAGACCTGTCTTGTCCGGTACTCCTCCCTTACAAACTGTGTCAGAGATGCAAAATACTCCTTGTCAAACTCACTTATCAGCTTTTCCTTCCAGCTTTCTTCGATTTTGACATCCATACTATTAAATCTAAGCTTTGAAAGTAAAATATACCGCCCCCAGGATGCATATGAATGCCATCAGGTGGTTGAACTTAAGGGTCTCCGTGCGAAATAACAGAAAGGTAAACAGGACAAACACAGATATTGAAATGATCTCCTGAATGAGCTTGAGCTCAACCAGAGTGTATGGGCCGCCTGTGCCACGGTAACCCATCCTGTTTGCCGGAACCTGGAAAAAATATTCAAACAGCGCAATTCCCCAGCTTGCCATAACAATTCCAAACAGACCCAATAATGCATTCTTTGATATGTTTTGAAATTTCAGATGGCCGTACCAGGCCACAGTCATGAATGAATTTGAAATAATAAGAAATATAATTGTCCAGAAGCCCCTCATAAGACTTTTCTGTATACCAGTTTGGGGTCACCCGGTCCGTAGAATTCGCGCAGTGTGGCCTCGAGCTCGTAACCGTTCTTAAGATAGAAGTGCCTCGTCGGTTCATAGAGTGACCTTCCGGAGGTCTCGATCCAGAGTACTTTTCCTCCCAGTGACCTGACCCGTTGCTCTGCCTCCTGGAGTAGCATGGAACCATAATGCTTCTTCCTGTATTCATCCATAATGGCCAGCCAGTAAAGATCCCAGGAATGAACAGAAGAGGGATTGGGTCCGAAATTCCCAAAACCAATCACTTTGCCATCATCAATAAGGCGCACCCAGTAATAGCCACTCTTCTCCTGTCCCTTGTTAAAGGTTTCGTCAGCCAGTGAGAGAGCTACCTCAACCTCGAAATCATAAAAGAATCCTGATGACTTGAGTATTTCCTCAAAAGCGGGCCTGTCAGCAGGAGTGATATCGAACGATACTTCAGGCATTCTGTTATTTATTGAGATCTTTGATTATATCCGCGATTATATCTTTATTGCTATAGCCGGCGTGCAAACCTGCAGAGATGAAACCGCTGTCAGGGGAGATGCACGGATTAGCGTTGACCTCGAGCACATAAACATTCTCATCGGCATCAACACGCATGTCAACGCGGGCGTATCCCTTCAGCCCGAAAGTATTCCAGCAGCCAAATACAACATCGCGGATGTTTTTCATCAGCCTCGGGCTCAGGTCATCGGGGAACTGACGTTTGCTGTTTTCATACTGGAATGTTCCCTCTTCCCATTTTGCCTTGTAACTCACTATCCTGGGCAAGTCATCCGCATAATCCTGGAAGATTATTTCTGCCGGGGGTAACATTTCAGGTCCTTCGGGACCGGCCTTGACACTTACATTGAACTCACGTCCCTCTATGAAATCCTCAATGAACCAGTGTCTGTCATTTTTATCCCTGACTATTTCCGGCGGAATGCCGTTAAATGTAAAGACAGATTCTTCGGTAATGCCCAGTGAACCATCTTCCCATACAGGCTTCAGTATGTATTTTCTGCCTTTGGTGAGTTGACCCGCTTCAGAGACATTGTAACCTCCTGCTATCTGTATGCCATTGGTTTTCATTATCTTACGTGCCAGTACCTTGCTGCCTGTGACAAATGTGGCTTCAACCGGACACCCTGTATAGGGTATATGGTGCATATTCAGAAGCGCCGGAATGAAATAAAGTATCTCAGCCTTTTGCCCCACAAACTCGACCAGGTTAAAAACAAACTCGTATTCTTCTCCTGATATCTGTCCGATTTCCTGAAAGAAGTTATCTGTTATACCCCTCAGTGATACATCATAGTCAAGTTCCTTCAATGCATTCTCAACGAAATGCACCTGGTCAAGGACATCGAGTTCATCAGGAAGTGCATCGGGAGCAGGTTCATTGTATAAGATAAGGCACTTTTTCATCACTATGCAAGGCCGTACCTGCTTTTTGCCGAGTTCATTATCATCTCCATCAGGCTGTCGTACTCTACGCCGTTAAAGCGCGAGAGAATGGGAAGGTCCGAGTGTACCGGGTTCAGTCCGGCAAGCGGGTTTGCTTCAATGAAGCAGATCCTTCCGTGCCTGTCCGCCTTCATATCAACGCGGCAGGCATCAACAGCATTAAGGGCGCGCCATGAGGCAAGGGCAACAGCATTGCATTCATCCCTGCAACTGTCATCAATGAGTAAATATTTAACGATGTCCTGGTAATTCTCCTTTACCTCAACTGAATAAGGCAGATTGTCTTTGCAGATAACCTCCATTCCACCTATCACTTTTACATCTGTGCCGCTTCCTGTAACTCCGACCGTGAATTCTCTTCCGGGGAGATACTCTTCGATGAGTACTGGCTGATTATATTTCTTAAGCAATTCCGTAACCAGGGTAACCAGGGAGTCGCGGTTATTCACGACACTTCTTGTAGTGATGCCTTTGCCGGTACCTTCAGCCACCGGTTTAACGAACAGGGGATATTTAAGTGATGAGGCATTGTCAATGTCACGGAGGGTCACTGCTATAATACCAGGGCTTACCGGTACACCTGCAGCTTCAACCACCAGGCGCGCCAGGTACTTGTTGAGTGACACTCCCATCACCACCGGTCCGCTGAAGACATAAGGTATCCTGTACTGGTCGAGAAGAGCCGGCACGACCGACTCACGGCCGTCGCCATAGAGCCCTTCGGCGATATTGAACACCATGTCCCACTTGTTTCCTGCAGCGAGTTTTTCCACCAGTTCAAAGACATTACCTATCCGCTCGGTCTCATAGCCAAGCCGTTTAAGCACATCCTCGAGCGCAGCCACTGTCTCTTCCTTGTCAAACTCAGCTGTTTCGTCCATGGTATAACCGCGCTCGAGGTACCACGAGCGAAGGTCATAGGTCAACCCGATCCTCATCCCTGTGTTACTTTTTGTTAGGGTATGTGTATTGGTTTTTCTTATAGTTTCTCAGAACCCATTTCTCAGGGCCGCTCTCAACCACATAAGCCGGCAGGATAGGTATCTTTCCTCCGCCGCCGGGAGCGTCTACGACAAATTGCGGTACAGCATAGCCGCTGGTGTGACCTCTGAGATTCTCAATTATGTCAATACCTTTTTCTATGGTAGTCCTGAAGTGGCTTGAGCCTGGTATCAGGTCACACTGATAGATATAGTACGGTCTTACACGGATGGTAAGTAGCTTTTGCATCAGGCTCTTCATTACTGCCGGATCGTCATTGATACCGTTCAGAAGCACTGTCTGGCTTCCCATTGGCATACCACCGTCAGCGAGCATATTGCACGCCTTGCTCGTTTCGGGGGTGATCTCATCAGGATGAGTGAAATGGATGCTCATGAAAAGCGGGTGGTATTTGCGAAGCATGGCAACAAGCTGTGGTGTTATCCTCTGAGGGAGAACAACAGGCACCTTCGTACCTATCCTGAGTATTTCAATATGCCTGATAGCTCTCAGGTTCGACAGGAGGTATTCAATCTTGTTGTCATTCATGGTCAGAGGATCACCTCCGCTGATGATGACATCACGAATCTCCGTATGCTCTGCCAGGTATCTGAAAGCCCTGTCCCATTCACCTTTGGTCAGGTGACCCAGTTTTCCGACTGAGTGCGACCTTGTACAGTACCTGCAGTATGACGAGCAGAACTGGGTGACGGTAAAGAGTGCCCTGTCAGGATAACGGTGTACGATACCCGGAACAGGACTGCTGGCCATCTCACACAGAGGGTCAGCCTTCTCGGCATCAGTAATAATCAGTTCGGCACTTGCCGGGATCATTGTCCTGCGAAGCGGAGCACCGGGCTCTGAATCGCAGATCAGTGACAGAAAATAAGGAGTGATCCTCAACGGCAGTCTGTTCTTCAGCTTGTTGAGAGCATAGATCTCGTCATCAGACAGAGTCATGACACGTGACAGTGCTTCAGCGGTGGTGAAGGAGTTGCGTAACTGCCATCTCCAGTCATTCCAGGAATCAACATTTGTTAGGGGGAAGTAGCGGCGTATGAATTCCGAACTCCGGTTGCTAACTAAACGATCATGGGATTTGATCTGCGGGAAGATCATGGTACCCGCGCCAGGTTCTTCGTCAGAAGAACAACCCATGAGGGGGCTCTCATTATGAGTAGCCGTAACCTCTTTTCTGTTAGCGTTCATACTTCGGTAAATTGATTTACCTTTTTTTCTTGGTGTTAATTATTGGTTTTGGTTTATATTAAATATTATAAAATTGTCGCTAAGTTATTAAATGCATTATCCTCAGTCAGTCTCACCGGCAAAAGATATTAACACTGGAACTCCCTGCGTTTATACCTGATTTTCATTTTTTTATGTCCGTCGTTTCGGAGTTATGCAC
This sequence comes from uncultured Bacteroidales bacterium, assembly GCA_963828395.1. Lineage (GTDB taxonomy): Bacteria > Bacteroidota > Bacteroidia > Bacteroidales > VadinHA17 > SR-FBR-E99. Next base: position 288,387 of record CAWHED010000001.1, read on the forward strand.
AACCTGTCTTCGGGTCATAAAAATGATATCCGGTTTTTGAGGCGCAAACATAAATCAAATTTTAATATGTGAATACTTTTCAGACATTATTTTTTATTTTTTTTCAGTCATATATTATTGTCGGGAAACGTTGTAACCAAATACCGTGCCATCTTCATAAGCAATCGGTTACAATCTGCCTGCTCTCTGTAAGCCTGGCATGTTCCTGACAGTCCTGCAACCCTTGCGTCAAACTCATCTATACTCATAGTAGTCTTTGTGAAATCCTGCTCAAATATTTCATGAAAACTTTGACTCTGGCATTTTATTGTATAAACACTGATATATTGGCTCATTAACCGGGAGGGCTGATAAAATGAACTCTCATGCCGGTATAAGTAATATGAGGATGAAGATCAGTATTCCCTTTTACGGAAGGGGACGGGAAGGGGACGGGAAGGTTTCAGATAAAAAAGAGTCCCACTCCGGCCACGCTTAAAACTGCACCGGCAATCTCCACGGCGGTGATCTTTTCTTTATTGATCCAGAAAGAAGGTGCCAGGATGAGCACCGGGCTGATGGACATTATGGTTGAAGCTATGCCGGCCTCAGTGTACTTGACAGACAGCAGCGAAAAGGAGATGCCCAGGAAAGGGCCGAAGAAAGACCCAAGGGTCAACACCTTCATGGCGGGCAGGTTTCTTAGTGAGAGCCTTACCTGTCGCCACTTCCTTAAAAGCGTTATAATTATTGAATAACCTGCCACACCTGCTATTATCCTTATCTGCGTTGATGCAAACGGGTCATAACTGTCCATCCCGTATTTGCTGAGGACAATTCCAAGGGCTTGCCCGAGAGCACCAATGAAGGCAAAGACAAGTCCCCTGGTGGAGAGTTTGATGGAGAGTTTTTCCCCTTTGACCGGTTTGTTAAATATGGCAATTGCAATACCTATTATTACTATAGACATGCCGGCAATCTGAATGAGTTCAAGTGATTCACTAAGGATGAACCAGGCAAAGACTGCCGACAAGGGAGGTGCCAGTGTCATAATGAGCTGGGCAAACCTTGACCCGATAAGAGTATAGGAACGGAAAAGAAAATAATCACCCAGCACCAGTCCGATGATACCTGACAGCGCAAGCCATATCCAGTTGTGACGACTGGCATCCGAAGGAAGGAAATGACCGCGACTGAAAAAGGTAAAAATACTGATAAAGACAAGCGCAAGTATCAGTCTCAGTATGTTGACGTTAAGTGATCCTATCTTACGGCTTGCAGATTCAAAGGCCAGGGCAGTCACAGTCCAGAATATTGCCACTGCCAGGGCGGCAAACTCTCCGATATGAGCAGTGATATACTCCATTCCCAGGTAAAATTGTCAGGGCACAAAAATATACAAACGGTACAACTATCCGCCAATTTTTGCAGTATCTGCCAAAATATTTCAAAGAAGGATGTCCCCGCTGCAGTGATTTATTTTTAAATTTGAGTAAACCTTAAAATCAAAACCTATGGATGCAAAGACAAAGGCAATTATTTCGCACCTCTTCGGAATAGGATGGCTTATAGCCCTTATCATGAACATGAGCAACAAAGAAGAACTTGCCAGCTATTATATCCGGCAGAACCTTGGATTCATAATTATTTCTATCCTGTTGAGGATAGTTGGTTATATACCAGTTCTTGGTACAGCAATCTGGATAGCCGGTGGAATTATTTTGTTCGTATTCTGGTTAATGAGCCTGATCTGGTCTATACAGGGTGAGATGAAACCGGTACCATGGGTAGGGATGAAATTTCAGGAATGGTTCAAGTCATTCTGATATGACTTGCTTACGATAATTCAAGGGTGCGCGAGCACCTTTTTTTAAAATACTAACCGGTGAAAAGCCGCGTTTATTCATTATCTATGCATGATTTTTGCAGGGTTACTCACAGAAGTAATGGAGGTTTCACTTATAAATTAACATTTAAAGTATGATTGCTATCAGGAAAAACGGAATGACTCTTCTTTGTCTGGCTTTACTGCTTGTGTTAGCTACTTCGAATATTTACTCGCAGGAAAAGACTAAAGATCAGAAGGTTAAACGTGTGACCGTAATCGAAGAAAAACACGACGGCAAGCTTGTAACCACCAACACGGAGTCTGAAACGAGCTACGATATCAACGGAAATATCATTGAACAGGTATTATACAAGGGTGGGGAGGTAGACACCCATTTCAGATATGAGTACGATGCCAGTAATAATAAAATAAAGGAGACAGAATATACCAAGAAGGGTGCAATCGATAAAATCTCGGAGTATAAAATTCAAAACGGACAGAGAGTGGAAAAGACTGTTTATGACAGCAAGAAAAACCTGCTGCTGAAAAAGACATACAAGTATCTTTATTACTGATCACGGTGACCACTCAATCTGAAATTCTGCTTGGTTTTTCCGGAATCTCACTTAAAGAGATGGATGCCGTGAGCTTTATGACCAGGGTCGATTCAAAGTATCTTTTCCCTGTACACATGCTTGGGACCATTTTGTCGTGCCTTGCAGGTGACTATAAAGTTCTTGAGATAAACAGCCAGAGAGAATTCAGGTACAGCACTCTTTATTTCGATACCCCTGACTATAAATTTTATAATCAGCATCAGACAGGCAAGATGGAACGTGACAAAGTCAGGCTCAGAACTTACGAGACAAACAGCCTTACATACCTCGAGGTCAAACATAAAACAAACAAGGGACGGACGGTAAAGAGCAGGATCAGGAGTACTAATATCAGCCCGCTTGATGATGACAGGTCACAGCACTTCCTTCAGGAGAAGATTGCAGGCACACCGGAATTGCTTCATCCGGTCATAACAAGCCTGTTCACCCGGATCACACTGATAAATAATAATTTATCTGAGCGTGTGACGGTTGACTTTAATATTGCTTATACCAACAGTGACGGAAGGATAATTGAGCTACCCAACATTGCCGTTGCCGAAATAAAGAGAGACAGGGTTTCCGGACAGTCTGTCTTCCATACGATCCTTAAAAATTACGGAATACGACAGACAGGCTTCAGCAAGTATTGCCTCGGTGCTGCAATCCTTAACGGAGTTTCGCGAAAGAATAACGTCAAACCAATACTACTTAAGTTAAAAAAAATCGATAATGAATCTGCTCAGCATGATGTTGCCATACGCCATAATTGAATTCGCGGGAATGGAGTTATTCAACGCCCCTGATTTCTTTGAACTAGTAATCCGTTTTACCCTTAACCTCGGAGTTATTTTACTCCTTGTCAGATGGCTATATTTCTCCGTCTCAAGGAGAAAGGATTATTTGTTTACGTATACACTTATTTCCTGCATTGTTTTCCTGTTGTGTTTTCTGCTTGAGAGCGTGAAGCTTCAGATAGGCTTTGCACTTGGCCTCTTTGCCATCTTCGGGATAATCCGTTACCGTACCCGTTCAATGCCGATAAAAGAAATGACCTATCTCTTTCTGATTATCGGCGTTTCCGTAATAAATGCCCTTGCAAGCAGGAAGACCAGTTTCACCGAGATACTGTTTACCAATGCAGTTATTGTCTTTATCACTTATGGACTTGAAAAGGTATGGCTGCTGAAAAGTGTGGCTGCCAAAAGAATTACCTATGAAAAGATTGATCTTATCAGGCCCGAAAACTATAGTCTCCTGATTGCTGACCTCACAGCCAGAACAGGTTTGGTGAATATCCAGAAAATCGAAATAGGTGAGATAAATTTTCTTAAAGACACCTGCAAATTAATTGTCTATTTTGAGATCAACGGGATGAACAAAAACCACGCCAGCCAGGTCGATAATTATGAGGATGACGATGATGAATAGGCTGTTAATTATCTCCCTTATTCTGCTTTTAAGCTCTCTTGCATCACTGGCCCAGAAGACAGACTTCGGTCTGTGGTACGAGGCCAATGCCGAATATGATATTGTCAAAGGTTTGAGATTCGATTTTGAGGCAAGCATTCGAACCGACCAGAATGCATCAAAAATTGAGAAATTTTATTTTGAACCTGGCCTCAGGTATAAATTCAACGATTATTTCGCTGCAGGTGTTTATTACCGCCTGACTGAACAGAGGGAAACCATCGACAAGTCAGAAGGCATATACGAGTTCCATCCGAGGCATCGCTGGGTCGTGCAGCTCAAGGGGAGTCTCCCCGTTAGCCGGTTTACCTTTTCGGCAAGGTACCGTTTCCAGGAGCAGTTCAAAACCTATATCGAGGACCCGGGAGATGAAATACCTGTATGGGCTCAGAGGCTGAAACTGGAGCTCGGTTATGATATTAAAGGGCTTCCCCTGGCCCCTTATGCCAATGTTGAAATGCAAAGTAAGCTCTTTTCTCCAAATGAAATTTTGGTTGAGGAATGGCGATACATAGTGGGTGCAGACTATACTTTCAATAAAAAACATACTGTCGGGCTTGAATATATTTATAATGTAAGCAAGGATTCAAAGCCTGCTTATTTGAATGTCATCGGTATGACATATACTATAAGTCTATAGATTCTCTATTGCGCCCAAATTGTCTATCTTTGCGCCTTTCCTGCAGTACAATCTAATAATCTGGAAGGACACAATATGATTCCATGGAACACGGAACAGATCGGAAATCTTAAGGGCAAAGATGTAATCATAACAGGCGGCAGCAGCGGCATAGGGCTGGAAACTGCAAAGGTGCTGGCTGTAAAGGGGGCGGCAGTCACACTGGCTGTCCGGAATGTGGAAAAAGCGAAAAATATTATCGGAAAGTTCCACTCTGATAATCCTGATACAGCAATGACTGTCATGCATCTTGATCTTGCCGATCTGAAAAGCATTAAAGATTTTGCAGATCAGTACCGGGGTAACCATGATCATCTGCATATTCTGATAAATAATGCCGGTGTCATGATCCCTCCGTATCGCAAGACCAAAGACGGATTTGAATCTCAATTCGGAACAAATCACCTGGGTCATTTTGCACTGACAGCGCGTCTGCTTCCAATGCTTCTTGCAACACCTCATTCTCGAATTGTAACTACAAGCAGCCTTGCAGCGCGCAAGGGAAAAATCTATTTTGACAACCTTGACGGCTCAAAAGTTTATGAGCGTATGAACTTCTACCGTCAGAGCAAACTTGCCAACCTGTTGTTTGCGATAGAGCTTCAGCACCGCCTCAGGGAGGCCGGAACAACAACAATAAGTGTTGCATGTCATCCCGGCATCAGTGTCTCCAACCTCATGTCACGGGGGTCAGGAAAAGACGCAAACCATTTATTGAAAAAAATGATGAGGATCGTTGCACAGCCTGCCCGCAAAGGTGCACTCCCGACACTTTATGCCTCAACTTACCCGGATCTCACCGGCGGCGAGTACATTGGTCCTGATGGCCCGGGTAACCGCAAGGGCAATCCTATTCAGACGACCGAGGCATCAAAGCTTTTCAAAACAGAGTTGTCTGAGAGACTATGGCAGGTTTCTGAAAATCTCACCGGAATTAAATTTACCATTTAATCCGGCCTCAGTATCAGCACCTCAGCTCCGGAACCTCAGAACCTCAGAACCTCAGACTTCAGACCTTCAAACCACACTATCCCAGCGCCCTGTGCCCGGGGCCTTATTAAAATATCAAGGTCAATAAAAGGTATTTGAACACTAATCCGGCAACAGTAAAAATGACCGCATCTCGTATGCGGTGACGCAGTATGCCGGCCGCCAGCGAGATGACAGGCGAGGAGAGAGGCAATGCATTGAAGACAAAAATGGCAATATTCCCATACTTTCTCAGTCTGTCCTCTGCTTTTTCATAACGATGCCTGCCGATGAAAGTGTCTATGATCTTATCACTTAACAGTACACCAATTGAATAGTCAATCGCCTGGGAGAGAATTGCCGTCCCAAGTGCTACAGCATTCAGCGCTATGATATTAATACCCCCCTGCAGATAATAGATAAAGGCGATCTCTACTGGCATAAAAAGAAAGAACAGGTATCCTGCGGCATTGACGATAGCAAAAGACAATAATCCCTCGTCACGCGATCCGTAATAGATATCGCGACCAACAGTAAGGGACGCGATGACAATGGCTGCAATCGCAAAAAGGAAAGCTAAAGAATATCGTATTATTGCTTTACGTTTCTTTATTAACATTTCCACCTGGAGTAAGGATTCCCGGAAAGGTAAGAATTATAATAACGAATATCACCTGTAACCTCTTCACCGAGCCAGGCCGGTTTTTCAAAATACTCATCCTCTGACTTCAGCTCTACTTCTGCGATTATCAGCCCGGCATTTTCACCTGAGAACTCATCCACTTCAAAAAGGTGATCTTCATGTTTTATTAAGTACCTGGTCTTTTCGATCAGGGTCTGTTCACATAAGAGCAGAAGTTCCTCAGCTTCTTTCAGGGGCATCTCTTTTTCCCACTCATATCTTGTAAAACCTGTTAGAGCCTGCACTTCCTTTAATGGTAATGTACCCTTTGTTGTCCCTGGTGCGAATCCTGACAGTGCTTCCCGCAGCAGAGCAGAGGTAACCCTGAACAATGCGTGTTGCTTCCATCGCCTCGCTCCTGAAATCCCCGTTTACGAGAAATTTCCTTTCAATCTCCAGTGCCATTTAAATGCTTTTCCTGTTTCAACCAATCACTCATGCACAAAAGTATTATGAAAATGTCACCCGGAAATTACATCCGGTTGTTTTTTGTACTTTATTCGCATAATGATTGGAAACAGACGAATTCCCGGTAATAAAGAATCGATGGTCATCAGTGTTCACCCCTCACATATCAGCGGCACAGTCGATGCACCCCCAAGCAAAAGCCTGACACAGAGGGCTATTGCAGCAGGATTGCTTGCCGGGGGGACCACGGAGATAAGGCATCCCTCATTCTGTAATGATTCCCTTGCTGCGATGAAAATGGCTGAAGCGTTGGGTGTTCATGTGACCAGCAATGCTGATTCCATTACCGTTCAGGCAGGACTCAGACCTGTCTACCCTGTTTCTTTGCACTGCGGTGAATCAGGACTTGCACTAAGGATGTTCGCACCGATTGCCTCTTTACTGAATCCTATTGTAACTATCACAGGGGAGGGTTCCCTGGTCAGGAGGCCGGTTAGTATGATCGCGGATGCCCTGTCACAGCTCGGGGTGACAGTCGTGACTAACGGTGGCTTTCTTCCGATGCAGTTAATGGGTAAGATCACCGGACGAAACTCTATTATTGACGGTTCGTCAGGATCTCAGCTCCTTACCGGGTTACTGATGGCATTGCCGTTACTGGACTCAGACAGTGAGATAACAGTTGAAAACCTTAAAAGTAAACCGTATATCAGCCTTACCCTGCAGCTTCTCTCAGACTTCGGGGTGAAAATTGAGAACCATGATTTTAGAAGGTTCACCATCCAGGGAAGACAGTCATACAGGGCGCATGAATACACTGTGGAGGGCGACTGGAGCGGAGCGGCTTTTCTTCTTGTCGCCGGCGCTATAGCCGGTGAGGTTACGACAGGCAATCTGAATTGCTATAGTATGCAGGCTGATATTGCAGTTCTTAAAGCTCTGAGAGCAGCCGGCGCTGATCTGACAGAATACGGCCGGCAGGTTAGTGCAGTCAGATCTGATCTTAGGGCTTTCACCTTTGATGCTACTGATTCGCCGGATCTGTTTCCACCGCTGGCTGCACTGGCAACATTCTGCAATGGCGTGAGCCGGATAAAGGGTGTCAGCAGGCTGACGCACAAGGAAAGCGACAGGGCCTTGGCAATTACAGAAGTTCTTGGTAAAATGAATATTAGTGTCCGGGTCGAAGGTGACGAAATGTTTATCGAAGGAGGTGAGGTCAGAGGTGCTGTCATCTCGTCGCACAATGATCACCGTATTGCAATGATGGCAGCCGTGATGGCCTTGGGTGGCAGGGGAGAGGTGACCGTAACCGGAGCCGAAGCTGTAAACAAATCCTTCCCGGATTTTTTCGATACGTTAGCCGGTCTCGGTGCAACTATAATTAGTACAGCTGATTAGATACTAATCCCTCATAATGCAAATGTATTTTCCTGTCATCTGATTTATGATTTATTCTTTTTCTACAGGTACCCTGGCAGCCAATCCTATTTTTCCCTGCAGTTCCGGACTAACCCGGGCTTTCTTCATCTATCCAAATAATTATTCCCTTTATTTCATAGAGTAATTAGTCCAAAGGAGGATACTATAATTATAAAATTTAATTTGATAGTTCTATGAATCTGATCCAATTGTCATAATTTTGTGACCTTAATTCTCAAAAATCAGAAAGAACTTTTAATACCAATTCGGTCTTTTCAAAAGATATAGACAAAAAAAATAATCTGGAGGTCAAAGAATGAGTTTTATTGATACCATATCCACCGATGTTTTAATAATCGGAGGAGGTCCATCTGGTTTAGCAGCTTCAATTCATCTGGCTGATATTTTAAAACAACGTGGCCAAAGTGCAAGGATTTTACTTATCGAAAAAGGTCGTGCAATAGGCAGCCACATTTTATCAGGTGCTGTAATTAAACCCTCTGTTTTCAAAGAACTGCTACCGGATGTGGATTTCTCGGAAATCCCTTTCAATACCAGGGTAACTAAAGACAGAACTGTATTGCTCACGGAAAAAAGAGCCATCGCCCTGCCATTTCACATACCATATATGAGTAATTCAGGCAATTTCATAGCCTCATTGGGTCAGATATGCAGATATTTAGCCATCAAAGCCGGGGAGAAGGGCGTTGAAATATATCCAGGTTTTGCAGTAGATGAGATATTGTATAAGGATGGAAAAGTAATAGGAGCAAAAACCAAAGATACCGGTCTGGACCATCATGGACAGCAGCTGGAGAATTTTCAGCCGGGTACTCGCATTGAAGCTAAACTTACCATTTTTGCTGAAGGAACACGAGGGAGTCTGACCAAAATGCTTATTCAGAATTATAATCTCAGCAAAGGCAGAAATGAGCAGGTTTACTCCTTGGGTTGCAAGGAATTATGGACAGTCCCGGAGGGCAATATCAAAGCCGGTCAGACTTACCATACAATGGGCTATCCCTTGGGCAATGACGAGTTTGGAGGTGGTTTCATCTACGGTTTAAATGATAATAAAGTAGCTGTGGGCCTTGTTGTCGGACTGGATTATAAAGATCCATCGTTCGATGTTCATGATGCATTCCAGGTATGGAAAACAAGCGCCTTTGTTTCCAAAATACTGAAAGGTGGCAAGCTGGTCGAATATGGCGCCAAAACGCTGCCCGAAGGGGGCCTCTATGCTATTCCCAAATTGTTTGTCGACAACGCTTTAATCGTCGGTGACAGTGCCGGTATGGTTGCTATGCCTGCCTTAAAAGGAATTCATTTAGCCATCATATCAGGTATGTTGGCCGCTAAAACCGCAGCCGGTGCATTGGCCGACAACGACACCTCTGAAAAAAGGCTTCAACAATATGAGGACCTCGTAAACAAAAGCGCAATTCACAAGGAATTGTATCCGGTTCGGAATTTCAGACAAGCATTCGCCAAAGGACTGATAGCCGGAGGATTAAATTTTGGATTCCAATTAATAACTGGTGGAGCCGGCTTTTCCGGCAGGCTCAGATCTCATGCCGACTCTGCAACTACACTTAAACTGAGTGAACTTAAAAAGAAACCCTTTAAAGAGCGGTTTAAAGGTAAACTGGAGTTCGACAAAATACTGACATTCGATAAAGCAACTGACGTTTACCATTCAGGAGTTTACCATGATGAACAGCAGGTTGTGCATCTTCATATTAACGACATGGAGAATTTCAATGCAGTCAACATAGAACAGTATGGGGCACCTGAGCAATTTTATTGTTCATCTGAGGTATATGAACTGCATACCAGTAAATCCGGTCTGAAAGAGCTTAGAATTCATGCTGAAAATTGTATGCATTGTAAAACCTGCGATATAAAATCTCCAGGTGAAGGAATTACATGGGTAGTGCCCAATGGCGGCAATGGCCCGGATTTTCAAAATATGTAAAATTAAAAGATACTGTTATAATGGCTTTAACAATAATAAGTTTAATCAAACAAGTCCCTCTTCCAAGTGAGATGAGAATGGGTGAAGATGGATTGATGGACAGGACTAAAGCAAAATCAATAATTAATATTGACTGTCAGTTTGGCCTGGAAGCGGGATTGCAGCTCAGGAAACAGCATCCGGATGCAAGATTGATTGTTTGCTCAATGGGTCCAAAATCATTTGAGGCCTCTCTCAGAACCGCTATTTCAATGGGTTATGATGAAGCCTACCTTTTATCTGACCGTAAACTTGGCGGTAGTGATACTTATGCTACAGGCCTTGCAATTTCAACCATGCTTAAGCACTTAGGGTTTACAAAGAGATTCCAAGGAACCTTTCATTATTTTAGCCGGACGTCAAACAAGTGATGGTGACACTGCACATGTTCCATCGCAGGTGGCAGAAAGTCTGGGCATTCCTCAGGCTACATTTGTTGAGAGCGTAAAATCAGATGGCTCAGGCAATGTAATTGTCAAGAGGATTATTGAAGGTGGTTATCAGATGATGAAATTACCTATGCCCATGCGTTGTATCGTTGACTCCTACCGGAATTCCTCCGCGTAAACCTTCTTTAAGCGGTGCTATTAAAGCCCGTACTTCTGAAAATCACGACTTTTGGTATTGATGATATTGGTCTTGGAACCGAAAAAATAGGTATCAACGGTTCTCCGACTATAGTAGTGAAAGTGGTTAATATTGTAAGCGAACGTCCGCCTATAACCATGTCTGAAGGTCATGATGAAATTTCTCTGGTAGATAGCTTAATTGCCAACTTAAAAAAAGGCGGAAATATTCTGGAAAAAAAGGAGAAAGCAGCAGTAAAAGAAATAGAACGTCCTGATTTCCCCGAAAAGGACTTCAGAAATGGAGCAAGAGGAATTTTAACATGGGCAGAGATAACCAACGGAAAAATCTCAAGACCATCTCTGGAACTCCTGACTCCGGCAAGAAATCTTGCAACACAGCTAGGTAATGATACCAAAGTAATGACAGTAGTAATCGGAAAAAATATTCGTCCTTTTGCCAATACTCTGATTGAACATGGTTCTGATGAGGTTATTCTCGTTGAAAATGATAAGCTTGAGGAGTATCTTGTTCTTCCATTTTCATCGATTTTTGCACAGGTCATTAAGGAAAGGAAGCCGGAAATTGCTCTTTTTGCCGCGACAACCTCCGGAAGAGAATTGGCTCCAAGAATAGGTATGAAAACTGATAGCGGAGTCACTGCAGACTGTACAGGACTTGGTATTGGAGAGTATATAGACAAAAAAGAACAGGTAATTTATAAACCTGTACTTGAATCAAGGCGACCCACCTATGGTGAAAGTAAACTTGCCACAATCCTTGGTTTTGTTTGTCCGCAGATTTCAACAGCCAGGGCAGGTACATTTGAAGTTCCTAAACGTGTTGAGGGACGTCAGGGCATCGTTTCAAGTTTCAATCCATATTTAGATGAAAAAGATTTTGTTGTTGAAATTACTTAAAACAGTCAGAGGTGAAGGTGGATTACAAAATCTATTTGATGCTGACATAATAATTTCTGGCGGAAGGGGCACCACCGGTGATAATCTGGGACTTATCAAAGCACTTGCTGAAGAATTAAAAAATCAGGGAGTAAATGCTGAATGGTCCTGCAGTCGTCCTGTAGTTGACGAAGGTGTTGCCGAATATGCGAGACAAATAGGACAAACCGGGAAAACAATTCGTCCGAAAATATATATCGCTATCGGGATATCAGGCGCAATTCAACACCTGGCAGGAATGAAGGAATCTGAAAAAATTATTGCCATTGACCACAACCCCAAAGCGCACATTTTCCATAATGCGGATTTTGGAATTGTAGGTGAATACACCGATATCGTACCCGAACTAATTGAAAGAGTTAAGGCTGGTTTTAAATTCGGAATTGAATCTAAGAAGAATTAGCAGGTTTACTATTATATCAGGCTTTCGTCAAAGAATAATTACTTTCCGATGCAGAACTTTGAAAAGATCTCCCCTAATATATCCTCAGGGGTTATCCTGCCAGTGATCTGTCCCAGATAATATATTGCCTGTCTCACATCGGTAGCTATCAGCACTGTAGGTATGCCGTCACGAAATCCTTCAAGGGTGCGCTGAAGACTGGACGAGACATTTTTCAGCGCCTCGTAATGACGTGCATTGGTCACAATATATTGCGGCGATTTAAGCCTTCCTGTCTCAATGGAAGACGTAAGCTGTTCCTTAAGCACCTCTAACCCGGATAATTCTTTTGCCGAAACAAAAACCGCAGGAATGCTGCAGAGGGTTGAAAGCTCCTTTTTCAGTGCATCGGCTTGTTTCTGAGAAACAAGATCTGACTTGTTGATCACGAGAATTACTTTTGCCCCTGAACTGCCTGTCAGTCCGGATATAGAATTAGCAAACTCTGCTATTCCTGCGGCAGTGTAAGCAGCCTCGGTCACTGCCAGCACAACATCAGCGCTCTCAACTTTCAGTCTGGTTCTCTCGATACCCTTTGCTTCAATCTTATCCTCAGGCCCAGCTTCACGCAATCCTGCCGTGTCAATGAACCTGAACAGCAATCCCCCCAGGTGCATCACTTCCTCAATGGTGTCACGCGTGGTGCCGGGTATCTCAGACACGATGGCTCTTTCTTCATGCAAGAGAACATTGAGCAGGGACGACTTGCCCACATTAGGCCGGCCGGCAATCACCACCGGTATACCTTTTTTTATAGCGTTGCCAAGACGAAACGAGGAGGCAAGGCTGTCAACCAGGCTTTTTATCTTAATTATTGTCTCAGTCATGGCGAAGCGGTCAGCAAACATGACATCCTCCTCACTGAAATCCAGTTCAAGCTCAATGAGCGATGCAAAGGAGAGGAGCTCCTGTCGCAACCGTTCTATCTCCACTGAAAAGCCTCCGCGCAGCTGAGTGGCTGCCAGCCGGTGAGCAGCCTCCGAGTCTGAGGCAATAATATCAGCCACTGCCTCGGCCTGCGAGAGATCCATTTTGCCATTCATGAAAGCCCTCTGTGTGAACTCTCCCGGACTTGCTGTTTCAGCTCCCCGCTCAATGAGAATTTCAATGATCCGCTGCTGTATAAACGGCGAAGCATGACAGCTTATCTCTGCCATGTCCTCACCCGTATAGGAGAGGGGAGAGCGAAAAACCGAAAGCAGTACATCATCGATGAATTCTTCCTGCGAATATATGCTTCCGAAAACTAATGTGTACCCCTTCGCATCTAATATATCTACATGTATATCAGCAGGTTTGAATATTCCAGCCAGGGTTTCAATTGCTTTCGGCCCTGAGACCCTGATCAGAGCTATCGCACCCCCTCCCGAGGTGGCCGGTGCGCATATGGTTGTCCCCTTCTGTACCATAATTTTATATGGTGCAAAGGTAACAGAAATCTACCTCGCCAGGTTATCGGCGATGAAGGTATTGTCAGGGATGGATGCTGAAGTATTTATCTCGTCAAATTTAACTCTTGAGCTTCTCCCGTTAAGGTGGTTTTCTGCATACATGTCTGTCATGATATATCCCTCTTTTCCGGTCTGGGGTTGAGTGGCAACAATTTCGATCGTCTTGTACAATTCGTTGTCAAAATTATAAAAGTCGATCTTTTTTGTTTTAAGACCTTTTTTATCGAGATAAGTTACCTTTCTTGAAAAACCGTACTCGTCAGCCTTGTCATCATTGACGGGAACACTCTCAATAATCCAGGTATCATTCTTGCCTGACTCAGGCATATGCCTGATATTGAAATCGGAGTTACTGCCGCTTGACATGTCCGCATTGGTGAATTCAGAACTCATGAAGCTCTTCCCCTTTTCTGTACTGACAATCCGTCTTGTTTTTTTAAGAGCCGGAAGGTAGATCCACATGTCATCCTGAACATCCTTATTGTCCACAATCAGCATTGCAGTTCCTCTTACATCAGCCGGATCAAGGAACCTGACCATTCTCTTGATCGTGCCGCCGGTGCAGGTTTTTGTGAGCATATTCAGCTTACGTGTGCGTACCGAACCGTTCTTCTCGGTGATCGTTAGAGTCACCGTTGACTGCAGATCGCCTGACATTGTCAGGTCACGACTTTTGCCCATCAGCTGTCCGGGATCCGGCAGCTGAGCCAGCATAACCTGCAGTGACAGAACCGACAGCACTACCGATAGAAATAACACCTTTTTCATTTTTTTCTTTCTTTCTATTTATATGTATCAAATTAGCTTCGATAAATGAGGGTTTGAAGTACAGCATGAACGCTGGCATTACCACAATGGCATACAGCAGGCAGGAGCCAATTGCCAGCAGGGTCAGGTAGCCAAAGAATCTTATTGACAGGAACCCGGAGACGAAAGTGGCCGAGAACCCTGCCATCACGCTCAAAGCATTGATAACTATGCTTCTCCCTGTAGTCCTGTATGTTATTGTTATCGCTTCTTTGGCGGTTGCTCCTTTCCTTAGCTCGTTGTTGTATCTCCACAGGTACTGGATAGTGAAATCAACGCCCACGCCAATCATTATGGAAGAAAGGAGGGCTGTGGCAGCATCAATGGCGACACCTGTCAGTCCCATAACACCAAACTGTATGATAATTGACGCCGCCAGGGGTATCGACCCTATGAGGCCTCCCTTCACCGAGCGGAAGATTATTGCGAGCAGTATAAAGACCGTAACCAGGGCAAAGGCCAGGGATGATACCTGTCCGTTGATGATCTTCTGTGCAAAATCGGTCATAATGATTGCATAACCACCAATGGTCACTTTAGCCGGGAAATCTGAAGTGTAGCCCGCTATTTCATCCTTGAGGTCCCTTACGGCCTCATTGTCAGTCTTTGAAAGCCTTACAAGGATATGTGCCTTTGTATTTTCGAAGTTCATGAGTTGTTTGAAGTCGTCAGGATTGCCACTCATATTGTAGAGCTCGAACATCTGTGCTATGGCTTCAGTCGATGACGGTATCCTGTCATATTCCTCCTCCGAAGGATCATAGAGTGCCTTGCTCATCTCCCGCACAAAGTCGGATATTGAAAAGACACCGCCCACACCGTCTGTTCCCTTCAGAAGTTGTGTCAGGTCGTCTATTTTCTGCAACAGGACCGGATCCTTGATGTCGCCGCTTATCATCACCGAGATTGTCTGAGAGCCCCCGAATTTCGAATTGATCAATGCTGACGCCTGTCTGACAGGATGTTTTCGGGGAAAATAACTTTCCTGGTCGGTGTCTATCCTGAGGAAAGCGATGCCGATGCCCAGCAACAGGGTCAATGCCAGTGAGACAATAAGGACCCTTCCCGGTCTTTTTATAACGACTGCAGATATCTTTCCCAGGGCGCGACCTATAAGATCGCCTGAATGGTCATGCACGGGACGGATTTTCCTTCCTGGCTTTTGCTGCAGATATATCAGAGCCGGTATCAGCAGAAGACTCATTGCCAACGCAAGGGTGACGCCTGTTGCAGCCAGAACGCCTACCTGTCTGGCAGGAATAATTGAATGAGCAAGCAGACCGAGCAATCCTGCAATGGTGGTAAGTCCGCTGAACAGTATCGGCATATTCAGCGAACCGGTAATTGACCTGATCATTTCTTTTCCGTTCATCTGCAGGTCAGATCGTTTTAGCTCCTGATACCTCGCGACCAGATATATACCGTAATTGTTGGCTACCGAAATAAGAATGATAGGTGCAAGACACATAATGATAGAGAACTTCCATCCGAGCAGCGGTATCATTCCCATGGTGACCACAGTTGCCAGGATCACTACAGTAAACGGCATAAGGACGCTTTTCCAGTCGCCCAGAGATAATTTAAGAACAGTCAGCATTATCAGCAGGGCAAGAGGAATGAGGATCATGGCGTCATGGTTCACATCCTCAACTATGCTCTTCCTGATATACGGCAATCCGCCTGTCATTATCTCAGCTCCGACCTGGTGTCCGGCAATGACTGAGTCGATCTTGTTCAGGGTGACATACTCCGGTACATTCGAGTTTATTGTGCCGGTGATCGCTGCAGCAGTCATGTCTGATGAAGCTACTATATCACGTGCGAACCGGTTGGCCAGTATATCCTGCTTAAGGGCCTCTGTTTCTTCAGGCGTTTCCGGGATCCTCCTGATCAGAGGATCGACTATCATCGTTCCCTCTTCGCCCTTTATCTTCCTGGCCGTGTAAAGCGAGTTGACAGTACCAATGCCCTCTATCCTTGATAAGGCTTTATCAATTTCTTTAATCTGTTTCAGATCGACAGGAGTGAGGATGGAACTATCTTTAAAGAGAACTATAATCATATCCTGAACACCAAATTCCTGCTCTATAGAATCATTCGTCATCCGCGAAGGCATAGTGCGGGGAATATAATTCCTGATGTCAGGATCAGTCTCGGATGAGGGAATCAGGATGCCCAGTGCGGCTGCCAGAGCAAACGAAATTGATATTATAGCCCATCTGTATTTTATAATAAAGTCTGTCATTGCCTTAGAAATCTATCCTTATTGAAAAGAATGCCGCCTTCATGAAGTCATCAATAATATCGTACAGGCCACCTTCAGTACCCGTATAATGCTCATAACCAACGCTGAGTGTCACGCCGTCAGCAGGTTTGTATTTTACTGCAGGTCTCAGCAAGAGATCTTTTGAAGTGAAGTTGTACACCGTTGTCAAAGAGGGAATGAGCCTGCCATAAAACAATTCAGCCTCAAACCTCAATCCTGCAGAATGGTAATATTCATATATCTGGTTGTTATACAGTCTGTTGAATGCTTCAATCTGCAGCCGTGTAAACTCAACAGGGTCAAACCCGGGTGTGCTGAAAAGTTCCATAAGCTTCGCCATGTCCGGCACGGTGCCGATGATAGGATCATAAGGTGCCTCATAGAAGTCAAGCACCTTTTTTCCTGAGTACTCGGCTGTCACCCTTACTGCTCCCGGAGTCCAGTCAAACCCGGCAACCCACTCTACCTGAGGGAAGGGTATCTCTTCATTCCCTTCTTTTTCCTCAACCGGACGGCTGTAAGCCATAGTTCCGCGCAGCACGAAAGGTGACACCACCGTTTCAAAGTCGAAACCGGCGCTGTTTATTATATAAGGGATACCGTTTACCGCAACGGCCGGTTCCACAGGATTTGTATAATCGGCGCTGACCAGGCTCAGGCCCGGCATCAGGTCAGGACCGTGGTACCACTGCAGACCTCCGTCAAATCCCCTGAGTGTGAAATCGCCCCGGAAACCGTAAGAGTAATATCCGTTCCCGGTTTTTAGTCCTTCAGGCAGGTTCACCAGCATGTTCGGAGGCAAGGGAATTGGTTTAATAATCAGGATTGAAGGGTTCCAGAACGGTGTTGCTATAGCGGACAGCCTGAAGAAAGGGGAAGGAGTGAATATTATCTCCCCAAGCAGATTACCAAGTTCGGCATCCTCAAAATCAGGGCTTCGTAAGGTATAATCCATAGGGCTAAATCGCGACAGGGGAGTGAACATGTCGGTTTTCCCCCACTTGATGATCTTCTGTCCTGCGGAGACACTCATGAACTTGTTATAATACATGCCCCATGCTTCACGCACGGTCAGCGAATTCACATTTTCACCGAACTGCTGTCCTGTCCGCACCCTTAAATCGGCAAATCCTTTGAAGCTGAGATTATCGGCAGCTGTGAATGTCAGTGCTGCATCGCCAAAGGCCGCATTAATGTCATGGTCATAATCACCGGTACTGAAATAAACGCCTCCGCGGACAAATCCGCCGGGGGTGAAAGTCTTTTCCTGAGGATAAAGAGACAACTGAATTAGAAACAAAACGAATAACAGGCCTGACCTTCTCATCTTGATCTGCTTTTTGTGCAAATTTCATTATGAAAAGTCAGGATTGCGACCAAACCACATGGTTCGGACAGGATCAAAAGGCAGGACTGGTTTCAGCCGCTCGGTTCACACTTTCCCTGAAGGCCTTGTCAGTTCTTTCCTGTACTCACTGGGGGTCTTGCCGGAATAAGCCTTGAAGATGGTGTTAAACGTTGATTTTGAATTGAAACCGGCGTCAAATGCGATGGCAATGATAGTATAGTGCTGGTACTTCGGATCACTGATACGGCTGATAACCTCCCTGACCCGGTACTCATTGATAAAAGTAAAAAAGTTCCGTCCGTATCTTTCATTCAGCACCTCCGTGATAAAATGTCGCGGTATGCTTGTTTTATGGGAGAGGTCATGAATTGTAAGGTCACCGTCGAGATATGGCTTTTCTTCATCCATGAATGTCAGCAGTCGTGTCAGGTATTCCTCTGCCTGCTCTTTCCTCAGGCCGCTTTTTGCATATTTTTCTGCACCAGTCGGAGCGACATAAGTGTTTTCTTCCCGTACTGCAGGAGGATAATCAAGTATCTCAGGCTGGCGGATGGCATAGAAGCTGTAGGCAAAGGAGAAGAATGCTATAAAGATAAATGTCAGGATATAAGGGTCAAACGGGATCAGTCCGGCAATGATTCCAATACCGCCAAGAATGAAAATAACAATATATCCCACATAGAAAGTTATTGAAAGAATCTTAAGCCAGTTAAGTGTCATTTTCTCTGAAGTGAATGATACAATATCCCGGAGTCGTGCCTGGTGGCGACGTATCTGGAGAAATGAGAGGATACTGTAAACAGTCACTGAAAGGAAAAAGCATACACTGTAAACAATTCTAAGCGGGGTAAACCTGTCAATAGTGAAAAAGCCGCTCAGGTCATCGAAGATCGAAATATTCCGGAATATTACTGAAACGGCAAAGAACACGAAAAAGGGAACAAAATGCAGCGTATGCCATGGATGGAACCTCAGAGAAGGGTTTGCCATGTGCCTGACATATAAAAACAGGAGCGGTCCGTAAGTGAATGAAATGAACGGAAATGCGTACATCTCAAGCACCGTGTGGTTTAACAGGGCAAAAATCATTTCGATACAAAAGAGAAAGACCCATGCCGTCATGATCCGGTTGGCAGTCGTAAAAGGTCTCCTGGTGGCTATCAGCAGTCCTGCGAAAAACGATTGGGAAATACCAATATACAATATGGGTTCAATGAAGTCCATGTCACCGATAATATTCAGTAAATTTAATAGATCGAAGAAAAAATACTTTACTTTTGAAATAAAGGTACTAATAAATCAGCATGATATGAGCATTTTACTGAATTCAAAATCCAAAGTTATTGTTCAGGGCTTCACGGGCAGTGAGGGCACATTTCATGCTACCCAGATGATTGAGTACGGCACAAAGGTCGTGGGTGGTGTTACCCCGGGCAAAGGAGGCCAGACGCACCTTGGGTTGCCGGTATTCAACACGGTCAGAGAGGCTGTTGGGGCTACAGGAGCCGACACGTCTGTAATCTTCGTACCACCTGCCTATGCGGCTGATTCAATTATTGAGGCAGCAGAGGCAGGAATAAGGCTCATCGTGACAATAACGGAAGGGATACCCGTGGCCGACATGGTCCGGATCAAGAAATTACTGAGTAGCATCGATACGGTACTTATCGGACCAAACTGCCCGGGTGTAATCACCCCCGGTGAAGCCAAAGTTGGTATTATGCCAGGCTTCATACATAAAAAAGGGAGCGTGGGTGTCATCTCACGGTCAGGGACCCTTACCTATGAAGCTGTTGACCAGCTGACGAAGCTGGGACTTGGACAGTCGACCTGCGTAGGGATAGGTGGTGATCCGGTGATAGGGTCAACCTCGCTTGAAATCCTGAAGCTGATGATGGAAGATAAAGATACCGATGCCATTGTCCTTATTGGTGAGATAGGAGGCGTCATGGAGGCTGATGTGGCGTACTGGATCAGGGAGCACGGGACTAAGCCTGTGATAGGGTTCATTGCCGGGCAGACAGCTCCCAAAGGAAGGCGTATGGGCCATGCCGGAGCTATAATAGGAGGCAAGAACGACACTGCCGCAGCCAAGATGAAAATTATGGCCGAATGCGGGATACACGTGGTGGAATCGCCGGCTGATATCGGCGCCACAACAGCCAGAGTGCTGCATAAATAAATTTTTATCTTTGTGGCCAAATCTAAAGATATGAAACTTCTTGAAGGAAAAACAGCAGTGATCACAGGCGGATCACGTGGTATCGGTAAAGGCATAGCCATGCGGTTTGCAGCTGAAGGAGCCAACATTGCTCTTACCAATATCATTGATAATGAAGAGTTTGCGGATGCCGTAAAAGAGATCAAACAACTCGGGGTAAAGGCCAGAGGGTATGTCTCAGACGCCTCTGTCTACACCGATGCCGAGAATGTTATTGACCAGATTGTGAAAGACTTCGGCACGGTTGACATTCTTGTCAACAATGCCGGTATAACCCGTGATACCCTTCTTATGCGAATGACAGAGGAGCAGTGGGATCAGGTTATCACCGTCAACCTCAAATCCGTTTTTAACCTCACCAAGGCTGCCATAAAGCCAATGATGAAGCAGAAGAGCGGGTCGATAGTCAACATGAGCTCCGTGGTAGGTGTAACAGGAAATGCCGGCCAGGCTAATTATTCTGCTTCCAAGGCAGGGATACTGGGGCTGACCAAGAGTGTTGCCAAGGAGCTGGGGTCGCGAAATGTCAGATGCAATGCCATAGCCCCTGGATTTATCCTCACCGAGATGACCAGCAAGCTGCCTGATGATGTCAAGAGCGACTGGATATCGAAGATACCCCTTCGCCGGGGCGGACTGCCTGAGGATGTGGCCAATGTGGCGCTGTTCCTGGCCTCGGATCTCTCGTCGTACGTGACGGGACAGACGATAAATGTCTGTGGTGGTATGGTTATGTAAATTTAATTTTGAATTAATTATTTTATTATATTTGCATCGGCAGGGCGCTATTCCCTCAAGCACGAGGAAATGCAGCGAGACATAATTATTCCACACTTATTTCTTACGCGCCCTGCTTTTTTTATTGTATATATGCCTCCTTAGCTCAGTGGTAGAGCAGCTCACTCGTAATGAGCAGGTCGTGGGTCCAACTCCCATGGGAGGCTCAGGGGGCCAATGCGGGAATAGCTCAGTTGGTAGAGCATCAGCTTCCCAAGCTGAGGGTCGCGAGTTCGAGTCTCGTTTCCCGCTCAAAATAAAAGTCCCGACACCGTCGGAGCTTTTATTATTTAGAATGGCTGACCTTTAATTTATTGAAGGGAGGACAGTATAAATAATAAAAAAAAGCCACGCCAGTGGCTCTTTTATTTGAAAGCATTCCCTTGAGAGATCGCTGAGCCGAAGGCGAAGAAATCTCGCTTCCCGCTCAATGAATAGGCTGCGAAAGCAGTCTGTTTCTTTATTAATTATCACGTGTACAGCACTTTAGATGGATTTCCAATTAAAAACAACGGCTAAAAACGGGATTTCAGAATTGCCTCAGAATTGCGATCCTCTTTTCGATGGGAGGGTGGGTCATAAACAATGAATGGAACTGGAATGAAGCCGGCTTTATCTGCTTATCGCGCGGATTCTCGATAAAGAGCTGAGCAACATCATTACGCTTAACAGCTTCTATCTGAGAGTCAACGGATATCTTTTCGAGCGCTGAGGCCAGGGCCAGAGGGTTTCTCGTCATCTGTGCGGAGCCTCCGTCAGCCATATATTCCCTCTGCCTTGAGATGGCAAACCTGAATATGGATGACAGAAAATATCCCAGAGCTGCAATAAGAAGGGCGATTATGACCACCCGGCCATCCTTCTTGCCTCGGCCGCCTCCGCTGAACCTGACCGAACGCACAATGGCCTCGGTAAGGAAGGCAAATATGCCTACAAATATTATTGACACTATCAACAGCCTGACATCCCTGTTCCTTATATGTGTGAGTTCATGAGCTATCACTGCTTCGAGCTCTGCATCGTCAAGCCTGTTGATTATTCCCCTGGAAAGGGTGACAGTGAATGTCTGGGTGCTTATCCCGCTGGCAAAAGCATTCAGCGAGTCATCCTCCAGGACGTTTATTTTAGGCATCGGCATCCCGCTGCCAATGCACAGATTCTCCACCAGATTATAGATCCGCATATTCTCTTTCCGGGTAAGGGGGGCAGCACCGGTGGCCATTTCGATCATCTTCGTGTGAGAAAACCAGGCAATCGTGAACCATAGCAGCACTCCTGCAGCAACCATTGGCAGGACCCTTAAGAACCACTGGTTTGTGTAGTCGATCCTGGACCCCGGATCAGGCTGGACAAGGAATATGAACAACCATGTCAGTCCGAAGATGACCACCGGAAAGAGAATAAGTAATACGACCGATTTGAAATTGTTATCCCAGATCTGTCTGTTAAGCCCGGTATATTTCATCTGCTTTTAGAAGTTCAGTTTAGGCGCCTCCTCAGCCTTTGCCCTGGTCTCACCAAGATCATACATTTTTTCGCGCTTAAAACCAAACATGCCTGCAAGAAGATTTGACGGGAAGGTCTCAACGGCATTGTTCAGCTCTTTGGTAGCGGAGTTGAAGAACCTGCGCGCAGCTGCAAGCTTGTTTTCTATGTCGGAGATCTCTCCCTGCAACTGCATGAAATTCTGGCTGGCCTTCAGATCAGGATAAGCTTCAACAGCTACCCTGAGACCCTGCAGTGCAGATGACATTCTTCCGTCAGCTACAATCTTCTCATCGATGCCTTTTGCCTCAATGGCGTTTGCACGTGCATTTGTGATATCAGTCAGGACGGTACTCTCATGCTTCATGTAACCCTTCACAGCCTCCACCAGCTGCGGTATCAGATCGAGACGCTGCTTCAGCTGGACATCAATGTCTGCAAATGCATTCTCACGGTTATTCCTTAGTTTAACGAGTTTGTTATACAGTCCAACAGCAAGGAAAGCCAGAACTGCCAGAATAATAAGTAGTCCAATGAACATCTTTGAAAGGTTTTAATTTATATATGTAAAAATACTAATTAATTTATTCCCCGCCATTCCACTCCCTGTAAAACTGCTCAAGGTATCTGACCATGAAGTCATGCCTCTCTTCAGCCAGTTTTCTTCCGGTAGGAGTGTTCATGAGATTTTTCAGGACCAGGAGTTTATCATAAAAATGATGTACAGTTGATGCTGAGTTTCTTGAATCTGCAAGGCCGGGAGGATTGACTAATCCTTGTCCCGGGTCATACATCTCCCTTCCTTTGAAACCGCCATAACTGAAAGCCCTGGCAATGCCTATGGCGCCCATGGCATCAAGCCTGTCAGCATCCTGTACTATCTGCAGCTCATCACTCTTTGGCCTGTCGCTTTTTCCCTTCGAAAAAGAAATATTCTCATTGATGTTGACAACCTCAACAATGACACCCTGATCAATCCCGAGGGAGCCAAGGATCCTCCGTATCCCGGCAGGGACCGTCATGCACAGCGAATTTATGATCACCGATGTCATGCAACAATGCCCCCAGCTCTACTGTATACCTGTCACCCTTCGCCTCGCAGTCATGAATATGCAATGCCAGTCTCACAACCCTCTCAATATGAGACCATCCGTGTCCGCTGTCGTACTGTTGCACCGCTTCCCGGACATATTCCTCAACAGATTTAATTGCTTCCATTTTGCCGGTCATATCATTTAACTGCCTTTTCAGCCACAAATTATTGATAATTTTGCCTCACCTTTCAATTCAGATTATTAAGATATGAACAGCGTCGAAATTATAACCATAGGAGATGAGATACTGATAGGACAGACAGTTGACACCAACTCAGCGTGGATGGGCAATGAGCTTAACCTGATGGGAATCAGAATAAACCGTATCACATCCATATCTGACAATAAAGATGAGATCATCAGTTCCCTCGATGAAGCCCTTTCAAGGGTGGATGTCGTGCTAATGACCGGAGGGCTGGGACCCACAAGTGATGATATAACGAAGGGCACCCTTGCCGGGTACTTCGGGGAAAAGCTGGTTATGGACATCGAGGTGCTTGAGAATGTAACTGAAAGACTGCGCAGGCGTAACCTGCAGATGAATGAGAATAACCGGAGACAGGCATTGGTACCGGATAACTGCAAAGTACTCAGGAACCTCACCGGAACGGCCCCGGGCATGCTGTTTGAAAAAAACGGGAAGATCGTGATATCCATGCCCGGTGTTCCTTACGAGATGAAGCATATTATGAAGGAGCATGTTCTGCCGTTGCTGGCAGACAGGTTGCCGGGTGGAGTGATCGTGCATAAGAATATAATGACCTATGGCATTGCCGAAGCCATGCTGGCTGAGCGGCTGGAGACATTTGAAAATGAGTTGCCGGGAGAGATCAGACTGGCTTACCTCCCTGCTTACGGCGTTATCAAACTGCGCCTCACGGCTGCTGGCAGCGACGAAAAAAAAATAAGGGAAAGCGTTAAGGAACAGGTTGCAAAACTGTATGAAATAATTCCTGATGTCATATACGGAGAAGATGAAGTTATGCTTGAGGAAGTGGTCGGAAAACTGTTAAATGACAATAACTTAACTGTGGCCACGGCTGAAAGCTGCACCGGAGGGAAGATAGCTTCCCTGATCACCTCTGTTCCTGGCAGTTCAGGCTGGTTCAGAGGTTCTGTTGTTGCATACGACAACAGCATCAAGACCGGAGTACTGGGAGTAAGCAAGGAGACCCTCAGGCTTTACGGAGCAGTCAGCGCTGAGACGGCAGGGGAGATGGCAAGAGGAGCCAGGCACCTGATGAGTACTGATTATGCTGTTGCTGTAACGGGAATTGCCGGTCCTACTGGCGGTTCGGCCGATAAACCTGTCGGCACAGTGTGGATAGCAATAGATTCGGAGAGAGGACTTCTCACTGAAAAACAGATCTTTGCCGATAACCGGCAGATCAACATCTCACGCTCATCGTACGGTGCCCTCAACCTTCTCAGAAAACAGATTGTCAGTCGTTAAATGACTGCTATTTCCGGCTGTTAGAAAAAAATGAAGAAATTATTTGGTTAATAGAATTAAAATCACGTATTTTGCGAACCGATTTTCGGAATTTTTCAGAACAAGTAAAAAAGGATAATAATGTCAAAAGTTTGTCAGGTCACCGGAAAGAAGGCAGTGATAGGAAACAATGTTTCCCACTCGAAGAGAAGGACCAAAAGAAAGTTTATGGCCAACCTGTTCACCAAAAGGTACTTTTTGCCAGAAGAAAACAAATGGGTTACCCTCAAGGTATCAGCAGCAGGCATGAGAAACATCAACAAGAACGGCCTGGCATCAGTGCTTAAGGAAGCAAAAGAAAAAGGATACATCGTCAACTAATTAACCGGAGAGAAAATGGCAAAGAAAAGCAAAGGAAACAGGACGCAGGTTATCCTTGAATGCACAGAGCATAAGGATTCAGGCATGCCAGGTACTTCGAGGTACATCACCACCAAGAACCGTAAGAACACACCGGACCGCCTTGAGAGGAAAAAATATAACCCCATTCTTAAGAAAGTGACTGTTCACAGGGAGATCAAATAAATAAAGAGTCATGGCAAAGAAAGTTGTTGCAACACTAAAAACAGGAACCGGCAAAAGCTTCACCAAGTGTATCAAGCTGGTTAAGTCAGAAAAGACAGGAGCATATCAGTTTAAAGAAGAAATTATTAATAACGATCACGTTAAGGATTTCTTCGCAAACAAATAAGATCAGTTTCACTGATCAGACATTACGGGGAGACGCAGATAATTGCGTCTCTTTTTTTACTTTTGACAATCAATGGTTACCTGATGGGTTTATTCGGATTTAAAAGCAAAGAGGAGAAGGAGATTCTTGACAAAGGACTTGTGAAGACACGTGAGAATGTCTTTGCCAGGATCACAAGGGCTGTTGCGGGCAAGTCGAAGGTTGACGATGAAGTGCTTGATAACCTGGAGGAGGTCCTCGTCTCATCCGATGTTGGTGTTGACACCACTCTCCGCATCATCGACAGGGTATCGAAACGCGTAGCCCGTGACAAATATGTCAGCACGTCCGAACTGAACGGCATACTGCGTGAGGAGATAGCTGCCCTCCTGGAAGAAAACAAAAGCACCCAGGATACTTCATCCGGTTTCGGCGCCCCTCTTCCCGCAAGTCCCTATGTAATAATGGTCGTGGGCGTCAATGGTGTTGGCAAGACCACCACCATCGCCAAACTGGCTTATAACTTCAAGAAAGCAGGCCGGAGCGTGTTGCTGGGCGCTGCTGACACCTTCCGCGCAGCAGCCATAGAACAGCTTAAGATATGGGCAGAAAGAGCCGGTGTGCCGATGATCAGCCAGCAGATGGGAGCCGATCCTGCCTCCGTAGCCTTTGACACAGTAAAATCAGCCGTCTCTGCAGGCACCGAAATAGTGATAATAGACACTGCCGGAAGACTTCATAACAAGATAGGGCTTATGAATGAACTATCCAAGATCAGGAGGGTGATGGAGAAGGTAGTGCCTGATGCACCACACGAGGTGCTGCTTGTCCTCGATGGTTCAACAGGACAGAACGCTTTCGAACAGGCCAAGCAGTTCACTGCAGCCACAGAAGTGAATGCTCTGGCCATCACCAAGCTCGATGGGACAGCCAAAGGAGGAGTGGTGATCGGTATATCCGACCAGTTTAAGATACCTGTCAAATATATCGGTGTTGGGGAAAAGATGGAAGACCTGCGTATCTTCGACAGGTATGCTTTCGTCGACTCACTCTTCGGTGACCGCAGCTGATGAAAAAGAACCGGGTCAATATAGTCACCCTCGGCTGTTCGAAGAATCTCGTTGACACGCAGAAGCTTATGCGCCAGCTCCAGGCTGGCGGATACAGTGTCACGGCAGAATCACCTGATCCGTCAGACATTGTCATAATAAACACATGCGGTTTCATACACGACGCCAGGGAGGAGAGCATCGACACCATCATCCGGTATGCTGAGGAGGTAAAGAAGGAGGGGAGAGGCCGCCTCTTTGTCATGGGATGCATGGTGGAACGGTACCGGCAGGAGCTGGCAGCCGCAATGCCCGAAGTCAAAGAATGGTTCGGCGTGAACCGGCCGGGGGAGATCATCAGCCGTCTCGGGCTGGTTTATCAACCCGGGCTGACTGGCGAGAGGATTATGACAGGGCCGCGACACTATGCCTATCTCAAGATCTCGGAGGGGTGTGACCGTGCATGCTCTTTCTGCGCTATCCCCGAGATCAGAGGGCCATATATCTCTACACCATCGGAGGATCTTGTTATCGAAGCAGAGTACCTCGCCTCACAGGGAGTCAAAGAACTGATACTCATTGCACAGGACCTGACTCTTTACGGCCTTGACCTCTATGGAAAGCAGATGCTGCCGGAGCTTGTGCGGAAGATCTCTGCAATCAATGGCATCGAGTGGATCAGGCTTCATTATCTGTACCCCGCCGACTTCCCGCATGAGATCCTTGATATGATGCTGTCGGACCCGAAAATATGCAGGTACATTGATATACCTATCCAGCATATTGCCGATCCGGTACTCATGATTATGAGGCGGTCACATGACAGTCGCGAAACCCGCGCACTGCTCAGCAATATACGGATGAAGCTGCCTGATGCAGCCATACGCACGACCGTTATTGCAGGCCACCCCGGTGAAACTGAGAAAGAGTTTGATGAACTGCTCCGCTTCATCGAAGAGTTCAGGTTCGAAAGACTCGGGGCTTTCCGGTATTCACATGAGGAAAATACATACTCATTCCTGAATTACCCGGATGACATCTCTGAAAAGACCAAAGAAAAAAGGGTTGGGCAGATAATGGAGCTGCAGCAAAGGATTTCCGGTGAAATCAATGCTTCCCTGGTCGGTACTGTAATGAAGGTTATCATTGACAGGAAGGAGGGAGTGTTCCATATCGGCCGCAGTCAGTATGACTCCCCTGAGGTCGATCAGGAGATACTGATTACCTCTTCCGGAAAAATTGAACCCGGAACCTTCATCGATGTGAAGATAACCGGGTCAACTGAATTTGATCTCTATGCCGTTCCGGAAGGGACAGGTCCGAAAGTCTGAAAATCGAAAGTCCGTAAAGTCAAATGAGGGCAGAAAATCACTATTGCCTACTGCCTACTGCCTATTGCCTACTGCCTACTGCCTTAATTCTCACTACTTTCCTCCGTACTTACTTCTTCCGCACCCTTTTTCCCCACAACCTTGAACGTAAGCTCTTCCTTATCCTTTGAATAACCCACGTTTATGGTTGCACCCTCATTCACCGATGCTTTTATAAGCACTTCGGCCAGAGGGTCTTCAAGGAATTTCTGGATAGCACGCTTGAGCGGTCTGGCACCATACTGGATGTCAAAGCCACGTTCAGCCATGAAATCGCGAGCCGGGGCACTGAGCTTTATCCTGAAGCCCAGAGCTTCAATCCTGTCAAACAGTCCTTTGAGCTCGATGTCGATGATCTTGTCAATATTCTCCTTCGTAAGATGATTGAACATGACCACGTCGTCAATCCTGTTCAGGAACTCAGGTGCAAAAGTCTTCTGCAGAGCTTTCTGCAGGATGCTTTTTGCCTGATCGTCCCGTGATGTTCTCTTGATCGAGGTCTCAAATCCCACGCCGGCGCCAAACTCTGAAAGTTGCCTGGTTCCGATGTTGGAGGTCATGACCACAATGGTATTACGGAAGTCGACTCTTCGTCCGAGGCTGTCGGTCAGCTGGCCTTCATCGAGCACCTGGAGCAGGATATGGAACACATCGGGGTGAGCTTTTTCTATCTCATCAAGAAGTACAACCGAATAGGGTCTGCGTCTTACTTTTTCTGTCAGCTGCCCGCCTTCCTCGTATCCGACGTATCCGGGAGGTGCGCCTACCAGGCGTGAAACGGAGAACTTTTCCATATACTCGCTCATGTCTACCCTGATCAGGTTCTCAGCGCTGTCAAAGAGGAACTTGGCCAGCACCTTGGCAAGCTGTGTCTTACCCACGCCGGTGGGACCAAGGAATATGAAAGTACCTATGGGCTTGTTGGGATCTTTCAATCCGGCACGGTTGCGTTGTATCGCCTTGACGATCTTGGCAATTGCCTCATCCTGGCCGACGATGCTCTTCTTAAGTTCCTCACCCATCTGCAGCAGCCTGGTTCCCTCGGTCTGGGCTATCCTCTGTACCGGCACTCC
Organism: uncultured Bacteroidales bacterium; assembly: GCA_963828395.1. GTDB lineage: Bacteria > Bacteroidota > Bacteroidia > Bacteroidales > VadinHA17 > SR-FBR-E99. The sequence goes on from CAWHED010000001.1 coordinate 317,505, forward strand.
GGTCATCATAGCCACCACTTCGGCAACCTTTTCGGCATCAACGATTTCGCGATTCATTGCCAGTTCTTTCTCCCAGCGTTTCTTCTCAGTCTCAATAAGATCGAGTATATCCCGCTCCTTATCCCTGAAGCTTGCAGCGCGTTCAAAGTTCTGGTTCTTGACAGCACTGCTCTTTTCCTTCTTGGTCTCCTCAAGCTGTTTCTCGAGGGTGAGTATCTTTTCCGGGACAATAATATTGGATATATGTACCCTTGACCCTGACTCATCAAGGGCATCAATGGCCTTGTCCGGCAGGTTCCTGTCGCTTATGTACCTGTTGGTCAGTTTGACGCACGCCTCGATGGCATCGGGAGTGTAGGTCACATTATGATGCTCCTCATAACGGTCCTTGATATTGTTAAGGATGTCAATTGTCTCTTCAACAGTCGTGGGGTCTACGAGCACCTTCTGAAATCTGCGTTCCAGGGCCCCGTCCTTTTCTATATGCTGACGGTACTCATCAAGTGTGGTTGCGCCGATGCACTGTATCTCGCCCCTGGCAAGGGCAGGCTTAAGCATGTTCGCTGCATCCAGTGACCCGCTGGCACCTCCGGCGCCAACGATAGTATGAATCTCATCAATGAACAGGATGATATTGTCATTCTTTGCCAGCTCATTGAGTATGGCTTTCATCCTCTCCTCAAACTGTCCCCTGTACTTCGTGCCGGCAACTATTGAGGCAAGGTCCAGAGCAACAACCCTTTTGTTAAAGAGCACTCTGGAGACATTCCTCTTCGTTATCCTCAGCGCCAGTCCTTCAGCTATTGCTGATTTGCCCACGCCGGGTTCACCAATCAGAACAGGGTTATTCTTCTTGCGCCTCGAAAGTATCTGTGCCAGACGTTCTATCTCTCGCTCGCGGCCCACAACGGGATCAAGTCTTCCCTCTTCGGCTGCCTTGGTAAGGTCGATGCCGAAATTATCAAGCACGGGGGTCTCCGAGGAACTCCTCTGGGCCTGTTGTCCTCCCTGTGGCTGTTTGCCCTGTCCTGAGCCCGGGAACATTCCCTCTTCGTCCTCATCACGTGGAAAATCAGCCTGTGCGGCAGGATTACCGGCCTCGACAGCTTTCTTGACCAGTGAATAGTCAATATCGAGCTCTGTGAGGAACCTGGTGACAAGATTGCTCTCATCACGAAGTATTGCCATGAGCAGGTGTTCTGTGTCGATCACCCTGGTTTTCAAAGCTTTAGCCTCGATATGTACAAGCCTCAGAACACGTTCCGTGCTCTTGAGCAGGGGCAGTATCTCGTTGTCTGCCATAGCTACCGGCTTTTCGGCTTTTATGCTCTTCTCTATTGATCCTTTCAGCATGAGAAGATCAACGCCGTTATTGAGAAGAATATCCACTGCCACTCCTTCGCCTTCACGCAAAATGCCGAGAAAAAGGTGTTCAGGGCTTATATGGCTGTTGCCGAGCCTGATAGCTTCCTCCTTGCTGTAGCCCAGGATATCGTTTACTCTCTGTGAGAAATGTGCGTCCATCATATTTCAGTTGCGGCTTCCATGAAAATGTGTCATAAAGACTGACAATAAGTGCATGAAATGCCCGATTTCAAAGTTAATTTTAATGTAATTACATATTGTCAATAATTGTGCCCAATTTTTAACACCCAATGTTAACAAATAGACCGCATAAAAGGTTAAAACGAGTCTCATTTTTCATTATTTTCGGGGATTAATTTTAATAAAATCACAAATTAATCTAATTTATTTAATATCAATCTGATATGTCAGATCCAGCAAGAATTATTAAAGTAAATATCGAGGAGGAGATGAAGTCGGCTTATATCGATTATTCGATGTCGGTCATCGTGTCAAGGGCCTTACCCGATGTAAGGGACGGGCTGAAGCCTGTTCACAGAAGGGTTCTCTTCGGTATGTCAGAGCTTGGAAATTTTTCCAACAGGCCTTATAAAAAATCTGCCAGGATAGTGGGTGAGGTGCTTGGTAAATATCACCCTCACGGGGATTCATCGGTTTATGATGCCATGGTTCGAATGGCCCAGGAATGGTCAATGCGGTATCCTTTTGTTGACGGCCAGGGTAACTTCGGATCAATTGACGGTGACAGTCCGGCTGCCATGAGATATACCGAGGCACGTCTCAAACGTTTAGCCGAAGAGACGCTCTCCGATATTGAAAGGGAGACCGTCGATTTTCAGCCCAATTTTGATGACACACTCCAGGAACCATCGGTCCTGCCAACCAGAATACCAAACCTGATTGTGAACGGGTCTTCCGGTATTGCTGTGGGTATGGCCACAAATATGGCTCCTCATAACCTGTCAGAGACAGTTGACGCAATAATTGCCTTCATCGACAATAAAGAAATAACTGTTGATGAACTGATGAAGTATATTAAAGGGCCGGATTTCCCCACCGGGGGCATCATTTACGGCGAACTGGGGATAAGGGAAGCATTTGAAACAGGCCGGGGGCGCATTGTCGTCAGGGCAAAGACCGAGATCGAGCTGACCAAATCAGGAAGGGAAATGATCGTCGTTACCGAGATACCTTATATGGTTAATAAGGCGGAGATGATTAAAAAGATTGCCGACCTGATAAACGAAAAGAAGCTTGAGGGCATTTCATATATTAATGACGAGTCCGACAGAAGCGGCATGAGGGTGGTTATTATCCTTAAAAAGGAAATGCCTGCCAACGTGGTGCTGAACAATCTGTTCAAACACTCTCAGCTGCAGTCATCGTTCAACGTCAATAACGTTGCCCTTGTGAAGGGAAGGCCAAGGATGCTCCCGCTGAAGGAGCTTATTCATTATTTTGTTCAGCACAGACATGATGTGATTCTTCGCAGAGCCCGCTTCGATCTTGACCAGGCTGAAAAAAGGGCTCACATACTTGAGGGACTGATTATTGCAAGTGACAATATAGATGAGGTTGTTGCTATCATCCGTGCATCGAACAATGCCGACACAGCACGTGAACGTCTTATGGAACGTTTCAACCTGTCAGATTTACAGTCCCGCGCAATTGTTGAAATGAGACTCAGGCAACTCACAGGTCTTGAGCAGGATAAGCTCAGGGCAGAGTACGGAGAAGTGCAGAAACTGATAGAGTACCTTAAAAAGGTACTGGGTGATGAGGCTCTCCAGATGCAGATCATTAAGGATGAGCTCATTGATGTGAAAGACAAATTTGGCGACAAACGCCGTACAGAGATAGTTCCCGCAGCAGGAGAATTCAATCCTGAGGATTTCTATGCTGACGATGATATGGTGATCACCATATCAAACATGGGTTACATCAAACGTACACCGCTGACCGAATTCCGCCGTCAGAACAGGGGAGGGACAGGAGCGAGGGGAGGCACCACACGGGAGGAGGATTTCATTGAACATCTTTACGTTGCTACCATGCATAACACCATGCTCTTCTTTACACAAAAAGGCAAGTGTTACTGGCAGAAAGTATATGAGCTTCCCGAAGGAACACGCACAAGCAAGGGAAGGGCAATGCAGAATCTCATCAACATAGAGCAGGATGACAGCGTCAGGGCTTTCATCAATGTAAAGACGCTCGACGATGAGGAGTATATCAATAACAACTTCATTGTGCTCTGCACACGCAAGGGAATTATTAAGAAGACTTCCCTGGAAGCCTATTCACGTCCCAGGGCAAACGGAGTGAATGCCATAACGGTAAGGGAAGGCGATGAGCTTCTCGAAGCCAGGATGACTAACGGCAGTCATGAGATCATGCTTGCTGTCAGATCAGGCCGGGCTGTCAGGTTCCCCGAAAAAACAGTGAGACCGATGGGCCGGACCGCTTCGGGTGTCAGAGGCATAACCCTGTCAGGAGCTGATGATATGGTGATTGGAATGATAACTGTACTCAATGAATTGGAAGATGTACTGGTTGTGTCGGAGAACGGCTACGGTAAGAGATCCTCAATTAGTGGTTACAGAATCACCAACAGGGGAGGCAAGGGAGTAAAAACCATAAATGTCACTGATAAGACAGGGAAGCTGATCGCTCTTAAGGATGTCAATGATCAGAATGACCTGATGATTATCACCCAGGCAGGTAATGTTGTGAGACAGCCTGTCAGCAGCCTGAGGGTGATGGGAAGAGCCACACAGGGAGTAAAGCTGATAAATATCAGAGAAAATGATTCAATTGCATCTGTGGCCTATGTGGAAGTACATGAGGAAGATAGCCAGAATGAAACTGAGAATTCCGGGGTGACTGATGCTGCCGAAGAGTAATTTGGCAAATTATTTGAAGAATAGATTCTAAAGTTATATTTTTGAAACAATATTAAAAGCAAATTATCGAATCATGAAGAAGATCACATTCTTATTATTTGCAGTAATAATCTCAGCTGCTGCTACGGCACAGAAGGGAAAAATTACCGCCGCAGAAACTTTTATCAGAGAGGGCGCCTTTGATAAGGCCAAAGAAGCCATCGAAGCTGCCATCATCAACCCTAAATCCATGAACCTTGCAAAGACCTATTATGTTAAAGGTAAGCTCTGCCAGGCTGCTTTCGATTTGGGTGATCCCAAGTTCATGGGACTATATCCGGATATCCTTATGGAGGCATTCAATAACTTTAATAAAAGCGTTCAGATGGATCCGAAGATGAAGAACACTATCATCAGGGACAACACCTTTGCCTTGCTGGGCAATTCATTCCTGAATGAAGCAATCGCCAAGTTCAATGAGAAGGATTATGTGGGGGCGATGAAGAGCTTTGAAAATAATGTCAAGGTTTCTGCAAGCGATCTGTATGTCGGAGTAGTTGATACCCTTGTGATCTTCAACGCAGGACTGGCCGCATACAACGCCCAGTTGTACAAAGATGCCATTGAATACTTCCGTATCTGCACCACTACAGGCACTGAGGATACCAAGCCTTATATATTCATGAGCGACAGTTACCTCAAGTTGAATGATACAGTGAATGCAGAAGCCATACTTCTCGAGGGAGCGAAGGTTTATCCTGATACCCTTGATATTCTGCTTCAGGCAACACAGTTCTATCTTGATACTGACAACACTGATGGTGCTTTTGAAGCTGTTCACAGGGCTATGGCTCTGGATCCGGGTAATTACATCCTTGATCTGGTAGAGGGTAGCCTTTATATGAAGCTGGAAGATTATCCGAAAGCCATTGAGTGCCTTAACAAATCACTTGTGAAGAATCCCGCACAGTTCGAAAGCAATTACAATATCGGCCTTTGCTATGTCTCTGTTGCGAACAAAATGCTTAATGAAGCAAATATGATTGCCGACAACAAGCAATATGAAATAGCCAAGGATAAGGCATTCGAAGAGATGAAGAAAGCCGTGCCGTACTTCCTTGATGCCGAAAAAGCAAACCCGACCTCAGTTGCAACACTCGAGTTTCTGCGTGAAATTTATCTGAAGCTTAAGATGATGCCCGAATTTGAGGCATACAAACTGAAAGTTGAAAATCTGTAATAACAGAGGATAGTCAATATAAATAAAGGAAGGCGCCCGGGAAGGTGCCTTCTTTTTTTTGTAGAGAATTCAGGATTAATTGAAGAATGGGGAAATAGTGCTTTCTTTTTTGTAGAGAATTCAGGATTAATTGAAGGATGGGGAAATAGTGCTTTCTTTTTTGTAGAGAATTCAGGATTAATTGAAGGATGGGGAAATAGTGCTTTCTTTTTTGTAGAGAATTCAGGATTAATTGAAGGATGGGGAAATAGTGCTTTCTTTTTTTGTGCTGGATCCAAGGAAAAGTGGGGAAGAGGTAATTAAAATTCTTCAGGACGACAATGGTGATTATTAAATGATCTATTTAACATAATATTAATTATAGGCAATAATATAACAAATTCTGTTTTCGACAAATTGTCGGAATTAACATAAAATCAGATATAGGCTGCGAAGCATGCCTGTATCTGTGCAGATTTTATGTTAAAGGAATTTGCGTTTAAACATATCCGGCCCAGGGTTGCCAAAGCAAATTCTCTTTTTATTTTACGATATTTGATGGAAATTCTTACTGCTATGCCACAGATTAACAAATCAACTCTCGCCTTCCTTTCTGATCTCAGGATTCATAATGACCGGGAATGGTTCAGTAAAAACCGCAGCAGATATGAAGAAGCCCGAGGTAACTTCGAAACGTTTATTCAGGCCATAATTGATGAGATTGTCAGGTTCGATCCCATTTTTAAAGGTCTTGAAGCGAAAAGCTGTGTCTTCAGGATCAATCGCGACACCAGGTTTGCCCACGATAAATCGATCTACAAAACCAATTTCGGTGCTTTCATGGTCAGAGGCGGCAAAAAGAACGGTGACAGGTTTCCCGGTTATTATTTTCATATTGAGCCAGGGTCGTCTTTTGTAGCAGGCGGTGCCTATGTACCACCGGCACCATGGTTAAATGCCATCAGGGCGAAGATTGACGAAAACGCCGACGGGCTGATCAGGATCATTAATAATAAGGATTTTAAGAAACACTTCGGTGAACTTGACGGTGAGAAACTGAAGACGGCACCCAAGGGATATCCCCGCGATCATCCTAATATAGAGCTACTTAAGTTTAAGAGTTTTCTTGCATACCGGGCAATTCCTGACAGGGAGCTAACCTCTGAAGGTTGTTTCGATCTGGCAGTCAGCGCTTTCCGTGCCATGAAGCCCCTGCACGATTTCCTCATGGTCTAAGCGCAGTTGAAGGATTGCAGTGTTAAGGGGTTGAGGGGAGTTGAAAGCCGGTTCTGATTTTTGTTGTTCAAATATTTATCCGTTCAATTTCCTTCCTGATAATCTGAAGCTTACTCTTCCTGGTATATTTCTTCCTGTTTTTATAGATCTTCGGCCGGGTTACCTTATCGAGACCGGCTTCATGCGACGCTTTCCTCACTGCTGTCCTGTAAGCCTTACGTTTATCTTTTTCAGACAGTTGTACCTTTTTGATTTTCATTCCGGCCTGAATATATATTAAGAAAATAAATGTATAAGAATTCTTTTGTCCCTATGGCACATAAATTGCATAGTTGTGCATATATATCAAAATATTGTATCTTTCGCAAACAAAACAAGAAACCGGAATTATGAAAAAATTATTGTTCTCTCTTCTCCTCGCAGCCTTCGTGCTGCCATACGCTGCTGCACAGGGCAAGCTCGAGATCGGCCAGAAGGCTCCGGAATGGACTTTCACCGACTCTGAAAAAGTACCTTTCACCATGAACTCATGGCCGGGTAAGGTACTGCAGATCAATTACGTTGACCCCGATGAATTTGACCTTAACGATGCATTTAATGATGCAATAAACAAAGCAACTGACGTTGACAAAACCATTGACCAGGAATATTTCAAAGGCTTTGGAATAGTCGACTGCGCTTCAACATGGAAACCTGACGGACTGGTCCGCGCCATTGCCGGCAAGAAGGCTAAGAAATATGACACAACAATCCTGTTTGACTATAAAGGTAAGCTCCAGCAGGACTGGGGAATGCCCAAGGACAGTTACACGATTGTCATCGTTGACAAGAACCGTATTGTAAGGGGTGTTTATAAAGGCAAAATAGCTGATGCTGAAATTCCAGGCATCATCGATATGATCATCAAGCTCACCAAGGAATAAAAAAAAGAATTGCGATTTTCGATTTAATGGAATAAAAAAAAGAAACCGGTGAAAGCCGGTTTTTTATTTGCGATTTGCGATTTAGAGGATATTTCAATAATCTGAAACCGCAAATTCCAGATTAATTCAGTTTGAATCTTATCCTCAGGATTTCCTCGTTGAAATCTGCCGAAGTAACTGAGAACATGCCGATCTCTGAGGTATTCGCAACATGCCGTCCGATACACGGGCATGCATCGAAATTTCCGACAGTGATGATCCTGATAGTCTCGCCGGCATTTTCAGGCAGTTTTCCCGTAAAGTACTTTTCGTCCGCCTCACTCCTGCCGACAAACTCCTCTCCCACCGGAAGGTTCAGTTTAATTATCTCATTAACTGTTCTTTCCACAGCTGCAATCTCTCTGTCTGTCAGTGCTCTCCTGGCCTTGTAATCGCATTTGCTCTTCTTCTCCTCTATATGGCTGTTGAATGAACGGCCGCAGTGATACATCTTATCCATCACCGAGTTCAGGATGTGCTCAGCGGTGTGCATTGCAGGGTTGTACTCTTTTCCGGGCATAAAGTCTTAATGAAGTAATTATGTAGATAAACGGAGAAAGAGAATATAAATTTCGTCCGGAGCTTAAAGGACTAAGGACTGAAAGTCAAAAGACTGAAAGTCAAAAGCCTGAAAGTCTTTAAAGCCTTATAATTCTTAATTCTTAATTTTTAACTCTTAATTACCAATTGTTACAGTTCGGTTGCATCCTGGATATCGCGTCCTATGCTCTTCTTCAGCTGGTACAGATCCTGCTTCATGGTGGCAACAGTACGCAGCAGTTGCTTCTCCGGAAGGACCGGTTCGGGCAGTTCGTCACTGATATAATGTACAAACCTCCATATTTCCCTGACATCATTTATATGTACCTCGTAAGGTTCATACAGGGGATTGAGCGAGTAGAGCACCAGCATACCGTTCTTTTCGATACTGTTCTCCACCACCTTAAAGACAATTCCGTCGCTGGTGGTCAGTATGATATAAGCCTTACCGCTCTTTATGTCATGCCAGTCCTGCTGGAATTCGCCAGTCACCCACGACTTATCCGGTATAGGCAGCATGGAGTCGCCTTTGAGCTGGAACGTGCGGTATTTGCGGTTTCGCGACAGGAACGGGAGGTTAAACAGTGGCAGGTCGCCGATGAACTCCGGGTCGGCATAACCAGTGGTGTAACCAGCCCTGGCCTTCTCATTCACCAGCTCGATGTTCTCACGGTTGTCGGGGGTCACCGTTGTTGTCAGCACCCTGAGGTTACTGCCTTTTATATAGGCGTCATAGCCCCTCTCAAGTTCGCCCAGCTGGCTCTCCGAGAGCCGTGTCAGGTCGATCTTGAGCATGGTGTCAAGCGAGATGTTGTAATACCCCGAGAAAGCCACAAGTGCCTCAATGCCAGGCTGTGCCACGCCATTCTCATAGCCGCTCAGCGTCGGGCGTTTCATCTGCAGCGCCGATGCCACGTCGTCCTGCGTACGTCCACGGCGTTTTCTTAAAAATTTTATGTTCGATGCGAAGTACATATTATAAAAATTGATTATATTGTAATCATATATTTGATTAATTTCTAATCAAAGATAAATGAAGTTTTTTAAGTACCAAATAAAAAATGAAAAAAATACGCCCCGGGGAAAGGAATTTGCGATTTGCGAGAAGAACCGATAGCCGATAACCATCAAAAAGCTCTGGAACTATGAAACCCTGGAACGAGAAACGAGAAACTTTCGCCTTCAACCTTTCAACAAGCCTTAAAATGTTTTGTCATGGATTCCCGAAGCATACTGCATCTTGATCTTGACACCTTCTTTGTCTCTGTGGAGAGGGTGCGCGACAGCCGGCTCACCGGACGTCCGGTGATTGTCGGCGGCGGCTCTGACCGCGGTGTGGTCTCGAGCTGCAGCTACGAGGCCCGCAGCTTTGGTGTCAGCTCGGCCATGCCCATGAAGATGGCAAGGGCGATGTGCCCCGAGGCGGTCTTTGTGCGCGGCGACATGGAGATGTACACAAAATATTCGCGCATGGTCACTGACATCATCGCCGAGAAATCCCCTCTGTATGAGAAGGCTTCGGTGGACGAGCACTATATCGATCTCACGGGCATGGAGCGCTTCTACGGCTGTGCACGCTGGGCGCATGAGCTGCGCAGCACGATAATAAAAGAGACGGGGCTGCCCATCTCCATGGGCCTCTCGGTCAACAAGACCGTATCGAAGATCGCTGCCGGCGAGGCCAAGCCCAATGGCGAGAAGGAGGTGGCGCAGCAGTATGTCCTCCCCTTTCTTGATCCCCTGTCCGTCAGGAAGATACCCATGATAGGACAGAAGACCTACCACACGCTGCGTTCGATGGGTATCTCAACCATACAGACCCTGCGCAGCATACCTTCCGAGATGCTTGAGTCGCTCATGGGCCAGAATGGCACGGAGATATGGAAGAAAGCCAACGGCATTGACACCACGCCCGTCATCAGCTACTCCGAGCAGAAGTCGATCAGCACCGAGCACACCTTCGAGCGCGACACCACTGACACTGTGATGCTCAGCCAGCTGATCATCAGCATGACCGAGAAGCTGGCCTATGAGCTGCGCCGCCAGGAGAAGCTCGCCTCATGCATCACGGTACGCATACGCTATTCCGACTTCGACACGCACACACTGCAGCAGCGCATACCCTATACCGCATTCGATCATGTGCTCATCAACGAAGCGCAGAGCCTTTTCCGCCGTCTCTGGCAGCGGCGTATGCTCATCAGGCTGATAGGCGTGAGGGTGAGCGGACTGGTACGCGGGGTACAGCAACTTGACATGTTCGAGGACACGCCCGAGATGGTGAGCCTGTATATGACCATGGACACGCTCCGGGGCCGTTTCGGGCGTCATGCCATACGCAGGGCCGCCGGGGTGATGACCGCTGCGGAACGCAGCGAGCGCGAGCTCAGAAAGGCGTCGGAGCTGCTTACAGAGAAGTCGCGGATGGAAGAAAGGCTCAGGGGATGGAGATTTTAAGTCTGAAGGTCCAAAGGTCTGAAGTCTGAAGGTCTGAAGTCTGAAGTCTGAAGGTCAAAAAACTCAAGACCCTCAGACCTTTAGACATATGACCCTCAGACATAAGACCATAAAACAATGTATCTGAATTGTCATTCATATTACAGCCTTCGTTACGGCACGATCACCGTCGGGCGCCTTTCTGAGCTCGCCGCGGCTGCCGGCGTGCAGCGCCTGGCGCTGACCGATATCAACAACACCACCGGCGTGCCCGACTTCGTGCGCGAGTGCCGCAGCCGCGACATCACCCCGGCGGCCGGGATAGAATTCCGCAGCGACAACAAACTCCTTTACACCGGCATCGCACGCAACAACGAGGGCTTCCGCGAGCTGAACGAGTTCCTCACTCACCATAACATCACCGGCGAGCCTCTCCCCTCTCAGCCTCCCTCCTTCCCGAACGCGTATATCGTCTACCCCGCCGGCGTCGCAGACAGGTCCGGCGGTACGGGTGCTTCCGGCGCTGCCATCCCCGCCACCCTGCGCGACAATGAGTACCTCGGCATACGTCCCTCTGCCGCCAACAGGCTGATGTCCATGACAAAGAAACAGATCTCTAAATGCGTTGTCATGCAGCCTGTTACAATAGAATCGCCCGACGACTATCCCGTGCACCGCAGCCTGCGCGCCGTAGACAATAACATCCTCCTCAGCCGCCTCGAGCCTCATATGACAGCCTCGCCCGACGAGATCATCATCCCTGAGAATGAGCTCATCCGTCCCTTTGAGATGTGGCCGCAGGTGACTGACAACACGCGCAGGCTGCTCAACGACTGCTCGCTGAACATCGACTTCACCACGCACAAGAACAAAAAGATCTACTCGGCCAGCAGGTATGACGACAAGCTGCTGCTCGAGAAGCTGGCATGGGACGGAATGAAGTACCGTTACGGAACAAATAACAAGGTGGCTGAAGAGAGGGTGCGGCATGAGCTGGAGATCATCGACCGCCTCGGCTTCTCTGCATACTTCCTCATAACATGGGACATAATACGCTACTCCATGGCCTGCGGATTCTATCACGTGGGGCGCGGTAGCGGAGCCAATTCCGTCGTTGCTTACTGCCTGAAGATCACCAATGTTGACCCCATTGATCTCAACCTTTACTTCGAGCGCTTCATCAACCCCAGACGCACCTCGCCTCCCGACTTCGACATAGACTATTCATGGAAGGAGCGCGACACCGTCACCGAATATATCTTCAGGCGTTACGGCCATCGTCATACAGCCCTCCTTGGCACCGTCAACACCTTCCGCGGCAAGTCAATTGTGCGCGAGCTGGGCAAGGTGCACGGACTGCCCGTTGATGAAATAGACGCCCTGATTGACAATCCATCTGCCGTCAGTAACCGCGGCGAGATACAGGACATGATCTTTGAGACCGGCAATAAAATTGCCGATTTTCCCAACCTGCGCAGCATACACGCCGGCGGGGTCCTTGTATCGGAAGACCCTGTCTGCTGCTACACGGCGCTCGACATGCCACCCAAAGGGTTTCCGACAACGCAGTGGGATATGTACACTGCCGAGGAGCTGGGCTACGAAAAGCTTGACATACTGAGTCAGAGAGGCATAGGACATATAAAGGAGAGTGCGGAGATCATACGCGCCAACCGCGGCGTGGATGTCGACGTGCATGCCGTACAGCAGTTCAAGAACGACCCGCTGGTAAAAGATCATCTCAGGCGCGGCGATGCCAAAGGGTGCTTTTATATTGAGAGTCCTTCCATGCGCGGACTGCTCCAGAAACTGAGATGCGATGATTATCTGACACTTGTGGCTGCCAGCTCGGTCATCAGGCCCGGCGTGGCCCGCTCAGGCATGATGCGCCAGTTCATCTACCGCTTCCATAACCCCGATAAATTTGAGTATATACACCCCGTGATGAAAGAGCTCCTCAGCGAGACCTTCGGGGTGATGGTCTACCAGGAGGATGTGCTGAAGGTATGCCATCACTTTGCAGGTCTCGACCTGTCCGACGCCGACACGCTGCGCCGCGCCATGAGCGGAAAGCACCGTTCGCGGCAGGAGATGATGAAGATCACAGAGAGATTCTTCGCCAACTGCCGTGAGAAGGGCTACCCCGAAGAGATAACAAAGGAGGTGTGGCGACAGATCGAGTCCTTCGCCGGATACTCATTCTCCAAGGCACACTCGGCCTCATATGCCGTGGAGAGCTTCCAGAGCCTGTGGCTGAAGACACACTATCCGCTTGAGTTCATGGTGGCCGTCATAAACAACTTCGGCGGTTTCTACCGAACATGGGTCTATGTGCACGAGGCAAAACGCGAAGGCGCCGTCATTGAAGCACCATGCATAAACAAAAGCACGTACAAAACCACCATCTACGGAAAGAGTGTTTACCTGGGGCTTATACATATAGCAGGACTGGAAAACAGCCTGGCACATGAGATCATAAAAGAGCGCGATAACAATGGTGATTATAAGGATATTGGTGACTTTATCTCACGTATTGGTCCGGGTCTTGAACAGACCGTTATCCTGATACGTACCGGAGCCTTCAGGTTTACCGGTAAGAGCAAGGCGCTGTTGCTGTGGGAGGCACACATGCTTATCAACAAGGGAAAGAGTGAGACTGCTCGTACGCTCTTTAACCCTGAACCGAAAAAGTTTGTGATGCCTCCCTTTGAACAGTCAAAGCTCGAGGATGCCTACGACGAGATCGAGCTGCTGGGCTTCCCTGTGACACTCTCATGGTTCGACATGCTACAGACAAAATTCAGGGGCGAGGTGATGGCGTCGGAAATGAATGGGAAAACAGGCCGCAAAGTGAAAATGGTAGGACACCTGGTGACAGTAAAATATATCAAGACGGTGAAGAGGGAATGGATGAACTTCGGATGCTTCATTGACGACCGCGGTGAGTTCTTCGACACAACCCATTTCCCTCAGTCGTTGGGCAGCTGGCCGTTCCGCGGCAGCGGAACATATCTCATTCAGGGTAAGGTGGTTGACGAGTTTGGCTCAAACACTGTTGAAGTGGAAAAGATGGCTAAGCTGCCTGTGCTTCCCGACCCGAGATATTAATTGTCAAGCCTGGCTGCTTTGGTTATACCCTTGACAGACTGTATCTTTTTTATCAGGCCGTAGAGAAGATTGATGTTCGGCACCAGCAGATCGATCTTGCCTTCAAAGAGACCGTTATCCATCTTGTAGGTGAAGTTCTTGACCGATACTCTGTATTCTGTCAGTATATCGGATATGCGTGCAACAATACCCAGGTTCTCAATGCCCGTTACCTTTACCGATGTCAGAAATCCCCTGGCTGCATCTAGTCTGGTCCATCTGGCCCGCAGAACCCTGTACGGAAAGTTTGATGTCATGTAATCAGCATTGGGACAGGAAGCCCGGTGTATCTTGATCCCTTCCAGGATAGTGACAAATCCGAAGATACGGTCCCCGAACACCGGGTTGCAGCATTTTGAAAGTTTGTAGTCGAGGCCTTCCATTTTCTCGTCTATGACAAGGTAGTCAACCCCTCCCTTATATATCTCATCATGTGCATGCACTTCGGGCACCTTAGCGGTAGCAGGTTCGGTGGCTTCGTCTGTGCGCAGCAGGACTTTCTTCAGCTGCAGGAGTTCAATCTCCCCTATGGCTATGCTGAAATAAAGATCCTGGGCATTCTTGAATCCGTACTCCTCAAGAAGCCTGACCACAGTGGCATCCCCGTACGGGATCTTCCAGTTCTTCAGTCGTCTTGTCAGCATCTCCTTGCCTTCGGCTGCCAGCTTTACCTTCTCCTCATTGAGAGCCTGTCTTATCTTCGTACGGGCTTTATTTGTTATGACAAACGACAGCCAGTCGCGTTTTGGCGATTGTTTAACGGAGGTGATGACAGAGACGTGGTCACCGTTCTGCAGCTTTTGTTTGAGTTGCACATTGCGTCCGTTGACCTTGCCTCCCACGCATTTTGATCCTACTCCGGTATGGATATCAAAGGCGAAATCGAGCAGTGTCGCGCCTGCCGGCAGCTGCCTCACCTCTCCCTTGGGTGTGAAGACAAATACCTCGTCGGAATACAGTCCCGGTCTGATCTCTCCCAGGAAGTCGCTTCCCTCCTTTTCCACGGTGCCAAGGACCTCGCGCATCTGTGCCATCCATGCATCGAGACCGCCCTCACCTTTTAAACCCTTATAGCGAAAGTGTGCAGCGAGACCCTTCTCCGCAATCTCATCCATACGTTTTGTACGTATCTGCACCTCCACCCATTTGCCTTCTTTGGTTACCACAGTTGTGTGCAGAGACTCATAACCGTTGGTCTTGGGTACGGAGATCCAGTCGCGCAATCTGCTGGGGTCAGGTTGGTACAGGTCTGTAACAACTGAATATGTCTGCCAGCATGATGACTTCTCGTGTGCGGGGTCTGTATCAATTATAATGCGCAGGGCAAAGATGTCAAAAACCTCTTCGAAGTTCACTCCCTGTCTCTTCATCTTCTGCCATATGGAGTGTACTGATTTTGTCCGGCTCCTGAGCTCATAACTCAGGCCCATGGCATCCAGCCTGGCTTTCAGTGGTTTTGAGAACTCCCTGATAAGCCTGTTCCTGGAGGTGGTGGTTTGCTTCAGTTTTGCATCAATCTCGTTGTATTCGCCAGGTTCCATCAGCTCCATCGCCAGGTCTTCCATCTCTGATTTGATGTTGTAGTATCCAAGCCTGTGGGCCAGCGGGGCAAACAGAAAATAAGTTTCCGATGCCACCGGAAGTCTTTCTTTTTCAGGAAGTTTTTTCAGCCTGCGCATCATCAGGAGCCTTTCAGCCAGCGCAATGAGAATGACCCTGCCATCATCGGCCAGTGTCAGCAGCAGCTTGCGGAAATTCTCTGCCTGACCTGTGAAGTCTCTTCCCTTGAGGGCTGTTACGCGCGATAATCCGGTGATAACGCTTTTTACCGCGGGATCCTTAAGATCATCAATCTTCTTCCATCCCTCGCTGCCATCGCTTATGCCTGACAGCAGTGCACTGTTAACTGCCGGTACTCCTAATCCTACCTCACAGGCTGTGATACGTGCCAGCTCCATGTAATAGACCACCAGCGGCTCGCCCAGGTAAAGCTTGCCGGGAGCATAACTGTTGATGGCAATTTCGGCAGCAAGCCCGAAAGCTTTTTTCTCGGCGTAGGTGACAGGCCCCGGAAGGCATTTGAGCACCTGACGCTTTTTATTGCGTACCAGTAGTGCTATGTCTGGCATGGTTTTACTTTATTGGTGAGTCAGGCTCATTTTTCATTGTAAGGAAAAAGAGGTAGTCAATCGATTTGGGGAATATTCTTTGCAATAAGGCTATTAGTCTGCCCGTCACGGTCATTATCTTGTTTCTTTTCCTTTTTCTGATGCCTTTAAGAACCCATGTTGCCACATATTCCGGAGACATCATTTTTTTCTCCTCCCTGGGTGAAACGCCCTGTTCAGATCCGTCTGCCACCAGTGCGTGTCTGCGTATATCGGAGGAGGTAAATCCGGGCATGATGATCATAACATGAAGCCTCTGCGTCATGTATTCAATCCTCAGTGTCTCCAGGAAACCGTGGATGGCGAATTTTGAGGCAGAATACCCCGTTCGGCCCGGTAGTCCGTGATAGCCAGCAGTAGATGATACTCCTACTATCGAACCTTTGTTGGCGACCACATAGGGAAGGGCGTACCTCGTGCAGTAGACAGTACCCCAGAAATTCACATCCATAAGTCGCTTTAGTACTGAGATTTCCACTTCCTCAAATAAAGCTCTCATTGAAATGCCGGCATTGTTGATAAGAATGTGTATTGTACCGAATTTTTCGATGGTTGCCTCCACCATTCTCCGGCAGTCTTCCTCTTTTGAGACATCGGTAACGACGGCAAGTGATACGGCACCAATGCTGTTTATCTCCTCTTCCAGTGAACGGAGCTTGTCGGCCGACCGTGCTGCAATTACGACCTTGCTGCCATTGCGGGCAAATTCCAGTGCTGTGGCCCTGCCAATGCCTGATGAAGCACCGGTCACAATCACTACCTTGTCTTTGAAGTTATAGTGTCTCATGCTATCAATGATGGCTGATAAAGATAGTTACAAATGTGGGTCATCAGTCCGGGGGGATTTTTTTTTACAATTTCCCATAAAAGTCAATTATTTTTTTGATCGGAAAATTATTTGCCCTACATTTGCACACGCAAAAAATGAGACTGATTCAGTAGCTCAGCTGGTAGAGCACATCCCTTTTAAGGATGGGGTCCTGGGTTCGAATCCCAGCTGGATCACAAAGCAGCCGAAAGGCTGCTTTGATTTTTTATAGTTATCGAACCCGCCGGCCCTGCAAACTGTCCCCTTCGCTAAAATTGCCCACCGGGCAATTTTTTTACGCTCGGCATCGTTTGCTTTGTAGGAGTCCCCTTCAGTGGATCATGCCGCCGCAGGCGGCATAACCCCAGCATAATAAAAAGACGCCCTGTTCAAGCGTCTCTCCTACAAGAATAGCAAAATCAGTTTATTTCGACAGCACCGGTATCTGCCTGCTGATCGATTCCTCAAGCGAAATCAGGGTCTCGGTTCTCATTACCCCGGGTATTACCTGGAGCTTATCCGTAAGGACTTCACGAAGGTGCTCATTATCACGCGTATATACCTTAATGAAAAGCGAATAGTTGCCCGTTGTGTAGTGACATTCAATTACTTCCGGTATATCTTTAAGTTTCTTGATGACATCCTTGTATTTGCCGGGGTTGTCAAGAAACATCCCTATGTATGCACAGGTCCTGAACCCGACCATAACCGGATCAACTTTGAACTCTGACCCTTTTATTACACCAATCCGTATCAGTCTCTGGACCCTCTGATGTATCGCTGCACCCGACACATTGCAGTCGCGCGCTACCTCCAGATAGGGTATCCTGGCATTCTTGGTGATAATATCCAGGATCTTCCTGTCTAAATTGTCAATTTGCAAATTTTCTGCCATGATTTGTTATCATATTAAAGTTTATAAATCCTATTCCGCCTTTAAAGTTACAAATTTAAAGTGAAAGGACTTTAATTCCTATTAATTATTCCGGTGATCTGGCTGACAGTGGCAAATCCCTTGCCGTCAAGAAACGAAGTTATTCCGGCGACTATGTTAATGGCTGTCCGCGGGTCAATAAATGAAGCCGTACCGACCTGCACGGCAGTAGCGCCGGCCATTATAAATTCGAGAGCGTCATCAGTATTCATGATACCTCCGATACCGATGACAGGGATTGAGACGGCTTTTGCAGCCTGCCATACCATCCTGAGAGCCACTGGCTTGATTGCCGGGCCGGAGAGACCTCCCGTTACGGTAGAGAGCTTTGGCTTCATGGTACCGGCGTCTACAGCCATCCCGACCAGAGTATTGATCAGCGAGATGGCATCAGCTCCCTCATCTTCGGAGATACGGGCAAACTCAGTTATGTCTGTGACATTAGGTGACAGCTTAACTATCAGTGTTTTGTGATATGCTTTTCTTACTGCGGCAATAACTTCACATGCAGCACCGGGATTGGTTCCGAAGATCATCCCCCCTCTTTTCACATTGGGGCATGAGATATTCAGCTCGATGGCAGGTATGGCATCGAGGCTGTTCAGACGAGCGGTGAGCCTGGTGTACTCCTCCACGGTGTTGCCGTTCACATTGACTATGACATTGGTATCATACTGTGAAAGATGTGGATATATATTCTTCTCAAAGTAATCTATGCCTTTGTTCTGAAGTCCCACTGCGTTCAGCATCCCGGAAGCTGTTTCAGCCATTCTCGGGTATGGGTTACCTTCCCTGGGCTCGAGGGTGGTTCCCTTGACAATGATACCGCCCAGTTGTGCGATATCAATGAAATCGTCAAACTCAGAGCCATATCCGCAGGTGCCTGATGCCATCAGCACCGGGTTTTTAAGGAGAAGTGATCCTATTTTTATCCGGAGGTCTGCCATTTCAGGTTGCGTATGTTAAACACCGGACCGTCGGTGCACGTGCAAAGGTTACCTGAGGTAGTAGGCACCACGCAGCACAGGCATGCTCCTATGCCGCATGCCATCAGGTTTTCGAGAGATACCTCACAGAAAATGTCCCTGCCCAGGCATTCGGCAGCAACTGCTTTCATCATCGGCTCAGGGCCGCAGCTGTATACCCTGTCCCATTTCTCCTCTTTGAAAGCTGGTATGCCGGTGACAAAGCCCCGGTATCCAACCGACCCATCTTCCGTGGCAAGATGTACTTCCCCCAGTTTCGTGAACTCGTCCTGCCCGATTATCCTTGACCGGTTGCGAAAACCAAGCGCAAAATGAGGATAAGCACCTGATTCAATTACCTTACGGCCGAGGTAGTACAGCGGAGCCATTCCGCAACCGCCGCCTGTCAGAAGCACGTTCTCCCCCTTTTGCGGAAGGGTGAATGAGTTACCCAGGGGATAGATCAGGTTAAGTTTTTCACCTGGGCGCAACCTTGCTAAATGCTCAGTTCCTTTGCCCGCAACCTGTATCAGAAGCGAAATGGTGTTTTCAGAAAAATCGACATCATGCACGGAGAGCGGCCGGCGAAGAAAGGTCGCAGGGCTGTCAGTAACCAGGGCCTCCACGAACTGTCCGGGAAGTATTTCAGGTAAAGGCGTTGAAGAAGAAAGCTTTATGACATAGATACTGTCTGTCAGCCGGCGGTTTTCAGTTACAGTGAAATCTTCTATCCTCTTTTTCATCAGAGCTCTTTACCCGCCTGCAAAGGTAGAAAATTTGAGCTGATTTTCTCAGGCAGGATTGTATTCAGAACAGGATTTGTCGGAATAGAATAACAAAACCTTCGTCAGGACCTTATCTTTTGTTGCCTGTTCTTCATTCCTAAGGCTACCGGTTCCTGACAATACTTCAGGGCTTTCTGCAGAGGAAGCATGCTCAGAATGCAGCTCAGTGCCTTCAGTGATGACCTCTCCGGAAACGCCCTCTGACAGCGGAATATCGAATAAGGTGGGTTGAGAGGTGTATTTATACATTGCACCGCGACCAAACAGCAACCATTCTGCTGACAAAGAGGAATATTTATGCAGCATTTTCATCACAAAATCGAGGCTGGGGTTGTTTCTTCCTGAGATTATATGAGAAATTCCTGAAGGCTGAACCCCAATTTCCTCAGCAAATTGAGCAGCACTCTTGTTTTCACTCTGTAAAAAGGTAAGGATTCTCTCTTTCATATCATAAAGTGTTTGTTACAAATGTAAATAAAGTAATATTTACACATGTAACTTAATTCAATTTACATTTGTAATTTAACATAAATATACTACTTCGCATATCGCAGGAATTTCTCCTTAGAAACCAGCATGGGTGCCATTAATTATCTTAATAATTTGATTTAATTATTGACTTTAGGAGTGATTACTTACTGATTATATGCATTTTATACTGATAAATAGGTTCAATTCTAAACAATACAGGCCTTTAAGCGTCACACGTAATAAACTATTATTGTATATAATTTAACTTAAGTGATTGATAATATGTTATATATGTTTTATTATTATTGATTACAGATTTAAATTACAAACGTAAATGAATGTTGATAACATCAGTAATTAAATTTACGTGATCTCAACCAAATTCACATGTTTACATTTGTAAATTCACTTGTTTTTAAGGCGGATCATTAACATTTAACATGAGATCTTATTAATGACAACACAGAAAAACCTCAAGTCGTCAGGAATCATTTTTTTGCGGACTTTATCTCCCCTCTCCCGGAATTTTCAATTCTGGTCTTGCATTTAAAAACATCACATGAGCTGTGAGCTTTTAATTATCTTCATCCGGGAAGTCATTTGGGTTGTCTTTTCAGACTCTTTCCCTGAGGATAGACTGCAGTCATGGGGGGAGTACGCGACTTAAACGCGAATCACCGGAAGAATAATAAGGCGGACTGTTATTGATACTGTTGTGTTCAATGCGGCGGGACTGTCGCCCGAGGGTACAGGACTCATCCTGGTTGCTGACCGCATACTTGAAATGTTCCGTACTATCATCAACGTGTACGGTGATACGTGTGCGACAGTAATAATCGCAAAGTCAGAGGGGAAAATTCTCAAGGGATAGAAAGGAGCCTGGAGCAGGGAGCAGGGAGTATGGAGAAGGCAAAACCTATGGATTCCCTTCCCCTGTCCCGATGCCGCTCTGCCGGCATCAACCGCAGGAGCCGCCGCAACCACTGTCCCTGCTGCCGCAGGATGAGCAGCCTGTTGACGGACCCATTAACTCTTCCGGGGTGGCTTCACGCACACCAATGACCTTGCCTGAGAAATGCAGGTCAGTGCCGGCAAGCGGATGATTGAAATCCATTTTCACAAAATCATCGCCGATCTCTGTCACAATGCCGTTTATCCGTTCACCGTGCAAATCCATCATGGGTACGGTATTCCCCACAAAACATATTTCGCTCCTCAGAACACCTTCATCTTCGAAGATATTTCTCGGAAGGCTGATCAGCATCTCCTCGCGCTTCTCCCCGTAGGCATTAACGGCATCGAGGTGGAAATCAAAGACTGATCCTTCCTCCAGTCCTGCCAGGTTTTCTTCAAACGCCGGCAGTAACCTGCCCGTTCCGTAAACAAAATTCAGGGGAGCAGCCTCCTCGACCGTCTCGAGTAACTTACCGCTGATGTCACCCTCATGAAGGGTATAGATCAGTGAAACAAATCTGCTATATTCGAGTTTCATAATTATTTGTTTTATAATTAATTATATGGTTTATATGATTTAAAACTGAAAGCTAACTCTTATCTCTGGTGAACCATAGGTATAATACTTCGGCTGGCTCAGAGCCCAGAGAAAACTCAGGTTCAGAGATGCTCTGCCACCCAGAGGCTGGGATATTCCTGGTCCGAGAAGAAAGGCATCCGAATATATCCTTCCCCCGGAATCAGGCAAGCCGCTGATAAGTGATACGTATGAGTCATCAAGGCTTAGTCCTTCATACATAGCCTGACCAAAGATGCCAAGGTGAATACCGACTGGCAGGATATTATTCAGATCCCGTAATACCATCAGCCGGACAAACGTGTTGCCCCCGAAAATGGAGGTTTTAATATTTGGGGTAGCATAATACTGGAATGACGGTCCTGCTGCAATGGCCACACGCGGCAGTACCCAGACCCCAACCATGGGAGAAACCTCTATGTTTGTATAGTCTCCAAACTGCAACCCGAAGTTGCCACCGAAAAACAACCTCTCCCTGAATGGCGGTCGCTGATCTGATTTTCCCGGCCGCTGATCCGTTACAGTCTTTTGTGGATCATACGCATTCTTTTCCTGCTCTGGTATGGTCTGTCCAAACAAACTTAAATTCAGTAATATACCTGCAATTATGACAATGATCTTCTTCATTGTGTGTAATCCTGTAAAGAGGGTACAAATAAAAGCAAAATTAGTATATTTACAGTAAGTGTCTTTGACTAAAAGATACAAGGACAATCCAACATACTGAAAATAAAATGAATATCATTGTCACCGGAGCATCGTCAGGCATTGGAAGGGAGGTCGTCATGAAACTGGCGGCGGACCCCCGGAACCGCCTGATTGCCATCGCCCGCAACGAAGAAGCCCTCAGGAGCCTTGCCGAAGGCTGTCCGGGCAAAAATATCACCGGGATACCCATCGACATTGCCGGGCCGGGATCATCGCTCAGCGAGCTTAAAAAGAGGCTCAGCATTGATCCCGGAAGGATAGACATTCTTATTAATAATGCCGGCCATCTCGTGAATAAGCCATTCACAGAACACAGTGAAAATGATATTGCATCACTGGTTTCTGTCAACTTCACGTCGGCAGCAGCCCTGATTGCAGAGCTAATGCCTCTTTTCGTAAAAGGTTCTCATGTTGTCAATATCGGCAGTATGGGAGGCTTCCAGGGCAGCCTGAAGTTTGGAGGTCTCTCCTACTACAGCGCCACCAAAGGAGCATTGGCGATCCTTACCGAGTGCCTTGCGGCTGAATATGCTGAAAGGGGTATCTCATTCAACTGTCTCTGCCCCGGTGCGGTGCAGACAGAGATGTTCAGCCGGGCTTTCCCCGATGCCGCTGCGCCCGTCTTACCAGCAGAGATGGCAGCATTTATTGCGGATTTTGCAGTCAACGGGAATAAATTCTTTAATGGGAAAATTCTGCCGGTGGCACTATCCGTCCCATAGTACGGCGCATGGGGCATGGGGCATGGGGCACAGAGTTTAAAGCACTATCTCCGTGCTCTTTACTCCTTGCTCCGTGATTTGCTCCTTGCTCCTTGCTCCTTGCTCTTTGCTCCTTGCTCTTTGCTTCACCCCTTATATTCTTTTACGGATATCCGCCCTGTAACGGCAAGTAAGCCATTGAATGCCAGCGCTTTCAATTCATCCTCACCCGGATAGACAAAGATCGGCGCAATCTTTTGCACCAGGGCGCTTATTCGCTCCACATGCTTTGCATCATATGCCAGTCCTCCTGTCATAATGATGGCATCTACATTTCCGCCAAGGACAGCGGCCATTCCTCCTATCTCCTTGGCTGTCTGGTAGCTGCAGCCTTCCACAATAAGGGCAGCGTACTCATCGCCCGCTTCTGCCCTTTTGCATGCTTCCATGAAGCTGTTGGTGCCGAGATAAGCGACCATCCCTCCCTTACCGGCAATCATCGATCCCACCTCGTCATGGGTATATCTACCGCTGTAGCATATGTCGGCAAGCTGTAACGCGGGTAACCCGCCGCTTCGTTCAGGTGAGTACGGTCCGTCACCGTTCAGCGCGTTATTGACATCTATCACTCTCCCTCTTCGGTGAGCCCCGACACTTATTCCCCCTCCCATGTGAGCAATGACCAGATTCAGGTTCTCATACTCCTTGCCGACCGAGGCAGCATATAGCCGTGCAACAGCCTTCTGGTTAAGTGCATGAAAGATCGATTTTCTGTTTATTGCCGGATGACCTGAGAGGCGGGCTACCGGCTCCAGTTCATCAACAACCACAGGATCAACGATATAAGCTTTAGCCTCAGGGAGGTCCTTTTTGATCTCGCCTGCGATAAGCGCTCCCAGATTGCTGGCATGTTCTCCATTCACTGCCTCCGACAGATGTTTCTTCATCAGGTCATTGACTTCATAAATACCCAGATTCAATTGGATTTACCAATCCACCCCTGCCTACTATGGCAACAATATTCTTCAGATCCGTCTTTTCAGTTTCAAGAGCCTTCATAATTATATCATGCCTGAAGGTCAGCTGATCAACTATTCTCCTGAAACCTGCAAGTTCTTCGGCAGTATGCCTCAGTGTCTTCTCAAAGAGCTGTTTATCACCGTCATACAATGCAAGCTTCGTACTGGTTGATCCTGGATTTACAGCCAGTATAAGTCTTTTTTCCATCAGTTTTTATCTTTAGTAGCTGCCATCAGGCATGCAAGTGCCACACAGTAATATTTTGACAGTTCGCTTTCACTTCTTGACATGAGCACCACCGGTTTTGAGGTACCGCAGATCATTCCTGCAAGCTCGCCCCCGCCGAAAAGCATCAGTCCCTTGTAAAAAGGATTACATGCCTCAAGAGAGGGGAAAAGCAGTATATCGGCATCACCGGCGAGCGGGGTATCCACGCCCTTTATCCTGACGCTGGCGGGATCGCAGGCCAGGAATAGATCAACAGGCCCGTCCATCACACATGATTGTATCTGGCCCCTCTCAGCCATCTTGCACATGACCGAATAGTCAAGAGTACTGGGAAAGTGTCTGCTCACCTTCTCAGATGCTCCGATAAGTGCCACTGACGGTTTGGATACGCCGAACTTTCCTGCCATCGAAATAGCATACCCTGCCATGGCTACTTTCTGATCAAGATCGGGGAATGGTATCACAGCAGTATCGGTAACAAAAAGAAGCTTGTGATAGGCCGGTATTTCTATGGCGCAGACATAGCTCATCACCGCCTTTGGCGGCAGAAGGCCGTGGTCCTTGTCCATCACAGCCCTGAGGAATTTGTCCGTACCGACGAGTCCTTTCATAACAATATCAGCATCCCCTGTGGCAGTCATACTGACAGCAAGTTCGGCAGCGTTCTTTTCGTTGCCTGCTTCAATTATTGTAAAGCGTTCAGGATCTGCGCCTGTTTCAAGGCATGTCCTGATTATCTGTTCCCTCCTGCCTATCATAATGGCCTCTGCAAAGCCCTCACTGACAGCCCTATGCAGAGATCCTACTGTGTTCGGATCCTGTGCCCAGGCTACTGCTATCGTATGGCTTTGTCCTGATGATCTGACAGTGTCAGCCATCTGCCTGAGGCTGGTAATCATCCTATTCTATTTTTGATATGGCAGCTGCAAGAAGGATGCTGTAATACTTTGCCTGGTCAGAGTCGCTCCTCGATGTCAGCACAATTGGCGCGGTGGCCCCGAGGATCACTGCAGCCACGCCGGCATGGGCAAAGAAAACAAGTGACTTATAGAGTACGTTACCCACTTCAATATCAGGCATCAGCAGCAGGTCGGTATCGCCTGCCACTTCGCTGCGGATACCCTTATGGGTCGCGCTCTCGAGGCTGATGGCATTGTCAAAAGCCAGTGGACCGTCGATGAGGCAATGCTTGATCTGGTCACGCTGGTTCATCTTGGACAGCAGTGCGGCATCAAGCGTGGCCTGCATGTTTTCGCTGACCATCTCAACAGCGCCAAGAACTGCAACCTTGGGCATATCAATACCAAGCTTGTTGAGACACTCCACAGAATTGTTCACAATTGAGATCTTGTCCTGCAGGTTCGGTGCAATGTTCATCGCAACGTCAGTCACGGCTATCAGTTTATGATAAGCTTCCACCTCAAAGAGGGCAAAGTGTGAAAGGAGGGCGCCTGATCTGAGGCCCCATTCCTTATTAAGCACTGCCTTGAGAAGTGAAGATGTCCCCACCTGTCCTTTCATAAGTATGTCGGCCTGATTGCTTCGAACCATCTTGACGGATATCTCCACTGCCATCTCAGTATCCGGCTCATGGATCATCCTTACACCTGACAGGTCAAGATTATATTGAACAGCAAGAATTCTGCACGGCTTCCTTGTCGCCCACAAGGATCGGTTCGATAAAACCGTCCTGTGCTGCCTGCAAAGCTGAAGTGAGTGAGTTATGATCCTGAGCTGCCGCAAGGACCAGTCTCCGGGTCGGTTTGTCAACAAGCAGTTCCTTGAGTTCTGAGAGGTGCTTTAATACCATGATATAGAGGGTTTAACAAGTTATCTTCTCAACTATTTCCAGAGTATCTGAAGCGATTACAAATTCTTCATCCGTGGTGATCACAATAACTTTAACCTTTGAGGAAGCTCTGGAAATCAGAAGGTCTTTTGCCCTGGCGCGCTTATTCTGGTCATCATCGATCTCTATTCCAAGATACTCCATACCGGTGCATATCATCTTCCGCGAGTTGATATCATTTTCGCCGACACCGGCGGTGAAAACGAGCAGGTCCAGGCCGTTCAGTGCAGCGACATAGGCGCCGATGAACTTCTTGATCTTATACGAATACATATTAAGGGCCAGGATAGCTTTGGGGTTGCCTTCGCCGGCGGCAGCCTCAAGGTCCCTCATATCTGATGACAGCTGCGAGATACCTGCCACACCGCTTTTCTTATTGATCATATTATTCACACCGCTGACGCTCAATCCCTCTTTTTCAGCAAGATACAGAAGCACGCCGGGATCAATCTCGCCGGTACGGGTACCCATTATCAGTCCGTCGACAGGAGTGAATCCCATTGAAGTGTCAATAGACCTGCCATTTTCTATGGCAGTGATTGAGGCTCCGTTGCCGAGATGGCAGGTAATGATCTTGGTATTGTGAAAATCCATGTTGAGGAGCTTGCAGGCTTTTTCAGCCACAAATTTGTGGCTTGTTCCATGGAACCCGTATTTGCGAATCCTGTACTTCTCATAGTATTCGTACGGGATGGCGTACATGTACGCATAGTCTGGCATAGTCTGGTGGAACGAGGTATCAAATACAGCCACCTGGGGTATGCCCGGAAGCAGTTTCTCGCATGAGAGGATGCCTTTAAGGTGCGCAGGGTTGTGCAACGGTGCCAGTTCGCCGCACTTTTCAATATCCCGTTTGACTTCAGCGTTTATCAGCACAGATTCCTTGAAGTTTTCGCCACCATGCGCAACGCGATGCCCTACTGCCTTTATCTCGTTGATGTTTTTAATAACGCCGTGTACGGGATGAACGAGAGCTTCCATGACCATATTGATACCGACAGTATGGTCAGGGATGTCAAGCACAACCTTATACGGGTCCTTTCCGGCAGGCTTGTGTGTCAGTATTCCGTCAATGATGCCGATACGTTCAATGAGGCCTTTGGCAAGGACCTCTGAACCGTCAGTCATATTGAACAGCTGGTACTTAATCGAGGAGCTGCCGCAGTTAAGAACAAGGATCATCATGATAGTGCACTGTTACTTATTCAGGCCCGCTGCCTGGTTTGCAGCTATGGCAATAACGTTAATAATATCACTCACGGAGCAGCCCCTTGACAGATCGTTTATCGGCGCCGCCATGCCCTGGAGAACAGGCCCGATGGCCTGAGCATGGGCAAGACGTTCAACGAGTTTGTATGCTATGTTACCGCATTCCAGGTTAGGGAAGATAAGTACGTTAGCCTTGCCGGCGATCTTGCTTCCGGGAGCTTTCTTCTGGCCTATCGCTTCAATCAGTGCAGCATCAGCCTGAAGTTCGCCCTCGAACATGAATTCAGGAGCCATCTCCTTTGCCATCCTGGTGGCTCTCACGACTTTATCCACCATCTCATGTTTTGCGCTTCCCATCGTTGAAAAGCTGAGAAGGGCAACCTTGGGTTCAACACCTAAAAGCGTTTTTGTAGTGCGGGCGGTGCATACGGCTATTTCTGCAAGCTCTTTGTCGGTCGGATCGGGATGAACTGCTCCGTCAGCAAAAACGATCACTCCGTCAGCACCAAACTCCTTGTCTTTCAATATCATGATAAATGCTCCGGATACTACCGAGATGCCCGGAGCGGTCTTTACAATCTGAAAAGCAGGCCTGAGAACATCACCTGTCGTGTTGCGTGCTCCGGCCACCTCGCCATCGACGTCACCGTTTTTTATCATCATTACACCCAGGTAGAGAGGGTCTTCAATGAGCCTGGAAGCCTCTTCCCTCGTCAGTCCTTTGCTTTTTCTCAGCTCGACCATCAGATCAATGTACTTATCCTTCATGGGGTGACTGACCGGGTTAATGATCGTTGCCTTATCGATATTCTTCAGTCCCAGGCTTTCTGCCAGCGCCATAATCTCCTTTGGGTCTCCGAGAAGTGTTATGCGCGCAATTCCTTCAGCTATTACAGCATCTGCAGCTTTCAGGGTTCTCACTTCAGTGCCCTCGGGCAATACTATTCTTTTGTTATGCCTTTTGGCATTCATTCTGATCTGCTCGAGCAATTCCATTGTCAATCAATAATTTAGTTTAGTAATAGTTATGGGTTAAAAGTAGAAAAAAAAAGTGTAACTGCACCATGATCAAATCCATGATTAAAATCAGATTTTGAAATTTTAGTTACTTTTTTTTCAAAATTGACCATATGGCGGTAGTCTATTGGATCAATTCTATATTTTTGACATAATAATTCCCGGATGATGCAGATAAGTTTTACCATTAAGGATCTTGAGGATTTTGCAGCCTCATGTGAAGGTGAAATGCGGATCGACAAAGCCTCCAGGCTCATGTATGCCACGGATGCTTCCATATACCGTGAGGAGCCGGCAGCAGTTTTTTATCCGGCCGACACCGGAGATCTGAAAAAGCTTCTGGCATTTGCATCGAGGCACAGGGTGGGCATCATTCCGAGAGCTGCCGGCACTTCGCTTGCAGGCCAGGTAGTTGGTTCGGGCATAGTTGCTGATATGTCCCGGTACTTCGGACGCATACTGGAGATAAACAAGGCAGACAGATGGGTAAGGCTCGAACCGGGCGTTGTCCCGGACGAGCTGAACGCTATCCTTAAAAATGACGGGCTTCTCTTCGGGCCCGAGACATCCACCTCCAACAGATGCAATATAGGAGGTATGATCGGCAACAACGGCTGCGGACTGCATTCTGTAGTATATGGCTCAGTCAGGGATCATATCATTGAAGTCAAAGTTCTGCTCAGCGATGGTTCCGAGGCTGTCTTCGGTCCAGTCACTGCTGAAGAACTAAATCAGAAATGTGCCCTGGAAGGAGCCGAAGGTGAATTATACAGGGAGATTATTTCCAATGATGGGCGATAAGGTCAACAGAGACTCCATCATGCGCGATTATCCCGGAAAAGATATCCCCAGGCGCAACACGGGCTATGCGCTTGACGACCTTCTATACAGCGAGCCGTTCACACCTGGCAGTGGCAGGCCTGTTAACCTTGCGAGGCTCATATGCGGATCTGAGGGTACGCTGGCCATAGTCACTGAGGCGAAGCTGGGTCTTGTGCCCCTGCCACCACCGGTGAAAGCCCTCGCCTGCGTTCATCTGCGAAAGCGCAATGATGCCTTCCGGGCTAATCTCATTGCATTGAAATACAAACCATGTGCCGTGGAGCTGATGGACCAGAGGATTTTATCCCTGGCAGAGAAAGTTGAGGGCCAGAGGCGAAACAGGTTCTTTATCGAGGGCGAGCCGGGTGCCCTGCTGCTCGTCGAGTTCTGCGCACAGAACAAAGAAGAGATAACGGCTGTCGCCTCAGCCATGGAGGCTGAGATGAGGGCTGAAGGACTGGGATATGCTTTCCCGGCGGTATGGGGCAGTGATGTAAAGAGGGTGTGGGATCTGCGTAAAGCCGGCCTCGGTATCCTGTCGAATATGCCCGGCGATGCCAAACCGATATCACTCATTGAAGACTGCGCCGTGGCAGTGGATAAGCTAGGTGACTTCGTAACAGATATTGAAGAAATGCTTGCTTCATACGGGAAAGAGTTTGTCTATCATGCACATATTGGAACGGGTGAGCTGCATATCAGGCCGTTGATGGATCTGAAAGACCCTCAGGATGTGAAGCTGCTGCGCACCATCGGAGAAAAGACTGCCGCCATAGTGAAAAAGTACCGTGGATCAATGAGCGGTGAACATGGCGACGGCCGTCTGAGGGGCGAGTTCATTCCACTTATCATCGGAGAGCATAACCATCAGCTTA
Source organism: uncultured Bacteroidales bacterium (assembly GCA_963828395.1). Taxonomy (GTDB): domain Bacteria; phylum Bacteroidota; class Bacteroidia; order Bacteroidales; family VadinHA17; genus SR-FBR-E99. The sequence continues at coordinate 347,383 of CAWHED010000001.1, forward strand.
ACAAAAGGTTAAAGCAATTATTCGACCCGCATGGCATCCTGAATCCAGGTAAGATCGTACACACCCCTCCTATGGACACATCACTGAGATATGTCCCCGGAAAACCTACACCTGAGCTAAAGACATGGTATGATTTCTCGGCTGAAGGGGGTGTGGTAAGGGCTGCGGAGAAGTGCAACGGGTCAGGCGATTGCCGCAAGAGCAGCGTAATTGGCGGTACCATGTGTCCGAGCTACATGGCCACAGGGGATGAACGCCTTACCACGAGGGCAAGGGCCAACATTGTCAGGGAGATGCTGTATGCCGACAGGCACGATCCATGGGACAGCAGCGAGATACATGATATCCTTGATCTCTGCCTGGCCTGCAAGGGATGCAAGAGTGAGTGCCCTTCCGGAGTGGATATGGCCAAGCTGAAGTCGGAGTTCCTTCAACATTATAACGACAGCCACCGGCCTCCCCTGCGCTCAAGGCTGATAGCCTCACTACCGATGATCTACAGGCTCTTTTCGTTCATTCCCGGTATCTTCAACCTCTTTGCATCAAACAGGCTAGCCTCATCAGCAATCAAAAGGATGACCGGTTTTGCCCCTGCGAGGAGCTTACCGTTGCTCTCTCCTGTGACATTCAGGAGATGGCTGAGGAAAAACCTCGGGAAGCTTAATCCTGTAAAGCCGGTCGGGGAGCTTTACATCTTTGCCGACGAGTTCACAAACCATAATGATACACATGTAGGCATAAGTGCAGTGAAGCTTCTTACCGGTCTGGGATACAGAGTGCTGACGGTCAGGCACTCACCCAGTGCCAGAACATATATTTCAAAAGGATTCCTCCGCAAAGCGAAGGAGATGATAATCAATAATATTGAGGTCTTTGAACCCATTATCAGCGCTGACAGGCCGCTGGTAGGACTTGAGCCGTCGGCAGTACTCGGTTTCAGGGATGAGTTCCCTGATCTTGCAGGTGAAACCTGCCGCGGAAAGGCGCTGAAAGTAGCAGAGAACACTTTGCTGTTGGAGGAATTCCTTGTCAGGGAGTTCGCAAAAGGAAAGATCACAAGTGATATGTTCCGAAATGACCGTGCCGACGTGCTTGTACATGTGCACTGCCAGCAGAAAGCGATAGTCACATCTGGGCCGGTAATAGCGGCGCTGAGCATACCTTCAGGCTTCACCGTCAGGGAGATACCCTCGGGTTGCTGCGGGATGGCCGGTGCCTTCGGCTATGAAAAGGAACACTATGATCTCTCGCAGAAAGTAGGCGAGCTCATACTCTTCCCGGATGTCCGGAGTGCGTCGCCGGAGACGTTGGTGGTTGCACCCGGGACAAGTTGCAGGCACCATATCAGGGATGGGACCGGCCGGGTTGCATTGCATCCGGCCGAGGTACTTTTCGCTGCACTGAAGGTTTGAGGGGCTGAAGGGTTGACAGGTTGACGGGTAGAGGGGTTGGGGATTGAGGGGTGTTCAGGACCGAAGTCACTGAACTAAAGCAGCGTGAACTGGTCAGCGTCGCGCCAGACAGGCATGTCTTGCCCTGTACCGGTCAAGAGCCTCCCCTGACAACTCAGCAGATACCACACCTTCAGCAAAAGGCTCAAGAGAGGCAAGTGTTTCTCCTTTGGGACTTATTATCACAGAGTCGCCTGAATAGGAAGTACCGTCCGGGTTGGTACCCACTCTGTTCACACCAATAACATAACACTGGTTCTCAATTGCCCTTGCGACAAGGAGTGCTTTCCAGACATGGCTCCGCACGACAGGCCAGTTGGCAGAATAGATAATAACATCACTGTCGCCCCTGTTGCGCGACCATACCGGGAAGCGCAGATCATAACACACCTGCAGGTTAAAGTTAAACTCGCGGTAACTACGTATAATTCTCTTGTTGCCACGACTGTAAACAGTATGCTCTCCACTCATCGAATGGAGGTGACGCTTGTCATAAGCAGTCACTTCTCCATGCGGTGTGATGAAGAGCATGCGGTTAAAATATTTATCGTCTTCCCTGATTATAATCGATCCGCATAATGCAAAACCTCCCGATAAGGCTTTCTCTTTCATCCAGAGAACCGTTGGCCCTTTCATTGTCTCAGCGAGGCGTGCGGGATCCATTGAGAAAGCAGTGGTAAACATTTCGGGAAGAACGACCAGGTCTGTATCACTGTCAGCAAGACTGAGAAGGGAAGAAATGTGTGACAGGTTGACGTTTATGTCTTCCCATCTGAGATCAGTCTGGATGATGGTCGCTTTCATACAAATAAAAAACAGGCCTGAAGCCTGTTCTTTAATGAGTTATTAATTTATTTCCCTTTTGTTGCCGATTGATATTCAGTGAATATTCCCGTAATCAGGGGCTTGTAATAGACCCAGAAGAATCTCTTGCTGTCATTTTCATTCTCTGAGTAGAAGAATGTTTTTGCCCTCTTGTCGATGTTCTTGAACCTGGAAGTCCAGAAAGGAATATCATTGTTGGCAAAATCACCTGAGAAATAGAATGTACGTCCTGATACAGCATCCTGTACCACTGCAGGAAAGACAGACGTTAGCTCATTCGCAGCCAGAAGGGTATCACCTGCAGGGGTAGTATTGAGTTTGAAAGAAGACACGATAGTGTTCTTCCCGGGGTCAATTATATCAAAGTTGTTGGCAAACGTGACCAGCTGTGGAAGATTATACTTCTCCGTGTAGGGGCTTGCGGTCGTTATAACAGGCATCGGGGAGGTCAGATGTTCACCTTCCTCCAGTACGACTATGCTGTTTTCTCTCAGGAGCACAACGCCGGATTTGGTAAAGTTCCATGGTTTCTGGTACTGCTTCCTGTATAATGCCGCCATCCAGTCGGGCGCACCCTGGTCTGATATGGTATCGAGGGTGGGGTAAAACTGCCCCATCCATTTTGTGGACGTGATGCCCAGCAGCTCTTCTGTTTTGAATCTCTCAAGGTCTGCAGTAGGATAATCAAATGTATTGTATTCGACCAGGACCAGCTTTTCCCGTTTTTTCATCTCGGACATAAGGAGGTAGTCATTATTGTTGAGGCCTCCATAAAGTTTTCGTGACCGGCGCGCTTTCTTTATACCCTGGTACCAGTCGTTAAAGAATACACCGTAAGTATCTGTATAATAGAGAGCATCGTTATTATCTGCCAGGTCAATCAGCTCTGTCAGACGGAAATCCTTTTTTCTGAATTGTTTCTCCCTGACCGGTCTGAGCGGGACAAAACCAAAATAGTCTTTTGATGCTGACAGACTGCCTCCCTTGCCTTTCCTGACAAAACGGTCGTTGGTCATAACATAGACGAAGGACCGGTGTCCCAGCCTTTTGAGTGTGGGAACCGTCTTGTCAAGAATGACGACATTCATAGGTTTCTTTTCCTGGAAGGCCCATCTGAGGAGGCTGACCGCCGGTAATAACAGCAATGCTGCCAGAACGATAATGGTAATCAGGAGAGGTTTTTTCATGGTATCCAAAAATTTGCTAAGTTCCTGTCACAAATAAGTTTCTTCTCCAATAAGAACCAATTTACGGGAATTTAATTGCTAAAAGTATTAATTAATTTCATTTAATGAAAATAATTTTCCTGAAAAATGGCATTCGACATGCCTCAGCATGCGAATTTGTGATAATTTGCAGCAGAAATTGCCGAAGAGCCATATGTTTTCAAATCAGCCACTTGCAGACAGGTTAAGACCAAAGTCACTTGATGAATTTGTTGGTCAGGATCATCTTGTTGGCCCGGAAGGTGTTCTGAGGAAGGTGATTGAATCAGGCAATGTTCCATCATTTATACTGTGGGGACCTCCCGGAGTTGGCAAAACGACCCTTGCCCGGATAGTGGCGGTGAAGCTCGAAAGATCGTTCTTCCAGCTCAGCGCAGTGAGCAGCGGAGTGAAAGAGGTACGGGAGACCATCGAGAAGGCAAGGAGTCAGCAGTTCTTCGGCAAGCCAAATCCAATACTCTTCATTGACGAGATACATCGTTTCAACAAGTCGCAGCAGGACTCGCTGCTGGGGGCTGTTGAACAGGGGATACTGACGCTGATCGGCGCCACTACGGAAAACCCGTCCTTCGAAGTTATCTCTCCCCTCCTTTCGAGATGCCAGGTTTATGTGCTTAAACCTCTCGGTGATGAAGAACTTAAAGGCCTGGTTGACATGTCGCTTACGAGCGACTTCTACCTTAAGCAATACCCGGTACGGGTAGAAGAGTACGAGGCGCTGATGCGCATCAGTGGCGGTGATGCCAGGAAGCTTTACAATGCTCTTGAGCTCACTGTTTCGCTTGAGGCTGAGAAAGACAGTGATGAGATTGTCATCACGGACGAGATGGTTCTCAGCCATGTGCAGCAGAACCTTGCATTGTATGACAAGAACGGGGAGCAGCATTATGATATCATCTCAGCCTTCATTAAATCGCTCAGAGGCTCTGATCCCAACGCTGCCGTTTACTGGCTGGCACGAATGGTTGAAGGCGGTGAGGATGTGAAGTTCATTGCCCGCAGGATGGTGATACTTGCCGCAGAGGATATCGGCATAGCCAATCCCAATGCATTGCTGCTGGCACAGGCCTGCTTCAATGCCGTCAATCTGGTAGGCTGGCCGGAGTCCAGAATAATCCTTTCCGAAACGGCTGTTTACCTGGCTACCTCGCCAAAGAGCAACGCTGCATACATGGCCATCGAGAATGCTGTTGGCGCAGTGCATGCGTACGGGGATCTGCCCGTGCCGCTGCATCTGCGCAATGCTCCTACTAGATTGATGAAGGATCTTGGCTATCATAAGGGCTACAAATATGCCCATGAATTTGAAGGGAATTTCATCGTTGACAATTATCTTCCTGAAGAAATTTCAGGGACGGTTTTTTACGAGCCGGGGTCCAACCCGCGTGAGGATGAGATAAGAAAGCAGCTTGCCGCCCGGTGGCATGAAATTTATAAATATAAGCTTGGAGACAAATAGTTTTTTTACTAAATTTAGAGCATGAAAGTCAGAAGGTCTGGCATTATTTTGGCTGAGGATCTGCTTAATAATTCAAATAAATAAAAACTACAAATAAAATATCTTAAATAATTAATAAACAGAATATTATGAAAAGGTTATTCATTCTCTTACCGGCTTTATTAGTGGCGTCAGTCTGCAGTGCCCAGACGCTGGACGAGATCATTAACAAGTACTATGCAGCCAATGGAACAGAGATACTGGAGAAAGCTTCAACCCTTTATATTGAGGGTAATGTAAGCCAGATGGGCACTGAAATGCCGATAATCATCAGTGTTAAGAAACCCAACAAGGTGAAGGTAGTAATTTCCTTTAGCGGGATGGACATCATCACCGCCTTTGACGGGGAGAAGGGTTTTATGATTAATCCTCTTACCGGTGCCACTGACCCTGTAGAGATACCGGCTGACCAGCTTGCAAGTGTACAGGATTACAACATGTTCCGCGACAATATGCTGGAAAATTTCAAAGCAGGCAGGGTGAAGCTGGAGGGTGTGGAAGATGTCAGCGGTAAACCAGCCTACAAGCTTTCCATCACTGACGAGGCCGGAACAGTCACTGGAGCTTTCATAGACAAGGAAAGCTTCCTGACTGTGAAAACCACCGCCAAGGTGAATCAGATGGGTCAGGAAATGGAGGTTGAGTCATTTATTACTGAATACATGGACATCAACGGTGTCAAGTTTGCAAAGGTCATTAAGCAAATGGTCAACGGGATGGAGCTCGGAGGCATGACCTTCACAAAGGTTGAGATTGACAAGCCACTGGATGATTCGGTATTCAAGATCAACTAAACAATTCCTTGTATATAAAAATGCCACTCAACCAGGGTGGCATTTTTATTTCAAAGGCAGGCCTGTAAGCCGGATTCTGTCGTGATGCGGCATCCTGCAAGAGGATTAAGCATCTGTCTCGTCATTTATCTGGTCCCGCAATTGCTTGCGGGCTCATACGACCCACCCCCCGGCTCGGGCGAGCAGCCCTTAAGTGCCGGTATACATGGTCTTTCAACCCATCAGGTGTACGGCTCCCGGTGTCACCACCGGGACCGGTGAGCCTTTGCCTCACCTTTTCACCAATTCCCCGCCCTGGGGCGTGGCTGTCATTCTCTGTTACACTGCTATACCCTTTCGGATATCTTCCCGTTAGGAAGGATGGTGCTCTCTGTTGCCCGGACTTTCCTCTCCCGGCCTTGCGGTCAGGGGCGACGAAACGGCCTGCCAGGATGCAAAAATACTATATTTCACGCGAATTCCGGTCATGCGGCCAATCATTTGCCGTCTGCAGTAAGGACAGTTCTCTACCGGTGTGATATTACGATTAAGGTTGCACCGCCGACACCAAACCTGCTGAAGGGGGCATCCTGGCAACTGCATGAAGGGTAGTCTTCAGCAATGATCCGCCTTATCTCATCCTTCAACCTGCCGATGCCAACTCCGTGGATAAAAACAATCTCAGCGGCCCCTGCTCTTATGGCGCTGTCCAGCTCTCCCCTGAACCGGGCAAGCTGCCTGTCTACAGCATCGCCCTGCCTGTAACCGGATTTCAGGTGGAGGTCAACAACCCCGGGCTGTTTTCTTGTCGAAGGTTTATCAGGCATCACAGGTCTCAGATAATTATCAAAAATAGCTAATTTTGGCCGCAATCAGTCAGCAATGAAGAACCATCCGGGAGATATAAGGATAAACGAGTACAGGTATGATCTGCCACAGGAGAGAATAGCCATTTATCCTTTGCCTGAGAGAGACGCATCAAAGCTACTTGTATGGGACGGAAAGAGTATTTCAGACAGGGTTTTCAAAGAGCTGCCTGCCATGCTTGATAGTGATAATCTGCTCGTTTTCAACAATACAAGGGTCATCAGGGCACGGCTTCTTTTCAAAAAGGATAGCGGAGCGGCAATTGAGATCTTTTGTCTTGAGCCGCATGAACCGCACGATTTTTCACAAAACCTTGCTTCTGCCGGCCCTGTCGAATGGAAGTGTCTTATCGGCAATCTGAAAAGGTGGAAGACAGGCATGCTCCGGGCACCGTTCGTTCATGAAAAGTCAGGCAAAATCCTTTTTGCTGAAAAACTGGAGGCTGAAGGTGACACATTCACTGTCAGGTTTTCATGGGAAGATGACCAGGTGTCTTTCGGTGAGGTGCTTGAAGCAATGGGACATGTTCCCATCCCTCCTTACCTTGGAAGAGATGATGAGGAAAGCGATGCCGTAACATATCAAACCGTCTATGCCCGCATTAACGGATCTGTCGCCGCTCCGACAGCAGGGCTTCATTTTACTCCATCTGTCCTGCAGGCTCTGAAAAATAAAGGCATCGGGATTGCTGAAATAACGCTGCATGTCAGTGCCGGAACATTCAGGCCGGTTAAATCTGAGATGATCTATGACCACCTGATGCATACGGAGCATTTCTTTGTCACCAGAGATACTTTACATGCGCTGAGAGGACGAAACATCACCGCTGTGGGTACTACTACCGTCAGGACCCTTGAAAGCCTCTACTGGCTGGGAATCAGGTGGGCGGAAGGCCGATGGCCAGCGGAAGGGATCCCGCACATTACGCAATGGGAACCTTACGATAATGATTCCCGGATTACGATGGAAGCCTCTCTTGATTATCTTTTGAGAATGATGGAACAGAAAAAAACTGATGTTCTGGAAGCCACAACCGGTTTAATCATTGTTCCCGGTTACAGGTTCCGGGCTATAAGTGGAATGGTGACCAATTACCATCAGCCTGGCAGCACCCTGCTCCTTCTTGTTGCAGCTTTTACAGGTGATGTCTGGAAAGAACTTTACAGTCATGCTCTGACTGCAGGATACAGGTTCCTGAGCTACGGTGACAGCATGCTCCTGATGCCTTAACCTGCACGATTCCTAAAAGTCACCAACTCGCTTCCGGCAAGATTTTGGGAAAAAAACTAAATTTTCATTATCGGTCTGTTTTTAATTTCACAATCATGATAAATATTATATTTTTGCCCGCTGAAATCCGATAAGGATACCTTTGACTGATCTTCAATAATTATAAAATTCTGGATTAATGGATAATCAAGCCCTGTTAACTTGTTTTCTTGTTGGGGCCATTTTCGTAGGAGCTGTTCTGATCTTTTCAGGCATTGTGGCTCCAAGATCCTTTGCTCCCAACAAGTTTGACCCTTATGAATGCGGTATCCCTACGAAAGGGACTACCTGGTTGCAATTCAATGTCGGATACTATCTGTTTGCGATCCTTTTCCTGGTCTTTGACGCAGAAACCGTATTCCTGTTTCCATGGGCCGTGGTAATGAAAGAGGTTGGAATGGTGGCATTCGCCGAGATCGTGATCTTCATGATCATCCTCGGTCTCGGACTTGCATATGCATGGAAAAAACACGCGCTCACATGGGAATAAAAGGAATAAGGGAAGATGAGTTCAGGGATAACGAAACCCTTGATAAACTGAAGGAATTAGGTGGAAACGTATTCCTGTCGACGATAGATGATGTAATAAACTGGGGCCGCAGGAATTCACTCTGGCCGCTGACTTTTGCCACCAGCTGTTGCGGTATTGAGATGATGGCTACAGGTGCACCGCGGCATGACTTCGCCCGTTTCGGGATGGAAGTGTACCGTGCCAGCCCGCGGCAGGCAGATCTGATTGTCATTGCCGGCACCATAAACAATAAGATGGCTCCTGTGCTGAAACTGCTCTATGAACAGATGTCAGAGCCCAAGTATGTGCTGGCGATGGGAGCCTGTGCAGTATCAGGCGGACCATTCTTTCTTAATTCATACTGTGTTGTTAAGGGTGCAGATAATATCATTCCGGTAGATGTTTATGTCCCCGGCTGCCCTCCTCGTCCCGAAGCTCTTCTTTATGGCATGCTTCAGCTGCAGAGGAAGATCAATACAGAGACCATGAAGTCAAGAAAGCGACGCAATAAGTCACACGACATTAAGTAACACAACGATGGATAATATACAGCTTGCTGCCTCTGCAGCCGTTCTTGCTCCCGGGTCTGAAATAGTCCAGGGTAAGCAATTTGTTGAGGTCACCGTGACACCCGAACTTCTTGTTTCAACCGCCACTGCACTCAAACAGAACGATGAGACCCGGTTCGACATGCTAGTGTGCCTCAGCGGTGTGGACTGGGGCAAAGAGCTGGGAACGGTGTATCATCTCAGGTCGACAGTATTCAATCACATGATCGTCCTGAAAACAAAGGTATCAGACAGGGAGAATCCTGAAATTGATTCTCTCTGTTCTCTGTGGCCGGCAGCTGATTTTCATGAGAGAGAGGTGTTTGATCTGCTTGGTATAAAGTTCAGGGGACATCCCGATCTGCGCCGGCTCTTTCTTGACAGCACGTGGGGTTACCCCCTCAGGAAAGATTATAAGGACGACATTAATATTCTTGCCAAATAAGTTATGGAGGAAGCTGTTAATAACATCCCCCTGGAAGAGGAGGAATATATTATAAACATGGGGCCACAGCACCCGTCAACGCACGGTGTGTTAAGGCTTGTGGTATCGCTCAGGGGCGAGATGGTGCTTAATGTTGAACCCCACATAGGTTATGTGCACCGCGGTATTGAGAAAATGTGCGAAAGCCTCACATACCCACAGATCATTCACCTGACGGACAGGATGGATTACCTTTCGGCACACATCAATAACGAAGCAGTCTGCCTGGCAGTTGAGAAAGCCCTTGGTATTGAGGTATCTGACAGGGTGAAATATATAAGAACCATACTCAGCGAGCTGACAAGGATCCAGTCACACCAGCTTTTCTGGGCTACATACGGGATGGACCTGGGCGGTCTGACCTGTTTCTTTTACGGACTCAGGGACCGCGAGCTTGTGATGGATATCTTCGAGGAGACATGCGGCGGAAGAATGATTGTCAGTTACAACTGTCCCGGCGGACTTATGAATGACATACATCCCAACTTTCAGAAAAGAACCAAAGACTTCATAAAGTACTTCCGGAAGACTTTGCCTGAGTATGACCGTCTTCTTACCGGAAATATCATCTTCCAGGAACGTGTTAAAGGTCTCGGGAAAATAAACCGGGAGGATGCCATAGCCTGGGGACTGACGGGACCTGTCGGCCGAGCTGCAGGTTTTTCATGCGATATACGTAAGCATAATCCTTACAGCGCCTATAATAAAGTGACATTCAAAGAGATACTTTATGATGAAGGAGATTCCTTTCACAGGTACAAGGTAAGGATGGATGAGATGTGGGAGTCAATGAACATCATTGAACAGCTCATTGACAACATACCTGACGGTCCTTTTGCCGAGAAGATGAAGCCTGTGATAAAATTACCTGAAGGAGAGTACTGGCAGAGTGTTGAGACAGCCCGCGGAGAACTTGGGGTATTCATAGTGAGTGACGGAAACAAAAATCCATACAGGGTAAAGTTCAGGTCGCCCAACTTCGTTAATCTTGCCCCGCTGAACATATTGGCAAGAGGTTTCAAGATAGCGGATCTGGTAGCCATCAACGGGTCACTTGACCTTGTCATTCCAGATCTTGACAGATAGAAAAAAGTAACAGAATCCGGATATGGAATTTAGTATATACGATCTTACATCATTCACCCAATGGATAGACAGCAGCCTCCGCGCATCAATGTCGCCGGGGTGGGCCGTAGCTATTGAGATGATAATTATCGGATTAGCGATTCTTATTTTCTTTGCACTGGTAGGGTTGTTCCTGGTAATCGCCGAGCGAAAGGTATGTGCTCTCATGCAGAACCGCCTTGGCCCGAACAGGGTAGGCCCCGGAGGTATGTTCCAGACGGTCGCTGACCTGGTGAAGCTCCTGTTTGTTGAGCTTGTTCCCATCAAGAATGCAGACAAAATTTTGTTCAATCTTGCTCCATTCATAGTCATAATTGCTTCAATTATGGCTATCGGAGCTTTGCCCTTCGCAAAGGGTCTCCAGGCAATAGACCTTAATATTGGTATTTTCTACCTGATGGCAGTATCATCAATGGGAGTCATTGGTGTCCTGCTGGCAGGATGGTCAAGTAACAACAAGTATTCGCTGATTGGTGCGATGAGAAGTGGCGCACAAATTGTGAGCTATGAACTATCAGTAGGCCTGGCGCTGGTAACTATGGTTGTTCTGGCAGGAACCATGCAGCTCTCAGAGATGATTGAAGCCCAGAGATGGGGATGGTTCATTTTCACAGGGCATATCCCTGCAGTGATTGCCTTCGTGATCTACATCGTTGCCGGCACGGCTGAGACAAACAGGGGCCCGTTTGACCTCGCCGAAGCTGAGTCGGAGCTTACCGCCGGTTACCATACAGAGTATTCAGGTATCAAATTCGCCCTTTTCTTTCTTGCTGAATATATTAATATGTTCATTGTCGCAGCCATTGCCACCACGGTGTTTCTTGGGGGCTGGATGCCGCTGCATGTATATGGCTGGGACGGTTTTAACAAGGTAATGGATTTTGTCCCTCCTTTCTTCTGGTTCCTTGGAAAATCATTCGGTGTGGTATTTATAATGATGTGGCTGAAATGGACTTTCCCAAGACTCAGGATAGACCAGCTGCTGACACTGGAGTGGAAATTCCTGCTTCCAATTAATATCTTCAACCTCCTGTTGATGGCCTTCCTGGTCCTTGTCGGATGGCACTGGTAAGAACATGAACCAATACTGAAAGAAAGCCAATGAAAAGTTTTATCAGATATATAAAGAGCATCTTTGACGGGCTGATCACCCTTCTGAAGGGTTTAAGCGTCACGGGCAAATATTTCTTCAAGCCGGGAACAACATGGACCCAGCAGTACCCGAACAACCGACGGGAGCTGAAGATGTTTGACATGTTTAAAGGTGAGGTTATAATGCCTCACGATGAACATAACGAGCATAAATGCACCGGCTGTGGTATCTGTGAGATTAACTGTCCTAACGGCTCGATTGAGATCATCTCTGCCTCCGTAATAAGTGAGGAAGGAAAGAAACAGAGAATCATTGACAAACATATCTATCATCTCGGGATGTGTACCTTCTGCGGACTGTGTGTCAAGACATGTCCGTTTGAGGCACTTGCTTTCGGACAGGAGTTTGAGCATGCAGTATTTGATCGTACAAAACTCACAAAGATCCTTAACCAGCCCGGGTCAAAACTTAAGAAAGGAGTCGCGTGATGGAAGGCAACCAGATAATGTTCGCAGTCTTTGCGATTGTAATCATCGTTTTCTCGGTAGTGACGGTTACCAGCCGGAAGATCCTCCGTGCAGCGGTCTCGCTCCTGTTTGTCCTGATAGCCACTGCCGGTCTTTACTTCCTTCTTAACTACCAGTTTCTGGCAGCAGTACAGCTTACATTGTACGCAGGCGGTATTGTTGTGCTGATCATATTTTCAATTCTGCTCACCAGCCAGATAAGCCATAAGTTTGAGCCTATTGAATGGAAGAAGGCACTTTTTACGGCCCTGGCAGTCATAGGCGGGGCCATCGTGGTCATTACCACAATCCTGAAGCATACTTTTGCTGCTGATACTGCTGCTGCCCTTGAGGTAAACATGAATGTAATAGGAAAGAGCCTGCTTGGAACAGGCAGCGACGGTTATGTGCTGCCGTTTGAAGTTATCTCCGTGCTGCTGGTGGCCGCAATGATTGGTGCGATAGTAATCGCAAAAAAGGGCAGCCCTGCCAGAGATGAAGAAAAAAACAAGTAAACTGAAAACTATATGAACCCAGGCATTCCATTGGAGCTTTACATCATCGTGGCGACGATAATGTTCTTTACCGGCATCTATGGTTTTCTTACGCGGAGAAACCTCATAACCATACTGATGTCATCTGAACTCATTCTGAACTCCGTGAACATCAATTTTCTGGCCTTCAACAGATATCTGTTCCCCGCCAGGCTTGACGGGCATTTTTTCAGCCTCTTTGTAATTGCCGTTGCCGCTTCGGAAGCAGCCGTCGCCATCGCAATTATCATCAGTATTTACAGGAGGTTCTCAAACATCAATGTTGAAAACGTAAACGAATTAAAATACTGATAAAGCATAGCAGAGATGGCAGATTTCGGATATACAGTTTGGATTCTAATCGTCCCCTTCGTCACCTTTCTTGTGCTGGGTCTCTTCGGGATGAGGCTAAAAGCCCGTATTTCAGGGCTTACGGGCACCACGGGCCTGGCAATAGTTACAGCTCTCTCATATGCTACTGCTTTGAGGTATTTCTGGGGAGCCGGCCTTACCGATGGAATCTTTCAGAAGATAATTGCATATAACGGCACATGGCTTACCCTTACAGATCGCCTCCATATTGATATTGGTATCCTTCTGGATCCGATCTCGGTGATGATGCTTGTGGTGATCAGCACAGTCTCATTCATGGTTCACATCTACAGCCTGGGTTATATGAAAGGTGAGAAAGGCTTTGAGAGGTATTACGCATTCCTTTCACTGTTCACCTTTTCAATGATGGGTCTCGTTGTCGCTACCAACATCTTCCAGATGTACATTTTCTGGGAGCTGGTTGGTATTTCATCTTATTTGCTGATCGGATTTTATTATTCAAGGCCGAGCGCTGTTGCTGCCTCGAAAAAAGCATTTATTGTCACCAGGTTTGCTGATATGGGTTTTTTGATCGGTATCCTGATACTGTCATTTACTACAAAAACATTTGATTTTGTGACCCTTACTGATCTTAACGGACCGGCAATCACAAGTACCGGCGGGGCTGTCTTTCTCGGGATGTCAGTCATGACCTGGTCAATGATACTTATATTCGTGGGAGGCGCGGGCAAATCAGCCATGTTCCCCCTGCACATTTGGCTTCCTGATGCCATGGAGGGCCCCACACCTGTCTCTGCTCTCATACATGCTGCTACTATGGTTGTAGCAGGTGTTTATCTTGTCGCCAGGATGTTCCCGGTTTATTATTTCGCAGCTCCCGAAGCACTGCATATCATAGCATGGGTGGGGGCTTTCTCTTCCCTGTTCGCTGCCGTGATAGCCACCACACAAACGGATATCAAGAGGGTGCTCGCCTACTCCACAATCTCGCAGATAGGTTATATGATCTTCAGCCTCGGCGTCTCAGGCTACGGCGGACATGACGGCCTTGGCTTCATGGCATCAAACTGGCATCTGTTCAACCATGCAATGTTCAAAGCCCTTTTGTTCCTTGGTGCCGGTTCAGTTATTCATGCCGTGCACAGCAATTACATGACTGAAATGGGAGGACTCAGAAAACACCTGCCGATTACAAATATCACATTTCTCATCGCCTGTCTCACTATTGCAGGACTGCCTCCGCTTTCTGGCTTTTTCAGCAAGGATGAGATACTTACTGCAGCATTCCACCATGACAAGGTGCTGTTTGCCATCGAGTATCTCGTGGCAGGACTTACGGCATTCTACATGTTCAGGCTCTATTTCTCAATATTCCACGGGAATAACAGGCAATACGAGCATACACCCCATGAATCTCCGGCAACCATGACCATCCCGCTTATGATCCTGGCTTTCGGCTCTGTTTTCTCAGGGTTTCTTCCGTTCGGCAGCCTGGTCACCTCAGACGGCGCACCTCTTGAGTCACATATAGAATGGAGTATAGCTATACCCTCGATCCTGATCGCTCTTGCAGGTATCGCAGTTGCCTGGGTGATGTACAAAAAAGAAACAACACTGCCTGACCGGCTTGCAGCAACTTTCAAACACAGCTATAACTGGGCATACAACAAGTTCTATATTGATGAGTTGTACCTTTTTATCACGAAGAAGATAATATTCAAGCGTGTTTCACAACCGGTAGCATGGTTTGACAGGCATATTGTTGACGGGACAATGAACGGAATTGCATGGGTAACACAGACTGTCTCAAACCGTATCAAAGGCCTGCAGTCAGGTCAGCTGCAGCAGTACGGATTTGTCTTTGTTTCAGCGGCGGTTGCTCTTGTCCTGGTCTTTATATACCTGGTAAAATAATCTTCATAATTTGAAAACTATCTGAATATGAATATATTATCCTGCCTGATTATAATTCCGCTCCTGACAATCACAGGCATTATGCTTGTAAAGGATGCACGACAGGCGAAAGTCGTATCTGCGATAGGCATGGGCATTCAGCTTATTGTTGCCTTTATAATAGTTTACCTGTATCTCACAGAGCGAAAGGCAGGCAACACCGATCAGATGCTCCTTGTGAGCAGCTACGAGTGGTTTAAAAGCCTGAACATTTACTACACCGTAGGTGTTGACGGGATCTCAGTTGCTATGATAGCTCTCACCTCTATTGTTGTTTTTGCCGGGGTGTATGCATCATGGGAGATGGATGATCTGAGGAAAGAGTTTTTCGTCTCTCTTATCCTTCTGGCAACGGGCGTCTTTGGATTCTTCATATCACTGGATCTCTTCACGATGTTTCTTTTTTATGAGCTTGCAGTTATTCCAATGTACATCCTGATAGGGATCTGGGGCAGCGGGCCCAAGGAATATGCCGCCATGAAGCTGACCCTGATGCTTATGGGAGGTTCTGCCCTCCTTATGATCGGGTTATTCGGGATATATTTTAACTCGGCTCCTGACGGTGGCGAGCTTACGTTCAATATCATCGAGATTTCAAAGATTACAATACCAATTCAGGCTCAGAGGTGGTTCTTCCCGCTGACCTTTGTTGGCTTTGGCGTTCTCGGGGCTTTGTTCCCGCTGCATACCTGGTCACCTGACGGTCACTCCTCTGCTCCTACTGCCGTCTCAATGCTCCATGCCGGTGTATTAATGAAGCTCGGAGGTTACGGTTGTTTCAGGGTAGCCATGTTCCTCATGCCTGAAGCAGCAAATGAAATGGCATGGATATTTATTATCCTGACAACAATAAGCGTTGTTTATGGCGCTTTTGGTGCCATTGTGCAAAAGGATCTGAAGTACATCAACGCATACTCTTCGGTAAGCCACTGCGGGCTGGTGCTCTTTGCGATACTGATGATGAACCAGACAGCCATGACCGGAGCGATTATCCAGATGGTTTCACACGGTCTGATGACAGCCCTCTTCTTCGCATTGATCGGCATGATCTATGGCAGGACGCACACAAGGATAATAAGTGAAATGGGCGGACTGATGAAAGTTATTCCCTTCCTTGGTGTGGCATACGTCATTGCAGGTCTGGCATCGCTGGGGTTACCCGGTCTGAGCGGATTTGTGGCAGAGATGAACGTGTTCTTCGGTGCTTTTGAGCATCCTGATACCTTCCACAGGGTAGCCACGATTATTGCGATCACCTCAATAGTCATAACAGCTGTATATATCCTGAGGGTTATTGCAATACTCCTTCTCGGACCATTAAGGGACACTCATTACAACGAATTCAATGATGCCAGATGGTACGAAAAGCTGTCTATCCTCGCGCTTTTAACTGGTATCGTATATATAGGCATGTTGCCTTCGGGACTGTCAGGTATCATCAGAGACAGTATTATGCCAATTGTGCAAAAGCTTATGTAATATATTGTATAACAGGAGAATAATTAATCCAGCAGCAAAATGAGTCTTGATAATTTTTTGATGATGCGCCACGAGCTGGTTCTGACTTTAGCCTTTCTGATAATTCTGGTGGCTGAAGTTTTCACCGGTGAAACTAAGAAGGAAAGGTTCAGGGGCTTTGGGGTGATACTTTTCGCAGTCGTTACCGCAATCGGCATGCTGCCATCTCCCGAGGGAACCCTTTTCGGGGGAATGTACCTGGCAGGGCGCACTACCACCCTGATGAAGAATATCCTTAATATAGGAACTCTCATTGTTCTCATACAGTCATATACGTGGCTCGGAAGACCTGAAAACAGGGACAGGATCCATGAATACTTCATGCTTCTGATCTCCACACTTATAGGGATGAATTTCATGATCTCTGCTGGTCATTTCCTGATGTTTTATATCGGGATAGAGCTTGCCACAATTCCTCTTGCCGCCCTGGCCGCTTACGAAAGATATCATAACAGATCTGCTGAAGCAGGTATTAAGCTGATCCTCTCTTCAGCATTGTCATCCGGGATCCTCCTCTACGGCCTGTCAATGATATATGGAACTGTCGGATCACTGTATTTTACAGATGTTGCTGCCAGGGCTTCGGCAGTGCCCCTCACAATTCTCGGGTTCTTATTCTTCTTCTCGGGTATGAGCTTTAAAATGTCACTGGTTCCGTTCCATCTCTGGACCGCTGACGTCTACGAAGGCGCCCCGGTTAACGTAGCCTCCTACCTTTCTGTGATAAGCAAGGGTGCAGCAGCATTCGTCTTCATTATAATCCTCTATAATGTTTTCCCGGTTATTATTGACACATGGGAAAAGGTGATATGGGTGATTGCCGTGCTCACCATAACAATAGGTAACCTGTTTGCTCTCAGGCAGAAAAACATGAAACGATTCCTGGCTTTTTCATCAATTGCCCAGGCGGGATTCTTCCTTCTCGGATTCATCAGCGGCAGCAAGTTTGGAATGACCACGGTGATTTACTACGCGCTTATATATATCTTCACCAACCTTGCTGCATTCGGCATAGTCGCGATCATTGCCGAAAAGACCGGAAAGGAAAGCATGGATGATTATGACGGATTGTACAGAACCAATCCGAAACTCAGCTTAACAATGATGCTTGCCATGTTTTCACTGGCTGGAATACCTCCTGTGGCAGGATTCTTCGGCAAATTCTTCCTTTTTGCTGCAGCTGCAGAAAAAGGATTCTTTGTCCTTGTAGCTATTGCAGTGCTTAATACAATTGTGGCATTATACTATTATCTGCTTGTGGTCAAGGCCATGTTCATCAATAAAAGCGAGAATCCCATACCGGAATTTAAAAGTGATTTTATGTCGAAGCTGGGGCTTGCCATCTGTATTGCCGGTATAGTAATAACAGGTTTTGCAAGCGGTATCTATGAAATGATCAGGAATCTAAGTTACGGCATCTAATTTTAAGCAATATGACATCACTTACCATAGCCAAACATCAGATCGGAGAAATCGATGGTATCCGCTGTACGATAGTTGAAAACGGGATGACCAGAAAGAGGATGGAGTTTCTCAGGGACCTGCTGACACACAATAAGCTGGAAGTAAAGATTAAAGAAGATGCCCCTGCCGAAGGTTCAACTGAGACACTTTATACCATAGGTGTTACCGATATAATTTTTAATCCTGTCTATGCAGTTTACGAAAGGGCTCTATCCGCTCCGGACGGTCATGTAGTAACACCTGCTTATTACAGGCAGGCGGAGGGTGATACCTCAGTCCTTTACTGGGACTACGGTAAAACGGCAATTGCCGATTTGTACGAGTAACGTCCTACTTTCTTTCAGACATCATAACTGTCAGTAGGTCTGCAAATTGATTGACATCATCTGAAGTTGTATCCCAGCTGGTCATAAGGCGGTATTCTGACAGTTGTTCATTCCACGGATAGAAGAAATATTCCTTTCTTATACGTTCCGCCACATCTGCTGGCATGATTATGAAAACGCCGTTTGATTCAACCTTCTGGGTAATTGTCACACCACTGATCTCACGAAGTCTGTTTTCCAGTTCCTTTGCCATCGTATTCGAATGCACCGCGCACTCCTTCCACAGGTCACCCGTCAGGTAGGCGATATACTGTGCAGCAATAAAGCGCATCTTTGAAGCAAGCTGCATCCCCTGTTTGCGCAGGAATTTAAATCCACTTGTTATTCCCGGCCTGAGAAAGCAGACTGCCTCACCGTACATCATCCCGTTCTTTGTGCCGCCAAACGACAGGATATCGACGCCGGCGTCAGTAGTGAAAGCCCGGAACGGGAGTCCCAGCGATACTGCTGCATTTGCCAGCCGGGCACCGTCCATATGAAGAAGCATATTATAGCTGTGAGCATAACCGGCCAGCGCCTTTATCTCGTCAACGGTGTACACTGTTCCCATCTCCGTAACTTGCGAAATCGAAATGACAGCTGGCTGACTGTGATGTTCAAAATCAAACCCATGCATATGTTTTTTTAGCAGCTCAGGTCTTATCTTGCCGTCGGGTGTATCGACGGTCAGCACCTTGCATCCGGCGAATTTTTCTGGCGCTCCGCACTCATCACCCTCAATGTGAGCAGTACTGGCAGTCAGAACAGAATTCCATGATCTGGTAGCTCCGGCCAGGCCCAGTACATTGGCGGCCGTACCTGTAAAGACAAAGAAGATCTCCGCCTCACTGCCAAGCTCTTTTCTGAGTAAAGTATATGCTTTCTCTGTGAAAGGATCTCCGCCATAACCAACAACATGCCCATGGTTGACATGTACCAGTTCTTCAATAACAGCGGGGTGAACCCCTGAATTGTTATCGCTTGCGAACCCTCGTTTAAGGATTATATCATTCATAACCGGAGTTTTAATTAACGGTGCAATTTACTTAAAAGCTGCAGCAGCACCAATGTTCTTTGGCTATCTTTGCGTCAAATGGGTCCTATGACGAGGTATTTCATGTTCTTCTCCTTCAGGGGAACAGCCTATAACGGATGGCAGGTGCAGCCCGGGAAACACACTGTGCAAGGTGTTCTTGCAAAGGCACTTGGCACTGTGCTTGGTGAACAGATAGCGATAACGGGAGCAGGCAGAACGGACACCGGGGTGCATGCTTCATTTTTCTGTGCACATTTTGATTCAGCAAGGAATGACCTTGAGGCGGACAGCCAGGTCTTATATAACCTGAACAGCATTCTTCCGACGGATATTGCGGTAAAAAAAATAGTCAGGGTAAAACCTGATGCAAATGCCCGCTTTGATGCCCTTTCAAGGACTTATCAATACACTATTACGACTGTCAAGGATCCGTTTGTTACTGACACCGCCTGGCTGCTCTACTGGAAGCTTGATATCGACCTGCTTAATACGGCATCAGCCATACTACTGAATCACAATGACTTCACAAGCTTTAGTCGGCTGCACGGCGGAAACAAGACAAACATCTGCAGGGTCAGTTATGCCCATTGGGATGAAGAACGGGACAGGCTAGTCTTTACAATCAGGGCCGATCGTTTTCTCAGGAATATGGTAAGGGCTATTGTAGGAACGCTGATCCCTGTAGGCAGGGGCAAGTTGTCTTTAAATGAATTCGAAGCGATTCTTGGAGGCCATGACCGCGGACTGGCAGGACAATCAGCAGCTGCCCATGGCTTGTCTCTGACGGGAATTGAGTATCCCGATACTGTATTTATCTGACCTGCAGGTTCCAGACCTGCCAGGCCAGCTCAGCCTGTTTCAGGAACATCTCCTCCCCGTTTACAGTGTGGCATCCATGCTCCTCTCCCATCATAAGAAACTGTGTCACCGGAGGATTATATACCAGGTCAAAAAGCAACTGTCCTTCCCTCAGGAAGCTGTAATCTATCGGCGGTGAGGCATCCGTTGCCGGTGCCGTACCAAGAGGTGTTGTATTGACTATCAGCCCGGCTTCGCTGATCACCTCTCCCGGAAGGTCGTAATACGAATAACCCTCCTTCACAGGTCTTCTTGATACAGGTATAGCCCTTATATTCATATCAATAAGAGTATGCATGACACTTCTTGAAGCTCCTCCGGTGCCAAGGACAAGGGCTGTTTCAGGCAGGATTATCAGGTTTTCCAGCAGAGATTCCCTGAAAGCAGGAGCATCAGTATTGTATCCTGTCAGGTATGGCTTGCTTCCGAGTTTGCGTGTCACCCTGACGGTATTTACCGCCCCTATTTCTGCAGCCATTCCGTCAATTTCATCAAGGTAATCCATCACCCTGATCTTATAAGGGATGGTAACATTGAACCCGCAGAGGTCATGTTCCGTTTCAAGCAGGGCAGGAAGCAGATCAATTGAATTCAGCTCGAATTTTCTGTAGCTGTGTTCAGCAAGGTGTTCCCTGCTGAATTTTTCCGTGAAATACTTTTGCGAGAATGAGTGTCCGAGAGGATATCCTATAATGCCGAACAATCTCATTTCATGCCAGCTGGAAGGAAGCTGAAGAAAGTGTCGCTCCTCAGTCCGAGCCTCAGTGATTCGAGGGCAATTATCTCGTTCGGAGCTATGTTGCCAAGGTTGACGTTGGCGCCGAAGTTGAGAATAAACCATGCCTGTTGGGGTTTCATCGGCGCTTCCCAGAGAACGTTATGAAAGCCAATCTGCTTCGATATTGCATTTATCAGATCGATATTTACCGAGCCGTCATCATTATATATTCCTATTGTGCCTGATTCCCGTGCTTCAGCTATCACTTTTACTGAGCCTGCCTCAAGCTCTGACTTCATCATTTCAACCCACTGTGCAGGTGTATATACGATGTTCTTTTTCTTTGATCCTACCTCAGAGATAACGGTGAATTCCTTTGACAGTTTCCTGATATAGTCAAGCTTCTCGCTGTGTTCAAACTCATAGGAACCGTCAGATATCTCAACCATAGTGATCCCCCATTCCTTCAGCAGCTCAACATATTCCTTATACATTCCCCTGATAATGAAGGCTTCAAACAGTGTTCCGCCAAGGTAAACCGTCATTCCGGCTTTATGATAGGTTTTAATTTTTTTATCTGCATCCGGGGTAATGACAGATGTTCCGAATCCGAGCTTTACAAAATCGACATATTCGCTTCCTGCTTCGGCAAAGTCTTCTGCCTCCCTGAGGCTCAGTCCTTTATCCATTACCATGGTCAGGCCTTCAGTCCTGGGTTTGGATGGTCGTTCAGGAATGTGTGTAAGCAGTTGTCTTACATTTTTCATATATGGATCACTTTGTCTTACTGAAGAGCTTTTTCATTGCCGGTGTGAGCATCTCCTCCGGCAAAATGATGGCATAATCCGAAAACAGTTCGTCATCAAGCATGGCAGCCACTGTCAGGGCCTTTCTTGCTGCAGTTTTATTACCGGTGTGGAGATAGGCAGATGCCAGCAGGTAATATATTCCCGGCAGATCACCACTAATCTGTTTAATCTTCCTGAGCAGTCGTATAGCTCCGGCGAAAGCGCCTGTCATCATTATTATCAGTCCCGTTTCTATCCATGCCTCATCGTAATAACCGTCGAGTCTCAGTGTCTCCCTTAAGCATTTAAGTGCCAGTTTGACGTCCCCGAGCATAATATATGCCTTACCCAGAGTGAACCAGTAATCGGGGTTATTCGGGTCGAGCTGGATGGCCTTCTTAAGCGGAGATATGCCTTCTGCTGCCTTGTCACGCGATATGGAGAGCAATCCCAGTCCATACCATGGATCAGGAAAATCCGGAGTAAGTTCAATAGCCTCCTTGTAGTATTTCCTTGCCATCTCCTCGTTGCCGGTTTTGTCATAGCATTCTGCCAGGTAGGTAAGTCCTTCAAGGCTTTCGGGTTCCTCTTCAACGAACTCGCGGTAGACGTCCATTGCCTCCATGTATTTCTCAAGGTTACTGAGTATGTTGGCCTTGTTAAAGAGGGCAAAGGTGTTTTCCGGGTTTATTGCCAGGGCATAATCGTAAGCTTCAAGTGCCTTTCCGTAATCACCTGTTTTATTGTATATTATACCCAGGTTATACCATGCACTGTCAGAGTATGGCTCCTCATCGAGGTAGGTAGTATAGTATTTAATGCTTTGCCTGTAATCACCTTTTTTGTCGTATGCATATGCCAGGTCATAGGTATGGGCGGCAAAGTCAGGTTCGAGTTTCTCCAGCATATGGAGGTAAGGAATCATCTCCTCGTAATAATTGAGGTTCTGCAGCACGGATGTTATGCTGTACAGGATTGTTTCCTGGTCTTCAGAGTTTGATTCCAATGCCATATTGAAGACTTTCCTGGCTCCGGTAACATCTCCCAGCATTGCCAGTGCCGTTCCCTTGCACACATAGATGTCATAATTGCCGGGTTCAATATTCTCTATAAGATTGGCGATTGCAAGGGCTTCTGTGGCTCTGCCTTTCTCAAGCAGTACCCTGGCCTTGCGTATCTGTATCGGAACTGAATTAGGATGAAGCTCACATGCAAAAGATGTGGCTTCAAAAGCATTCACAGGCTTGTTACCATCCAGGTAATAATCTATAATCGCTTCAAATTCAATCACATCAAAGTAACATACCTCCTTATTCTTCCGCATCTTTTCAAACCGGAGAATAACCTCTTCTACCTCGCTGTCGTGTACGAAACCGTATTTCTCTTCTTCCATTCTCCCCAAAAATATCCTGCAAATGTATAATATAATATCATCCCCGTTCTTTTATTCATTGTCAATTATCAACAGCTTTAACTTTTTTTAAACATGATAACCAGAGCTTTGGAAAAATAAATTTCGGCTGACGCAACCTTCCGGGACTGCTTTGCATCTTATAATTGAAATCAAAAGATTACCCTCAAACCCAATATTACCCTAGAATTGACCTAAATTCTACCTTCTGACCGGGCCTCTAGCCCGGTTTTTTTGTCGGTGGACTGATCTGTTATCTTCTGCAGGCCTGAAGGGTGTTCAGCAGAAGTGACACTCTGGTCATCGGTCCCACACCACCTGGTACGGGTGTGATAAATGAGCATCTTGGGGCCACATTCTCAAAGTCGACATCGCCTTTCAGTCTCCATCCTGATTTTGTGCCAGGGGCTTCAACGCGGGTTGTGCCCACGTCGATTATCACCACGCCGTCTTTCACCATATCGGCTTTGATAAATCCCGGAAGCCCCAGCGCTGCAATTATTATGTCTGCTCTCCTCAGTACGGAGGCTATGTCGCGGGTGCGGCTGTGCACCAGCGTCACCGTGGCATCGATACCTTTCTGGGACAGGAGGATGCTTACGGGCCTCCCTACGATGTTGCTCCTGCCGGCTACAACACATTCCGCTCCTTTCAAGGGGATATTATATCTTTTCAACAGCTCCATGATACCTGCAGGAGTGGCTGACACCAGAGAGGGCAGGCCTGCAGTCATCCTCCCTACATTGACAGGATGAAACCCATCAACGTCCTTCAGCGGGGAGATGTTTTCGATTACCTTATCTTCAGAGATATGATCAGGCAGAGGAAGCTGAACTATCAGTCCGTCAATCTCAGGGTCGTTATTCAGTTCCTCAACCTTTGCAAGAAGCTCCTGTTCGCTTACAGCGTCAGTGAAGCGAACCAATGTTGACCTGAAGCCGACTTCTTCGCAATCTTTCACTTTATGAGCCACATAGGTCTCGCTGCCGCCGTCATGTCCGACGAGTACAGCAGCAAGATGAGGAACACGTATACCTCTCTCCTTCATGCTGTTAACCTTCGCAGCTATTTCAGATTTTATTTCACTTGCAGTTTTCTTTCCGTCGATGAGCTGGTACATATCTGTGATTTGCGATTTTTGTCTGGGGGTCTGAGGGTCTGGGGGTCTGAGGGTCTGAGGGTCTGAGGGTCTGAGGGTCTGGGAGACTTTAGACTTGAGTCTTTCAGACTTTCAGACTTTCAGACCTTCAGACCTTTATCTTTTCGGCGCCAGTTTTGACAGATCACCTCCCTTGGCTACCGTCTTCATTATTTTCCGCGTCTGGTCGAATTGTTTCAGGAGCCTGTTTACTTCCATCACTGTTGTGCCGCTGCCCTCAGCAATGCGTTTTCTACGGGTGCCGTTAAGAAGCATTGGATTTGACCTTTCTGCCGGGGTCATACTTGCAATTATAGCTTCAATGCTTTTAAAGGCATTGTCGTCAATATCAAGATCTTTAATAGCTTTGCCGACGCCTGGTATCATCCCCATCAGATCCTTCATGTTACCCATCTTCTTTATCTGATGTATCTGGGAAACAAAGTCGTTGAAGTCGAACTGGTCCTTGGCTATCTTTTTCTGAAGCTTACGAGCCTCAGTCTCATCATACTGCTCCTGAGCCTTCTCCACGAGGGATACTATGTCGCCCATGCCAAGAATTCTGTCAGCCATTCTCTCAGGGTAGAAGATATCAATGGCGTCCATCTTCTCACCGGCGCTGATGAACTTGACGGGTTTGTTGACCACGGCCCTTATTGAGAGGGCTGCTCCTCCACGTGTATCGCCATCGAGCTTTGTCAGTACGACGCCGTCGTAGTCTATTCTCTCATTGAACTCAAATGCGGTGTTCACGGCATCCTGACCTGTCATTGAGTCAACCACGAAGAGTGTCTCATGCGGATTGGTTGCGCTCTTCACGGCAGCGATCTCGTTCATCATCTCCTCGTCAACTGCAAGGCGCCCTGCCGTGTCTATTATTACCAGGTCATTTCCATTTTTCCTGGCTTCCCTGACAGCGTTGCGCGCTATCTCCACCGGGTTACGGCTCCCCTCCTCGGTATAGACTGGCACCTCTATTTGTGAGCCGAGCACCTTGAGCTGTTCTATGGCTGCAGGCCGGTAAACGTCGCCGGCTACAAGGAGTGGGTTTTTCCCGCGTTTGGTCTTAAGATATTTGGCCAGCTTGGCGCTGAAGGTCGTCTTGCCGCTTCCCTGAAGTCCCGCAATGAGTATTATTGAAGGATTGGTCTTTATGTTTATATCAGTCTTCTCTCCTCCCATCAGGTGAACAAGCTCGTCATGCACAATCTTGATCATCATCTGTGATGGTTTGACAGACTTGAGCACATTCTGGCCCAGGGCCTGCTGCTTGACAGTATCGGTAAACTGTTTTGCTATTTTGAAGTTAACGTCGGCATCGAGCAGTGCCCGGCGAATATCTTTGAGAGTCTCGGATACGTTTATCTCGGAGATGGTTCCTTCGCCTTTTAATATTTTAAAGGATCGTTCAAGTCTTTCGCTCAGGTTTTCAAACATAACTAATCGGATATTTTGGTATTACATTCTCTCAGGCGCTTCAATACCCAGCAGCCAGAGTCCTTTTTCAAGCACGGTGCCTGTGAGGGCTGAGAGTTCTGAGTTTGAAGTCGCGTACTGTTTTGTCCTCCTCACCGAGGATGGAATAGTCGTGGTAAAACTGGTTGAATTCCCTGGCCAGGTCGTAGCAGTAATTAGCCAACAGGGCAGGGCTCAGTTCTCCGGCAGCTTCCTTCACAACGGATGGAAAATCGTTCAACAATTTTATGACACTTATTTCTTTAGGATTTGGGGTGAAGCTGTCATAGCCCTCCTCACCGTAAGTTATGGCTGTCTCTTCCGCCTTCTTCAACACTGATCTGATGCGGGTATAAGTATATTGTATAAAGGGACCCGTATTACCGTTGAAGTCGATTGATTCTGAAGGGTTGAAGGTCATGTTTTTCTTAGGGTCGACCTTCAGTATAAAGTATTTCAGAGCCCCGAGGCCTATCTGTCTGCAAATATTCTCCTTTTCAGTCTCGCTGTAACCGCCAAGTTTGCCGAGATCCTGCGACATTGTCCTTGCTGTGGCAGTCATCTCCTCTATCAGGTCGTCAGCATCGACAACCTTTCCCTCCCTTGATTTCATCCTTCCTTCAGGAAGTTCCACCATGCCGTAGGAGAAATGCAGCAGTCCGCGGGCCCACCGGTATCCCATCCTCAGGAGGGTAAGGGCAAGTACCTGAAAATGGTAGTTCTGCTCATTTCCGACGACATAAATGTGCCTGTCGAAGTGGTAGTCGTTATACCTTATCACCGCTGTACCAAGGTCCTGAGTGATATAAACCGCTGTACCGTCCGATCTGAGCAATAACTTCTCATCAAGTTTATCAGCCGTGAGGTCGATCCACACTGAGCCGTCCTCTTTTCTTATGAGGCTGCCTTCATCAAGTGACCGGAGAACCAGTTTTTTTCCTGTTTTGTAGGTTTCTGACTCATAATATATTTTATCGAACTCCACGCCGAGGGCTTTATAAGTCACTTCAAACCCTTCGTATACCCATGAGTTCATCATGTTCCACAGTGTCAAAGTCTCCTCATCACCGGCCTCCCATTTCACGAGCATCTGGCGTGCGGCGATCATCAGCGGGGCATTGTCACGTGCCTCTTCGGGTGTTGATCCTGCTGCAATAAGAACATCAATCTGTTCCTTGTACTTCTTTTCAAAGAGGACATAATATTCGCCCACGAAATGGTCACCCTTCATGCCTGCCGTTGCCGGTGTTGCTCCACCGGCAAAAAGCTGCCAGGCAACCATGGACTTGCAGATATGTATTCCCCTGTCGTTGACGATATTTGTTCTTATCACCCTGTTCCCGGCAGCGCTGCATATCCGCGAGAGGGAATACCCGAGGAGGTTATTCCGTATGTGTCCCAGGTGCAATGGTTTGTTGGTGTTCGGCGAAGAGTATTCAATGACCACTATTGCCGCATCTCTGTCCGGCTGAATGAAGCCATACTCCTTCTCTTCAGAAATTATTCCCAGTTGTCTGGCCCATACTGCCGGTGAAATGACTATGTTCAGAAATCCTTTTATTACATTGAACCCGCTCACAGCATCAATGTGTTGCGCAAGGTAATCACCTAAATCCTTTCCTGTCTGTTCGGGGGATTTATGTGATATCTTAGTGATGGGAAAAGTTACCAGGGTCAGATCGCCGGTAAACTCTTTCCTCGTCTTCTGTATCTGAAGCAGGTCATCAGTCACATCTGCACTGTACAGGCTTCTGATCGCCTCACTGACACCCTTCCTGAGCAGGTCTTCCATCCTCATTTATTATCGCCTGCAAATATAGTATTTCCTTCGTTATTAAAGACCTCCGGCTATCGCCCTTTGAAAAGGTGAATTGTTGAAAAAAGTTGATAACTAGTCATATTTTTTTGACGAAGGAATTTCACTGACATAAAAAACGAACTACCTTTATCATGTTGCTAGGGCAATAAAGCAGGACAAGGGAAGGTATTTATCAGTATGGTTAAACTACAGGATATAAGGATTGAGGCTACATCCAAGACACCAATGGTGAGTTTTGTGGCAGAAACAGGTATATTGGCCTTTACGGGCAAATCATTACCGGAGAATGCATCATCATTTTTTGAGCCTCTTTATAAATGGGCAGGCGAATATGCCAAGAACCCCGCCGAGAGTACAAACCTTAAATTCAACGTTGATTATTTTAACACATCATCGGTTATCTGGATGGGGAAGATTCTGAAGACGCTGACCAAGATCAAAAAGAGCGATCATATACTTTTTGTACATCTTTACTTTGATATTGAGGAGTATGATTCCATGGGTGAGGAGGATGTCAGGGAATCTCTTTCTCCGTTCCTCGATGTAACGGCTGATGCCACATGCAGTGTAGGTATAAGGCTTTACGGCATTGATGAAGACGGAAACACCATAAAGGAAAATATCGTACTTATCTGACTGTTTTTTTCCTCTTTTTTACCGTTTTTTTAATTTACCTTTACGGGTGATAACAGCTGTTTTATGAAAACGGTTAGTATTATCTTAATGACTTTAATAATTCCGCTTATGAACATTAACGGACAGGAAGCCGGGCATGACAGACAGCCTGCAGTGGCAGGCAGCTTTTATCCTGCCGGCAGCGACAAACTGAATAGTGACCTCGCAGGATATTTCGATTCATTGAAACATGTTTCTTCCGGTAACAGGGTGAGAGCACTTATTTTACCGCATGCCGGTTATGTCTATTCGGGGCACACTGCTGCGGCCGGTTATGCAGCCGTACCTGAGGATGCAGAGTATGACAACATATTTATTATAGGAGTGAGTCACAGGTATTCATTCGACGGTGCCGCTGTGTTCACCTCAGGCAATATGGTGACACCGCTTGGCACAGTACAGGTGAACAGGGCCGTGGGCGACGAACTGGTCAGCAAAAGCAAATGGTTCATTAAGATGGATGACGCACATAAGTCGGAGCACTCACTGGAAGTTCAGCTTCCCTTCATCCAGTTTCACTTCAGCAAAACCCCGATGGTCGTGCCTATACTGCTGGGCACACATAATATCACCATGCTTGATCTGATAGCTTCAGAGCTCAGCCCCTGGTTCAATGAACGAAACCTGTTTATCATAAGCAGCGATTTCTCGCATTATCCATCCTATACTGAAGCAGTCAGAGCAGACAAGCTCACCAGTGATGCTATTGTGACAGGCGATCCTGATGTCTTCCTCAAGACCATCAGGGATGTTGAGGCTTCCGGAATTGACAACCTCTCCACAGCCATGTGCGGGTGGACGGCAGCGCTGGTTCTCCTGTACCTCACCGAAGAAGAGAGCAGCCTGAGACTCCGTAATGTCGAATACAGAAATTCAGGCGATTCTCCTCACGGCGACAGGGATGAGGTGGTTGGATACAATGCCATTGTTGTAGATGAGAAGGCACCCGAAGCACATAAGCTTGCTCCTATGGATGAGTTTTCGCTGACAGCTGAGGAGAAGAAGACCCTGCTGGGCATTGCACGCGAATTTATCTCTGCAAAACTCAAGGGAACGAAGCCACGCACCGTCGATGCTGCGAAACTGACACCCCGACTGAAAGAGCCGCTGGGAGCATTTGTCACAATTACCATTGATAGTAATCTGCGGGGCTGCATCGGACGGTTCACGTCTCCTGATCCCCTCTGGGAAGTCATCGGTACTATGGCTCTGGAGGCAGCATTTGATGACCCGAGGTTCTCTCCGCTTACAACCGCCGAATATCCTGCTATACACCTTGAAATATCAGTCCTGGGACCAATGATCAAGATTACTGACATCAATCAGATAAAGATCGGAAAGCATGGTATCTACCTCAAAAAAGGTGTCAGATCCGGCACCCTCCTGCCCCAGGTGGCTACTGAAAGAGGTTGGAGCGTAACCGAGTTCCTCGGCTGCTGCGCCCGGGATAAGGCAGGCATTGGCTGGGACGGATGGAAAGATAAGGATACTGAGATTTTTACCTATGAAGCCTATGTCTTCGGTGAATAAGAAATAACGTGATGTATCATGTTCTTCCAATAGGACTGACCACTCTCGTAATTTATCTGTTTACTCTTTCCCTTTCTTCAACCGGATTCCTTGATAAGCAATCTCACCGGCGCTTTTGGAACTGGGTGCTGTTTGGAACATTTCTGACAGCAGGTTTATTCGGCCTGTTCATGGCCCTGAAAATCACTTACAAGTGGAACATACCTTTTTCCGGGCAGCTGCTTCACTGGCATGTGGAGACCGGCATCGCAATGGCGTTCGCTGCAATAATTCACCTGACCTGGCATCTGCACTATTATATCGGAAAAAACAAAAATAGTGACGCGGAAAGGGCAAGGGAAGCTCATGCAAATCAGAAGCTGAACGGTAATGCAGCCGCAAAGCTGCTTATGCTGACAGGGTTTGCGAGCTCAGCAGTACAGTTCATTCTCATGCGCGAAGCGGTCATTCTCGGGGGCGGAACAGAAGCTTCCGCAGGCTTCTTCCTGTGGTTCTGGCTGATCCTCGCCGCTGCCGGTGCCATCACAGGAGGAAGGTCCGGTATAAATGACCTGAGGAAGATGATGTGGACACTGATTGCAGGCATGACTCTGGCACCGCTCTTTTTTCTGTTAATGAACAGGATTCTCCTGGCGCCCGGCGAGTCACCCTCTGTGTTTAAGACCCTGGTCATAATTTCAGTTAGTGTGGCCCCCGTTACTTTCATCTCATCATTCATCTTCATCAGGCTGTCTGCGATAAGACAACTTGACAGCGCAATAATGCCGGGCAGCAGTTTCAGTACCGAGACGGCAGGCTCGGTAGCTGCCGGGATACTCACAACCATCAATGTTACCCTTTACATTTCCAACTATCAGCTATACATTATTATTCTGCTTTTATCGGTGAGCCTTGTGGTTACGCTTTCCGGTTACGCCGCCAGGGTTCGCCGTGCAGCGTTGACAGGTACTTTTCTGATGGCGGTGATTGTGTTGATCTTCAGCCCTGACCCCGCCATAAGAAGTCTGCTTCTGCGGGGTGTGAAGGCAAAGAAGAGCACTGATACCCCTTACGGAAATATCACCACCGGCACCTACGGGGGTGAGTTTGTCATTTTTTACGACCACAGGCCTCTCTTCTTTTCCGGCGATATCATCAGGGCTGAGGAGAATATTCATTATGGACTTCTCCAGAGAGATAAGTATGAGAAGGTAATGATGATCTCCGGAGGCCTGATGAAGCATATCGAACAGCTTGAGAAACATGACATAGGTGAGGTGTTATACCTTGAACATGACCCTGGAATTATTGCTGCCGAAGGTGCGCACGACACACTGGCCGGCAGAATGACAATAAGCGTCATAAAGCGTGACCCTCTCTCCTTCATGAGGAGAAACAGTGATGTATACGATGCAGTGCTTCAGCTCATACCCCCGCC
Organism: uncultured Bacteroidales bacterium; assembly: GCA_963828395.1. GTDB lineage: Bacteria > Bacteroidota > Bacteroidia > Bacteroidales > VadinHA17 > SR-FBR-E99. The sequence goes on from CAWHED010000001.1 coordinate 378,570, forward strand.
TGCCACGTTATCTGTCAACAGGTACTTCACTATTGAATATTTCAGGATGGTAAAGGAACATCTCTCCCCCGGAGGGATCTTCCTTTGTACCCCGATGCCTTATTATAACTATTCCCCTGAAAGCTACAATAAGGGATTTTCTCCGGTATATAACGCCCTGAACGAGGTCTTTGGCCATGTAGTACTGATACCCGGATCATTGCTTTATGTCATTGCATCAGACAGTCCTCTTTCAGATTCAATATCCCTACTGGCCGGAAGAAGCGGAATCCAGAACAGTTACGTGAACGGTGATTATCTAAACGATGAAGAGTCGAGGCGTAAGAGCATGCAGATCATTACGCAGGTTGACACCACAGCCGGTTTCAATACTGCCACCAGGCCCGTATCATCGTGGTTCAACAATATGCTGTCGCTTGAGAGCAAAGGAATAGCCGGCGGCGTTGTTGCAGTGATGGTTCTGATGGTTATCATCCCCTTTGTTTTTATACGCAGGGGCAGCCTGATGATGTTTGCCTCTTCCATGGGGCTGGCGGGCTTTGGCATGATTATGATCTTTATCGTGCAGATGACGGTTGGTAACATTTATTTACTCTCCGCTCTCGTACTTACGCTCCTACTGGCGGGACTTGCTGCCGGAGCAGGCCGGGGCCGCCTCTGCTCAGCCGGGCCGATGATGATCCGTACCGCGCTATTGGCTGTCATATATTGTGTCACGGGATTTCTTGCACCCTCGTTTGTCACAATAGCACCCGGCATAGTGTTACCTGTCATTTTCATCTTCCTGCTTGTAGCCGGATTCCTCACCGGGTCAGTGTACCGGATACTTACCTTATCAGGCATTCAGGGGATGACCGGGAGAGTGTATGCCTCCGATCTGGCCGGATCAGCATTGGGTTACCTGACAGTATCAACTGTTCTTGTACCACTGGCAGGCATAAGCAATGTATCTTTTATTCTTGCAGCCCTTATTTTAATCGCCGGAATTATTGTATCGGTGCCCTTTAAGCATTAGCTTTATGGTCACCAACCCAAACACGTATGACATTGGGAGTCAGAGGCAGAAAGATCACACGAAGGACATTCGCCAGGCAGGGTTCGCTTGCGGTGGCAGCCGGTGTCATTGCTCCTTTGAGCCTGCAGGGTATGAAACCGGCGCCAAAAGAAAGGCTGGCAATGTTCCAGGAAGAGAGCGCCCGTGGTGTAGTATGCAAGATCTGTCCCAATGAGTGTACGCCGAAAGAAGGTGAGTTAAGTGACTGCCACAACAGGGTCGTCAGGAAGTCAAAGCTGTACACCATGGCCTTTGGCAACCCGTGTGCAGTGAATATTGATCCAGTTGAGAAAAAACCACTTTATCATTTTCTTCCGGGGTCAACAGCATTTTCTATTGCAACAGCCGGATGCAATTTTGCCTGTCTCAACTGTCAGAACTGGACTATCTCACAGACATCTCCTGACAAGACAAGGAACTATGAAATGCCTCCGGAAGATGTGGTGGCAAATGCCATATCAGGCAACTGCAGGTCTATTGCATACACCTACTCCGAACCGGTAACGTTTTATGAATATGTCTTTGAGACTGCGAAGCTGGCACGTGCGGCAGGGATAAAAAACATCATGGTCTCCAATGGCTATATCAATAAAGAGCCCCTCAAACAACTCTGCCGGTATATCGACGGTGCCAATATCGATCTTAAATCTTTCTCTGACAATACTTACCTGAAGCTTAACGGAGGCAAGCTGCAGCCTGTGCTCGATGCTCTTAAAACATACAGGGATGAAGGTGTCTGGCTTGAGATAACCAACCTGGTTGTCCCGGGCTGGACTGACAAGGAAGATGAGATCGGGCTCATGTGCCGATGGCTGGCTGACAACGGGTTCACTGATGTACCTATACATTTCAGTCGTTTTCAGCCACAGTATAAACTCGAGCACCTGCCCCCCACCCCGGCAGGCATTCTTAACACCGCGGCCGCACTTGCACAAAAGGCAGGCCTGAAATACATTTATATTGATAATGTTCCGGGGACAGGTATTGATGATACGGTATGCCCGTCATGCAAGCAGAAGGTGATCGAAAGAAGCGGCTTCCGGATCGTTGCTGACAGACTGAAAAACGGAAAATGCGGTTGCGGAACTGTGATACCCGGAATCTGGACCTGATGTCACATACTTTAACCGAAACATTCCCACAATGAAGCTTGCTGAGGCTAAAATAAGAGCAGATGAACTCAGGAAAACCATCGGTGAACATAACCATAGATATTATGTTCTGAATAAACCTGTTATATCCGATTTCGAATTCGATATACTGCTCAATGAACTTCACACTATTGAAAAGAATTTTCCGGAGCTGATCACGCCTGACTTTCCTACCATGAGAGTAGGCAGTGACCTTACTGAAGAATTCAAACAGGCTGAGCATATCACTCCCATGCTTTCTCTCGGCAACACTTACAGCACGGAGGAATTGAACGATTTCGGAGAAAGGGTTCGTAAGGCGCTTGGGTATGAGCCTGAATATGTATGCGAACTGAAGTTCGACGGTGTTTCCATAAGCCTCACTTATGAAGATGGCAGGCTGGTCAGAGCTGTCACCAGGGGTGACGGCAACGTGGGAGATGATGTCACTGCCAATGTCAGGACCATCAGAAGCATCCCGGTCATTCTCACGGCTACGGAAGCTCCCGTCTCTTTTACCATCAGGGGAGAGATCTATCTGCCGCGGAAGGGTTTTGAGGAGATGAATGCTGACCGTTCATTAAGAGGTGAGGCTCTCTTTGCCAACCCGCGCAATGCTGCAGCCGGTACTATCAAGATGCTTGATCCGCGCATCGTCGCCTCACGTCCGCTTGACTGTTTCCTCTACTATCTTCTGGGTGATGAGCTCCCTGCCGATAACCACTATGACAACCTCATGGCTGCACGTTCATGGGGCTTTCGCATCTCTGATGTCATCCAGCGGTGCAGCAGTATGGACGAAGTCATCAGGTTCGTTTCTGTCTGGGAGACAGAGAGAAAGAAACTCCAGTACGATACAGACGGCGTGGTGGTAAAGGTCAATTCCCTGGAAGCGCAGAAGCTTCTTGGTAACACGGCAAAGTCGCCACGCTGGGCAATAGCATACAAGTATGCTGCCGATCAGGCGCTGACGGAGCTTCTCTCAGTTGATTTCCAGGTTGGAAGAACGGGTAATGTGACTCCTGTCGCCAATCTCAGGCCTGTGTTGCTTGCCGGAACCACCGTCAGGCGTGCAACGCTGCACAACAGTGACCAGATTGAGATGCTTGGGTTGCATTACGGTGACACTGTGGTCATTGAGAAGGGTGGCGAAATCATCCCGAAAATCGTTGAGGTTGATACCACCCGGCGGGTGCAGGGAACGGCGCTTGTCTCTTTTCCCCCGGAGTGTCCGGAATGCGGCACACCCCTGGTACGCACCGAGGGAGAGGCCAATCATTACTGCCCGAACTACCTCCACTGTCCGCCTCAGATCACTCGCAGGATCATTCACTTCGTATCACGCAAGGCCATGGACATTGACGGACTGGGTGAAGAGACCATTGAGCTTCTTTACTCCCGCAGACTTATACGTAATGTAGCGGACCTGTATGATCTGAAGCATGAGCAGCTGGCTTCGCTGGACCGTCTCGGCAACAAGTCGGCTGCCAATATTATCGAAGGACTGGCGCGATCACTCGCCGTACCCTATCACCGCAAGCTCTTTGCATTGGGTATAAGGCATGTGGGTGAGACAGTGGCTAAAACCCTCGCAACAGGCTTTCCCGATCTTGACACTCTCATGAATGCAACAGATGGTCAGCTATGCTCATTGACAGAGGTTGGTCCGCGGATCAGCACCAGTGTCAGGGAGTACTTCGCCGATCCTGACAACATTGAGATTATCAGGCGACTCAGGGCTGCCGGGATGACTTTTCAATGGACAGCGCCGGCAATGGCTGCAAAGGGACCACTTGCAGGCAAGACCGTCGTTGTGAGCGGCACCTTCATGGCGTTCACCCGTGAGGAGATGAAGGCAGCTGTTGAGGCCGCAGGGGGAAAGAACGCCGGATCAGTCTCGGGAAGCACCTCTTTCATAGTGGCCGGCAGCGACATGGGACCTGCAAAGAGGGCGAAAGCCGAAGAACTCGGCATACCTCTGATAACCGAAGAGGAGTTTGTCAGAATAATAAAAGAATAATTGCATTGTAAGCCCGTATGAGCTAAAAAAAATTATAGGTTTGCATTCAATGGAACTTTTCGGAAGCCTCAGACAAAAAGCCGGACGGATGATACTCCGGAACCGCCTCTCATCGGTCAGAAGGCTACAGCCTGGATTCGATATTGAAAAAGTGAAAAAGGTTGGCATCCTCTGGGACGCTACATTTGAAAACGACTTTCAGCACCTGGCAGCCCTGAACAGGCAACTTGTTGAGATGGACAAGAGCGTAGAGGTACTGACGTGGGTGCCTGGCAAGAGTGTGCCTGACAGACTTACAGGCCTTTCCTATATGAAGTTTCTGAAGAAGGAAGACCTTAACTGGGTGTTTGTCCCTACCTCAGGTGATGCAAAGGAATTCATCAATTCAAAATTTGATCTGATAATAGATATCAATCCTTCATCACTCTTCCAGCTTATGTATATCACTTCGATGTCAGCAGCACCGATGAAGGTTGGTCCGGACATTTCAGATGAGCCTGAAAAAATACCGTATGACCTGATGATCAAGGCGCCCCGTCCATTCAGCATTGCATTCTTTCTGGAGCAAGCCATGCATTATCTTACAATGATCAGCGGCCCCGGCTCAAGGGCCTGACAAATACTTACCAAAATAAGGATTTCAGCATGATGAAGAAATTCAAAGGAACCGGTGTGGCAGTCATCACACCATTCAAGAATGATCTGAGCATTGACTTTGCCGCTATGGGAAAGATTATTGAACATATCATTGCCGGCGGTGTGAATTATATTATATTGCTTGGTACGACAGGAGAGGCATCAACACTTAACAGGGAAGAGAAAAGCGCCCTGACTTCCTTTGCCGTTGAAGCCATTGGAAAAAGAGTGCCGCTGGTACTCGGTATCGGTGGAAATAACACTTCCGATATTGTGAGTTATATCCGCCAGTCAGATATGGACGGCGTAGACGCCATTCTTTCAGTTGCCCCATATTATAACAAACCCTGTCAGAAAGGCCTGTTTCAGCATTTCAGGCAGATAGCCCTGGCCAGTCCGGTCCCTGTCATTCTTTACAATGTACCTTCACGTACGGCCAGTAGCATTCTGCCCGAGACCTGCCTCGAGCTGGCAAGGTCATGTGATAATATAATCGGCATTAAGGAGAGCTCAGGCAACCATGAGAATATGATGAAGATAATTAAGGATAAGCCTGATAATTTCATGGTCATTTCCGGCAACGATCTGGATGTGCTGACTGTGACGGCAATTGGCGGTGCCGGACTGATATCTGTTCTGGCAAATGCATATCCGGCTGAGTGTTCAGAGATGGTTCAGCAGGCTTTAAAATATAACTTTAAGATAGCGAGGGAAATACAATTCAAGTTCCTGGAGATGACCGGGCTTCTCTTTGCTGAGGGTAATCCTGGCGGGATCAAGGCAATAATGAGCAACATGAATCTCTGTCAGAACAACCTCAGGTTGCCACTCGTTCCGGTGAGCAGGTCAATGCAAACCCGGATTGCCAGAGCCATGGAAGCTCTTAAATAGTTAATATTAAGCTTTTTTCACTAAACAGCCGCGGGAGTATCGCTGATGTTCTTTCCGTGACATTGCTTGTATTTCTTACCACTGCCACACGGGCACGGATCATTCCTTCCGACTTTCTTGTCGACCCTGACAGGTGCGGTCTGCTGTTGTTTTTTCTCCGGTGATCCGCCACCGCTGAAGGAGCCCTCGAAGTCGTTTTTCTGTGTCCTGAGCCTGCTCATGTCAACCTGTTTACGCCGCTGAGCCTCCCTTACATTATCGGGTGATGTGACCGGAATAGAACCCTTCATCAGCAGGCTGACCACATCCTGGTTAACCTTGCTCACCATTGTCCTGAAGAGCTCGAAGGACTCGAATTTATATATGAGAAGAGGATCTTTCTGTTCGTATGAAGCATTCTGTACTGATTGCTTGAGGTCATCCATTTCACGAAGATGTTCCCTCCAGGCGTCGTCAATAGTTGCCAGCACGGCGGTCTTTTCAAAAGAGCGGAGCAGCTCCTTCCCTTCAGAATCGACAGCAGATTTAAGGTTTGTGATCACATTGTAAGTACGGGCGCCGTCTGTGATAGGCACAACCACATTTTCGTAAGTAGCTGACATCCTTTCATATACATCTTTCAGCACCGGAAGTGCAGTAGTTGAAATCACTTCTCCCTTGCGTCTATAGGCATCAAGTACTTTATCGTAGACGGTATCAATGATATCCTGGCTATTATCTTTCAGGAAGTCCTGCCTGGCTACGGGTGAATCTACGGAGAGTATTCTCATCAGTCCGAACTGAAACTCCTCGAAATCACCTGAATCTTTATTTACGTTCACCGTGTTCTCAGTGACGTCGTACATCATATTAGCAATATCGACGCTCAGTCTCTCGCCGAGGAGTGCATGGCGCCTCTTACTGTAGATGACCTCCCTCTGCGAATTCATCACGTCGTCATATTCAAGCAGCCTCTTTCTTATTCCGAAGTTATTTTCCTCGACTTTTTTCTGGGCTCTCTCAATAGATTTTGTGATCATGGAATGCTGTATCATCTCACCGTCTTTCAGTCCCAGGCGGTCCATAATACCGGAGATCCTCTCTGATCCGAACAGGCGCATCAGGTCATCCTCCAGTGAAACAAAGAACTGGGATGAGCCGGGGTCTCCCTGTCGTCCGGCACGTCCCCTGAGCTGTCTGTCGACGCGGCGTGACTCATGACGTTCAGTGCCTATGATAGCCAGGCCTCCGGCTTTGCGCACCTCAGGTGTGAGTTTGATGTCTGTTCCCCTTCCTGCCATGTTGGTGGCGATAGTGATGGTGCCTGTCTTTCCAGCTTCAGCCACTATATCAGCCTCACGCTGGTGGAGCTTGGCATTCAGAACGTTATGCTTCAGCCCTTTCATCTTGAGCATGCGGCTGAGCAGTTCCGAGATCTCAACGGAGGTTGTACCGACAAGTACAGGTCTGCCCTGTTTGTTCAGGTTTGCTATCTCGTCGATTACGGCATTATATTTCTCCCTCTTGGTTTTGTAGACCAGGTCCTCATGGTCATTTCTTATTACCGGCACATTGGTAGGGATGACCACCACATCAAGCTTATAGATATTCCACAGCTCCCCGGCTTCGGTGACAGCCGTACCGGTCATGCCGGCCAGCTTATGGTACATCCTGAAGTAGTTCTGGAGGGTGATGGTGGCATAAGTCTGTGTGGATGCTTCGACCTTGACATTTTCCTTGGCTTCGATGGCCTGGTGCAGACCGTCTGAGTACCGGCGTCCTTCAAGTATGCGGCCGGTCTGTTCATCAACGATCTTCACCTTGTTGTCCATCACCACATATTCGACATCATTCTCAAAGAGCGTATAAGCTTTGAGAAGCTGTGTCATGGTATGAACCCGTTCCGATTTGACTGCAAAGTCCTGCAGCAGCTCATCTTTGGCTCTCATTTTTGCAGTCTCATCCTTTACGGTCTTTTCAATGTCAGCAATCTTGCTGCCCACGTCAGGCAGCACGAAGAAGCTTGTATCTTCCACAGAGGTAGAGATCAGGTCATGCCCCTTTTCTGTCAGCTCGATGGAGTTAGCTTTCTCATCGATAACAAAGAACAGCTCTTCGGTCGCCTTGGGCATATCCTTGGAGTTATTCTGCATGTAGAAGTTCTCTGTCTTCTGGAGGAGAGTCCTTACTCCTTCCTCGCTGAGATATTTAATCAATGCGCTGTTCTTTGGCAGTCCTTTGTAGGCTCTCAGAAGCATCAGTCCTGCGTCATCGTTCTTACCGTCATTGAGCGCTCTCTTTGCATCTGCAAGCAGCTGTGTCACCAGTTTTCTCTGGGCACCTACCAGCACCTCCACTTTGTGCTTGTACTCATCGAATTGAAGAGTATCGCTTTTAGCCGTGGGCCCGGAAATGATGAGAGGGGTTCTCGCATCATCGATCAACACTGAGTCGACCTCGTCAACGATTGCGTAATGGTGCTTCCTCTGGACAAGGTCCTCAGGGTTAATCGCCATATTATCCCGCAGGTAGTCAAAGCCAAACTCATTGTTTGTTCCGAAGGTGATGTCGGAGTTATATGCTTTGCGGCGCGCGGGTGAGTTAGGTTCATGTTTATCGATACAATCCACTGACAGTCCGTGAAATTCGTAAAGGGGGCCCATCCATTCCGAGTCACGTTTTGACAGGTAGTCGTTGACAGTTACTATATGTACTCCGCGGCCTGCAAGTGCGTTAAGGAATACCGGCAATGTAGCCACGAGTGTCTTTCCCTCACCGGTGGCCATTTCGGAAATATTGCCCTTATGCAGTGCCACGCCTCCGATGAGCTGCACGTCGTAGTGCACCATGTCCCAGAGGATTTCGTTCCCCCCGGCCATCCATCTGTTCTTCCAGGTGGCTTTGTCGCCTTCGACGGTTATAGACGGGCGGATGGCAGCGAGATCGCGGTCCCAATCCCTGGCCGTCACCTCGAGGGATTCGTTTTCCTTGAAACGCCTAGCTGTATCCTTCATTATTGCAAAAGCTACCGGCAGTGTCTCGTCAAGCTTTTTTTCAAGTTTCTCAAGGATCTGTTTATCGATCTTATCAACCTGATTATAGAGTTCTTCTTTCCTGTTGATGTCCTCTTCTTTTTCGGCTGTGATTTTCAGATCGCGGATCTCCTGTTCTTCTGCTGCAATAGACTCCCTTATTTCCTTTTTAAGGGCAGCAGTACGGTCGCGCAGGGCATCATTTGAAAGAGAGGTAATGAGTTCAGTTTCGCTCTTTATCCTGCCTACGAAAGGGTTTATCTCCTTAAGGTCGCGTGCCTCTTTATCGCCCAGGAAAACAGTAAGTACTTTGCTTACAAAGCTCATTTAACGATATTTTTAAAATATGCCGCAAAAGTAATCAATTTTCCGGCTTAATGAATGTATAAAAGGCTGTCCGGTTATTCAGGACAGCCTTCTTTGCGGCAATGATCTTTTAAGCTACTGGCGGGGCTGCCGGTTCAGCAGCCGCTCTCAGGGCCATTATATCCCTGTCAAGGAAATAGAGGCCTGACTCACCTGCGAGAGCAAGTTTATCCAGGATTATCCTGGCACTGCTTTCCTCCTGTATCTGCTCGTTTACAAACCACTGTATCCAACTGACAGTAGCGAAATCCTTTTCATCGTTGGCGACGGTAAGAACCTCATTGATACTGGCTGAAATGAACTGTTCATGTTTCAACACGTCTTTAAACATCTCCAGAACGCTTTTGAATTTCACGGGTGGTTGCTTGAATGCCGGTAAAAGAGCTGTTCCGCCACGTTCATTGACGTATTTTATGAATTTAAGCATGTGCAGCCGTTCTTCGTCAGACTGCACATATAGCCATGATGCCACGCCTGGCAGGCCTTTAATCTCTGCCCATGAAGCCATTGCAAGGTAAAGGCTTGATGAGTACCCTTCTCTTTCAATCTGCCTGTTGCAGAATTCTTCTACTTTCTTTGTTAACATATTTTTATTTTTAATGGTTCATTTTTGAAGTAGTAACAAGGAATTCACATTAATGTTTATCAAGCATCTCCTTCACCTTCTGCACCAGTTCGGAAGGAAGGAACGGTTTTGAAAACACGAGGTCCGCTCCCAGCTTACTGGCCATGAGAAGGTAGCTTCCCGGGCCTGCCTTTCCCCCTCCGCTGATAGCAATCATCTTTGTCGAAGGCTTAATCTCCTTGATCTTCATTATAACCATCAGTCCATCCTCTTCGGGCATGAGGAGGTCAGTAATTACAAGATCGACAACCGAAGGGCGGAATTTTGCAATTGCTTCTCTTCCGTCGCTGGCTGTTATTACAACATATTTCCGTTTTTCCAGGGCTTCCCTCAGCATCCCGCGCAGAGCAGGATCATCCTCAACTACCATTACCCCGGCCATATCTGTGTTTCGCTATGTCTTCTATTAAGACTTGTAAAGATAAGGATTTTAGGGCAGAGAGGCAAATTTACCTGATACAGCCGGGATGAAGATTTCAATCACCGTACCCTTATTCACCTCTGATGAAACGTTTATATCGCCATCAAGGTCCGATATTATATCGTAAACAAGTGAGAGGCCCAGGCCAGTGCCACTACCATTCGTGCGTGAGGTAAAAAACGGATCAAACATCTTATCCGCCGTCTTTTTATCCATCCCCTGTCCGGTATCGGAAAAGCGGATGAGTGCATATTCGCCGGCGTGCAGCTGTTTACGGTCACCCGCAGATACTGTCTCAAGGGTTATTGTAAGCCTGCCTCCCGTAGACTCCATAGCCTGCAACGCATTAACAGCCAGGTTAGTGAATGCTCTGAAAAGCTGCAGCGGATCAGCTGAGACCATGATGTCCGGCGAGGCTATGTTCTCTGATACTTCTGTCCCGTGAGGTATTGATGGTCTTATGAGGCTTATTGTTTCTTTAATGATATCGCTGACACGTACTTTTTCCCTGTCGTTCCCGGAGGGGTGGCTCAGGTTCATAAGCCGCCTGGTAAGTGTCCTGGCTCTGTCTGCAGCAAGCAGGATATTACGTACATTCTGACCGGCTTCCGAAGTCTCATCAAGAGTTTCCAGCGCCATTTCACTGTAGCCGTAGATTGTTGTAAGGATTGTGTTCAGATCGTGAGCTATCCCTCCTGCCAGCTTTCCATACTGCCTGATGCAGTTTTTGATTTCCGACTTTTCGGATGTCCGGTAATCATTCTGCCTTATTTGCTTTTTCACGCTCACGAGGTGACAAATAAATAATTACTCAAAATCAAGGTTGAATGTTTTTTTCAAATCCTTCAGGGCCGGGTTTTTAGATGCCAGGTGGTTGAACTTCTGTTCGTCGGAGTAGAGTATCTCGCCTCTTTCAGTAGCTCCAACCGTTGTCTGGAGGTCCAGTGAGCTGTTCTGAAGGGTCTCGCGCAGGTAATGTTCGAGTCGTGCCCTGAAGTTATGATCAAATAATTCCTTGAGAGCTGAATTATCAAGTTTCAGGATTACCGAATTACCGGGAAGCAGGTCCGGTGTCGCTGATGAGAGCGTTACAGCGATGCGCGGGCTCTCCTCCTTCACCTGAAGTGCGAAGGCACGCCAGGCTTCAGTAAGTTCGTCAGCGCTGAACTCCCTGTGTAACTGTATTCTGGTAGTTTCAGGTGCGGGCTCATTGACAATATTCTCCTTCGTTTTTGTTTCAGAGACAAGGTTTTTAATGGATACCTTCTTCCCGATATCATTGCCTTGTATTCCCCTGGGTTGTTGTCCGGAAGATTTTGTCTGCGTGATCGCGGAGGCAGTTGCCTGGCCTGACGGAGCAGATGATATTTCTATTACAGGCTCGTCGGCCGGGGATTGCTGATCAGCTTTTTTTTTTGTCTCGTCCACGGTGCTCCTGTCAGCCAGGTGGCACATGCGCAGCAGGGCAAGCTCAACATGCAGGCGCTGGTTCTTGCTGCTCTTAAAGGTTAGCATACACTGCGAACCTATGTCAAGAGCCTCATAAATAAATGAGAGAGGTGCCCTTACCGCCTGTTCCCTGTAGCGTTGCCTTATCGACGGCGATGTCTCGAGCAGCTTAACTGTAGCCTCGTCACGGCTGACAAGCAGGTCACGCATATGACTGTTCAGGCCTGCCATGAAGTTATATCCGTCAAAACCTTTATTCAGGATCTCGTTGAAGGTAAGCAGTACTGATGTCACATTGCCGTCGATGGCAGCTCCCGTTATCCTGAAGTAATACTCATAGTCAAGGACGTTGAGATTGGAGATCACATCAGTATATGTGATGTTCTTGCCGCTGAAGCTTACTATCTGGTCAAAAATTGAGAGTGCATCACGCATGGCACCATCAGCTTTGGTAGCAATTACATGCAGGGCTTCATGTTCTGCCTTCACGTTCTCGTTGCCTGCCACCCAGCTGAGACGGTTCACGATGTCATCCACATTGATGCGGTTGAAATCGAATATCTGGCATCGCGAAAGGATCGTCGGAATTATCTTGTGCTTCTCGGTGGTGGCAAGAATAAAGATGGCATGTGACGGCGGTTCTTCAAGCGTTTTCAGGAAGGCATTGAAGGCCGATGCCGAAAGCATGTGAACTTCATCAATTATATAAACGCTGAACTTCCCGATCTGAGGCGGGATCCTCACCTGGTCAGTGAGATTGCGTATGTCATCGACGCTGTTATTGGAAGCGCCGTCAAGCTCATGTATATTGAATGATGCCTGTGAATTGAATGAAAGGCATGATTCGCAATTGTCACAGGGCTCACTGTCCGGGCCCGGGCTGGAACAGTTAATGGTCTTGGCAAAGATCCTGGCACATGTAGTCTTGCCGACCCCGCGGGGACCGCAGAAGAGGTAGGCCTGCGACAGGTGATTGTTCTTTATTGCATTTTTCAGGGTTGTCGTGATGGTATCCTGTCCGACAACCATGTCAAAGGTGGCAGGTCTGTACTTACGGGCAGAAACAATAAAATTATCCATATCTGATATCAGCGCATTCTTAGGTTATACCATCCACAAATATAGTCAAATAGTTCCGCGAATATTTTTTTTTAAGATTAATTGTCTTACTTTTGCAACCCGAATTATAAACACAAATACAAACCAAAAGAGATGTTGAATCAGTACGAAACCGTTTTCATTGCAACTCCCGTTTTGTCTGAAAATCAGATGAAGGAAGCGGTCCAGAAATTCAAGAAGATCATCACTGACAACGAAGGTGATATCATTCATGAAGAGAACTGGGGCCTGAAGAAACTCGCTTATCCCATTCAGAAAAAATCAACCGGGTTCTATTACCTCGTTGAGTTCAAAGGGCAGGGTGAGTTAGTAGATAAATTAGAAGTGCAGTACAGAAGGGATGAGAGGATCATCCGTTTCCTGACCTTCCGAATGGACAAGTATGCTGTTGAGTATGCTGAGAAGAAGAGAAAAATGAGAGCAACCGAGAAAGTCAAGGAGGAATAGACATGGCACAGAACAACTCAGAGATAAGATATCTTACTCCTCCGACAGTAGAGATCAAGAAGAAGAAATACTGCAGGTTTAAGAAGAACAAGATCAAGTACATTGATTATAAGGATCCCGAATTCCTTAAGAAGTTCCTGAATGAGCAGGGCAAAATCCTGCCACGACGCATCACCGGCACCTCGCTGAAGTATCAGAGGAGGGTCGCCAAGGCTATCAAGCGTGCACGCCATCTTGCTATGCTGCCTTATGTAGCTGATCTTTTAAAATAAAGGAGGAAGAGATATGAAGATTATTCTCAAGCAGGATCATGATAAGCTCGGTCAGAAGAACGATACTGTAACCGTCAAGACCGGGTATGCAAGGAATTACCTCATCCCTAAAGGATTTGCCATTCAGGCTACCGGCTCTGCCGTCAAGGTGCACAATGAGAATCTTAAGCAGAGGGCTCACAAGGAAGAGAAGATCAGGAACGAAGCTGAAAAGGTTGCTGAAAAGCTCGGCACTGTCAAGCTGGTCATTGGTGCCAAAGTAAGTTCAGCAGGCAAGATCTTCGGATCGGTCAACACCATCCAGATAGCGGAAGCGCTGAAGGAAAAAGGGTTTGACATCGAGCGTAAAAATATCATTCTCGGCGAAGAAACCATTAAGGAAGTCGGACACTACAAAGCTGTCGTCAAACTCCACAGAGACGTTAAGGTCGATGTTGATTTTGAGGTCAAGGCTGAATAAACGGAAACTGAATCCGTTTTAATATTGACGCAGGGGCTGGTCTGAGACCGGCCCCTGCTGTTTTTATTTAACCGCGATGGTTTCTATTTCGATCAGTGCCCCAAGCGGGAGACCCTTAACTGCAAAGGCGGCCCTGGCAGGCTGATCTGACGTATAGAACATGGCATACACCTCGTTCATCGCTTTGAAATCCGACATATCCGCCAGGAGGCATGTCGACTTTACGACATCACTGACTGAATATCCTGCTGCAAGAAGAATGGCTTTGATGTTCTTAAGAACCTGGGTTGTCTGTTCTTTGATGCCTCCCTCAACGATTTTTCCAGTGGCAGGGTCAATAGCCACCTGTCCTGATATGTAGAGCGTTCCCCTGATCTCTACAGCCTGGCTGTAGGGACCGATAGCTCCCGGTGCAGCTGTAGTGCTGATGATTTTTTTCATTCCTGATGATCTTATCTCGTTAATAATTTTCATGATAATCTTTTTTGCGCTCGTACTTGAGATCCTGCAGCATGCTGGCTTTTGCCCTGATGGTGAAGTTCCAGCTCTTCATATATCCTATGGGTATCCATGAAAAGTTCATCTCCCAGCAATGCAGGTCACGTGAGATACCTACCCTGCTCATTGTGATCTCGTGCTGCTTGAAGTCGTAACCTGTGCTGTAGTTTATTGCCATCTTGGGTGTAAGCCTCATGTCACCCGAGAGAGTCATTGTCTGTGAAATATCTGACTTGAATGCGGGCTTTCTGTAGTTGAAGTTATAGGCCATCCTGAGTGACCATGGAACATCAAATCTCGCATAACCGTATTCATCATACTCCCTGTTATCGAGCGGCAGGTTACCGCCGCCGCGGCCTCCCTCCTGCCTCTGGCCGCCTGGTGCCTGTCCCGTGCCTGAGGATCTCTTTTGCTGGTCCGCGGTCTTCCCCTGCAGCAGCCGGCCCAGGTCAAGGTCAACACTTGTACTGAAGCTGGTCATCCGGAACAGTCCCTTGCCCTGGCTGAGGGCGAGCTCAGACACGGTGGTTCCCTGTTCACTAAGCCCGTAGATAGTCAAACTCGAGGATGCCATCACGTTTATATTTTCTGCAATTGTGGTGCGGAACTGAGCTGAAACAGGCGCCCAGTTAAGAGAATCTGAAAAGATGTTATAGGAAGTGTTAAATGAGAGATTATCTATTAGCTTGATTTTCTTAGGCTTGCCAGTTGTATCATTCCTGGCAAATACCTTGGCCTCGACAATATTTACCAGGCTGAAGGTCAGAGACCCGGACCGCTTACCACCAGCCGGAGTGCCATAGATTGACCCCTCATAAATAGAATACTCCTTTTCATGGCCAAGAGTATCATATTGTACACTTTTGTACATGTCACTCACGAGCCAGTCAAGCTCGGGAGCGTATGAAAACCCCAGCGCAGGTTTTATCAGATGCCGTATAGTTTCAATCTTTGACCCCTTCTTTGTAAACCGGAACCGGCCGTCAAGCTGAGTGTTGTACGAAGCACTTACAGATGGTATAAGCGATTGGCCGTAAGATAATCCCCTGATGGTATCATTGATCACTGACGGCACAATCTTATTCAATGATTCATTATAGTACGTCGGATCCCATCTCTTTTCTACCTCCTGCATGTACAGGACTCCGGTATATCTCACCTGAGGAGAGATGGAGAAATTCTTGAACGGCCTTATCTGAAGACTTAACGGGATCTCATGCTTGAACCCGTTCTTCATGTTGTTCCATGTATATCTGGTAAAGAGCAGGCTGTCATAGGTATCAATCTTGTTTTCCAGTGAAGCGGTGTATTGCGTTTGAATGTCGTGATACCACCGTTTTTTGATTACAGGTTTTCTGGGCTTGAAAGGATAGATACGTGACGCCGTGAAGCTCATTTTGGGAAGATTCAGCTGCAGTGTCTTATTCTGCACGTTCTGGCTCTGGTTCAGGCTGGTAGAGAAGGCAAACGGCGTGCCGGCCCAGTTTTTTGAATAACTTATGCTTGACTGTCTCGTTGTGGTGACATGATCAGCGACCTCGTAACTATTCTCTTTATCATACCCGCTCGAGCTCATGTTGACGCTCGCAGAGAAGCGTGAACCGGGATTGGATTTGGGGTCCTGCGAGTGTGTCCATGTCAGGCGGTAGTTGGTTGACGAGCCATAATCTGGTAATCCCTTGTAGCTGGTTACGTTATTGGCATAGCTGAATCCAAAGGAGCCCGAGAACCGGTATCTCATCTTGTATGTTGTCGCTGCGTCTCCCAGCCATGTTCCGTTCGTATAGGCAGTTCCGGTCAGCTTCAGGTCAAAATAGTCGGTAAGGGCGAAATAGTATCCCCCATTGGAAAGAAAATAACCCCTGCGTGCCTCCGACCCGTATTTCGGCACTATAATTCCGGAAGCTCTGCGCTGCTGTACAGGGAAATATCCGAAAGGTACTATCAGCGGTAGTGGTACGTCAGCTACCACCATGTAGGCAGGGCCTGACACCATCTTTTCACCCGGATACACCTTTGCCCTGTTCAGTGCAAGATAAAAGTGCGGGTCTTCCGCATCGCAGGTTGTGAACTTGCTCTTGTTTACATGCAAAGTACCGTCTTCCTGCCTCTTTGTCCTCGCGCTTTGAAGGTAGCCACCTTCCTGCTGGGTGGTAATATTCTTGATCACCCCTTTCTTTGATTTGAAATTATATGTGAGTTCTTTCGATTCGAATTCCTCCGAACCGTCTTTGTAAACAGGCTTTCCTGCCATTTTCCCTGTGGAATTTATCCTTCCCGTAGCATATACTGAGCCCGTCTCCATATCGAGGATTATTGAATCAGCCGTAAGATCAATGGTGCCGTAGGTGACCCTTGCATTTTGTATCAGGCTTACTTTTTTTGTCTTCAGGTCCGTCTTCATATACCCGTCAGCACTGTACACGATCGGCAGGTCAACAGCATCCGGTGATATGATCAGGGCACTGTCTGCAACAAGGGTGTCCTGCGGCAGGAGTACCTCACTGTCAAAGAGTGTGTCGTATACCTGAATGGTTTCAGCTGCGTGAAGTGAGTCCGGTTTGAAACGTGCCTCAGGACTGACAGGTTCCTGGCCAAAAAGCGAAGCTGAGAAAAGGAGCGGCATGAAAATTGCCACAAATGATCTTTGTGATTTTAAATGCAAGTTAAATGCTATTTTTGCGTAATATTTGTGCAAATACCACATGCCAGCGGCAAAACTAATTAAAATTCGCAAAGCAGTAATGCTGCAGAGATCCAAATTAAGAGGGGTAAGAGTTATTCTGACCTTTGCCTTTATGATGGCCGCAATTACCATGCCACATAAGGCATGGTCACAGGCGGCTCCATTACTTGATGACTGGGTTGTTGTCATTGATGCAGGTCATGGCGGCAAGGATCCCGGGACAGTCGGTCTGAAGGTGAAGGAAAAAGATATAAATCTGGCAGTAGCGCTCAGGACAGGACAATATATTAAGGACAACCTTACAGATGTCAAGGTGATCTATAGCCGTGATGATGACTTGTTCATCGGTCTCGCCGAACGTGCTGAGGTGGCCAACCGGAACAAAGCAGACATATTCATTTCCATACATTCCAATGCCATGAACGACAAACGTTTCACCGGTGCTGAGACGTGGGTTCTTGGTCAGAGCAAGGATGAGGCCAATCTGCAGGTGGCCATGAAAGAGAACTCGGTAATAACCTTCGAGAAAGATTACCAGGCTAAATATGAGGGGTACGATCCTAATTCAGTTGAGTCATTCATCATCTTTTCGCTGATGCAGAACACGTATCTGAAGCAGAGTACGGAATTTGCTTCCATGATCCAGGATCAGATCAGGGACCGGGTCGGCAGAAAAGACCGGGGCGTCAAGCAGGCTGGCTTCGTCGTTTTATGGAGAACAACCATGCCTTCGGTGCTGGTTGAGCTTGGTTTTCTCTCGAATGCCGAAGAGGAAAAATACCTTCTTTCAGAAACGGGTCAGGATTATCTCGCCTCAGCTATTTACAGGGCATTCAGGGATTATAAACATACAATTGATAACCGGTCAGGATTAAATGCAAACGGTACCGTTCACAATGAGCCGGCAGTGCCTGTCAAGGAAGACAGTACCGGCAGGCCGGCGGAGGAGGTTAAAAAGGAGGAGACAGCACCGCCTCCCGCCCCGGTGCCGCCCCTGACGGAGATCAGGCCTGAGATGGTGACAGACGACATAGTATTCATGGTTCAGATCCTGGCAATGCCTAAGAACAAACCAATGAGTCAGAGTCAGATCACAGGCATCGGGAAAATCACAAAAATAGAAGAAAGCGAAAGGGTCAAGTACGGGGCAGGCAGCTTCAGCATATATGAAGATGCCGTCAAATACAGGAGGACTCTTACGCTCGGATTCCCTGACGCGTTTGTAATTGCTGTAAGAAACGGAAAGATCATTCCCCTGAAAGAAGCGATAGAAGCAAAAAAAATAAAGCAACCGTAATATGAACAAAATATCACATGAAATCAAAATAGGGGCTGTAGCTCTTATCACCATCATTGCTTTTATCTTGTTGTTCAACTTCTTAAAGGGCTCGGCCCTTTTTACAAGCACTGACACCTATCATATTGTGTATAAAAATATTGCAGGCCTGACGGAATCGAGCCCGGTGGAGATAAACGGCTACCAGGCTGGCGTGGTACAGGATATTAAGCTTATCAATGACGGCAGCGGTCTGCTTGCAGTTTCTATTTCTGTAGACAGGAATTTCAAAATACCGGTTGGAACGCAGGCAGAGATCACGACCGCAACCCTGATAGCCGGTATGAAAATAATACTGCGCATGGGTGAGGGCAGTGTGATGCATCAAAATCATGACACTCTTGAGGGTTATGTGGCCACAAGCATAATGGACAGACTGAGCCAGACACTATCTCCGATTGAAGGGAATATAACCGGAATGGTAGTCAAGCTTGATTCTGTCATTTCAAGCATTAATAATCTGCTCACTCCCCAGTTGACAACAGACATCAGGTCAGCAATAAGCAATGTCAACGGTATAACGGCCAATCTGAGGGAGATATCGGACAAGGAAAAGGATGAACTTATGGCTTCCATAGATGACCTTAAGAAATTCACTACCATGCTTTCATCCAACAGCTCCACACTGGATGCATCGCTTAAGAACCTTGCCGCAATCACAGACACCGTAGCCTCAGCAGACCTTTCCTCCTCCCTTGCCTCACTCAAGACATCGCTCCGGCATGTAAGTGAGCTGGTGGATGGCATGAGCAAAGGCCAGGGTTCTGTGGGAAAACTGATGACAAATGACAGCCTCTACATGAATCTTAACAATACCCTCTACAATCTCGACTTGCTTTTACAGGATATGCAGGCAAATCCTAAAAAATATGTTCACTTCTCCCTTTTTGGCAAAAAGGATGAATAATTTGTATAATTATTGCTAAACAGAAATGAATCATGCCATTGCAGATGCCTGTTTTTTCCATCCTGCTCTTCCGTAAATCAGTATAGATTTCTATTCTGTTTTATAACGTGTTGTAATACATGACATTCCTTTTATATATCTGATAATCAGGTGATTAATTTTTTTATTTATTTTTTGAATTATAAGAACCTGATGCTCATGACAGTATGAAATAAATGTAAAAGTCAAGCGAAAAAAGTTTTTTTTTTTACCTTTTTTTTTACAAATATTGTCATGGGTTTCGGCACCTGAAAAAAGTACTGGAATTTTCGTAATTTTACTTTGAATGAACAAGTCACACGATGAGGTTTGGAATAACTGTCTGGAGATAATCCGGGACATAATTCCTTCAGCCAGTTTTAAAACCTGGTTTGAGCCTATTGTTCCGTTAAGGCTCGAAAAGAATATTCTGACAATTCAGGTTCCCAGTCCTTTTTTTTACGAATATCTGGAAGAGCAGTATATTGATATCCTCCGCAAGACCCTGAGGCGTGAGATAGGAAACGAAGCCAAGCTCGAGTACAATATTATCATGGAAAACTCCGGCTACAGTAACGGCAAGCCTTATACGGTCAAGTATCCTTCAAGGAACAAGAGTGATCTGAACAATAAGCCGATGCAGGTTCCATTTGAAGTTACGCAGCCGGCCATCAGGAATCCTTTCATCATCCCCGGTATCAAAAAACTTCATTTTGATCCGAGGCTCAATCCTGATTATTCATTTGCGAACTTCATTGAGGGTGAGTGCAACAGGCTGGCCCGTTCAGCAGGTATTGCCGTCGGAAATAATCCCGGCGGAACAGCTTTTAATCCCCTGATGGTTTATGGTGACTCCGGCCTCGGAAAGACACACCTTGCGCAGGCCATTGGTATCCTCGTCAAGGAGAAATTCCCGGATAAGACTGTCCTTTACGTGAATGCCAACAAATTCCAGACACAGTTTGTCGAATCGATCAGGAACAATAACAAGAATGATTTCCTCCACTTCTACCAGATGATTGATGTGCTCATCATTGATGACGTTCATGAGTTTGCAGGGAAGGAGAAGACCCAGGATACTTTCTTCCACATTTTCAATCATCTCCACCAGTCCGGAAAACAGCTGATACTCACGTGCGACAAGCCGCCGGTTGAGTTACAGGGCATGGAGCAGCGTCTGTTGTCGCGCTTCAAGTGGGGTTTGCTGGCTGATCTGCAGAAGCCTGATTATGAGACGAGGCTTGCCATCCTGAGAAAAAAAGCCTACAATGACGGCATTGAGCTTCCTGATGAGATCTTCGAGTTTCTTGCCGAGAATATAGCATCAAATATCAGGGAACTTAAGTCCGGCCTCATCTCTCTTTATGCACAGTCAACGCTTAACCGCAAGGAGGTGACCCTTGAGCTTGCACGTCAGATGGTGGACAGGCTTGTGAATACCCAGCGCAGGGAGATTACAATCGATTACATTCAGAAAGTGGTTTGCGATTATTACAAGATAGCCGTTGATCAGATGCAGGGCAAGACCCGCAAGCGGGAGATAGTACAGGCAAGGCAGGTGTCAATGTACTTCTCAAAGAACCTGACGAAGGCATCACTGGCAAGCATCGGATCATGCATCGGCGGCAAGGATCATGCCACCGTTCTGCATGCATGCAAGACCGTGAATAACCTTATAGACACGGACCGCCACTTCAGGAACCAGATAATAGAAATAGAGAAAAAACTTAAGGTATGAAAGCTGACAAACACTTTCTCAGGGAAGAGTTTTTCAAGAAATACGGGGACAGGGCAACAAACCCTGTTCTTTTTTATTCACCCGGTCGTGTGAACCTTATCGGTGAACACACTGACTACAACGGCGGATACGTTTTCCCCTGCGCCCTCGATTTCGGCACCTCACTCATGGCGAGGATGACGACAACACAGGAAATAAAGCTCTGCAGCCTGAACTTCCCGGGCGAGGTAACCGTTCCGGTCACGCCCTCTTATAAGACAATATCCGGTAGCTGGACCAATTACCCCGTTGGTGTCATAAATGAGTTTGCGCTGAAGGGCATCAGGGCACCCGGTCTGGAACTGCTTTTTTCCGGCGATATCCCTAACGGCGCCGGGTTGTCTTCGTCAGCATCGATTGAGATGGTCACAGCGGTGGCAATGAATGAACTCACCGGAGCAGGCCTCCCAATGATTGAACTGGTGAAGATGGGACAGAAAGCAGAGAATAATTTTGTCGGCATGAACTGCGGTATAATGGACCAGTTCGCCGCCGGCTTCGGAAAGAAAGATCATGCCATCAACCTTAACTGTGATACTCTTGAGTACAAATATGCACCGGTGAACCTTGGCGACAGGCGCCTGATCATCACCAACACCAACAAACGCAGGGGACTGACAGATTCAAAATACAATGAGCGGCGATCAGAGTGTGAGAAGGCCGTGGAGCTTATCTCTGAACACCATAAAATAAATAACCTGAGTGAGCTCACTGTCAGTGATCTCTGGATGCTTGACAAATATATCGGCGACGAAGTGATCAGAAAGAGGGCCAGGCATGTGATAACCGAGAACGGCAGGACCCTTGATGCCATCAGGGCACTTGAGGAAAATGATATTGAGAAATTCGGCAGGCTGATGAATGAATCTCACAACTCGCTGTGCACCGACTATGAGGTTACAGGCGCCGAACTCGATACTCTGGTCTACGAGGGCAGAAAACTACCCGGAGTGACCGGTACGCGGATGACCGGCGCAGGATTCGGTGGATGCACAATCTCAATAGTTGAAAACAGTCATGCGGACAGTTTCATGCAGAAGCTTGCTGAGGTGTACTGCAAAAAAACAGGACTGAATGCTGATTTCTACCTGCCGGGAATTGGAGATGGTGCCAGACGGATTGACTGAAACCTGGTCTGAGGGTCGAGGTCTGAGGGTCTGAGGGTCTGAGGGTCCGAGGGTCCGAGGGTCTGAGGGTCCGAGGTCTGAGGGTCTGACCTTCTGACTTTAGACTACAAATCCTTGACGCATCTAAACCCCACGGTTGAGCTGCGGTCATATCCCGGTGAAACCATCAGTTGTATCTGGGTCATATCGAGCTGCTGAGGTCCTCCCTGGATATACCACCAGCTCGATTCCGGCCTGAAATAACTCCCTCCCCTGATGATATTGAAATAGTACGTACCGTTGCAGTAGACATCTCCTGTCATCTGCCAAACATTTCCCACGAGGTCTGCCACGCCGTACGGGCTCTCTCCTTTCGGGAAAGCATCGACCGGGGTTGGTCTGCCGAAGCTGTTGTTGCATTTTGTGGCGTGGAATTCGTCACCCCAGGGCCACAGCCTGCCGTCGGTGCCCTGCGCTGCCAGCTGCCACTCTGCTTCTGTGGGCAGCCGCTTGCCTGCCCATATGGCATACGCCTTTGCATCCTCGATACTCACATTAACAACCGGATAGCGTTCCTGTCCTGACACTGGCAGGCCATTCTCCCAATGTTTCAGATAGTTGACGGTATCTTCAGGAACATATCTGGTTTCCCTGATAAACCTGGCAAACAACTCATTTGTAACAGGATATTTATCAATCAGGAAGCTGTTTATCGCATTAGTTCTTTCTTTTCCGGATGAAGGAATGATTATGAACTCATCATTTGATTTAAGGGTAAATTTAATCGTCGCTGCAGGCACAAGCACCATCCCCTCAGGTATATCCGGGGCCGGGGCAGTACGTACTGTCTCCGAGTAAAGCCACGGCTGACCTCCCCTGATAACTACTACCTTTTCATCGATAAGAAGTCCGTTATTTGTCAGTTCAATCACTATTTTACCTTCGGACGTGTCGAGGAGGTCACCGGGAGCGAGTACGGTATCAAGAGGTGATTTAAAGACAGCCGGTTTATTTCCATACCCGGGCATCCCCTTATAAACAGATACGGTTCCCTCCTTCGCTGTCTTAATAAGGAGTCTGTTGCCTATCATCTCAGCATGTATAATGGAAGGAAGGAGGGCAATGCAGTCAACAGAGCTCTCCCTCCTCGTACCGTTATATGACTGGTTCCATCCTGCCGTGCATACAGTGGCCATCTGCCGGCCGTTAACTACAGCAGGCTCAAGCTCCTCATGTCTCCAGAGGGAGACAAGGTGTCTGCCTTCTAAATCGCCTGTATTGAACAACGGGCCTTCATATCCGAGGTGGTCCATATTAAGGACTGTAAATATTGTCTTCCTGTCTGCATTCCATCTGTTAACATATACCCGGTCAGCCTCGCATTTTATCAGCGGTGTCCAATTTCTGTCAAGGAAAGCATCACTGTTCCTGCGGAGAAGAAAGGTAGTTCTGGCAAGGTACTTAAGATCAGCCTCATATTCATCACCCCTGCCGCCAGGTCTGTAAAGGTTCAGTTCTGTTCCATACCCGTTAAAAAATGCTACCGATATTTCGCGGTGCAGTATATCCTCTCCGACATCAGCGACACGGAAAATGGCAAAGTCGGGTCTGATCAGTTTGTTCATGTTAAGTTCAGGGCTGAGGAACAATGCATTATGCACTCTTGCTGCGACAATTCCCGGCATATCTTTAATTACCGGCATACCCTCCGAATACATTACGACACCTTTGCGTACCATGTCAGCTGTCTGCTGCAATTCTGCCGATGAGCCTCCCTGTGTATCAAGCACAACTCCGTCCGCCTCTGTGGCGGCTATCATTTCAGCCATCCCGGTGAGATGGTTTTCTTCCCTTGTACTCTTATCCCAGGGGTTGTATGATATGAAGAACCGGCCGTCGTTGAGTCTGACGTGTCTGCCTAAATCTTTAAGCCCGGCAAGGCCTCCCGGGAGATCGCGATACAGATCCCACTGGTTTCTCTCATCAAGGCCCAGGCGGGGCCAGGTGGGCCATATCGCATAAACATCCACATGATCGAAGAGTGAGTTGTATTCAGACAGGAAACTGTTGAAGCCTGGTTTTCCGGAAAAGCGGTCATAAAAATCACGGTCCCAAGCCATCTGAAGTATCATTAGGTAGCTGCTGCGTATCCATTTCAGGTCGTCACGCCTGTATAATTCATCATTAAAGCTCTCAAGATCATACAGGTACCGGTCTCTGAACATAAGTCTCAGTCCGTCCTGCCAGGTACCCATGTAAATGTCTGCCCATATATCATATGTCACCGTTGCGCCCGGAGGCAGGATTGTTTCATATCTCATTTTCGTACCGTCCTGAACTTTAGTGCGCCGTGATATAGCACTTACCGATACAGGAGTTCCGGTTTCGAATGCCGAGAAACCCATCTCCCATGCGTTATCAGGCAGTATCACCCGTACAGGGCTTTTACCGGGAAGAAACAGGCTTGCCCTTGCCAGGTCCGGTTGCCCATGACCAGTGATAAAGGCATTATTCCTGTTCTCACCGAAGGGGACTACATCGCTGATGACCAGCGTATCATTCCAGTTATTGCGGAAAACAAGCTCAGCATTAAATCCCGGATGTGAGCCTCCGCGAGAAGTAAATCCCACCTCCACCCCGCCAGGGTAAATCATAATGAAGCGGTTACCTGTCAATCCTGCCGGCACATCGTCTGATTCAAAATAGACCCCGTCAAGACGGAAACTGAAAAGAGGTCTGGCCGCAGGAAGATTTACGGTTGTGCTGTCATCAAGTATCAGGCTGACCGCCTTCGCTCCTGTATCCTTGGTTATTCCGATATTCTCAAGTGACTGTCCCGGGACAGCCAGAACCGACATAAGAAATATTATAGAAATCTGAAACTTTAGACGGTGCATATCAGTTTAATATAATATAATTAGTATAGGGG
This sequence comes from uncultured Bacteroidales bacterium, assembly GCA_963828395.1. GTDB lineage: Bacteria > Bacteroidota > Bacteroidia > Bacteroidales > VadinHA17 > SR-FBR-E99. The sequence continues at coordinate 403,728 of CAWHED010000001.1, forward strand.
CACTAGAGAGTGCAATTTAATATATTGTGGTAAAAAATAAAAGTCAATAAAAAGTATGTCCCCTGTTTCCGTCATAATTACTGAGAGTTTTCTGGTTAACAGGATATTTACTACTTTTAAAAACTGTTTGATTCCTATATAATGAAAAGGGTTTATTTCAGAAGCATAACTTTCATTATTCTTGCCCTTGCGGCGCTGATGCTGATGCCTGGATGTGCATCCTCAAAGAAAAATGTTTACCAGGCCAACAGGAGGAATTCATACATTGACACTTCCCAGTTAGGGCGCAACAAATACTTCTTTTCGAAGAAGTATCAAAAGAGACTCTACAAGTACAAGAAGAAATAGGTCAATCTTCACAAAACACTTCCAGTCCATCCCAGGCCAGCGTTACGTTCACAGGAAGTTCCCTGTTGACGTCGGCATGTTTTCCCATCTGATGACCTATATGGGTGATAAAGGCCTTGCGGGGCGACACTTCCTCAATAAGTTTCAGCGCTTCGCCAAGACTGTAGTGCGAGATATGTTTCTCTTTTCTCAGAGCATTAATGACTAAATACTTCACTCCTATTATCTTTTCCCTGGTCTCTTCCGGGATATAATTAGCGTCTGTGATATAAGCCATATCTCCTATTCTGAAGCCCAGGATGGGGAGACGGTAATGGAATATACGCAGTGGAATTATTATATCACCCCGGAGGTCAATGTTGTAGGTTTCGATGTTATGCAGTTCCATCTTTGGGACACCGGGATACTGGTTCTCAGAAAAGACATATGCATATTCTTTCCTTACCGCATTCTGAACTCTTTCCTCGGCATATATATCTATTGCCGCCTGGCTTTTATAATTGAAAGCTCTCAGATCATCCATTCCCGCTATATGATCCTTATGTTCGTGGGTCAGAAATATTGCATCGAGTTTTTTTACATGGGCATTCAGCATCTGTTGCCTGAAATCCGGACCGGCATCAATAACGATTGTGTTCGTGGATGTCTCCACCAGCAGCGCAGCCCTGAGCCTTTTATCCTTGCTGTCAGTTGATGTGCACGTAGCACAATCGCAGGCAATTACTGGCACGCCCTGGGATGTTCCGGTTCCAAGAAAAGTGATTTTCACTGGCTCTTTTTCGATTTACAAAAGTAACCTGAAATTGGAGAAGAACAATATCACGGGTCACTTTAGCCCGCCCGCACCGTTTTACATATCTTTACGGCACTTTATAGTACAGCAGATGAAGGGAAATATTTACATGGTTCCTGTTACACTGGGGAACGCCGATCACAGACTGACTATTCCAGCCTTAACGAGGGAGATCACCGCCTCCCTGCGGCTTTTCGCAGTCGAGGATGTCAGAACGGCACGGAGATACCTGAGAAGCATCGACCGGGAATTTCCTGTCGATGAGACCGTTTTTTTTCTCATCGGTAAACACTCAGAGCCGGCTGACCTCGGGGATTTCTTTACGAGGGTGTCAGATGGCATGGATGCCGGTGTGATGAGTGAAGCGGGCATGCCGGGACTGGCTGATCCGGGAAATATTGTAGTTGCTGAGGCTCACCGCAGGGACATAAATGTTATCCCGCTGACGGGGCCCTCATCTATCATGCTTGCATTGGTAGCTTCCGGGCTGAACGGACAATCTTTTGCCTTCAGCGGTTACCTGCCTGTTGACGCCCGCGGAAGGCAGAAAGCTATCAGGGAGCTTGAGCGAAGATCCGCCGGAGGCCAGACACAGATCTTCATGGAAACACCCTTCCGCAATGATAAGATGCTGGATGATATTCTCACGGTATGCAAGCCGTCAACACGACTGTGTATTGCTGCCGATATCACTCTCGAAACAGAAGAAATAAGGACCGGAACTATTGCCTCGTGGCTGGACAACAGACCGCTGCTTGATAAAAGACCTGTGGTCTTCCTGATTCTTTCCTGAGGGCAATTGTAAAGTGAAACACACTCTTACTGCCCTTTCCTCTTATTTTTATTTTCTAAATTACAGCGCTAAATGAATTGTTATGATGATCAGAAAAACATTCCTATCCGCTGTAATGATTGCGGTTACGGCTCTGCTGGCAGCACAAAAGGTCGATATGACGCTTTTCAGCGGCATAAAGCCGAGAAACGTGGGTCCGGGTGGCATGAGCGGCAGGGTCACCGCCTTCGCGGTCGATCCGAGGGATGAGAACGTGTTCTATGTGGGGACGGCTTCAGGCGGTCTCTGGAAGACGGTCAACGCCGGTACAACCTTCAAACCTGTCTTTGACAATGAGGCGGTGGCATCAATCGGTGCCCTTGCTGTTGATCCTCTCAGGCCTGATATTGTCTGGGCCGGCACAGGCGAAGGGAATCCCCGCAACAGCGTCAGCCCCGGTTACGGGATATACAGGAGCGCTGACGGCGGACGTACCTGGAAATGCATGGGTCTTGAGCTCACACGCTACATACACAGGATAATAATAGACCCTGTCAATTCAGATATTATCTATGCCGGAGCCATAGGCAACCCGTGGGCCCCGCATACCGAGAGAGGCCTCTACCGGTCCATCGACGGTGGTACGACATGGAGGCAGATACTCTTTACAAATGAGACATCCGGGGTGGCAGACATGGTGATGGACCCTGGTAACCCGGGTAAGATATTCGTCGCCATGTGGTCTCATCAACGCAAACCGTGGTTCTTCAGCTCATCTTCAGCGGGGTCAGGACTGTGGCTTACACGTGACGGCGGTGACACGTTCACGGAGATAACCTCCGGATTACCAGCGGAGAAAGGCCGTATCGGACTTGCCATTGCCACTTCCAATCCTGAATATGTTTATGCATATGTCGAATCAAAACCATCGGCCATCTACAGGTCGACTGACGGAGGGATGCACTGGGAGAAAAGAGGTGAGAATAACATCGGTACAAGGCCTTTCTACTATGCCGAGATATATGTCGACCCGTTGAATGAAAACAGGGTTTATACTCTTTTTTCAGGTGTCAATGTAAGTGAAGACGGGGGATTGACATTTGACAAAAGGATTACAGAATCTATCCATCCTGATCATCATGCCTGGTTCATTGACCCGGCAAACCCCGACCGTATGTTCGACGGCAACGACGGAGGAATGGCAATCAGCTATGACAAGGGGGAGACATGGCGCCATATCGAAAATCTTCCGCTGGGACAGTTTTATCATATTAATGTCGACAGTGAGATTCCGTACAATATATACGGCGGGCTGCAGGATAACGGTTCATGGCGGGGCCCGGCCTATGCGTGGTACAACGGACCCATCATCAATGAGATGTATGATTTCCTCTCCGGCGGTGACGGTTTTGATGCGATGCCGGTACCCGGTGACACCAGATATTGTTATGCCCAGTCGCAGGGAGGCGCATTAAGACGGTATGATGTACTGACAGGATGGTCAAAAAACATCAGGCCGGGGGCTGAAGGCAATGAAAAGCTGAGATTTAACTGGAACGCCGCACTGGCACAGGACCCTTTTGATAATAATACCATCTATTTCGGCAGCCAGTATATTCATAAGAGCAGCGACAGAGGCGACTCATGGATAAAGATTTCACCCGATCTTACTACCAACGATCATGAGAAGCAGAAGCAGGATCAGAGCGGTGGTATAACCCCTGAAGCCACCGGAGCAGAGAACCACTGCACCATCATCACCATTGCCCCAAGCACACTCAGGCGTGATCTGATCTGGGCAGGCACTGATGACGGTATGATACAGCTTACTGTTGACGGCGGGAAGACATGGAAGAACACCGCACAGAATATCAAAGGGATGCCCCGGAACTCATGGGTGCCTCAGATCACGGCATCACTGTACAACGCGGAAGAGGCTTTCGCGGTTGTGAACGATTACCGGCAGGGTGATAACGCAGCTTATCTCTACCATACAAAAGACTCGGGCCGGAGCTGGAAGAGGATCATAGATGACACTGATGTGTGGGGATATGTGCTCTGTTTCGTACAGGATCCCACAGAGCCGCGACTGATGTTCGCAGGCACGGAGTACGGTCTTTATGTCTCCTTCAACGCCGGAGAGACCTGGAACAAATGGACCAGCGGTTACCCTACCGTCTCGACATACGACATGGTTATCCATCCACGTGAGAACGATCTCGTCATCGGTACTTTCGGCCGTGCACTATGGGTGCTTGATGACATAAGCCCCCTGCGAGCCCTGGCAAATGAGGGCGACAGGCTCCTCGACAGCAAAATGAAGGCTTTTAAGGTACCTGATGCCTGGCTCGCTTCTACGAAGAACCTTCCGGGGTATTACTACTCAGGTGATGCCATGTTCAGGGGCGAAAACCGTCAGCAGGGTGCGATGATCTCTTTCTTTACCTCAGGGGATTCCGGTAAAGTGACCCTCGAGATAAAAGACACGGAGAACAAAATAATCAGGTCACAGGAGATTGATGCGGTGAGAGGATTTAACCGTTATACATGGGGTTTTGACCGTAATCCGCTGCCGCAGGCAACACAGATAGCTGAACCGCCGGGAGACACCAGAGGCAGGTATTTCAGGAATTTCCGGGGAGTTGTCCTGCCCGGTACTTATAACCTCATCCTGAAAAGAGGTGACACCACAGCCGAAACCGCGGTTACTGTCAGGCCAGACCCGAGAATGACCGGGCAGGACTTTGCGGCTATGGGAAAAAACATAGCCGAAGCAGAAGCATTTGGTGAGCGTGTCAATGCACTCAATGCGAAGCTGAAAAACCTGAAGGAAATTAAGGAAAGCTTTGCGAAGAGTGATGAAATTATTAAAAAGTCACCCTTATTCGCAGAAGCTGCTTCTGGTACTTATAGCACTGTTAAAGAAGAATTTACAAAGCTTGAGGAAGCTCTGGATCGTCGTCCCGACGGGCTGATATCACAGATTAACGGTTACAGGGTATTGATGACGGCCGGCGGACAGTTGTCACAGCAGGAGCAGAAGAGCATGGCTGAAGCGGAGGCCGCACTCACGGAAGCAAACTCACGTATCGATGATTTTGTCAGCGGACCATGGGCCGCATATCTGGAGGCAATAAAAAAGGTAACCTTTACCGGTGACCAGGTCATCATCAGATAAAATAAATGCGCCTGATCCGGCGCATTTATTTTATTTCACTGCTCTGACCAGCTCCACCACTTCAATCTCAAAAAGCAGGGGAGTATATCCGGGAATTACAGTGATGTACTGTCCGTACGAATTATAATAGCCATATCCCGAAGTGCCGTATGCGATAGAAGAAGGCATGAGCAGCCGGGCTTTAGTGTTCAGTTTCATATAGGGAAGACCGATTGACCACCCTTCGATAAGATAGTACGTTCCTACCCTGAATCTGAAAGGCGTTTCACTGTCAGTGTTTGAATCAAATTCTTTCCCGTTGAGGTAATAGCCTGTATAATAGACTCCGACTGAGTCACCTGTCTGGATCTTTTCACCGGTACCGGGGTTGATCTCAATATAATACATGCCGTGCGAATCAGGTGCAACTGTTATATTATTATCGTCAACATAGTTTGCAATGAGGCTCTTTTCCTCCTCCTCGTACTTCTTCGCCGGGTCACATGAAACAGCAATAACAGCGAGCGCCAGAAGCACTGCTAAACTTATTTTATTTCTCATGGTGTTTCTAATCATTTGCCGTTTTGCAACAAAAATCATTCCAAACTAAATGACTTCCTTTATTTTTATCCTGTATATCAGTATCGATCTTCCCGGGATCTTCCGTCCGTCGCCAGTCAGTCCGTGTGCCAGGTAAGGAGGTATGATAAAGATATAGTCACTCCCCGGCTTCATAAGCTGAAGTCCTTCAGTGACGCCCCTCTCCACGCTGGCATAGCCCACCCTGAGTGTATTGGAACCGCTATAGCAAGGGTTACCGTCAATCAGTTTGCATTCAAAAAAGTATGAGACATCATCGCCTGTCTTTATTGCATCTCCCCCGCCCTTATCGACAATGCTGTACCACAAGCCCGTTTCGGTCTCCCTGAAGCTGAGGTCGCTTTTGCTGATATAATCGGTTATTAACACACGGTCATTTGTAATAAGTGATCTGTTGAGTTCAATCAGATCTGTCCCTGATGCAGGTTTTGCGGAACTCTTTCTGTCAGGCTTATTCAGGCAGCCTGTCATGAAAAGGAGACATAATATGGGAACTGCTATCCTCATCTTGCCATCTCAGCGGCAGCATCATCAAGTTGCTTCCTGTACGAAGGCAGGGTATCTTCGAAGTGCTGCACCACGTCATGTATTGTTCCCTTCATCTCGCCCCCGGCTGCATTTCGATGGCCACCTCCGTTAAAGCACTGGCGTGAAAGAACATTTGCATTAAAACTCCCCTTTGATCTGAGAGACATTTTAACAAATCCCGTGCGCTCGACAAAGAGCACTGAAAGTACAATCCCTTTCATGGTAAGCAGCACATTGGCAAATCCTTCAGTATCGCCCTTCACATGATTAAATCGCAGAAGGTCTTCCTTGGTCAGCCAGATATATGCGGTATGCAGATCCGGATGCACCACCATCCGTGAATGCAGTGCAAAGCCTTTCAGCCTGATACGGTCAGGCGAGAAATTGCTGAATATATGATTATGGATCTTTTCTTTGTCAACTCCCTTGTCAAGAAGGTGGCCAACGGTACGCATGGTGTCGCCGGTATAATATCCGTGCTCAAAATTGCCTGTGTCGGTTATTATTCCGACATATACCGCAGTAATGAAATCGCTGTCGTCAAACTCCCTTCCTTCCATGGCATTGACCAGAAAATATATGAGTTCTGAGGTTGAGCTACTGCTTATGTCAGTGATTTTCAGATCAGTGAAGTTGCCCGGGTCAGGATGATGGTCAATCATTACCTTTTTTGCCTTTGAGGCAAGAACAAGCTGTTCAGCCTTACCCATCCGTGAGGTTGAATTAAAATCAACCATTATTATAAGGTCAGCCTCATTGATAAGCTTCGTGCCGGCTTCCATATTATGATGGAAATCCACCACCAAATCAACATCATTCATCCATAAAAGGAATTTCTGCAGAGCATTGGGCGAGAGCATTGTTGCATTTTTCCCTTGCGACAAGATCCATCGTCTCATTGCCAGCAGTGCACCGATGGCATCGCCGTCAGGATTGATATGGCAGATCAGGAGAATATGATTTGCCTCATCAATAAGCCTTTTTAATTCTTTTGTATCTTTACCGAAGTCTTGCACGTTGCTGTTTTATGAAGGCGTCAAAGTTAAGAAAAATAACAAGGTTATTAAAACCGAACAATTCAACGCTACTTTAACACTTATATTATGATAAACGACTACACTTTCTCAATCATCAAGCCTGATGCCGTCAAAGCTGGCAAGACAGGGCCTATACTATCAATGATCAACGAAGCAGGTTTTGAGATTGCCGCAATGCGGATGCTGCATATTACCCGTAATCAGGCAGAAGAATTCTATGCCGTACACAGTGAACGCAGTTTCTACCGCGATCTGGTGGAGTTCATGATATCGGGTCCGGTGGTTGTACTGGTACTCAGACATGAGAATGCTGTTGAGCAGTTCCGTACGCTTATTGGCAGCACTGATCCTGCAAAGGCTGAGAAAGGTACTGTGAGGGCCAGATTTGCCACCAACGTCCAGATGAATGCTGTTCACGGCTCAGACTCAACGGAAAATGCCGCCAGGGAGGCAAGTTTCTTCTTCTCAGCAATTGAGATATTCTGAAATCAAATCATCTTCGTAAAAACAAAACTTCAAAAAGGTTGTTCAGCTAAGAAAATTACATGACCGCTCATATCACTCCTGACTTTTCCGATAAAAAAACGCTCGAAAAATACTCTTCAGCCTATACACTCTCCGATATGGAGATCTTTATTTTCCCCGAGCTTTTTTACCCTCTTGTGATCGCTGACATCATGTCTCCCGTATTATGGAGATGGCGTGATGATCCGTGGTTCAGGGATATGCGTAAAAAGAATTTCATAAGCAAGTCTAACCGGATTAAGCAGTACATAATTGATAATTATGTATTTAATCTCGATCTTGAAACCTGGGGTCTGACTGAAAAGGAAAAGGAAACCGCGCGGTTCAGCGATTTCTTTGACATGGAGGTGCTAAAGCAATCCAATGCTCTTTTCGGTTATGAAGGCGACAAGTATTACTTCAGCATTGACATAAGAAGGCACTTCGGCCTCGACAAATATGATTCCTCTGTAATACCCTACTGGAAGACGGAGACAATTGAGGCCATGACAGCCTTCAGGCATAAGGAGCATTTCACAACCGGTGCAGGTGAATGTGTAAGCCTCGCAGCCATCTATGCAGCAGCAATGTTTGTTGTCGGTGAGATACCACTGGAGAAAATCTTTATGATGGCTACACCGCTTCACTCTCAGAATTATATCAATGAAAAGGACGGACTGCTGACGAACAACAGGCGCATCCTGACCAAAAACATGTGGTTCAACGGCACCTCCCTCTCCGAGAAGGCAAGAAGGGCACTCGAGAACGAAAAAGTGACAATAGTGTCGCATATTACCGGATACATCCACACTGTTTATAAAAAGGCTACCATCAACAAAAGCGATTACCTGAACTTTTCTGACAAGTTGAATAACTTTGTCAGCACGCACCTCACACCTGCTGTCTTTATTAATTTCCTGAGATTCAAATCAGTATATAAATGCCTGTTTCAGTACCATCATAAGCTGCCGGGAGGCAGCTATTACATCCCTCTCGAGAAGCTTTACGAATATGAGCACTCATCTAAATGGAGTGTCAATGAGGAAACCCGTGACAAGCTCCTGGATGAAGTAGACGGAGAAGAATTCTTTCCTGACGCAATCCCCGGAAAGATCATGCTTAATGAAGTAGAGAACTTTCTGAGGAAACATAAGGATTCTGATCTTAAGGTAATTGAAACCGGATTTTTGAATACGTTCATTACGGAGCAAACTGACTGTGTCAGCAAAATGTTCACTGACATCAGGGAGTTCACTGTCACGAAACCGGAGCTTCCCTCACCCGATAAGGATTTTGTGCAAGAGGTTTATCCGGATATCAGCATAACAGATAGCCGGGAAGAAATAATCAGGAAAGTCAGGGCGCTGGCAGGCAGTTCAGAAATGGCGTTGCTTTCTTTATATGCTTACCGTGATATGGCTTTCACTGACTGGAGGCCTTTCATTAAGGCGGCGATAGAGCGTAATCCGGTATGTCATACTCACCTGGGCAGAAAATCACCTGATGCAATCTATGACATTGTCAATAACCTGAAAAACAAATCGATATATGATGATGGCAGAATGGCACAACCCGATGAGGTATGGAATTTCGGGCGTGGTGACGGAGCTGAGAAAGCATTCCTGATGGCAGATGCCATTATTCACAATGACCCGCTTGCCATAATCACCATTACGCTTGACCATGACAGGGCATTCCTTGATTATAACAGTAAAGCTTACAGTTTCGTCACTACCCGCGGCCACAACCGGACAATAAGAATATCCGGAGGTGATTATTCTGTTTCCTGATCAGTGAACCATTATTTCCCTGATAACCTCTTCCCCTGCCTTGCTGTTAATCTGGCTGCGCAGTGATTCGCGCAGCATCATCAGCTCGTTCTTCACCACAGCGGAAGAGAGGTAAATATGAAGCACTCCTTCTTTGACAAATACTCTTTTTGTGCGTGCCGTAATAGCTTTCCCGGTGACATCCTCCCAGATTTTTATTACTGACGCTTCCTTCAGTTTGGGTTCAAGATGGTATTCCCTTATCAGGTCCTCCAGGGCTTCCTTTAGAGTTATGGTTTTATTCCTTCTCATTACTTCACCTTGCTGCCGTTTGATATCTCTTCTTCAATTCCGCTGCGGCCGATACGGTACAATCTGAAATCAACTCCTGTGTTATCGAGGATGCGGTGAATGCGCTCCTGCTGGGTGTCGGTGATGAATACCTGTCCGAACTCACCTGACCCGACCAGTCTTATGATCTCTTCCACCCTGCTCTGGTCAAACTTGTCAAAGATATCATCGAGCAGCAGTGCCGGGGCAAAGCCGTTCATCCTGCTTATCAGCCTGAATTTTGCCAGCTTTAGTGCGACGATGAAGGATTTCTGCTGACCCTGGCTTGCGGTTGTCTTTGCAGGGTGGCCGTCGATCTCAAAGACCAGGTCGTCACGGTGAATGCCCAGAGTGGTGAATTGCATCGCATGATCCCTGCCACGCGATGAGGCAAGCTGAGATATAAAATCTTCTCCTCCGAGGTGCGACCGGTATCTTATGCTCACCTGTTCAGCGCTTCCCGAGATCTTTTCATAGTACGATGAAAAGAGAGGTGTAAGATTTTCAGTAAGTGTCAGCCGGGCCCTGAAGATAATCTCCGCCTCAGGCGCCATCTGCTCATCATAGATCTCAAGCATGCTGTCGGCGTCAGGCCCGCCCTCCCTGATGACCCTGTTACGCTGCATGAGGGCCTTGTTATAGCGCATGTGCGCCTCAAGGTAAACCGGGTCGTACTGGCTGATGATCATATTAAGGAATCGCCGTCTCTCCTCGCTCCCGCCCGTGATGAGCATGCTGTCGGCAGGTGAAAGCATTACCACGGGGTACCTGCCCACATGATCAGACATCCTGGGATATTCCTTTCCGTTGAGCTTAAATACCTTCTGCTTCTGCTTTTGAAAGGCGCAGAAAAGCTCATCCTCACTGCCGTCCTTCTCGAACATGCCTTTCAGAATGAAGTAATCCTCTCCGTACCTGATGCTGAGGGTGTCAGAATTATTGAAGAAACTCTTGGTAAGAGACAGGTAATGTACCGCGTCGAGAATATTTGTCTTCCCTACCCCGTTATTCCCCACAAAACAGTTGAACCCGGGTGAAAAATCAAGTGACACCTCTTCATAGTTCTTGAAGTTGGTGAGCTCTATTCTGGCAAGATGCATCTTCCTTATTGCGATAACAAGGTTTCAAAGTTAGAAAAAGAAACGGCTGCTACAACCCCGTGGAAGATTAAGAAGCGCAGCTTATGACGGCAGTATTTTTTTATCCCTTTATTGCAGAATCAGACGAGAAATACTACTTTTGCGAAGTTATTTTTTGACCTGTAACAGAGAACTTTGATATGAGCAAGAAAAAAGAGACCGGAAAAGCGATAGAGAATGTTGAACAGACACTGACCAAAACCGAACAGTTCCTTGAACAAAATTACAAGCCCCTTCTGTACACACTTATAGGAGTTGTTGTGCTGGTGGGCCTCTTCTGGCTGGTGAAGATGTATACCGGGAAAAAGAACGAAGAAGCACAGAGCCAGATGTTCATGGCAGAGAAGTATTTTTCACAGGATTCACTTAAGCTTGCACTTAATGGCGATGGTAACAATCTGGGTTTCATTGACATAGCTGATCAGTACAAGCTGACCAAATCGGGCAAGCTGGCTAACTTCTATGCCGGAGCATGCCTTATGCACCTCGGTCAGTTTGAAGAAGCAATCGATTACCTGAATAAATACACCTTGAAGGATGATATCCTTACTCCTGAGGCTAAAGGACTTATTGGCGATGCCAATGTTGAGCTGGGAGACAAGGAAGAGGGCGTCAGATATTATCTCGAGGCAGCAGAATTGGCAGACAACTCTTTCCACACCCCTATTTACCTGATGAAGGCCGGCATTATTTACGAGAGTGAAGCTAAATATGCCGAGGCTCTTAAGCTCTACGAAAGGATCCAGGATGAATATGTTGAAAGCAACGAGGGAAGAAGCATTGACAAGTATATCGCAAGAGTTAAACTGCATATAGACTAAGCATTGGCAACGCGAAATCTTACAGACTATGACGCGTCAAAGGTCCCTGACGCAACGGGGATGAGATTTGGCATTGTTGTGGCCGACTGGAACTCAGAGGTCACTCATGCGCTGCTTGCCGGCGCCGAGGCTACCCTGAGACAGCATGGTGTCAGCGGAGAAGACATTGTCGTCAGACATGTCCCCGGCACTTTTGAAATCACCCTTGGAGCCCAGTGGCTTGCCGAGTATGACGATCTTGACGGTGTCATCTGTCTGGGCTGCGTGATACAGGGCGAGACACCCCATTTCACCTATATATGCCAGGGTGTGACTGAGGGCATCACACATCTCAATCTGGAATATAACATTCCATTCATCTTTGGCGTGCTGACAACGGGCAACCACCTGCAGGCTCTTGAAAGAGCAGGCGGCAAACACGGCAACAAAGGCATCGAATCTGCTGTCACCGCCATACATATGGCAGCGCTGCAGCGTCAAATGGAGAAGTAAGCCAGGGGCATTTTTCTCCCTATCTCCTGCATAACATCCTGTAAGGACACCACGTGCACCTTTGCTCAAAGGAGGTCATGACATAATCCTCACTGTCCGAAAAAATACGGTTGACCGTCACAGAGAGTCCTTCCGCGAATTTTCTCATAACCTCATTCCAGGCACCGGTGTCAGCGCCGGGACCGTCAAGACCTTCTACATTGGCATAGGGTGAAAAACCTTCCGATGATAACTGCTGCACCCAGTATACTGCCGGCAGCACCAGCTTGCCCGGGTAGCTTCCACGGATCAGGTGGCAATACAGCATGGCCTGCAACAGTGCATCATTTCTTTTTTCTTTCTCCTCATTGAACAGGTCGTCAGGATTTATAGCATCCTTTTTAGTGGCGCCAGTCTTATAGTCTACAACTCTTACCGCACCACCCGCGGTATCAACCCTGTCAGCTCTTCCTCCTATCCGGACCATGATATTTTCCGACCCGTATGAGACACTCTGTGTCCCCGGTAAATTTTCCTCCAGGTTCAGAAGCGTAAGATCATGTATGTCACTGTCATATTTAAGGAGATCCGTTACATACCGCTCAAGCACATCGATGATTATAACACCTTTGCCGGCCATTAATGTGTCGATATCCCACCTCATCTCATCGGATGCAGTCGAAATGATCGTGTTCCTTATCAGTTCGTTGTCTGCAGACATACTCCTGATCACTGAGCCCGGACTTTTTATTCCTTTAAATGGCTCGTAAAGCCTCTGCAGCGCTGTGTGAAGTATGTTGCCGAACCGGCGCTGGTCAATGTCTTTCTCAAGCTTTTCTTCCTCAGGCATATCACATACATACTTGTAATAGAAGCGCATACGGCAGTTTACCCAGGTGTTTATTGCACTGGGTGAAAGATATTTCCTTCCCTCTCCGCCGGCGGCGTACAACTCTGAGAGCACCCTGTTATGCTCTTTCTGTTTCGGAAGCCTCTCAGCTATCATCCTGCTGCGCCCGACAGTGATATGCACTGTCCTGAATACCGGGGAGAATTGAGGGCTGAACTTCATCTGTACAAGGTAGCAACTCATCTCACCGGATACCAGTCCCTGCACCGTGGAATTGTACAGGAACCATCCCTGCACCGGTTTCCTGAGAAGTCTGAAGAAGTGATATGAATATATTGATTCGTGCTCATTCACAGTAGGGAGGCCGAAAGCCCTCCTGATATTGTAGGGAATAAATGTGTTGTCATAAGATGTTCCGGGGAAGATGCCCTCATTCAGTGAAAGAAAAATGACATTGCTGAACTCGAGGGCACGCGTCTCAAGCACTCCCATGACCTGTATGCCTTTCAGAGGTTCACCGGAGAAGGGCACCTTAAGCTTTCTGAAAACCCTGTCAAGAAACCTTATGCATGTATCTGTTCTGAGGTCAAGATTATATGTGTGCATCAGGTTGGCCAGCATACCTGTTGAGGACATTGCCATTCTGAGGTACTCGCGGTCGATGCTCATCCCCTTGCCCTTGTCCTGCGTCTGAAAGGTGGCGGTCTCGATCATCTCCATGACCGATACGAGATGATCAGGCAGAGCAGCGCCGTCAGCAGGCACCGTGAAGAGTTTTTTCAGAGGAAGACGCGAGATAAGAAAGTCCTTATCAACCCTGATCATATTACCTGATATGATCTCTGCAACGACTCTCTCTCCTTCGTTACCGGAGAGGAGGACAAAGTACTGATGTCTCAGCAGGGTGATCACCTCCTCGCTTCTGAATGAGGTTTTGCCGTTAGCTATCCTTGCTGAACGGATAAGAGCCATGAGCTGCTTAAGGAATGAATAGAGTGATGTGAAGCGGAAAGGATGGCCCATGGTGACATTTACCTCCTCTATCGACTGTGGAAGGGATGTCAGTACTGGCAGCAGCAGTTTTTCGTCGGCCAGGATGATGGCGGTGTCTGTAAGATCGGCTGATGCATCAAGACCCGCACTTTCGATGATCTGGCCAAGCATCCTGGCCTGAGCCGTATCAGACGGCGTGTCGATAACTGTCCATCGCCCGCCCGGTGAAGGGGTAGTGTCATTGTTGGTCTTTCCCGGTTCGTTGCCGAACAACCTCAGGTTTTCTTTCATGAAGACGGCGGCCTTATGGTCACTGACATCCATGAAGAAATGAGCATCATCCCAGTAGAACTTCGCCTGACCTTTGCTTTTCAGGTATTTAAAGAGAGCTTTCTCGCAGTTGTTCAGGGCATTAAGACCGACGATATGCCAGGTAAAACCCTCTTTCACATACAGGCTGCCCCTCATTGCTTTTTCTGCCACGTCACGGCAGAGCATGCCTTCACCTGCCTGACCGCGTTTCTTCATTGAGGCATTGAAGTCATCATAAAGTGGTGCAAGCTTTTGCCATACTGACTGAAACTTCGACCTGGCGTTGCTGTCCTCAAATGAACCGGGATTGAATGATGTCCAGAAGCCTCTTATAATCTCAGTCTGCTCGTCAGTCAACCCGCCGAATTTTGAGTCTATCTCCTTCAGGTCAGAAATATTGGTATAGAGCTTCTCCGCATTTGCAAGGTAAAGGTCAATGTCATTAAAGTCGCTGATGATGACTTCCCCCCATGACCAGAAGTCATCGAAGCTCATCTCACCCGTAAACCTCTGTTTATAAATACTGTATAGCTCAAAGATCTGGGTCTCCGGATCTGCCGGTCTGAGATCAGTAAATGAATGGAACAACTCGTTAACTGTAAGCATCATAGGCGACCACTGAGGTTTATTGCTCAGCCGCGCAAGGTACCGTGACAGATAAAGGCCAGCCCTTCGGCTGGGCAGAACGACTATCTGCCTGTCCATTTCCTTACCGTGGTTCTCACGGAGACTGTATGCTACTTTCCCGAGGAAATCCATTGTCCCTTATTTTTTGTACAGCCTTCCCTGCCATGTATCCTTACTCTCCAGCAGTGCTTCGAAGAGGCTGAAGATCTCATTACTGCGCTTATCCCAGTCACGTGGATCGTCAAGAAGTCCGGGGGGAGCTTCACCACTTATGCGTTCTATCATCAATGAAGGACTTAGTCTCTCGCAGAATGCAATGACAAGCTCAAGGTATTCTTCAAGTGTATAAAGATCAAAATGTTCCGGACTATTCCTGTACTCTTCGGCCATGAGCGTTCCCCTGACAAGCTGAAGCTGGTGAATCTTGAGAGAGCTGAGAGGCAGGGCTGATATTGCTGCCGCACTGTCAATAATCTGAGCACGACTCTCTCCCGGGAGGCCGAAGATAAGATGGGCACCGGTGTAAATGCCTTTCTCAGCCGTCTCAGTCACAGCCCTGACCGCTGATGCGAAGTCGTGACCCCTGTTTATATGCCGGAGTATATCATCATTGGTTGACTCGATCCCGTACTCAACGATTACGAAATAATTGCGTGACAACTCAGCAAGATAATCGAGCATATCGCTGCTGATACAGTCAGGTCTTGTGCCAATGACGATACCCAGGACACCCGGGTAGCTCAGGGCCTCATCATATAAGGTCTTCAGCCGCTCAATGGCTGCATAGGTATTTGTATAGGCCTGAAAATATGCCAGGAAGTTTTCTGCGCGCCGGTACCGCTTGCGATGGAAAGCGATACCTCTTTCCAGCTGTTCGGTCACCCTTAGGTCATGGGTGCAATATGCAGGGATGAATGCTTCATTATTGCAGTAGGTGCAACCCCCTGAGCCCAGTGTACCGTCCCGGTTTGGACAGGTGAAGCCGGCATTGATGCTCACCTTCTGGACCCTCTTTCCGAAGAGTGTATTGAACCAGTCGGTGTACGAATTATACCTCCTTTTCGTCTCCCTTCTGTATGTATCTTTCCCTGTCATACCTCTTCGATAATATCCTTTTCAACATACCACAGCCATGATTTCACATTCTCATATCCCATCTGCCACAGCAATCCACGGTAGTCAGCAGCCTGGCGCCGGTGACGGTCAGACAGCTCTCCGAATTTATAATCCACCACGGTAATGCTTTTGTCTTTCATCATCACCCTGTCAGGTCTGCGGGCGGCGCCCGAGGGCAGTATGATGGTGGCCTCTGTCTTCACGGCGGAAGAGCCGTCGAACCATTCTTTTACCTTGCCGGAGGAGAGCATCGAACGTACCCGTGAAGCTATCTGGTCTTTATGGGACAGCGGAAGAAGTCCGGCATCACATACCTGACCTATGGCACTGTCAATATCGGCAGTGGTAGTCACCCTGCTCAGCAGCTCATGCATCATGATGCCGTATGCTCTTCCGCCCGGTTCGGCAAGCTTCATCTCGTCGAGCGGGAGGGCGCCGCCTGTCCTCAGCCTCATGGTACCGCGCAGCCCGGAGACAAGATACTCTTCCATTAACATGGCATCCTCCTCCCTGGTAACGGGTGCTTCTGGCAGGTCACCGTACTCAAAATACCTCACTGCATCGTTCTCATGCCAGGCAAAATCATCAGCCAATCCCTTAAGTGCTTCGTTGAGCAGGCTCGAGGCATTGCCTCCGCCGGCAGGCATCCGCACGACCTCGGGAGCCATTATATACAATGCATCTTTAGCTCTGGTGAAAGCAACATAAAGAAGATTGACACCGTCAAGCCACTCTGATGCTTTCTCCATCTTTGCCTGGTCAGCAAAGAGCGAATCATCAAGACGGCTGGTCAGTTCAGGCAGCACAACAGGCATAGGGGCAAAAGCATCAGGCACATCCGAGACCCATAACAGAGGACGGCTGTAACCGCGCTTCGAAAAGTCCCACGATACAAACGGTATGATCACCACACTGCTCTGGAGACCCTTTGCCTTATGAACGGTCATCACACGCATTGCCTCCTGGCAGTCCGACTGACCGAGCGTGCTCTTATAACCGTCAGTCTCCCACCATGATACAAAGGATGAGATATCCGAGCTGTACCTGCCTGAATATTGCAGGACAAGATCCTGAAAGGAGCTCAGGTATGCCACATTCTCCCTGTGACTGCCAAGATTGAAGTAACGGATCATGTTTTCAGTGGCGCTGAACAACGATGCGTTCCTGAACCTGACAAGGGCTTCCTCCCACCCTTCCGGCAATGGATTGTTAGTAATTACCTTATTGTCAGCAGCATATATCAGCTCTTCTTTACCGTCAGTTGCCAGTATGAATGACCTGACCATTAGGCTCCTGTTTATCCGGCTGCCCGGATCCACCAGGTAGCGGAGGCATGAGAGCAGCAGTGTAACTGCCGGATTGCGTTCAAGATAAAGTGATTCACCCGAGGTCACTTCAAAATTGTACCTGGCAAGTTTCCCGGGCGGACATGAAGCACTGTGTTCAAGAAGGGTGCTGATAATGCTCTTGCCCTCTTCGTTGGTGCGACAGAGGAACATTATGTCATTAGCCTTGTAACCATGATCCTGAAGCGCTTCTACCATAGAGGGAATATCATTCAGTACCATGGCCCTCCATCCTTCATCTTCTGATTTTCTGTACAGTGATACTTTTACAAACCCTCCCGGTTTCCCATCAGTTCCTTCCTGAACAGAACCGCTGTATATATCACTGATCCTCAGTCTGTCAAAATTCAGCTTCGAATCACAAATGGCCGGGATTGCTGCCGGTGCAAACATCAGGTTATTGAATTTGATGATGTTTTTCCGGCTGCGATAGTTATTGCTCAGGGGTATTGTCCTCACTGTCTCATTGCCGAAAGTACGGTTTACCTCCGAATGAATTATACGCCAGTCGCTGTTGCGCCAGCGGTAGATCGACTGCTTGACATCACCTACCACAAGATTGTCCTTTCCACGTGCAAGGGTCTCTGAGATCAGAGGCCTGAAATTATTCCATTGTATCTGTGAGGTGTCCTGAAACTCGTCTATCACATAATGATCATAGGCTGTGCCGATCTTCTCATAGATAAAAGGAGTATCATCATCGGATATCAGCCTGTTTATCAGCTCGCCTGAGTCGGAAAGAAGGAAGATGTTTTCATCCTGTGCCATGGTGCGAACCCTTTCGCTGATTGCTCCCAGAATACCCATTATATGAATGGTTCTAATCTGCACAACAGCAGAGACGTAGAGCGGGTATCTCTTCTCAAACATCGATGAGATGGCAGTAATGACATCACCGAGACCTTTGCCCAGTGCTTCCTGGAGAGCCTTTACCACATGCTGCGGCGCTCCGGCCGATAAATATTTGTCTTCAACTGCTGCTTTCTGCCAGGCGCTGTTGGGGGCTTTTGTAACCCCGTCTGCATATCTCCTGAGCATCTCACCCACACCACCTTTGCTCCTGGAGAGGAAGTCGTCAGGGGTCAGCCCGCAATCCTCGTAAATAGCCACTCCCCTTGCTGCCAGCGATCTGAGTTCAGATTCAAAACCTTTCTTTATCCTGAATATCTTTTCTGTATAATCGTTCAGTATCTCATAATTGCTGATCGCTTTTTTGTCGGCCGGACTCAGCTGCCTGAAATTCTCGCCGAATATCTGTTCAGCCACCTCCATTATCTCGCGGCGCACATCCCAGCCTTTGTTGTCATCGAGTCGTGAAGCGACGTATGATGAGATCCATCTCCTCAGCCTGGGGTCGGTAGCTACCTCTGACAGAAGTTCGTCGACGGCATCTGACAAAAGGCCTTCGTGTTCGAGTTCTATTTCATAGCCTGCGGGAACTTCAATTTCACGTGCAAAGGCTCGTATCACTCTCTGGAAGAATGAATCGATGGTGCCGACGGTGAAGCGGGAATAATCCTGAAGTATATTCTTCAGAGCCAGGGGGGCGTTCTTCCTGACTGTCAGCATCGCCTGCACTGGATCTTTATACAGATCGGGGAAGTTTTTGCACAGATAGGTAACAAACTCTTTCCTCTCAGACTTCATCACCGGCTTTATCGGAACCCAGGGTACCGAGCCGTGAGAGGATCCGGCTTTTCATCTCAGCAGCTGCACTGTTTGTGAATGTCACCGCAAGGATGCGGCGGTAGGCCCCCGGGTCAGTGAGTACGCGGGAAAGATAAAAGCCTGTAAGCGCATGGGTCTTGCCTGACCCCGCCGATGCACTGTATCTCAATAACTTACCCGGACCACCCATATTCTGAAAAATAGTAAAAAATAAGTCATATCTGATCCGTCAGGTGAAGGAGTTTTCAACATATTGAGTTAAGAGCTACCTTTGGGGCGTGAAAAAGAAGGTTATTGTTGGTCTCTCGGGAGGGGTTGACTCCAGCGTGGCCGCATGGCTCCTGAAGGAACAGGGCTATGAGGTTGAGGGGATCTTCATGATCAACTGGCATGACAGCCGCGGACTTCTGAAAGGTGATTGTCCCTTTGACGAGGACGTTACCTATGCTGAAATGGTGGCAAAGAAGCTGCAGATAAAGCTTCGTACCGTCGATCTCAGCGTCGAGTACCGTACCAGGGTCGTTGATTACATGTTCAGCGAGTATGCCCGCGGCCGCACTCCCAATCCTGATGTGCTCTGTAACCGAGAGATAAAGTTTGATTCTTTTGTGAGCGAGGCGCTTAAGGACGGCGCTGATCATATTGCCACAGGTCATTACTGCCGTGCGGAGGTGATCGATATCGCCGGCAGACGCATCACAAGGCTTCTGGCAGGTGTCGACCGCAACAAGGATCAGAGTTATTTCCTGTGCCAGGTAAGTCAGAACCAGCTTGAAAACGTTCTGTTTCCGCTTGGTGCGCTGACCAAGCCCGAGGTAAGAAAGATAGCCGTTGATCTTGGCCTTGCTACCGCTGACCGCAAGGATTCGCAGGGTATCTGCTTCGTAGGCAAGGTTGACCTGCCGGTCTTCCTCCAGCAGAAGCTTGAGGCAAAAAAAGGGAGGATTATCATCATACCACCGGACCAATATTTCAGGATGTGGCCCGATGGTCTGCCCGGGGAGGACACACCGGCCTCCGTGCTGGCTGACATGGCCGCCCCGCATGAGATGGATCAGGGCGACGGTCTGACCGCAGGTAAACATAACGGGGCACACTTCTACACCGTCGGTCAGCGCAAGGGACTGAACCTCGGAGGGTACAAAGAGCCTCTCTTTGTCCTCAGCACAGACACTGAAAGTAATATTGTATATGTCGGTGAGGGACAGTCGCACAGCGGACTTCACCGCAAAGGCCTGTTAATCAGGGCAGCAGAAGTGCACTGGATAAGACCTGACCTGGCTATGGGCGTGGGTGAGGTACGTGATTACCTCGTCAGGATAAGGTACCGGCAGCCCTTGCAGCGGGCGCGTCTCTTCGCCTGTGAGGAGGGTTACTATGTCATCTTCGACAAACAACAGCGAGGCATAACCCCGGGACAGTTCGCAGCCTGGTATGACGGCGACGAGCTGCTGGGGTCAGGTGCTATCCATGAATGAGAATCTGCGATTGGCTGGCCAAATACAGGGGCCTGACCGAGCAAAATGTGCTGCGTAAGTCAGATAGCCGGTGTACACACCTCAGATCTTTAATGATTTTTTTAAAAAATCCGACCGAAAAACTTTTTTCCATAATATACGTTTAACCTATATTTGTTATTACTTATAACCAAATAATTAAATGCTCATGAAAAAACTAATCATTTCCCTGGCTCTCATTGTTTTTGCTCTTGGCCTGCATGCACAGAGCAATGTAATTAAAACCAACCCCCTGGGGTTAGCATTCGGAAACTTCAATGCCACTTATGAGAGGGTATAGGTTCGAGTTCCTCCATTCTGATCAGGGGGCAGTATATGTACAAATTTCTTGGTATCAAAGTGAACCTGGGCGGAGTTGGTCTTGGTTATCGCTATTATATCACCCATGTCAAAAAGCCAGTGCCGAGCGGATTTTACGTCAATCCCCAGGCAGCATTTTCCTTTGGCAGCGTAGCAGACGATAACGATGTTATGGTAAGTGCAAACACCTTCGGCATCGGAGCCGAATTAGGCTATCAGTGGGCATGGGAAAGTGGTTTTGTGCTTGATCTCGGTATCGGGCCCATGTACACTTTTGTCAGGGAGGTGACAATGACGTTGAGTATTGCAGTGGATTTTTACCCAGCGCAACCCTTGCTGTCGGGTATGCCTTCTAGAAAGGATTCTGACATAATATAAGAGAACAAGCGGATCGCTCCGCTTGTTTTTTTTATGCTCCGGACCGTCAAAGGCCGGTATGCGGTCTTGTACGGACGGTTTTTGTTTGCAGGCCCCGTTCCCGGTCAGGATAACCTGTTGCGGTAATCCTCGTATGCAAACTCCCTTACGAGTCTGAATTTCTGATCCGCTGTCCAGATACCTATTGAAGGATGAGGCACACCGTTGAAGGTGGTTGTCTTTACCATGGTGTAGTGGATCATGTCCCAGAAGACTATCCTGTCACCTCTCTTCAGCTCGCGGTGGAACGACCAGTCGCCCATGAAATCGCCTGAAAGGCATGAGTTGCCTCCCATACGGTAGGTCGGCTTCCCTTCTACAGGTTCAAAAGCACCCATTATGACAGGTTTATAGGGCATTTCAAGGCAGTCAGGCATGTGAGCTGTGAATGATACATCAAGGATTGCAGTGCTGATACCGTCACGCACTACGATATCCTCTACCGTAGCCACCAGTTCACCCGTCTCCCAGGCAAAGGCGCTCCCGGGTTCAAGGATGATATGTATGCCGTGCTTCTCCCTGAACCTGCGCAGCAGGTTTATCAGGTGTTCCGTGTCATAGCCCTTTCGTGTCATCAGGTGTCCGCCTCCCATATTCAGCCACTTAATCGCGGGCAGGAGGTGTCCGAATTTAGTTTCAATCACTTCCAGGACTTTCTCCAGAACAAAGGAATCAGACTCAAAGAGTACATGAAAATGCAGTCCCTCCACTCCCTGCGGCAATCCTTTTTCCAGTTCGGTTGCAGTTACACCCAGGCGTGAGCCGGGTGAACACGGATTGTAAATACCCTGAGCAATCTCTGAATACTGCGGGTTTATCCGCAGACCGGCGGAGACATGTTTCCCCTCCTGCTTCAGCACGGGTGCGAATTTCTCATACTGTGCCAGCGAGTTGAAAGTAACGTGCGAGCTGTAACGTAGTATCATACCGAACTCTTCACTACGGAAAGCAGGAGCGTATGTGTGCGCCGGCACGCCCATCTCCTCAAAGCAGAGCCGGGCTTCATGGATAGAGCTTGCTGCTGCCCCCGAAATATATTCGCGTACCACTGGGAAGACAGACCACATGGCAAAGCCCTTGAAAGCAAGGATTATCTCTGCTCCTGAAGCCTGTGACACGTTTCTTATCAACTCCAGGTTGCGGCGGAGCCGCTCTTCGTCGATAACATAGCATGGTGACGGAATACTCTGGTAATCAATCATATCACAATTCGAGATCAATATCGAATTTCTCATGCCACGGAAGACCGAGTTTGTTGAGCTCCGTCATGAACGGGTCGGGGTCAAACTGCTCCACGTTCCACACACCCGGGTTCTTCCATAGTCCGTTTATGTACATCATAGCACCTATGGCTGCCGGCACTCCCGTGGTAAAACTCACTGCCTGAGTACCGGTCTCCCTGTATGCTTCTTCGTGACTGCAATTGTTCCAGATATAGTATGTCCTTTCAGTGCCTTCCTTTGTTATGCCTTTGATGCGGCATCCGATGGAGGTCCAGCCTTTATAGTTCTCGCCAAGATCCCCGGGGTTGGGCAGCACAGTCTTAAGGAACTGAATGGGGATTATTTCAATACCATTATACATCACGGGGTCTATCCGGGCCATACCGATATTCTGTATCACTCTCAGGTGGGTCAGGTATTCCTGGCCGAAGGTCATCCAGAAACGGGCCCGTCTTATGGATGGGAAGTTTTTTACAAGCGACTCCAGTTCCTCATGATAGATAAGGTAAGATTCTTTGGGACCTATCCCCGGGTATGTAAGGGGTTTGTGTATCTCGTGCGGCTCCGTTGTCACCCACTTGCCATCATCCCAGTATTTGCCCTTCTGGGTCACTTCCCGGATGTTGATCTCAGGATTGAAGTTGGTAGCGAAAGGCTTTCCGTGATCGCCGGCATTGCAGTCTACTATATCAAGATAATGTATTTCGCTGAAGTGATGTTTGGCAGCATGAGCAGTGAAGACGCTGGTAACTCCGGGGTCAAAGCCGCAACCAAGGATGGCAGTCAGTCCCGCTTCACGGAACCGGTCATTATATGCCCATTGCCATGAATACGCGTATTTGGCTTCCTCTGGTGGCTCATAGTTTGCAGTATCAAGATATGCAACCCCAGCTGCAAGACATGCATCCATAATATGCAGGTCCTGGTAAGGCAAAGCTACATTTACAATAAGATCAGGTTTGTATGATCTGATCAGATCAGTCAGTTCAGGTACATTGTCGGCGTCAACCTGTGCTGTCTGCACCCGGTTCTTCCCGATGCGTTCAGCAATGGTGTCACACTTTGATTTGGTGCGGCTTGCCAGCATGATCTCATCAAAAACTTCAGGGAGCCGTGCCATCGTGTTAACCACTACTGTTCCAACGCCTCCCGCGCCTATAACTAACACTTTTCCCATTTTTTTGATTAAAGGATATGCGCAAAGTTAATTTTTTTAAGACATTTTTTTCTGACCTGAGATGCGGTATCTATTAAAAGTTATATTTTTGCGGCATATCAATTTTGTTGTCTTTTATGGACGATTATCACGCGAGCTGCTATTTTAAATTCTTTCTGCTGAGGTAATCTGGCAACAGGTACCTCCGTGGAACTAAAAAGAGGAGGTATTATAATGATTACTTACTGGCAGATGATCCCGAACGGTCTCCTTCCGTTAAACACATTTGAAAAGGGCTGCATTGTCAACGTTACCGATCCTACACCTTCGGAGATAGGAATACTTAAATCCACTCTCAGGGTGCCTGATGATTTTCTTGCTGATATACTTGACGTTGACGAGAGGTCGAGGATGGAGATTGAGGACGATATCCTGCTGATGATCTACCGTATTCCCTATCAGAATCAGTCAAACGGTTTTCCGTTCACAACCATACCACTCGGGATAGTACTTGAAAAAGATAACCTCGTGATCATCTGTCACAGGAATAATGAGGTTCTTGACGATTTTTTCAGCCGTAGTGGTAAGGGTATAACGATTGAGAACAAGATCGATCTGATTCTTCATCTCTTCCTGAGGACAACGATGTTCTACCACAGGTATCTGAAGCAGATAAACAACCAGACCGGCATGATAGAACAGGATCTGGAAAAATCTACCCGTAACCAGGAGTTGCACAGGCTCCTGAAGATGGAAAAGTGCCTTGTCTATTTCACGACCTCGCTGAGATCGAACGAGATGATGATGCTAAAGCTGAAGAATTCAAAGTGGATACGTGATTATGAGTTCTCGGCCGATCTCCTTGATGAAGCTACCATTGAGAACAGGCAGGCCATCGAGATGGCAAAGATTTACAGCGATATCCAGAGCGGCATGATGGATGCCTTCGCTTCAGTCATCTCAAATAACCTCAACATTGTGATGAAATCACTCACCATCATCACCATCATTCTGATGATCCCGACACTTGTAGCCAGTATTTACGGTATGAATGTCCCCAACAGGCTGGAAAACAGCATAAACGCATTTTGGTTCATTCTGGGAGGGTCAGCTATTCTGGCAACAATCGGGGTGCTCTTGATCAGGAGAAAGAAATGGATGTAATCTCCAGCTTCAGGCTGGCCCTGTTCACAAGAGCATTCTGGAGGAACTGATATTAGTTGTGACTGCCAAGATAATTCCTTATCTTCTCAAGGTTGGCCGGAGTGCCGCAGTCAAACCAGTAACCTTCATCATGGGGGTAGGTCATAATTTTGTATTCTCTGGCGAGCATAAGATAAAGTGATGTAAGAGAATAAATTCCGGCAGGCATCTTATCGAACACTTCAGGTGATATCACCTGTACCCCGGAGAAACCGGTCTCATCGAGTTCCTCTGTTACTTTCAACAGTGATTATTTCTTCTTTTGTTGTTACGTTCCGCCAACCCCGTACTCTTCCGCTTTTATCGACCAGCAGAAACCTGCTACCCGGCCGGTGCCTGGTGGCCAGTGTCGCCAGGGCACCGGATGTAAGATGTTGCACATACATATCACTGATATCCAGGTCGGTGAAGATATCTGCATTATAGCAAACAAACGGTTTGTCTTTGAAGAACTGGCGTGCCCTGAGAAGACCCCCGCCGGTGTCAAGAAGCTCATCTGTTTCATCTGAGACAGTAATCATAAAACCGTCGCTGCGGAGTTTTTCTATCTCCTCAGTCATAAGTGCAGGATGATGATGAATGTTGATTATCAGATCATCAAAGCCTTCTGAAACAAGTTTCCCGGCAGCAAGGCGCAGGGCTGTCTTACCGTTCACATCCACAAGAGCCTTTGGTCTCTCCCTGCTCAGCTCACCCAGTCGTGTGCCGAGACCTGCAGCGAAAATCATGGCTTTCATAAGCCCAGCCCGGAATGGTTAACCGTTACTGTCGCTCCCGGCATGGCTGAAAGCATCGATGCTACCCGGGTGGCGCACCATACTGAACGATGGATTCCACCAACGCAACCAAAAGCTATATTTATCTCAAGGATGCCCTTTCTTCTCAACATAGGCAATGTATTGCGAATGATGTTGGAGCAATCACCAACAAAGGCAACTGCCTCGTCATCATTACCGAAGAACTCAATCACCTCAGGATCCAGACCGGTAAGGTCCCTGAGATCTGATTCAAGAACCGGATTGCGCAGTCCGCGACAGTCAAATACAAAGCCACTGCCAGTATCATAACTAAGGGTTCTCCCTTTGACATAGGAGAAGCTCTCTATATTTATTTTCACCAACTCCTTATAGTGAGAGAGAATACGGTATTTTCTCTGCAGCGGAACCGCCTCGCAGGCTTTTTTCAGTTCCGGAAGATCAATTTCTACCTGCTCCCCGGCCAGTAGTTCGTTCATCAATTCAACGGCAGGGACAATGCTCTCGGTAAATGTCGGTTTATTCTCATGAAGACCTCTGAAGCCAAATGCGCCGAGAGCCTGCATCAGTCTTATCAGTGTAAAGGCAACGGAATATTTTGAAAGTGATTCCCTTGACTTGCCGGTTGCGGCAGCAAAGAGATCAAGGTGGCGCCCGAGTGTCTTATTCCTGATACCGGCGGGAATATATGCCTTGGCGTCATAGACCAGTGAGGCAATGTCATACTGTGGCGCTCCGAGCCTGCCTCCCTGGTAGTCAATATACCATGGCTTGCCATCCCTGATCATAATATTGGCTGTCTGGAAATCGCGGAAGAGGAAATATTCCTGCCCGGCATCCAGCAAAAACTGGGTCAGCACCTCAAAATCGTGCTCAAGCTTGATCTCATTAAATGGTGCGCCAATGAGCTTCAGGAACATATACTTATAATAATTCATGTCCCAGACCATACTCTGCCTGTCAAAGCTGCGGTGCGGATAACACAATGAAAGGTCAAGTCCCCTGATTCCTTCAGTCTGTATGCGTACGAGGTCAGAAGCAACTGTCAGAAAGAGTGCCTCTGTCTCGTGGTTAAACCGTTCTTCATCAGTACGTTGTGCCAGCCATGTAAAAAGATTGGAATCGCCGAGATCTTCAAGGAAATAGACCTTTTCTTCAGGAAAATAAACGTAGATCTCAGGTACCGGCAATCCCTTTGATCTGAAATGATTTGAAAAGCCAACGAAGGCATCGTTCTCCTCACGGCTGGGGTTATAGGCTCCGATGACATGTTCATCACCGTACAACAACCTGAAATATACCCTGTCAGAGCCTGACTGAGGCAGTCGTGTTATTATACCGGGCGGGGTACCTCTCCATTTCAGAAAGGCTTGTTCAACAGTTGTTCTTATGTCCATCTCACAGCCGGATGATTATCTTCCTGCGATACAATATATAGCCGAAGGCCCAGATAATAGTAACCTGTATTATCGCGAACAGGAGGCTGGCAAGCTTCTGGTTTTCAAAGAGCGGACTGCAGATATGAGTGAATATCCAGTTATAAAGCGTGACCTCACCTATTTTGATACTAAGCATGGTCTTTGTCCATATTCCGGCAAGCACGTATGTAAAGAGTGCATTGGTACCGAAGGTGTTGAAGAAGCCTGTCCATCCCCTGAGCCCCCATATATCAACGATCATGAACAACAGCGCCAGTATCATCATTCCAATTCCTCCTGCATAAAGGACATATGAGCTGGTCCAGATCGGTTTGTTGATCGGGAAATACTGCCCCCAGAGCAGTCCTGCTCCTATCAGTACAGCGCCGGTAAGAGCAAGCCAGCCGACGGTTTTCCACGATGTGCCAAGGCTGCTTATCAGATTACCGGCCATGAAGCCGAGAAGCACCGTAGCCACAGCAGGGATGGTGCTCAGCAGTCCTTCGGGATCAAACGGAACTCCAAACCCCCCATAAAGATGTTTCTCTCCCAGGATTTTTATATCAACCTGGCGGGCGAAGTTTCCCTCGAGCGAGTACGGGTCGCTCCCGCCGAAGAAATACATAAGCGCCCAATAGCCAAATAGCAATACAATTGTGGCAATCCAGACATAATTGCGTTTAACCATCAATACAACTATCGCTCCCAGGCCCCATGCCAGGGCAATTCTCTGAAGCACTCCCATTATACGCAAGGTGTCATAATCACGGGCAAAACGGGGGAAAATGTTGAGAAAAAGCCCAACGAGAAATATCAGAGCCACCCTTCTCAGGATACGGAACAGCGCCGGGCCTGAAAACTCAAAATTGTATTTGCGCAGTGAATACCACATAGCCACTCCCGAGATAAAAAGAAAAGAAGGGAAGACCAGGTCTGTAGGGGTGCATCCATGCCATGGGGCATGCCTGAGAGGAGCAAATACGTGACTCCAGGTGCCCGGAGTATTCACAATTATCATGAAGGCTACCGTCATGCCTCTGAATACATCTAACGACATCAGCCTGCCTGATGCGCTCTTGCCGTTCTTTGCGGATGTCTTTGAAACTGCCATAGCTTGTTTTTTAATATCGTAAAAATAGCAATTTGGCCGTAATCACAATGGAAAATAATAACAAAGAAAAATGCTATTTTTGATCGATTTCAAAAGCCATTATAACCCATGAATAAAACTTACCTGTCACTGCTGCTGTTCCTGATCATGTTTTCACTTCCCCTTAAAAGGGTTGACGCCATTGAGGATCCTGTACCCTGGTTGCGGTATCTTGAAGACAGAAGGGTTG
Organism: uncultured Bacteroidales bacterium; assembly: GCA_963828395.1. Taxonomy (GTDB): domain Bacteria; phylum Bacteroidota; class Bacteroidia; order Bacteroidales; family VadinHA17; genus SR-FBR-E99. The sequence goes on from CAWHED010000001.1 coordinate 432,238, forward strand.
ATAGCATAATCAACACCATGACTGTCAGGGAGATGATTGCCCAGCTCATCTGGGTGCCTGCCTGGGCTGGCGACGCCGAAGATAATTTCAGGCAGGTGGAGGAACTTGTCGTAAAATATGGCATCGGCGGTGTGATTTTCTTCGAGGGTACTTCTGCGGCGCAGATCGATTTCACCAGGCGTCTCGATTCCGTCTCAGGAATACCTCTTATAATTGCCCAGGATGCCGAGTGGGGAACAGGAATGCGATTGAAGGATGTCGAAGATTTTCCTTACCAGATGACCCTCGGAGCCCTTCAGGATAACTCACTCATTTACAGGATGGGAGCAGCAATAGCATGGCAGTGCCGTGAAATAGGCGTAGACCTTAACCTGGCACCCGTGGCTGACGTCAATAACAATCCTCTCAACCCGGTAATAAATTACCGTTCATTTGGTGAGGATCCCAAAAAAGTCGCTGAAAAGGCGGTAATGTATATGAGTGGAATGCAGGACAACGGCGTCATGGCCTGTGCCAAGCATTTTCCGGGTCATGGTGACACTGACGTTGATTCCCACACAGGTCTCCCTGTCATTACAGGTAACCGCCAGCGGTTCAACGCCGTGGAGCTTGTCCCTTTCAGACGCCTTTCAGAAGAAGGAATAGGTTCCGTTATGAGCGCTCATATCAATGTGCCCGGGCTGGATGCCACGCCACGCCTGCCCTCTACCTTCTCGCGGAAAGTTATTACCGGGTTGCTTAAAGAAGAAATCGGTTACAAAGGCCTGGTACTTACCGATGCAATGAATATGGCCGGAGCTACCCTGACCTATCCGTCAGGTATAGCTGACGCAGAAGCGCTCAAAGCCGGGAATGATGTTATTGAGTATTCCACTGATCCGTTAAAGGCAATAGCTGAGATTGCCCTCAGGGTGGAAAGGAATGAGATTGGGGTCGATGAGATAAGATCAAGATGTGAAAAAGTGCTCGCGGCAAAACTGTGGCTTTCAGAAGCAAACAGGACTGATCATTCTTCCTCCGGCAAAGCACTTAAAATCCCTTCGTCTGCCAACCCTGCTCTGATAAGGGATCTCTATGCAGGCGCAATGACTCTGATTGAAAACAAGGATAACCTGATACCTGTCGGGCGGCTTGACAAGGTCAGAATAGCTACTGTGGCAGTCAACAGGCTGGCTATGACCGAATTTCAGCGAATGACGGACAGGTATACGAATGCTGATCACTTTTATATTGACCCGGAGAATGAACAGGCGGCCGAATATGTCTTTTCAAAGCTCAGGGATTATGATATCGTCATTGCGGGGATCTGCGGACTTGCCCAAAAACCCTCTTCCTCCTACGGTGTGACCCAGCCGCTGCGTAACGTTGTCAGCCGGCTGGCGGAGCTGGACAGGTCAGTGATTTTGTGGTTTGGCAATCCCTACGGAGTGGCAAACCTGGAACTTAAGGTAAGGCCATCAGCTATGCTTATAGCCTATCAGGATAACAAGTACACCCACCAGGTATCCGTACAGGTAATTTTCGGTGCCCTGGGAGCATCGGGCAGGCTTCCTGTTACGATTAATGCCGGCTACCATGAAGGATACGGCATCAAAACCCCGGGCAGTCTCAGGCTTCAGTACGGTTTCCCCGAAAATGCAGGCCTCTCATCAGTGATACTGAACAGCAAAGTGGACTCGATCGTAAAATCAGGTTTAGATTCTCTCGCATACCCTGGATGTCAGGTCCTCATTGCACGTAAAGGGATTGTTATCCTTAACAAGTGCTACGGGTTTCATCTCTTCGACAGCACCGAAGCTGTCAATGAAAATGACCTGTGGGACCTTGCCTCTGTAACCAAAGTGTCAGCCGGCACTCCGTCACTGATGGTTCTCAACGACCGTGGGCTGTTTAATCCTGACAGGACACTTGGGTATTATCTTCCCTGGTACAGGTTCTCTGATAAGGGGGATATGGTGATGCGCGAGATACTTGCCCACCAGGCGGGACTAAAATCATGGATACCGTTCTGGAAGAATACTCTAAAAGAGGACAGTACATTTAAAAGCGGTATCTTCAACGACTTCCACAACAGGAAATTCGCCTTGCCGGTGACCGACTCAATGTATATGAACAGGCATTATCTGAAAGAAATGTTCAGGGAGATACGCGACAGTGAAACAGGCACACATAAGTATGTTTATTCTGACCTTGCATTTATTCTGTCGGCTGAAATAATTGAGAGCCTGACTGATTCGACGATTGACAAGTTTGCTCCGCAGAATATTTATCGTCCGATAGGGGCATTCAATATCACCTACAATCCCCTTGAAAAATACCCGAAAGACAGGATTGTTCCGACCGAATATGATTCACTTTTCAGGAAGCAACTGTTAAGGGGCACGGTACATGATGAAGGCACCGCCATGCTTGGAGGTGTCTCAGGTCATGCCGGGCTTTTCGCAACAGGCAATGACCTGCTGAAGCTTTTTGAGATGTATCGAAGAGGTGGCGAATACGGTGGTGTGAGAGTACTAAGTCAGGTGGTCCTGAAAGAATATACGAGGGTTCAGTATCCCGAAAATGAGAACAGGCGCGGATTGGGATTTGACAAGCCTTCGCTGCCTAATGATACCATACCCCCTGAGGAGATCTACCCTTGTCCTTCAGCTTCACCGTCAAGCTTCGGGCATTCGGGTTTTACAGGGACATTTGTATGGGTTGATCCTGAATCTGAGCTTACTTATGTTTTTCTCAGTAACCGGGTTTATCCGACACGTAATAACAACAAGCTTTCTGATTTGTTGATCCGCGGCCATATATTGCAGGCAGCGTATGATGCAATTATACGATGAATTGCGAATGAGAACCGCTTGAAACAGCTCATCGCAAATCACAAATAAAAAAGAGGGTGTCTCAAATTAGAAAATGGGACGCCCTCTTTTTGTGCCCAGAACAAGAACTCGAACTTGCACACCGTAACCGGCACCAGCCCCTCAAGCTGGCGTGTCTACCAATTTCACCATCTGGGCGATTTGGCTCAGGGTTCAGGGCATTAAGCACAGAGCTGAAATTTCTTTTGCCCTATGCTTTTTGCTCTGCGCTCAGCGCTTTTGGTGGTGCCCAGAACAGGACTCGAACCTGCACATCATTGCTGACACTAGTCCCTGAAACTAGCGCGTCTACCAATTTCGCCATCTGGGCGGGCTTAAAGTTTGTGCCTTTTGTCTTTTCTCTTAAATAGCGGGTGCAAAAATAAAGATTTTTTTTAACAATTACCTTCTTTGGATAAAAGAGATAGAATAATTAATCATGAGCATCACTTTTATATATATTTGAACCCGGCGAAAAAGGAAATGCCGGATATTGATGACGTTGACAGAAAATGAAAGTATATAAGTTCGGGGGTACTTCAGTCGGTACTGCGGAGCGTTTCAGGGCATTGATTCCGCTTATAAATGACGAGACAACCAAGGTCGTTGTACTATCTGCCATGGCTGGCACCACAAATGCACTTGCAGAGATGTCGGCGCTTTTTTCTGACGGGAAAAAAGATGAAGCAAAGAAGAAGTGTGAAGCGATGCGGAAACAGTATCATGAAGTGGCTGATACTCTATATGCATCGGAAACATGGTCTTTAAAGGCACATGATCTTGCTGATGAGCATTTTTTATACATCGAAAGTCTTTTTTCAAGGGAATACAGCAGGCACAATGAGAAACGTATACTGGCGCGCGGAGAGCTTCTTTCAACAGCTTTCCTTTACTTTCTTCTTTCAGAGACAGGCATCCCGTCTGTGCTTGTACCGGCCCTGAACTTCATGCGCATAGATAAGGACGGCGAGCCTGACTATTTCTATATCCGTGAGAACCTTAAACGGGAGCTGGCAGCAGTAAATGATGAGAAGATCATCATTACCCAGGGCTTCATCTGCAGGAACGTGTTCGGAGAGACAGACAACCTGCGCAGGGGCGGCAGTGACTACAGCGCTACCATAATCGGGGCTGCGCTGGGAGCCGAAGAGGTCCAGATATGGACCGATATCAGCGGCTTCCATAATAATGATCCCAGGTATGTTGAGAATACCCGTGTCATAAGGAGTCTCTCTTTTGACGAAGCAGCAGAGCTTGCATACTTCGGCGCCAAGATACTTCACCCCTCAAGTGTCAACCCGGCAAGGATGAAAAATATCCCTGTCAGGCTCAAAAATACAATGGAACCGTCTGATGAAGGAACGCTTGTTACTTCGGCATCGATACCCGAAGACTACAAAGCGGTGGCGGCAAAAGACGGTATCACAGTGCTTAGGATACGCTCTGACCGCATGCTCATGGCATACGGTTTCATGAGAAGGATCTTTGAGGTCTTTGAGGCCTATAAAACACCCATTGATATGATTACCACTTCGGAAGTATCACTTTCCCTTACCATTGATGACCCCACCAGCCTGGAAGACATAGTGAAGTCGCTGGGGTCAATAGGTATTGTGGAGGTTGAGAGAGAACAGACAATAATATGTGTTGTCGGCGATTTCCGCCCCGGAAGGGTTGGTTCCGCACCTGAAATATTCGAGGCACTGAATGAAATCCCGGTAAAGATGATATCCTACGGAGGCAGCGAAAACAGTGTGTCAATACTCATAAATTCAAGCGACAAGACGGTAGCGCTGCGGTCGCTGAGTTCAAAACTATTTCCTGAAACATGATATTTACAGAAGAGATTATAAGGCAGCTGAAGGCTCACGGCACACCCTTTTATTATTATGATACTGCTGTGTTGCGCGAAACACTCTCCGTCGCTTCCAGGGAGGCAGCCGAAAGAGGCTTTAAGGTGCACTATGCAGTGAAAGCCAACTTCAACCCCGTAATAATGAAAACCATTGCAGAGTTCGGTTTCGGGGCCGACTGCGTGAGCGGAAATGAGATTGAACATGTAGTAAGCTGCGGCTTTCCGGCAAGTGCAACCGTTTTTGCAGGAGTAGGCAAGAGCGATCGTGAGATAGAAACAGGGCTCAAACTCGGAATACAATGCTTTAACTGCGAGTCTCTGGAAGAGCTGGAAGTCATAAACGGAATAGCAGGCCGGATGGGCATGAATGCCAGAGTAGCCCTGCGCATCAATCCAAATATAGAAGCCCATACAATATGGTATATCACTACCGGGACTGATGAGAACAAATTCGGAATCAGGATTACCGAACTGGATAAGGTGATATCGCTCCTGCTGCATTTAAAGAATGTTACTTTCAGCGGCATTCATTTTCATATCGGGTCACAGATCACTGACATGCATGTTTACCGGAATCTCTGTACAAGGGTGAATGAACTCTATTACTGGTTTACTGACAGGGGACTTGAGCCTACCGACATCAATGTGGGCGGGGGACTGGGAATAAACTATTCAGAGCCGGACCAGCTGCCTGCATTTGCCGATTACTTCAACATTTTCCGCGACCATCTCGATAAAAAGATAAAAAGTACCATATCTTTTGAGCTGGGCCGTTCACTGACAGCCGGATGCGGTTCACTAATCTCAAGGGTCCTGTTTGTAAAGGAGGGTGCAACCGAGACATTCGTGATCCTTGATGCAGGCATGACTGATCTGCTTAGGCCTGCACTGTACCATGCATATCATCGTATAGATAATCTGACCTCATCACTGACGGAGAAAAAGTATACGGTTGCAGGCCCCGTCTGTGAGACAGCTGATACCTTTGCCAGGTTTATTGAGCTCCCTGAGACCCGGCGCGGTGACCTGATAGCAATACGTTCTGCCGGAGCCTACGGCGAAGTTATGGCTTCAAGATACAACCTGCGGGCACTCCCGCAATCGGTATTCTCAGACAAGCTGTAAAAGACACGAAGAAGGTCCGGGGATTTTCGATTTTCGATTTTCGATTTTCGATTTAGAATTTTTTTTTAATCGCAAATCGCAAATAAAAAAAAGCTGCTTCCGCAACTTTTTTTATATACCAGTCATTTTTTCTTCTTCATTCTGCTCCGTACAGGATCAGAGAAAAAGAGCATTACAAGACCAAATATCAAAGTACAGATCCCTGATATCAGGTTGACATTCACGCCCAGCGAACTTGCATACATCGCATGATGGCCTATCGTGGCCAGACCATAAATGGTCAGTATCACCCCGAATATTGAAAACATCAGTCCTAATGGAAACCTTATATCTATCATGTTATCAATATTTTAAGTTACCAAAACAATATTGTGAGACCAAAAAACATAACGCCGACGATCACAGCAAGGAACCATGGTCTCTTGTACCATAGTACTCCGCTGTCGTCAAGCCTGGGGGTCATTGAATAGACGAGGCCGTTAAGCTCTTCCTCAGTTTTTGGATTCTTTGACATAAGCGAAATAACCACTGTAAGCAATGCTGCCGCAGAGAACGCATAAATGGCTGTCCAGAAATTCTGAGCCATCTCAACAGGATAGGTATAAAGCGGCGCGATCCATCCGCCCTTAACGAGTGTTGTAGCTCCCTCAGGCACTGTTATTCCGTGATGGACCAGGGCAATCAGGAAGCCCACGAGCAGGCCGGTGAAGGCTGCATTTCCTGTAGACCGTTTCCAGAACATTCCCAGTAAGATCACTGCAAAAAGAGGCGCGTTAATCATCGAGAAGATAGCCTGGAGGAAGTCCATGATGTTACCGAACTTGCTCGCTATGAAGGCAGCAGCAATGCTGGCCAGCACACCAAGTATAGTAGCCACCCTTCCGACCTTCAGATAATGTTTGTCATCAGCCTCCTTATTGCCCGTAAGAGGCCTGATATAACTCTGGTAAATATCATAAGTCCAGACAGTATTAAAAGCAGATACGTTACCTGCCATACCTGACATGAACGATGCGAGGAGGGCAGTAACACCAAGCCCAAGCACACCTGCCGGCAGGTACTGTTTAAGGAGCATTATTATTGTATAATCATAAATAGGCTGGCCGGCGTCATTCAGCGGCAGGGCAAATCCTTTCGCCGGATCATTCAGCAGAACAAGTGCTGCAACACCGGGGAGGATGATAAGGAACGGTATGAACATCTTGGGTATGGCTCCGATGAGGGGAACCTTACGCGCCGCCGTCATAGATTCGGCGGCCATGGCACGCTGCACGATCAGAAAGTTCGTGCACCAGTAGCCAAAAGCGAGTACAAATCCAAGTCCTGCAAAAATGCCATACCATGCAACCCCAAACGGATTATCGGAGGCGTGGGCTGTGTATTTCCAATGTGTTGTCCATGTGTCCGGAGCATATCCCCTGGCCTCAACTATTGGTGCCAGGCTGGCCTGCATTCCGTGCCACCCGCCCACATCTTTCATAACAAGAATTGCCATCGGCAGGAGGCCGATGATGATGATGAAGAACTGCAGTACTTCGTTATAAATAGCTGATGAGAGGCCGCCAAGATATGTATAGGCAAGCACTATGGCTGCCGATGCAAGAAGCGAGACAAGGAAATTCCACCCAAGCACATTCTCAAGCAGGATGGCCAGCGCATACATGGCAATACCCGAAGCGAGGATAGTCATTACTGCAAACAGTATGGCGTTGAGACCCCTGGTCTTTTCATTGAAACGCAGTTTCAGATATTCAGGTACTGACCTGGCTTTGGAACCGTAATAAAAACGCATCATGAAAAGAGCCAGGAAGACCATAGCCGGAATTGCACCTATCAGGTAAAAATGAGTGGTGTGCATACCGTACTTTAATCCGGAGCCGGTCATGCCCATCACCTCAAGCGCACCAAGGTTGGTAGAGATGAATGCGAGACCTGCTACCCATGCCGGTATGGATCTGCCAGCCTCGAGAAAGGCCGAGGCATTCTTCATGTACTTTTTCAGGGCCCATCCGATACCCAGTACAAAAACGAAATAGACCCCCATGATCAGGTAGTCTATTCCACCAAGTGCAAATTTTGTATCCAAGTGATTCTTTCGATTAGGTTCGTTAATACACAAACTTAGCGAATTTTATCACATCCGTAATCGCTGATCTGATTTTTATACTCTGGCAGATTTACTTCTTTTTTGTTGCAGAGAATGTTCTGTTCTTTAAAGGCATCACCTGTTTCCTGTCGCGGACAGCACTACCCTTGGTTCCGGTATAATCAACCCAGGCGACAAACTGATTAAGCTCATTCTTATTAAGCTGGTCGGTCCTGATGAAGCCAACGTCCTCATTTCTGAGGGTATAGTTATTATGTGTTTCATGCCAGACATCTACATAGTATACGTACGGTCCCAGGTCGGTGAATATCACTTTACCTGCCGAGTTGGTAAAGCCTTCAACAATTGCGTTGGTCTCATTATCCCAGTCAGCCTCTGTTGGATAGAGTATCACGCTTGCACCCTGTACGGGGTACTGGTCATACCACTCAAGGACTTCTACCTCGAGCATTGTGGGTGAGAGGATCTCGATTTCAACATAAGCTCTGTCAACGTCGCCTGACGAAGAGAAAGCGCTCAGGACTACCGTGAAGGTACCAGATGCAGAATATGAATGGACAACCTCGAAGGCATCTGACCAGGTGCCGTCACCAAAGTCCCATTCAAAATCGTTGGCATTGTGGGAGCCGTTGGTAAAGTAGATTTCCTCACCTATTTCAGCCGTGAGCTTATCTGTATAGAAATAAGCATCAGGCTGTATGTTACATGAGCTGAGCATTATTGCTGCTACTGCCGTTAAAAAAATCATTCTTTTCATGACTGCCGTATTTTAGTGCTGTAATATCAAATCCAAAATCTGTGCCATTCTATTCCGGAAAGCTGATGATAATATCATCCATCAAAAAAGGGTGAACATCAGCGTGCAAAAAATCGTTATCTTTGCAAACTAATTTTAATTCGTATTTAATGATCAGGATCACATTCCCGGACGGCTCTGTCAGGGAGTATCAGAAAGGTGTCAGCAGCTATGACGTGGCGGTGTCAGTCAGTCCGCGGCTGGCTGCTGAGGTATATGCAGCAACTGTTAACGGTGAATTGTGGGATCTCTCCCGCCCTATTGACACTGACGCAACACTGAAATTGCACAAGTGGGATGACCCTGAGGCAAAGCACGCGTTCTGGCATTCATCGGCCCACCTGATGGCTGAGGCTCTTGAATTACTGTATCCGGGCATGAAATTCGGCATTGGACCGGCGGTCGAGAATGGTTTCTATTATGACGTTGACCCGGGTGAAGGGAAAGTAATCACTGATGCGGACCTCCCGGTCATTGAAGACCGTATGAAGGAGTTTGCTGCAAAGAACAGCCCCATTGTGCGTACCGAGGTCAGCAAGGAAGAGGCCCTTGATATCTTTACGAAAAGGGGGACGAATACAAGACCGAGCTCATCTCGGAGCTTGAGGACGGGACCATCACTCTGTATCGACAGGGCAACTTCACCGATCTTTGCCGCGGACCCCATCTGCCTGATACATCATCCATAAAAGCCATCCGCGTCCTGAGCCTGGCCGGTGCATACTGGAGAGGAGACGAGAAACGCAGGATGATGACGCGCATCTATGGCATTACCTTCCCGAAGCAGAAGATGCTTGATGAATACATGGTCATGATAGAGGAAGCCCGTAAGCGTGATCACAGGCGAATCGGAAAAGAGCTTGAGCTTTTTGCCTTTTCTCATAAGGTGGGTATGGGTTTGCCCCTATGGCTTCCCAAGGGAGCCGACATGAAACAGAGGCTGATTGATTTCATGACAAGGGTGCTCAGGGAAAGAGGTTATGTGATGGTCTCCACACCGCATATCGGCAATGTTGATCTTTACAAGACCTCCGGGCATTACGAAAAATACGGTGCTGATTCGTTCAGGCCGATAACCACGCCACAGGAGGGTGAGGTTTTCATGCTCAAACCCATGAACTGCCCGCATCACTGCGAGATATACAACGCCACACAGCACTCATACAGGGACCTGCCGCTGAGGATGGCCGAGTTCGGCACAGTCTACCGATATGAACAGAGCGGTGAGCTCCACGGGCTCACAAGAGTGCGCAGCTTCACACAGGATGACGCCCACCACTTTTGTCGTCCCGATCAGCTCAAGGAAGAGTTCAAAAGCATCATTGACCTTGTGCAGTATATCTTTAAGATTGCCGGGTTCAATGAGTTCACAGCGCAGATCTCCCTGCGTGACCCCTCCGACAAGCAAAAATACATAGGGTCAGATGAGAACTGGGATAAGGCTGAGAAAGCCATCATAGAAGCAGCCGGTGAGAAGAGCCTTACCACTTCCGTGGCCATAGGGGAGGCTGCCTTCTACGGACCAAAACTCGATTTCATGGTCAGGGACGCCATCGGACGCAGATGGCAGCTTGGCACCATACAGGTTGATTATAACCTCCCCGAGAGGTTTGAACTGTCGTACACAGGCAGTGACAACCAGAAGCATCAGCCGGTAATGATACACAGGGCTATATTCGGTTCCATGGAGAGGTTCATTGCCGTACTCATTGAAAATACCGCCGGAAAATTTCCTGTCTGGCTTACACCCGATCAGGTAGTTTTACTGCCGATCAGCGAAAAATTCAATGATTATGCGAAAACTATTTTGAATTTCCTTAATAATTCCGATATTCGCACCCTGATTGACGACAGGAGCGAAAAGATAGGTAAGAAGATAAGGGATAATGAGTTAAAGAGGATTCCCTACCTTCTGGTGATAGGTGAAAAAGAGGTTGAGAGCGGGACTGTCTCTGTCAGAAGGCAGGGTGAAGGCGATAAGGGAGTTATGAAACCTGATGAGTTCATCAGCCTGATAAAGAATGAGATTTCGAAAGAAATTGATGTTTAAAAGATTGAATTAAAGCATATTATTAACTTAACTGGAGGACAAAATCATAGCAGGACCAATCTTTTCCAGGCCCAGGCCGGGAAGAAAACCGGAACCGGAACACCGGATTAACAACAGGATCACAGCCAGGACAGTAAGGGTCGTGGGTGAAAACATCGAGCCGAAGGTAATGGACATCAGGGATGCCCTCGCTCTGGCTGACGAAATGGAACTGGATCTTGTTGAGATATCTCCCAACGCAGAACCGCCGGTCTGTAAAATCGTTGATTATCAGAAGTTTCTTTATCAGCAGAAAAAGAAACAGAAGGAAATTAAAGCCAATGCAGCGAAAATTGTTGTGAAAGAGATACGTTTCGGACCGAACACTGACGATCACGATTACAACTTTAAGCTGAAGCATGCAATTAATTTCCTGGAAGAGGGAGCAAAGGTCAGAGCATATGTATTCTTCAAGGGAAGATCAATTCTCTTCAAGGAACAGGGTGAAAAGCTGCTTGCACGGTTTGTCAGTGATCTGGATGATTACGGCAAGGTAGACCAGACACCGAGACTGGAAGGAAAAAGGATGATCATCATCCTTTCTCCGAAGAAAAAGAAATAGAATTTTTATACATATATATTTACAACATGCCAAAAATTAAAACAAATCCGGGTGCAAAGAAGAGATTTACTTTGACCGGTACAGGTAAGATCAAGCGTAAGCATGCTTTTAAAAGCCACATCCTTACCAAGAAGTCGACCAAGCGTAAGAGGAATTTTACATACGACGGAATGGTAGATAAGGCTGACCAGAAGAATGTCAAACTTATGCTCGGGTTAAAATAATATTAACCACCTGACAGAGTGATAATCAACAAGAATTATTAACCTGGATGTGAAGCATAAAAGACCTTAACGGCGCTTACATCCGAAAAAGAGAAAAGAAAATGCCAAGATCAACAAACGCACCAGCATCAAAGGCGAGGAGAAAAAAGATTTTCAAGCAGACCAAGGGGTACTTTGGCAACAACGCTAATGTTTACAGTGTTGCCAAGAACGTTCTTGAGAAAGGTCTGGCCTATGCCTACCGTGACCGCAAAGACAAGAAAGGACAGTTCAGGGCGCTGTGGATCCAGAGGATCAACGCAGGTGTACGCCTTTACGGTATGAGCTATTCAGAATTCATCGGCGGCCTTGACAAAAAGGGCATAACCCTCAATCGCAAGACCCTGGCCGACCTGGCCATGAACCACCCGGAAGCCTTCAAGGCGATAGTGGATAAAGTGAAAGAATAAAAAAAAAGCGGGCGACCCCCGCTTTTTTTATTTGCGATTTGCGATTTATTTTGCGCTTTTGAAAAACCTTTTGAATCTTACCTTTTTAAGGCCTGTGGCCTCCTTGTCTATCGACAGCCACACTATAACCGGACGGCCGATAATATGATCCTCGGGAACAAACCCCCAGAAGCGTGAGTTGGCAGAGTTCGTGCCTGTTGTCGCCCATCATCCAGTAATAGTCCATTTTAAAAGTGTAGCTGTCTGCAGGTTTGCCATTGATATAGATCAGGCTGTCTGTTATCTTCAGCTCATTCTCCTCATATATCTGAATGATCTGCGAATAGAGACAGATGTTGGAAGGGTCAATTTTGACCGTGGCTCCTTTGGAAGGCAGCCAGAGTGGCCCGAAGTTATCCTCATTCCATCTGTATCCTGCGTCATGAGGGAAGATATAAGGGGCGTACTCCCCTGCCCTCTTGATATCCATTTCAATACCAGTCACATTGGTAAAGCCTGAGATCAGCTTTGCATTGCCCTTAGTAAGCGGAAGTCTGTAAACGGTCCCTGAGAGCATGAGTGACTGGTCTGATTTTGATACTCCCATTCTTTCGAATGCCTTTGGATTAATACGGGTGCCGTTTGTGCGCACGTAATAAGATGTCTGTTGTGTCTCGTTATCAGGCACCTCGACGTTATTCACATACAGTATTCCGCTCTTTATCGTTATCGTATCACCGGGGATTCCCACACAGCGCTTAACATAGTTATCACGACGGTCGACGGGCCTGTAGATTACTGTATTTTCACTACGTACAAGCTGCCTTGCAATAGATGTATACTCCTCCCTGGTCTTTGGTTTCCTGTTTGCCCTTATATCGTCTACGGTCAGCGCCTCGGCACGTTCCCTGACAATCTCATAATAGCTTACCTCCGTATTTTCGAGACATACCGTATCGCCTGCAGGAAAATTAAATACAACAACATCATTGTTCTTCACATGACCGAAGCCGGCAAGTCTTTTGTATTTGAGGTGGATCAGGTCAGACCACGATTTGCCTCTCCGGTTAGAAAAAGGCATCGTATTTTGTGTAAACGGAAAAGCAAGAGGCGTGTTGGGCATTCGCGGTCCGTAAGCCACCTTGCTGACAGCCAGATGATCACCCACAAGGAGTGATTTCTCCATTGAGGGTGTGGGGATGCGGTAATTCTGGAACAGGAAAATGTTGATAAGAGTGACGGCTATTACTGCAAATATCAGGGCATCAAGCCATTCAATGATAACATTATTCTTGCCGCTGCGTTTCTTCCAGAATGCCCAGTTGACCTTCTTGCTTACATAGATATCATAAACCACAGGCAGCCCGAAGAGCCACCAGAAATTACCCATCCAGATAACCCAAAGGATATATAGAATTGCTGCAATACCGAATTTGAAAAACTTGTTCTGGAATATACTGTTCATCTCTTTGCTTTTACTGTGCAAATCTAACTATAATTAAATACCTAAGACGTCAGCCATGGTAAAAACCCCTTTGCGGGTTGAAATGTACAAGGCAGCCAGCAAAGCCCCTTCAGCAAATCCCTTGCGGCTCAGAGCCTCGTGTTTAAGGGTTATTATGTCGGCGTCTGATGTCCATGTCACAGTGTGTATTCCCGGTACCGTTCCTTCCCTCACTGATGTAACAGGTATCTTTTCCGGATAAACGATCTCCGTTGCTTTTTGCCAGCCGTCATAGGTATGATGCTTCCCTGCTATGTCTCCCGCAAGGGTTATGGCAGTACCGCTGGGTGCATCCAGCTTCTTTAAGTGATGTATCTCCTCAATTGCTACCCTGTAATGAGGTAAAAGGTTCATTATCCGCGCCAGTTCCGTATTAAGTCTGAACAATATATTTACGCCGATACTGTAATTTGATGAATGTATGAATGATCCGTTTTTTTCGGCACAGAGGCGAACCACTTCGTCATATCTGGCCAGCCATCCGGTGGAACCGGAGACCACCGGCACCCCGAAGGAGAGTGCCTGAAGGATGATATCAGCTGCAGCCTCCGGTCCCGTGAATTCTATCGCCACATCGCAGGAAGAGGCTGCATTGCGGTTAAAATCTCCCGGGTTATGAATATCCGTCCTGACGATCACGGAATGTCCGGCAGCCGTGGCGGCTTGTTCAACCTCGCGGCCCATGCGGCCGTATCCCAGCAAGGCGATCCTCATCTAAACCTGCGCCTCCAGCCTTATTTTTTCAGTTTTTTCAATGTCATTCACGTAGAAACGTGAACCGGCAAAGAAGAGTATCGCGCCCAGTAAAAGCATAAAGGGCAACAAAGCCAGGGCTGTCCTGATGTCGTACAGGTCATACAGTCTTCCTATGACAACGGGAGCCATTGAGGCACCAAGAAGGTTCTGCACCACTACGGCTACCGCATAAGACATAGCTCTCAGCCCCGCATGGATCACATCCTGGGTAACAGAAATAGCCGCCGGCAGGAAGGCTGTCACCGACACTCCCACAAGCAGGAAGAACAGGTATTGTACTGTTCCTTTTGTCAGCCACAGCGCTATCATCAGGAATATTGCAGCGAGAGACGTTGAAATGGCAGGAAACAACAGACGGGCCCTTACATTCTTTTTTCTCCACTGGTCTGTAATAAATCCTCCCAGTGGTGCTCCGACAATCGCCAGTACCATCACCGCACTTGCCATTGATCCTGCCTTTTCAATCGGGAGGTCACGTGTGACATGAAAATAAGTAGAAAGCCATGTCACCAATGAGGTAGTTACAAAGATCACTGCCGCAAAGCCAAAATATGTAAGTATCAGGGATGGTTTGGAAAGAAATTCTCTTAAGTAATCCTTGCCTGTCATCTTCGTTTTTTGATTCTGACTGTCGGTATAAGAAAGATCAACGGTCTTATAGTCTTTCACGAAGAAGAAAAGGACAGCTACAATGAAACCCGGCAAGGCCACCAGCCCGAAGGCATGCTTCCACCCCAGCCTGGAAGCTATTATGCCACCTGCCAGTACTCCTATGGCTGTCCCAAGAGGAATTGACGCATTCCACAGTCCCATCATTTTTGAACGTTTACTCTCAGGATAAAGGCCTGATATCACGGCAGTGCCTCCGGGAGCGTAACCTGCCTCACCAACTCCTATAAGAGCTCTCGTGAACAATAGCTGGACAAAGTTGCCCGTCAGGGCGCACAGTGCAGTAGCCAGGCTCCATAAGATTGCCATTATACCGATCGTTTTTGTCCGGTTCCAACGGTCGACCAGTATTGATACGGGGAAGGTAAGAAGGACAATTGCCCAATAAACGGCCGAAACAAGAAGTCCGCTCTGTGTATGCGTAATCCCAAAGGCTTCTTCAATATGGACAAACATTGAGGTGACAATCATCCTGTCTATATAGTCAAACATATAGAGCAGGAAGAGCAGCACGAATATGTAATTTGTATAACCTTTAGGGAAAAGATACCCTGGAGGGATGATCTTGTTTTTCATGGTTTCAGTTATTGGAGTTTAACTTCACAGGTTAACAGGGAACTAAATTAATGTCATTTTTGACATTCTATATCGGTAGCCGGAAATTTAGTAATAAATCAAAACCGGATCAGAGCAGGGAGGTCAGTATTGACAAGGCCTCATTCCGGTCACTGCCGCAGAAATCCGGTTCAGCCCTGAACGCAGCACAGACCTCGGGTCGTTCAGGCCTGTTCCACAGTGCGCACCTGTAATCAGGGGTGAGATGCAAGCATTTCACCCCTGCAGGTTTACCATCCGGCATACCCGGGATAGGCGATGATATCGAGGGAGCGATGCAACATGCTCCGCAGCCGTTTCTGCACTTCATAGTTCTCAACCGGGCATTTTAAACCCTGCCATAAACAGCCAGGGTTCATAAATATCAAATAAGTTCTACGTGGTTTTATCCTCGATTTTGGCATCAACGGCATTCTTCTTTACCGATGCGATACCGGTTTCGCAGGTGCTCTGTGATTCATACATTTCACTTGAACCTATTACCTGTCCGTTTGTTGCCTTAAGGTTAAAATGAAATTTGCCGTTCTTTGCTGCCTTCGACTCAAATCTCCTGACTTCACCTGCGTTTTTCATTACTGACTTGACGCCGTTCAGGCATGATGGTTTTGATGCATAACCTTCACTGGTAAGGATTATTTCACCATTGCCTGCAAGGAGGTTGAACTGGAATTCACCGTTCTTTCTCTTCGAGATTACAAATTTTCCCATGTTTCGTAATTTTGTTAGAGGTTTATTTGAACTTAATACTCTCAAATTTACATAAAAAACTTTATTAGATTTACCAATTGAGTTTTATGAGGATAGATATAATCACAGTATTGCCCGAGCTTCTGAGAAGCCCTTTTGACGAATCAATAATCAAAAGAGCAAGAGCAAAAGGTGTGGCTGAGATCAACATCATTAACCTGCGCGATTTTTCAACTGACAAACACAGGAACGTTGATGACTACCCCTTCGGCGGTGGCGCAGGTATGGTGATGATGATCGAGCCTGTATACAATTGCATCACTCAACTTTGTGCCCAGCGTGACTATGATGAGGTTATTTACACCTCACCCGACGGCACCCCATTCAGCCAGCAGATCGCAAATGAGCTGTCGATGAAAAGAAACATCATCATTCTTGCGGGGCATTACAAGGGTGTCGACCAGCGCATCAGGGATCATCTCGTTACAATGGAAATATCTATCGGTGATTATGTTCTTTCGGGCGGTGAGTTGCCTGCGGCAGTGATCACCGATGCTGTTGTAAGACTTCTTCCCGGGGCAATATCAGATTCTGAGTCCGCATTGTCAGACTCATTCCAGGATAATCTCATTGCCCCTCCTGTCTACACCAGACCCGCTGATTTCAGGGGTTGGAAGGTGCCGGAAATACTTATTGGGGGCAACACTCCTGAAATAGAAAAATGGCGCTTCGAACAATCGCTACGAAGCACAGAACAAAAGAGACCTGACCTCCTTAAGGGAGAATCATGATTCTTTAGTTTCTTTATGTCGAAAAAGGTTCGTAAAATTGCCTTCCCTTTAAAAACATAATAACATAATAATATCACGTATGAAAACTCATGATTATATTGAGAGAGAAGAAAAGTTCGGAGCTCATAACTACCACCCGCTGCCGGTTGTTCTTGAAAGAGGCCTGGGGCCGTTTGTCTGGGACGTTGAGGGAAAACGCTATTATGATTTTCTTTCGGCATATTCGGCGGTGAACCAGGGACATTGTCATCCAAAAATTACCGCTGCCCTGATTGAGCAGGCTCAGAAGCTCACCCTCACCTCAAGGGCATTTTTCAATTCAGTCCTTGGTGAGTATGAAGAATATATCACAAAGTACTTCGGATATGACAAGGTGCTGCCGATGAACACAGGGGCTGAGGCTGACGAGACTGCACTGAAGCTTTGCCGCAAATGGGCTTATCTTGTAAAGGGTATTAAGGAGAACAGGGCGAAGATCATTGTCTGTGAAGGCAATTTTCACGGACGCACCATAACCATTGTCTCCATGTCAACGGACCCTGATGCAAGGAAAGATTACGGGCCGTTCACACCGGGATTTATAACCATACCCTACAATGACATACCTGCTCTTGAGGAAGCATTGAATGATCCTGATGTCGCCGGTTTCCTTGTTGAGCCAATACAGGGTGAAGCCGGTGTCTTCGTACCTGATGAAGGATATATCAAAAAGGCCTACGACCTCTGCAGGAAGAAAAATGTTCTCTTTATTGCCGATGAGGTGCAGACAGGTATTGCACGCACAGGAAAGCTGCTGGCCTGTGATCATGAGGGGGTGAGACCGGATATCCTGATACTCGGCAAAGCACTTTCAGGCGGTGCGATGCCTGTCTCTGCGGTATTGGCAGATGACAGTATCATGCTTACGATTAAACCCGGCGAACACGGATCAACTTTCGGCGGCAACGCACTGGCAGGAAAAGTCGCTATGGCAGCCCTCGAGGTGATAAGAGAAGAGAAACTGGCTGAGAAAGCTGAATATCTCGGAAAGATATTCCGCGATGAAATGAGAGCCTCTAAATCTGATATGATCGAGCTTGTAAGGGGCAAAGGCCTCCTCAATGCCATCGTCATAAGGCCAAAGAACGGGAAGGAAGCATGGGATGTATGCCTGGCAATGATGGAGCTGGGCCTGCTGGCCAAGCCCACCCACGGGCATATAATCAGATTCGCCCCTCCGCTTGTCATCACGGAAGATCAGCTCCGCGATGCCATTTCACTTATAAAAAAAGCCATCAACCAGTTTGAGTAGATCAGGTATGAGATATATCTTTATTGTAAGTGCAGCTGTTGCGCTTCTGCTTTCTTCCTGCGCCGGCCGGAATGCAAATATCACCCATGATGAGCTGCTGGATATCACCTCGCGCCTGACTGCTGACGATTTTGCCGGGAGAGGTACGGGGACAGGCAACGACACTCTGGCCGCAGCCTATATTGAGAGGGAGTTCAATAAAGCAAAACTGAAACCATTTACCGGTGACGGCCTGCAACGGTTCAGCGTAAATGTCTCTGCCGAGAGTGGTAAGGCGAACAGGCTTAAGGTAAACGGAAATGAACTGGTTCCGGGGACCGACTTCACTCCGCTCGCAATGACGGGTAACAGTTCTCTTAATGCAATTGTAGCTTTCTGTGGTTACGGCTTCATGGCAGCAAATGATTCAATGCAATGGAATGATTACCAGGGCATCGATCTCAAAGGTAAATGGGCACTTATACTACGGGGATACCCTGAATCCAATGCTGCCGCTTCAGCTTACAGCACCCTGTCGTCTGACCGGATGAAAGTCATGTCAGCAAAGGAGAATGGAGCCACCGGTGTGCTCCTTGTTTCCGGTGAGGCATGGGATTCTGCCGATAACCTTGAGAAGCCGGTACGGAGCGAGAGCAGTGCGGGAATTCCGGTGATACAAATCAAAAGAGTTGTTGCTGATACCATCCTGAAGATCTCCGGGAAGAGTCTGACAGAGCTCGAAAAGACAGCAAACACCAATCTCAGGCCCGAAAGTTTCGTGACTGTCTCAACGGCCGACGGAGAGGCTGAGGTAGTGGCCAGGGATGCCGGCACTGCCAATGTGGCTATGGTCCTTGAGGGTTCAAAAATGAAAGATGAATATGTAATTGTAGGAGCCCATCTTGATCACCTCGGCATGGGAGGTCCTGGTTCATCAAGCAGAATACAGGATACAGTAGCTATACATCCCGGTGCTGATGACAATGCCTCCGGAGTGGCCCTGATGATAGAGCTGGCCGAGAAACTTGCCTCAGACAAAAAGAAACATGCGCGAAGTATTTTGTTTGTCGCTTTCAGCGGCGAGGAGCTGGGGCTGCTCGGATCGAAGTACTTTGTTGAAAATATGGGTATCAGTCCTTCGGCTGTCAACCTGATGGTAAACCTCGATATGGTGGGGAGGATGAAAGAGGGAAACGGAGTGCAGGTGGGCGGCGTAGGCACTGCCGCAGGACTGCGTGACACAGTGATTTCACTCAATGACACCACCCTGATCAGCCTGAGCTTCACGGATGAGGGATACGGTCCGTCGGACCATTCTTCATTCTATGGGAAAAATATACCTGTACTTTTCATCACCACGGGTCCTCATCTCGACTACCACACCCCTTTCGACACTTTTGACAAACTGAACTATTCCGGTATGGTCAGAATAGGCAACCTTATGTATGAGATCGTATCAGCTGCTGCCGACGATACTGCAAGACTGGCTTTCCGGGAAGCGGGACCGGTGGGGCCGGCTCAGGGTGCGAGGAGATATAGGGGAGTGACCCTCGGAATAATGCCTGACTTTGCAGGAAACGTAAAAAACGGACTCAGAGCTGACTTTGTAACACCCGGCAAACCTGCTGCAATCGGAGGTATGCTTAAAGGAGATGTTATCGTGGCTATCGAAAATAAACCTGTGAACAATATCGAAGACTATATGTTCAGACTTAAACAGCTCAAGCCGGGACAGATGATCACGGTTGAAGTGATGCGTAACGGTAAACGGGAGCTTTTGCTTATTCAATTGTAGCACTAAATACCTTTCACCAGACATGAAAAAGATCCTTTTCTGGGTTATAGCAGTTTTGATCACGATTGCTGCAGCAATGTATCAGAGAATGACAGGCCCGACATATCCTGACAAGGTACCTGTAACAATTGAGGGCACAGAATATGCATTAAGCCTGAAGAGGAGCCAGACGAACACGCGCACGTGTACCATCGGGTTTGAGATCCCTGATAATATTGCCGGGAACATATTCTACCGGAAATTCCGTACGGAAGAAGAGTGGATCTCCGTGCCAATGCACCGTGAGGGGAGCCGTCTTGCCGGCGAGCTCCCATCACAGCCTGCTGCCGGAAAGCTTGAATATTACATCATTCTCACCTCACCCTCAGACGGTGAAATCGTCATCAGCAAGGATAAGCCGGTCGTTATACGGTTCAAGGGCAATGTACCGGCAGCAGTGATGATACCCCATATTCTCATCATGTTCTTTGCCATGCTTATGTCTAACCTGGCAGGTTTTACGGCGGCCTTTGGCAGGACTGAGCAGAAGAAATACGGAAGATGGGCGCTGTGGCTGCTTCTTGCCGGCGGGATGATCCTCGGGCCGGTTGTGCAGAAGTATGCTTTCGGTGATCTGTGGACAGGGATACCTTTCGGATGGGATCTTACTGACAATAAGACGCTTATTGCAGTTTTCGCCTGGATTTTGGCTGTTGTCATGAACCGTAAAAAGGACCGTCCGGCTTACACCATCGCCGCGGCCCTCCTTCTCATGCTTGTTTATTCCATCCCTCACAGCCTTTTCGGCTCGGAGCTTGACTATGCAACCGGGACGGTGACACAGGGCTGAAAACTTTTTTTTATCCTCTTACAGCTTTTTTTTACCTTGGATGCAGCATTCACGCATTGTACCCGTCATTGCTATGAATAGTTCAAGTACGTGGGTGCAGCGACTAACATATACAAATCAGATCTTGAAAGAAAGATGGAAAATGTTGAAGCAGCATTCAGGAACATACACCAGGACCTGATCGACGGCTGTCGTGACGGAGACCAGAAGGCTCAGTTCCAGGTTTACAAGCTGTACTACAAAGCTATGTATAATACGAGCCTGCGTATTGTGAACGACAACATGGAAGCTGAAGATGTGATGCAGGAAGCATTCCTCTCAGCATTCGAGAAGATAACCACCTATTCGGGAACCGTCAGCTTCGGCGCATGGCTGAAGAAGATAGTGGTAAACAGATCACTGGACGCTCTCGGGAAGAGAAAAGCGATCTTTGAAGACATTGAAAGTCACACCAGCCTCCGCGACGACAGCAATGAAGATGCTGCCTATCATGAAGATGTGGAAGCTAAGGTTGAGGAAGTGAAGGCAGCGATAGACCGGCTGCCTGAAGGATACCGGGTGATACTCTCTCTCTACCTCATCGAAGGATATGACCACGATGAGATTGCAGAGATGCTCAACATCTCAAGCAGCACCTCAAGATCACAACTCTCGAGGGCAAAGCAGAAGCTGGTGGGTGAATTGAAAAACAGTTAAACATATTTATCATGAATACACTGGAGGAGATAATCAAAAAAAGAAGAGGTGAGTTTGACGACAGGGAGCCGTCAGATGGTCATTTCGAGAGGTTCAGTTTTAAGCTGGCAACACGGCTGCACACAGGAAAAGCCAAACGGAGCATTCTCCCGTACCTGCTCAAGGCCGCCGTGGTGACCCTTCTGGTGACCCTCTCATCACTGTGGTCATTTGACCACTTTATAAAACCGAACCTGGGAAAGAAAATGACCCTCAGCCAGGTGTCTCCCGAATATCGCGAGGTCGAGAACTATTACGTCAGTCAGGTTAAATTCATACAAAATGAATTCACCTCCCTCGATTTAAGCAACCCCGACCAGAAAATGATCATGATGAAGGAGCTTGCAAGCATGGATTCAGTATATGTCGAGCTCCAGAAAGAACTAAAGGCAAATCCGAACGACCAGCGCATCGTCGATGCTATGATCAAACATTACCAGCAAAAAATTGATGTGATGAGCTATATACTTGATCAGCTCAGACAGGTAAAAGCAGAAACCGAAAATCCAAGCAGCCATGAAAAAGTTACGATTTAATCAGAAGGCAGTCACGTGCGCAGTGTTATTCTGTGCAACGACCCTGTCAGCCTCGGCAGTAGAGGTAAAGAAAGATTTTCACAGGGAGATGGTACCTACCGACAAAACCACTCTGACAGTCATCAATAAGTTTGGGTCGGTAGTCACAGAGACCTGGGATCAGAAAAACATCGTCATTGATGTTACAGTCAAGGTTGAACACTCGTCAGCCGAGAAGGCTAACAAGCTTCTGGATATGATTACTGTAAACTTCACCGAGACAGGCGGCAACCTGACGGCTGAGACAGTATTCAACAATGAATTCTCTTCCATCAACTGGAAAGGAGGATCGAATACATTCAGCATTAATTATAACGTCAAAATGCCGGCTTATGTTAACCTTGATGTTACAAACAAGTATGGCAATACTGTCATAGATGAGGTATCAGGCCTTACGACACTGACAGTCAAGTACGGCGATCTGACTGTTCATAAACTGACCAGAGGCAATGTCAAGCCGTTAAACAGCCTGGTGGTAGCCTATGGCAAGGCAACCGTTGATGAGCTTGGATGGGCTGAGATAAACGCACGCTATTGCGGACAGTTCAGTATTGAAAACGCCACCGCCCTTCTGGTTGACAGCAGGTATTCAAAGATCTCAATAGGCAAGGTAAGCTCATTGGTGGCTGACGCCAAGTATGACGGCTATAAAGTCACAGCTTCAAACAATGTCGTTATAGCGGCCGGATACACGGATATCGGAATTGGAACGGTGAATAAAAAGCTTGAGGTTGAGACAAAATACGGTAATCTTTCGGTTGAAAAGATCCCTGCCGGTTTTAACGTGGTTAATGTGAAGGCCGGTTACTGCTCAGTGAAGCTTGGTATGGATCCGTCAGCCTGCTTTAACCTCAAAGCAAACAGTTCTTACGGAAGCGTAAAAATTGATGATGCCAATTTCTCACCCGAAAGGCGTATTGTAGGCAATACATCAACTGAGCTGGCAGGCAAGGTAGGCAAGTGCAGCAACCCCACTGCAGAAGTGACCATAGATGCTTCGTACGGATCGGTGCGGCTTTATTAGACGATTTGGATTATATATTTTGAAAACGGCGCACGAAACGGCGCCGTTTTTTTTGCAACGAGCCGATTGTAGAGACGCCCAAACCGGGCGTCTTTACGTAGTCTATCTGATTGATCTGTCAGGTTCGTCGGAAAATATATATACCCCCTCGCGCCCGTCAGAGGTACGGTAACCGCGGTACATGCCTTCAGTATTAAAAGGCATGGAGATGTTACCCTTACTGTCAACTGCAATTACTCCTCCGGTACCGCCTGCCCTGACCAGCTTATCCTTTACCACCAGCCTCGATGCCGAGTCAACTGTCAGTCCTTTGTATTCCATCAGCGCTGAGATATCATGGCCGACAGTAAAACGGATAAAAAACTCTCCGTGACCCGTTGCCGATACTGCACAGGTTGCATTGTTGGCATAGTTCCCTGCGCCTGTCACAGGTGTGTCGCCAATACGGTTGTATCGTTTGTTTGTCATCCCTCCTGTCGATGTTCCGGCAGCGAGGTCGCCGTTCATATCGAGTGCAACGCACCCCACTGTCCCGTGCTTCTCATCTTCAAGGGCTTTTTGCAGATCCTGATACCGTCTCTCTGTGTAGAAGTATGACGGGTCGACGATCTCCAATCCCTGTGATGCGGCAAATTCCGACGCTCCCTTGCCGGAGAGCATCACATGCGGAGAGGCTTCCATGACCTTCCTTGCGGCGGAGATGGGATTGCGTATGTCAGTCACTCCTGCAACTGCGCCTGCTGAGAGGTCGCTTCCGTCCATTATAGCTGCATCTAGTTCATTGCGGCCCTCGTGAGTGAAAACGGCACCCTTGCCGGCATTGAACATTGGGGAGTCCTCCATAAGCCTTATTGTATGTTCAACAGCATCAAGAGCCGTACCGCCGCGGGCGAGGATAGCGGCGCCGGTGTCCGTCACCGCCTTTATCATATCACGGTATTCAGTCTCTGTCTCAGGTGTTATGCGGTCACGGCTGATGGTGCCAGCTCCACCGTGAACGACAATAGCCCACTTCGATCCGCCCACAGGCAGCAACAGGTTTATCTCCATGACTGACTTGATCGCCCGGTCAGAGAAAAAGTCAGCGGCAGGAAAAAGTGAAAATCTTCCTGAACCTTCCTCATCTTTGCGGTCGATTACCAGCATCTCCTCCTGATCATTCCGGTTAACCAGTTCGCTGAGAGTAAATGCAGCACGGTAGCCGTCGACTCCTGCTATGACGGCAATGCCTTTCTGCAGGACATCCGGGGTGAGGGTATAATATCCTGACAGGACATCCGACAGCATTATTCCCGTGAAGGGTGTTGTGCCATGGATACCCATCCCGCGACCGTAGAAGACCGTCTTATAGGTCATCGCGCCGGCTTTCTCCGGAAGGTCAGCAAGAATGTTCCTTTGTTTGCCGTTGACACATATTCTCATGGCTTTGCTGAACATGGGACTCATGTTTTTCTTAATCTCGTATTTGCTATCGAGCGATCTTACGGTGATGCGCACAGGATTGCTGATATTTCTTGCAGTTATAAGGTCGTTGCCGGCAACCAACCTTGTCTGCTGCGGCAGAGGCCACAGGTCTTTGCTCTTCGATGGCACAATGCGGGCAACATTTTCGGCAATAAGTATGCGGTGACGGTTCACCGGGTAATAGATCTCGCCCCACGAAAAAGTTACGCTCTCGCCTGCTTCGTTAGCCACCTCAACATAAAGGTCTATTATTGGAGGATACTCCGCTTCATTCTTTTTCTTCAGCACAATTTTGTCGAGGATATCATAAAGGGAGTATCCGTCATAGCGGTATGCTCCAACGAAACTTACAGCGCCGTCTGTCAGTGTTGTCTCTTTTACCATTACACTGTGCACAGGCAATTTGTCAAGATCGATGGTCATCTCCTTTGCCACCTCACCTGTCACCAGGATTTTTTTGCTTCCCTTCAGGGGGTTTGTCGGAGCATCGTCATAGAAATCGTTTGTCTGTGCGCTGAGTGAAACAGCAGCCATCATCATTATGGCGATGGGAGTAAGAAATAGTCTTATCATAATACATGTTTAGAATATCACAAATCTATGAATTTAAGTCTGATCAGAAAAGTCTTGTCCTGAACGGGCGATAAGAATCAGATATCCAGCTCTATCAGGGTTATGCCGGCGCCGCCGCGTTCAACATGCTCGTCTGTGGCACTCTTCACGGCGCCGGTGGATTCCAGGTACTGCCGTATCATGTGTCTCAGGATGCCATTACCCTTGCCGTGCAGTATGCGCAGATGCCTGAACTGTATCATGAGTGCCGTGTCAATGAACTCCTGCACCTTCTGCAAGGCCTCCTCCGTTCGCATTCCCCTGACATCGATCTCTGAATTGAACTGGTTTCTCCTGGTGTTAAGTGACCAGTCTATCTTCTGCTGCGGGCGGTTCTTTGACATCTCCTTCAGGTATGCGGCAGCATCCACATGCTCGGTCTTGTCGATATCGACAGTCATCTTCAGGCTGTTGGAGATGATCTGCAGCTTTTTACCTTTTACTTCCGTCACCTCACCCACCGTGTCAGTGCCTGTGATCTTCACATAATCTCCCGGCGCCACCTTCCCTGTCTTCTTCTTCATCACAGGCTCCGGCGCTGCCTTTTTGCTGATGCGTTTTACTATGCCGGCCGTGCTTCTCTTAAGCGGCGGCGGCGCAGGCAGTGGTACTTCGGGGTGTTTCTCCTCTGTCGTCAGATGTTCGCGATAGTTGTCGAGTTCCTCACGTACCTCCTTCGTCTTCTCCTTTTCTGCCTGCGCCTCGCGGATAGTACGTATAGTGTTCTCGATCATCTTGTTGGTATCGCGCAGCATCTCTTCCGCCTTGTTCTTTGCCTGACCTATTATTTCCTTCTGCTGTGTCTTTATGCTGCCCAGTTGGGCCTCGTAGGATGTGATCAGCTCTTCGAGCCGCTTCTCATGGTGACGCACGGTCTCACGTTTTCTCTCCCAGTAGCGCTTGTCGCGCGCTATCTCCCGGAGGTTCCGGTCAAAATCGACATTGCCCTCTCCTGCCCTGGTCGCAGCATCATTAAGTATCTCCTGCGGCAGGCCTATCTTCTTTGCTATCTCAAAGGCGAACGAGCTGCCCGGCTTGCCCTGATCGAGGCGGAAGAGAGGCTGCATGAGCTGGTTGTCGAAGGCCATTGCGCCGTTGCTTATGCCCTCCTGCGAGGTGGCAAAGTGTTTGAGGTTGGTATAGTGGGTTGTGATCACCCCGTATGATTTCCTTAAGTTCAGCTCTGCGAGGATAGCTTCCGCTATTGCTCCTCCAATGACCGGCTCGGTGCCAGTGCCGAACTCATCTATCATCAAAAGCGATTTATCATCAGCATGTCTCAGCATCTGCTTCATGTTAATCAGGTGGGAGCTGTATGTGCTGAGGTCGTTCTCAATACTCTGTTCGTCGCCTATGTCGATGAAGAACTTGCCGAAAATGCCGGTCTCAGTGCCTTCAGCCACAGGGATAGTCATGCCGCATTGCAGCATGTACTGTACCAAAGCCACTGTCTTGAGGCATACCGACTTGCCTCCTGCGTTCGGACCCGAGATGACCAGGATACGGTCCCTGCTGTCTATCCTGACCGTCAGGGGAACCACCTCCCTGCCAGTCGTACGTGCAAAGGCAAGGGTGAGCAGCGGGTGACGTGCATTGATCCATCTTATGTGAGGGGTGTCGGCTACCGGGGGTTTGATGCTGTGAAGTCTTACGCCGAATAGCGCCTTTGCCCTTATAAAGTCTGTTTCAGCCAGGAAGGCGAAGTTGTCGGTGAGGTCATCTATATAAGGTCTTATATTGTCAGCCAGGGCTGTCAGTATGCGTACTATCTCCCTCTTCTCCTGGTGCTCGAGCTCAGTTATCTCATTATTCAGCTCCACCACCTCCGCCGGTTCAATGAAGACAGTCTTGCCTGTGGCAGATTCATCATGCACAAAGCCTTTTATTCCCCGTTTGTTGGAGGCGCTGACAGGGATCACTCCGCGACCGTTGCGCACTGCCACTGTTGCGTCACGGTCCACTGTGCCGTCAGCCTGCGCCTGGCGCAGTACGGAATGAAGCTTCCTCACGGCAGCCATGGTCTTTGCAGACAGGTCGGCACGAATGACCTTCAGTGCCGGTGAAGCGTTGTCACGAACCTTGCCTTCCTTGTCTATTATGCGGTCAATGGCTTCATTCACAAATGGATAGTAAACCACTGCACCTGCCATGGCTGTCAATCCCGGGTACTTGCCATCCTTCCTGTTCCTGAAAAACGAGATTATGCGTCTTATCGTGTCAAGCGATCCCCTCAGGGCCACCACCTCTTCAAGCTCAGGGAAGGAGCCTTCAATACGCAGCTTCTCGAGGGTGGAGTGAGGATCATTGTAGTTGTCTGAGGGGAACTGCTCCCCGCTCTGAAATATTTGTTGAAACTCTTCAGTCAGCGACAGGCGTTTTCTTACCTCCTCCGCGGAAAATGAGACCTTCATCCCCTCCACCCGCCGTACACCGGCAGGACTGAGGCAATTTGCCGTCAGGTACTCCCTGATGCGGTCAAATCCTATTTTTGTCTCGAATGTGTCGGGGTATATCATCACGTGCCGGAGCCGGTAAATAATTCTATTTACTTATGCCTTCCTGATCGAGTATGAAGGCATATTCAAGAGCTGTTTTCTTCAGCCGCTCGAAACGCCCTGATGCGCCACCGTGACCGGCGGTCATGTTGACATCCATGATCAGCAGGTTATTATCCGTTTTTTTATCCCGCAGCTTTGCTACCCATTTGGCTGGCTCCCAGTACTGCACCTGTGAGTCCCAGTAGCCGGTTGTAACCAGCATGTTCGGATAAGCCTGTTCCTTCACCTGGTCATACGGAGAATAGGAAAGCATATAATCATAGTATTCCTGTTTGCGCGGATCACCCCACTCATCCCATTCAAAGGTGGTAAGAGGAATGGTCGCATCAAGCATGGTACTTACCACGTCGACGAAGGGTACCTGGGCAATCACTCCATTATAGAGTTCCGGTTCCATATTAACAATAGCGCCCATAAGCAGTCCTCCGGCACTGCCTCCCTCGGCGTAGAGGTGCTCTGCCGAGGTGTATTTCTCACTGATGAGAAAGCGTGCACAGTCATTAAAGTCGGTGAAGGTGTTGATCTTTTTCAGTAATTTGCCGTCCTCGTACCACTGCCGGCCCATCTCGCTTCCTCCCCTGATATGGGCAATGGCATAGACAAACCCCCTGTCGAGGAGACTGATGATGGAGGAGCGGAAAGAAGGATCGGTGGAATAACCGTATGAGCCATAGGCATAAAGGAGCATCGGAGCACTGCCATCCTGAGCAGTTCCTTTCCGGTAAACGACAGATATTGGGACCATGGTGCTGTCAGCAGCCATTGCCCACAGTCGTTTTGATTCATAATTGTTTTTATCAAAACCGCCCAGCACACTGTCCTGCTTGAGAAGTGTCCTGGTCTTCGCTGCCATGTCATAGTCAAATACCGAGTTAGGTGTTGTGAGAGATGAGTACCCGTACCTTAGCAGCGTAGTGTTACCATTAGGATTGACATTTATACCTGCCGTATAAGTCTCTTCACCAAAGTCGAGATAGTGTTCCGAACCGTCAGCAAGGCTGATGATCCGGAGGTTCGTAAGACCCTTTATACGCTCACCTGCAACAAGATAGTTATCAAATACCTCTATGTTCTCGAGCAGGATGTCATTGCGGTGAGGTATTGCTACGGTCCAGTTTGCCATACCTGTTTTATTATCGGCGCAAACCATAAGCTTGAAATTCCTGGCACTGTCGGCATTGGTTCTTATGTAGAATTTACCGTTCAGGTGCTCAACGGAGTAAAGATGGTCAACCTTGCGGGGTTCAAACACGATCACCGGCCCATCAGGTTTTGCGGCCTCAACCAGGCGTACTTCAGTCGTCAGGGTCTGACCGGAAGTGATCGTGATATATTTTTTACTTTTTGTCTTGCCAAGATATACTGCAAAGGTTTCATCAGCCTCATCAAAAACAACCTGATCGTCAGTCGCCGGTGTACCCAGGATGTGCTTCATGACCTTAGCTGCCCTGAGTGTTTCCGGATCTTTAACAACATAGAACATGCTCCTGTTGTCATCTGCCCATTCTACCTGTCCGGTAGTATTGACAAGCGTATCAGGCAGGAAGGCGCCCGTATTGAGATCTTTGATAAATATTGTGTACTGGCGGCGGCTGACATGGTCTGATCCATATGCCAGCAGGTTATTATCGGGAGAGACCGATAACCCTCCCACTCCGGTATAGCTATGGCCTTCTGCCAGTGCATTTACATCGAGGAGGACGCTTGTTATGTCTGTTCCGTCCTTCCATCTGTAGTAGACCGCATATTCTTTATCCTTGTAGTACTTTGTCTGGTAATAATAGCCGTTATCGAGATATGGCACTGTCTCATCATCCTCTCTGATCCGTCCCTTTATCTCTTCAAAAAGCTGCTGCTGAAATGCTTCCGTATGCTTCAAGATAGCTTTTGCATAGTCATTCTCGGCATTCAGGTAGTTGAGAACCTGTACAGTCTGTGAATCAGGCGATTCTGCGTTTTTCTGCTCATCAGTGAGTCGTATCCAGAAGTATTCATCAACACGTTCATTGCCATTGGTCTTAATGACATAAGGATTTTTCTGAGCCACCGGAGGTTGTGGTTGTTTTGTTCCGCATGATGCAAGAATCAGCATCATTGCCGCCAAGATTAACATTTCAGGTTTTTTCATAAGTTTATCTGTTATCTGATTTCAATTGTTCTGTTGTTCCCCTTGCCCAATGCTATCACCTCCCCTGCAGTCTGTCTCCTCCCTAAAATTGCCCACCGGGCAATTTATTAACGGTCGGCCCTCTATTGCCTCTTGCCTATTGCCTCCTTTAATCCCTTCATTGACAGCTGAATACGTTTCCGCACCAGATCTACATTCAGTACGCGCACGGTGACATGCTGATGCAGCTTCACCACTTTTGAGGGATCATCGACATATTTGTCAGCCATCTGTGAGACATGCACGAGGCCGTCCTGCTTCACCCCTATATCAACGAAGGCGCCGAACTTGGTAATATTCGTAACAATACCCGGTACTGTCATCCCCTCTCTGACATCCTCAAGGGTATGAATATCGGCAAAGCTGAATTCCTGTATTGCTGACCGTGGGTCACGTCCCGGTTTTGCGAGCTCCTGCATGATATCCCTGAGTGTAGGGAGCCCTGCCTCTGGTGAGACATATTTTTCTATCACAATGGATTTTGCGTTTTGCTTCGTCCTGTATAAGTTCAGCGACTGTGCAGCCGGCGTCGGCAGCCATCCTCTCCACAATATGATAGCTCTCAGGATGGACGGCAGAGGCGTCGAGGGGATTTCCGGCATTTCTTATCCTGAGAAACCCGGCAGCCTGTTCATAGGCCTTGTCGCCCATGCGCTTTACCTTCATCAGTTCCGACCGTGACCTGAACGGGCCGTTTTCCGACCTGTACTCAACTATGTTCTGCGCCAGGCGCGGACCAAGTCCGGAGACATAAGTGAGGAGGTGAGGACTGGCGGTATTTACCTCCACTCCCACCGCGTTCACGCATGACATGACTACTTCGTCAAGGCTGGTTTGCAGTCGTGACTGGTCCACATCATGCTGGTACTGTCCCGACACCTATCGATTGAGGGATCTATCTTCACCAGTTCGGCGAGCGGATCCATCAGCCTGCGTCCGATTGAGACGGCTCCCCGGACTGTCACATCATGATCGGGAAACTCGTCGCGGGCTGTCTTTGAGGCTGAATAAATTGAAGCGCCAGCCTCGCTTACCACATATACTTTTATGCTACCCTGAGACAGATAGATACTGTTTCACAAATTCCTCAGTCTCACGACTTGCAGTGCCGTTAC
The DNA here is from genome assembly GCA_963828395.1 of uncultured Bacteroidales bacterium. Taxonomy (GTDB): domain Bacteria; phylum Bacteroidota; class Bacteroidia; order Bacteroidales; family VadinHA17; genus SR-FBR-E99. Next base: position 463,442 of record CAWHED010000001.1, read on the forward strand.
CTATAGCAATAGCTTCGATGCTGAATTTGTCTGCCAGAGACAGCAGTTTGCTGACGCTCTTGGCAGTTTCATTCTGTGGCGGATGCGGGTATATCACATCATTATGAAGCAACGCGCCCTGCCTGTCGAGGCATACTATCTTGCATCCGGTGCGGTAGCCGGGATCAATACCCATAACGCTTTTCTCGCCGAGAGGCGGGGACAGCAGCAGCTGTCTCAGGTTATCGGCGAAGACCCGTATGGCTTCCTCGTCGGCCTTCTCCTTTGAAACCTTCCTGAACTCAGTCTCCATCGACGGTGCCAGCAGGCGGCTCCAGCTGTCCTTGACAGCCTGCCTCACCTCTGCTGCAGCGGGGTTATGAGCCTTGATAAAGTGCTTTTCCACCAGCTGCACAGCCTCTTCTTCACGGGGCATAACGGAGAGCCTGAGGAATCCCTCCTCCTCACCGCGGCGCATGGCGAGCAGCCTGTGGGAAGGACAGCGGCGGAGAGGCTCTGACCAATCAAAATAGTCGCTGAACTTATTACCCTCCTCCTCTTTTCCCTTTATTACCCTGGATGAGATGACAGCCTCACGTTCATACAATATCCTCAGATTTCCGCGTACCTGTTCATTCTCGCTTACTATTTCGGCAATAATATCACGTGCACCAGCAAGAGCATCGTCAATACCCGCGACGTTCTCGCCGAGATATTTTTCTGCCTCATCCTCAGGGGCTCCCGGCATCTGTCCAAGCAGCCACAAGGCAAGCGGTTCAAGGCCTTTCTCACGTGCAACCGAAGCTCTTGTCCTTCTCTTTGGCCTGTATGGCAGGTACAGATCCTCAAGCTGTGACAGTGTCAGGGCATCGTTGATCCTGTTGAGCAGTTCCGGCGTCATCTTATCCTGCTCCTCGATTGACTTTATGACAGCCTCTTTGCGTTTATCAAGTTCTTTAAGCCTCTCATATTCGTCACGGATATCAGCGAGCTGCACTTCATTCAGGCTCCCGGTGATCTCCTTGCGGTAACGGCTTATAAACGGTATTGTAGCGCCGTCGTCAAGAAGCCTTAGCGTGTTCTCAACCTGCCAGTCGTGCAGGTGGAGCTTTTGTGCAATGATCTTTATGTTTGTTGCCGGATCCATTTCAACTATTCAATGTACAGAACAAGTCCCTTGAGATATTCACTTTCGGGATGATAAATATTTACGGGATGATCAGGCGGCTGTCCTGTCTGATGAAGTATCCTCACATTGCGCCCGGTATTTGCAGCGGCAACGAAAACAGAGCGCCGGAAGTCATCACGGCTGACTACCTGCGAGCAGGAGAAGGTAAATATTATGCCTCCCGGTTTTATCTTCTCAATAGCTATCGCATTAAGCCGCCTGTAGCCCTGCAGGGCTTTGTCCAGAGCAGTCTGATGCTTAGCGAAGGCAGGAGGATCGAGCACTATCAGATCATATTCCCGCTTCATCTCAGCAAGGTAGCTGAAGGCATCAGCGGTGAATGATTTATGGCGGTCGTCAGCGCTGAAATTCAGGCTGACGTTCTCATCCGCCAGGGCAGTGGCTGCTGATGAACTGTCAACGGTGTGTACCATGGCAGCATTGGCCATGGCATAGACAGAAAAACCCCCTGTATAGCCGAACATATTGAGAACATTTCGTCCCTGGCTGTAGTTTCTCAGCAGGCTTCGGCTGTCGCGCTGGTCAATAAAGAATCCTGTTTTCTGGCCTGTCGCCCAGTTAACCCTGAATCTGAACCCGTTTTCTTTAACGATGGCGCTGCTGCCGGCATCATCACCTGCGAGATACCTGTTCACAGCGCCCAGTTTGGCCATGAAGGGTACTGTTCCTTCGCTCTTGTCATAGACTGAGGTCACAGCGCCTTTGAGTACGTCAAGTACAAGCTCTGCAATCATCGCGCGTATATGCCAGAAGCCTGCAGTATGGGCCTGCATTACCGCCACGCTGCCGTAAATATCAATGATGAGGCCCGGAAGACCGTCGCCTTCGCCGTGCACAAGCCTCCAGACGTTACTATCGCTTTTCCCTGCAATGCCGGCATTCAGTCTGTACCTGTATGCATCGCCGATCTTCTTCCGGAAGAATTCTGCGTTGACTTCACACTGAATAAACGAGAAGATTCGCACGGCTATTGAGCCCGGAGACCAGTGTCCCGTGGCAAGATAGGTTCCGTCAGAAGCGGATACCTCAACCACGTCACCTTCGGCAGGAGAGCCTGTAATGGTTGCAATTGCACCGGAGAAGATCCACGGATGGTATCGTCTTACGGACTGGTCCTTACCCTTTTTGAGGGTTATTCGGGCTGTAGTCACCTGCTCAGATTTGATAATTTGCCTTTCCGTTGAGCTGCAGGTATATGCGTCGGCAAACCCACGCGTCAGTGGCAGCATAGACCTGCTGGGGCGGTGTCAGTCCGGGTGCATCCCAGTTTGACGTCTGCTGTGACTTGGAGATTGAGAAACCAAGAATAATAGCGGAAAGCCTTTTAAGTCCCAGCTGCTTTATACCGTGGGCGGCCACCACGGTCTGCAGATCGACGAATCCACCGGGTTCAAAGGTCTCCAGAGATCTCAGCGCTTTAATATCATCATGTACAGCCACCCCTACCTTTACTATATCGGGACTGGACAGCAGGGCAGTGAGTTCCGGCGGCAATCCTATCATATTCAGCCTGAAGAGCCAGGCATTCCGGTCATCTGACAGCTGAAGGAGAGAGACCTTATGCCTGGTACCTTTTTTAAAAGAAGGTCTTGTCTCTGTGTCGAATCCGAGTATTTTGCACCGGCTGATCTCATTGATCGCATGATGGAACTTCTGCATGTTGTCAACCAGCCTTACCCTGCCTTCAAACTGCATTACAGGAAGCTTCTTCAGATCCTCATCCGTGACACTCTCATCAAACTTTCTTGTCATCGCCGGAAGGTTTGTTGGTGTCTTCTTCATCGTCTACCGAGTAGAGCACGGTATGTATTGCGACAAGGACGTTGAGCATTTTCTTTCCCCAGAATTCTTCAAAATTCATAAGCGTCTCCCAGACAGCGTCATTCATCACATCTTCATTCCCGCTCTTATAATTGACTATAAAGTTCTTCAGGTCCTGGTAAATATCTGCAAGGCTCTCGGCAATGCTCCCGGTATACAGTCCGTCAGCGGGGTCACCTAAATCAACTATGACCGGGAAAGGGTCATCGTTACCTATCCTGGCAAGCAGGGTTTCGTGTATACGTGTCCAGTCAAACTCGGTCACCGTCTTTTCATTTCCATCTTCAAGAACAGGTTCAAGGAGAGGCAACAGCGACGCTCTGAGATATATGAAGGGCAACAGTCGTTGCATGACCTTCAGTATTTCAATACCTTTTGTTTCCTTGATTCCCTCAACGTATTTGCAGAATTCATTAGCCGAAGCTGCATACTCAACCACCTGTCGCGAAAAAATTATCTTCTCCTCTTGTTCCATCTGTTATAAATAATCGACAAAAGTATTCATTTCAAGTTTAAAAATGCTTCCGGATTCATAAAAGGAGCTTTCTCACCGTTTCCATAAAAGTTTATGAGTATCGTCATACAGCAGCTTCTCATGATCAAGAAGCCAGCGGATCACCTTTGTGCTTTTCTCTGCCGGGAAATCCATCGCGGCCGTAAGATCTTCAGGCCTCATGGTACTGTCTGCGAGCAGTTCCTTTATCCGGTCTATTATAAGATCGAACTCATACTTGCTGAGTTCCAGTTCATTTCTTTCCTGGCAGGTATCGCACATGCCGCACCGGCCGTTTTCTTCCCCGAAGTAGTTGGTGAGGAAAGCAGACCGGCAGCGTGTTTTGTTGTCGGCATACTCGGTAATGTTTGCCACCCTTTCAATGTAGTTTTCCCTGACCCGCAGATAGACGTCAGGTGAAATGGTCAGGTGGCTTCGGTCAAGCCTTTCTTCGGTAAAGATCACGAGAGGGCTTTTCTTGCCCGGGATAAAGTGAATTATTCCCTGGGAGGTCAGTCTTAGCAGATACTGGTAGATTGCCTCGCGCGTCAATCCCGATCTGTTTGCCAGTGTTTCCTCGTTGATAGGAACAAATTCAGAGAACATGCCACTGTATGTTCTGAGCAGGAGTTTGATGAACCGGTCGTATTCTTCGTTAGCCACCTGAAATTTATAGAGGTCATCGCGACTGAAAACGAAATGTACCCTTGAAGGGTTGTTAATCTCATCCGTGAATTCAAGATATCCTTCCTTCTGCAGGAAGTTAAGGCTGTTATAGGTTTCCGTCACGGAGAACCTGAAGGCGGTGACGAATTTCCACAGGTCAAAATCGTGAACGCTGTTTTTGCCCGAGCCCACCGGCAGCTGGTAGAAGTTCCCTATTGCTTCATAAACATCCTTTATGCGGTCTATGGGAGGGAATTTTATGTGTACAGAGTCAGCCAGTCTCTTCTTCTCGTCCTGTGACCACAGAAGGACTGCGAAAGCGGGTTTGCCATCGCGCCCGGCCCTGCCAGACTCCTGGTAATACGCCTCTATTGAGTCAGGGCAGTCCCAGTGAATCACAAATCTGACATCAGCCTTATCTATTCCCATTCCGAAGGCATTGGTAGCCACAATGATGCGCACCTCTCCCGTTGTCCATGCATGCTGTTTCCTGTCGCGCATCTCCTGAGGCAGTCCGGCGTGGTAGAAGTCTGCCCCGATATCATTGGCGATGAGCATTTCAGCTACCGCTTTAGATCTTTTCCTGCTGTTGACATATATTATTCCGCTACCGGGTTCCTTCTTAAGACTCCGGATGACATAAACGCTTTTATCTTCGATCTCTCTGACCACATAGGTGATATTGGTTCTCCTGAAGCTTGCCTGCAGCACCCGGGCATTCTTCAGTCCGAGCCGGGCGATAATATCCTTTACCACCTCAGGTGTTGCCGTTGCCGTGAGTGCCAGGAACGGCACCTCCCTGCCAATGATATCACGTATCTCGGCTATATGGAGGTACGAAGGCCTGAAGTCATAACCCCACTGTGATATGCAATGAGCTTCGTCGACGGCCACGAGGGTAAAGTTGAAACGTGCAAGGCGTGCCCTGAAGACCGGTGTCTGCAGTCTCTCGGGACTGACATACAGGAGGCGGTAGTCACCGTAGAGACAGTTGTCAAGTGATATTTCGACCTCTTCGCGGGTCATCCCGCTGTGGATCGCCATAGCCTTGATATTGATTGACTTAAGCCTGGTGACCTGGTCCTTCATAAGTGCTATCAGCGGGGTGATCACCAGGCACAATCCCTCGCGGGCTACGGCCGGGATCTGATAAGTCACCGATTTGCCGCCACCGGTAGGAAGAAGGGCCACGACATCATTTCCAGATACCACTGCGTCGATGATCTCCTCCTGCAATGGTCTGAATGAAGTGAATCCCCAGTAACGGGCTAGTGTCTCCCTGTATATGTCCGGTAACATTGTGGTGCAGGCTGCTTATTTACAAATTTAATAACTCAATCTCATTTTTAACGTTTTATTGACATTTAAGATGTGCCCGTGCTCATCATTTTTTTGTAATTTTCGCCCCAAATAAAATCCTGCCCGATGTCATTCTCTGAAGATAAACTACTGTTTGAAGGCCTGACCTTCGATGACGTACTGCTTCTTCCGGCTTATTCGGAGGTGCTTCCGCGTGATGTTGATCTGAGATCGAAGTTCACGCGAAACGTCATTATCAATACACCTATCGTCTCGGCGGCCATGGATACGGTAACCGATGCCGAGCTCGCTATCGCCATCGCCCGTGAGGGAGGTATAGGGGTGATACACAAGAACATGTCTATAGGACAACAGGCTGCCATGGTAAGAAAGGTCAAGCGTGCCGAGAGCGTGATGATCTTTGATCCGGTAACAATCAACCTCAATGCCACTGTCGCAGATGCACTGGCTCTGATGAAGGAGTTCAAGATCGGAGGCATACCTGTCATCAGTGACGATGGTGCCCTGGTAGGTATCGTTACCAACCGCGATCTGCGGTTTGAGACAGACTATTCGCGCCGGATAAGCGAGATCATGACCCCACAGTCCCGGCTTATCACCCTCAGTCACTCGACTGATCTGGCGGCTGCGGCGGAGGTACTTCAGAAATACAAGATAGAAAAACTGCCTATCGTCGATGATAAGGGAAGGCTTAAGGGACTGGTGACATACAAAGACATCACCAAGGCAAAAGACAGGCCCTATGCCTGTAAGGATGATAAAGGCCGTCTGAGGGTTGCAGCTGCCGTGGGCATAGCGCCCAACACCCTGTCACGGGTTGAGGCTCTCGTAGGGGCAGGTGTTGATGCAATTGCCATTGACACTGCACACGGTCATACTAAGAGTGTGATTGACATCCTCAGGGATATAAAGAAGATCTTTCCGGGTACAGAGGTTGTTGCAGGAAATATTGGTACCGCCGATGCTGCAAAGATGCTTGTTGACGAGGGTGCTGACGCCGTAAAGGTAGGCATCGGTCCAGGCTCAATATGCACCACCAGGGTGGTAGCAGGTGTCGGAGTGCCGCAGCTGTCGGCAATCTATAATGTGGCCAGGGCTATTGACGGCAGCGGCGTTCCGGTGATCGCCGATGGCGGGATACGTTATTCAGGCGACATAGTCAAAGCGATTGCGGCAGGCGCTGACTGCATCATGGCTGGATCGCTGTTCGCAGGGGTGGAAGAATCTCCCGGTGAGACAATTATCTATAACGGACGTAAGTTCAAGACATACCGTGGCATGGGCTCTGTGGAGGCTATGCAGCTGGGATCCAAAGACAGATACTTCCAGGATATGGAGGATGACATTCACAAGCTTGTACCTGAAGGCATTACAGCCCGTGTGCCGTATAAAGGCACACTGAACGAGGTTATCTACCAGTTCCTTGGGGGCCTGCGTTCGGGAATGGGTTACTGCGGCGCAAAGGATATTCCGACACTTAAGAAGGAAGGCCGGTTCGTGAGAGTAACCAGCGCCGGTGTGACGGAAAGCCATCCGCATGATGTGACAATCACCCGTGAAGCACCCAACTACAGCAGGAAGAAAAACGAATACTGATGATACGTACGGCATCAATATTATTGGTTCTCCTTCTGGCAGTCTCATGTAACAGGGATAAAAATGAGCCTGACCGCATGGCCGTTGCAAAGGCTGGCGACAGGGTACTCTATTTTGACCAGATACCTTCAACACTTGTGATGCCGGGGATGAGCGGAACTGACAGCGTATCTGCAGTACAAAGCTATATCCGTCGCTGGTCACGCAAGGAACTGATGGCACTGAGGGCTGAAGAGAACCTGACAGCAGAATACAAGGATGAAGTGAACAGTCAACTGGACGAAATGAGAAACAATCTTCTTATATACCAGTACCAGCAGCAGATGATCATCCAGAAGATGGACACAGTAGTTACCGACAGTGAGCTGCAGGACTACTATGTAAGTAATCTGAACACCTTCTCGCTGACAACTAATCTTGTAAAGGCATTGTTTATAAAGCTGCCGGCAGCCACCCCTGACATCGAGAAAGTGAGAAAACTGTATAAATCATCCATTCCGGAGGAGATAAGGGAGCTGGAGGATTACTGTTCCCGCTTCGCTCTGAGATATGATGATTATGATGATGCCTGGATACCGTTCACGCACCTCCTGATGGAAGTGCCTCTTGAAATTGAAAACCAGGAGGAATGGCTGGCAAGGAACAGCGCAGTTGAGCTGAAAGATGACAAATTCACTTATTTTGTTGCTATCAGGGAATACAAATTGAGAAACAGTGTGGCCCCGTTCGAATACATTCACGGACAGGTAAAGACGATTATACTGAACAACCGCAGGAATGACTTCCTGCAGAAACTTGAAGACGGTATTTATAACGAGGCAGTCAGGAGCAATACCCTGAAAGTCTATTAAGGACGAATTCTAAGCATGAAAATCAAAATTATCATATTAAATGCGTTGTTGATGCTTGCAGGGTACAGCGCTTCCGGTCAGCAGATTGTTGAATCGATTGTGGCCGTGGTAGGGAATGAGGTCATTTTTCTCTCTGACATTGAGGGTCAGGTGATGCAGATGAAGGCTGAGAGGGATCCTACTCCGGTCGAAGAGCTTCGCTGCCGTGTTCTGGAGGATCTGATGATACAGAAACTTTTCCTTGATCAGGCAAAGATAGACTCCATTGAGGTGTCGCCTGACAATGTTGAGGCTGATCTGAACAACAGGCTGGCGGAATATATCCGGCGTGCCGGGTCAGAGCAGGCTCTTGAGAACTACTTCAGCAAGAGTATGGCTGAGATTAAGAAAGATCTTCGTGAGATGCTCACCAACCAGTATATCGTACAGGAGACACAGGGAACGATAGCACAGGACATCACCGTGACTCCTGATGAGATAAAAAAATACTATAACAGCATGCCAAAGGACTCTCTGCCTCTTGTTCCCAGGAAGGTTGAGCTCAGCATCATCTCCGTTGAGCCTCCTGATATGGAGTCCAGCAAGGCTGAGGTGCGCCAGCGTCTGCTTGATCTGCGCAGCCGCATCGTTAACGGTGAGAGCTTCAGTGCGCTCGCCGTGCTGTATTCAGAAGACCCTGGCACAGCTCCCAAAGGCGGAGAGCTCGGGTATGTAACAAGAGGCGAGGTGGCCAAACCATATGCCGAGGCAGCATGGAGCCTGAAAAAAGGTGCTGTCTCCAAAATTGTCGAGTCCGAATTCGGTTTCCATATCATACAGCTCATTGACCGTAAGGGAGATATGGTCAACTCGCGGCATATACTCATGAAACCGAAACTTACGGCCACACAGACCGAATGGGCTATCCTGAGACTTGACAGCATTGCCAATCTTGTCCGGATAGACAGTCTTACCTTCTACAAGGCTGCTTTAAGATACTCGTCTGATAAGGCTACCAGGGCCAATGGCGGCAAGATGGTACAGGAGAATCCATCGGATCGCGTTACATGGTTCACCCTTGATGAGCTACCACGTGAGATCAACCTGGTTGTGCGTAACATGAAGCTGGGAGAGATCTCTGAGCCCTTCCGGACAGCTGATGCCAAGGGAAACAGCGTTTATGTCATTGTCAGACTTGATGACGAAGTTGCACCCCACAGGGTCAACCCGAAGGAAGATTACAATTACCTGTCAGAAGCTGCTTTGATGGACAAGAAGAACAGAGCATACCAGGACTGGATCACCGGAAAGATAAAGAAGACATATGTCCGTGTCAGCGATGATTTCCGCGGCTGCGGCTTTCATTATACCGGATGGCTCGAATAGGTCAGATAATAACCCGGAGAGATTTTTGCTTTTTCCTGCCTCTTATCCTCTCTCTCCTGCCGCTGCAGTCTGCTGCGCAGAATGGTCCGGAACGCCGCAGGGTTGAGATACTTCATTCAGATGAAATGCAATACGGCCTCATGAATGGCCGGCCGCGCAACAAGCTGAACGGTAATGTAAGCCTGAAGCATAATGACCTTTACATGACATGCGACAGCGCCCTGTACTATGATGACACCAACGAGGTTAACGCCTTCAGCAACATCCATATCAGACAGGGCGACACCATTCATATATATGGCAACTACCTGTTTTACGATGGTGACACCGGTAAGGCTGTAATGACTGACAGTGTGGAGCTTGCAGATAAAGAGACGCGTCTCTTCACCCGTAAGATAGATTATGATACCAATACACAAATAGCAGTATATGATGACGGCGGACGCATTCTCAATGGTGAAAACACACTCACCAGTATCATAGGGACTTACTATGCCGAAAGAAAAATGCTTCACTTCCGCGACAGTGTGAAAATCGTCAATCCGGATTTTATTATGCGTGCCGACACGATGCGTTATGACACTTATAATGAGATTGTTTGGTTTGAGGGACCCACAGAAGCCGTCGGTGACAGCATCTACCTCTTCTGCGAGAAAGGGTGGAGCGACACGAGAAAAGATATCTCGCAGCTTATGAAAAATGCTGTCATTGACAATCGTCAGCAACGTATCACGGGTGATACACTCTGGTATGATGAGAATAAAAGTCAGGGTGAAGGCTTCGGCAACGTGGCCATAGCTGACACTTCGGATAATGTCATTTGCGGAGGAGGTTATGCCTGGTACCTTAAGCGTCCTGAAAAGTTTATTCTTACCCATGCTCCATGGTTTACCATGTTTTCCAAAGATGACACCATCACTCTGCGGGCCGACACTCTCAGAGCGTTACCTCAGACAGATACCCTCGGTACAGATCACAGGCTGCTGAAGGCATATTACGGATGCACCATCTTCAGCAGGGAGATGCAGGGACGATGTGATTCACTGTCTTACTCTTTCATGGACTCGGTCATCAGGCTGTATGATGACCCTGTCGTTTGGTCGCGTGAGAGCCAGCTTTCTTCAGACTCAATCGCCTTGTTCACAAAAGACCGCAAAGCCGATCATATGGAGCTTTACAATTCAGCCTTCGTGGTCAGCTCGGTCGATACCGCCCGCTATGACCAGATCAGCGGCAAGAACCTGTCCGGATACTTTGTTGACAATAAACTGCGCCGCATAAAGGTGACGGGCAACGGTGAAGCTATCTATTATGTCGTTGACGGAAAGGAGCTCGTGGGTGTGAACAGGGCCAAAAGCGCCAGTATAGAGATCTTGCTCGAGGACGGTAAGATAGCCGAGATATACCAGAACCAGAGTCCTGACGGCACGCTTAACCCTCCGCTGGAAAAGCCGGACAGTGAAATGAAGCTTGATGGTTTTCGATGGTTACCGCATTTGCGGCCTGTCAGGGAAGCTACAGAAGTGACTAATGTGAACTAAAGTGAGCTAAAGTGTCATGGGGAAAAGCAACTTCAGTTCACTCAGGACTTCAGTCACTTGGAACTAATTAGTACTCGTCTTCGTTGAAGAAAAAGTCTTCTTTTGATGGATAGTCAGGCCAGATATCTTCAATACCCTCGTAAATATCGCCTTCGTCTTCTATCTCCTGCAGGTTTTCTATGACTTCCATAGGGGCACCTGACCGTATTGCATAGTCTATGAGCTCATCCTTGGTTGCTGGCCATGGAGCATCTTCGAGTTTTGACGCCAATTCAAGTGTCCAATACATTTTTTTGAAAGATTTTTGTTACCTTCCTTAAAGTCCGCAAATATAAAATTATTTAGAATAATAAAAGAGTGACCTGACTTTTTTATCGATTATTTTGGCTTTTTATTCGGAAGCCACTTAACTTCTTCAATGCCAGCATCATAGCTTAGGCACCGAGTCAGTACGAAGAGATAATCGGAGAGTCGGTTAAGGTATTTGATGATTTCCTGGTTCACTTTTTCTTCTTTATCAAGGCGAAGGAGAGTTCTTTCAGCCCGGCGGCACACACAACGTGCAATATTACAATTTGCTGCATGAGGATGCCCGCCCGGGAGTATAAAAGAATTCAGTACCGGCAGCCGGGCTTCCATAGCGTCTATTGAATGCTCCAGCAATGCTGTGTCAGCGGCTGTTATGTTAACAGGCTCTTCTGCCGATGGGTCAGTAGCAATGACCGAGCAGCATGTCATGAGTGCAGATTGTATCGTAATGAGTTCTTCATGGCTGACACAGTTCTGATCAGCACTGCGCAGCACTCCTATCCATGCAATAAGCTCATCAACGGAGCCATAGGCTTCAATGCGGGGATGATATTTCGGAAGCCTTCTGCCGCCAATGACAGAGGTCTCTCCCCTGTCTCCGGTTTTGGTATATATCTTCATCTGCTGGAAATGAAGTATATCTATTTCAGTTTTACTTCTATCCGGTTCTCGTTGATGTAATCGTTTGAAACTTCGCCGTCCATAAGCTTGATTATGCGGTGAGCGTGGCGTGCGATATCCTCCTCGTGGGTCACAACGATGACCGTGTTTCCCAGTTCATGGATCTTATCGAGAAGACCCATGATATCATATGATGTCTTGCTGTCAAGGTTTCCGGTAGGTTCATCGGCAAGGATTATTGAAGGTTTGTTTACAAGGGCCCTGGCAATGGCTACTCTCTGTCGCTGTCCGCCGGACAGCTCATTGGGCTTGTGGGTCATCCTGTCAGCCAGACCGACCTCATCAAGTGTGACTTTTGCATGCTCTTCCCTTTCATGGCGGGGTATGCCGGCATAGATAAGAGGAAGTGTCACATTTTCGAGGGCTGAATAGCGCGGCAGCAGGTTAAAGGTCTGAAAGACGAAGCCTATCTCCTTGTTCCTTATCTCGGCAAGACGGTCATCTTCCATCTTGCTGACGTCGGTTCCGTTAAGAATATATTGTCCTTTGGTAGGTGTATCAAGGCAACCAAGGATGTTCATCAGTGTTGACTTGCCGGACCCTGACGGGCCCATGATGGCCACGTATTCGTTCCTGTTGATAGTGAGTGACACCGAGCGGAGGGCACGTACTATAACCGTTCCGACCTGGTAATTCTTTACAATCTCGTGTATCTCTATGACCTTATCCATGCCTGTTTTGTTAAAGTCCCGAAATTAGTTCAAATAACTCTATAAATATGTTATGATCCTGTTATTTTTTGTTAATACCTGATCCGGTATCTGCCCGGTGTTATGCTATGTTTAAGGAAAAATATCCCAAGGCGCAGTGTTTCCATTGTAACCGGAGCAATTCCTGATGCTGCCATTGATTTCCATGCCAGGAACATTTCTTTTGTCAGGCGGATATCATCAGCCACAATGATCATCTCATCTCCCATCGCTGCGATCTTTGAGACATATTCAGTCAGTGCCGTGCCTTTGTGATTGCCATCGATGAATGCAAAGGAGACGTTCAGGCCATCCCTTCTCAGGCTCTCAAGTGCCGCACTGAACTCCATGTTCATTATTTCAGCATTGGGTGCGCCATATCTCCGAAAATTTTCCCGGGCTATTGCTGCCAGTGCGGGGCACGCCTCCACCGTTATCACCTTTCTCTCCGGCGCTGCCAGCGACAGTGCCAGCGTGCTGATACCGAGCGATGTACCCAGTTCCAGGATTATCCCCGTGCCACGTGAAGCTGAGCCTGTATCCCGGAATGCTGAGCCTGTATCCTCGAATGCTGAGCCTGTGGCCCGGACTGCAGGGTCTGTCGAAGCAGCCACCATCCTTACTAGCAGTCCTGCCTCCCTGGCCGGCAGCGCCGCCGTCCTGGCAATCTCAGCCACACGACGCTCCCCTCCTGCCCTGGTAACAGAACCTGCCCCGAGATCCGTCACCATGATGCTTCGCTTGTCAGAGAGCATCGCACGACGAAGGCTTTCAACCTGACTGACGATCTTCACATCTGTTTTGTTCCTGACCACTTTTGTCAGGAAATCATAGACATACGGACTGTGAACTCCGTGTCCTGCAGTACTGCGGGCACTTAGGAGGTGTCTGAGGTATGCGGCTGCCGCGTATAAGTTCATTTCTTCAGACAGGTAATTTGAAAGCAGCCCAAATTTAAGTATTTTCGATGAGTATCTTTTTTGTTTAAACTGATGTCTGAACTGCTTGATACAGAGATAAAATTTCTTCCGGGAGTGGGCCCTAAGAGGGCCGAGCTGCTGGCAGCGGAGGCAAATATCCATACTTTCAGGGATCTTGTTTATTATTTTCCGTACAAGTATGTTGACAAGACACGCTTTTACACTGTCAGCGAGCTTGACACCGACATGCAGTACGTTCAGATAAAGGGAAAGATACGCCGTTACTCTACCGAGGGCGGCGGATCAGCAAAGCGTCTTACCGCTGATTTTTATGATGATACAGGCATGGTCAGGCTGGTATGGTTCAAGGGGCAGAAGTGGGTGCTGAATGCATATAAAGTTGAAAAAGAATATATCATCTTCGGCAAACCGACCCTTTTCAGCGGCGCCTTCAACATAGTTCATCCTGAGGTGGAAGAGGCAGAGAAGAAGGCTGCCAGGGTCAGTTCAGCCCTCGAGGCACAGTACAATACCACCGAAAAGATGAAGGATCACTTCCTTCACTCGAAGGTCATAGCCAAGCTGATGGCTACCGTTTTTTCGCAGCCTGCGCTTCGCTTTGCCGAAACAATGCCTGCCTCGCTGATGAAACCGATGAGGCTGATAAGTCTCTCCGATGCCATGTTCCGGATCCACTTCCCGGATTCGAACACTGACCTTGAAAATGCCCGTTTCAGGCTCAAGTTTGAGGAGCTGTTCTATATCCAGCTAAACCTGTTGCGCTACAAGGGCAGCAGGGCAAAAAATACGCACGGTTTCATCTTCTCAGTAGTCGGAGACAGGCTCAATTCATTTTACAAAAACAATCTTCCGTTTACCCTTACTGAAGCGCAGAAGAGGGTTATACGTGAGATACGCACCGATCTTGGCAGCGGCAGGCAGATGAACAGGCTGCTACAGGGTGATGTTGGCAGCGGCAAGACCATGGTTGCGCTTATGAGCATGCTCATAGGAGCCGACAACGGTTTTCAGAGCTGCCTGATGGCCCCAACGGAGGTGCTTGCAATTCAGCATTTTAATTCAATAAGCCACTTCGTCCGCGGCATCGATGCCGGGGTAGCCCTTCTGACAGGCTCGACGAAGCGCAGCGAGAGGACCCGTATTGAGAAGGGATTGCTTGACGGGAGCATTTCAATCCTGATTGGTACCCATGCCCTGATAGAGGATAACGTGAAATATAAAAACCTGGGCCTGGTGATAATAGACGAGCAGCATCGTTTTGGTGTGGCGCAGAGGGCCAGGCTGTGGCAAAAGAGCGACTGTCCGCCGCATGTGCTGGTGATGACGGCGACTCCCATACCGCGCACCCTTGCCATGACATTGTACGGTGACCTCGATGTATCGGTCATTGATGAGATGCCCCCTGGGCGCAAGGCAATAAAAACAATGACTTTCACCGATGCTGAACGCGAGAAAGTGTTTGGCTTCATGCGCCGCCAGATCGAAGAAGGAAGACAGATATATGTTGTGTACCCGCTCATAAAAGAGTCTGAGACACTTGATTATAAGGATCTTGAGGACGGGCTTGAGAGCATGGCGCGTGCCTTTCCACCGCCGGAGTATTGTATCAGTGTTGTCCACGGCCGCATGACTGCACGCGATAAGGAGATATCGATGAATCTTTTCCGCAAGGGCCAGGCACAGATCATGGTTGCAACGACCGTAATTGAGGTAGGCGTTGACATACCCAATGCCAGTGTCATGGTCATTGAGAGCGCAGAGCGTTTCGGGCTCTCACAGCTTCACCAGCTGCGCGGCCGTGTAGGTCGCGGTGCCGATCAGTCGTTCTGCATACTCATGACATCGCACAAGCGTTCTGCTGATGCATCGGAGCGCATCAACACGATTATTGGCACAAACGATGGTTTTGAGATCGCGGAGGCTGACCTGCGCATGCGCGGTCCGGGCGACCTTGAGGGGACGCAGCAGAGCGGCATGGCCTTTGACCTGAAGATAGCCGACCTGGGAAGAGACGGACAGATACTTAACCTGGCACGTTCACATGCCGGGGAGATCCTTGCCGACGACCCCGACCTTGAAAGAAACGACAACCAGGTGCTGAAAGTCAATCTGAAGAGGCTGTTCGGCAAGACGTTCACATGGAGCGAGATCAGCTAGGGGTATTCAGTCGCAAGTCGCAAATCGCAAGTCGCAAGTCGCAAGTCGCAAGCCGCAAGTCGCAAATCGCAAGTCGCAAGTCGCAAGTCGCAAGTCGCAAGTCGTAAGTCGCAAGCCGCAAGTCGCAAATCGCAAGTCGTAAATCGCAAGTCGGAAATCGCAAGTCGTAAATCGCAAATCCTCAGTGCCTGATGCCTGATGTCTATATTTCCTTTCCTGCAGTCTGTCTCCTCGCTATCCCGACATACATTGTCGGGAATTAACGCCCGGCCCTTTATCGTCAGATGCCTGATGCCTATATTTCCTTTCCTGCAGTCTGTCTCCTCGCTAAAAAAGCCCACCGGGCTTTTTATTAACGCTCAGCCCCCCTGCAGTCTGTCCCCTCGCTAAAAAAGCCCACCGGGCTTTTTTTTAACGCTCGGTCCTCTATTTCCTGACAAAATTATGACTATTGTTCTGTTTTATTTCCGGACAATTATTTAAAATTGCCGGTTCAAAAATTTCGCAATGCCGCAAGCAGAGATAATTACTCATGAAGGAATAGTCCTGAAAGCACCGGGCGACGGCACCGCTGATATTGAGATCCTGACAGGCAGCGCCTGTTCCGGATGCCATGCAAAATCAGGCTGTTCGCTGGGCAACACTGATGTCAGGGTTATCAATGTCAGAAGTAGCGCAAAACTCAGTCCCGGTGATAAAGTCACGGTGGAAATGGAGCAGTCGCAGGGTTTCCGTGCACTGGCTATCGGTTATGTGATCCCGTTCCTTGTACTTATTACTGTATTTATTGTTTTAACGGCAGCAGGGGCAGGTGAACTGAGCTCAGCTCTCCTCTCTTTTGGCTCGCTGGCAGTTTATTACTTTATCGTATGGCTCCTGAGGAGCAGGATTGAAAAGAAGTTTGTATTCAAAATAAAGGTCTGACAGATGAGTTCCATTGTTTTGTTGACTGTCATCATGCTGAGTTTGCTTGGTCTTGCATCAGCGGTAATACTGTATTTTGTAGCGCAGAAGTTTAAGATCGTTGAAGACCCGCGTATAGACCTGGTCACTGAGGCACTGCCCGGGGTCAATTGCGGTGGTTGCGGCTATACCGGTTGTCGTGCTTTGGCTGAAGCCCTTGTGAATTCAGTCTCTTTCGAAGGCCTCAACTGTCCCGTTGGCGGCGCTGAGACAATGGGGAAAGTTGCTGATATGCTCGGTCGCAAGGCTATCGCAGTAGAGCCTAAAGTGGCTGTGTTGCGCTGTAACGGCACCCCTGACAACTGCGCCCGGACATCATACTATGACGGTGTCGCCAGTTGCCGGGTGGCTCATACGCTTTTTGGAGGCACCACAGATTGCCAGTACGGATGCCTTGGTTGCGGCGATTGTGTCACAGCCTGCAAGTTTGACGCTATGTACATGGATACAGTGAGCCAGCTGCCTGTTATTATTGATGAAAAGTGTGTTTCCTGCGGCGCCTGCGTCAAAGCATGCCCCCGTAACATTATAGAGCTGCGCAGGCGCAATAAGAAGGATCGTAAAATTTATATATCCTGTGCAAACAAGGACAAGGGAGGGCCGGCACGTAAAGCATGCCAGGTAGCCTGCATCGGGTGCGGCAAGTGTATTAAGGTTTGCCCTTATGATGCAATCACCATGGCCGACAACCTCGCATATATAGATTCATTTAAATGTAAACTGTGCCGCAAGTGTGTCAGCGAATGCCCGACAAATGCTATTCTTGAACTCCATTTCCCGGTCAAAGAGGAAAAGCCGTCAGAACCGGCCGTAACAGAAGCTGTTTAATAATATATTGAAAACCAGATAAATATTAATTCCCGTGTTCAAAACATTCCCCAAGGGCGGTATTCACCCGCCTGAGAACAAGCTCACCGCTGACAAGTCCATCGTGGTATTGTCGCTGCCTTCCCGGGTAACGGTGCCTGTCTCGCAGCATACTGGCGCCCCTGCGACTGTGGTGGTTGAGAAAGGTGCTGCCTTATTGGCTGGCCAGGTTATTGCCCGGGCTAAAGGCTTCGTCTCCGCAAATATTCATTCTCCTGTATCAGGCAAGGTTAACAAAATTGAGCCTGTCAATGATACCACTGGGTACAAGCAGATGGCAGTGGTGATTGATGTGGATGGCGACGAATGGGTTGACACTATTGACCGCAGCAGTACCCTTGTAAAGGAGATCACAATGACTCGTGAGCAGATCATTGAGCGTTGTCAGGAATGTGGTCTTGTTGGTCTCGGGGGAGCTGCTTTCCCGACACATATCAAGCTGAACGTACCGGCCGGTAAGAAGTGCGAAATGATCCTCATCAACGGTGTTGAATGCGAGCCCTATCTGACTTCTGATCACAGGCTGATGCTTGAGAAGGGTCCTGAGGTTCTCACAGGCACGACTATCATTATGAAAGCACTGGGTGTTGAAAAAGCAATAATAGGCATTGAGGCCAACAAACCGGATGCAATAAATCATCTTACAGATCTTTCCAAAGATTTCAAAGGTATCACGGTTCAGCCGCTTAAGGTCAAGTATCCGCAGGGGGGTGAGAAACAGCTTATCAAGGCATGTACCGGGCGCGAGGTGCCCTCAGGAGGTCTCCCCCTTGATGTGGGTGTCGTAGTACAGAATACAGGCACCGCTTTTGCGGTATATGAAGCCGTGCAGAAAAACAAGCCCCTGATCGAGAGGGTGGTGACCGTTACCGGGAAGTCAGTCAGCAAACCGGGCAACTTCCTGGTAAGGATAGGCACTCCTGTTACAAGCCTGATAGAGGCTGCTGGCGGGATGCCTGAAGACACAGGCAAGGTTGTCAACGGCGGGCCTATGATGGGTAAGGCGCTCGCCATGACCGATGTGCCGGTAACCAAAGGCACGTCCGGAATAATCCTTTTCCCGGCTGATGAAGCCCGTCGCGACGAGATATTGCCATGTATAAGGTGCGGCAAGTGTTCAGTAGCCTGCGCTATGGGTCTTGAGCCGTATCTCCTGGCAGCAGCATCGGAGAAGGCTATGTGGGAGAAGGCTGAGAAAGAGAAGATCACTGATTGCATGGAGTGCGGGGCATGTGCCTATACATGCCCGGCAAAGAGACCCCTGCTTGATTATATCAGGCTGGGCAAGAGCACGGTGGTGCGCATGGCACGGGAACGTATTACGAAATAGCAGAAAACAATATGAATAACATCCTTAATGTTTCGCCCTCGCCGCATCAGCAAAGCCCTGAGACAACACGCAAGCTGATGTACGGAGTGGTGATCGCGCTTCTGCCGGCGCTGGCAGCATCGATATATTTCTTTGGTATTGGAGCTATAATTGTCACTCTTACCTCGGTCCTTTCATGTGTGGCCATCGAGTATCTCATACAAAGGTTCATCTTAAAGGTCAAACCGTCAATATCAGATGGTTCCGCAGTTGTTACCGGATTGCTGCTTGCATTCAATGTACCTTCCAACCTGCCGGTTCATGTAATTGTTATTGGTGCAATAATCGCAATAGGAGTTGCAAAGATGACTTTTGGCGGACTGGGCAACAATCCGTTCAACCCGGCTCTGGTGGGCAGGGTTTTTCTGCTGATTTCATTTCCTGTCCGGATGACAAGCTGGCCGGTGCCAACAGGATTTAAGACCGGATATGCTGATGCTGTTACAGGTGCCACGCCTCTGGGATTGCTGAGTGAGGGTGTTAAGAATGGTGAAGCTGTTTCTGCCATTATGGATAAGATTCCTTCTCACTTACAATTGTTTTACGGCCGGATGGGGGGCTCAATGGGCGAGGTTGCAGCGTTAGCCCTCATCATCGGGGGAATTTATCTCCTGTGGAAAAAGATTATTACCTGGCATATCCCCGTCGCTGTGCTGGTCACTGTAGCTCTCTTCACCGGCATACTCTGGCTGGCTGATCCGATGAAGTTTGCGGATCCGCTGTTTCATCTGCTTACAGGAGGTCTTATGCTTGGTGCCATCTACATGGCTACAGACTATGTGACCTCTCCGATGACATACAAGGGAATGATAATTTACGGCATGGGCATCGGTGTGATAACAGTATTGATAAGAACGTGGGGCTCTTATCCCGAGGGTGTATCATTTGCCATACTTATCATGAATGCCTTCGTGCCGTTGCTTAATATGTATATTAAACCGCGCAGGTTCGGAAGGGAGGTGAAGCATGGCTAAGATGCAATCGACACTAAAAAACATGGTGCTTTCGCTCACGCTGATTTCATTGTGCGCCTCTGCTGCTCTGGGATTCGTGTATGAGTTTACGAAGGAGCCCATTGAGGTTTCGTTACTTAATAAAAAGCTTGATGCCATAAAACAGGTAGTACCTGAATTCACCAATAATCCGAATGAGGAGATGTTTATGCTGCCGACAGGCGAGGGTGACAGCCTCGAGGTTTACCCTGCAAAGAAAGGTGATGAGATTGTTGGCTACGCCATCAAATCATATACCAGCAAAGGCTTCAGCGGTCATATAGGCTTTATGGTCGGCTTCAGGCCTGACGGCACTATCATTAATATAAATGTGCTTGAGCAGAAAGAGACGCCGGGACTTGGCACCAAGATGGTTCCTGACGGGACTCCGGAGAAGCCTGCATTCAAGGATCAGTTTAAAGATAAAAATCCTGCCACCTTTGCGCTTAAGGTAAAGAAAGACGGTGGGCCTGTTGATGCAATCACCGCTGCAACAATTAGTTCAAGGGCATTCTGCGACGGAGTGCAAAGAGCTTATAACGCATTTGAAAAAGGAGGTCTGAAATGAGCCAGTTCAACAACTTCACAAAGGGTTTCCTGAGGGAGAATCCTATTCTGGTGCTGGTGCTTGGCACCTGCCCTACCCTGGCGACGACTTCCTCAGCGATTAACGGCATGGGCATGGGACTTGCCACGACTTTTGTCCTTATCGGATCAAATGTTTTCATTTCGTTACTGAAGGATGTGATTCCCGACAAGGTGCGTATCCCTGCCTTTATTGTGGTCATTGCCACTTTCGTAACCATTGTTGACCTGGTGATGCAGGCGTATGTGCCTGCTCTTTATGCCACACTGGGTATTTTCATTCCCCTGATTGTTGTCAACTGTATTGTACTTGGCCGAGCTGAAGCCTATGCAAGTAAAAATACGGTATGGTCATCATTTGTTGACGGTGCCGGTATGGGTCTGGGCTTCACAATGGCACTGGGCGTTCTTGGCACAATAAGAGAGATTCTTGGCAGCGGTTCAATCTTCGGGTTTAAATTCATTGAAGGTGACGGCATCCTGGTGTTCATTCTGGCACCCGGAGCGTTCATGGCTCTGGGGTATCTTATCGCCATAGTCAACAAGATAAACAAGGCAAATAAAGCATAGGGAGGAACGGAAATGGAATATATTCTGCTGATCATATCTGCCGTACTGGTCAACAATGTTGTGCTGGCGCAGTTTCTTGGCATCTGCCCTTTTCTGGGGGTCTCCAACAAGGTCTCCACTGCAATGGGCATGTCGGGTGCAGTCGTTTTTGTGATAGTGTTGGCCACCATGGCTACATACCTCGTTTACACTTTTGTGCTTGTGCCCCTGGGGATAGAATTCATGGAGACAATCACATTTATCCTTGTGATTGCTTTTCTCGTGCAGATGGTAGAGATAATACTTAAAAAAATAAGCAGGCCGCTTTACCAGGCGCTTGGTATCTTTCTTCCGCTGATAACAACCAACTGTGCTGTTCTCGGTGTTGCACTCCTCGTCATACAGAAAGACTATAACCTGGTAACAGGTATCATATATGGTGGCGGCACAGCAATCGGTTTTGGTCTTGCGCTCGTAATCCTGGCAGGTATCAGGGAACAGATGGCCCTGGTAAATATCCCCAGGGGGATGCAGGGTGTTCCGATCTCGCTGATAACGGCAAGTATACTGGCACTTGCGTTCATGGGTTTTGCAGGCCTGGTATAGAACTGGCACCAATGTTCATGGGGGTTGCGGTTGTGGTATGGAATTGGCCCTAACGTACATGGATTTTGCTGGTCTGGTATAGAACCGGCACCAACGTACATGTATTTTGCTGGTCTGGTATAGAACTGGCACCAACGTACATTGATTTTGCTGGTCTGGTATAGAACTGGCACCAACTTTATGGGGGTTGCGGGTGTGGTATGGAATTGGCCCTAACGTACATGGATTTTGCTGGTCTGGTATAGAAAAGAATAGTATTAACAGATATCGGGGATCTGTTAAAAGTCAATATACCCTTTAGAGATTTGAATATTTCGATACGCCCCTGCAGGGTTGTGCGAATAAAATCAACAAAAAAGAGGCTGATCTCACCTTTTGAGGCAGCCTCTTTAATTTAGTATTTGTTTTGTTCGGATTTGCTTGTTTAAATCCCTTATATTCTTTATATTTCCATGTTTGCATTTACATATCTTCTGTCAGTCCGTGGAAGTTAGGAGGAATGCGTTTTTGCAGAAAGCTTTTAGTGTGACTGACGAAACGAAGGTTTGTCCTAAATTCAATCTCATTCTACTTGTTATCAGGATATTACCTCTTTATTCGAAGCTTGCGTTTTCCCGGAATAAGGAACAGATGACACTGCATCATTAAAGCATGATCGGGCTGGCTTATAGTGAGGAATGAATTTCCGACTTCGGCGTGTCTGCTTCAATAAGGCATGATCCGACCGATTTATGGTCGGGAAAGATTTTTTGGAAGCATCATCGTCTTTTCCGTTCTGAAGGTGAATAATGCCAGGTCAATGCCCATCTTCTTTCATAGCAACAGATAAAGCATTTTACGAAAAGTGCATTTTCATGGTCAGAATCAAGATTTGCTGCATTAACAGCATTGAGGAAGCAAGGACTGCTGTCAGCTTCGGAGCTTCAGCAATTGGATTAGTCGGTAAAATGCCGAGCGGACCTGGTCCGATTTCTGATGATTTAATTAAGGAAATAGCCTCTTCCGTTCCCCCTCCGGTTGCGACATTCCTCCTGACCAGTGAGACTTCGGTGAATGAAATAATAAAGCACCATCAACGAACAAATACCAATACTATTCAGATTGTAGATTCACTTTCTGAGGGAACATATGCCCAGTTAAAAGGTGAACTTCCCTCGGTAAAAATTGTCCAGGTCGTTCACGTAATAGATGAAAATTCAGTCAGAGAAGCAATCAGAATCTCGGAATCCGTTGACGCAATTCTTCTCGACAGCGGTAATCCCGGATTAAAAATCAAGGAGCTTGGCGGTACCGGAAGGGTGCACAACTGGGAGCTGAGCCGGAAGATACGGATGAACTGCAAAGTGCCCTGTATTTCTTGCCGGTGGATTAAAACCGGAAAATGTGAAGGAGGCGATTGAAGCTGTCAGACCTTACGGAGTGGATGTTTGCAGCGGTATAAGAACAGATGGCAACTCGATATCCAAAAACTTGAAAAATTCTTTAAAGAAGTGCTGCAGGTTTCTGAGATAAAACCGGGCGTTCTTTGAATAGATTTTCTGGCTGATAATCATGACCACCCTTAATGACGCAAAGAACAATGAGGGTTTGCTTTTTATACAATTGGTAAATTGAATTTCAATAAACAGATGAACACATCAAGGCTTGACTTCGAATTACCGTTAGTGGTGGAAAAATGGGGTTGGAAATACCATCACCTGGGTATACCGACAAATACGGTTATGCCTGGTGAAAAATACCTGCCGCAATTTAAATTTTATGTGTCAGGGTTTGGCACAAGTCCGTTTGGTGTAGAATGGATGAGGTTTGAAGATGACAGTCCGGTAAGTCCCCTGATAAAGACAGTTCCTCATATTGCCTTTGAAGTTGAAGATCTGGAGAAGGAGCTGAGGACACGTGGTCTGAAGATAATTACTGAGCCAAACAAAACTGAAGAAGGAATTACGGTAGCAATGATTGAGCACAACGGAGCTCCGATTGAATTAATTGAATTCAGAAGGTTAAGTTCTGGAAACCAGGAACAAAAAAAATAGAACCAGGATATGGTTAGTCTCAGGACTCCTGTTTGGATTCATCATGTTTATTGCAATGAAAATATTATATCCACTGATTGCAGAACATGAAATAACACCAAAAGCTCTCCTGATTGGTATACCATTATGGCTTATTGGCGGTCTGGAATGGGGACATACTACGAAAATTATGATGAATAAGATATAGAGGAAGAGTAAATAAAGGCCATAAAAGATGAAGCTTCACTATATGTTTTAGCAAAGGCTTATCAATATAATAGATTATCATGTATGAAAGAAATGGGCAAAAAAGGCGAGCAATTTGTTCAGCGATAGGAAGAACGCAGAAAAAAGAAATGGCTGTACATTTTCTTACACGGTTCAGTTTACTTTGGGTTGCAGCTTGCAATTTTTTTGTTCCTGATGGTCAGCGATTTTAAAATTGAAGCCATGCAGATTTCCGCACTGCTGATTTTTATAATAGTTTTTGCGCTGGGAGGATTGTTATCCGGGTTAAGGCAATATAACCTTGTGGATAGCATGTATCTGAGTCTTATCAACAACGACGATGTTGTAAAAGGTCTGGATACACTAAAAGAAGGTGAAACCTGGAACCATGAAAATCTTGTCATTCACAGCGAGAATGACGGCAATTTTGTAGTTCAAAATGATTTGTATTGGTTTGACGAGGATGACGTCTCCTCCGCCAAATTAAATGACTGCTTTAATATGGTTCTGGGTGATTTTCAACGGCTTCAAAAAGACAAAGATTTTAAAAACTTCTCAACCGGCAAAAAGGTGACAATTCAGATATTTGACAATTCAGGAAGTGGTTTTCCTTTAATTGAAAAGATCATTTAAAAGGCACAGGGTAGATCGATAAGGGTACTAGAAGTTTCGTTTTTCCACACACCGGCTTTAATTTTAAAAACCATCTGAAATTCTAAAAACCAGGATCGCTGTGTTATGGGAAAGTCTGAAGATTTTAGTGTATGGCAAAGATTTATAGATGTGGCGATCTTTAAATCCGGCAGTTGTCTGTCTGCACAAAAACCTACGCTGGCTCTTCAATCCGGAAGTTATCCTTCAACGCAAAAATCTTCACAGGCTCATAAATCCTGCTGCTATCCGTCTGCATAAAAATCTTCACAGGCTCCTAAATCCGGCAGGCACCTGTCCATATAAAAATCTCTCCAGGCTCCTAAATCCTGCTGCTATCCGTCTGCATAAAAAACTTCACAGGCTCCTAAATCCGGCAGGCACCAGTCCATATAAAAATCTCTACAGGCTCTTAAATCCGGCAGGCACCTGTCCATATAAAATCTTCACAGGCTTCTAAATCCGGCAGGCACGTGTCCATATTAAAATCTCTACAGGCTCCTAAATCCGGCAGGCACCAGTCCATATAAAAATCTCTACAGGCTCTTAAATCCGGCAGGCACCTGTCCATATAAAATCTTCACAGGCTCCTAAATCCGGCAGGCACCTGTCCATATAAAATCTTCACAGGCTCTTAAATCCGGCAGCTACCCGTCGATATAAAAATCTCTACAGGCTCCTAAATCCGGCAGGCACCAGTCCATATAAAAATCTCTACAGGCTCTTAAATCCGGCAGGCACCTGTCCATATAAAATCTTCACCGGCTCCTAAATCCGGCAGCTACCTGTTTGCACAAAAATCTGTACATGTTCTACAAATGATTATAAAGCTATTTCATCTATGCCTGCCGCATGATCAGAACCAGATAAAGAAGCCGAATATTTGACCAAGTTCGGGTAAATTACTCTTTGCCCCTTGCCCCATAAATCCTGCGCCATGGACCCTGTACACAAAACACCGATGATAAATTTAATACTCGCTGCAAACTATGATTACAGTAATTGCCGAGAGGGTGAGGCACGACAGTGGAATGCGTGTTGCCCTCAAGTTCCCTTATGATCAGGAGGTTATTGATCTGGTCAGAAAGTTACCTGAAGTCAGGTGGAGTAAGCGGATGCAATGCTGGCACATTGCTGACAGTGATGATGTCATCACTCTCCTTCTCAGGACGTTGAGTGAGGTTGTTTTTGTTGATTATACAGCATTAAGAAGACAGGACCTTGCTGAAAGAGTAAGGGGCATAAGGAAAGAGAGACAGGATGCCAATTCTATGCCCTGGTCAACAGAAAAGGCCCCGTTTAAGGATTTGGCGGATGTCAAAAGTGAGCAGGGAGAGCCGGCTGCAACTACCTCGGTGATAAGTCAGAAGGGGAAAGCCGACATTGCGGGATACAAACTGTGGCTCAATGCTCACAGGTACCCGCCGACTACAGTCAGGACGTATACATCGATGATGGAGGCTTTTCTGAGGTTTGTTTCGCCAAAGGAGGCTTCAGAATGTAATACTGATGACCTCATAAGGATGGTAAATGAGTATATTCTACCAAGAGGATTGAGCTACTCATTTCAGAATCAGCTTATAAGTTCAGTCAAGAAGTTTTACAAGGAGATCTGTCGTGAGGTTATTGACCCAGGCGACTTCACCCGGCCCCGTACACGACATAAGCTGCCAAATGTACTGAGCAAAGAAGAAGTAAAGAAGATCTTGTCGGCCCCGATGAATGAGAAGCACAGGGCGATATTGAGTATTATTTACGGATGCGGGTTGCGCAGAAGTGAGGTAATCACGCTTGAGCCGGAGGATATTGACCGTGACCGGATGCTTTTAAGTGTCAGGCAGTCGAAGGGGTTCAAGGACAGGATTGTACCGGTTTCGGTGAAGCTGGTTGAGATGATAGACTCGTATGTCAGTCGATATCGCCCGGTTGTATATCTTTTTGAAGGGCAATATCAGGGCAGCAAATATAGTGCTGCGAGTATTGAGAAGGTATTCAGGATGGCAGTAGAGAAGGCAGGGATAAAGAAGAGCATTACTCTTCACGGATTGCGTCACAGTTATGCGACACATTTGTTGGAGGCAGGGACTGATCTTCGGTACATTCAGGAGTTACTGGGTCATAAGAGCAGCAAGACAACGGAGATTTACACGCATGTAACGGAGAAGAGTATTCAGAAGATTCGTACACCGTTTGATGATTTATGATAATTCCTTCATGTCAGTAAAAGCCACCTCAGGTATCCAATAACACCCATTTCCAGCAAATATGCCTACCTTTAGTACACATATAAACGAGTTAGTTGCAATGCTGGGCCTGTTGGTATGAATAGTAATGCCGGTGTTTTTCGGGCTTCACTCCTGGCACTTCAGAGGGAAAAATACGACTGTTAGCAGGGAAAAATTAACTAATAAATAAATGTAATAGATTGGTAAAAGCTTCGAGAGCGGGGAAAGCTTGCTTTCAAGAGCTTGAAAAAGCTTTTACCAAGTTACAGGAAATATTTTTAAAAGTCAATACTACCTGATTATCAGGCTAATAATTCAAAGGAGATAAGATAAATACCTGCGGTATTGTTGATATTATTAATCTTCGTCACGCATCCGGTGGTAAGGTAGCAGTAGTGAACCCCGACATAATTTATCACTGGAAACATATCATCTGATATATCCAATGATAAATCATTAAAAACACCTGGGTAATATAGCCAGGACAATCAGCGAAATAAAAGAACAAAACAATAAGCACTGCACCTAACAGGCCGGTATAATTCATAATGCTTGTCACAGTTTTTGCAAAAAAAGGGCAAAAACTGCGCCACGGCAGTTAGCACTGCCGTCGCATTACGCATCATACCGGCCGAACGTTAGGGCAAATAGTCAAACAACTGGCAATCAAGAGACTCAATTATTTAAGTATCAACCAATAATGAATAATTATGAGACGGCCAATTAAAGTATTAGTGCTTGCTGCCTTATTAGGCATCTCATCTGTAACTGCATTCTCTCAGATTGAGCGTATCCTATTACTCATCAAATCTTTCCAAGATTGGTCTGGCATATAACTTCTCCAATCGATTCTGGACTGAATTAAGACTGTATAGTAATACTGAAATCTCAAATCTTACTCCTGAGTTAGTTCTTTGTTATAACATTGTTAGTAAGGAACAACATAACATCTATTTGGGATTTGGTGGCAACGTTAACTACTTCTCTGGATTTGTACTACCTGTTGGTGTTCAATTTACCCCATTTGAGAAACTAGAGAGGTTCTCATTGCATATTGAGTTTCAGCCTGCTCTAGATTTTGGTTATGAAAGTATTATAATCCAAAGCTCATGGGGCCTCAGATATAAATTCATAAGAAATCAATAAACAACTACTTGCCCTAACAGGTCGGTATATGCAATTGGCTTTCCGTACCGCGAGAACTTTCTGGCTAAAGAGGACGGTTTTGTGGCTGGCGGCACGGCCCGCCCCGGCTCCCGCCGGGGACTCCCTCCTGGTGTCACGGTTTTTGCCAACGCGAGAATAAACAAACAACATCATAATCCCTGCATCGCACCACGAGTGCAAAAACACGCGCCACCGCGACTCTGCGCCAACTGCACATACCGCCGAACGTTAGTTGCAATGCTGGGACTTTCGAATAACGGGTAATCCCGGTGTTTTTCGGGCTTCACTCCTGCTTACAGGATATCAGATACGACTAATATCAGGTAAAAATTAACCAATAAAAGAGTGTGACAGAGTTGGTAAAAGCTTCGAGAGCGGGGAAAGCTTGCTTTCAAGAGCTTGAAAAGGCTTTTACCAAGTTACAGGATTATTTTTATAAAGTCAATACTATCTGATTATCAGGTTAATAATTCAAAGGTAATAATAGAAATACCTGCGGTATTGTTGATATTATTAATCTTCGTCACACATTCAAGGTAAAGGCAGCAGAAGTGAACCCCGACATAATTTATCACTGGCAACATATCACCTGATATATCCAATGATAAATCATTAAAAACACCTTGGTACAAGAGCCAGGGATATTGGAAAAAAGCAAAGAAGGATTAAAAAAAGCACAGCAACTAACAGGCCGGTATAACGCATAATGCTTGTCACAGCTTTTGCAGGTGAAGGGCAAAAGCTGCGCCACGGCAGTTGAAACTGCCGGCGCATTACGCATCATACCGGCCAAACGTTAGGTGTAAGGCGCTGTCTAATAGTACACTAGATGTTCTCAAATCTGTAAGTCATGAAAATCAGTAAATCACTAATTATTCTGATATTTCTTATTCGTTCAGTTTCTGGTTGTACTCAGAAAAAACATAATAAGCAACAGGGTACACGATTAACAAAAACTCAAGTTTTTGAATATAAAAATGACACCATAACTCAAACATTGGTAGTAGTCAAAATAAGTTCAGATACTCTTAAAGTCAATCTCAATATGTCCAACAAATTAAGTAACAATTCTTGTTCGCTTATTGGCCTGGCAATTCATGACACGGTTGGTGATTATCTGCAAGCAAAGAACAATCGTGATAGAAAATTCTAGATTATGTCGTAAAGGGCTTTTGTTTTTCGATGAAAAAGGCACTCCACGTTTGGGATATCAATTGATAGAGCTTCTTTGGAAGTGAGTTTTTAATGGTGTGCCAGATTCGACTTTTAAAATCAACTTATCCTAAATGTCTATTTTATTCTTTGGGAACATTAAAAAAAACATTGTAAACTACGCCCAACACCTAACAGGGCGGTATAGGTCATTGCCTTCTGTGCCGCGAGAATTGACTAACGAAAGGGGACCGTCTAGTGGCCAGCAGCACAGGCCGCCCCTGCTGTAGCCGGGGTCTCCCTTCTGCGTTACGCGTTTTTGCGAAGGCCAGAATTAACTAATAACCGTATAACCCTGTACCGCACCACGAGTGCAAAAACACGTGCCACCTCGATGTTGCGGCAACAGACCCATACCGCCGGACCGTTAGCGCGCATTGAATGCTAAAATGAGATAAAACACACCAGAACTAATATAAACCACGCATTATGAAACGGCTACTTTCAATTTTCATTTTTCTGATGTCCATTCAGCTTTATGGACAGCCAGACGGTTCAGGACAGTATATTGCTGTCATAGGTGAAGCAAGTGGATCATATGTTCCAGACTTCGATTCGTTTTGATTTTTCGATTAACGCCACAGAAAAAAAGCAACTAGATGCAGTGGCAAGCCTTAATGAGCAAGTTGAATCACTTATTAAGAAGCTAATGGACTTAGGGATTGACCCAAAAGAGATTAAACTAACAAACTATGATCTCAGCGAAGCATTTGATTACTCTGGAGACAAACCTAAAAACATTGGCTATGAAGCTACTGAATTGTTTGAACTTGAATTAATCTATGACCTAGAAGATTTCAATACCATAGTAGATTTAATTTCTAGAACAAAATTGAAAGACATTTCCTTTACGTATAAATTGACCTTTTCAGATAACCTTAAAAACAAAATTAAGAACGAACTAATCAATAAGGCGTCTGATAATGCTGTTGAAATAGCAACTACACTGGCTAAAAGCAGAAATATACAATTAGGGCTCATTTATTCAATTGAATATACGGCTGGCAATTTTGAATTGTATGGAGAATTGATTTTGCCTCCCCCACCCCCTCCAGCAGAATTCTATAGAGCAATGAAAAGGGATGCCCCAAAAATTGCGGCCAGTGTTTCGATGAAAGGCATCGATCTAGAAGAACAAGTAAGAATAATTTATAAAGTAGTCAACGCACGCTAACAGGTCGGTATAGGTCATTGCCGCTCCGAACCGCGAGAATTTTCAGGTTAAAGAGGACAGTCTGGTGGTTTGCGGTACGGCCTGCCCCGGCACCGCCGGGGTCTCCCTCCTGGTGTCACGGTTTTTGCCAATGCGATAAATTTGTAACGAAAAGCACACTCCTGCACCGCAGTTTGCCTGCAAAAACGCGTGCCACCGCGACTCTGCGGCAACAGACCCATACCGCCGGAACGTTAGCGTGCATAAAATCACACCTTACAATATGAAAAGGCACATCTTATTAATCGTATTTTTTCTGAACATAATTACTCTCTCAGGGCAATCTGGAAAGGCTTCCTATTTGGGAATTAACTTATTACAACTACCCGCCTTAACAATGAATGCTAACTTCTCATCAGAGGTCAAACCTTTCCTAAGCCCATTAGTCGAATTTGGATACACTCTAAATTACACCAAAGCAATTGATTTTATGGGATTTATCTTAACACCACATTGTAAGTGCGCAAATGATGGGTATGATATCAGCAAACAATCAGGTGGATATATTAAAATAGGAACATTCTTCAATTTAAGAAATGATTTCAATAAACGTAATTATCCGCATCTGGGGTTATTCCTAACCAATTCAATTGTAAATGAAGAAGGCATTTATTTACCTCTCGAACAATCAGTGTACATGCCAGTTGAAGTAAATCACTCCAAATACATTATAGGATTAAGTGCATCCTTGGGTTATGAATTCTCGATTACTAACCGATTGAAATCACAGATTGATTTTCAGATTTCACTTCCAAACAACAATTACAAAAATTTATACGGTTATAGAAATTACATACCAGGTATGGGGTACAAAGATTATGAAGGGTATTGGTTCCCTATGCTTATATGGAACATTAAATATCAATTATAAAACCTTACGCACGCTAACAGGTCGGTATATGTCATTGGCTTTTCCGCACCGCGAGAATCTTTCTGGCTAAAGAAGGACGCTTAAGTGGTCGGCGGTGCGGCCCGCCCCGGCTCCCGCCGGGGACTCCCTCCTGGTGTCACGGTTTTTGCCAACGCGAGAATAAACAAACAACATCATAATCCTGCATCGCACCACGAGTGCAAAAACACGCGCCACCGCGACTCTGCGCCAACTGCACATACCGCCGGAACGTTAGCAAACATAACATGTAAACAATTGATAATTAACTGAAATGAAAAAGCATGGCATACTCGGTGTACCATACCAAGTCTTAGGAATAGGCATGGTTTGTGCAATGTTATCAAGTTGCTCCACCTATAACAAGATCTACTCAGAAAATGATATTGCTTACTCAACAAAAAGATTTGAACTTAAATATGACTACAAAGCTCGGGATCGCCGAACGCCAATCTATTTCTTTACACAGTCAATCGTCAAGGAAGTAGATCAAAACAATAATGTGTCATATCGAGCCTATGATGTCTTATTTCTAGCTAGTTCCAGCTTCAAGCTTGATGAAAAGGTAATCCTGATTATTGATAATAAGCCATACCCCATGCTTATTGATAAAATTGAACTTGAAAATGTGAAAACTATCTCAGAAAACACAACAGATATTCAAACCTCAGATTCAACAACAGTTTCTGTAACAACGGGGTATTCAGAAAATAACAGGAAAATTACCAGGTTCAGCTACAAAATACCGGTTTCAACAGTAACGAAAATCAAAGAGGCAGATGAGCTATTTATTCGTTACTACTCTGGCCCTAGTATGATAACCGTTAAACCTAAGAAACTGAGTATTAAGAAGATAAAAGAGCTAATTGACACTGAATAAAACTGTTACGTTTGCTAACAGGTCGGTATATGTCATTGGCGCTCCGCACCGCGAGAATCTTCTGGCTAAAGAGGACTGTTAGGTGGTCGGCGGTACGGCCTGCCCCGGCTCCCGCCGGGGACCCCCTCCTGGTGTCACGGTTTTTGCCAACGCGAGAATAAAGTAATAACCGCATAACCCTGCATCGCACCACGAGTGCAAAAACGCGTGCCACCGCGACTCTGCGCCAACGCCACATACCGCCGGGCCGTTGTGCTTAATTTTAAAAGACTAAACCATGAAACAGATTAAATTTTTCGGATTATGTATTTTATTAATATGGATGTATTCTTGCGGCCAGCAGAAAGCTAAAAATGAGCAAATAAAGGCCCCAGAAGGATGGAACTTGTTTAAGGAAAATGGTTATTCAATACAATATCCAGAAGACTGGACCTTAGATAAATCTGGGCAAAATGGAACAAGCTTTATCGTACTTTCTCTTCTAACTTCAACTCAAGATCAATTCAGAGAAAATGTTAATCTATTGGTTCAGGATTTGACGGGTCTCAATATCAATCTAGAGAAATATGTTCAGATTTCAGAGGATCAAATAAAGAGGTTGGCAACAAATGGGAATCTAATTCTAAGTGCAAAACAATCTGCAAATGGAATTGATTTTCAAAAGGTAGTATATACTTTTGATCAAGGAATATTTAAACTTCAATGTGAGCAATATTATTGGATTAACAGTAACAAAGCTTATGTGTTGACTTTAACTTGTCAGACAACTCAATTCGATACATACAAAGAGATCGGAGAGAAAATACTTAATAGCTTCAGTTTTGATGAAAACTAAGCACAACAGGTCGGTATATACAATTGCCTTCCACGCCAGGACAACTTTGTAACCACGACCACATATTTTCACTGTCTGGCGTGGGCTGGCCCCGCTGACGCGGGGCACTCCCACTTGGTGTCATGGTTTTTGCCAACGCGATAAATAGGTAACGAAAAGTTCAATACACGACCACAGAATACCTGCAAAAACGCATGCCACCGCGACACAAGGCAACTGCACATACCGCCGGAACGTTAGGTACCATTATACAACTAACTCGAAAATTGTATAAAGAACAATAATATGGCTAAGAACTTTATAACAGACTGGGCTCAAAAGATAAATTGGGAGAAGAGAGTCAAATCGGTATGTAAACCTTGTTGGGAAATAAAATATTGCCCCTATGGACCATTAGTAGAACAATTCCCCTTACCAAAAGACAGAAACAACAAGAGTTGTATCATATTCGGGCATGATTGCCCAGTTTTCTATGTTGCTGAACCATTCACAGAAACAAAAGAACTTAGGCGGATAATCCGGACAATTCCAAGAGTTATTCAATATAAAGTCCTTAGAAGAGAAAACTATACTTGTAGTAAATGTGGACAACCAGTCAAAGACAATGAGATCGAATTTGATCATATTATTCCCTGGTCAAAAGGTGGGCCAACGGAAGAGCACAATATAAAGCTTCTATGCTCTGATTGTAATAAAAAGAAGAGCAATAAGTTTGAAAAGGAATACCTTGTAAGTAGCGGAAATGAACATTATGTAGAACCCTATGATACAGGAATTGTAGAGTTTGTTGTCATGGCAATTGCGTTTGGCCATGATTTTATAAAAGAAAATGGCAGATACCCAGCAGGTATAGATTATGCGGAGAGGTTAAATGATGGAAAACTAACTATTGCTGAAAACTCCGCTGCTGAGATGTTTAAAGAATTAAATGAATTTTTCAAAAATAAGAAACCAGGGGACCTCAAGGCGGACGAATTTAAATTTCTTAAACTAAGATGGGGATTCTTTGATTCCCAAATAAGATATCTTCGAGATACTTGTAAAGAAATGGACTATAACATTGAACATGCAGTTAACCTAGATAAGTACATAATGAACTTACTTGGGCTTAGAATTAGAGAAGATAAAGCGGCAGAAAAGAAATGGAAGAAACTATAACGGTACCTAACAGGTCGGTATATGTCATTGCCTCTCCGTACCGCGAGAATTTTCTGACTAAAGAGGACCGTTAACTGGCCGGCGGTACGGCCTGCCCCGGCTCCCGCCGGGGACTCCCTCCTGGTGTCACGGTTTTTGCCAACACGAGAATAAAGTACTAACCCTATAACCCTGCATCGCACCACGAGTGCAAAAACACGCACCACCGCGATGCTGAGGCAACGCCACATACCGCCGAACGTTAGCCAAAATTTTAAAATCGTACAAATGAAAAAAGTACTGACAGGACTATTTATACTAATCAATATCACTTCTTTTTCACAGACTGTAAAAGAATTAGAGTATGAATTAAGTTATTTCAAATCTGGCGAAGAATGGGGTAATAAAAAAGACATTGCATATAAGCTACTGGGAATAGACAAACTAAATGCAAATGCAATTTACTATTTAATTGAAGTCTTTGGTAGGAATAATCAAAAGGATTCAATCGATTTTTTGTTTAACAGATTAATAAAGGAAAATCCTAACAGTCCAGAACCATACTTGCTAAGAGCTCGAGAGCGAAATGTTCATTTTGCAGGACTAACTTATAACCAACAAATCAACTTTCTGAAAGAGGCACATAAACTTGATAGTGTAAATGTGGAAGCGATTTATATGCTCGGTAAATTGTATTATGAACTTTTTATCCAAGAATTCAATAAAAACAAGGAAAGGGCAAATCTCGATTATTATTCATCTAATTCTATCCAATATTTTTCTATCCTATGCAGTCAAAACAACAGCTATAAGGAAACCTTAAAGTTTCCCTTGTTACAACTTGCACGTTATTTAGGAAATGATAATAGGATAAAACTCTATGAAAATTACAAAGTACAGTCTACTTATTTTCCAATATCTGCCTTTGTCGATTTACCCAATGATTGGCAAACTAATTATTTTGTCAATGTAATAGATTTTTTTTCTGAGTCTGATTTTAAAGCCTCTGGGATTGAGTCTGCAATTTTTCATATCAATTGGTATGCAAAGCATCTCAAAGCCCTTAAAGAGCCAGTATTAAGTGATTCCTTACCAGCTAAGATATTTAGATTTACTTGGCTACGTACCTTCCATAATCCAATTGTTATTGGTTTAGAGAATAATAATGACTCAATAACATTGTATTGGAAAATGTGCGATGGAGCAGGTGGATATGAACCAGGTAATCTTATAAAAGACAAGAAGAAACAGTTGAGTTTGATTGAATGGTCTCAATTTCTACAGAAAATTGATTCACTTGGTTTTTGGAATATGAAAACAACAGAAAATGAAATACAAGGATTTGATGGAGCACAGTGGATTTTAGAAGGAAAAGAGTTGGGTAGATACCATGTTGTAGATAGATGGTGTGGTGGAAATATAACCCCAATATGTCTAGATTTATTGAAAATGACAGACATAAAAATCAAAGAAGACGATATATATTGACAAAATAAAACTTTGGCTAACAGGTCGGTATATGCAATTGCCTTCCACGCCAGGACAACTTTGAAGTCAACACGACAGAGATTTACTATCTGGCGTGGGCTGGCCCCGCTCTCGCGGGGCACTCCCTTATGGTGTCATGGTTTTTGCCAACGCGATAAATTTGTAACGAAAGACACACTCCTACACCGCAGAATGCCTGCAAAAACGCATGCCACCGCGATACTGCGGCAACATGCACATACCGCCGGAACGTTAGGGCTAATAGCGGCTATAGCATATCATAAATACGTGGGGGATCATCATGCCATCTCGCTGCGGGCACTCTCCCCTCCCGCCCTAACTTAGAAAATTAAAAGTATGACGAGAATACTTAATTATATAGCTGGACTTGCCTATTTCACGTAAATGGAAACATTTGTCCTACGCCTCATGGACTGTAGAGACTTGTGTTATAACGATAATATGCAGTTCGCAAAAACATATATCATAAAACGACTGACACTGCACCGCGATAAATCTTTGCACCGCTACAATCCCTAACAGGCCGGTATAGGTCATTGCCTTCGGCCGGCAATTCCAAATTTGTGTAAGGGGATAATTTTGCGAACGCCGGCCGCCCTACCCTTCTTAGTGTCATGGTTTTTGCATAACCTGACAATTCTGTGATCAAAATGAAACTCTGTGGTCGTCTAGCACGAGGGCAAAAACACATACCACCCCGAGGCAGCGGCAACTGACCCATACCGGCCAAACGTTAGGCATTATTAACAGCCAAAACTATCAAAATGAGCATTATACGTAACATATTCAAGAATTGGTTCCTAATCCTAAAGATCCGGAATAGGTTTCATCCATCGACTCAAATCCAACAACGTAACCTATTTCACTATTACCAAGATTGCGCCAAATCGGGGAATATCCCAAAACTCTCAGATACTGGGTTCCGAGTGTTCTCACAATTTGAAGAAGATGGTAAACTGCTTTTCATCTTTTCTATAATAGGAATGGGAAATAAACAATTTGTGGAAATTGGGTCAAATGATGGGATCAATAGCAATTGCGCCAATCTCTTCTTTAATTTTAGTTGGTTTGGCCTATTTATCGACTGTGATACATGGAGTATTAAACGTGGAAAACGTTTCTATAACAAATACCCCAATCCGCTGCAATACAAGCCAAAATTCATTTGTGAAAAGGTTACTCGCGAAAATGTAAATCAAATAATTGGAAAAGCCGGATTTAGTGGAGAGATTGGACTCCTTTCAATTGATATTGATGGTAATGACTATTGGGTTTGGGATGCTCTATCAATCATTGATCCTAAAGTCGTTATTATTGAAACTCATAATGAATTTGGTTTAAATGATATCATCGTTCCTTATGATCCGAAATCTGAATATTCAAAAAGACATCCCGTTTATCACGGGGCCTCTCCTATAGCTATGGTGAAACTTGCTAAGAAGAAAGGCTATAGACTAATTGGAGCAAATGAATTAGGATTTAATTTTATGTTTATTAAAAACGGTATTGCGGATGAATTAATACTAGAAGTAAGTGTAGAATCTGTATTAACGCATCCATCAGTCCAAGAAGGTTATAAAACATTTGAAGAGGTCAAAGGTTGGGAATTTGTGAAAGGTTAACAATGCCTAACAAGTCGGTATAGGTCATTGCCTTCCGGCCAGCACGACTAATAATAAAAAGAAATCAATCTGTAAGCTTAGCTGGCCGGGCTGCCCCCGCCACCGGCGGGGTCTCCCGCAGAGGTGTCATGGTTTTTGCATTACCTGAAAATTCTGTGATCAAAATGAAATTCTGTTGTCGTCAAGCTCGACGGCAAAAACTCATGCCACCGCGACGCCGCGGCAACAGACCCATACCGCCGACCGTTAGGGCCAATAGTGGCGTTAGCGAGCCATACAGATATAGAGAATCATCACTTCGTCACGCTGCGGGCCTTCTCCCCTCCCGCCTTGACCTAGAAAACTTAGTGCATGAGGAGAATAACAAACCTTCTATCACGACACGGCTATTTCACGCATCAGGAGACATTGGTACTCCGCTCAAGTGTCAGTAACGCGGGTGATAAAAATTGATTTTTGTTCGCTTCAATATTTTGGTAATACAACAATAACTGCACCGCGAGAAATTCTTACGCCACTACAATCCCTAACAGGCCGGTATAGGTCATTGCCTTCCGGCTCAGCGGGACAATTTAGTAATAGGAAAGTAAATTCTCAAAGTGCTGGCCGGGCCCTCTCTTTATGGTGTCATGGTTTTTGCATCACTTGAAAATTCTGTTATCAAAATGTAACTCTGTGGTCGTCTAGCACGAGGGCAAAAACACATGCCACCCCGAGGCAGCGGCAACTGCCCCATACCGGCCAAACGTTAGGTTTAAGGCTAAGATATTCACGAAAAAAAATAAGACTGCAAAAGCAAGAGTTTGCCAGTGCTTCGCACTGTCAAACACATGCTTTTAATGGTTTTAATGTTGTTACTTCTCAGCAAAAAGTACAAGTAAATCTACCAATATTAAAAGGACTTAAATACAGTCATTACTCTGACAATTCTTACAGGTATTGGGAGGAGAACCAGTGGCTTCCAGAATTAAGGGAAAGTAGATTTGGCATTTCTCTGAACCCTGGCATTTCACTGTATTCCAAATCCCGGAAGTTCAGTGTCGATCTATATATGAAATTCTCCAATATAGATTTCGTCAATAGTAAGAATTATGTGTTCTCATATAAAGTGAATTATCATTTTTAATGAAACAGTCCAAAACCTTACTGCTTCTTGTTGCATTACTTGTTGGTTGTAACTCCTGCACCAAGATCATTGAAATTGATCTTCCACCACACGAATCCAAGGTGGTAGTCAACAGCCTTTTCACTGACGGGCAAAGGATCAGGGTCCATCTGAGTAAAACCGCGTCAGCATTCGACTATTCAACTCCGACTGTTGAAAATGGATTAGTCAGGCTTTTCTGCAATGATGAAGAAATTGACACCCTCATTTTCAATAACGGCTACTACTATTCAGATGTAGTAGCCCTGCAAAAAGAAAAATACTCATTGCTGGTCAGTACACCCGGGCTGGGCGAGGTGTCATCTGAAGACAGCATTCCCGAGAAGACTCTGATAGAATCATATGTTCACAGAGACTCTGTCATGATGAATGATAACAATTATCCCGTAATGCAGCTGGAGCTGGGATTTACAGATAAACCGGGTCGCAACTTTTATGAGCTTTCTATTGCTGCAGATTACTATGTAGCTGGCTTTAATTATCGTCATAATGTTGGTTTTAAGTACAGTACAGATCCCGTACTTGTTTCAACCGGCCTGCTTGATTATTATGCTGAATCCATTGTATTTACTGATGAACTATTTGACGGGGAACAGACAAGCATTAAAGCAAATTACTGGATCCAGACCGGTGAAATGCCTCTGATTGGAGGAGGACCTGAATACGGTTATCTTTTATTCGTCTCTCTTCGCTCAATATCCGAGTCGTATTACAATTATATCAGGAAGCAGATAATCTACCGGTACAACCTGGAATCCAACATTTTTACAGGGCTGCCGGATCCGGTACATATGTATTCAAATATTACTGGAGGTTACGGCATATTTGCCGGTTATTCATCAGATAATAAAACAATCAATGTTGTGATCAGGTGAAAAGACTGTGCCTAATATCAGTTTTGTTTATTTCTGCCCTGATCATGAGCCATGGCCAGCAGGTAACCATCAGCGGATTTATCTCTGATGCCCGGACAGGAGAAAAACTGATCGGCGCTACTGTTGTTTGCATTGATGACGGTTCATACGCCATCACCAACGGGTATGGCTATTATGCGATGAAGCGTATCCCGGCAACAGATACAATACGGCTCCAGGCATCATTTGTGGGTTACATACAGGATACTATAAAGATTCTTCCGGACGCAAATCTGAAAATTGACTTTGAACTCATATCCGATATTGTCATTGAGGAGGTCACGGTCAAAGCTCCCCGTCCTCTCACATATGACAGGAAAAAAGAGATGAGTACAATTTCGGTTCCTGTATCGAAAGTCACTGTACTGCCCGCCCTGGGAGGAGAATCGGATATCCTTAAGACACTTCAGCTGATGCCCGGGATTCAGTCAGGCAATGAGGCCTCAAGCGGCCTCTATGTCAGAGGAGGCAGTCCTGACCAGAACCTGATAGTCATTGATGATGTACCGGTCTATTATGTGAACCATCTGGGAGGCTTTGTTTCTACATTTAATTCAGATGCCATAAACAGTATGAAACTGATAAAAGGAGGTTTCCCGGCAAGGTATGGAAGCCGCTTATCGTCTGTTCTGGATATCAGAATGAAAGAGGGGAACATGAAGGAGCAGCATGGAAATTTCATGATAGGAATGATTGCTGCAAAATACATGATTGAAGGCCCGATAAAAAAAGATACAACATCATACCTGATATCCATACGGAGGCTCATGTATGACCTTATAACCAGGCCGCTAACCTATTTTTCAAGCAGCGGGGTATCTGTCGGTTACACTTTCTATGATTTCAATGCAAAGCTGAATCATTGTTTTTCACCTGATGACAGGATCTATCTCAGCATCTATTCCGGCGATGATAAAATAACTACCAGGAATAAGACAGACGATGAAGCAAGCAAGATGGCCCTCCAGTGGGGAAATATTCTCGGGTCATTCAGGTGGAACCATATCTACGGAGACAGGTTGTTCAGTAACCTCACTGTATATTCCACAAGGTATCGTCTGGATAATGAGTTTAACTACAGAATGAAGTCTGATGACCTGAAAGAAGAATCGTCCTACAGGTATTCTTCGGGTATAGTTGATGTGGCCGCAAAGATAGATTTTGATTATTATGTAAATCGCCTATATTCAATTAAATATGGAGGAACGGGCATCTGGCATTTTTTTAATCCCAATACAATGACGTTTCAGACTACAGGCGACTTTGAAGAAACGGAGTCGGTCATGGGAAGCAGTAAGCAGCATGGATTTGAAACCAGTGCCTATATTGAGAATGAGATCTCCATCGGTGGCAGGTTCTTTACAGATATAGGATTCAGGTTTTCCAACTACCGGACATCAGGCAGAAATTATTCATCGGCAGAACCAAGAGTGCTTACAAGCCTCAGGCTTGGAAGCGGCACATTCGTAAAAGCATCGTTTTCAACCATGAC
Source organism: uncultured Bacteroidales bacterium (assembly GCA_963828395.1). Classification (GTDB taxonomy): domain Bacteria; phylum Bacteroidota; class Bacteroidia; order Bacteroidales; family VadinHA17; genus SR-FBR-E99. The sequence continues at coordinate 504,122 of CAWHED010000001.1, forward strand.
ACAATATGTTCACCTGCTTACAGGATCGGGACCGAACATGCAAAATGATACCTGGGTTCCGGTAACTGCCCAGATAGCGCCATCAAAATCCAGGCAGTATGCTGTTGGAATTGAAAGAACTTTTGGCGACGGCTTATTTGATGCAAGCCTGGAAGGTTATTATAAGACGATGAATAACCTTATTGCCTACAAGGAAGGTGTATCGATTCTCTCCTCATCGATCGACTGGCAATCACAAGTTGAGACAAATGGAACCGGCAAAGCATACGGAATAGAGTTCCTCCTGCAGAAAAAAGCAGGGCCAGTGACGGGTTGGATCGCTTATACCTATTCAAAGACAACACGCCAGTTTAAGAACATTAATTCCGGTAAGGAGTTTCCTTTTAAGTATGACCGGAACCATGATATCAGCATAGTGTATCTCCAGAGGATAAGAAGCAATATTCAATTATCAGCCACATGGGTTTATGGTACGGGTAATCCCTATACTCTGGCCACGGGAAGATACAGAATGATTACCAGTCCCAGTGACAATCTTAACGCGGAGGGTAGTTACCAGGACTATGGTCTGATCTACGGAGACATGAACTCATCGAGGATGAGGGCATACCATAAGCTTGACATGGGAATAAATTTCTACAAAGAGGTCAGGTGGGGCGAGCGTACCCTTAGTTTTAACATATACAATCTTTATAACAGGCAGAACCCGTATTATTATTTTATTGAAAGAACAGCTCAGTATGATTCCCATCATCACGAAATCCCGGGGACTGAAAAGTATGCTTTGAAGCAGCGAAGTTACTTCCCAATCATCCCGTCAATCAGTTATAGTATTAAGTTTTAAATCAGATCCTTTATCGCTTAAGAGGTTGATATCGTTCTGTCAATATTGGCTTTCAGGCACATCACGCATGGGGTGGTACTCTGCAAGAAAACATGGTGATGCCAATGCGTGAAGAGCCTTCAGCGGGTTGTAATGAACAGCGGTTAATTGTTTAATTGAAAATACGCGAGGTGAAAAAGCCCTAAACCTAACAGGTCGGTATATGTCATTTGCGCTCCGCACCGCGAGAACTTTCTGGCTAAAGAGGACCGCTAAGTGGTCGGCGGTGCGGCCTGCCCCGGCTCCCGCCGGGGACCCCCTCCTGGTGTCACGGTTTTTGCCAACGCGAGAATAAAGTAATAACTGCACATTCCTGCTTCGCACCACGAGTGCAAAAACACGCGCCACCGCGATGCTGCGGCAACATGCACATACCGCCGGAACGTTAGCAAACATAACATGTAAACAATTGATAATTAACTGAAATGAAAAAGCATGGCATACTCGGTGTACCATACCAAGTCTTAGGAATAGGCATGGTTTGTGCAATGTTATCAAGTTGCTCCACCTACAACAAGATCTACTCAGAAAATGATATTGCTTACTCAACAAAAAGATTTGAACTTAAATATGACTACAAAGCTCGGGATCGCCGAACGCCAATCTATTTCTTTACACAGTCAATCGTCAAGGAAGTAGATCAAAACAATAATGTGTCATATCGAGCCTATGATGTCTTATTTCTAGCTAGTTCCAGCTTCAAGCTTGATGAAAAGGTAATCCTGATTATTGATAATAAGCCATACCCCATGCTTATTGATAAAATTGAACTTGAAAATGTGAAAACTATCTCAGAAAACACAACAGATATTCAAACCTCAAATTCAACAACAGTTTCTGTAACAACGGGGTATTCAGAAAATAACAGGAAAATTACCAGGTTCAGCTACAAAATACCGGTTTCAACAGTAACGAAAATCAAAGAGGCAGATGAGCTATTTATTCGTTACTACTCTGGCTCTAGTATGATAACCGTTAAACCTAAGAAACTGAGTATTAAGAAGATAAAAGAGCTAATTGACACTGAATAAAACTGTTACGTTTGCTAACAGGTCGGTATATGTCATTGGCGCTCCGCACCGCGAGAATCTTCTGGCTAAAGAGGACTGTTAGGTGGTCGGCGGTACGGCCTGCCCCGGCTCCCGCCGGGGACCCCCTCCTGGTGTCACGGTTTTTGCCAACGCGAGAATAAAGTAATAACCGCATAACCCTGCATCGCACCACGAGTGCAAAAACGCGTGCCACCGCGACTCTGCGCCAACGCCACATACCGCCGGGCCGTTAGCACCAATTATACAACAACCCCGTGGAGACATTTCATAACATATTGGAACCATTCTTAATAATTTCATTTTTTGCTAGTCCGATAATCCTGATTTTCATCGTTTTTAAAGTACTTCAGAAAGAAAAATGGAATACAACTCAAAAAATCCTTGCTAGAATAGACTTCACTGATTTTGAGGTCTTTGAAAATGTTCAAATCCAAACAAGTAGTTATTCACATTTCAAAGTAATTGCAGGAATTCCACAAAAGGGTAGATTACTAGTTAATACTTCGCGGTTTATAGTTCTAACTGATAAAATGCCTTCATTTCTTACTTATAATTCAACCCTACCTCTTGAAATTAATTCCAGTAAACAGAGCGGTCAATACGAAATGAAGATCTGTAATTGGAAAGCAATCTTACTGACTTTAAAATCACAATCATCTGGTATCGGATTCTTTAAACGTGAATTATTAATCGAGCCCAAGGACAATAACGACTTTGAAAGGCTAAAAAAATCATTAAATAACTGGTGCTAACAGGTCGGTATAGGTCATTGCCTTCCGCGGCGCGACAATAAAGTAACTAAAGAGGAATAATTTGTGGCTGGCGCCACGGGCCGCCCCCGGCACCGCCGGGGGACTCCCTCTTGGTGTCACGGTTTTTGCCAACGCGAGAAGAAACGACCAAGCGCACCACCCTGCACCGCACCACGAGTGCAAAAACGCGTGCCACCGCGATGCTGCGCCAACTGCACATACCGCCGGAACGTTGTGCTGAATGTCAAAACACATCTGATAAATATTAATTAAATATACTTGCAGTATATACTTATTATATATACCTTTGTATAATAATATTTATGTCATGAAAACAGTATCATTAAAAATTGACAACTCGATCTTCGGAGAAACTGAGAATATTCTCTCCAAGATTAAGAAACCTAGAAATAGGTACATAAATGAGGCTCTCGAATATTATAATAAAATTCAGAGGCGTAAAATCTTAAAATCAAAACTCAAGAAAAAATCTGCCTTAGTCAAAGACAAATCTCTTTCCGTACTTAATGAATTTGAGGAGATTGATTATGCAAGTTAAAAGATTTGAAATCTGGGTGGCTGATTTAAACCCTCAAAAAGGAACAGAGCCAGGTAAGACAAGGCCTGTGCTTGTCGTACAAACAAATCTTCTGAATAAGATATCTCACCCTTCAACGATAATATGTCCTTTGACGACCAATATTCAGAAAGAATCTGAAATCTTAAGAGTTCATGTTAAAAAAGGTACTGCAAATCTTAACGAGAACTGCGATATAATGATTGATCAGGTGCGAGCAATTGACAACAAACGACTAATTAAAAAGCTTGGGGAATTACCTGAAAGTCTTTCCAATAAAGTCAAGGAAAACCTAGCTATCATTCTAGATTTAAGCTAAAACACTCAGCACAACAGGTCGGTATATGCAATTACCTTCCGGCCAGCGGGATAAACATTAAGGTATAAATCTACCTATTCCCGCTGTCCGGGCCACCCCACTTGGTGTCATGGTTTTTACCAACGCGACATATTTGTAACGAAAAATACACTCCTGCACCGCAGTCTGCCTGCAAAAACTCATGCCACCGCGATGCTGCGGCAACTGCACATACCGCCGGGCCGTTAGCACCAATTATACAACAACCCCGTGGAGACATTTCATAACATATTGGAACCATTCTTAATAATTTCATTTTTTGCTAGTCCGATAATCCTGATTTTCATCGTTTTTAAAGTACTTCAGAAAGAAAAATGGAATACAACTCAAAAAATCCTTGCTAGAATAGACTTCACTGATTTTGAGGTCTTTGAAAATGTTCAAATCCAAACAAGTAGTTATTCACATTTCAAAGTAATTGCAGGAATTCCACAAAAGGGTAGATTACTAGTTAATACTTCGCGGTTTATAGTTCTAACTGATAAAATGCCTTCATTTCTTACTTATAATTCAACCCTACCTCTTGAAATTAATTCCAGTAAACAGAGCGGTCAATACGAAATGAAGATCTGTAATTGGAAAGCAATCTTACTGACTTTAAAATCACAATCATCTGGTATCGGATTCTTTAAACGTGAATTATTAATCGAGCCCAAGGACAATAACGACTTTGAAAGGCTAAAAAAATCATTAAATAACTGGTGCTAACAGGTCGGTATAGGTCATTGCCTTCCGCGGCGCGACAATAAAGTAACTAAAGAGGAATAATTTGTGGCTGGCGCCACGGGCCGCCCCCGGCACCGCCGGGGGACTCCCTCTTGGTGTCACGGTTTTTGCCAACGGGAGAAAAAAGTAATTATCGCATAATCCTGCAACGCATAACGAGCGCAAAAACACGCGCCACCACGACACAAGGCAACAGACCCATACCGCCGGCCGTTAGCTGCAAGCGTAAATCACGTAATAAATATTATATATTGTTACGTATTTCAAATTAATTACGTATATTTGCAATAAATAAGCCACGTAATCATGGACACAAAACTAACACTCAATGTCGACAGCGATTTGGTCCAGAAAGCTAAATCATATGCCAAAGGAAATGGTAGAAGCCTTTCTGACCTGGTGGAGATGTATTTCAGGGCTCTGACGCATAAAAAAGTGGTCAGCGATAAAGAATTAACTCCCAAGGTCAAATCTATGCTTGGTTCTTTTAAAGTACCTCAGGATTTTGAATACAAGAAAGAACTTTCCGATCAGCTTACAAGAAAATATCTCTAGCATGGAAAATGTGTTCATTGACACTGATGTTATAATTGACTTCCTGATCGATAGAAAACCTTTCTCTTCGGAGGCAGCAGAGCTTTTTTCCCTGATTGATCAGAAAAAGACCAAGGGTTGTGTGTCATCTCTTTCTTTTAGCAACCTCTATTATGTCCTTCGCAAGTTCGGCACACACAAAAAGGTTATCAATAGGTTACAGGAACTTTCTGAACTTGTGGATATTCTTAAAGTTGACAGTGAAATAGTAAAGTCTGCTTTGTTTTCATATTTCAAAGACTTTGAAAACTTCAATCCAATATTTCACAGCTCAGGACTATAAGAAAATTGACTGCATTATCACCAGAAATATTAAGGACTACAAGGACACTTCACTACCAGTAATGACACCAGGGACTTTCCTTGCAGCACTAGAAAACAACGCCAGCAGCTAACAGGGCGGTATATGCAATTGCCTTCTGTGCCGCGACAAAATTCTGGCTAAAGAGGACAGTTTAGTGGTCGGCGGCACAGGCTGCCCCGGCTGTTGCCGGGGGCTCCCTATTGGTGTCACGGTTTTTGCCAACGCGAGAAGAAACGACCAAGCGCACCACCCTGCACCGCACCACGAGTGCAAAAACGCGTGCCACCGCGATGCTGCGCCAACTGCACATACCGCCGGACCGTTAGCAATAATAAATACCGCATACTATCGAATTATGACTAGATCTTACTTATTGATGATTTGTCTCATTTTTATGTCGTCCTGCGCCTCTATTATGAATAGCAAGACAAAACGAATGGACATAATAACAAATGAATCAGCCCAAGTGGCTATCAATAATCGTTCTCTGGCAAATGTTAGGAATCGAACTAAAATAATAGTAACCAGAGATATAAGGCCAGTAGAAATATCAGTTTATAATGATTCGATTAAGAAAAATGTTACCATTGATTCAAAAAGTTCTTTCGCATATTGGTTTAATATATATGCAAATGTTGGATTAGGTATGCTTTATGACAAAGATAAACCCAAAAGATATTCTTATCCTAATAGAGTATATATTGATATTCGAAATAGCCATAACAGCTACACAACATATTATTCATTCTATAAAAAAGGAGATCTGCTTCTACATGCCTCTTTACCACATATAAATAGCTTCTATTTAAACCCGATTGGAGAAGACACCTCAAAAGTAAATATAGGATTTTGGGGAGCTAAAATTGGACTTGATTATTTTCACCAGGACAATCAATTTTTTAATCTTTCAGCAAGTGCAGTCTCAGATTTTTTTGTTCCTGTTCCGGCTGCTATTGACATTAGTGGTGAATATGATTTAATGAGTTCAACATACTTATCATTTTCAAATAATCACAAAATCAAAAGGTTCTCAGCGGGTTATGGTCTAAGTTTTTCAAGAAACACATGGGATCATAGATATTATGATCGATTTGGTCCACCGCCACCTCAAAGAAATCCCATTAAGAAGTCCGATTATTCCTTAGGACTTATCTTCCCAATTTATTGCCAATTTGGCGACTATTTCTCCCTTGGACTAATTTATAGACCTTCTTTCCTTAAAGTGCATCCAGAGACATATTTCAAATATGAACACCTGATTAGTATAGACTTTGCTTGGAAATTATTCATATTGAAATGACATAAACATTACTATTGCTAACACGGTCGGTTTAATCAATTTACTTGTCACAATATTTGCAAAGTAACCTTGACAGGATACCAAATGCTTAAACTAAAAAGTTATCTATCAACTATCTCCTTGTACCGCGATCGCAAAATAGCCCGCGCGCGTGACGGCAAATATTGCGCCATACCGGCTTGCCACCGGGACAGTTCCATGCTCGCAATCGGGACAATCTGCCGGATGGCTGCGCCGGTAACGTAAACTAATTAAACCGCCGTGCCGTTAGTTGCAATGCTGGGACTTTCGAATAACGGGTAATCCCGGTGTTTTTCGGGCTTCACTCCTGCTTACAGGATATCAGATACGACTAATATCAGCTAAAAATTAACCAATAAAAGAGTGTGACAGAGTTGGTAAAAACTTCGAGAGCGGGGAAAGCTTGCTTTCAAGAGCTTGAAAAGGCTTTTACCAAGTTACAGGATTATTTTTATAAAGTCAATACTACCTGATTATCAGGTTAATAATTCAAAGGTAATAATAGAAATACCTGCGGTATTGTTGATATTATTAATCTTCGTCACACATTCAAGGTAAAGGCAGCAGAAGTGAACCCCGACATAATTTATCACTGGCAACATATCACCTGATATATCCAATGATAAATCATTAAAAACACCTTGGTACAAGAGCCAGGGATATTGGAAAAAAGCAAAGAAGGATTAAAAAAAGCACAGCAACTAACAGGCCGGTATAACGCATAATGCTTGTCACAGCTTTTGCAGGTGAAGGGCAAAAGCTGCGCCACGGCAGTTGAAACTGCCGGCGCATTACGCATCATACCGGCCAAACGTTATAAACCATGCTAACACAAAAACATAAGATTATGAGAAAATTATTCACACTATTATTCCTTATCACCAGCTCGGCTTTAATAGCTCAAACAGGAGGTAAAAATTTCATCGATCAAAACTACATTGAGGTAACCGGAAAGGCAGAAATGGAAATTGTACCAGATGAAATATATTTAAGGATCTTACTTAATGAAAAAGATTATAAGGGTAAAGATTTCGCTGAGCTAGAGAAATCAATGTTTGAAAAGCTAAATGAATTAGGCATTGACGTCTCAAAAGATTTAGCAGTTAAGGACTTACTAAGCAATTTTCAATACTATTGGTTCATTAAGGCTGACATTCTACTCTCGAAGGAATATCAATTACTCGTTCATGATGCAAGAACAGCAGGTAAAGTCTTTATGGAACTGCAAAACATAGGAATTTCAAATGTTTCCATAAATAGAATAGAGAATAGCAAAATAACTGATTATCGGAGGCAAGTAAAGGTAGAAGCAATAAAAGCAGCTCAAGAGAAGGCAAAAGATTTAGCTCTTGCTATCAATCAAGATATTGGTAGAGCTATATATGTCCAAGAAATTGAGGCCAATTATCGTCCAAAAGCTGGCTCCGGATCAGTCTCAAATATCGTTATTCGTGGCACGTCTAATGTATCAGGTGCAAAAGCATCAGAACCCGATATTGAATTTGAAAAAATACAATTGGAATATAGTATTATTGCAAGATTTGAACTAAAGTAGAAAGCACGGTTTATAACAGGTCGGTATATGTCATTGGCGCTCCGCACCGCGAGAATCTTCTGGCAAAAGAGGACCGTTAAGTGGTCGGCGGTGCGGCCTGCCCCGGCTCCTGCCGGGGACTCCCTCTTGGTGTCACGGTTTTTGCCAACGCGAGAATATACTAATAACCGCATAATCTTGCATCGCACCACGAGTGCAAAAACACGCACCACCGCGACTCTGCGCCAACGCCACATACCGCCGAACGTTATAGCTAATGCTATCACAATACACTAGTTGTCAATAAATGTAAAACCTCAATAAAGTGGATTTCCAGGAAGATAAGTTTTTTGGATTCTTATCCAATCATGGATTTAAAGGTCCTTTTAAATTCAATGTTGCATATGAAATGCACAGCACATTTGTTAAAGGTCAGATTATTGTTGACATAGCTTACGATGGAGGTTTTTGGGTAAATATTATTAAAACCAAAAAGTTAATTCCCGAACTAGAATCCGGAAACAGAAAATATTCTGACTTTGAACCTCACGAATATTTATATTATCCTTTGTCTCTTCTTGATCCAAAGCAAAAAGCATATAAATCGGTTTCTATCGATAATCAAACCGACAATCAATTGTGGTATTATTCTAAACTGCTTAAAGAAAATCCAGAAATCCTTGATGGAGATCTTAGAAAGTTCAGTTTGTTGAACCAATTATGTAGAAAACTTGGGTTAACAAAAAAGCACTAGCTATAACAGGTCGGTATATGCAATTGCCTTCGGCCGGTTTTTGCGCGCTGATTAAGGCACCAGCACCCCAAAAACCAGTCGGTGGCTTATCGGCCCGTTCTAGCGGCTAACGCCGCCTCCCAAAAACCAGCCGGTTTGCCCCGGCTGAACGCCGGGTCTCCCCCGCTTGGTGTCATGTTTTTTGCTTATCCGGTAAGAACTCAACGAAAAGAAAATTTTACACTCCATCGCGAGGGCAAAAAACACGCCACCGCGAAGCTACGGCAACTGCACATACCGCCGAACGTTAGGGCTAATAGCGGCTATAGCATATCATAAATACGTGGGGGATCATCATGCCATCTCGCTGCGGGCACTCTCCCCTCCCGCCCTAACTTAGAAAATTAAAGTATGACGAGAATACTTAATTATATAGCTGGACTTGCCTATTTCACGTAAATGGAAACATTTGTCCTACGCCTCATGGACTGTAGAGACTTGTGTTATAACCATAATATGCAGTTCGCAAAAACATATATCATAAAACGACTGACACTGCACCGCGATAAATCTTTGCACCGCTACAATCCCTAACAGGCCGGTATAGGTCATTGCCTTCGGCCGGCAATTCCAAATTTGTGTAAGGGGATAATTTTGCGAACGCCGGCCGCCCTACCCTTCTTAGTGTCATGGTTTTTGCATAACCTGACAATCCTGTTATCAAAATGAAATATTGTGGTCGTCAAGCTCGAAGGCAAAAACCCATGCCACAGCAACACTGCGGCAACTGACCCATACCGGCCAACCGTTAGGCCTCATTTTGAAAAACGGGACTTGAGTTAGATTCATTAAAATGGAAGCCATATTTAACATCACATACTTCTTGATCTTAGCGCTAATTATGTTAGCTCCGGTCTTATTACTTGTGCATCTGAAGAAACATAAAAAATCAAATGGTTTTATCTTCTATTTTATAATTGGATTAGTCTTACTTACATTGTTAATTACTGCCTTTGCTTGGTGGAGTTACAAATCAGATTTGATTCTTTTAAAGCACTATGGGTACGACATCAACAGCGTGAATCATGTTGAACTCTATCAAAATGTCTCACCGAAGAATATGGAAAGAGTCAAAAGTCTTGAAAGGAGTCTAACTGGAATTGGATGGCCATTAAAAGTCTTCTTTAGTTTCATTTATATCGTACCCTATTTATTTCTCGTATACTATGTCAATATTGCTTTACACAAGCTAAAAAGAAACAAAAACAAGGCCTAACAGGTCGGTATATGCAATTGGCTGCGACTGGTTTTTGCGCGCCGATCCGCCAGACCGGCACACCAAAAACAGTTGGTGCTTTATCGGCCCGGCTTTGCGGCTAAAGCCGCCGGGCAAAAACCAGCCGGCCGGCCCCGCTCCTGCGGGGCACTCCCTCCTGGTGTCACGGTTTTTGCCAACGCGAGAATAAAGTAATAACCATCATAATCCTACTTCGCACCACGAGTGCAAAAACACGCGCCACCGCGACTCTGCGCCAACTGCACATACCGCCGAACGTTATGGCCAATTAAACACATCCCACAATGAGACGACGTAAAAAGAAAACATTGTTTATATTATTGATTATTATGGCAATATTAATCGGCTGTGCACCTAATATCTTCTACACAAACTCTGGGGTCAGTACTTCGAGTGGATCACCTGGAGATGGATCATTAGAGAATGCCTACCAGATTGATTATAAGACAAATAATTCAAGATACTTTAGTCCCATGAGTTACTTTCTCTTGGGCACGTGTTATGTAAATTCTAGTTTATACCAAACTATCACTGATTCCTACTTGGAATGCGAAAATACTTGTCCTGACATCGATTTCCGCTTAATGGAATGCTCCACGAAGAAAGGAGGCAAAGTCCTAATACATAGGACTCATAGAAACGGATTAAGTGCAGATTTCATGGTTCCAAAAATTAAAGAAGACAAACAAATAAAGCTATACGATAGAATTGGGCTTTGGCATTATCTTTTAAACTTTAACTCATCTGGAGAACTTAGTCTGAACAAGAAAGTCTCTATCGATTTTAATACAATGGGTAAACATATTATCGCTCTTGATAACGCTGCCAAGAAAAATGATCTCGTAATAAGTAAAGTAATTTTTAAAATTGAACTCAAAGATGATTTTTTCAATACTGAGTGCGGCAAAGAAATCAAGCGCAGAGGAATATATTTTGCTCAGAATCTCTCAAAGAGTATTAATATGGTACATGACGACCATTACCATGTGGACTTTAAAATAGTAAAATAACTGGCCATAACAGGTCGGTATATGTCATTGGCTTTTCCGCACCGCGAGAATCTTCTGGCTAAAGAGGATCGTTAAGTGGCCAGCGGTGCGGCCCGCCCCGGCTCACGCCGGGGACTCCCTCCTGGTGTCACAGTTTTTGCCAACGCGAGAATAAACTAATAACCGCATAATCTTGCATCGCACCACGAGTGCAAAAACACGCGCCACCGCGACTCTGCGCCAACGCCACATACCGCCGAACGTTACCGTGCATTAAAACCTCGTAACTCTTCTGTTTTCACTACTTTTGAGAAAAAGTATCAATGACTAACTCTGAAATCAAAATATTCAAGGCAAAAGACGGTAGAACTGAGATCCAGGTAAAACTCGACAACGACACAGTCTGGCTGAATCAATACCAACTGGAAGATTTATTTCAAACAGACAGATCTTCTATCAACAGACATATCTCAAACATCTATAGATCACAAGAGTTAAAAGAGAAGTCAACATGTGCATTTTTTGCACAAGTTCAAAAAGAGGGTGGCAGGGAAGTAACTAGAAATATAAAATTCTATAATCTTGATTTGATTATCTCAGTCGGTTATAGAGTGAACTCTAAACGCGGGGTTGAATTCCGAATTTGGGCAAGCAAAATCTTAAAAGACTACCTCATTAAAGGGTATGCACTTAATGAAAAAAGGCTTTCGCAACAGAATGAGCAACTTCGTGAGCTTCAGAATGCAGTAAAGATTATCAGCAAAGTATTGAATTACAAAGTTCTTGAAAACTCTGAAAGCACAGAACTTATAAAAATAATTGCGGACTATGCTTACGGTCTTGAAATATTGGATCAATATGATTACCATAAACTTGAAATACAGAGTACATCAGGTAAAGAAACATACCAATTAACTTACTCCGAGGCAATTGATAAAATCAACCACGTAAGAAATGCGTTTTCTAATAGTGATTTATTTGGTATAGAGAAAGATAACTCTTTAAAAAGCTCCGTAAGTACAATTTATCAAACATTTGATGGAGTTGACCTTTACCCAAGCATTGAAGAAAAGGCTGCTAACTTGCTATATTTCATCACAAAAAATCACTCATTTGTTGACGGCAATAAAAGAATAGCTGCCTTCCTATTCCTATTTTTTCTTGAACGCAACGGCGTACTTTATGACAGCTCAGGTAATAAAAGGATTGCAGACAATGCACTTGTAGCACTGACATTAATGATTGCTGTAAGTAAACCGGAAGAAAAGGATACAATGATTAAGGTGATTGTAAATTTGATCAATAAAAGAAATTAACGCACGGTAACAGGTCGGTATATGCAATTGGCTTTTCCGCACCGCGAGAATCTTCTGGCTAAAGAGGACCGCTAAGTAGTCGGCGGTACAGGCTGCCCCGGCTCCTGCCGGGGACTCCCTCCTGGTGTCACGGTTTTTGCCAACGCGAGAATAACCATACAACATCATGAACCTGCATCGCACCACGAGTGCAAAAACACACGCCACCGCGACTCTGCGCCAACGCCACATACCGCCGAACGTTAGGCTGCATGTCAAACTAAAATCGCTTGCATATTAAATAATAAATACTTACTTTTGCCGTTAGTAACGCTAGACGTGATATGATTACTTCATTTGGGTCAAAAGGGACAGAGAAAATATGGCATGGCGAACGAGTAAAAAACATGCCTCCAGAGATCCAAATGATTGGCAGGAGAAAACTAAGAATGTTAAATAACTCTCAAAACCTTAATGATCTCAAAGTCCCTCCTTCCAATAAGTTAGAGAAGTTGAGCGGTAAAATGAATAACCTTTATAGCATTCGCATTAATGACCAATGGAGAATAACATTTAATTGGGATGATGGACTAGCAAGTGAGGTTACAATTATTGACTATCATAAATAAGAGACATGGAAACTTTACTAAACATACACCCCGGAGAAGTACTACTTGAAGAATTCCTGAAGCCTATGAGTATTTCTGCTTATAGATTATCAAAGGACATCGGAATTCCTCAGACAAGAACTTCTGAGATAATAAAGGGTGCAAGAAGAATAACCGCTGATACTGCACTCAGGCTCAGTTACTATTTTGGTAATTCTGCAAAATTCTGGCTCGGACTTCAGAATGATTACGATATAGAAGAAGAAAAGAAGACCAAAAAGGACGAGTTTAAGAGCATTAAGAAAGCAAAACAACACGCAGCCTAACAGGTCGGTATATGTCATTGCCTTCCGTGGCGCGATAATTAGGTAACTAAAGAGGAAAGATTTGTGGCTAGCGCCACGGGCCGCCCCCGGCACCGCCGGGGGACTCCCCTCCGGTGTCATGGTTTTTGCTAACGCGATAAATTTGTAACGAAAAGCATAACTCTACACCGCAGCATACCTGCAAAAACACATGCCACCGCGATACTGCGGCAACAGACCCATACCGCCGAACGTTACCGCCAATGCGGGGTCAAATCCATAAAAATCAAATTAAGATTTGCGAAATGTTGTCTAATTAGTTAACTTTGTGGCATGGCTTTTGAACGACAGATTGTTTTCTTTAAGAGATATTTTCTGGATTTCTATGATGCACAACCAGATGATGTCCAATCAAAGATTGAATGGACACTTGGATTGATAAGGGTAACTCTTCATGTTCCAGAAAAATATTTCAAACATTTGGAGGGAACCAAAGGCCTTTATGAAATTAGAGTTGAAGTAGGCAGTAACATATATAGAATCTTTTCATTCTTTGATCATGGTAATATTGTGGTCGTCGGAAATGCATACATAAAGAAAACACAGAAAACACCTAAGAGAGAGATTGAAAGAGCTTTAAGGGTTATGGAGGAGTACAAAAATGAAAAAGGCAGATAAGAACATTACAACTTTTGAGGAACTTCTTGACAATAAATATGGTAAAAGAGGTACTCCAAAACGTGAAGAATGGGAACAACAATTTGAGGTCTTCAGGCTTGGTGCACTCATTGAAGATGCCAGACTTAAAATGGGACTTACCCAAGAAGAGCTGGCCAAGAGGTGTGGAACCAATAAATCATATATCTCAAGGATTGAGAATAATGCTTCTGATATAAGATTATCAACCTTGATGAAGATTATTCAAAAGGGATTTGGTGGGCATTTAACTCTTACGCTACAATTAGATTAAAACGCACAGGCGGTAACAGGTCGGTATATGTCATTGCCTTCCGTGGCGCGATAATTAGGTAACTAAAGAGGAAAGATTTGTGGGTAGCGCCTCGGGCCGCCCCCGGCACCGCCGGGGGACTCCCCTTCGGGGTGTCATGGTTTTTGCTAACGCGATAATATTGTAATGAAATCATGCCGCCTACATCGCACCACGATGGCAAAAACTCATGCCACCCCGAAGCAGACGGCAACGCCACATACCGCCTAACGTTAGCGGCAAGCTTATCTCAGATAAATGATAATCAAATATATAAATGAAAAGATTAGTACTTTCCATAATAGTTGCATTAATTGTTGACCTCACTTTCGCTCAGACAATAATTGAGAAAGACTTCAAAGCTCAATTTGATAAATATGGAGTTGAAGGTTGCTTTGTATTATTCAGTCAATCAGATGATATCACAATAAGATATAACTCTGCCCTTTGTGATTTTGGCTATATCCCAGCTTCCACTTTTAAAATTCCTAATTCGGTAATAGCTCTTGAAGAGTCCGTCGTTAAAGACACCAACCAAGTATTTAATTGGAATGGTCACAACTGGCCCAATGAAGTATGGAACAGAAATCATACGCTAAAATCAGCAATGAAGCTTTCATGTATTTGGGTATACTTTGAAATTGCCGAGAAGATCGGAATAGAAAAATATTACGATTATGTGAAATCATTTGATTATGGCAATAAAAATCTGACTGGTCCACCGACAAGGTTTTGGCTAGCGGGAGAGTTTAGAATTAGTGCCAATCAACAAATTGAGTTTTTAAGAAAGTTTTATAATTATCAACTTCGGGTTTCAAAGAGGTCCATTGATATTGTGAAAGACCTTATTATTATTGATCATACTGATTCTTATACACTTAGTGGAAAAACTGGTGGTGGTATGATAAACAATACCGACTTTATTATGTGGTTAGTGGGATATGTTGAAAAGGATAGTCAGGTGTATTTCTATGCAATGAATTTCAAAACTCAGGACTATGATAAACTCAGTCAAGCACGATATTATATAACTAACGATATTCTAAAAGAGCTTAAAATTGTTGAATAAATAAGCCTACCGCTAACAGGTCGGTATATGCAATTGGCTCTCCGCACCGCGAGAACTTTCTGGCTAAAGAGGACCGTTAAGTGGCCGGCGGTACGGCCCGCCCCGGCTGCTGCCGGGGTCTCCCTCCTGGTGTCACGGTTTTTGCCAACGCGAGAATAAACAAATAACCGCATAATCCTGCACAGCATCACGAGTGCAAAAACACGCGCCACCGCGAAGCTGCGCCAACGCCACATACCGCCGAACGTTAGCGCCAATTATATAACAATCTGCAAGATATGAAACTGATAATTCTGCCACTTGTCTTTATTCTATCATCTGCCTCTTTAATCGGACAGCATTCTCTAGGCATTAAAGCGAGTTTTGGCGCCAGTAAATTGAAGACCTCTTATGGCTACTCAATGGATTACATTGACTATTTCAGGCCATCAGGACAGTTAGGCTTTGCATACAAGTATAATTTAACAAATCGATCAATTATTGGCTCTGAACTTCTATATTATCAAATCAGAGGAAAGGAGCATTCAAATCTAGCTTTTACTGATGATTTTGGAGATCCAATTGGCATTATGAAGCTTGATACCTGGAGAGACATATCTTATCTTGGTCTGCCTCTATATTATGGTTACAACTTTAAGAAATTTGCTTTATGTATAGGAATTCAAACATCCGTAACACTTTTTAGCAATGGTAAAGAAAGGAGTGAATTCCCGGATTTAAATGGCGATCCTGTCATCACTAATTATGAATTCAGTGGCCTTAACATTGATATGTTGAATGTTGGCCCAATCGCAGACATTAAATATAATTTGACAGATAAAGGTGCTGTAGAGATCATGTACTATTATGGCGTGAACAATGTTCAGAAGGACATCCATGATTGGAAAATAAACCCTCATTTGTTCACATTGGGCCTGGTGTATTACTTTATTTCACAAAAATGAAATTAACTGTCGCTAACAGGGCGGTATATGCAATTGCCTTCCGGCCAGCGGGACAAACATCAAGGTATAAACCTTCCTATTGCCGCTGTCCGGGCCACCACACATGGTGTCATGGTTTTTGCCAACGCGATAAATTTGTAACGAAAAGCATAACTCTACACCGCAGCATATCTGCAAAAACACATGCCACCGCGATACTGCGGCAACATGCACATACCGCCGAACGTTAGCCTTAATATTTAATTCCCAGATGAAAAGGACAATTCTGTGTTTGATGACAATTCTTATAGGAGAGATCTCACATTGTCAAATTAGAGATAATCGATTAATCTGTGACCCTTACCCAACAGAAATTAATAAACTTAACCGAAAGATTGTTAATAACAAAGTTGTTGACTCCACTTATACTATTAGAATTCTCAAGTGCGTAAAAAGCTCTCCATTAGGACTTAGGTTTGAGGCAGGTTATGCACGCTATTTTTATAACAGAAAGACTGCAGAGTGGCTTGGGCAACATGGAGGTCCAACTTTTGGATTAACTTTCATAATTGAAAATACTAATGTCGGGGTAAAGTTTAAACCCTGGACTCTTGATACCAAAGAATCATTGGATATTAATGGGTATGGTATACCGATATATACAAAATTAAATCCAATAAAAATAGATTACTTCCTAAGTTATAATTTCAATCTTAAGCGAAATATCACATTTGAACCTGCGTTTGGATATACAAGATCATCATTTGTAATTTTGAACGAAGGTAATACTGGTTCTTCATTCAGTTTCCCAAAAACAGGAGGTATATTAGTAGGAATCTCTGCAAGCAAGTATTTTACAATGAAGTACAATGAATTCCTATCAATATTCGGTAATGTTGAATATGCTTTTGTGGATTATTCAAAAGTGAGTTCTGCATTAGGGTATGGTTATTTTGATTTGACTCTTGGCATAACATTCAAAGGATACTTTAAAAAACTAGTTCTTAAAAGAATTTAAAAATACTAAGGCTAACAGGTCGGTATATGTCATTTGCGCTCCGCCCCGCGAGAATTTTGTGGCTAAAGAGGACCGTTAAATGGTCGGCGGTACGGCCTGCCCCGGCTCCCGCCGGGGACCCCCTCCTGGTGTCACGGTTTTTGCCAACGCGAGAATAAACTAATAACCATCATGATCCTGTGCCGCACCACGACTGCAAAAACACGCGCCACCGCGATACAAGGCAACTGACCCATACCGCCGAACGTTAGGCAACATGTTAAAGCATATGAACATCACTAATCAAATATTCAAGCTCAGTGTAATTACAATCTTCTTAGCTTATGGATGCAAATCACATGTCGTTCCAAAAGAAACTGACGAGTTTGCTCTGTTTACTACGACCGAGATTTTCGATTCTTTAAGTAAATCCTATAAGTTGATCCCTTCAGTCGAACGCTTGATCACCATCCCTAAAAATCAATCACTGGAAAGGAAAGTTGGTGACCTTCTCGATTCAATTTCAAAAAATAACTTCCATAACCTTAAGATTGAATTACTAAGTATAACTGAAACTACTGAAGGTAAGAAGTCTCTCAAAGTCAATCTTAAAGAGAATCCCGGATTCATAATTCCCGATAGTTTAGGTAATTATCATAGCTGGTATGAATTCTTCCAAGGATCAATGGGTGGAGAGCAAACGACAATTATACTAATTGAATCAATACTCCAAAGGGAATTTACGGGTGATTGGATAGATGAAGTTGAGTTTAGTTACCAAACCGAGAAATTTGGGGAATGGGATCACGCCTTTCTATCAGGAGTATTTAAAAGAGAATAACACGTTGCCTAACAGGTCGGTATATGCAATTGCCTTCCACGCCAGGACAACTTTGAAGTCACCACGACAGATTTTTACTGTCTGGCGTGGGCTGGCCCCGCTGCTGCGGGGTGCTCCCACTTGGTGTCATGGTTTTTGCATTACCTGAAAATTCTGTCATCAAAATGATATTCCCCGGTCGTCAAGCTCGACGGCAAAAACGCATGGCACCGCGACTCTGCGGCAACAGACCCATACCGCCGGAACGTTAGCATTCAGGCCCGCGTGCGTGCTCATCTGGACAATTTACACATAACGTGACAGTTACGTAACAAAAATAAATGGCCCAAATGCTTACTAAAAAGCATAACATTGCTTTGACTATTAGTAGAATTCTATAAACGAGTTCTACTTCATACTAAACAACATAAGTAATTATGAGATTATTGACTTTAATATTTATTCTTATTTCAAACTTAGCAATTGCTCAGACAGATATTAAAAAGATAATTGACAGCTTGAGATATGTTTCAGAAATTCCTTATGCTTGTGAGATTCTCCCAGAGATTTATGAGCAAAATGTGGATACATTTATGTTTAATATTGGATGTGGAGATAAGCATTTTTGGGATGCTGTGAAATTGAAAGAGAAAGGGATTCCATATTTAATTGAACAACTTGATAATGTTGAGAAAACATATGCATCTTTCCCATATCAAGGTGGACAATGTAAAGTTGCTGATGTAGCCTACATAGTTCTTCAAGAAATTATTCACGGACTTCCAACAGCTGAATTACTAAACATTAATCCAAATGACTATGATTGTGGATATTGTTATTACCATATCACACTGGAGAAAAAGTCGAATAGAAAAAAATTCAAGAAATCTGTTAAAGAATGGTATGAACATAATGAAGAAAATTTGATTTGGGTGTCAAAAGATAATTACATGACATGTGAGTGTACAGGGAAACATCCAAATGGAGGATATTATGCATTGAAATAATAAAGCACGAAAGCACAACACGGACAATAAACTAATAAACTCGACACGTTTTTTGCGGGAGTTTACTACACATTGCCCGAAATGCTAACACGGACAATATGGGTAAGTTGTTAGTCACAGTTTTTGATTTTGCTCCTGCACTCAAGACTGATTTGTAATGGTTGGTGCACCCAGACACACGCATCTGCACGCAAGTAAAAACCTGCAACGTGACTAATTTCTGCCTCCAAGACAATTTGTACCGCGACACTGCACCAGTGCTCGCAACCAAATTCGTAACTGGTGATAAATTCGTGGCTCCGATCAAACTTGTACTGCGACACTCTTAATGCTCATCAAACTTTGTACTTGGACGGCAAAAACTGCGCCGTACCCTCCTTGCACCGTGACAACTTCTCGGCTAAAGTACTCGGATCCTGCCCGGATGCTGCGTCGGGTAACACAACCTCCCCATATTGCCGGGCCGTTAGCAGTAAGCTTAAGATTAAGAGCCATTTAGGCACGCTTTTTGTGAGAATTCCACAAAACCCTAAACCATGAAAACAATTGGCCTACTTCTAATCATCTCATTGCTCACATTAATGGGATGTGAAAAAATTGACAAGGACTGCCCTGATTGCATTCTGAAAAGAACTAGGGAATTTATCAAATCGCAAACTTGCGATACTGGTGCTTCTGTTTCTGAATGGGTATTTCAGGGGGAGCATGTATATATGTTTGCTGATGGAACATGTGGAGCGGACTATGGTGCATCGGTCCTCAACCAGTATTGTGAATTTGTTGGCAACCTAGGTGGTTTTAGTGGTGCCCTAACAATAAATGGCATCAATTTTTACCAAAATGCAACTTTAATAAAGACTATTTGGAAGTAAGATTAACGAACCAACGTTAGGAGATTTGCAATAAACAGCCTACTGCTAACAAGTCGGTATATGTCATTGGCGCTCCGCACCGCGAGAATTTTCTGGCTAAAGAGGAACGTTAAGTGGTCAGCGATGCGGCCTGCCCCGGCTCCCGCCGGGGACTCCCTCCTGGTGTCACGGTTTTTGCCAACGCGAGAATAATGTAATAACCACATAATCCTGCATCGCACCACGAGTGCAAAAACACCCCGACCTTCACTGCGTTCGGTGCGGGGCAGGCGCGCCACCGCGACTCTGCGCCAACGCCACATACCGCCGAACGTTAGGCTTAATGCATCACGATTATCCAAAAGCTCAAAATAATATTCCAAGATAGTTTGGAAATGTTACCTAATTAGCTAACTTTGCAGAATGAATGGAAATCAAATTAGAGAGGTAATATTTTACGGAGATTTCTTCTGGGATTTCTATTATAAGCAATCATTAAAGGTCAGAAAGAAAATAACATGGACTATTGGATTGCTTAAGCACCTGGAAATTATTCCACAACAATACCTCAAACATATTGAGGAAACAGATTTATATGAAATACGAGTTAGTCTTGGCAACAACATTTTTAGAATATTCTGCTTCTTTGATAGAGAGCGGCTTGTAATCGTTCTCAATGGGTTTCAGAAAAAAACACAGAAAACGCCTAAGACTGAAATTGACAGGGCATTAAGATTAAAAAAAGAGTATTATGAAGACAAAGAATAAAATTATAACATTTGAAGAACATCTTGACAAGGATTATGGCAAGATAGGTACACCTTCAAGGGACAAATTCGAGCAAGAATTCGAAGCTTTCAAGCTTGGTGTCATTCTTCAAGAAATGCGGAAACAACAGAAGCTAACCCAAGAACAGTTAGCAAAAAAATGCGGGACTACAAAGACGTATATTTCACGAATTGAAAATGATGCATCAGATATCCGACTTTCAACCCTAATGAGAATTATTCAAGAGGGTCTTGGTGGGCACTTGAAGCTAACTGTTGAAATATAAAAAGCACTAAGCCTAACAGGTCGGTATATGTCATTGCCTCTCCGTACCACGAGAATCTTGTGGCTAAAGAGGACCGTCTCGTGGCCGGCGGTACGGACCGCCCCCGCTCCCGCGGGGCACTCCCTCCTGGTGTCATGGTTTTTGCATTATCTGAAAATTCTGTTATCAAAATGAAAGTCCGCGGTCGTCAAGCTCGATGGCAAAAACCCACGCCACCCCGAGCCAGCAGCAACAGACCAATACCGCCTAACGTTATGTGCCATATTATCACACAACCAATAACTTACAATATGAAAAGACTATTCTTTATTTTACCAGCTCTAATGCTGATCAGCTGCAGTCCTAAGAATGATTACAAAACAATCCTCCTAAAAGCAACCGGAACGGTAGAGATTGCACCTGATGAGGCAAGTATAATAATAAATGCAAGCTGCACTAATAGGGACATCAAACAGGCTAAGGCTTGTTTAATTGAAATTACCTCAGACCTCAATGAGAACCTAAATGAATTTGGCATTCAGAAAGAGGATATTTTGACCACAAATGTCAATTTGAATAAGGAATATATCTGGATTAATAACTCGGAAGTATTTAATGGCTATAGAGCTTCAACCACAACAAGTGTAATAGTTCGTAATCTGAATACCCTTGATGAATTGTATTCAAACCTACTTGGTAATAATAAACTATCAATTGGCTCATTGGCATACGGGTATAGTAAAATGGATAGTATCAATAATTTAGCATACATTAAAGCCCTTGAGAACGCCAATAAAATTGCAGATCAGATTCTTAATCAACTGCCTGAAAAGAACAAGAGCATTGTCCAGGTGAGTAACTTTGAAATCAATAAAAGTGACAGCAGACTAGACCTCAAATATGAAAGACTTGAGGAAAATGAATCGCTTGATAAAAGCAGCCTTCCAATAAACCTTGGTAATATGGTCTGCAGTTAAACAGCTATTTGTTGAGTATAAAATCTACTAGAAAAATACGGCACATAACAGGTCGGTATATGTCATTGCCTCTCCGCACCGCGAGAATCTTCTGGCTAAAGAGGATTGTTAAGTGGTTGGCGGTGCGGCCCGCCCCGGCTCCCGCCGGGGACTCTCTCCTGGTGTCACGGTTTTTGCCAACGCGAGAATAAACAACTAACAGCATAATCCTACACCGCACCACAACTGCAAAAACACCCCGACCTCACTTCGCTCGGTACGGGGCACGGCGCGCCACCGCGACTCTGCGCCAGCATGCACATACCGCCGAACGTTAGCAGCAATTTAGTGAAACCCAATACGACAGATGAACAGACTAGACAGACTAACAAGCATACTCATTCAACTTCAATCTAAAAGACTGACAACTGCTCGTGAAATATCTGAACGGTTTGAAGTTACCAATAGGACAATTTATAGAGATATTCAGACATTAAGACTTGCAGGTGTTCCAATTGGTGAAGAAGAAGGAAAAGGATATTTTTTAGTCGAAGGTTATCGGTTGCCACCTGTAATGTTCACAACAGAAGAAGCAAGAGCTTTGGTTACGACAAGCAAAATTTTGAATTATCATACTGAAGATTCACTAAAACAAAATTACGAGTCGGCACTCTTAAAAATTAAGGCAGTATTATCAATCAAGGACAAAGACAAATTAGAATTTTTAAATTCGAGAATTGGTTTTCATAAACCTTGGGCACCTACAAGTTTACATTTAGACAGTATTCAACATTCTATTACAGAAAACGAAAAAATAAAAATTCAATATCAATCAAAAAAAGAAAACCAAATAACGGAACGAATCATTAATCCTTATGCCGTTTATTTTAGTGGTGCTGTTTGGACAACAATTGCCTATTGCGAACTCAGGAAAGAACTAAGAGAATTTCGGCTTGACAGAATAAAAGAACTAAAATTGCTTCAAACTCATTTCCAACCTGACAAGATCTTTCAGCATTGAACACTATTTAGAAGAACGTTCAAAAAGAATATTTTAGACCCCTGACAAAGGGCTGTCCTATGTGCCTTTTAGCTTTGCTTCATAATTCAATTAAAAATGAATAAAAAAGCAATTTTATTAATCGTCATTGCTTCTCTTTCAGGAAGTGTAAGCAAGTCACAAACACAAAAAAGTATGACAGCAAAACAAATCACAATCAGAGACAAACAAGTTGAAATCAATTATTTTCAACAAGGAAAAGGCGACACAACACTTCTGTTTTTACACGGCTGGTGTATTGACGGAACTTATTGGAAAAATCAAGTAGATTATTTTTCTAAAAATTGCAATGTTTACGCAATTGACTTACCCGGTTTTGGCAAATCTAAAGCAGAAAGAACAAATTGGACTATAGAAGAATATGCCAATGATGTAACAGCATTTATTGACACAATGAACCTAAAAAATGTGGTAATCATTGGACATTCAATGGCTGGCGAAATAATGTTGCAAACAGCACTTAGCAACAATTCCAAAATAGTCGGAATTGTAGGCGTTGATAATTTCAAATTTATTGATGTTTCATTTACTCCAGAGCAGATGAAACAAATGACAGACTTTTTTCCAATGCTGCAAAACGACTTTAAAAATTCTGCACCTGTATATGCAGACATGATGCTTTTTCACCCAACAACTTCAAAGGAAGTGAAAGACAGAGTGAAAACTGATTTTGCAAATTGCGATTCCGTTATAGGCTATGGAACATTTATGAACCAAATGCAATATGCTTATACCGATGCACAAAGACTGGAACAGCTTAATTATAAGTTATACTTAATAAACAGTGACGGTTTTCCAACAAACGAAATCGGACTTAATAATCATTGCAAAAGTAGTTTTCAAGTGGAAACTATCTCTGCAACAGGACATTATCCAATGATAGAAAAACCGACTGAATTTAATTTGATTTTGGAAAAGGTATTGACAAGTATGAAATAAACTGCTGCTAACACCGACAATATGGGTAAGTTGTTTGTCACACTTTTTGCTTTTACTCCTGCACCCAAGACAGATTCGTAATGGTTGTTGCACCCGGACACGCTCATCTGCATGCAATTATAATCCTGCACCGTGACTAATTTCTGGCTTCGAGACAAATTGTACCGCGACTTTGCGTCAGCTTCACATACCGTAGAACGTTAGCCGTAAGCGTTCCCGGACTGAAATATTCTGCTGACAGGGTTTTTTCCCAGTTATGGGTCATAACGTATAAAACAAACCACTAACTTATTACTTACAATAATAACATGACACCAATCAGTTTTGAAGAGCAACAGCAGAATTTTAGAATACATGAGAGTTCGACACCTCGAAAGAAAGGACAAACCAAGGAATCGCTGAGTAACCCTGTAATAGTCACAAAGACCGAACAATGGATTGCAATTGCACTTTGCGCTGCGGTTCTTGTAGCTTGTACATTTGAACAACTAATTAACCCCAATCCTGTACAGTCAAAAACTTTTGCTCCGATTTGGCTCCCTTTGGCCGCTTCTGCATTTGCCGCGATGGGGGTCATTCGACTGGATAGTTCGCCAAAGTGGATTAGAGTTCAACGAATGCTGCTTTGGACCGGCCTCTTGTTGATGGTATGGTTAGCCAATGGACTATTATTCGACTTTCTTAAAATGGCGGGCCTCATTGGTGATCCAGCGACTGGTCTCAGAATTGGCGTCAACTGGCCAGGGATGATGACTCGGATCCTGGCTCTCAGTGTCGCTATCGTTCTTGCTCGCATCGCCCTTTCGCTTCCTACCTCCCTTACTTCCACCCGCTCAGCTAATTGGTACGGTTATGCCGCTTTCTTGTTGGCACTTCCCTACCCTGTTCTCAGGATATGGTGGGCGCTTGGAGGAAGACTGGGGCTCATAAATTCCGATGCAGCAGGCCATGGCTTAGCTCCAATAATACTTACTATCCCGTGGCTGATAGCAGCCATCCTATCCTTGCTTCTGGTTTCACCACCGCATAGGATGCCTCGCCGACTATTGTTGGTCACAGGATGGTCCGCCACCGCCATTGTAGCTTCCATCGCACCAGCAGCTTGCTGGTCGCTGATCACCAAAGTAGCCAGTGGTGATTCATCTGGTCCAGAGAACATGGAGACCTGGGTATTTTATCTCTTTTACATTAGTTGGCTCTTATGGGCTTTAGCCGCTGGCGCTGCAACACGTTCCTATCAGTTGCGCACTGCCAGTTCACCCGAATAGCAGCAGAACATGACCAACCTCGTAGAAGCTCAGTCTTGACAAAATTGTCAAACTACCCTTCTCTATAAGCTTACTTTTAAATTGAACCTGATCATAATCAAAAAAATCGATCTTTTAAAATACGCTTTCGGCTAACACGGACAATATGGGTAAGTTGTTTGTCATCCTTTTTGCTTTTGCTCCTGCGCTCCAGACAATTTGTAATGGCTCTTGCGCCCGGTCACGCTCATCTGCCAGCAATTAAAACCCTGCACTCTGACAGCTTTCTGGCTATAGTAGCAGGACCCTACCCGGTGCTCGCGCCGGGTAACACAACCGCCCCATATTACCGGACCGTTGTGCGTCATGCAAAAATACTATTTAAATGACTGATTATATAATATTTACCAATGCCTGGGTAGCAAATGAAAGCCAGGTGAAGAGTATTAATGAAAGCCAGGTGAAGAGTATTAAAACAGAATAATTATCAATTTTATATAAAATATTATGGATAAGCGTACTATTACAGAAACAATAATTGCTCTGGAGACAGGAGCTCTCGATGAATGGCACAATGGAAATCCCTCTCCCTATCTCGAACTTTATTCGAAGGACTTCACTTATTTCGACCCTGCCCATGAAAGGCGGCTTGACGGTTGGGACAAGATAAAAGAGTTGTATGAAAGCATGCGTGGAAAGGTAAAAATGGATAAATTCGAAATGATAAATCCCGTTGTGCAACAAACCGACACAATGGCAGTCCTAACCTACAATCTGCTCTCATACTCAGGTGAAACGCTCTGGAAAGAGAATTGCACAGAAGTGTACAGGCTTGAAGAAAATAACGAGTGGAAAATCATCCACAGCCATTGGTCCTTGACTAAACCATCTATTGATTAATTACACTATCACACCTTTTAGATTGCTTATGGATAAAATATTGACATTAACTGATAGACAAGCCTTTCGGGAATGGCTTGGCAAGTATGGGACAGAGAACGATGGCATATGGTTACTCTTTAGTAAAAAAGGAAATTTTGTCACATTCTCTGCTGGCGATGCACTGGAAGAGGCGCTTTGTCACGGATGGATAGACGGACAAATGCAATCGCTTGACGAAAATACTTACAAAAAGTATTTTGCGCGACGTTTACCTAAAAGCAAATGGTCTGTTAAAAACAAAAAGCTGGCACAAACCCTTATGGAAAAGGGTTTAATGACCCAGCAGGGTTTAGAAGCCATAGAACGCGCCAGGAAAAACGGTTCATGGGATAATGCTAAACGTATCCTTATTGACGATGAGCAAATACTGATGTTTAAGGAAATCATTCAGCCGTATGAGCCTGCTTATACCAATTTTCTGGCCATGTCGCATTCGGTACAGCGTACATATACCGGATTTTATTTTGATGCCAAATCTGACAAAACCTGTCAAGCCCGGCTAGAAAAGATTATTGACAGACTTAATAGGAATTTGAAGCCGATGTGAAATAGTATAATGAGAATAATCTTGTCATCGAAGAACGTTCTTTGTATTTTGTGCAAAATGAGGTAATAGATAGAGATTTGCTCGTTTCTAAACCATTACCTATTAAGAATTCATATTTTGCAACTTGTTTAATTTCAGATTAAAAGAACAAGCATTATGTCTTGTGATGTAAGTAATTTAACTTACAATATTGAAAAAGGAAAAGAGTTATAAAATGCACGAATGCACAACAGGTCGGTAATATGGACCATTGTTTGCTGGAAATAAACAACATGGACCCTACAATAAAATTAATAACCGAGCGACTAATTCTTCGGCCGATAAGCATAGATGATGCCGAGGCAATTTTTCATTATCGATCGGATGCAAATACCAATAAATACCAAGGATGGATTCCCAAAAGAATCGAAGATGTTCAATATTTTATAAAGACAAGGGTCTCAACCAACATCGATAAAAACGGTACCTGGTTCCAATTTGTTATCACTTTAAAACATAGTGGAGAATTAATCGGGGATATTGGATTGCACTTCTTTGATAAAGAGAATAAACAAGTGGAGATTGGCTGTACGTTAAATAAAGATTATCATAAAAAAGGGTATGCGGGAGAAGCCATGAATGAAGTCATAAAATTCATCTTCGATACCTTAGGCAAACATAGAATTACTGCTTCAATTGACCCTGGAAACTTAAACTCAATAAAACTTTTCGAGAAGCTTAACTTCAGAAAAGAAGCATATTTTAGAGAAAGCATCTTCTTAAACGAAAAATGGATTGATGATTTAGTTTATGCTATTCTGAGAAGCGAATGGACTGAAAATCAATCAATCAACGATGAATAACAGGTCGGTACATGCAATTGTCGCGGCTGGTTTTTGCACTCTGGTAACCCAACCAGCACCCAAAAAACCAGTTGGTGCTTTATCGGGCCGGCTTTGTGGCTATCGCCGCCGCGCAAAAACCAGCCTGCCGGTCCCGCCACCAGGGGGGGGCGCTCCCTCCTGGTGGCACAGGCTGTCCCGGCTCCCGCCGGGACCTCCCTCCTGCTCATTTACCAGGACTGGTTCTTTTGACAAATATCATATAAGCAGATCATAACTGCATATGTTCTGTTATTGGTTAGTTATTTGGATTTCCGGCAGATAACATTATTTATGGACAAACCGGATAAATTCTCGATTATTTTCAGAGCAATGTCATTAATGTCCTTTAACTTCAAACCAGGGGAATTCGAAACAATTATTCCGGATTTATTTATCGATGAAAGTTTTAATTTTGCTCCTTACGGATTTGAAGTAAATATTATGAGTGCTTTAATGATGAAACCTATGTTTTGCAAAATGCAAGAACAAATGCTGATCAATATTAAAACTCTAAACGAAAAATAATTACAATACCTTATTACTCATCAGGGCAAGCAATTCTGTCAACACCAATAAAGGGTTGTTTAGTTCAGAAGAAATTATCAATGATTTAAAAATAAATCTAAGCATAACACATGGTATAGCGCATGCGGGTTTCAGTTGTTTGAGAAGGTTTGCACCTCGTAAAAAACGTTGGTGTAAACTGATAGAAAACCGCTTCATAATCCCGCACGGCACCATACCATGAACCGTTATGCGGAATGCTAAGTCAAAGCCAAAATTGACCCAAAATTAAATGAAACAATCTTTTATTTTTCAGCAAATTCCCCGTTCAAGAGTAGCAACTTTTGATACTACTTCAATTGGACTTCTGAGACATCATGTAAGTGCATTGCTTGAATTTGATGTCACCGAAAGCAGAAAGAACCTTCAGCAATTAAGAAGGAGTGGGACTAATATATCCTTCAACGGGTGGCTTATCAAAGTAATTAGCAATGTGTTACAACAACATAAAGAAGCATCAGCATACCTCTACTCTAAAAAGAAGCTTATCATTTTTGATGATATAAATATTTCAATAATCGTAGAAAAGAAGGTCGGTAATACAAAGGTCCCAATTCCATTGGTTATAGAAAAAGCAAACGAAAAGAGTGCTTTAGAAATTACCGATGAAATTGAAAAGGCCAAAAATCTGGAAATATCAAATGTCGATATAGTACTTAACAAAAGATCATCTTATTACGAGAACCTATATTATTATCTACCTGGTTTTATCAGAAGAAGTATATGGAGAATTATGCTTAGAAGTCCTAAGTTCATTTTCAATAAAATGGGAAATGTTATAATAACATCCGTAGGAATGATGGGAAAGATAAATGGTTGGTTTATTCATAGATCTATACATCCAATTTCTTTTGGAGTTGGGTCAGTAATTAAAAAACCAACTGTAATAAATAATGATATAAAAATCAGAGAAATATTGAATATGACCATCCTGGTTGATCATGATGTAATTGATGGTGCTCCTATGGTGAGATTTCTTAACGAGTTAACATACGCATTAGAATCCGGGCAAGGAATAAATACTGCATAACAGGTTGGTATATCCAACTGCCTTTCTGTGCCGCGAGAAATTTCTGACTAAAGAGGATCCTTAAGTAAAGAGCGGCACGGGACGCTCCCGGCACCGTCGGGGCATGGCGCGCCACCGCGAAGCAGGAGCCAACATGCACCTACCGCCAAACCGTTAGCCACAATTGCATAATAAGTTCCCACACGTAATATCTCTGCTATGCTAAGAAGTAGAATAAAAGTTCAACAAATACTATACTGCGGTTATTATAGTTCCTTTATTGTTAGATCTGGTATTAAAATCTTCATCTTATGAAAAGAGTAATCTTACTTATTATTTTATGCTTTCTATTCGGTTTTTATTCCTGTAACAAAAATGAGAATAATGAACTTCCACCATCAGTCACTTCTATAAATCCTGCTTCTGGCGGATACGGAACAGATTTGACCATTTTTGGATCAAACTTTAGTTGGAATCTGTGCCGAAAATACTGTAACAATCGGAGGGGTAAATGCCGAGGTCAGGAACGCAACGGCAACAACACTTACAGTATTAGTGCCAGCCCTTGATGAAGGAGACTTGCCTGTTAAAATATCTACTGGAGCAGGTTCAGCAGATGCTGGCCCTTTCAAATATGTTTATGATGTATTTGTTGCAGGTACTGAAATGAACAGTGATGGTTTTCAGGTCGCAAAATACTGGAAAAACGGAACAGCAGTTGTGCTATCTGATGGAAAATCAACAATCAATGCAGGTTCAATATATGTATCAGGCAACAAAGTTTATGTCGTCGGCACAGAGTACAAAACGTCCACTCGCAATATTAAACTGTGGATAAACAGTGTTGAAAGTAATATTTCGGCTGGTACATGGGCAGGTGCATTTGATATTACTGCAGACGGTGCAGATGTTTATGTCGCCGGTTATGAAAATAAAGGTTCTCAGGATATTGCTACTTATTGGAAAAATGGAGTCCCGACGTACCTGACAGATGGAAGCAGGCCTGCTACCATAAGGTCCATTGCAATTTCAGGTGGTAACGTTTATGCTGCGGGCTATGAGTATAATAAATCCAGAGGTGTCGCAAAATATTGGAAAAACGGTGTACCGGTGGTGCTTACTGATGGGCAAAAAAGTGCATCTTCAAGAGATATTGCAATTGAAGGGAGTGATGTCTATATATGCGGAGTAGAATATGAAAACACTGTTGAAACTGCCAAGGTCTGGAAAAACGGGATTTCAACTACT
Organism: uncultured Bacteroidales bacterium; assembly: GCA_963828395.1. Taxonomy (GTDB): domain Bacteria; phylum Bacteroidota; class Bacteroidia; order Bacteroidales; family VadinHA17; genus SR-FBR-E99. The sequence goes on from CAWHED010000001.1 coordinate 534,513, forward strand.
CTTGGTGACCAAATGAATAGGTCTTTTACTGTTGCATTGGCGGTTAAAGGTTCTACTACCTACATTGCAGGTATGGATAACGGTTTGGGCAGGTACTGGAAGAATAGTGTTGTTACTTCATTCGCACAAGATGAATCCAAAGCATATCCAATGGCTGTATGCGTTGTCAATGATGATGTTTTTCTTGCCGGTACACTTGAAGAAAACATGGCAACCAAAGCTGTTTATTGGAAGAATGGAACCCAGGTTATCCTGTCTGATGGAACATATTATGCCTCAGCAACCAGTATCTTCGTTAGATAATCTTCAATACTTCAAGGAGACTATGCAATTTATATCCGGGATAGTTCTTAAATCCCCGATTTGGCTTTCAATTAAATCCGCAAGGTAATGATCCAAGTATTCTGACCGTCAGTCAATATTTGAAGCGCAGAATTTCCTTTAAACAATTCAAATTTGGAATATCAAAATGGGGAAGCCGAAAACCAAAAAGAGCAGGCAGTATAAAAAATAAAAACATGATTAAGAATTATTACTATCTGGCAGTCGGAAGTCCTAGCAATCTTCTTTTCGTTTACACACGCATGGAATGGTCATTCAAATGTTTTGCCACTACTTAATGAAACTAGCCTTGACCAATCTATGAAAACGACAATTTTCTATATATGGCACATCATTGGTGCTGAAAACTTCATTATTGGCCTTGCTCTTATAGCTATGGCTTTTTATAAAGAATTTTTAAAAGTCAAATTTGCAGCCTGGTTAATTGCGGGAATAATGATTGTCCGATTACTCATTATTTTCGGAAGTACATTATTTCAAAACAGGACAGGGTTAAAGGATTTATTAATTGACATTATCGCAACTATCATTTTTGTTGGGTTAATAATTTTGGGGACAAGGGTAAAAGAGAAAGCTATCATAAAGACACAGAGCTAAAAAATAAAAAACGAACGCACAGCAGGGACGTTATGTGCAATTTTCTGATCGTCAGGTAGTTTGTATATCAAATATAATTGTCCTCCAAATCTTGGTATTTTATGAAGAACCGTGTGACACCCGATAGTTACTTTATCTTTTCTCTGGCATTATCAATTCTCTTTCATATGGCAATCCCATTAGCCAGGTTAATTCCTTTCCCCTGGAATTTATTTGGCATTATTCTAATTATTGCAGGGATTATAATGACGCTTATGACTAATTCTCCTTTATTGAATAAAAAGACTTCAGTTCAATCATTCGATAACTCCGGGTGTACCATTGACTTCAGGACTTTTCAGGCTAAGCAGAAATCCTCTTTACCCAGGCATGCGATAGCTTTTGTTGGAGCAGTAATTACTTTAGGGTCATTATCCCCATTTATATTTCCGATAATTTTTGTAATTATTATTAACTGGGTGATAATTCCTTTTGAAAAGAACAAACTTGAAATGGTATTTGGCGACAAATACCTTGATTATAAAACAAAAACAAGACGCTGGTTCTGACTTTATAATCTTTTATTAAATCAGAGCATTAAAATAAATTAACTTCACATACCGCCGGACCGAAAGCACAAATTCTGACAAATTATCTTAGCAACCAATCCCTGAGAAATGAAATCGACAATTGCTTTTTGTGGGCTCGATTGCAGTAGCTGTCCTATTCACCTTGCAACCCTTGAGGAAGACTTTGATGTCAAAGCCAAAATGAGGATTGAGATCGCAGCTATGTTAGCCCGGATCTATCATACAACTCCAAAACCAGAAATCATAAGTGATTGTGATGGCTGTAAGATAATTGCCGGGAGATTATTTACTGGTTGTGCCAGTTGTGAGATCAGAAAGTGCGCCATAGACAACAACTTAGAAAACTGCGCTTATTGTAGCAATTATCCATGTGATAAACTCAACAGGCATTTTGTGATAGACCAGGAAGCAAAAGCCAGACTTGAAGAAATACGTGGTAAAACATATAACAAGAATTAGAGAAAGTACTTGTGCCAGGCCGGTATATTAAATTGCCTTTCTGTGCCGCGAAATCTTCTAACTAAAGAGGAGCGTTAAGTGGCTGGCTGAGCAACTGAACATAACGCCTAACGTCAGGCGTAATATGTTCAACATCTGTAATATGTACTCAATATTATGAATATGGAAAACTCACTTAGTATGAAAATTAAACCGATGGGGATAATCCCCTCCCTTTTGTTTTTTGGCATTCCTTCCGTGATTTTTGGTTTTAGTATATACTATGTGATGCAAAAACTCCACCAGAATGGAGTTAACGATTTTGTCAACTTTATTGTATCAATGATCACTCCTTTAGCTTTGATGCTTTTAGCAGCAATTATAGCATACAAAGTAGAGGGGAATAGCTTTAACCGGCCTACGTTTTTGGCAAGGTTCAGACTTAAAAAGATGACTAAGAAAGATTGGATCTATACTCTTGGACTATTTATTGTCATGGTCATAATATATGGGACATTATCATTCACTTCAAAATGGTTAATTCAGTTTAAACTTTTCTTTCCTCCCGAATTTCTGATACCTGTGGTTGACCCTAGACTTGAACATAATATTATTGTGGACTCATTTATGGGCGTCCCATTGAAAGGACAATGGTGGATTGCCATTATATATTTTATATTCTTACTATTTAATATTGTTGGTGAAGAACTTTGGTGGCGGGGATATGTTTTTCCAAGACAGGAATTAGCTTTTAAAAAATGGACCTGGGTAATACATGGGTCCCTTTGGGGTTTGTTTCATATTTTTTGGAAATGGAATCTGATAATTCTTTTACCATCATGTTTAGCACTTTCCTATGTAATCTATAAACGAAAAAATACCTGGATTGGAATTATAGCTCACATGGCCTTCAATAGTGTGCCTTTTATTGGACTCATAATCGGGATAATTGGATAAATTAATGCTCCGCCTGACAGGGATAATAAAGTGCATTTGTTTGTCACGGTTTTTACTGGTACTGCCTTGTGACAGATCCCTTTAAATCTAAAGCCCGGAGGTCGCACAAGCGCTCACAATGAAACTCCTGTAACATGACTTCAAAAACCAGTTTGTGCTTTATCGGCACGCCGTGCCCCCGCAACTCTGCAGCAACTGCACATACCGCCGGACACTTATGTGCTGCAATAATTCTTACATTTGAAAGGAATGAAAAATGAATTAACAGTTTCAGGAACTGGAATATTTTCCCGGATTGCAATTACCTGTTTCCCTTTCCTGCTAAAAGGGCTATAAATGATTTTTCTAGTCCTGACATAAATCCAACATCCAATTCCATAACCTCTAAACTATTGTATATTGTGTTTGATGGATATTGAGTTTGATATTTCCGGATTTTTTTCCTCTTGAAAAAATCCATTGACCATTAAAAAAGCAATTATATCCATATGAGGCGAACAAGTTATTTAATAAAGATCTCAGTGATCATGTTTGCATTGTTAACTTCTACTGCATGCCAGGAATTCCTGAACGAACCAGCTGAAAATCAAAATGCTCCCAAAAAAATTGATTATACCATTACTTCCAATACTATTTTACCACTCATTGGTTATTATGCGCTATTTCAGGATTTCGCCTGGGAAAATTATCCGCTTATCGCCACTATGGGCGATGATGTGAATGCAGGGGGAATGGGAGATCAGGGAGGCGGTTATTCAGATATGGATATTTACAGCAATAATGTCGAAAATACATACTGGATGTTAAATAGTGTCTGGTGTAACCTGTACAGAGGTATTTATACAGCACATTCGACCATGGAACAAATTGCTTTATACAAGGAACATGCCGCTAACAACACAAACGCCAGCCAATATATTGCTGAAGCAAAGGTCATCAGGGCCTGGGAGCTTTTTCTCCTGTCGCGAATGTGGGGAAAGGTATTTATTCCCCGTAGTTCCGATCAATCGGAAATGTATTCATTACCACTTTCATCCAAAGATGAAGTAATGAAACATATTTCGGAACAGATGGATGCAGCCATTCCAGACTTGCCGGCTATAAATCCTAACAAACGTACCGATCTAAAGGGTGGGGTAACCAGGTATACTGCCCTGGCAATAAAAGCATTGGCCAACCTCGAATTGAAAAATTACCAGGCAGTGGCAGATGCCACCTCTCAAATTATTAGTTCCAATGAATTCACACTCGAACCAGATTTTTATGGATTATTTAAACTAAAAGGAAAACTGAACAATGAAAACCTTTTTGAGATGCAATATTCTGATTTGGGAAAAGGTTCGGGTATGAGCTATGATTACCTTTATAGTTTTTTTGGCCCTATGAGTTGGACCCCAAAAGTAGCTGGCGCTGCTGATGGCTGGGGATATTTTGAACCAAGCCTGAAATATATCAAATTTATGCTCGACAGGGGCGAAACAGTCCGTTTGGAAACCAGCGTAATCTTTACAAACCGGGGAATTACGGAGATTAAAAAAGATGCTGAGTATGCAACCCTGCCTGACTGGATTTCCAATACAACACGGTCTGGAGACATTTTCAATGATTTTAGCCGTGAAATGTTTTGCAGTGGTAAACACTATCTTCCCTCCGATCAGCTTACTCCCGGACGTACAGCCTACGGGACAAACAAAAACTTTACGTGCATCCGTTATGCTGAAATACTGCTGATGCACGCCGAGGCGCTTACACTAGGGGCCTCCAGTACAGTCATGACTGCTGATGCCGCAGTTAATGCCGTCAGAGTAAGAGCCGGTTTAACCACTTTGTCAGGTGTTACGAATGCACAGGTAATGGACGAAAAATATGCTGAACTGGCAATGGAATGGGGTACACGTTTTTACGATATGGTACGGCTTGGGAAATTTGATGAACTGAGTTATGATGGAAGAACATTTACCGGGGATAAAATTTTTTACCCCTATCCGCAAACTCAGGTAAATTTACTGCCAATTTTAAAGCAATAACTCATGACAATTTTCAATCCCGGTCAGAATGGTTTCAGATCCCCGCGGCTTTATTGGAAATTATCAGGAGGTAAAGTATTTAAATAATAAAAAATGACCAGGGTAATATTAGTATTTTGTTAAAGAATGATTGAACAAAGCATAAAATGACTTAAACTTTGATGAGTATGCCTGAAAGTTCAAATTCATACAGGGGAGCAAAGGTCAATTTTAGTTTAATTCAGAAGTTTGAATATTGGGATAACACATTAATCGAGAGATTAGATAAATCCCTGAAAGACAATTCACAGATTGATGATTCATTTGGCTTAACAGAATCGAGAGCTGTCATGGTCAAAGATGCTTTCATGACTTTAAATAAGTTACATTAATACCAACTGTAAATATGAAAAAGACTCTTTTTCTTCTGATTTCAATTCTTTTGCTGGCTTCATGCAAACTAACCGTCAACACTGAAACTGCCAGAGATGAAATACTTCAAACTGAAAAAGCGTTTGAAAAAATGGCTTCTGAGAAAGGTCTGGCAGAAGCCTTTTACTATTTCGCTGACAAAAATGCTGTAATCAGAAGAGGAAGTGATTCACTGATAATTGGCAAAGAAAATATCAGACACTATTATGACATAAATGCCAATCCGGATGCAAAATTAAGCTGGACTCCTGATTTTATTGGCGTTTCAGATTGTGGAACACTTGGCTATACTTACGGAAAATATGTATTCTCGGTTCAAGACACTTCTGGTAAAAGCATTGAAAATACAGGTATATTCCATACAGTCTGGAAAAAACAAAACAAAGAGTGGCGATATGTCTGGGACTAGCTTTGTAAAACAGATCAATTGCTATCACGTAAGGTAAATTAAAAATTCGCTGCATAATTATACTGCAGACCGTTAGCTGCAGGCGTTTCCAAGCCAATACAAAACGTTTATCCTGTAAAACAGAAAACAAAATAATGGTACCGCGTATAGAAACATTAAAAACAAAGAAACTGGTTGGTAAACGTATGACCATGACCTTCTCCAATGATAAAACTTTTGAGCTCTGGAGAAGCTTCATGCCTTTGAGAAAAGAAATTCATAATGTCGTCAATACGGATTTATTTTCACTGCAAATATATCCTTCCGGCTTCTTTGACAGTTTTGATCCAACCGTGACTTTTGAGAAATGGGCAGTTGTTGAGGTCGCTGACTTTAAGGGTGTTCCTGGTGATTTGTTCACAATAAATCTTCCTGGTGGTCTTTATGCTATTTTCCTTTACAAAGGATTGCCTGCTGCGGCTGCCGAAACATTTAAATTTATCATTGGAACATGGATACCTAATTCTATGTATTTATTGGATAGTAGACCTCATTTCGAGATATTAGGAGAAAAGTATAAGAATGATGATCCTGAATCTCAGGAAGAGATATGGATTCCAATTAAATCTAAAACATAACGCCAGCACCTGACAGGGCGGTATATACAACCGCTCATCGATTACTTAAGATGAGATAAAATATACATCCATAACTTATTTCAATTTCATAATATGTCTGCCAGGATTCAATTATTATCGACAATAACCTGCCCGGCATGCGGGTTTAAGAAAGAAGAAACAATGCCGACAAATTCGTGCCAATTTTTCTATGAGTGTACAAACTGCGGCCAGGTTCTTAAGCCAAAAGATGGTGATTGTTGCGTCTTTTGCTCTTACGGTACAGTAAAATGTCCTTCTGTTCAAGAGTATGGTAAATGCAATTGAGAGAACAGTTTAGGGGCCAGCGGTAATTTAAATGATATCCTATTAAAATTTAATAATATGAAACCAAGACTAATTCTGCTGATATTCCTGATTTGTAACTCATTACTTTCACAAGTTCCGGAACCGGGCATGGCTCTTATACCAGCCGGAGAATTCACCATGGGGAAAAACTCATCCGGTATCACCGATTGGCAACCTGAACATATAGTTTCAGTTGACGCTTTCTACATGGATAAATTTGAGGTTACCAATAAACTGTATTTCGAATTCTGTACACAAACAGGCAATCCTCTCCCGGAATTCTGGGGATCACAACAATTTAAATGCAGCCTTGATTATCCTGACCACCCGGTTGCAGGTGTCAGCTTTATGGACGCAGTGAAATATGCGCAATGGGCTGGCAAAAGGCTTCCGACCGAAGCTGAATGGGAATATGCTGCAAGAGGCGGATTAACTAACAGTAATTATCCCTGGGGAAATCAAATTGATTCCACCATGGTAAACTACGGCAAAAAGTACAAGACTACTTTAAAGGCTGGTTCCTTTAAACCAAACGGGTATGGACTTTTTGATATGGGTGGCAATGTCTGGGAATGGACAATGGACAATTATGGCCATGACTATTATGCAAATTCTCCAGGCCAAAATCCCAAGGGCCCGGATGCAGGAAGGTTTAAGGTTATACGTGGTGGCAGTTGGCATTCCGGTGCAATGTGTATTCAAACCTTTTATCGAAACGGTTTATCACCCTCATGGACTGACTTTGCGGTAGGATTCAGATGCGTTAAAAGTGCCAAATAAATACGTTTGCTTAAAGGAACAAAATAATCCAGGCTTGCGCCGGCATGCGCAAAAAAAGGACATTCTGGATACCAATTTTTGCATTCAAATCCAGATGCCATGAGGGTTAATGCTGTCTGGATGATCATATCAAAGAGTATTCATCATTTAAATTTACCTCCATGAAAAACATGTTCGTTTTATTTGCGCTTACTGTCCTAGTTTCAACATCCAGTTCCTTTTATTGCGTGTTGAATGGACAATCTTCCGTAAACAGAGATACCGTTATTGTCGCTGCTCACGAAATTATTAATGAAACTACCTATTGCGGACTTGTCACAATTGACTCTCTTGGGCAACCCCAAATCCGGACAATGAATCCATTTCCTGTAAAGGATGACTTTGTTATCTGGTTTGCCACTTCAAGAACAAGCCGTAAAGTCAGAGAAATTAAAAATAATCCCAATGTCTGTGTCTATTTCGCAAACCATCTCACTGCAAAAGGGTATGTCAACATAAATGGATTTGCATCTGTAATAGACAACAGGGAATTGCTTATTCAAATGAAACGAGAATATTGGAATGGTATAAAAGACTGGCAGGATAAATTTGTGCTGATTAAAATCATCCCCGGATCGATCGAGGTCATAAACTATAAACACAGACTAAATAATGATCCTGAAACATTTAAAGCTCCATCCATTTCATTTTAAAAAATTAATGACACTGCGACAAATAAGAAAAATGCTGCTGTGTCAGGCATTATTTTCAGGTTAAGGTTTATCAATGAATTATTGGCATAAAGTTTGCGGCTTTATTTTAGAATATATATTAGCTATGAAAGCATCCATTTACAATAATATTCAATTCACAACTCTGATTTTCATTACTTTAATTATGTTTTCAGGTTGTGAAAAAATTCAACTTGGAGAACCTTATGACTGCAAGGTTGGAACGAAATATCTCCTGGATAATAATTTGGTCTTCTCCATTGACAGCATCAGGGACTATCGATGTCCAAAAGATGTTGTATGTATTTGGGCAGGTGATGTTGATATGTACTTCAATATCAATATTAACCTTACAAAGATCGACACATTAATAAGGCTCTATCGTAACAACCCGATCGTAACCGGAGATTATACCTGGAAAGTGCTTGAAGTGGAGCCTTTGCCAAAAGCTGATCAAACAATTGATCAAAATGATTATAAGATAAAACTATTGGTTCAGAAAAACTAAGCCTGACAAGTCGGTAAATCCAATTAACTTCACCACGCTATGCGTGGTTTATCGGGCTCGCCATAAATTACTTAAATTATAATAACCAATCTTGTGGTAGTGGCTTCGGTTGCCAACGGCCGCGATCGTTTCTGTGCTGTGGCTTCGGTTGACAACGGCCGCGATTGTTTTTGCGCTGTGGCTTCGGTAGCTTTCGGCCGCGATTGTTTTTGCGCTGTGGCTTCGGTTGCCTTCGGCCGCGATTGTTTCTGCGCTGTGGCTTCGGCTGCCTTCGGCCGCGATTGTTTTTGCGCTGTTGCCCAGACGCTGGATATTATGGCTAATTGTCAGACATTCTGCATTATAGACAATTATTATAGCATTTAACAATAGCAAAATAATTCATCTGAAAAGAGTAAATACGTCAAACTGAATTAAACAGAATTAATACATGGAAAAGGTTCTTTTAAACGGGCTCATTTTAGTTTTGCCAATTCTAATTATAAGATTTGCATTATTATCCTTATTGAATAAAGAAGCTGTAAAACGGGCAGCATTCTTCCCTCCGACCAATGGAATTGAAAAGGTTGCTTACTGGATTTATCAACTGACTACTTTATCCATGCTGGTAAGTCTATTCTTTTTAAGAATTAAAATTCAAGGTTTGTCAGGTTTTATTGGACTTGGGGTGCTTTCCCTGGGCCTCATTTTGTATATTATTTCAATCATCCAATTTGCCAGGCCAAATAATGTTGGCATTAGCATAACCGGATTGTACAGCATTTCACGGAATCCAATGTATGTGGCTTACTTTATATATTTCATTGGATGTTGTATATTGACTGGTTCCTGGTTATTCCTGGTTGTTTTGTCAATCTTTCAAATCTCGGTGCATTTTCTGATAATATCTGAAGAGAGATGGTGTATAGAACAATTCGGAGAATCCTATACAACTTATATGAAAAATGTCAGGCGATATATTTAAAACCCCGGCCACAAAGACATATCATTCATTCGCAAAGCAAGATTTACTAATTTTAATAGGCGTGCTGCCATAGTAACATGTTCAACACCTGTAATTTATGTCAATAATTATGAATATGGAAACCTCAGCTAATCTGAAAATTAAACCTATGGGGATACTCTCCTCCCTTTTGTTTTTTGGTATTCCATCTGCAGTTTTTGGTTTCAGCATTTACTATGTCATGCAAAAACTCCACCAGCATGGAATAAATGATTTTATCAACTTCTTTGTCTCAATGGTCACTCCATTGGCATTGATGCTTTTAGCCGCACTGATTGCTTTCAAAATTGAAGGGAATAACTTTAAATGGTCAACGATTTTAACCAGATTCAGGCTAAAAAGGATGACTAAGACAGATTGGGCATACACCGTTGGACTATTGGCAGTAATGGTTCTGATTTATGGGACATTATCATTCACTTCGAAGTGGTTAATCCAGTTTAAGTTATTCACCCCTCCCGATTTTCTATTACCAGCTGTTGACCCCAGGCTTGAACAAAATATTCTTTTGAACTCATTTATGGGGCTCCCATTAAAAGGGCAATGGTGGATTGCTGCTGTGTATTTTATTGCATTACTATTTAATATTGTTGGTGAAGAACTTTGGTGGCGTGGTTATATTCTCCCCAGACAGGAATTAGCTTTTAAAAAATGGACCTGGGTAATTCATGGAACCCTATGGGGATTATTTCATGTTTTCTGGAAATGGAACCTGATAATTCTGTTACCATCATGTTTAGCCCTTTCATATGTAATCTATAAGCGAAAAAATACTTCGATCGGAATTATAGCTCATATGGCTTTTAACAGTGTACCATTGATTGGAATCATAATCGGGATTATAGGATGAGACCCACAGTGATTGTTTCACATTAAGTCCCTGACTGGTAACCATAATTATCTTGTAAGAAATACTTCTGACATGATTATGAACAAAACTGCTTCAAAAATTCTTATTTTGGTATAATACGAACCACGGAGGAAATATTATGAGTGAAATTAAAACCAAGCCAATTGACCTGGATATTGATAAATTTCTGATGAGTGTAGAACCAGAAAAAAAACGAGTGGACAGCATAGAATTAAAAAAGCTCTTTGATAGTGTGGTTCAGGAAAAAGTTTCCTTATGGAACAACAATATGATAGGATATGGTTCTTATCATTACAAATCTGAACGAAGCAAACAAGAGGGTAATTGGCCGTTAACCGGATTTTCTCCCCGTAAGCAATACCTGGCAATATACATAATGTCAGGAGTTAACAATTACAAAGAGCTGCTTAGCAAACTAGGCAAATACAAAATCAGCTCAGGTTCATGTATTTATGTCAACAAAATTGAGGATATCAACCTTGATATATTGAAAAAAATAATTTCAGCCTCAGTTTCAGATATGAAAAAAATCCACAAGGCTGATTAAATAAAATGCCTTCACTGGCGGGCATTAATTTATAACTATAAATCATGGAAATTTTCGGGAAGGCAACAATTGATCCTGCCATATTCTACTCAGGAAAAGTAATGGGGTATTTTACCTGGATCGGATTAATACTTTCTATTCTTCATATAGAGATCTTATCAAAGCGTTCTTTTGCTTTCAGCAATTACATTTCTTATGGCCTTCTGATTTCAGGGTTGCTTTTAGCTTTAACCAGTCTGATTCAATTAGGCAGATCCACCAGATTTGGCTTGCCTACCAGGAAAACAAAGTTTAGAACCAACGGGATTTACAGGTTCAGCAGAAACCCGATGTATTTGGGTTTTAATCTTATTACTATAGCTTCAATGATATATTTCCTGACTCCCCTGATCCTCATCCCGGGTATTTACAGCATAACAGTTTATCATTTTATAATCTTAGGAGAAGAAAAATATCTTGAAACAGCATTTGGAGAAGATTACAGAGAATATAAATCAAAGGTCAGACGATACATTTGAAGATTAGAAATATAAAGATTGAACTAAGAACCGGCTTCATTGTTTAAAAAAATAAGCTAAGATTGTTTTCATAAAATAGAAACCATGTCAAAGGTTGAAGCAAAAAAGGAGTTGTCACCGGAACAACGTGAAGAACTATTCAGAGCGCTGAAATCCCGTTTTGAGAAAAACATTAATCGTCATAAAGGTCTTGAATGGGCTAAGGTACAGGCAAAACTGGAGCCGCCAGCGGGCGGAGAAAAGCTGTGGTCACTCAACGAAATGGAAAGAACCGGCGGTGAACCGGATGTTACCGGACTTGATAAAAAGACGGGCGAATATATTTTTTATGATTGTTCAGAGGAAAGTCCTAAAGGCCGCAGAAGCGTATGTTACGACCGTGAAGGACTGGAGGCCAGGAAAGAATTTAAGCCAAAAGATACCGCTATCGATATGGCAGCTGCAATGGGTATTGAGCTATTAACGGAAGAACAATACCGGGAGTTGCAGAGGCTTGGAAATTTCGACACTAAAACATCGAGCTGGGTGAAAACACCTGCAGAGATCAGAAAACTTGGCGGAGCCATCTTTGCTGATCGCCGCTATGACCATGTCTTCCTGTATCATAACGGTGCAGAATCGTATTATGCCGTCAGAGGCTTCCGCGGCTCGCTAAGGGTCTGAATTTGGACTTTGAACCAGGTAAGTGACAAAAAAAAATAGCTGAGACCGTAAATGCAAATCATTATCATTGGCGGCGGACCTGCAGGATTAATGGCTGCAGACCTGCTCAGTGCAGCTCACAACGTATCCCTGTTCGACAAGGAAAAAAACGTAGGGCAAAAATTTCTGTTGGCCGGGAAGGGCGGTCTTAACCTGACCAATAATTTGCAGGGTGAGGAATTAGCCGGGAAATATTCACCTGAGGGGTTTATGAACAGAGCATTATCGGATTTCGACTCCTCAGCTCTCCGGCAATGGCTTTCTTCGATAGGTATCCCTACCTTCGTCGGGTCCAGCGGCAGGATTTTCCCGGAGAAAGGTTTCAGTCCGGTTGATGTCCTGAACAAAATAAGAGCGAAGCTGATGGAGCAGGGTGTTCAGTTTTTTCCGGAGCATGAACTGGCAGGATTTGACAGCGACAGGCATGTTACCATGAAAAATAATGACCAGGAAGTAATTCATAAAGCAGATTACATCCTTTTTGCTCTGGGAGGAGCCTCGTGGCCAAAAACAGGTTCAGATGGCTCATGGCGGACAATTTTCGAATCAATGGGTATTACGACCCACCCTTTTCAATCTTCCAATTGCGGCATTAACATAAACTGGCCTGAGGCTGTCAGGCATTATCACGCCGGCAAACCTGTCAAGAACATCAGGTTGTCTGCTGCCGATGTTGAAGTGTTGGGTGAGGTGGTCATTACTGACTACGGCATGGAAGGCAATGCCGTTTATCCGCTGGTGCCAACTTTACGTAACTTGCTAAACAAAAATATGCCTGCACATATTATTATCGATTTTAAACCATCATATACGGAGGAGCATCTCTTACAGAAAACCAGCGGAAAAAATGTCCTGACAAAGGAGTATGGTAAAATATTCAATTTAACCAGTGTTCAGATGGCCATTATAAAAGCCTTCACCGGCAGGGAAAATTTTCTGTCGCTTCCCGGGTTCATCAGCAGCATTAAAAAACTGGCTATACCCGTAGACTCGCTGAGGCCTGTGGCGGAAGCCATTTCAACTATTGGAGGCATAGACCTGAAAGAGGTAAATGATGATTTTTCGCTGAAAAAATACCCCTGGATATACACTATCGGCGAAATGCTCAATTGGGATGCACCTACCGGAGGTTTTCTGATTCAGGGTTGTTTTTCTATGGGACATTATGCTGCCAGATCAATTCTTATGAAAAAATAAATCATGTGGGTTCATCAGGGTGATGACCATTCAGGAGAAGCAGCCATATTGCCTTCCGGGCCACGCGTGACAAATTAGAAAATGAGTGTCGGTTTTTGGCGGGTTTGATTTTATCCGCTTTTTTACTTTGCCATGTGTTTATTATATCAAAGCAAAGTATCTTTATGTGCCGGAGCATAAGTCCTGAGAACCTAGTAAAAGTGGGAGAACTAACTTTTTAAAAAAAGAAACAGGGTACATTCCGACACAATTATCATGAATCAAAAGAAATTTAATATCGGCGACAGGCTAAAGAGCTTTAAGTATGCTTTTAATGGCATCAGGATGCTGTTTGTCAACGAACACAATGCATGGATACATTTAGCAGCGGGCATACTTGTAATAACAGCCGGTTTAGTTTTTAAGATATCCATCGTGGAATGGGTGGCAATATCTATTGCAATCGGACTGGTTTTTACTGCAGAAGCGATAAATACATCCATTGAAAAGCTCTCTGATTTCGTATCGCCTGAAAAGCGAAGCTCAATAAAGGAAGTCAAAGATCTTGCCTCTGCCGGGGTATTAATCAGTGCAATAACTGCACTCATAATAGGACTAATTGTATTTGTTCCGAAAATCCTGACATTCATTGGCTGACAGGAAATCAATAAAACCACTTATGCTCATACCCGGAGTAGGCAAATCTATTGCGCATGATTTGTGGAACATAGGCATACACAATATTTCAGATTTATCGGGTCAGGATCCAGAATTACTTTACGATTTATCAAATAAGTTCTCAGGAGAAATCCAGGACAGATGCCTTCTGTACGTTTTTCGTTGTGCAGTATATTATGCTGACACACCGTTGCAGGAACAGGATCCCGAAAAACTTAAATGGTGGAATTGGAAAGATAAAAAATAACTGTTGCTAAACGGAAAGTTACGCATTGGACAGGCACCTGACGTTTTATGTAATGCTCTCACGGGATAAAATTTTAAAAAATGAAAGTATTTGAAATTCATAAATACCTCCCTGAGCCCGGGTCATTCAGCCCGCAGAACGGAAAAAGACTTAAGATCATTGTTTTGATCCTTGTTTTACAGATCCTGTTCACAGGTCCGCTTGGCATGGATGTATACTCATGGGGAGCTTTCAGAGGGATTGCCAGGTTTGCAAAAGTCACCGCGACACATCAGGATATTATCAGAGCAGCCTATGGCCTGCTCCTGAGAGATCCGGCTATGAGCAGAGCAAGATTAATGTATCTCGGTGATAATTCATTTCTGACTGCGGACGATATTCTCCGGTATGAAGGGATCGATGTCATCCCGGATGTTTCGACAAGTTTGTATACGACATTCGGGTCAGGACCGGATGCAGATGGATCAACGCCGTTTTCCTGGCACTGGTATAATCCCAGGACCTTCAGCGGATATGCGCCGAGAGCAGCCAGTAATCATTATTTTGATTTTGCACTTGCCACCCTGCAAACGACTTTTGACAGGGAAAGGGCTTTGAAGGGAATGGCCTGGGCAGCCCATTTTGTGGCTGATATGACCGTGCCTTATCATGTCAACGGCGTCCCATATTTTAATGAGAACCCTAAACTCGAACCCGGACCGTGCATACTTAGCGAAGAAGACTCCGGGCCCCTGTATTTTTGCAACCTTACGTCTTCGCTCCTCCTGCCGTCGTCTCAGACCAATAAGGAGCAGTATTGGGGTTACGGACTTAACAAGGATTTCACCAGGTCCTTTGAGACTTTTAAGAAGGTCAGGGAAAACGCAACAATAATGGATGATGGAGTTAACCCGATTGACTGGTTCGATCCCTGGTACTGGAACGGAAGTATAATATCTGATGCAAGATCCAGTCATGCCACTTTTGAAGCAAATGCTCATATTGCATGGCTTGAAAAAGGGGGCCTTCTTAATCCGATATTTTCCGGAACCGGCCAATATGATAAGTTATGGGAAAACGGCCCTCCCGACTATGAATTCAGTGGTAATGCCGCGGGCATACAGTCAGAACAGGTATGGAGATTTGCATCCAGAGTGGCCGACAGGACCAGAGAGAATTCACAATATTTGTTTATGTCTCCCGCAGATGGAATCACAGAGGCTGTTTTCGCAGTATATTCAGTCTGGAGATCGGCCTGGTCAGCCCTTCAGCCGGTTATTGATATCGAACCTGACATCACGGACGCGGAGAAAAGTATTATCAGGACAACTGTGTACAATCATGCTGGTGAAGACTGTAAAAATGTGAAAATAAGGCTCACCATCATGGATGGATCAGCTATATATTTTCAGAATAGCATACCCCTTACAGATAATCTCCCCGGAACGGTAGCAGCCTCGATCGACTGGAATGTACCCATGGGAAAAAATAAAAACTATAATATTTTTATTGAAACGGCAGGAACTTATATCAAGACACCCGACCTGCAATATGCTTATGGTTCATATTTCTACGAGCCTGTTTCCGAAGCCCAGACTGATGAACAGGAAGTCTTTGGAAACGACAGATGGATCCAGAATGCATTCACTGGCGACATTTATTTCCTCCCTGAAGGCACATCACAGCTGCCGGACTTTTCCACTCTGACTTCAGTCGGACAGATTTATACCAAAATCCTGAACATACCGGAAAGGCCTTTTGATAGTGGTTTTCCAAACGTAACCAGTCGTTTTGAATGGTTTGCCATCCGCTATACCGGAGATATCAGAATAAGATCATCGCAGGAAGGCGAATACACATTCAGGCTCACCAGCGATGATGGGTCCAGGCTTATTATAGATAACAAAATCATTATAAACAACGACGGACAGCACCGTACCTCACCGGTGGATGGCAGCATATATCTTTCAGAGGGTATTCACCAGGTCACTCTTGATTATTTCCAGGGGCCACGGCTACACGTCGCACTTATATTTGAGGTCAGACCTCCCGGGGCATCGTCATTCTCACTATTCAATAAAGACGACTATTGACAGATGAAGCAGGAGAAACATTGGCAACGCGTCAGGCTTCCCATTAAGGGTACTAATGCAAAAATGAAACACACGCTGCGAAGTTGGATGGAGGTGATCCGGTCGGTTTACAAAAGAATAGTCATTTAAGCCATTTATACCATTAGTTGAAAAATGCAGTATATTATCAGAGCTATAGAAGAAAAGGATAATCTGCGGTTAGCCGGAATTATCAGAGAGGTTTTCAAAGAACATGATGCACCCCGGGAAGGAACAGTCTATTCTGATCCTGCAACTGACAACCTTTATCAATTGTTCCGTAAACCAAAATCGGTGCTCTGGGTTGCCGCAAGCAATAATGAAGCTATTGGATGTTGTGGCATTTACCCATCTGAAGGATTGCCAGGGGAGTGTGCTGAATTGGTCAAGTTTTATTTGTCAGCAGATGCCAGGGGCAAAGGAATTGGAAAGGAATTAATGCAAAAATGCATCAGTTCAGCCATAGAATTAGGATATAAGCAACTATATTTAGAGAGCCTGCCCAATTTTGCAAAAGCAATTGGTATTTACGAGAAGGAAGGCTTTGTTAAACTGAATAAACCACTTGGCAGCTCAAAACACAGGACGTGCAGTATCTGGATGCTGAAGGAACTGGTACATGGCTGACACGAGGCAAAAACACAGATCCCTGAAATGAACATCAATGACCTTGGCTTTACTGCAGATCTCACTGCGTACCTGGAAGAAAATAATCTCTCAGACTTTTCTGTCGGCAGGGTAACTCAGGAGCACCGTGAAAGGTATGTCGTCTCAGATGGCTATATGGAATATGAGGCAGAGATAACCGGCAATCTTAGATTCTCTGCCAGCTCACGGGCTGACTTTCCTGCTGTAGGCGACTGGGTTACAATGACGGTATATGATTCAGATCAGGCAATCATTCATGAAATACTTCCCAGAAAATCAATACTCGAAAGGTTGGCTGTCGGCAAACCTGGTGAAACTCAGATCATTTCCACCAATATTGATGCGGCTTTCATTGTTCAGGCAATAAACAATAATTTCAGCATCAACAGGCTTGAACGATACCTGACAATATGCTATTCAGCCAATATTGAACCGGTTCTGGTAATCAGCAAGATTGATTTGTCAACCGAAGAAGAAGTACTTGATGCCATAGGCAGTCTCGAAAAAAGAGACGGCAGGATAAAGTACATTCTGCTTAGTAACATGACCCTTCAGGGGCTTGACCAGGTACTGGATTTTATACAAAAGGGTAAGACATATTGCGTAATTGGCTCCTCAGGAGTTGGTAAATCGACCCTCATAAATAACCTGTTAAAAAAGAACATCTTAAAAACCGGTCAAATAAGTCTTAGCACTAATAAGGGCAGACATGTCACTGACCACCGTGAATTGTTCGTTCTGGAAAATGGAGGTATCATAATTGACACGCCGGGAATGAAAGAACTGGGCATTGCAGATTCTGCAAATGGATTGGAAATTACATTCGACTTAATTGTAAGTCATTCTCAGAATTGCAGATTTAAAGACTGTACTCATACAAATGAAGCTGGCTGTAATGTTATTGCAGCTGTCAATAATGGAGAAATCGATAAAGACTCGTATGATAACTATATTAAGTTACAGAGGGAAAAAGCCCATTACGAATCTACAATTGCAGAGAAACGAAAAAAGGACAAGGCATTCGGCAAGCTTATAAAAAACTATTATAAGGACATTGATAAAAAATAATATCAGAGACCTCTTCCCCTCTTTAATAAATTCATGATGAAATTACGATGCATTCTATTTCATTGTATTGTGCCAGGCAACTTTCTGGGCAAACGGCCAATCTGTCCGTGAACGGATCAATATGGATTTCAGCTGGAGGTTCGCTCCGGGTCATGCTTATGACCCTGCGAAGGATTTTAATAATGGCACTGCTTATTTCTCATACTATACAAAGGCTGGTTACGGTGACGGACCTGCCGACTTCTATTTCGAAGACCGCACCTGGAGACTTATTGATCTTCCTCATGACTGGAATATGGAGTTGCCGTTTGACAGCACAGGGAGTCACAGTCACGGTTACAGGGCCATAGGTCGTAACTTTCCGGGAAACAGTACAGGCTGGTATCGGAAGACCTTTACCGTACCTGAAGCAGACCTGGGGAAAAAGATATCCGTTGAATTTGACGGAGTGCACC
Organism: uncultured Bacteroidales bacterium; assembly: GCA_963828395.1. GTDB lineage: Bacteria > Bacteroidota > Bacteroidia > Bacteroidales > VadinHA17 > SR-FBR-E99. The sequence goes on from CAWHED010000001.1 coordinate 553,208, forward strand.
GCGATTCGAAAGTATGGGTCAACGGGTTCTACCTCGGTGAGAACCACAGCGGATACAATTCTTTTGCATATGACATTACAGACTATCTGAATTACGGAGGTGATAATGTTATCGCAGTTCGCGTCGATGCAACTATTGAGGAAGGATGGTACTATGAAGGTGCAGGTATATACCGGCATGTCTGGCTGACAAAAAATGCACCCCTTCATGTAGCCAGATACGGTACTTTTATTACAACCGGCCTTACCGGCGATACCGCAAAGCTTACCATTCGTACGACCATAGTTAATGAATTCAGTAAGTCCGTCATATTTGATGTCGAGCAGTTTATTGAGGATGCGAGAAGGCAAGATAGTCGCAAAAGATAACGGTCACAGAACAGAATTAACCGGAGGAAGTGAAAAGACTGTCTATACAGGTGTCAGTATTGTCAATCCAAATCTCTGGTCAGTTGAAACGCCCTATCTGCATAAACTGATCACTGTTGTTAAAGCAGGAGATACGATCATTGACAGATATGAAACTCCCTTTGGTATTCGCACTGTCAGGTTCGATGCTGACAGCGGATTTTTCCTTAACGGCAACCATGTCATATTAAAGGGAACCAACAATCACCAGGATCACGCCGGTGTAGGGGTTGCCATACCTGATGCGCTGCAGGAATTCCGTATCAGGCGTCTGAAAGATATGGGCAGCAACGCATACCGGTGTTCCCATAATCCTCCCACGCCTGAGCTGCTTGACGCCTGTGACAGGCTTGGCATGCTGGTCATAGATGAAAACAGGCTGATGGGAACCAACAGTGAACACCTCGATATGCTCAGCCAGATGATGTTGCGTGATCGTAATCATCCCAGTGTCATTCTCTGGTCACTTGGCAATGAAGAATGGGCGATTGAAAGCAATATAAAAGGGGCGCGGATAACCACTACGATGCAAAACTATGCACAGCTTCTGGATTCCTCACGGGCATTTACAGTGGCGGTAAGCGGCGGGTGGGATAACGGAACGGGAATGGTTACGCAGGTAATGGGGTACAATTACCTGGTGCAGGGTGATATGGATGCGCATCATTCAAAATTCCCATGGCAGGCCGGTGTCGGAACTGAAGAGACCAATACCATCGGAACGCGCGGGGTGTACAAGACAGATATGGCTGCCGGTTACCTGGCTCCCGCGAACCGCATGCCCGAAAATGTCGGGAACTGAATATGGCTGGAATTACTACCTGGCCCGTCCGTTTCTTGCAGGATTGTTTTACTGGACCGGTTTTGATCATCAGGGCGAACCAAATCCCTGTTCATGGCCGGCCGTGGGCGCCCAGAAAGGCCTGACAGACCAGTGCGGGTTTCCGAAAGATATTTTTTATTACCTGAAATCATGGTGGGGAAATGAACCCGTGATTCATATAATGCCACACTGGAACTGGCAGGGAGAAGAAGGTCAGGAAAAGACAGTTACAGTTTACAGCAACTGCGAAAACGTCGAGCTGTTTCTGAACAAAAAAAGTCTTGGTAAAAAGCCCATGAAAGTGAACGGCCACCTGGAATGGAAGGTAAAATATTATCCGGGCACATTACTGGCAAAAGGTTACATCAGTGGGAAGGAGGTTATTACTGACAGAGTACAGACAAGCGGCGAGGCGTCAGTTATTAAGCTGATACCTGACAGGAAAGTTATCAGGGCAGACAGACAGGATGTTGACTGTCATTACCGTAAAGATGGAAGATAAGGAAAACCGGTTTGTTCCAACAGCCGGTAACCAGGTGACCTTTACTGTCGAAGGCCCCGGAAAGATAATTGGCGTTGGCAATGGCGACCCTGCCAGTCATGAAGCCGATCAGTATTTCGAAACAATTGGCTTATGCCCTATCGAAAATCTGAAAATCAAAACGACAGAAAACACAGTTGCCCGTCCTGAAACGGCAGAAGGTTTCGATTACTCACAATGGCAGGTGGCTTTCCCCGGTAACCAGTGGGATACGGCAATCTCCAAGCCATCAGTAAAGGGGATCGTAATCAGGGGTGAATTTATTGTTCCGGATTTCAGTAATGCTTCTGAAATTTCGCTGTATGCAAGGTCACTGGGTGAGGAACAGGCAATATATGTCAACGGTCGGCTAATTGTATCCGGCATGAAACGTGATAAAGCCAGTCACGAATTCAAACTTGACAAGACGGTAGTTCACCAGGGGAAAAATGAGTATGTAATTGTGGCCACGCCACTGTTAAAGCAAAACACCTGGGATGAGCTGAATACTTACCCAGGCACGGTTAAAGTGGTTTATCCGGCAGGGAAATGGCAACGCAGGGTTTTTAACGGTCTGGCACAGGTCATCGTACAGAGTACCCAGACGCCAGGGATAATAACACTGAAAGCAAGGGCAGACGGATTAACACCGGCGTCTGCAGTCGTTATATCAGAATAACTCATACCTTTACTTAAGCTAATCTGTTGAATCATGAGACTGGTAATTAAGCTATTGCCGTGCGTTTTGCTTCTCATTTCGGGATCTAACCTGCATGCCCAGAATGAGAACAAAAAGAACGTTTTCAGCGGATTTTTGGGGGTTTCATTACCCACGAACGAATTTGCAGAAACGACCTTTGAGCATGATGCAGGTTATGCTAATGCCGGAGCAAACATCGAACTAGACTATTATCGCTATACGGGTAAATATTTTGCTTTAAATGTGAGTATCGGATATGCAGCTTTTGGTTTCAATGAAAGTGCATATACAAACGGATATTACCGTGCATTAAACAAGACTGATGGGATAAAGACAGAAGCAGGAGCTTACCAGTTCATGAATACATCTTTCGGGTTAGTGTTCAAAATACCGATAGGAAGTGACTTTGAAGTATTGTTTGTTCCTATGATCGGGTTCGCACTGTGTCATCATCCTGACCTGGTTGTCACCGATGATGAAACCGGAGTGATTAACAGTATCAGTAAGGATAATAGCAATGCCGGATCCGCCGGTATAAAAGTGCAGCTTAATTATTACCTTTCAGAAAAGTATGGAATCAACCTCTCTTACGGACGGTTTGCCACCACTCCCGGATTCAGTGATAAAACCAGCTTCGAGCAGCATTTCAACCTGCCAGTCAGTTTTCAAAATATAAACGTCGGCGTAACTATCATTCTTTAAACTGTCGCCACCATGAACAGAATAAAAGCTTTTCGATCAATAATCACAGTATTTCCATTAATACTGGCTTCCTGCTACAGCACACCAAGACTGAATTTTGACAAAGGCCTTATACCTGTTACACCGCAGAATTTCAAGCAGGTCAATTCTTCACACGATGATTATAACTCGGATATGGATTATGACTGGTCCGAAAAATATTTTACACTTATTTTTTCAACGAACAGAAAAATCGCAGGCGATTTTGATTTTATCTGTTACGATTGCATGGCTTATTCATCTCTTATTACCGGTGCATTTGAAATGCAGGCAGACTTTAGGGAAAGTGTTCTTGTGGATGCCATTAACTCAGCTGGTAATGAACTTGGTCCGCGCTTAATGTATGATCCGGCAAATGGTTTTTTTGATCCGACCCGGCTGACTGATACTCAGAAACGTTTCTTTTACGCCTCTGATGTAAATGGAAGTCTTGATATTTACCTGGCTGATCTTGAAGTCGAAAATGATGAATATGTTGTTTCCGGTAACCCTGTTGAGCTTGCTGAAATAAATTCCGGGTCTGATGATGTGTATCCTACAATTTTATATGACAATCAGACCCGGACTGAAATCCTTTATTTCACTTCAGACAGGGGTGATAATTTTGACATTTATAAAGCTACCGGCAACCCTGATAAGTTAATAAATCAATCTACAGGCATAGCAGTTGAGAAAGTGGAGGCATTAAGTACAGGAAGTGACGACAAGTGCCCTTACATCAGGGGTGATATTATGGTATTCTCTTCAGACAGGGCAGGCGGGTTTGGAGGCTTTGACCTCTGGTATTCAAAGTACGTCACTAACCAATGGTCTGCCCCTGTAAATTTCGGAGATAAAATAAATACGGAATACGATGAATACAGGCCTGTTATAGCCGAGATGGACCAGGAATATTTCCTGAATAATTTCCTTAATGATCTGATGATTTTTTCCTCGAACAGACCCGGAGGAAAAGGCGGATTTGATTTATACTATGTAGGTGTAAGCAAATCGTTAAAATAGGCACAGCATTTATGTTAAAATATCACACAGCTTCCGCGAACTTAAAAGTAGCTGAGGTCGAACCCGGATCTACGAACATCCTGGAAGATACCTTAAGCGGGTTTACAATTGAGCCGGTAACAAAAAGGAACTGGAATAAATTTGTTAGACTATTCGGGGACAGGGGAGCGTGCGGCAATTGCTGGTGTATGTATTACAGACTCAGTAATAATGACTTTCGTGAAGGGAAAGCTGACGAAGGCAATAAAATGGCAATAAAGGAGATCATCCGAAAGGGCAAGCCTGCCGGACTGATCGGTCTTTTTGATGGTGAAGCAATAGCCTGGTGTGCGTTTGCTCCGCGTGAAGATTTCATCAGACTCGAACGATCCCGCGTCCATAAGCGGATCGATGACAAAGAGGTCTGGTCTATCCCCTGCCTGTTCATAGGGAAAAACTTCAGAAGGTCGGGTGTTTCTGTCCATCTCCTGAAAGGGGTTGTCAGGTATGCCAGTGACAATGGAATTAAGATTATCGAAGCCTACCCGGTAATCCCCACACAGGAAAGTTTGTCTGATTCTTTTGCCTGGCCCGGTTTATATAAATCATTTGAGCGTGCAGGCTTCAAAATTGTCGACCGAACCTCTAAAAACAGACCAATGGTCAGATATTATACCGGTAAAGAATAAAATGAAACATACTTTTCTTCCTATCATAAAATGACACCCGTATTATGCAGTCTGATGATCAACACTCCAGCCTGACCTTTTCCTATCTGGCTCTGAGGAAAGCTGTAGGATGGATTGGCATCCTGCTGCCCTTTGTACTGATGCCTGGTGGTTATTTTATCTTCAAGGAAAATATTACTCTTAAAAACCTCAGTGTCTGTTACCACACAGGGATGAGGGATGTTTTCGTCGGCTCCCTTTGTGCAATTTCCCTTTTCTTGTTTTTCTATAAAGGTTACGATAAATGGGATAACCGGATGGGAAGCCTGGCCGGGGATAGTTATAAAAATGATTTGATTGATGCATACGGAAGGTTATATTTACCAAATGCATGTCGAAAAGACAATCATGCAAATTAACAGGGTCGGATTTTGAGATTGATGATCATAATAATACGCTCTTTAGCTTTTATTTCAGTATTTCTGGTACTGATCGGATGGCGAATGGCTGACAAGGAAGCTGATTGTGACCCTGCTGATATCACTACCCCTTTCAGGCGCAATCTCAATATCGGCCGTGGCATTAATTTCGGAAACGCTCTTGAGGCTCCGGTGGAGGGTCAATGGGGAATGATAATACAGGAATCTCATGTTCAGGCAATTGCTGATGCCGGGTTCAATTCAGTAAGGCTGCCGATCTGCTGGTCGGCACATACATCCGTTACCAGTCCGTATTCAATCGATCCGGCTTTTCTTGATCGGGTAGACGAGGTGATGAACTGGTGCCTGACAAGAAACCTCTCTGTCATTATAACCATACACCATTTCAATGACCTTTACGACTACCCTGACAACCCTGTTTATCTGAACATGTTTTATTCAATCTGGAAGCAGCTGACCACCCGTTATCTGGCTGTTGACCATGAGCGGCTCTTTTTTGAAGTGCTGAATGAGCCTGAGGTCAATCTGACCCCGGAAAAATGGAATCAGCTGATGCCAAAGATCATTGATACCATCAGGGTAAGGGACAATGACAGAACTCTCATAATTGATTGTCCCGAGTACGCAGCCCACACCTCCTTACCGAAACTGAAAATCCCGGAATCAGAACAAAATGTCATTGTCAGTACACGGTATTACCTCCCCTGGCAATTCGCCCAGCAGGGAGCATGGTGGAGTGACTGGACAGATCTGATGCAGTACCTGGGCACAAGATGGACAGGCACTGAAAGTGAAAAAAATGCTGTTTTAAATGATATGGCCTTTATCAACAACTGGGCTACAGATAACAACCGTCCTGTAACGATCGGCGAGTGGGGATCCATTATGTTCGCCGACAACCAGAGCCGGCTGACATGGACCAATAATGTGCGAACACAGTTTGAAATCAATGATTTCAGCTGGAGTTACTTTGATTTTGGAGTAGTATTTAAATCATACAGTATTGTTGAAAACAGATGGCTTACCGGCTTCACTGAAGCCCTCCTCGGAGACAGCGAGACCGTATCGGACGGAAGGGTATCTGACAGCCTTTTAATCAGCCCGACGGAAGCCACAAAGAATGATCCCATAACAGTCAGATCATATATTAAGATCCCAAATGACTGCAGCAGTACGGATTCTGTGAAGGTGAAAGTGAATGGTTCTGTCATTAATGTCACTGCTTTTCATACCGAACAAATTCCCGGAAGCGGTTCCGTCAGCCCGTGTGCAGATTCTGTCAGGATCGGCAAGCTGGCAGCCGGGATTTATACTTTGATATTTGAATCGGACTACCTGGATATTGTTAATTCAATTCATTTCTCAATCATAGACACCGCCACCATAACGATCTCAGAACAGACATCAGCCGATGATAATGCAAGCTCTCTTGCGAAAATATACCCTGTGCCGGCCAGTTATATGCTGATCGTATACAATATTGATGACAGCAGCCACTACCTGATCTATGACCTTAAAAGACAACTTCTGTGCAGGGGAACAGACATAAATGAGGGTATCAACCTCTCCGGCCTGAGATCAGGTGAATACATCCTCCGGATAATGGAGAATAAGAATACAATATTGAATAAAAAAATAGTCGTGATACATTAACAGCCTGACTGAACTATCTTAAAAACGACCAAAACCGTTACGAATGAAAGTTAAAATCGCTCTTCTGCTAACAGTACTGCTTGCTGCACCGGCATGCCGCGCGCAGGACCTGAGTGACAATCATATTATAGTTAAAATACTGTCATTTAATATTTATCACGGCGCAACTACCAGGGGTGATTATAACCTTGATGCCATAGCCAGGGTGATCATAGATGCTGATCCGGATCTTGTCGCGCTGCAGGAAGTTGATTTCAACACAAACAGATCCGGACATATTGATCTGGCCTCAGAATTGGGGAAAAGGACAAAAATGGTATCTCTGTTCGGCCGGGCAATGTATTACGATGGCGGGGAATATGGTGAAGGAATTTTATCAAAGTACAGTTTTATCTCGACCAGGAATGTGCCATTGCCTTTTACGCCGGGAAATGAACCCAGGACTGCCCTCGAAGCGATTGTGGTCCTGTCCTCTGGAGATACCATAGCATTTATAGGAACGCACTTCGATCATCTTTATCCTGATACTGACAGGGTAGCCCAGGCTGAGAAGGTCAATGAAGCGTTTGGTTCGGGTCCCTTCCCTGCTGTGCTGGCAGGAGACCTGAATGCTCAGCCCGGCAGCACCCCGATTAATATCCTCGAAGAGATATGGTCAGCCTCATACGATAGAAACAATCCTGAGCCTACATTCCCTTCTGATGATCCCAGGAAAAAGATCGACTATGTCATGCATTTCCCTGCAGAGAGATGGGAAACCCTTGACACAAAGGTAATCTGTGATTCCATTGCATCAGATCACTGTGCTTACCTCGTAACCCTGAGGCTGCTGAGCAAGCAATAACCACTGATAAAAAAGAGAAGACATCCAACCAAAACAGGTTAACTCATATGAAAAACTACCACAAATACCTCGTTACAGTTGCACTGCTGTTCAGTGTGATTTCATGTCAGAACAATAGTCAGTCATCAGATATGATAATAACAAATGCAAAAATCTGGACCGGGAATGAAAGCCAGCCCCTGGCGGAAGCCATGGCTGTTTCCGGTGATACTATCATTGCGGTGGGCAGTATCAGGGATATAATGAAACACAAAAGCGAAAATACCGTCGTTACCGATCTGGAAGGAAAATTTGTCATCCCCGGCATTATTGATTCCCATTTACACTTTCTGCAGGGAGGTTTAAATCTTTCTTCAGTACAGCTCAGGGATGCATCAACACCTGAGGAGTTCATAAAAAGACTGGCTGAATATGCCGCTACCGTTAAGCCAGGGACATGGATCACCGGGGGCGAGTGGGACGGCAAAGGATGGGAAACACTGCCTGAAAGAAGCTGGATCGATTCAGTCACACCTGACAATCCTGTTTTTGTCGAGAGGCTCGACGGACACATGGCTCTGGCCAACTCCCATGCCATAAAGCTTGCCGGTGTTGACAGGCAAGTAAAGGATGTAAAAGGCGGAACCATTGTGCGGAACGGAGCCGGTGAGCTGACGGGGATTTTCAAGGATAATGCCATGGATTATATCTTTAACAGGATACCGTCAGCATCTAACGAGCAAGTTGATGACGCCCTGCTGGCAGCAATGAATTACTTTGCTTCAAACGGGGTGACCTCAGTGCATGCTGTTGATGCAGCCAGCTATGCAGATGCAATTGAGAGAGTGCGAAAGGACGGCAAGCTCATCACCCGGGTTTATATTATGGAGACCATCAGCAGATGGGAAAAACTTAAGAAACAGGTTGACCGTGACGGAAGAGGCGATAACTGGATGAGGATCGGCGGACTGAAGGGATTTATTGACGGATCGCTGGGGTCCCATACTGCTGCATTTCTTGAACCTTACACTGATCTGGTAACCGATTCCGGTCTTCTGGTCAATTCCAGGGAGGACCTGTATACATGGATCTCGAATGCTGACAATGCTGGCCTTCAGGTCGCGATACACGCCATAGGCGACCGTGCTATCAATATAATGCTGAATATCTACGAGCAGGTGGAAAATGAGAACGGCGTGAAAGACCGGAGGTTCAGGATAGAGCATGCACAGCATATTGCCCCCGCGGATATTGAAAGATATGCAAAGCTGAATGTAATAGCATGCATGCAGCCATATCATGCCATCGATGACGGCAGGTGGGCTGAACCTTTGATCGGTCCCGGGCGGATTAAATCGATGTATGTTTTCAAGTCGTTGATTGATGCAGGAGCTGTCGTTGCTTTCGGCAGTGACTGGCCGGTAGCCCCGGCAACACCCATGGAAGGTATTTACGCTGCCGTCACCCGCAGGACACTGGATGACAAGAACCCGGACGGGTGGGTGCCGGAGCAGAAGATCACGGTTGAGCAGGCTCTGACAGCTTATACGAAAAATGCTGCCTATGCCTCCTTCGAGGAGAAGATAAAGGGAACGCTCGAACCCGGCAAACTGGCGGATTTTGTGGTGCTGGGTGATGACATCACCGCAATTGACCCCGTGAAGATAAGGGACACAAAAGTACTCCAGACATGGGTCGGCGGAAAGAAAATATTTGACATTTTAGGTTATTAGAATGAGTAAGGCAAAGATAAAGAGCACCGGTATCCTTGTTGTATACCTGTTTATGACGACATGTACATCAAACAAACCACAGATAACATGGCAACGAATGCTCAACTCTTTGCTGGCCGAAGAATTCAGTTCAGATGAACCGGGGGGTTCAGTACTGATCAAAAAAGGCGAAAAGACAGTTTTTCTGCGCTGTTACGGGCTGTCTGACCTTGAGACTAAAGAAAAAGTTACCGAAAACACCCTTTTCAACCTTGGCTCAGTCTCGAAGACATTTGTCTCCAATGGCATTCTTATTTTACAGGAAAATGGATTGCTTTCAGTTGAAGACAGTCTCAGCAAGTACTTTGGCGATTTTAAAAATGCGGAGATTGCTGACAGGGTAAGGATAAAACATCTGTTGTCGCATACTTCCGGGCTTCCTGATAACAGAAATGTGGATGAAAATTTCGAGTTTTTCCTTAGTGCAAAGGATGAGGAGAACTTTGCGCCGGTCAAGCAGGCAGACAGCCTTAATTTTGAGCCGGGGGAGAAATTTGAATACTCAAATCCAGCCTTCAATGGCCTGGCATTGATTATTGAAAAAATCGCCGGACAGCCCTGGCAGAAATTCATCACAGACAGCATCTTTATTCCATCCGGGATGGTTAACAGTAAGATAACTGACGGCCCTTATCCTACGGAAGGTGTGGCTCACGGTTATGAACTGAAGGATGCCGGATATGTCGAATCTGACTATGGCGAATATCCCACTTTTGCTGCTGCAGGCAATGGAGGGGTGTGGAGCTCTGTAACAGAACTGGCAAAGTATGAAAAGGCTATCCGGCAAAATATCTTCCTTGGCAAGGACCTGACTGATACCTCCAGAACGGTCTACAGACCTGAGAACTGGGCTGACAGCACTGATCCCTTCATCGGTTACAGCTGGTTTATAGGCGATGAGCAGATGCTTGGTGAGGAAAATAAATTCGGAGTTAATTTCATTTATCATAATGGCGATCAGGGAGGAATTCAGGGCATTTTACATTGTAATTCCTGAAAAAGATATTCTTTATATCGGTCTGTTTAACAGGCCGCCGGAAGATCTTGAGAAAATTATTAAAGATGGAATTTATTTATTGGAAAGAAACAAATGGTTAGAATGAAGGGCTTCGTTTCAGAAAGTAAAGTTACTTCACCATTCCTGCTGGAAACTGTAAAAAGTAAATGACCGTCATAATGAACAGCTCTCTGATAATTGTTATTCCATGTTACAACGAATACGAAAGACTGAAGACAGACAGTTTTGATACTTTCCTGAAACAGGATAACAACACAAGAATCATATTTTCCAATGATGGTTCCACGGATAAAACAATTGAAAAACTAAATGCTGTCAGAAGCATTGACCCGGAAAGAGTGTTCATCCATTCCCTTGAAAAGAATAAAGGAAAAGCTGAGGCTATTCGTGAAGGGGTTTTGTACTGTTTTACCAATAACCTGCAGTTTGACAGAATAGCATATCTCGATGCAGACGGTGCAACCTCTCTTGAGGAGTGTCAGTCAATAAGCCGGTATATAAATGAAAGTGTGATATTTGCATTCGGGTCCAGAATACTGAAGATTGACAGCAACATAGTAAGAAAGCCCTATCGTCACATCATTGGAAGGATCCTGGCAACAGTTATTTCCGGTCAGCTGAAAATTCACGTTTACGATACTCAATGCGGATGCAAGGTATTCAGTTCGGACCTCGCCAAAGAGGTTTTCAGCGAAAGGTTTATTTCAAAATGGCTGTTTGATGTTGAAATCTTCCACAGGATAATCAGGCTGTACGGAACAGAGAAAATGCGGCAGATATGCCGGGAAATACCTTTACACGACTGGATAGATACTGTCGATTCCAAAGTCAGTTTTGCTTATTCTTTCAAAATCTGGTACGACATACTCAGGATAAAAAGGAAATACAGATGAAATACAGCCTTAAAAGTATTTTGCAGCATCGCCATTTTTATCTCTGGGCATGTATTGCCATAATTCTGATAAGATTATTACTTAACACCTTCGTTCCTTTAATGGATAAGACCGAGGCGAGATATGCCGAGATAGCCAGGATTATGGTTGAGACAAATAACTGGATTACTCCGCAGATTGATTATGGAGTTCCGTTCTGGGCAAAGCCTGTTTTATCAACCTGGTTATCAGCATTAAGTATGAAGGTGATGGGTGTCAATGAATTTGCCGTCAGACTGCCCTCGCTTCTTTTGAGTTTATTGATGGTGTTCATGGTGAACAGGTTTGCCGGCAGGAAAGACCTGCCTTTTTGGTTCGCAGGTTTTGTAATCATAACCTTACCGGAATTTTTGTTACATATGGGCGTTGTTTCTACAGACATAACATTGGCATTAAGTGTGGCTTTGATAATGCTGTCTTTCTGGAAGTCCGTAAGTGAGAATCAAAAAACTGTCTGGAATTATTTGTTTTTTGCCGGCATCGGTCTTGGCATGCTTGCTAAAGGGCCAATTGCACTGATCTTAACCTTCCCTCCTCTCTTCATCTGGATAGTTTTGTTTAAAGAATACAAAAAGGTGTTAAGGGCATTTCCATGGCTGACAGGTTCCCTGCTGGTAATTCTGATAGCTGCCCCGTGGTACTGGATGGCAGAGGTAAAATCACCCGGATTTCTGAACTATTTCATTATTGGCGAACACTTTAAGCGTTTCTTTGATTCCGGATGGAAAGGCGACTTGTATGGTTTCCCCAAGCAGATGCCTCCTGGTATTATCTGGCTTTTCCTGGTTGCAGGTACTCTTCCCTGGATAATTACAGCCATCTCCAGGACATGGATGAACAGGTCGGAGATTTTAAAGAATAAGTACATCGGTTTCTTATTGCTGTGGTTGTTCTGGACGCCTTTGTTTTTCACTGTCTCCAAGAGCCTGATCCACACCTATGTTCTTCCGGTAATGATCCCTGTCGCGTTGCTTGTAACATACTGGTGGACTGATATAAAATATAAATCTGTACTTGTGTATACAAGCCTGATACTGCCATTCCTGTTTCTGATCGTATTTATTGCCGGAATGACCGGTGACAGGATTGAGCACTACAGCAACACTGATAAGTATCTCATCTTAAATCAATCCGATACTGAAAATACTGATTTGTATTATCTTAATAAAAAGAGTTATTCAAGTCAGTTTTACAGTCGCGGAAAGGTAAGGACTTTGTCACAGACAGAACTGACTGAAAAGTTGAACGGACAAGTACCTTTCAGGATTATTATTCTGAATAAACATCTGAAAAGCCTGAGTGAAAACGAAACAGGCAAGCTCCGGTTGATTGATTTAAACTATAACAGAGGGTTATATGAATTTCACAATTGAAATCAAAGCTTAAGCAAGGATAAGTCTGAAATACTTACTTATCTGAATTAGTGTGGCATAAAGGGTAAAGACCCTGAGGCAAGGCAGCCTCAGGGTCCTTTTTTTACAGAGGATAAGCTCCGATATAGGGCAGGCCGTTGGGGGGCAGTTTGGGGGGCAGTTTGAGGGCAGTTTGAGGACCGTTTGGGGGCAGTTTGGGTTCCATTTGGGGGGTCGTATGGGGGCAGTTTGGGGACCGTTTGAGAAGTGCGCTGACATCAGCCGGTAACAGAGAAGCAGCCCTTATACCAGGGAATGAAGGCATAGTCCGGTAATTTCCCTGGTCACTGCTTTTATATACACTTCCTTCACTAAAAAACATGCTGTGTGCCGAAAATTCCGGGTGAAGCTTATTCAGTTCAGCAGGTGAATCGAGTGCTGCAATAAAGAATCAAGAAGAGCATTAAACTGAAAAGATTAAATTGGTATCGTAAAACGAGATGTCCTGTTTAACAAAAAACATTAACGCATTTTTATAATTTTGAATAAATAAAGATATCAGAGATGAGCTACACACTTGAACCCGGGCAGAGGATCATTGATTTCAGGCTTCCCTCCACTGAAGGCCCGGAATACGGACTATCCGATTTTGATGAATATCCTTACCTGGTGCTGTTTTTTACCTGCAATCATTGCCCTTACGTGATAGGCTCGGATGAGCTGACACGTGCCACTGCAGACAAATATCACTCTGCCGGAGTGGTCTTTGTCGGTATAAATTCAAACAGTGAGCATACTTATGAGGAAGACAGTTTTCCGAATATGGTGGCGCGGATGGAAAAATATAAGTTCCCCTGGAAATACCTTTATGACAGTGACCAGTCCACAGCAAAGGCATACGGGGCCTTAAGGACACCTCATTTCTTTGTCTTCAATAAAGAAAGAGTGCTGGTCTATACCGGCAGAGGAGTTGATTCGCCACGAGATATCTCACGCATGACCGTAAATGATCTCGACAGGGCGCTGAGCGAACTTACTTCAGGCAAACCCGTATCGGTTCCAAAAACCAATCCAATCGGGTGCAATATCAAATGGGAAGGGATGGATGCTCACTGGATGCCTCCGGAAGCCTGTGACCTGGTATAAACCATACAATGGCAAACTCCGTCATCACATCTGCCAGGGAAAAAGCCGGGAACATCTGGCTTGAGGTTTTATCACGCCGGCGGAAGAAAAGGATCAACCGGTTGACCGATCCGGCAACCTTCAGCCATCTTCAACCCGCTGTTCAGGTTAACTGTAAATGGTATGGTACCAGTTACGGTGGTTTTTATATCATCCCCTCTCTTCTTAACAAATCATCAGTCATTTATTCATTCGGAACGGGAAGAGATATCTCCTTTGATAAAGAGTGCATAAGAAAGCACGGAGCTTCGGTGTTTGCTTTCGATCCAACTCCAAAGTCAGTCGAATGGACAGGCAACCAGAAGTTACCCGACAGGTTTCATTTTCACCCTTACGGTATAAGTGCTTCCGGGACCGGCCAGGCTGATTTCTTCCTTCCTGCAAATCCCAGGGCCATTTCCGGAAGTATGATAATGCATAAAGAGGTTGATGCCGCACAGTCCGTTAAAGTAATGATGAAGACATTTGACGACATTATCAGGGAGCTTAAACACACTCATATTGATGTACTTAAAATGGACATTGAAGGGTCTGAATATGATGTGATCGATACCATCCTGGCATCACCTGTTACTATAGACCAGATCCTCGTGGAGTTTCATGACCGTGATTTTGCACAGGGTGAACCAAGGTCCAAAGAGGCAATCAGAAAGCTTTCTGAAATGGGTTACCTGGTCTTCGGCTGTTCCCGGTCATATGAAGAAATTTCCCTCATACATAAAAGCAAGATCAAAACATAAATGAGTTCATGTATCTGAAAATGAATATTAACAAATAATAATCTCTGATGAGTGCACCAATAATTAATATCAGGGATCTCACAAAAAGCTACGGCAAGGCGAGAGGTATTGAACACGTCGATCTTGAAGTAGAGGAAGGTGAGGTATTTGGGTTTATAGGACCTAACGGGTCGGGCAAATCTACCACTATCAGGGTTTTGCTTAACCTGATATTTCCCACCGGCGGCAGTGCAAGGATAATGGGTATGGACGTGGTCAGAGATTCAAAAAAGATCAAGTCATGCACCGGTTATGTACCGTCTGATGCAAATCTGTATCCACATCTTGATATAGATGAATTTCTGGTTTATTGCCTGGGATTTTATCAGACTAAAAATGGCGAAGAAAGGATTGCTGAGCTTTCAGAATTATTCGAAGTTGACGGTAAAAGGAAGATCTCTGATCTTTCGATGGGGAACCGAAAGAAGGTTTCCATTATACAAAGCCTCCTTCATAATCCAAAACTCCTTATCCTTGATGAACCGACAATGGGTCTTGATCCGCTGATGCAGGCAAGGTTCTTTGAGCTGCTCAGGTCAGAAAACCGGAAAGGAATGACCATTTTTTTCTCTTCGCACACACTGAGTGAGGTGCAGTTGCTGTGTAAGCGCGTAGCCATTATCAAGGAAGGCAGGATCATCAAGGTGGAGGATATTGAAACACTGCGGAAGAGGCAGCTCAGGAAAATAAGAATCGAATTTGACGATCAGAAAGACAATGAGTTATCCGGCCTGACAGGAATAGAAAATATACCTGTCATAACAGGCAGAACACTGCAATTTATGTACTCCGGTGATATCAATGACCTTATTTTAAAACTCAGAGGAAAAAAAATAACAGATATGACAATTGAGGAGCCATCTCTGGAAGAAATATTCATGCATTACTATAATTAATTCCGGATTTGTCATATGAACCAAAACCTGTTTATAAGAGAATTAAAAGGTAATGCCTTCAGCCTGCTGATGTGGACTATCGTCATTACTTTACTGATTTCGGTAACAATGTCGGTCTACGGGACTTTTTTGGAAAACAATTCCAAGATCCTGGCAATAATGAGCATCCTGCCTGAAGGGGCATTGCAGTTTAAGGGTATTTCAAATGTTGATGACCTGTTTTCGGTGTTGGGCTTTTATACCGCCAATAATGTGATATACATGCTGGTGCTTGGAAGTATCTATGCAATAGTACTCTCATCCAATATTTTGCTGAAAGAAGAGTACAATAAGACTGCAGAATACCTGCTTACATGGCCTCTGACACGCCGCGAGGTCTTTTTCACCAAGACAGCAGTTGTTTTTCTGGATGTCTTTGCACTGAACATGGTGGCTGCACTGGCTGGTTTTATAAGTATGGAAATTGTTCAGAGAGAACCTTACAGCGTAAAGGCTTTTCTTATACTGTCACTCTATACCCTGTTGCTGAATCTTTTCTTTAGTACAGTAGGATTATTCATGTCAACCCTTGTTAAAAGGTCTAAACCGATAACCACACTAAGTATAGGTCTGGTGCTGATTCTCTATTTTACTTATACTCTCTCAAAAATCACTGACAGTCTTTCAAAATTAGGCTATATAAGTCCGTTCAAATATGTCAATGTTGATACGGTAAATCCGGAATATGGCCTTGAATTCTGGAGTATGTTTTATTTCACCGCACTATCACTGGTTCTGACTTTTTTATCTTACCGGTTATATAAACGTAAGGACGTATATTTATAATTTAATAATTATTTTGCAGCGGGATTTCTGATACCAATATGGTAAATTTCGCTTTTTAGTGCCGGATGGGCAGAAACAATTGTCTGAAACAGTAGTTAAGTTTACAATCTAATCTTGAACAAATGGGTAGAAATATATTCATTATCTGTATGGCAGTAACAGCTTTAATATCCGATCCTGTCTCTGCTCAGGACTATTCAAAAAGTCTCTTTGACGGGCACTCAGATGTAGGAGTGTGCAAACTAAAAGGAGACCTGGTCTATAACCCGGCAGACCAGGAATATACAATTTCAGGATCAGGTGACAACATCTGGTTCGGTGCCGACCAGTTCCATTTTGCCTGGAAGAAGCTGAAAGGGGATTTTATCCTGAGTGCCAGTGTACAGTTCATCGGAGAGGGCAGCCACCTGCACCGGAAGGCAGGCTGGATGATACGTCAGAGCCTCGATCCGAATTCGGAACACATCAGCGCCACAGTGCATGGCGACGGCCTTACGTCACTGCAGTACCGCCTGTCTGCCGGAGCTGAAATGTCCGAAAGAAAGTCGCAGGTTGTTTCACCTGATGTAATACAGCTTGAACGGAAAGGAAACAGGTTCATCTTCTCATGTGCTGTGATGGGAAAACCATTTGACACGGTCATGATCACCAATGATGAAATGACCGGGGAAGTTTATGCCGGGCTGTTCATCTGCTCTCACGACAATAATGTAATTGAAAAAGCGAGATTCGCAACGTACGGATAACCAGGCCGGCAAAGGACGACTTTGTGCCCTACAGGGAATTTATCGGCAGCAACCTGGAGGTCATGGATGTTGAGACCGGCCTCCGTAAGATAATCTACCAGTCGCCTGTGTCAATCCAGGCACCCAACTGGTCTGCAGACGGTAAGTATCTTATTTATAACAGCGGCGGCCTGCTTTATAAATTCGACCTTGACAAGGGTGAACCTGAAGTGATCAGCAGCGGTTTCGCCACAAGCAATAACAATGATCATGTTCTCTCATTTGACGGGAAGATGCTGGGCATCAGCCATCACGTCGCCACCGAGGAAAACAATTCAATCGTCTTTACTCTGCCAGTTGAGGGTGGCACACCGAAAAGAATCACCCCGCTGGGTCCCTCATATCTTCACGGATGGTCACCTGACGGGAAGTACCTGACCTACACTGCTGACAGGCATGATAACTTCGATATTTATAAGATACCGGTCAGGAAAAAGAAAGAGATAAGGCTGACGGATGCTCCGGGACTCGATGACGGTCCGGAATATTCACCGGACGGAAAACACATATACTTCAATTCAGTCAGGACAGGGACCATGCAGATCTGGAGGATGAAAGCAGACGGATCACAGCAGGAACAGCTGACCTTTGATGAGTACAACAACTGGTTCCCGCATGTCTCCCCTGACGGTAAGCAGATCGTATTACTATCCTTCTCTCCGGAGGTAAAAGCCGATGATCATCCGTTTTATAAACATGTATATATCAGGCTGATGCCTGTCGATGGCGGGACGCCACGTGTCATTGCTTATCTGTATGGCGGACAGGGTACGATCAACGTTCCCAGCTGGTCACCTGACAGCAAAAGAATAGCTTTTGTAAGCAATTCAGACATTGAACTGCCCTGACAGCCGGGAAACTAAAGGTATATTTGCAAATACTTTATTGAACAATACACCGGTGATATTGGATTTAGCCGTACTGCCGGCTTAAAAAGTACTGAAGCAGCATGAAAACCTATATACATCTCTTGGCCATGGCAGGCATCCTGTCAACGCTTTTTTCATGCAACCGGGAAGACAGAATGACCCTGGAAAGTCCGGGAGGCAATATCAGAGTAAGCATGCATGTCAGCAACGATGCGAAGGCTTCCTATTCTGTATTTTTCAATGAGACACCTGTGATTGAAAATTCATCTCTCGGAATAATCAGGGAGGACGGTGATTATTATGACAGGCTGAAACTTGATTCAGTATCAGAAATCCTGACTATCCGTGATGATTACTCTTTGCTGCACGGCAAGAAGAAAGAAGCCCATTATACAGCCAACAGGCGTGTCTTCCACCTTTCCAACGCCTCCGGCGGGCAAATGGATGCTATTTTCCAGGTATCTGATGACGGCGTTGCATTCTGTTACTCATTTCCCGGCACCTCTGATGCGGTAAAAAAAATCACCTCTGAAAAGACTTCTTTCAGCTTTGTCGCGGGAACCACGGGCTGGATCCAGCCACGTGCAGCTTCAAAGTCAGGATGGAACCAGTGCAACCCCTCATATGAGGAGCATTATATGGAAGATATACGACTGGATAGTATCCGTTATGAAAAGAACGGTTGGGTTTTTCCGGCGTTGTTTCATACGAAAACCTGCTGGATAAATCTGACTGAGAGCTGGCCAGACCGCAATTACTGCGGCAGTCATCTTAATAAAGGTAAGGGAGCCAATGAGATGGTAATAGCATTTCCGGAACCCATGGAAGGTTTCACCGGCGGTGTTGTATATCCGCAATCAACCCTGCCATGGACCACGCCATGGCGTATTTTAACCATTGGCAGCAGTCCCGGTGTAATAATTGAATCAACACATGGCACTGACCTTGCAAAACCTTCTGAACCGGGCGACTTCTCATATGTTAAGCCGGGGAGAGCCTCATGGAGCTGGGCATTGATGAAGGATTCTTCGGTGAATTATGCGGTGCAGAAGGACTTCATCTTATATGCCGCGGAAATGGGATGGGAATACTGTCTTGTGGATGTCAACTGGGACACGACGATAGGATGGGATAAACTTGATGAGCTGTCACACCTGGCAGCTGAAAATAATGTCGGACTGATAGTGTGGTACAACTCGGCAGGCGACTGGAATACGGTACCTTATCACCCCAAAGACAAGCTGTTGACCCATGAAAGCCGTGAGGCCGAATTCTCCAGGCTTGAACAGATGGGCATCAGAGGCATCAAGGTCGATTTTTTCGGAGGCGACGGACAGTCAATGATGGATTATTACCAGGACATACTTGCTGATGCTCATAAGCATCACCTTATAGTAAACTGCCATGGCTCAACACTTCCGAGGGGACTGCACCGCACGTGGCCCAACCTTGTATCCATGGAGGCGATTCGCGGCCTCGAATACGCAACCTTTGACCAGGTAAGTGCAGATAAGGTACCGTCGAAAGCTACTACTGCCGCATTCATACGCAATGCCTTTGACCCTATGGATTTCACACCGGTATGCTTCACATCCTATGACAATTTTGAAAGAGTGACAGGCAACGGCGCCGAACTGGCCATGGCGGTCCTGTTTCTCTCAGGAGTGCAGCATTATGCTGAGACTCCCAGTGGAATGGCCGGGATGCCGGATTATGTAAGAAACATGATGAGTGCAATACCTGTTTCCTGGGACGAGACAAGATTTATAGACGGTTTCCCGGGAAAATTCCTCGCGATAGCAAGAAGAACCGGTGAGGTGTGGTACGTGGCAGGTGTCAATGCAGGCAAAGAGCCGATGGAGCTGAATATAAAGCTTCCGTTCATTGATCAGGAAAATGGCATCCTTGTCACTGAAGACGATACGCTGCGGTCATTTGCTCTTAAGAAAGTGACTCCGGAAGGCGAAAAGTCAGCAGCTGTCACCCTCAACCCAAACGGCGGATTTGTCATGAGATTTGATCCGTCAGAAAGCATTAAACCTGAAAATGAATAAAAAACCTGTTATTCTGCTGTTTCTGACCTTTTTATTGTTGTCAGGCTGCGACTTCGGCCATAAACAACACAGAGAATACGTAATGTGGTACGACACTCCCGCCAGGGAATGGACAGAAGCGCTTCCAGTGGGGAACGGACGGCTCGGAGGGATGGTTTTCGGAAACCCTGCAATGGAAAAAATTCAGGTAAACGAAGAATCGCTCTGGGGCGGGATGAATATTCCCAACAATAATCCGGGAGCTCTTGCACACATGACTGAAATACGCAGGCTAATTCTTGACGGCAGGATACCCGAGGCTTTTGATCTTTCGGAAAAATACGTTGCCGGCATTCCCGGAAAGATAAGGTCATACCAGACACTCGGCGAAATCTGTTTCAATTTTACCGACACGACCGGCAAGATCACCGACTACCGCAGGGAACTTAATCTCAGGACCGGAATTGCTAAGGTAAGTTTTAAGAGGGACGGGAACAAAATAGAGTATGAGGTTTACTCATCGGCACCGGATAATGTACTTGTCATTTCGATGCGATCAAAGATTGAAGGCGGCCTCGACATGTCAATCTCAATGCAGCGGCAACAGGATGCTGTCATCAGTGTCATGGACGGCCGCATAGACATGGAGGGACAGGTGATTGACAGTGAAGATCCGGCCATGGGACCGGGAGGAGCCCACATGAGGTTTTTTGCCTCCCTCCTTCCAACAGCATACGACGGAAAGCTGACACATGACAATAAATCACTGAAATATACCGGAGGAACTGAGTTGGTAATGTTCTTTAATGCGGCAACTGATTATAATGTTGAAGGCCTGAATTTTGACAGAACGATTGATCCGCGAAGGAAGTGCACTGATGCCATCAGCACAGCCTCCTGGAAATCTTTTGAGCTTCTCAGAAAAACACACATCGCTGAGCACTCTTCAATGTTTGACAGGGTCAGTCTGCGTCTTGGAAAGGATAACAAAGCTGATACCATACCTATTGATGAGCGCCTCAGGAGGTTCCAGGCAGGCGGTGATGACCCGGATCTGATAGCGCTTTATTTTCAGTACGGGCGATATCTGTTGATGGGTTCGTCCCGGCATCCTGCACAGCTCCCCGCAAACCTCCAGGGCATCTGGAACAAGGATTACTGGGCACCGTGGTGCTCGGACTACCATGTCAACATTAACCTGCAGATGAATTACTGGCCCGCGGAGGTATGCAACCTCAGCGAGACTGTCGACCCTGTGACAACGTTCATGGAAGAGCTTACGGTTCCGGGAAGTGTCACTGCACGTGAGATGTACGGTGCTGAGGGGTGGACAATGCATCATACAACTGACGTGTTCGGCAAGACTGCGGTGATCGACGGTGTTTACTGGGGCATGTTCCCCCTGGGAGGAGCCTGGATGACGCTGCCGCTGTGGGAACACTTTGAATTTACCTGTGACACTGCCTATTTGCGTGAAAAGGCGTATCCGGTCATGAAGGGAGCAGCCGACTTTATCCGGACTTTTCTTATCACAGATAAAGCAGGTTATCTTGTCACCGCTCCTACTTACTCCCCGGAAAACAGCTATATCGACCCAGTCTCCGGAAAAGAATTCAAGCTTACCTATGCGCCGACGATGGACAATCAGATCATACGCGAAGTGCTCACAAACTGTCAGAAAGCTGCCCATATCCTTAATACTGATCCTGGATGGGCTGACAGTCTTCGGTACACGCTGGATAAGCTCCCTCCCGTAAGGATTGCTTCGAATGGCACTATAATGGAGTGGATTAAGGATTATGAAGAGGCTGAACCCGGGCACAGGCATATGTCGCATCTATTCGGACTGCACCCGGGCACACAGATCACACCGGATACACCTGATCTCTATGCCGCAGCACGTAAAACACTTGAACACAGGTTAGAGAACGGAGGAGGACATACCGGCTGGAGCAGGGCGTGGATCATCAACCATTATGCACGCCTGCATGATGGAAATGAATGTTACAAACATCTCAGACTGCTGCTGGAAAAATCAACCCTGCCAAACCTCTTTGACAACCACCCGCCATTCCAGATTGACGGAAACTTCGGCGGTACCGCAGGTATCGCAGAGATGCTGCTGCAGAGCCAAAACGGCGTGGTGAACATACTGCCTGCACTGCCCGATGCATGGCCGGAAGGATCAGTTACAGGATTGAAAGCGAGAGGCAATTTTGAGGTTGACATTACATGGGAACAGGGGGCCTTGAAAGAGGTGGTGATCAGGTCCCTCTCAGGAGCACCTCTGACTTTGGTCTGTGGAGGCAATAAGGTTTTCATGGAAACAACGAACGGTTCAACGTACAGATTTGACAAAGATTTGAAATGGACAGAGTAATTCTTTTTGTAGCACTGAGTATCCCGGTTATTTATTTCTCAAAACGGTCCCTTTTTGATATAAAAAGTCATGGCTTCCCGCGTTTCTTCAGCTGGGAATGCATCATCGCCCTCCTGGTGGCAAACTACAAATTCTGGTTTGTTGAGCCGTCTTCGGTAAAACAGGTCATCTCCTGGTTACTGCTTGCGATTTCTGCTTACACTCTGATAGCAGGTGTCTTGCTTCTCAGAAAAGCCCGTAAGCCCGGAATAATAAGGGTAGACGATAATCTCTTTAAATTTGAAAAGACCACCGAGCTGGTAACAACAGGGATCTTTAAGTACATAAGGCATCCGCTTTACTCATCTCTGATCTTTCTTAGCTGGGGTATTTACTTCAAGCACCCGACAGTCATCATGACTTTGGTGGCCTTGCTTTCGTCGGTCCTTCTATGGTTTACTGCAGTGGGGGACGAAAAGGAGTGTATTGCTTATTTCGGCGACAGCTACAGGGAATATATGAAACGAACAAAAAGGTTCATACCTTTCGTTATCTGAAATAAGATCAGTACACTATTCTTACCCGAATTGTTCCTTTTATTGCCCTCAACTCTTTGATGATGCTGGTGTCAAGCTTGCTCTCGGTATCAATTATTACATATCCTACTTCTGCGTCAGTCTGAAGATATTCAGCGGCGATGTTTATTCCTTTTGAGGTAAATACATAATTCACCTCTTTCAGCAACCCTGGTTCATTCTTATGGATATGCAGGAATCGTTGGGCGTTGCGGTTAGGCTGAAGCGATATCTGCACAAAATTCGTGGCGCCGATTGTGTCTCCGGTATCGCTGTACCTAACCAGTTTCTCTGCCACTTCAGTTCCAATGTTTTCCTGGGCTTCTGTTGTACTGCCTCCCACATGAGGTGAAAGAATGACATTTTCAAACATTCGGAGGTCTGAGACAAATGTATCGCCGCTTGATACCGGTTCTTCAGGAAAAACATCGAGAGCAGCTCCCAGGATATGCTCACTGTTGAGGGCAGATACCAGGGCAGGGATGTTGACAACTGAACCCCTTGACGCATTGATAAGGCACGATCCTTTCCTCATCAGGCCAAGTTCCTTTTCACCTATCATGTTGCGCGTTAAGTGCGTCTCCGGTACATGCAGGGTAACCAGATGGGCAACAGACAACAGCTCCTCAAGAGTTGAGCATGCGACTGCCTTTCCCAGGCTCAGTTTCTTCACAATATCGTAATAATAGACATTCATGCCCAGGGCTTCTGCCATGATAGATACTTGCGATCCTATATGACCATATCCTATTATACCCATATTCTTGCCTCGGACTTCGAATGAATTACTGGCTGATTTCAGCCACTGCCCCCTGTGGGCAGCAGCATTCTTTACCGGAATGTTACGCATGAGGAGGATGCATTCTGCAATGACCAGCTCTGCTACCGAGCGTGTGTTGGAAAATGGAGCATTAAAAACCGGGATGCCCCTGAGCCTGGCGGCACGACCGTCAACCTGGTTGGTGCCAATGCTGAAGCAGCCAATGGCAAAGAGCTTGTCAGCTGCACTCAACACATCTTCAGTAACCTCAGTGCGCGAGCGAATCCCTATTATATTTACGTTCCCTATTTTAGCCTTCAGGGCAGCAGCATCAAGTGAGCCTGAAAGGGTTTCTATATTTGTGTATCCGTTGGCTGTAAAGAAGTCAACAGCACTTTTATGAATTCCCTCAAGTAAGAGGACCCTGATCTTATGCTTATCAAGCGAATATTTCTGAGACATTTGTGAATGAAATAACAATTTAATCTATCCTGAATTTAAAAAATAAATTAAGAAGGCAATATAACGAAATATATTACCCGCTATGTTTGAGTTAACTGAATGTTGAAAAGATCAGGGAAGCAGCGTCTTCTTTCTTAGACCAGAAAGGGAATGGATCACTATCATAACCAGCATGTAAATGAACGGACAGTGCCAGGCAGGCATATATATTTATCATGCATTGGACTTCTGACTTCTCTGGTAGGAATAAAGGTTTATATTTGACAGTCTTTTTATCTTTTCAAATGAAAATTGCTGTTACCGGCGCTTCAGGGCACGTTGGCGCCAACCTGTGCAGAATGCTTATTGACCGGGGTCATGAAGTTAAAGCCCTGATCCATAATAGTAAAAAAGGCATTGAGGAGCTTGGTCTCGAATTTGTTTACGGTGAGATTAACAGTGAAGCTGATCTCGGAAAACTCTGTTCCGGCTGTGAAATAGTATTTCATCTTGCAGCTTGCATAAGCATCCGGAAAAACGATATAAAGTGCCGGGTAATAAATACCGATAGTTGTATCACTCTCCTCAAAGCAGCAAAGAATGAAGGGGTTAGAAGAATAATTCATTTCAGTTCAATACATGCTTATGAACAGGAGCCCCTTGACGTTGAACTGGATGAAACACGAAGTCTTGCCCTGGAAGGCGGGGCATCGTATGAAAGATCAAAAGCCATGGGCCAGAAGATAATGATTGAGGCATCATCACCTCAGCTTGAGGTAGTTGTGCTAAATCCGACAGCAATTTTAGGACCCAATGATTTTCAACCATCCCTGCTCGGTAATGCAGTCATCAGATTCTTCAGAGGCCAGAACCCAAGCCTGCTGCCCGGGGGATATAACTGGGTTGATGTCAGGGATGTATGCTCTGCCGCAATCAATGCAATAGAACTCGGCGTTCCGGGAGAAAGCTATTTACTTGGCGGGAGCTGGAAAAGCCTGAAGACTATGGCTGCTACGATTGAAAAACTCGGAGGTCATAAAGCTCCATGGCTGTATCTGCCAATGTCAATAGCATATTTCGGCGCAATATTTCTGAACCTCCATGCTACCATCACAAAGAGTATTCCTTTGTATACTGCAATGTCACTTGAGACACTGGAGCACGGCCATAAGAATATCTCAAGCAGAAAGGCGGCGAAGGCTCTTGCCTTCAAAACCCGTCCGTTTGAGGAGACCATGGCTGACACAATAACCTGGTTTAAAGAAAACAAATTCCTCTGATGGATAAACCAACATTTGACCTGTTAGTCTGGCTTTGGACAGTAATTGCACTTGTAATTTTCCTTGTTCTTATGTTCGTGACCGCACCATACGGCAGGCACTCAAATAAAAAATGGGGAGTGACCATCCCCGACAGGATCGGTTGGTTTATTATGGAAGTCCCGGCCCTGATAGTATTTCTTGCTTTTATATTTACCGGAACAGCTGAGAAAACGGTGACAGTCTGGATCATTGCCTCCTTATACATCGCTCATTACATTAACAGGGCGGTGATCTTTCCGTGGCGAATCAGGGTCAGAGGTAAGCAGATGCCGCTGGTGATAGCACTCATGGCCGTCATCTTCAATTTAATGAATGCAGGCTTTCTGGGTTATTATGCAGGTTCATTGCACACGCATTTTACAATCGGCTGGTTAAGAGATCCGCGCTTCATCGCCGGGTTAATTATCTTCATCACAGGAATGGCAATAAACATCTCCTCCGATGAAAAGCTGATCCACCTGAGGAAGAAAAGTAACGGTGACTATCAGATACCGCACGGAGGATACTTCGAAAAGGTATCATGTCCCAACTTTTATGGAGAGATAATTGAATGGGGCGGATACGCCATCCTGTGCTGGTCTCTTCCGGCGTTCTCCTTTTTCATCTGGACCTTCTGCAACCTGGTGCCGAGAGCACTTGCTCACCACAAATGGTACAAGAGCCACTTTGACAATTATCCTCAGGAGCGAAAAGCCGTTTTTCCATATATTTTGTAATTTAACGGCACATAATTTCTGCCGTGAAGAACTTTGATTCAGGTTACCGGTCCAGGCTTGTCTGGCTGGCTTTTTTCGCTGTGGCAATGGGCTTCCTGGAAGGCATTGTCGTTATTTATCTCCGCGAATTGTACTATCCGCAGGGTTTTGATTTTCCGCTGAAGCTGATGTCGCCTGAGCTGGTCAGCATTGAATGGATCAGGGAGATCACTACACTGATCATGCTGGCGGCTGTTGGCATCATTGCAGGCAGAAATAATCTCCAGCGGCTCCTGTATTTTTTGTTTACGTTCGGAGTGTGGGACATCTTTTATTATGTCGCCCTGAAGCTTCTGATAGGCTGGCCGGCCTCTCTCCTCTCCTGGGATCTTCTCTTCCTGATACCCTGGTCGTGGCTGGGACCGGTTATTGCTCCCGTAATAAACTCGTTGACAATGATCTTTATGGCTGTATTTATAATAAGGAAAGAGGAAAGTGTTCCTGAGGTTAAACTGCGACCGATTGACATGGTGCTGATAATAATCGGAGGAGTGATGATCTTATACACCTACCTCATTGATTATCTGAAACTGATGATTGACAGCGGTGTGATCGGCTCCGGGAGCTCCCCCGATGTTAGGGAGCAGTTACTTAATATGATAACAAATTATCTTCCTGGCAGTTTTAACTGGTTGCTCTTCATTACAGGAGAACTGCTGATCATAGCTGCAACTGTGAAAATACTAATCCAATCCAATAAAAGATGAAAAGACAACTTACCCTGACTGCAATGATAACCTTAGTATTCGCGCTGACAGGCTGCGGAGGAGAAAAGAAAAACTCTGCAGAGAATGCTGATCCATATCTCTGGCTTGAGGAGATCGAGGGAGAGAAGGCTCTCGATTGGGCAAGGACACAGAACAAGATTTCTGATGAGGCCTTTACCAGTCTGCCAATATTCACTGAATTAAGAGACAGGTACCTCACGGTTTTTAATGACAAGGAAAGAGTGATTTATCCTGACATGGTTGGTGACTATGTATATAATCTGTGGCAGGACGAAAAGAATGAGCGCGGGCTATGGAGACGGATGTCTGAAGAAGATTACCTGAATGGGAAAAATGACTGGGAGGTAGTGCTTGATCTCGACAAACTTTCAGCAGAAGAAAAAAGAAAATGGGTATTCGGCGGAGCCGGCTGGCTTGGTCCGGATAATAACCTCTGCCTGCTTTACCTCTCAGACGGAGGTAAGGATGAAAAGGTTATCAGGGAATTCGATGCATCAAAGAAATCGTTTGTGACCGGCGGTTTCGAGGTCAGAGAGAGCAAGTGCAGCGCTGCATGGATTGATAAGGACAATATCCTCGTGGCAACTAATTACGGACCTGGTACAATGACAACCTCAGGTTATCCCTCAATTGCTAAATTGTGGAAAAGAGGTGCCGATCCTGCCGGAGCAGAAATAATGATTGAAACAGACACCACCATGATGGGTGTTTTTGTCAACAGCATGTACATAAGCGGCAAGCAGTATGCTTTCGCTGACCTTAGAAAAGGATTCTATGAGACTGAGCCTTTCCTCTTTACAGCCGGCAGCCTCCAAAAGATTGAGGTCCCTTCAGACGCCAATTTTACCGGTATGCACGGAGACGATGTGCTGCTTTATCTTCAGTCTGACTGGAGTGTTAACAATGTAATTTACAAATCAGGATCACTAGTCAGCTTTAGCCTTCCCGGTTTTCTGGCCGGAAAAACCTCTGTGAGAACAATCTATCAGCCAGAGGAACGGGCAAGCTTTGTATCACTTATGTCAGCAAAAGATTTCATAGTTGTATCCACAATGGAGAATGTACAAAGCAAATTGAAGATCTTCCGCAGTGCAGGTGATCAATGGATCGGAGAGGCTTTGCCTGTCCCTGAATTCGGGACAATCTCGCTTGTCAGTTCAGATAATCAGTCAGATGACTATTTCTTCTCTTTCAGTAATCCTGTGACACCATCAACTCTTTACCATGGTGATGGAGAAAAAATCACGGCTATCAGGAAGCAGAAAGACTATTTTGATGCCTCCGGGCTGACTGTTGAACAGTCTGAAGCAGTTTCGAAAGACGGCACTATAATTCCCTACTTCGTTGTTCACCCTAAAGGCATGGTTTATGATGGTAAAAATCCAACACTTATTTATGGTTATGGAGGATTCATTATTTCCGAACAACCAAGGTACAGTGCCGTTTGTGGAATCGGCTGGCTTGAGAAGGGAGGTGTTTACGTCATTGCCAATATCCGTGGCGGAGGTGAATTCGGTCCTGCATGGCACCATGCAGCCCTTAAGGAAAAGCGCCAGAATGCCTATGACGATTTCTTTGCCGTTGCTGAAGGTGTCATAAGTAAAAAAATAACCTCTCCGGAATATCTGGGCGCCTACGGATGGAGCAACGGAGGATTGCTGGCAGGCGTGGCACTGACACAAAGACCTGATCTTTATAATGCAGTGGTAATTGGTGCGCCTCTTCTTGATATGAAACGCTTCTCCCATATGCTTGCCGGTGCAAGCTGGATGGATGAGTATGGCAACCCTGACAAGCCTGAGGACTGGGCATTTATAAGCAAGTATTCACCATACCAGAATCTGAGTAAGAATACAAAATATCCCGAGCCGCTCTTTATAACCTCTACCAAGGATGACAGGGTGCACCCCGGTCATGCCCGGAAAATGGCAGCCAGGATGATTGACATGGGTCACACGGTTTACTATCATGAAACGATAGAGGGTGGTCACGGTGCAGCTTCCACCAATGCACAGGAGGCTGACATATGGGCTCTAATGTATTCCTACCTGAATATGAAGCTGTTTAACAAATAATGGTTGGAGTAAAATTTTATATATTTATAGACCATATTTGATCGATTAGTTAACCAACATAAAACCTGAATTATGTACAGTTCGATGCTGACTGATCTAAATTTATCAACTCTTTTGTTCCACCTCAATTAATCAGTTATGTCTGAAGAGAAGCAGGAGAAGGATGATGGAAAGCCTGACCTGGATAAGGTGCTCGAAACATCGAGACGCGATTTTATCCGTAAGGTCACCATCGCCGGAGCAGTAACATTGACGGGTGCTGCCGCCATATACTCCGGTCACCGTTTTGAAAAAGGGAAACACCGGGAAGGCATGGTCAGGGTTCTTACCGAGGATAACCGGCTTGTCGAGATACCCATTGAGCAGATGAAAGATTTCAAACCTGATCTGAAGATGCTGCAGAGCCGGGGTCGTGAAGGCCTCAGCGGCCGGAAATGGGTCATGGTGATCGATCTTTCCAGATGCAGGAATGCCAGGAAATGCGTGGAGGCGTGCCAGCACGCACATCACCTGCGCCCTTATGAATACCACCTCAACACGCTGGTCATGCAGGAATCTGTAAATACGCCAACCTATTTTATGCCCAAGCAATGCCAGCACTGCGACAACCCGCCATGCGTTTCTGTCTGTCCTGTTGATGCCACCTTCAAGAGGCAGGACGGCATTGTGCTTATCGACAATGAACGCTGCATAGGGTGCCGCTTCTGCATTGCAGCCTGCCCCTACTCGGCCAGGATCTTTCACTGGCAGGAACCCTCGATGGCAGAGGCTGACAAGGACATGAAATACGATGTGGAGCTGAACGTGCCCCATAAGAAGGGAACGGTCACCAAGTGCCTCTTCAGTGCCGACAGGCTGCGTGAAGGAATACTCCCCTACTGTGTCACGGCCTGCCCGAATGGGGTATATTACTTCGGTGATGAAAACGAAAATGCCGTTACCAACGGCACTACTAAAGAAACGGTAATGCTGAGCGAACTGCTCGAGAAGAATGGGGCATACAGGCTTATGCCCGAGCTTGGAACAAAACCAAGGATATATTACCTGCCTCCCAAGAACAGGCTGTTCGAATTTGAAAGGGGTGAGAGTAAAGAATATAAGGAAGAAACGATCTAAACAGGCAACATTATGGAGGAAACCCGTTTCAAAAATCCTGAAGAACAGAGGAAAATTGATTCAATTGCTGCTGATGTATTAAGAAATGTAAGAATAAACAAGGGTTTTATACTCTGGATGGGATTTCTTTTCACCCTTCTGGCCCTGTGCCTCCTGGCTTATTCCATTCAGCTGAGGAAAGGGCTTGGGGTTACCGGCCTGCGTGACTTCACCAGCTGGGGAATGTACATCGCCAATTTCGTGTTCTTTGTCGCGACCAGCCTTGTGGGTATGCTTATCAGCTCAGTCCTCGGACTGATTGGCTACCAGTGGGTTAAACCGATTTCACGTATTGCCGAAATAATTGCCATTGCTTTTGCCGCCGTAGCCGGGCTTGTGATCGTTTCTGACATGGGCCGGCCTGACAGGCTGCCCTATGTTTTTATGTACGGACGGGTACAATCTCCTATCCTGTGGGATGTGACCGTTGTGACTACTTATTTCGTCCTCAGCCTGCTGCTCTGGTTCTTCCCGCTCATACCAGACCTTGCCATATCAAAAAGCCGGATGGATGGAAGGCCTGCATTCCTTGTGAAGGCCTATGAGATTCTTTCATTCAGGTGGGAGCACCATGAGGAACAGTATAAAATAATGAAACAGGCCGTACGGATACTTCTGATTCTCATCATCCCGACGGCATTTGCCATACACACGGTGACATCATGGCTCTTTGCCGTTACACCCAGGACTGGATGGGACAGCACGATCTTCGGGCCTTACTTCATTTCAGGGGCCTTTGTCTCGGGGACGGCAGCAGTGATTATTGCCATGTATTTCTTCAGGGTAAATTACAGGCTCGAAAAGTACCTTACGGAAGATCATTTTGAAAAGATCGGCAGGGTGCTGGTACTCGTATCTATTGTATATCTGTATTTTAACCTGAACGAGTTTCTTGTACCCGGTTACAAGCTGAAGGCCGGTGATGCCATCCATCTCCGCGAACTGTTCACCGGGCATTTTGCACCGCTTTTCTGGGGTATACAGATCCTCGGATTGATAGCACCCATAATCCTGCTGCTGTTCAGGAGAATGCGCAGACCGGTGCCAATGCTCATCATATCTTTGATTGTGCTCGGCGCCTCATGGCTCAAGCGCCTTATCATCGTTATCCCTCCGCAGGCTCATCCGAACCTGCCGATACAGAAGGTTCCGCCTGAATGGATCGTTTACAGACCAACGCTTATTGAATCAGCCGTAACCCTTGCTTCAATACTGCTTGTGCTGATCATAATAACCGTTCTTTCAAAGCTGTTCCCGGTGATACCAATATGGGAGATGGCTGAAGACGACATTAAGAAATCCAATAACATCGAAAAACAGTAACAAAACGTGAATATGAAGAGCGTCATTGCGGTCATCTGGTGCCTTATCCTGTTCCCGTCATTTACACGGGGTCAGGAGTGGATCGTACCGGAAGACAAAAGAGGCAGGCTGAGTACTTTTCCGTTTTCCGACGAGACGAGAAAGGAGGGTGAGAAACTCTATACACTCAATTGTATGTCATGCCACGGCAACCCGGGGAAAGGAAACTTCCTCGCCCTGGTCCCCCCGCCTGGTGATCCTGCCACTGATAAGATACAGAGAAACAGCGACGGAGAGATTTTATATAAAGTTACGACGGGAAGAGGACAGATGCCTTCATTTCGCAGTGTTCTCACCACGGATGACATCTGGAAGACAGTCTCATATATCAGAAGTTTTAATAAAAACTATGTCCAGCAAGTCATGCAGGTCATCACCTCATCGGCTTATCCGGGAGCATTGATAAGCATGAAGATTGCTTATAACGCTGCGGAACATGCTCTTACCGTTATGGCCATAGCGGCGGATGCAGAGAAGACTGTCCCTGTCACCGGGGCTGCGGTGAGACTTTTTGCCTCGCGCCATTTCGGGAAGCTGCCCGTTGATGAGGAAAAAATCACTGACAGCAAGGGCAATGCAGTCTTTATGATTCCGGCCGGGATGCCCGGCGATACAGCCGGCAACGTCAGTTTCAGTGCAAAATTTACAGATGAGGAGGTATTTGGTGTCGTTTCAAAAGATACCGTCATTAATGCAGGTGTAATAACCGTGCCTGTCAGCCTGGTGGCACAAAGAGCCATGTGGAACAATGTTAGAAAAGCCCCTGTCTGGATCATCCTTACATATACTCTGGGTGTTCTTGCAGTATGGGGATTTATTTTCCTGGTAATGATGAAACTGCGTGATATATATACTATTGGCAGTGCTCTCAGGGGTAAACTAAATCACGATACAGGGCCGGAAACAAATCACAAAAAAGCAGAAATATGAGAAACTTAACTCCTATTGGCAGGATCCTCTTCGCCCTGCCATTTGCGATTTTCGGGATCAACCACTTCCTGATGATGGATTATTACGTTGGAATGCTGACCTCATTTATACCTTTTGGGGGTTACACAATAATTCTTACAGGTCTTGTACTTATCGTTGTGAGTATAAGCATCATCACGAAAAAGTTTGTCAGGCTGTCAACGCTGATCCTGGCAGGGCTTCTGCTTATTTTTATTCTTACCATTCATATACCTCATCTTATTGAGGGGACCGACAGACCCATGGTTCTTATCTCCCTGCTTAAAGATATCTCGCTGATGGGCGGATCACTGATGATAGCAGGCATGTATTCAGACGATGAAAAACAAATAACGAAAAAATGAAAACGAAACATCTGGTCGCAGCAATGCTTTTGCTTTTTATCCTGCCGGTGATCACCGCACAGGATATAAAGAAAGCAGACTATCAGTTCAAAGATGTGGAAATCGGTGTTGTGGAACACCTCGGTGACACTATCCCCCTAGACCTCTGGTTTTTCAATGAGGAAAATGAGAAGGTTACTCTGAGAGAGCTGATTGACAAACCGGTAATATTGTGTCTGGTCTATTTTGACTGTCCGAACATTTGCAGCCCGCTGATGGACGGCGTTGCCGATGTGGTGAGCAAAATGGATATGACCATCGGTGATGATTACAAGATCATCACCATCAGCTTCAACACAAGCGATACACCCGAAAAAGCCAGGGAGAAGAAAGTGAATTTTGTGCAACGGATCAGCAAGGAGCATCAGAAAGACTGGATCTACCTTACCGGGGAACAGGAAAACATCACCGCCATAACCGAAGCTGTCGGGTTTAAGTATAAACCTCAGGGACTTGACTTCGCGCATCCTGCAGTGATAACCATACTCAGTCCTGCCGGAAAGATTACACGGTACCTATACGGCATCACCTACCTTCCCTTTGATGTCAAGATGGCAATCATCGAGGCACAGAAAGGGATAGCCCGGCCAACATCCAACAAGATCCTGGAATATTGTTTCGGATATAATCCTGCCAGTAAAACATATACTCTGCAGGTCACAAGGATTGTAGGGGTGATTACCATTTTCCTGGTCGTGGTGATACTGGGATTTCTGCTGATCAGGCGGAGGAAAAGATAAAAAGTAGATAGTATGGTAAGTGAAACACAGGTAAGCTACCTCGAATATCAGGGCAGGCACAAAGGAATATGGTCATGGCTGCTGAGCACCGATCACAAGCGCATAGGGCTGATGTACCTATATGCCGTCATCGTCTTCTTTTTTGTTGCTGCCTTCCTCGGCGTGCTGATGCGCATAGAACTGATTGCTCCGGGCCGCACGATCATGGGACCGCAGACATACAACGGTCTCTTCACCATCCACGGGATCATCATGATATTTGTGATCGTCATCCCGGGTCTGGCGACCGTTTTCGGCAACTTCTTCCTGCCTTTGCTCATCGGAGCAAAAGACGTGGCTTTTCCCAGACTGAATCTGTTCTCGTGGTACCTTTATATCACCGGAGCCTGCCTGGGAGTGCTTTCCCAGTTCCTGGGAAATGGTCCGCCGGATACCGGCTGGACCTTCTATGTTCCTTACAGCGTGGAATCGTCAACGAGTGTCATCTGGGCTCTCACTGCCGCTGTCATTCTGGGCTTTTCATCCATTCTGACAGGACTTAACTTCATCGTCACAATTCACCGTATGCGCGCACCCGGGATGAAATGGATGAGGATGCCTCTCTTTCCCTGGGCGATTTATGCCACGGCATGGATACAGATCCTCGCCACCCCGATAATAGGTATAACTCTTCTTATGGTTATCGCAGAGAGAGTACTCAATATCGGTTTCTTCGATCCTGCTCTCGGAGGTGATCCGGTGCTCTTCCAGCATCTTTTCTGGATTTATTCACACCCCGCCGTGTACATAATGATATTGCCTGCCATGGGTGTCGTTACAGAGATATTTCCCACCTTCAGCCAGAAACCGGTATTCGGTTACGGAGCCATTGTACTCTCGAGCCTTGCCATCGCCTTTGTCGGGTACTTCGTATGGGGGCACCACATGTTCACCGCAGGCATGAGCTACAGCGCCAGATGGTTCTTTTCATTCCTCACATTCATTGTGGCAATACCCAGTGCCGTAAAAGTATTTAACTGGATATCAACAATGTATGGAGGGTCAATAGATCTTAAGCCTCCCCTGCTGTATGCCATTTCATTTATTTTTCTTTTTATGATAGGAGGTTTCACAGGATTGGTTCTCGGATCCCTTGCGACCAATATTCAGACCCACGACACTTCATTTGTGGTAGCCCACTTTCACTACATAATATTCGGTGGTATGGGCTTCGCCTTTTTCGCCGCAATACACTACTGGTTCCCCAAGATGTTCGGAAGGATGTACAATAACAAGGTGGCAAACATTGCATGGGGCTTCAACTTCGTAGGGTTTAACCTTCTCTACTTCCCTCTGTTTATCATCGGTTTACAGGGAATGCCAAGGCGCGCATATGACTACCTTCCCCAGTTCCATACAGGTCACTTCCTTTCAACCATCGGGGCTTTCATACTGTTTGCCGGACTTATTCTCATGGTGATCAACCTCGTTGTTGCCAGGCGGCGGGGAGCCATCGCTCCGGCCAATCCCTGGCACGGTGTCACACTGGAATGGACGATACCATCACCACCGCCCCATGAGAACTTTGAAGAGATACCCGAGATAACATCGAGGCCTTATTTTTTCGGTAAAAAGGATGAACCCAAATAGAAGATTATCAATGGCCGTTCATCAATCACATACAGAGCATATCGACAGCGAGACAGGCAAGCTGGGAATGTGGATCTTCCTGTTCACCGAGCTTTTCCTTTTCGGGGGACTTTTCCTTGTATATGCCATCTTCAGGGCGAAGTACTCTGGTGAATTTCATACCGGAGCCGGTGAGCTGAACGCCTTCATAGGAACCATGAACACCGTCTTCCTGCTTGTCAGCAGTATGACTGTGGCAATGGCCCTGGCTGCAATGCAGAAAGGTGACAGGCGGCTGACCCTCTTCCTGTTAACTGTGACTATTATTCTTGCAGCGCTGTTTATAATGAATAAATACTTCGAGTGGTCACACAAATTTGAATACGGCATTTATCCAGGGTCACCGGTACTGAAGAACATGTCACACGGCGAGCTCCTGTTTTTCGGCCTCTACTACATGATGACCGGCCTCCATGCACTGCACGTACTCATAGGTATGGTGCTGCTGTCTATAAACGTGGTGAGGGTGTGGTCGCGCAGGGTAAACAGTACGAAGTACCTGATGCTTGAGAACAGCGCCCTCTACTGGCACCTTGTAGACCTGATATGGATTTTCCTGTTTCCTCTCCTTTACCTGATAACCTGAGAAAGCCATGAAAGACAACGAGAAACATATATCATCATTTTCATCCCTGGCGGTTGTGCTGGCAATTCTGCTGGTTCTCACCACAATTTCAGTCCTCGCCACAGGCTTTCACCTCGGACCGTTTACCGTTGTTCTGGCACTGATAATTGCTTGTATAAAGGTCACCATAGTGCTTACCCAGTTTATGCATCTCAGGTTCGAGAACATGTTCCTCAGGCTCGCAGTAACGGGAGTGTTCGTGCTGTTTGCGCTGGTTGTTATCATTACATTTGTTGATTATTACTTCAGATAAAAAGGATAATTATGTTTACAGGGGCATCAAATCTGGCAGAAGGAGTAGACAAGGCATTCCTGTTCATCTTTATTATAGCCTTCATTTTCATCATAGGGATAACTGCCTTTATTATCTACACTGTTATTCATTTTTCCCGGAAAAAGGGGAAAGAAGCAATGCAGTTCTCGAGTAACATGAAACTTGAAATATTATGGACTGCGGTTCCCCTGGCACTGGTGATGTTAATGTTCTGGGTGGGATTGAAAGCCTTTGTACCGATGCGCAGGGTGCCGGCTGATGCAATGGTCATCAAGGCTGTTGGACGTATGTGGGAGTGGGAATTCATTTACAGCGACAGCCTGAAGTCGAAGGAGCTGGTGCTGCCCATCAACAAACCGGTAAAGCTCGAACTGGTGTCGGAAGATGTCAATCACAGCCTGTTCATTCCGGCGTTCAGAGTTAAGGAGGATGCGATCCCCGGGTATAACAATTTCCTGTGGTTCACTCCAAATTATATTGGTAATTATGAGATCCTTTGTACAGAGTATTGCGGGCTGTTGCATTCAGCCATGACATCAAAGACCCGTATTGTGGAACAGGAGGAATTTAACAGGTGGTACAAGGAGCTTGCCGCAGCAGCATATGTACCTGATCCTGAAGGACTGAAGCTGCTCAGGAATACAGGATGCCTGGCATGTCACTCGCTTGACGCCACGAAGCTGGTCGGTCCGTCATTCGCAGGTTTGTACGGTTCTCAGCGTTCAGTTTTTTCGGGAAATGCAGAAAGGACAGTAACGGCTGATGATGCGTATATTATCAACTCAATCTACAATCCCAATGATGACATAGTTGCCGGATTTCCAAAGAACCTTATGCAATCATACCGTGCATTACTTACAGAGGCTGACATTGCTGTCATAACCGGATACCTGAAGACACTAAGCCAGGATGCCAGATAACAGGTCACCAATAGCCATGGTTGCAGAGCTCACAAAATGGAAGCTCTCGCTTGCCGTCGCGTTCTCTTCAGTGACTGGTTACCTCATTTACTCCGGAGGAGCTGACAGTGGCCTGACAATGATGGCAACAGGTGTCTTTCTTCTGTCCTCAGGTGCTTCAGCTCTCAACCAGTACACAGAGAGAGGTAGTGATGCCCTTATGTCCAGGACTGCAGGCAGGCCTCTGCCCTCGGGCCGCATGACTACGCTCTCAGCGATTGTTATTGCTACCGTACTGCTTGTCTCCGGCAGCCTCCTGCTTGGTTTAAGCGGCCGGATGCCATTCTTCCTTGGCCTGGTTAATGTGCTTCTATATAATGCTATCTATACAGGATTAAAGAAACAGACCACACTTGCCATTGTACCCGGGGCACTGGTGGGAGCCATCCCTCCTGTTATAGGATATACAGCAGCAGGAGGCGCTGTGACCGATACTATTATCATGCTCTTCGCCCTCTTCATGTTCCTCTGGCAGATGCCCCACTTCTGGCTGCTCCTGGTCAGATACGGCAGTGAATACGAAAAAGCCGGCATAAAAACCCTCTACAGCACTATGGATGGCGGGAAGATCAAGCGTCTGGTATTCGTTTGGATCATTGCATCATCACTGGCGTTATGGATACTTGTCGGAATATTTATGCCCCTGCCGGCAGTCGCAGGTGCACTGCTGCTAATTCTTAATGTTGCATTTATTTTTTTGTTCCGGAAGATCATAAGCCTTCCCGAAACCGAAAAAAGGTCAAAACATGCATTTATCCTGATAAATTCTTTCTCGATTGTGGTGATGGTTATTCTTATTGCCGTTTCTACAATAATTTGATGATCTACGATCATCTACAATAATTTGATGATCTACGATCATCTACAGTAAGTTTGATGGTCTACGATCACCTGTTTTCAACGTTGGCTTTCTCGTTTGCGAATAATATATTGATTGAAAATCGATCGGTGACATATTGCTACGTTGATCTTCGTAGAAGATCAAATTATTGTAGACCAAATGATTAGAAAGTATTTTGACCCTCGTAGAGGGTCTAATTATTGTAGCGGATTATTAGGGCAAGCTTTATCTTTTTAATCAATTGTTTTAGCATCCTCAAAGAATTCAAATAGGAACCTTTCATCAAATTCAATACCCTCCTGTCCCAGGTTCTCAGTGTATTCTTTTTTAAAATTGATCGATTTATGATGTTGTTCCTGATTAAGGATATATTCATAAACATCGCCCACCTGGCTCTTGCTGTATGAAAATCCCCCATAACCGTCCTGCCATTGAAAGGTGCCTGGGAACCACCCTTTTTCATTAATATAAAATGCAGATGATTTTTTTATTGCTGACACGGTGTCTGAAATTGAAACAGGCGGATTAAGTCCGAAAAAAATATGGACATGGTCAGAATATCCATTGACAATAATTGATTTATGCCCAAGTTTTGTTACGATTCCGCTTATATATGAAAATACCTCTTTGCGTTGGACTGAACGAAAAAGACATTCCCGATGTTTTACTGCGAAGACCAATTGGACATGAAGCTGGGTAAATGTTCCTGGTTTCATAGCGATAATAATTAGTTCCACAGAGGCTAATTTACAATAATTTGATGATCTACGATCATCCTATTGTACTTCTACCATGTATCTCATGCCGTTTTTCTACAATAATTTGATGATCTACGACCATCCTTTTATATCACACATTGCGATTTTCTACAATAATTTGATGATCTACGATCATCTACAATAATTTGATGATCTACAATCATCTACAATAATTTGATGATCTACAATTCGATTTTCTACAATAATTTGATGATCTACAATCATCCTTTTATTTCACACATTGCGATTTTCTACAATAATTTGATGATCTACGATCATCTAATGATTTAATAACATCACGGTTCCTGCAAACACATTTACCCAATTGTGTTAACTTTATTCGGTGTTTAAATCTTAATTCCGAAATCATGAAAAAAATTCTCTCGTCGACACTGGCATTACTGGTTGTCATTTCAGCATATTCACAACCTATAAGTTCACCCGCTATCGACAGCCTTGTCGAACAGACAATGAAGGTCTTCAATGTACCGGGGATTGCCGTAGCGGTAGTGAAAGACAATAAGGTGATCCATATGAAAGGCTATGGTGTCAGCTCGATAGCCACCGGAAAGAAGACGGATGAGAACACCCTGTTTGCCATCGCCTCCAATTCCAAAGCCTTCACCTCGGCCGCACTGGGCATCCTTGTCGATGAAGGTAAAATCACATGGAATACGAAGGTCATCGATATTATTCCTGAATTCAGGCTGTATAATTCTTACGTGACCGAAGATTTCAATATCAAGGACCTCCTCACTCACCGCAGCGGTATGGGCCTCGGGGCAGGCGACCTGATGATGTGGCCTGATTCAGCATCCTTTACCAGGGATGATATCATCCATAACCTCCGTTTCCTGAAACAGACATCATCATTCAGGACGAAATACGACTATGATAATCTCCTTTATATAGTTGCGGGAGTGGTTGTTGAAAGAGTATCAGGAACCACCTGGGAAGAATTCATTGAGGAGAGAATAATGCAGCCTCTGGGTATGACAATGTCCGCCGCATCAATCAACAGGATTAAAGACCGGACAAATATCATTGATGCACATGTGCCTGTTAACGGTGCCCTGCAGGTTGTCGCAAAACATGAAAGCGATGTGCATAATCCAGCCGGGGGAATATTCAGCTCTGTGGCAGACATGAGCAAATGGGTCATCATGCAGATGAACAATGGCAAATACGGGAAAGAGTTAGAGAAACAGATATTCTCAGAGGAAGTGCATAACGAGATGTGGACCCCGCAGACAATAATACCAGTCAGGGGCTCTACAACCTATAACACACATTTCTCTGGTTATGGCCTCGGATGGGGATTGGCAGATGTAAACGGTTACCTCCAGGCATCCCACACCGGAGGGCTCATGGGTATAGTGACACAGGTGACGCTGATCCCTGAGCTCAAGCTTGGAATAATCGTATTTACCAACCAACAGG
The DNA here is from genome assembly GCA_963828395.1 of uncultured Bacteroidales bacterium. GTDB lineage: Bacteria > Bacteroidota > Bacteroidia > Bacteroidales > VadinHA17 > SR-FBR-E99. The sequence continues at coordinate 593,599 of CAWHED010000001.1, forward strand.
AAGGTGCGGCTTTTACGGCAATAACAAACACCATCAAGGACAGCTACTTCGGAATTAAGGGCTTCGACAGGGTCAAAGACCTGCACGAACGGGTTCTGAGGAACCAGGCTGATGCAAAGAAGGTCACTGATGAAATATGGGCAAAGGTCGGAGAACAGCAGAAGAAGGGAACCCGGTGCACTGACCCGGCTCTTTACACCGGGACCTACACCGACGACTGGTTTGGTGACATTGTTATCTCATTGATTGATGGAAAGCTCAGATTCAATTCAGTACGATCGCCGAAGCTTCGCGGAGAGATGATCTTTTACACGGGAAATACTTTCATTGTCAAATGGAATGACAGAACTCTCGACGCCGACGCATTTGTGGTTTTTGCGCTTGATAAAGACGGCAAGCCATCATCGATAACGATGGAAGCCATCTCGCCGCTGACAGATTTCAGTTTTGATTTCCATGATCTTTATCTGACAAGAAAATAAACAGTTAACTGAGTTACCCTTAAGACACTGTCAGGCTGATAAAAACTCATCCGGGACTTCTCTCAGGCGGGAGATATCCCGGATTTTTCCCTTGATATCAAATCCTGCCGTGCATTTCACACTACATGATGAACAACTTTCACAGAAGCTTCCGTCAAAGCCGGCATCTGCGAGGTTTGCTTTCGCCAGTCTGGTATTCCGGTAGCCATAGGCATACATGTAGCTTCTCATAGCAGCCGGTATCTCGAGGTTGTAAGGGCACTGTGGTACACACCGCCGGCACTGGTGACAATAAAGACCCGGCTGTGAAGCGTTAACTGCCAGTTCGATGTCTTTCATTTCGTCCTTTGTCATCCTGAGGTCGTTGATCATTGACAGGTTCTTCTTCATCTGCTCCACAGAGCTCATTCCTGAAACAATTGTAGAAATATTTTCATTTTGAAGAACCCACTTTAATGCCGCATCGGTATTCAGCGGCTGAGTGCGGCTTTTGTCACGGTACCCGCCAGCTGTAGTCTTCATTGCAAGAATACCAATTCCCTTTCCGGCTGCATAGGCTAACGCCTCATTCATCTTCTCCCTGTTCTCTGTAGTGAAGTTATATGCGGTCATTACTATGTCATATATTCCGCTATCTGCAGCCAGCCGCAGGGCATCCTCACAGTTATTGTGCGTTGCCGCACCGAGAAAGCGCGTCTTTCCTTCTGCCTTAAGTTTTGAAAGGGCTTTAAGCAACGGCTCATGTAAAAGTGATTCGCGCTTCCCGGCAAACGGAAATAAAAAGAAGTCAACATAATCAAGGCCGAACCGTGTAAGGCATGCCTCAGCTTTCCTGATGTAGGCATCGGGATCAAAGCCGGAACTGAAATTTCCCTGCCTGTTGTCAAACCCGTCAGCCGGAACAGCCGTCCCTACAACGAATGAATCTCTTGGAAGACCTTTTAAGCCTTCGCCAACCATCTTTTCATTATTCCCTTCACCGTAATATGTTGCGGAAAAGAAAAGCCTGATGCCGGCATCATAGGCAGCGCGGACAAAATTGGGATCATAGGCACTCCCGGCACCAAGGCTGATCAGAGGTGCTCTGATGCCTGTCCTGCCCAGCACCCTGGAAGGAAGCTCAGGAATCTTTTCCTGCCTGATATCCGCGGATCCTGTTGATCTGACATTTCCCTGCAGAAGTGTTGCACCTGTGATCCCGAGTACACTCTTCTTAAGAAACTCCCTGCGCTTGCTGTTTCCCATGGTGATTTTATTTATACCAGATATTGTTAAAAGAGATTACAATTTACACAAAATTATCACGACGGGAAAATTATATCTTTGGAGGGCAGTTGATACTTTTTCAAAATCCGCACATCAAGATGCACACAGCCTTAATAAATGCAGCCTTTTTCACCGGCAGTGAGATGATAAGGGACAGGGCGCTCCTTATCTCCGGTGGCAGGATCACGGGATTTTCTGATCCTTCATTATTGCCTCCCGGGGTAAAGACTATTGACTGCAGGGGCTTTCTGGTTGCACCTGGTCATATCGATCTGCAGATTGCCGGCGGCGGAGGATTTCTTTTCTCGGCCAACACGTCACCCGAGGCGCTGGAAGCCATCACTGCGGCTATCCTCAGCAGCGGTACGACCGGCTTTCTCCTGGCTCTTCCGACAAACACAGATGAAGTCCTGAGCAGTGCATTCAAAACCATCAGGGAGAATCCGCACCCGGCAGTAATGGGTCTGCATCTCGAAGGTCCATTCATAAGCATCGCAAAGAGAGGGGCTCATGTCAAAGAGCTTATCAGGCGCCCGACAGTATCCGGGTTAACCGCACTTCTTAAAGAGGCGGACGGCATCATTAAAATGATGACAGTGGCTCCTGAAGTATGCACACCTGAGATAATAAGCATACTCAGGGATCACGGGGTGACAGTTGCGGCCGGCCACAGTAACGCTACATTCAGGGAGGCCACTGACGGGTTTATCCGGGGCATCAATACAGCCACGCACCTCTTCAATGCCATGTCGCCGCTGCATCACCGTGATCCTGGTCTTCCGGGTGCGGTCTTCAACTCCGATAAAGCCTGTGCAAGCATCATTGCTGATGGCATTCATGTGGACTTCACGGTGCTGACGATGGCCAAGAAGATCATGAAGGAGAGGCTCTTCCTGATCTCGGATGCCGTTGAAGAAAATGATCACGGCGCCTATCAGCATGTGAGACAATATGATCGTTACACCCTGCCTGACGGAACGCTCTCAGGCTCTAAGCTGACAATGCATGCAGCTGTAAAAAACTGCGTCACCCACGCCGGCATCTTACCTGAAGAGGCGTTAAGGATGGCCTCTCTCTACCCTGCACAGCTGATGAATGCAACTGACCGCGGGGTCATCTCTCCCGGAGCCAGGGCCGATCTCATAATTATGGACAGCGATCTTGAACTGAAAGGGATATTTTATAATGAAAAAATGACAATAACAAACTGATATCATGGCACTTTTAGGAATTGACATTGGTGGAACAAAAATTGCATTTGCGTTGTTTGACGGCGCAGGCAATATAAGTGCAAAAGAGACCCTTGCCATTGGTAACCGCAGGGGAACAGAGGTTGGCAACCTGATAACTGTGACCGCAGCCCTGATGCTGGCGCAAGCAGGCAGTAAGAATGATCCGGTAGAGGCAATAGGCATATCCGTTCCAGGGATTAGCCGTCAGGAAAAGGGAACAGTATGGGCTCCCAATATACCGGGATGGGATGACTACCCTCTCATGAAAGAAATAAGAACCGTGGCTGAGCAGTTGCCCGTAGTGATTGTAAGCGACAGGGCATGCTATATATCGGGTGAAGTCTGGAAAGGAAATGCCCGAGGATGCAAGGATGTGATCTTCCTTGCCATTGGCACGGGAATAGGCGCTGGTATTTTAGTCAACGGGGAGGTACTCCGCGGAGCCGACAGTATTGGAGGCGCCATAGGATGGATGGCACTGAGCAGGCCTTTCAAAAGCAGGTATGCTATCTGCGGCTGCTTTGAATATTATGCATCAGGTGAAGGTATTGCCAAACAGGCTGCCGAATACCTCCTGAAACACATTGCATACGAAGGTGAGCTCCGGGCAGATGATGCCGGGAAGATAACAACGCAGGATGTCTTCTCCGCCTACCATAGCGGTGACACTGTAGCCGCCGAAATAATACAGCAGGCTGTTGAATACTGGGGTATGGCTGCAGCCAATCTTGTCAGCCTGTTCAATCCTGAAAAGATCATCTTCGGCGGAGGCGTGTTCGGGCCGGCCACCGAACTTATACCCGACATTAAGCGTGAAGCAGAGAAATGGGCACAGCCGATAAGCATGAAGCAGGTGAGCTTCGAAGCTTCTGCACTGGCAGGTGATGCTGGAGTGTATGGCGCCGGTTTTATCGCAAAGAAATTTCTTGACGATCTAAAGCAAAATAAATGACCAGGGCATACAGCCGTAAACCGGTCTTCTGGTCAGCATGTCTGGGCATGCTTCTCTTTGGCATTGGCCTCCTTACCCTGGGCTCCGTGCTTCCTGACCTGATGATCAAACACTCCCTTGATGCCGTTGAGGCTGGAACGCTGTTCTCAATAATGCCCCTGGGAATAATCGGAGGGTCACTCCTCTTCGGACCGGTATGTGACAGGTACGGATACAAACCCCTGCTGGTCATCTCCTCCGTTTTGATGTTTGCCGGTTTTGAGGGACTGGCTTTTACCGGGACCACAGGACTTCTTATCATATCTGTACTTCTGATAGGGCTGGGCGGCGGAGCTATCAACGGAGCCACCAATGCTGTCGTCGCTGACATAAGCACTACAGGCAAGGGCGCTGACCTGAGCCTGCTCGGGGTGTTCTTCGGGATTGGGGCTCTTGGCATACCGCTATTGCTGAGCATCCTTGAGAAATCGGTTGATTTTGAAGTTATTATATCCGCAACCGGATTCCTTGCCCTGGGGGCTGCATTCATCTTCTTCGCAGTTGTCTTCCCTCCTGCAAAGCAGTCAGGTGGCATCTCCATGAAAATGATAAGCGGGCTTGTCAGGGATGGTGTGATCCTGCTGATTGCTTTCTTCCTCTTTTTCCAGAGCGCATTCGAAGGTCTCATCAACAACTGGACGACAACCTATCTTATAGAACAGCTCTCTGTTCCGCAGGGCAGCGCCCTTATTGCCCTGTCATCATACGTTGCCGGGATGACAGTCACGAGATTGCTAATCGGCAGTGTTCTCAGGAATTTGTCCGAGAAGAAACTGCTTTTCTCTTCATTCCTGGTAATATTTATTGCACTGGTCCTTATAGGATTTTCCGGTTCAATAGCTATGGCCGTAGTGGCATTTGCGCTTCTCGGAACTGGTCTTGCCGCAGGCTTCCCGACCATGCTCGGCATAGTGGGAAACAGGTATCCTGATATCTCCGGGACGGCTTTCAGCTTCGTTATGGCTGTCGCTCTAATCGGAAATATTCTGGTAAACTATTCAATGGGTCTTGTGGCAGAGAACTTCGGGATAACGCACCTCACGACCTTTACATTTGTTGAGGTGGCCGTCCTTGTCATCCTCGCCCTGTTAATATTCAGAAAATTAAAACACAATCATAAATAAATCATAAAACTTAGAAAGCATGTTAGCAAATGAATGGCTGAAGAATACCCGGGATGTCATGTCCCGGATTGAAGAAACGCAGATGGATAATATTCAAAAGGCGGCCGTCGTGATGGCGGATACAATTGAGTGCGGCAGGTGGGTTCATACCTTCGGCTGCGGTCATGCCACCCTGCCCATTGAGGAGATGTATCCAAGGATCGGAGGGTTTGTCGGGTTTCATCCGATGATAGAGATCCCCCTGAGTTTCTTCACTCACATAACAGGTGAGATGGGAGTGCATCAGTTCGTCTTTCTTGAGAGGGTTGAAGGTTACGGGGTGGAGATCATGAAGGGTTACACTTTCGACAACCGCGATACCATGTGGCTTTTCTCCCATTCCGGAATCAACAACGTGAATATTGACATAGCCCTCGAGTCAAAGAAAAAAGGGATGAAGGTTGTCGTATTCGGCTCAGCAGCAGCGGCCACTGGCAAGAAGACAAGGCACTCGTCAGGCAAGACCATTTTTGATATTGCGGATATTGTGGTTGACACCTGTGCTCCTATTGAAGATGCGTCAGTCAGGCTTAAGAATCATCACGACAAGATTGGACCCGTATCGACTATGGCCTTCGTCACATGCGTCTGGATGACGATAACCACAGTGGCTGAGATACTTGCCGACAGGGGAGTGAAGCTTTATATTCATCCTTCACATAATGTGCCTGGCGACACCACGGCAAGGGACAGGCTTGATGAGGCGCTGGCGGAGTACAAGCAGAGAATTGCAGGCGTATAATTATCAGGCAGAACCATGAACTCACTCAACAGGACTATTGATTTCATCGAGGGCAGGAAAGCAGACAGGGTACCCTTCCACCCTATCATGATGCGCTTTGCAGCCGCATATGCAGGAGTGAGATACAGAGACTTCTGCCTCAGCGCCATGCATAAATGCAGTGCCAATATTCTCTGTGCCACAGATTTTCAGTCCGACTGGGTAAATACAATGTCTGACGCATATGCCGAGGCTGAAGCCTTTGGCACTGTGCTCTCATACCCGGAAAATGACCTGCCTAAGGTGCAGCAATATGCTTTAAGAGATATAACCGACATTGACCGTCTCACTGTCAGGAAGACGTCAGAGCACAGCCGGATGAAAGAGCGTATCACGGAGATCGGACGGTACGGGCAAACGACCTCCGGCAGTTTCTTCATCTGCGGATGGGTGGAGGGCCCCCTGGCAGAGTACTGCGATATAAGGGATATCAATCTGGCCCTTACAGATCTCTATGAGTACCCGGACATGGTGCACAAGGCCCTGGATGTAATAACAGAAAGTGCTGTCAGCTTCATTACCGGACAGGTGAAGGCCGGTGCTCACTGCATCGGTATCGGTGATTCAGTATGTTCGCTTATATCACCGGAGCTTTACAGGGAATTCTGCTTCAGTCGTGAGAAGGCCCTTGTCGACCATATACACTCTTGCGGAGCATATTCAAAGATTCATATCTGCGGAAATATTTCGGCAATACTTAATGATGTCATCAGGACGGGTACTGATATCATTGACATTGATCACCGGACAGGTTCTGTCGCAGAGGCCCTGACACTGATGTCAGACAAGCAGGTTTTTTCAGGCAAGAGCGACCCCGTGTCTGTCGTCCAGGACGGAGATGAGGAGATGATAGGCGAAAGCACCCGTTCATTCTTTGAAGAAGCCGGCAGGCGTGCAATAGTGTCTGCAGGCTGTGAGATAACTCCCGGGACAGGCATTGGGAATATGAAAATCTTCAGCGCCGCAGCAAGGGGACTGAGACAGGGACTTTAATCTGAAATAACCGGTACTGTTATGAAAAAAAATATTGCTTTGGTTCTGTCCAGCGGGGGAGCAAGGGGATTTGCCCATATTGGTGCAATTAAAATGCTCGAACAGCAGGGCTATAACATTACCTCTGTTGCCGGCGCCTCCATGGGTGCGCTGGTTGGTGGCATTTATGCATCAGGACTGTTGCCGCAGTTCGAAGAATGGGTAAACACAATCGACAAGATGGAAGTACTCAGGCTTACGGATGTGACCCTCAGCAGCAGGGGCCTGGTCAAGGGAAAGAAGATAATTGAAAAGATAAAGGAAATTGTTCCGGACCGGAACATTGAAGATCTCCGGATACCTTTCTGCGCAGTGGCAACTGACATTCTCAAAGGAAAAGAGAAAGTCTTCACTGAAGGGGATCTTTATGATGCCATCAGGGCTTCCATTTCGATCCCAACCATTTTCCAACCCTTCCGGATTGGAGAAGACTTCTATGTAGACGGCGGGCTGGTGAATCCTGTACCCATCAACAGGATAAAACGTCACGAAAACGACCTGCTGGCAATTGTCAACGTCAATGCAGATATACCTCCTGAACCCAAAAAGGAACCGGAAGAAAAACCGGCTGACAATAAATATATCAAAAAGATCAGAAGTATCCAGGCAAAGCTGTCCAAAGAAACACCCGGAAACAACAAGAGCAGTATTGGCTTATTAAGCCTTAGCAACCGCAGCATTGGAATTATGCTGAGGCAGATTACCGACCTTTCCCTGGTGAATCATAAGATAGACATAACGATTAATGTCTCCAGGGAGTCTTTCGAAATTTATGACTTTTACAAGGCCGGGGAGATCATCAGGGAAGGAGAAAATGCCACTATAAAAGCCCTCCGTCTTATCAGCCTGTAAAAGAGGGTTAAAATCAAAGATTCTGAGCTCTGTATTTGCAGATCTTCAGGAATAATATTACCTTTATCCGACCACCTAAACTAAATTTTGTAATGAAAAATCTTTACCTCATTTTTTGTCTGGTATTTATGCTTCCGGCATTGAATTTGAGAGCTCAGAAGCCTATAACCATAACGGAAGACAGCCTTCTTGTTGGCAAATACCTGCACCCGGGAATTAGCGTTACGATACCGGAAGCTAACTACGAAAAGACGTTAAAGAACTGGATAAAACAGATGGAGGCCGGCACCAAATCAAAAGTCGTTACAGAAGACGGGACGATGACAATATTCGGGGCAACGCTGAAAAAAATATCACCGAATACGGTGAACGTTTACAGCAAGCTGGTCAATCAGGATACACTTAACAAATTAATGGTTTGCATCGAGCTGAAAAAGGACGAATATCTTGAACCAGCTCTTGGTGATGCACAGATGATGTCAGCCAGAGATTACCTTAAAGAGTTTGCAAAAGATCAGTACATAGAGTTCATCAAGGATGAGGTAGCCATTGAAGAAAAGAAACTCAAAGATCTGACCGGACAGTTAAGCAGCCTTGAGAACAGCTATTCAAAAACCCAGAAGAAGGCAGGGTCAAACAGAACTGCAGTTTCCAAAGAACAGGAAAATCTCGCGATATTGAACGGTCAGCTTAGCCAGCTTTCAACAGATATAACCAAGGAAAACTCTTACATGATCAGCCTGGAGACAGGGCCGGAAAAAGAGGCTCAGGCAGCCCGGGTTAAGGAATTGAACAAGAACAAAAAGAAATTGCAGAAAGAGATCAGCAAAACGGAAAGTAAAATCAGGAAAGCTAAATCGTCAATTTCACAGGCAGACAAATCAATACCTTTGAATAAGAACGAGCAGTTCGTCATGCAACAGAAGATTGATGAACAGACTGCTGTTGTGCAGAAATTCATTGATAAGCTGAATACCGTTAAACTATATTAGTTTCAAACACTTTTTAATACTTAAGATCATGGAAAACCAGGAACAAAAAGAGAACTATCAGCAGAAAATTAAATCTCAGCTTGATGAGTGGAGAGCTGACATTGACAGGCTAAGGGAAAAAGCCAAAGGTGCAAAAGCTGAAACCAAATTAAAATATCAGGAAAGTATTGATAAGCTCGAGCTCAAATTGGATGAGGGGAAATCGAGGCTTAAAGACCTTAAGGAATCCGGAGCAGATGCATGGGATGCAGTTAAGGAGGGTGCAGATTCAATCTGGGACACAATGAAAGCCACATTTAAAGAGGTCAAGGAAAAATTCAGGGACGACGACAAGGACGAGGTCAAAGACTGACAAAATTAAACTGCTAACTATGAAAAAAGGACTTAGGATCGGCTTATTTCTCTTGTTGATTGTAGCTGCCGGGCTTTTCTGGTGGAGGCATTATTTTGTTTTTGGTGAAGGAGTAAAGGCGGGTGATCTGAATTACCTCGTCAGGAAAGGATACATATTCAAGACCTGGGAAGGAAAGCTCATTCAAACCGGGTTCAAAACACCCACACCGGGAGCGATGCAAAGCAATGAATTTGAGTTCAGTATTGTCAATGACAGCATTGCATCGACACTTGAGAGAGCCAGCGGTAAATTTGTGGAAGTCCGTTACAAGGAATATATCAAACCGCTGCCATGGAGAGGCATGAGCAAATATGTTGTCATTGAGATCCTCGAGATAAAGGATTCCGGGACTGAGTCTCTATTGCCTTATCAGTCGCTTTGATTTATTTGTTATACGAGATCTATTAAACATGAAATACAGAATAGCTGCTATTATTCTGTCAGTATTCCTGTTTACAGGCTGTGCTGAGCTGACGCAGATTTTGCAAACGGCGTCAACAGTACAGGAACTGACTGAGGCTGACGTTATCAGCGGATTGAAAGAAGCCCTGATTGTGGGTGCAAGAAATGCCGCCGGAAGACTGTCATCAGAAGGGGGTTATTACAGTGACCTGGCAGTGAAGATACCCCTGCCTGATGAAGCAAAGGTGATAGTTGAAAATGTCAGTAAGATACCTGGCGGTGAAAAGTTGCTGGAGGATGTTGTGCTTAGCATAAACAGGGCGGCAGAGGACGCTGCAAAAGAAGTAGCTCCAATTTTCGTCAACTCGGTCACACAGATGACTGTTACCGACGCTTTCGGTATCCTTAAAGGTGCTGACAATGCAGCAACTCAATATCTTGTAAAGACCACTTATAATGAGCTTTACAACCTGTACAGGCCAAAGATCAGCATCTCAACCAACAAAGAGATCGTTGCCGGAATTTCAGCACAGGAATCCTGGACAACACTTACAGGCAAATGGAATGCCGTTGCCAACAGTATTGCAGGCAGGCTGGCTGGATTTAAGCCGGTTACCACCGATCTTGACGACTTCCTGACAAAAAAGGCACTTGACGGGATGTTCCTGAAAGTAGAGGGTGAGGAGCTGAAGATAAGAAAAGAGGTCTCGGCGAGGGTCACTCCTATTCTCCAGAAAGTGTTCGGAAGCCTTGATAATAAATAAACGAACCAAAATTTAACAGTGCTGATACACATGAAAAAAACAATAATTGTCATTTTGACTGGTCTGATCATGACCAGTTTCAACTGTCTGGCGCAGGATCAGGCCGCAGACACAGTGTGGCGCACCGGTGGAATTTTCTCACTCAACCTTGCTCAGAGCTCATTTACTAACTGGGCCGGTGGCGGGCAGAACTCTGTTGCCCTAAATGGACTTGTGGGTCTGACCGCCAATTACAAGAAAGACAAATCGGCATGGGACAATGCCCTTACAATCGGATACGGCAAGATGCAGCAGAAGGGCAGCGATCTTGGCTGGGTCAAGACTGATGACCGCATTGACCTTCAGTCGAAGTACGGAAGAAAGGCTACAGAAAAATGGTACTATTCAGGGCTTATGAGCTTCAGGACACAGATGGCTCCCGGGTATAACTACCCCGACACCGAAAATAAAATATCTGACCTTTTGTCTCCGGCTTACCTTTTATTTTCACTTGGTTTGGACTATAGGCCCAATCCTAATTTTTCCGCATTCCTTTCACCGCTGACATCAAAAAACACTTTTATTCTTGCTGATGATATAGATCCAACCTCCTTTGGAATTGACTTTGGGAAAAAATTCAGATCAGAGCTGGGTGCTTACGCAAACATTGCATATAAGAAAGATGAGATAATCAAGAACGTCAACTTCCTGACAAAACTTGACCTGTTCAGTAATTATCTCCATAATCCTCAGAATATCGACATCAGCTGGGAGAACCTCCTCGTTCTGAAGGTCAATAAATTCATCTCTGCCACAATAAACACAGTGCTTGTCTATGATGATGACATTCTTATTAAGGTTGCCGAAGGCAATGAGGGTGAAGCAATTATGGGTAAACGCGCTCAATTCAAAGAAGTCATCGGGGTAGGGCTCACTTACAAGTTTGCAGCATTTAAATAAGGTGTTGGGTTTATGACGGTTCTCACGATTTCTGAAGCGAAATTTCTGCTATTAAATAACTACGCAGGATATCCGGGAGAAGTTCAATGATCATACTATGCTGAAGCTTATCAATCATCCCCTGATTACACACAAGCTGTCGCTTATCAGGAGAAAGGAGACCGGAACCCGGGATTTCAGGGAAAACGTAAGTGAGATTGCGGGTCTGATGGCTTACGAGATCACAAGGGATCTGCCTATGCGCCAGGTCATTATTGACACGCCTGTTTCTTCCTGCACCACATCGGAGCTGTCAAAGGACATCGTTCTTGTTCCGGTACTGAGGGCAGGACTTGGAATGGTTGACGGGATTACCAATCTCATCCCTACAGCAAAGGTAGGTCATATCGGACTTTACCGTGACCATGAGACACTGGCTCCAACTGAGTACTTTGCCAAATTCCCCTCCAATCTGGCCGAAGCCGTAGTTATGGTTCTTGATCCCATGCTCGCCACCGGAGGCAGTGCCAGTGCAGCTATCACGGCAATTAAAAACAGAGGTGCAACAATAATCAGGCTGGTATGTATCGTTGGTGCGCCCGAAGGCGTGGAGCGTGTGGAGAAAGACCACCCTGATGTGGATATTTACCTGGCCGCACTGGACAGTCACCTCAACAGTCATGGATACATTGTACCTGGTCTCGGTGACGCGGGTGACAGACTTTTCGGAACAAAATAACTGATATACAAACCTTAATAAGATGGGGCTCAGGAACCGATTAATCATAATGAATTTTCTCCAGTTCTTTATCTGGGGATCATGGTTGCTCACCATTGGTGCATACTGGTTTCAGAACAAGAACTGGTCCGGTACCGAGTTCGGCGCCATTTTTTCAACCATGGGCATTGCCTCGCTTTTCATGCCAGCCATTGCCGGTATCATTGCTGACAGATGGGTCAATGCCGAGAGGCTCTACGGTATATTCCATATCTGCGGTGCAGTGATGCTTTCGCTCCTGCCAGCCGTAAAAAGTCCTGACACTTTTTTCTGGGTAATGCTGCTTACCATGATGTTCTACATGCCCACCATCGCGCTTGCAATTACCGTGGCATACAGCTCCATGAAGAATAAGGGTATGGACATTATCAGGGATTATCCCCCGATCAGGGTCTGGGGCACCATAGGATTCATTGTGGCGTTATGGGTTGTGAGCCTCTCAGGCTTTGAAACCTCGTCATTGCAGTTCTATGTCGCTGCTGCTGCATCACTCGGGCTTGGCATATATGCATTCACCCTGCCCAAATGTCCGCCACTGGGAGGCGGCCACAAGAAGAGCCTGGTTGAAACGATGGGGCTTAATGCCTTCAAGCTGTTCAGGAGCACCAAGATGGCACTCTTCTTCATTTTTGCCATGCTGCTGGGTGCAGCGCTGCAATTGACAAACGCCTACGGCGACACCTTCCTCCACGATTTTGCAGACATACCGGCCTATAAGGATCTCATTGCCGTGAAATACCCGGCAATTATAATGTCAATATCACAGATTTCCGAGACGCTTTTCATTCTGACAATCCCGTTTTTCCTCAAGCGGTTCGGGATAAAGAAAGTCATGCTTATGAGCATGGTCGCATGGGTCCTGCGTTTCGGGCTCTTCGGTCTCGGTAACCCTGCAGAAGGACTGTGGATGATAGTACTCTCATGCATCATCTACGGAATGGCTTTCGACTTCTTCAATATTTCAGGTTCGCTCTTCGTGGAGACGCAGAGTGCGCCGGAGATCAGGGCCAGTGCCCAGGGACTGTTCATGATGATGACCAACGGCTTCGGTGCATTCCTGGGAAGCCGTATCAGCGGAATAGTCATCGATAAGTTCTTTGTACTTGAGAGCGGCGTATTCGACTGGAAAGGTATCTGGTTTGCGTTTGCGGCATACTCACTTGCCGTGGCAGTACTTTTTGCAGTCCTCTTCAGGCATAAACATGAACCTGAGGCTGTTAAAAACTATCAGCACTAACTTCCCTTCGCGCTGGTTTCACAACAGACGACTGATCCGGGATTTACCTCAAAAGGATAAGACTGATTCCTATTACAATAATTCCGCATATGAGACCATAAATAGCCACATGGTGCTTCCCGTACTTGTGGGCTGCCGGAAGAAGCTCGTCAAATGATATGTAGATCATAATCCCGGCAACCATTGCAAAGACAAATCCCAGGATGATGTCACTCCCGAACAAGGTAAGGATGAAATAACCGGCCAGTGCTCCGACGGGCTCTGCAAATCCAGAAAGAACTGACCAGAGCAATGCTTTCCGCTTTGAACCGGAAGCATAATATACAGGCACCGAGACGGCGATACCCTCAGGTATGTTATGAATGGCCACGGCGATGGCAATGCTGATACCCACTGTTACGTCAGACATCGCAGACATGAATGTCGCAATCCCCTCAGGAAAGTTATGCACACCGATTGCGATGGCAGTGAAGGTGCCAATTCGCATCAGCTTATGGTCTCTTGACCGGTGATGTCCCGGGTGATTCTGACCGCTGCTTTTACACTCGGGCTTGTCAGGGTTACGGTTCCCCTGATTCATTTGCTCCACCCTCTTCAGCTCATGCGGATTGCCCTCCGAAGGAAGGATCTTATCCACTACTGCTGATAAGGCTATTCCGGCTATGAATGCGATGAAAGTAAGCCATGCAGCCTTATCCTGACTGTAGGAGAGCTGCAACGTTTCACCTGCCTTTGGAAGAATCTCGGTGAAAGATATAAATATCATCACTCCGGCTGAAAAGCCAAGTGAAAAAGCCAGAAACGTCGTTTTTGTCCTTTTAGCAAAGAAGGCGATCATCCCCCCTATTGCAGTGGCAAGTCCTGCAAAAAGCGTTAATCCAAAAGCAAAGAGTAGTTGAGAATTGGCCATCAACAGGCTTATTTAGATTCATTATAAACTGCAAAAATAGAATAATCCGGAAAAAAACAAAGCATTAAAAGGATTCTGTAGATAAAAAATCCTTATTTAGTAATTCCAATCGGGCATATGAATCTATGGGATTATTACAAAGTTCTTGGCGTAAGGCAGGGTGCATCCGATGACGAGATCAGGAAGGCTTACCGGCGCAAGGCCCTGGAATACCATCCTGACCGCAATCATTCGGAAGAGGCTCAGGAAATGTTTATCACAATCACCGAGGCTTACGAGTATCTCACCTCACACCCGCACGGCCGTAATATAACGCAGGAAGAGGTCAGGAAGAATTACGAGGCATGGGTTACATACAGACAGGCTGAAGCCAGGAAGAGAGCCGAAGAGTATGCAAAGACCACATACAGGAATTTCACGAAAAGCCAGTTGTATCAAAGCACCATTGTGATTGATGGTACTATGGTTTTTCTTGGTCTGGGACTTGCAGTCACCGTAATATTCGTGACTGTTTTTGGTTACTTCTACCGGCACAGGATGGCATCCACTCCGGACGAGGAACCATCGGTCTCTCTTGCAATATTGACGCTTACAATCGGAGTAAGCTATATGGTGATATCAATATTCTATATGAGCTCCTGGCTGGCCCGTATGCAAAAAAGAAAAAAAATAAAAGATGCTGCAGAGAAGAAAAATCAGGAATCCATTTGATCCGGGGCAGAACTTATGTTTCGGGTGCGGTCCGGCAAATCCGGCAGGGCTGAAGCTCACCTTTGAGGAAGATGACGCGAAACTTTATGCTGAGTGGCAGCCGTCAGTTCATTTCCAGGGTTATACCAACGTCCTTCACGGAGGAATTATTGCCACCCTGCTTGATGAAACGGGAGCCTGGTGTGTCAACGTCAAAGCAGGTACCTCCGGAGTAACATCGTCAATGACAGTGAAGTATCTTAAACCTGTATATATCAGTAAGGGAACTGTCACTATTGAAGCTTCCATCATCAGCCGTGAAGAGAAAAGCGCCAGGCTGCTCTGCAGTCTCTTTGACGGTGAAGGTAAGAAGTGTGCCGAGGCTGACCTTGACTATTTCATTTATCCTGAAGACATTGCAAAGAAACGTTACTCCTACCCGGGCAGGGAGGCTTTTTACAGCAGAACCTGAAGGTTACATCTCCATGCGTGCCAGTGGAACCACACTGTGGTCAGCGAATTCAGACCTGAGGTATTTGTAATAAGCGGTCACACCTATCATTGCTGCATTGTCAGTGGTGTAGCGCAGCTCAGGCAGAAACAGGTTCCACCCCCGCTTTGCTGCTTCCTTCTGTACGGCTTTTCTCAGTCCTGTGTTTGCCGATACGCCACCTGCAATCCCTACCTCCGTTATGCCCGTCTCTTTTGATGCTCTCACGAGTTTTGCGACAAGTATTTCAATGATAGTGTTTTGCAGAGAGGCTGCGATATCATTCATATTACCGGCAATGAAATTCTCATCTTCCCTGACCCTGTCACGCAGTAAATATAGAAAACTTGTCTTGAGGCCCGAAAAGCTGAAGTCCAGTCCTTTAATATGTGGTTTGGCAAAGGGAAAAGCATGGGGATCACCTCCGGCGGCGAGCTTGTCGATGACCGGCCCACCGGGGTATGGAAGCCCGATTACTTTAGCGCATTTATCGAAAGCCTCTCCGGCAGCATCATCTATAGTATTTCCGATTAGTTCCATTGACAGGTGGTCATGCATTACTATCAGCTGTGTATGTCCGCCCGACACCAGCAGACATAGGAACGGAAACCCCGGTATACGATTATCCCTGCCTGGTTCAAGGGCAAAGTGCGCCATCACATGAGCCTGGAGATGGTTTACTTCGATTAGTGGTAAATTGCGGACGAGGGCAAAACCCTTGGCAAAGGAAGTGCCGACAAGCAATGACCCCAGCAGGCCAGGTCCGCGGGTGAACGCCACTGCGCTGATGTCATCCCGGCTTTTACCCGCTTTCGACAATGCCTGATCAACAACGGGGATGATGTTGGCCTGGTGTGCTCTTGACGCCAGTTCGGGGACAACGCCGCCGTATGCTTTATGAATATCCTGATTGGCAATAAGATTTGACAGCACATAACCATCGCTGATAATGGCGGCGGAGGTATCATCACAGGATGATTCTATCGCAAGTATCGTTATGCCAGGCACCATTTTTGATATATCCTTTTTTATTAACTTCGCCTGCGGCGGGAATATCAGCAGGAATGGCCAAAATTATTAAAAAAATCGGCAGGATACTTCTCCTAAGTATAACGGTGCTTATTGTGGTGCCGGCCGTTTCCTTGTTATTGGCACAGACCCCCAGGTTCCAGGACTTTATTGTCAAGTATCTTACAGAGACCCTGTCAAGAAAGACAGGGGCTGAGATCCGCATTGGTAAAGCCTCCTACACTATTTTCAACAAAATCGTGCTTGATGATGTACTTTTCAGGGATCATAACGGCGACACCCTCCTTGCCGTACGGAAGCTTGATCTGAGATTAAGGGAATTCAATCCATCGCGAAAAGTGTTCAGGTTCAGCAGGGCTGATCTGTACGAACCTGACTTCAGGATAATAACGGATACATCAGGGGTCATGAACCTCTCCCGTTATATCGATGCAATCAGGAGCGGCAAGGCGGGTGACACTACAAAGAACCTGGAAATAAGCATTTCGGATATTGAAATTTTTAATGGCTCCTTTTCGCTTACAGACAGGGATGACACCATCGGGTCACGGTACGGGTACATAAACTTCAAAGATCTGGGGGTAAGTTCTCTCAACACAAAGATCAGGAACCTGAACATAGTTTCTGATTCCGTAAGCATGAACATCAGGAACATGACTTTCACTAAATCCGGCGGCTTCAACTGCAAAAGGCTCAATATGAGTACCACAGTCGTTGGTAACGGTCTCGCGTTCAGACAAGTTGACATTCAGACAGAACTCCAGTTCAATTGTGGCGGAAAAGATAATTCTACGTCCTCAGGGCGAGGCAGGGTGGTCTGATTTCGTCAATAAGGTCAGGTTCGATATCGTACTTAAAGATTCATGGCTCCATTCAGGCGATCTTGCACAATTTGTCTGGCCTCTGGCAGGCGTCACCGAAGCTGTCAGGCTTTCAGGAAGGGTAAGTGGGACTGTGGCAGAGATGAAAGGACGGGACATCAACATTGGGTATGCCCGTTCAACAAGGATGGGATTCGATTTCGATATTTCAGGTCTCCCGTCTGTCAGCAACAGCTATCTCCATTTAGTTTTTCATGAAATGAAGACCACGGCACAGGATATTGAACAGGTAGGTCTGCCAGACTACAAAATGATAAAGTTACCTGTGATAGTGCATGACCTTGGCATGATTTCATATGAAGGCAGCTTTACAGGCTTCACCACTGATTTCGTCAGTTTCGGTACGCTGACGACTGAAATAGGGAGCTTCAATACTGACCTGTCGCTCAGGCCTGACGGAAAGGAAATGTTCAACTTCAAAGGCCTGCTAAAAGCCAAAGACGTAGACCTTGCCTTTATTACAAGGAACAGCGAGATGTTCGGAGACTTATCGCTTCACGGCAACGTTGAAGGTTCCATGAAGTCATTCAAGCATCTTTCAGCTAATATCAACGGCATTATCGACAGTGTAGAGATTAACAATTACCTCTACCGCAACGTCTCACTCGAAGGAACCTATATCGACAGGATATGGGATGGCTCCGTTTCTGTAAGGGACAAAAACATTGACATGGACATCCTTGGAAGGTTTGATCTTGAGAAGAGCATGCCGGAGTTTGATTTCACAATGAACATCGCCCATGCTGACCTCTTCAGGCTTAATATAATCGAAAGTGATAGTATCTTCAGGGCGACGGCGCTTCTCACTGCATCATTCACGGGCACTGCGATAGATAATATGGACGGCGATCTGAGGCTGATAAACTCAAGCATTCAGAATTCGAACGGTACGATAAACATATATGATTTCCTTATAAGCTCAGTCAGGGACAGAGGCGTTCCGTTGCTTACCCTGAAATCAGACTTTGCCGATGCAGAGGTGAGGGGCGAATTCTTATTTGATGATATTAAGAATACTTCCAGTCTGATACTCGCAGAATTGTTCCCGTCAAAGTTTCCAGAGCCGGTAAAGATAAGGTCGGAAGATGTGCCGGCCAGCAATTTCACTTTTGATGCGCGCATTAAAAAAATTGACAAGCTGAATGATTTTTTTGCTACCGGGTTGAGCATAGCAGATGGAAGCCGCCTCAATGGTCACTTTAGTTCTGAGCCTCCGGAAACCGTTGCTCAGTTCAGGTCAGGGGCTGTTGAGTATGCCGGAACAAGAATGGGAAATATGCAGCTTGACGGATCGGTCAGTCATGACAGAATGGCTCTTATAGTAACCGCAGACACTGTACTCCTGCCCGACAAGTCAGAGATGGAAAACTTCATTCTTGAAGCAAGTGCCTATCGTGATACGATTGATCTCGGACTTAAATGGGATAATAAAGACGGTGACCGGACGATGGGCGACATCAGAGCCAAAGGATTTTTCAGCATTAATGACCTGAACAAGCCCGTCCTCATAATAGGGGTTCTACCGGCATATTTCAATATCAACCATGTTCAGTGGGCGATAAGTCCTGCCCGCATTGTAATTGATTCAACAAGCACCTATTTTGACAATATCCTTATTAACAGCAAAACCAATTTTCTCAGACTTGACGGCAGGCTTTCCCCTGATCAGGATGATAAACTGACCCTTAGCTTTGAAGGGCTTAATCTGTCATACCTTAACAATATCATTAAAAAACCCAGGCCTGGTAAGGAAGAGATTTCAATGGATATGACCTTCGGGGGTACAATGAAAGGGGACATTATTGTGTCAGATGTTTTTGACGAGATGCTTTTCGAAAGCAGCATAGATGTCAGTAATTTCATGGTGAATAATAACCGGTACGGCATTGTTAACGTAAGAAGTGAGTGGGATCCTAAGCAGAAAGCTGTAGTAATAAATGTCTCCAACGATTATGAAGGTTCGAAGTTTTTTAATATCAGCGGTACTTATTCCCCTTCCACAAAAATTGCTGACATGACGGTCTCCACTTTCCGGATGCCGCTCGATATAATTAATCCTTTTGTCAGAATCTTTCGCATCCGGACTGCGGGGTGTCGGTTCAGGAACAGTTGGAATTCACGGCAGGTTCAAACAGCTGCTGTTAAGCGGTTCAATAATGGCAGAAGATGCCTCAATGAAAGTCGACTTCCTTCAGACGAGATACAGTTTCTCTGACAGTGTCAGGTTTAATCCGGAAGGGATTGAGTTCAGGAACATAAAGATATATGATGAAAAGAAGAACCAGGGGACGGTTAATGGCACCCTCTACCATAATTCCTTTAATGACTTCAGGATAAACCTCGATTTTACCGTTAACAAGATGCTGATTCTTAACACCCGATCCAAGGATAATGAGTATTTCTACGGTATGGCATATGCCAGCGGCTTTGCCAGTATACGGGGCAATCCCGAAAAGATTACCTTCAATGTCTCTGCCAGAACGGAAGACAATACTGAGTTTTTTGTTCCCCTGAACTCATCGGAAATTGTAAGTGATTACCCGTATATCATTTTTGTCAACACAAAAAAGGAAGAAGCAGCCGCCAGGGAGAGGGAGAATAGCTTCCTGAAAAAGGATAAAAGCAGTAAAATAGAGCTGAATTTTGATCTTGAGGTCACGCCTGCGGCTGAGGTCCAGCTGATCATGGACGCCACAGCCGGTGATGTGATAAGAGGTACCGGAGCAGGAAATCTGAATATAAGCATGAACACCAGGGGAGATCTGAAGATGGCAGGCGTTTATGTCATCGAGAATGGCGATTACCTGTTCACCCTTGGTAACATACTGAACAAACGGTTCTCAGTTGAGGAAGGGGGAACAATATCCTGGAACGGGGCCATTGACGATGCTAATATCAATATCAGGGCCATCTACAGACTTAAGGCCTCATTGTACGATATTTATCCGGACGAAGCCTTTAGAGCACGGATACCAGTCGAATGCCTTCTCAGTCTATCAGAGAAGCTCATGAATCCGGTCATTAAATTTGACATCAATCTGCCGACAGCTGACGAGGAGACGAAAGAGTACCTGAAACTGGCCATCAACACTGAGGAAGAGCTAAGCCGGCAGTTCCTTTATCTTCTTGTCATGAACAGTTTCTATCCGGACCCCGAGATGTACGTTTCCAGTTCATCAGGGTCGCAGGGTATACTGCTGTCTGATCCCAAAGGTGCCTCGGCCATCGGTGTGACAACGACGGAGATGCTGTCAAACCAGCTGAGTAAATGGCTGTCGCAGATAAGCAACGACTTCGATATAGGTTTTAATTACAGGCCCGGCAACGAGATCACTCCACAGGAAGTCGAGGTAGCCCTTTCGACCCAGTTGCTCAATGACAAGGTTGTTCTTAATGGTAACGTTGACGTGGGCGGGAAAATGTCAAACACAAAGGCCAGCAATATAAGCGGTGACTTCAACATCGATTTCAAGTTAACCGAAAAACTTCGCTTCAAGGTATTCAACCGTTCGAATAACAACCTGTTTTATGAGACCTTCCCATATACCCAGGGATTTGGTATATTCTTCAGGCGCGATTTCGACAAATTTAAGGATCTTTTCGGCCCTGCTGAAAACCGGAAGAAAAAACCTCCCGAAGCTCCAAAAGACGCTGAGGGGCAATAACATTTCAACAACGGGTCTATTTTTTCCACTGTCAGTATAATTCGGGGAACGAATGGCCGTTTTTTTTATATATTCGCGGCGAAACGCACTGAGGGGAATTAATTGTAACAAAGTAAACATATTACATAATCAATAAGGAAATGATATTAGCGAACATTTTACTACAAGGTACTGTTGCAACCGGAGTTGAAAAAGAGATGACAATGTCACTGATCGATCTCTATTTTGCCGGCGGGTGGGTTATGCATGTGATAAGCGTACTCTCCCTCGTAGCCCTGTATATATTTACCGAGAGGTTCCTGGTGATCAGTAAAGCCACAAGGGTTGACAATAACTTCATGAACCGCATCAAGGATTACATGTATGAGGGCAAGGTTGATGCAGCCCTGCAGCTCTGCAGGTCGACCAGCACCCCCCAGGCCAGGATGATCGAGAAAGGCATCACCCGGCTGGGCAGGCCTCTGGCTGATGTCTCAGAGGCAATTGAGAATGTGGGGAAGATGGAGATTTATAAGCTTGAAAGAAGCTTTCCAACACTGGCAACCATTGCAGGAGCCGCACCGCTGCTTGGATTCTTTGGAACGGTTATCGGTATGGTCCAGGCATTCTATGAAATGTCACAGGCAGGTAACAGTCTGGATATCAGCACTCTCAGCGGAGGTATTTACGTTGCATTGCTTACCACTGTATGGGGCCTGATAGTGAGTATCATAAGCTACTTTGCATATAATGCCCTGGTGGTAAGGGTTGAACATGTGGTGTTCCGCCTGCAGTCTACATCAGAAGAATTCATGGACATTCTGAATGAACCTGTTAAGTAAAGTTCAATGGCAATAAGTAATAGAAACAAGGTAGGTATCACCTTCAGCAATGCTGGAATGTCAGATATTGTCTTCCTGCTGCTGTTGTTCTTTATGCTTACCTCAACGCTTGTGCAGCCCACGGCGCTCAAGGTATTGTTACCCAAGGGAACGACGCAGTCGAATGCCCGGCCAATGACAACTGTATCCATAACCAAAGATCATCAATACTTTATTGAAGATCAACCCATTGCACTTGAAAATCTTGAAGCTGCCCTTCAGGCCAAAGTAGGCGCAGATCCGGAAATATATATTTCGGTTCATGCTGACAGGTCTGTTCCGCTTGAGTATGTGGTTAATGTTATGAATATCGCGGCCAAGAACCAATATAAACTGATACTTGCCACCACGCCAAAATAATCAGAAGGAAACCCTGACAAAAGAAAAGAAACAGGGGATGGCAGTAAGCGTGGTAGTGCACTTGCTGCTGGTTCTGTTTCTTATACTTGTATCATTCAAAGTAAGACCTACGATGCCTGTTGAAGTTGAGGAAGGTCTGCTTGTAAATTTCGGGTTTGATGAGACCGGTGAAGGGCTTTTTGAGCCTGCGCCTGCAGCAGAAGCCTTGCCTCCTGCCCCCGCAGCGGCAGAACCGGAAGTGGATGATGCCATTCTCACCCAGGATTTTGAGGAGGCTCCTGTAGTTAAAAAGGTGGAACCCACTGCCGAGGAACTGAAAAAGCGCGAAGAGGCTGCAGCTGAACGAAGGCGCATAGAAGCAGAAAACGCCGAAAGGTTAAAGCGTGAGGAGGAACAGCGCAGGATAGACCAGATAAATAAACGCACACAAAACGCTTTGGGTAATGCCGGTAATGTAGGAGAATCAGGTACCAGCGAAGGTGTAGCCGGTGGTGAAGGAAACCAGGGGGTGGAGACGGGAACAGTTGGCGTACGTAATTACGGACCGGGCGGAGGAGTTGGTGATGGGGCTCCTTCATACAGACTTGGAGACAGACGAGTCCAGTCGCTTCCTGTTCCCAGGTATGACAATCAGAGTGAAGGCGTTGTCGTTGTTGAAATTTCTGTTGACAGAAAAGGAAACGTCACCAAAGCTGTTGCCGGGGTCAAGGGGTCAACCACACTTGACGAATATCTCCTCAGGGAAGCGCGGAATGCAGCAATGAAAGCAAAGTTCGATAGTAATGACAATGCCCCACTTCTGCAGAAAGGCACCATAACCTATAATTTCAAGCTGAGGTGACCCTCAGTGCCGCTTTCAGAACAGGCCAGTCAGAAAGTCTATTGCACCGGTAAGCTTAAGGGCTGAAGCCATCACAGCCACCAGCAGAATAATGCGGACCACTTTTGGTCCCCAGCTGACTGCAACTTTTGAAGCAAGCCATCCGCCGGCACCCTGCCCAACGGCCAGGGTAATCCCATACAGGTAGTTAACCTGCCCGCTGATTATAAATACGATGAGAGCCATGAGGGTCAGCGCTGCCACTATGACCACCTTAAGTGCATTGGCCTTTGTCAGACCCAGCCCTGCACCCAGCACCAGAGCAGCAAGCAGAAAGAATCCCACCCCAGCCTGAATGAACCCGCCGTATATGCCGATAAAGAAAAAGATGACCGAAACCCACCACTTTCGCCTGTTGCTCAATGCAGCAGCATGTTCGCGCACCCATTTTTCGGGTTTATAGAGAATAACAAAAAACATGAAAATGAGTAGTCCGCCAATGAGCAGTTCCATAATCCTCTCATTGATCCTTACGGCCAGAAGTGAACCGAGAAATGATCCTGCGACAGCAGGGATGACCATCCATAGACTTTCCCTGGCGGTGTACAGTTTCTGTTTTTTAAAGCTCCAGCTGCTGACTGCGCTCTGGACAAAAACGCCGATCCTGTTGGTTCCGTTGGCGATGTTGGCCGGCAGACCCAGAAACATAAGCAAAGGCAGGGTAATAAGAGAACCGCTTCCGGCAAGAGTGTTTACAAAACCCGCAAACAAGCCGACAGCCACGACAGCCGGAAACATATACCATTCCATCAGATGCCGGGGTTATAAATGCAGGGTCTCTTTGATTGCATAGAGAAGGTTACCGATCAGGTTTGCATCTTTTATTACATAATCCTCAATGCCTTTACGGGCAAGCTCGAGCGCCAGCTCACCATTCTCCTGTGCAGAAAACATTATTACCGGCAGACCGGGAGTAATCCTGCTGATATCATCGAACACTTCCATCCCGTTCTTTGGTAAAGCACCCTCTCTAAGGAACCAGTAATCAAGTATTATGAGGTCAGGTCTTACATCAAGTGCAGCTACACACTCCTCTCCATAGGCAAATGTTCTCACATTATAACCCGCTGCCTCCAGTCGCTTTTCTACCAGGGTTGTTACCATGGGATCATCATCAACAACAAAGATCAGTTTCTCGTTCATATATTACCTGGCACAGATTAAAATGGGTACAACATCCGTTTATGTTTTCTACATTGTGAACAGGGGGTAGTTTTTCATCATCGTCTTTACGCGCTCCCCTACCGAAATTATTACTGTCTCATCATCAATATTGCTTATCGCCTCATCGATAAGGCTCACAATGAGGGCCATATCACGCTCCTTCAGTCCGCGGGTTGTGACAGCCGGGGTGCCGACCCTTATACCTGATGTAAGGAATGGTGAGCGTGTATCAAAAGGCACCATATTCTTATTGACTGTAATATGAGCTCTTACAAGCGTATTCTCAACTTTTTTACCCGATGTGTCGGGGAATTTTGTTCTCAGGTCAATCAGCATTGAATGGTTGTCAGTTCCGCCTGATATGACCTTATAGCCGTGGTTGATAAAGGCATCGGCCATCACCGAGGCATTCTTTTTCACCTGTTGCTGATAAAGGCGGAACTCCGGGGTGAGCGCTTCGCCGAAGGAGACTGCTTTTGAAGCAATGACATGTTCGAGAGGGCCTCCCTGTATTCCCGGGAATACTGCTGAATTTATCATAGCCGACATCATCTTCGCCTCGCCTTTGGGTGTTGTCACTCCCCACGGATTGACAAAATCCTTACCCATCAGGATAATTCCCCCCGGGGGCCTCTGAGTGTTTTATGTGTTGTGGATGTAACGATATGAGCAAACTTCAGGGGGTTATCCAGGAGGCCGGCTGCAATAAGTCCTGCCGGGTGCGCCATGTCTATCATCAGTAACGCCCCGATTTTGTCGGCTATATCCCTCATCCGCCTGTAATCCCATTCCCTTGAGTACGCTGAAGCTCCGCCGACGATAAGTTTAGGTTTCTCTTTCAGTGCCACCTCTTCCATCATATCATAATCAACCCTTCCTGTCTCCTCCTTCACTCCGTAAGATACCGGTCTGTAGAGTATCCCTGAAGAGTTGACAGGAGATCCGTGTGAGAGATGTCCTCCGTGAGACAGGTTAAGACCCATGAATGTATCTCCGGGTTTCAGCACCGTCAGAAATACTGCCATGTTTGCCTGAGCTCCCGAATGCGGTTGCACGTTGGCATATTCGGCGTCAAAAAGTTGCTTCAGTCTGTCTATAGCCAGCTGTTCAACCTGGTCCACGACCTCGCATCCGCCATAATACCTGGCTCCGGGGTAACCCTCAGCATACTTGTTTGTCAGTACCGAACCCATAGCTTCCAGGACCTGTGGGCTGACAAAATTCTCGGAAGCGATCAGTTCTAATCCGTCAGTCTGACGTTCACGTTCACGGTCGATCATATCGAATATCGCGGTGTCTCTTTTCATCTTAATTGTCTAAATTCTATTTTTTTTGCCTGTTCCTGAAACGGAAATCAAGGCAGGGTAATGGCAAATATACTTAAATATTAACAGAGTTTTATCACTCGTCCGAGAACTGCTTAAGCAGTTCCCGGTAAGCAGAGAAGATCCTTGATTTGGAAATAAAACCGACATACTCTCCCCGGTCAAGCACTGGCAGGTTCCATGCACCCGTACGTTCAAAAGCCTCAAGCACAGCATCGCCTCTGTCACGGATATCAACATAGGTAGGCGGTATAGTCATGACCTCCCTGATGTATATCTTATCATACAGCTGAGAGTCAAACATCTTGTCGCGAACATCATCAAGCAGCACCACTCCTTCGAGGACATTGAGTTCATCAACCACAGGGAATATGTTTCGGTTTGACCGGGCTATCTGTTTCACCAGGTCGCCGAGATTGCCGTCAGGGCTGACTGTCAGGAGATCTTTCTCCACCTCTTTGGTCCAGTCGAGAAGGGTACCGGCAGCCTTGTCCTTATCGTGTGTGATCAGTTCACCGGTTGCAGCCAGCTGTTTGTGATAAATAGAGTGCTTCTGAAAAGTTCTTGTTGTTATATATCCTGCGGTGGAGACAACGATAAGAGGTACCAGGAGCCCATAACCTTCCGTAATCTCCGCAATAAGGAAGATGGCGGTCAGGGGAGCATGGAGGACACCAGCGAATACCCCTGCCATACCTGCCAGGGTGAAGCTGCTTTCAGGGAGTGACAGTCCGAAGAGGTGGTTAAAGAGATTGCTGAAAAGAAAGCCGGCCACACCGCCTGTAAAGAGAGCAGGTGCGACAATCCCTCCCACTCCGCCGGCGCCGTTGGTGGCAGCAGTCGCAACAACCTTGAACAGAATAAGCGCAGCAAGAAGAGCCATGAAGGCCCACGACCCGGATGCAATATTGCCGAACATGGTTACTCCGGTGACACTTTCCGGCTGAGAATTAAGGAGAGCCATAACGGTACCATATCCTTCACCGTACAGTGCCGGGAAAAGGTATATAAGCATCCCGAGTATGATGCCACCGGTAATCATTCTGACCCAGATGTTACGGATCTTTCGAAAGAGCTTCTCAATTCCAAGAGTCACCCTGGTGAAATATACGCCCGCAAATCCGCAGAAAATCCCGAGAATGAGATAATACGGCAGGTTTCGCAGAAGAAAACTTTCCCTTACCTGGAATGAAAACAGTACATCGTTGCCCATGAAGAAATAGGCTACTGTGGCGGCTGTGACAGATGAAATGAGCAGAGGCACGATGGATGACATTGTCAGGTCAAGCATCAGCACCTCGAGTGTGAAAAGGATGCCTCCGACAGGGGCTTTGAAAATGCCTGAGATGGCGCCTGCAGCTCCGCAGCCCAGCAGCAAAGTCACATTCTTATAGTTCAGCCCGAAATAACGGCCTATATTTGATCCTATGGAGGCACCGGTAAGTACTATTGGAGCCTCCGCACCAACAGATCCTCCAAAACCAATTGTCAGTGAGCTGGCAAGGATCGATGACCAGTTATTATGTTTTTTAATGTAGCTTTTGCGTTTTGAGATGGCAGAGAGCACACGGCTGATACCGTGCGAGATATTGTCACGAACAAGGTATTTGACAACCAACACTGTAAGGAATATGCCAACCAGCGGATAAGCAAGCGAGAGGATACCTCCTGCTCCTTTCATGATTCCCTGTGTGAAGAGGACATGTGTATAATGAATGGCATTCTTCATCACGACTGCAGCCACAGCACTGGCGAGGCCCACCACAAAACTAAGCAGATAAAGAAGGGTTTGCTGTTCAGTAAAGAAAGACTGGAGCTGTTTTATTTTCCTTGTTATCAGAGAGTTCAAACTTGACATTATTAAAGCGCCCCGATGATGACACCCACAAATATAGAATAAAATGAGGAGCAGCTGTTTATTTTGGTAAGTTTGAAATATTTTGTGCTCATGATTGAATTCGAAAGACACACCCTTGCTAACGGTCTGAAGGTGATCGTACATTACGATGCCAGCACGCCGATGGTCACGACAAATCTCCTGTACGATGCAGGGTCAAGGGACGAGGATCCGGAGGCGACGGGCTTCGCTCATCTTTTTGAGCATCTTATGTTTGAGGGCTCCGATAATGTTCCTGTCTTTGACACGCCGGTGATGCTTGCCGGAGGTGAGAACAACGCCTTCACCAACAATGACATCACCAATTATTATATAACCCTTCCTGCAAACAATCTTGAGATCGCCCTCTGGCTTGAGTCAGACAGGATGGTCAGTCTCGACCTGTCTGAAAGCAGGCTGGCAACACAAAAGAGTGTGGTCACTGAAGAATTCAGGCAACGGTACCTGAACCAGCCATACGGGGATATTTACCTGTTGCTGAGGCCGCTTGCCTATAAAGTGCATCCCTACATGTGGGCCGCCATAGGCAAGGATATTGATCATATTGAAAAGGCTGACAGCAATAGTGTCAGGCAGTTTTACCACAGGCACTATTCTCCCTCATCGGCAATTCTGAGTGTTGCAGGCACCGCTAGGCCTGATGATGTCTTCAGGATGGCAGAAAAATGGTTCGGTGATATACCCTCATCAGAAAAAACTGCCAGGGTTCTGCCTGAGGAGCCAAAGCAGAAAGAACACCGTGAGATCACTGTTTACCGTGATGTTCCGGCCGCCCAGTTAATAATGGCTTTTCATACCGGAGGAAGGGAGAGCCGCGACTTCTATATACTCGATCTTATGACGGATATCCTTTCGGGTTGCGACTCGGGTCGTTTTCCAGGCTTGCTGGTGAGAAAAAAAGAGTTGTTCAGTGATGCTGACATCTACCTCTCCGGTGAGATTGACCCGGGACTGGTTATTTTCAGCGGCAGGCTGAAAAGCGGAACTGACATAAAAAAGGCCGAGGCAGCAGTAATGCATGAGCTGAACATCCTGGCATCCGAACCGGTAACTGTCGCTGAGCTTGAAAAAGCACGGAACCGCTATGAATCACTCAGGCTGATGTCATATCTCAGCGCTGCAAATAAGGCCTTCAGCCTGGCTTTCCATGAGCTGCTGGGTGACGCTGCCGGGATTAATACGGAAATTGACAGATATATGAGTGTTACTGCTGAAGAGATCATTGACAGTTCTGCACGCACCTTCACTCCTGACAATTGCAGTGTGATTTATTATCTTCCTGTAGTGAAATGAAGAAACATATCATACATCAACCGCCTGAAATCATCACCCCTTCTGCCGGTGAAACCGAGTTTCCTGAAAAGGTCAGCCTGAGTAATGGCGTACCTGTATATCTACTTGGTAAGGGCACCGTCGACCTCCTCAGGATAGAGTTTGTCGCTGATGCAGGGCAGCGGAGGGAGAAAGTGCATATGGCATCCTCCACCGCCAACGCCATGCTGACTGAGGGAAGTGAAAATCATGACGCAATAACTATCAATGATCTTATCGACAGCACCGGTGCAGTATTAAATCATTCAGCTGACAAGGAGACTGCCAGCCTGATTATGATCACTCTTTCAAGGAAACTCGAAGAAGTGACGGCTCTCGCTGAGGAAGTGCTTTTTCACCCCTCTTTCCCTGAGACTGAATTCAGGATGCTGATCGACAAAAGAGTACAGGCTTTCCTGACAGGCAGACAAAAGACATCTGTAATAGGGAGGGAAGAGTTTTACCGGGCGCTGTGCGGAAATAATAATCCTTATGGAAGGGTCACTAAACTGGAGGATTACCAGGCCATAACGACCGAGGCCATCCGTGAGTTTCATTCGCTTCATTACAGGCCTGACAATATGTATATTACAGTTGCCGGACGTGACCCGGAGAAGGCATTGCCTGTACTTGAGAAGTATTTTTCAGGAAACGGTACTGGCGTGTGGCATAAGCCGGAGATGCCTGAACTGGAGTTTGAGGCTCCAAAAACCGGGCGTATTTTTGCAGAAGTCGGGAACTCGGTGCAGAGTGCAGTTAGAATGGGATGGAAAGGTATCACACGTGATCACCCGGACTACCAGGCGCTTCAGGTTGCCAATATGATTCTGGGCGGATATTTCGGTTCGAGGCTGATGCGAAACATCAGGGAAGAGAAAGGATATACTTACGGGATCAACTCTGTGGTAGGAGCTTTTCACGGCCTGGGATATATTGCCATAATGACCGAGGTCGCCAATAACTATCGCGAAGAGACGATAACGGAAATCAGGAAAGAGATAACAAAGCTGTGCAGAGACGAGATCGGCCATGACGAGCTGACTATCGTGCGGAACCATTTCATGGGCGAGATTGCCCGTATGTTCGACGGTCCGTTCAACAGTGCCGAGGCAATAAGAGGAATCATTGATTATAATACCGGCCATGACTATTTTGCCCGGTTTGTGGAGACGGTGGGGACAATTACCCCCGGTAAAATAAAAGAGCTGTTTAATACGTATTTTAATATTGATCGTGCCTTTGAGATCATAGCCGGGGCAAAATGAATGTGCTGAAGCTCATATTGCTGACTCCTATTCTTTTCTGTCTGATGCCGGCTGCTTCAGGGCAGGATGTCACTCAGCCTCTATCACCTGAGCTTGATAATGTCACAGTGGACCCGTCAACCGGTTACGCAACCATCAGGTGGCTGCCTTCGCCCTCGGCCGACGTGAGCAGTTATGTTGTTTACATCTACAGCAGCGGTACTGCAAACGCTGTCGACACCATCAGGTCACCATATATAATGGAATACACACATACCCTCTCAGCCGCCCGTTATCTGAGTATCACCTATGTAGTTGCGGCTATGGACTCTTCATTGAATATCAGCCCTCTAAGCAACCCTCTGAGCACCATTTACATGGCAGTTAAAAATGATTCCTGCAAGCAGCGGATCGAACTAACATGGACCCGTTACATAAATCAGGCCCATCCGGCTGACTGGTATGAGCTATGGGTGAGTGCCGGCGTGGCACCGGCAGAACTATTCGGGAGTGTTGCACTTACGGATACCTCATTTTTCTTTGAAGATTACGCCCCTGCAACCCGTTACTGTTTTTACGTAACAGCCTCGGGTAATACCGGAGGCCTCTCCTCTTCCAACATGCAGTGTGTCACCTCCGGAAGTGAGACAGCACCCTCATGGATCAGGACGGATGCCATTGCAGTTGAAGATGGGGCTCTCGTGGTCACAGGCAGTTATGACCAGGCAACCGATATGCTGGGTTATATTGCTGAACGTTACAAGCCTGAATCAAAGGGATGGACCATGACGGGTACAGCAGCCGGATTAAATGGTACAGTAACCATCACAGTAACTGCCGGAGACACGAACAACATCAACCTGTATCGTATTTCAGCGCTGAATAATTGCGGGAGAGAAGTTGCTTCATCACCTCCCGCAAGGAATATTATCCTTTCCTCATCAACATCAGGCACACATATTGATCTTATCTGGAATGATCCGCTGCCAGCCGGTGACGCCGGTTTTTCCGTCTGGCGTGACATCGGGCAGGGTTGGGAAGAAGTGGCTCGCATGGTTTCTGACACCCTCTGGTCAGAAGATTACTCACTGTTTGCTTCCGCCGTTTCATCATCCTCAGTGGCCTATTATGTCACAGGTGCTGATCCTGAGGCGCCGGCCGGTGTTCCTCTTTTCCGTTCAAATATCACTCTTGTCAAGGCTACCGAGAATATTTACATGCCAAATGCATTTACTCCTGACGATGATGGCATGAATGATATATTTTTCCCTGTTATTACATTCACTCCCTCAAAATATGAGTTCAGGGTTTACAGCCGTACGGGTGTTCTTCTCTTTCAAACCAGCAGCCACGGTGCAGGATGGGATGGCCGGCATAATGACAAGCCAATGCCTTCAGGTGTTTACCTGTGTAGTCTGAAGCTAACCACGCCGTCTGGCCATTCAGAACAGAGAACCGGCACGGTAACCATCCTGCCCTGAAATGACACAAAAAGAAATAACCCGATTTTAGTATCTTTGAATTTCCGTTGCGGATAATGGCTGATGGTTAAGAAGAAGGTTAACATATTCACTGCAGATGATGTCAGTCGTATCGAATCTGAGTTTAACCTGCTGAGAGACAACTTATTCAGGTGTGATAAACCCGGGGACAGGGAGCTAATTGACAAGGCCTTCAGTTTTGCCAACGAGGCACACCGCAACATGTATCGTAACTCCGGCGAGCCATATATCATTCATCCGATCAATGTTGCGCGCATAGTTAACCAGGAGATAGGCCTTGGTGCCAAGTCTGTTGCAGCTGCCCTGTTGCATGATGTCGTTGAGGACACCGGTGTGCCGCTGGAAGAGATTTCCAAAGAGTTCGGCCCGAAAATAGCATCGCTGATAGACGGTCTGACAAAAATCTCGGGGACCTACAACCAGGAAACCAATTCACTTCAGGCTGAGAACTTCCGCAAGATGCTGATGACACTGTCTGATGATATCAGGGTCATTCTCGTCAAGATAGCCGACAGGTTGCATAACATGCGCACTCTTGATTCAATGCCTGAGCACAAGAGGATGAAGGTTGCCGGAGAGACTGTATACCTGTATGCACCCCTTGCTCACCGGCTGGGTTTGTTCGCCATAAAGACCGAACTGGAGGACCTGAGCTTCAAGTTCAGGCATCCGCGCATCTATGATGAGATAGCGAAAAAAGTCAAAATGGATGAGAAGAAGAACCTTTCTCTCATAAACAGGTTCAGCCTCCCCATCATTGACAGGCTTAATAACAACAACATCATCTTTGACATTTCCGGAAGGTTCAAGTCCATTTATTCCATCTGGAAGAAGATGCAGTCAAAGAACATCCCTTTCGAGGAGGTGTTTGATCTTCTGGCGGTCAGGGTAGTCTTTGAGCCCGGCCCCGAAATGAGTGAGAGGGCACAGTGCTGGCAGATCTATTCACTCATAACAGATATTTACACTCCTAAGCCTGACAGGCTGCGCGACTGGGTAAGCAGGCCCAAATCAAACGGTTATGAAGCACTGCACCTGACCGTCATGGGGCCTGAAGGGCGCTGGGTGGAAGTGCAGATACGCAGCCAGCGAATGGACGACATTGCTGAGCGGGGATTTGCCGCACACTGGAAATACAAGGGCGACACCACGCTGTCAGAGAATGAACTGGATAAGTGGCTGAAACATATCCGTGAGATGCTCGCCAACCCTATGTCAGACCCGATGACCTTCCTCGATGAGTTCAAGATGAGCCTGTTCTCTTCGGAAATAATGGTGTTTACGCCAAAGGGTCTCCTTGTCAACCTGCCCAAAGGAGCGTCGGCACTCGATTTTGCCTACGAGATACACACCGATATAGGCAATAAGGCTATTGGCGCCAAGGTAAATTACAAGCTATCACCCCTGTCAACGACATTGCAGAGTGGCGACCAGGTCGAGATCATAACCTCAAATATTGGCAAGCCTGAGAAGGACTGGCTTGAATATGTCCACACTGCAAAAGCCAGGAACGCTATAAAAGATGTGCTCAAGGATGAATCCACTGACCGAATCCAAAAGGGCATAAACATGCTTGAAGAGAAGCTCAGCGAACTTGGCATCCTGCCCGATTCGGATATCATCAAGAAGCTGCTCGACAACTATGACCTCCTGAACAAGGATGAGCTTTATTCACGTATCAGCCTGGGACTTATTAACCTTAACGATATACGCAAGGTGCTTAAAAAGGCACCCGAAGGCAGCCTGAGAAAATACTGGAAGCTTGCTGTCGGTACAGTCGTCAAAAGAGCTCCCGTGGAAAAGGAGACGACGACGGCAGCAACAACACCAATTGATAAAAGCCACCCGTACCTGCTGCGTGAAAATATTGACAGTACAGGGGATTCGTACGCTATTGCACAGTGCTGCAATCCCATCCCCGGTGATGAGGTTGTCGGATACATCGACAGGAATAATTCGATAGTAGTGCATAAACCCAAATGTTCTGTTGCCGTCAAGCTGATGTCAAGCGAGGGTAACAGAATCATTCCGGTCAGATGGACAATTCACAAGCTGGCCTCATTTCTGGCCAGGATAAGCATCAATGGAATTGACAGACTTGGACTGATCAATGAGACAACAAATATTATTTCGATGGAGCTCAATGTAAACATCCGTAATATCAACGTTTCTGTTTACAATGGAATATTTGAGGGTACTATCGACTTGTATGTGCATCATACCCGTGACCTGAACAATCTTATCATGCAACTTTCAAATGTCAAGGGTATTTCCAGCGTGAAGAGAGTTGAAGAGTTCGTTGAATAATGGATCTTCAGGGAACACAATAACATTAAATCAAAGTGAATAATGGTCAGTGAAGACTCCAGGGCAATTGTAAAGCAGATCTTTACAGAGTATCTCGGCAGTCATTCGATGAGAAAGACGCCGGAGCGATTTGCCATCCTTGATGAAATATATTCCAGGGACGGACATTTCGATATTGAGCTGCTTTTCAATTTCATGAATGACAAGCACTACCGCGTATCAAGGGCTACTCTGTACAACACTATTGAGCTGCTGATCGACTGCAAGCTGGTGGTCAGACATAAATTCGGCCGCAGCCAGGCGCAATACGAGAAGACATACCAGGCCGGACAGCATGATCACCTGATAGACACTGAAACAGGTGCCCTGCTCGAGTTTCAGGACCCAAGGATCAATGAGATAATTAAAAGCGTCTGCACAGAGAATGATTTCATGCTTCATCATTACTCGCTTTACATTTTCGGAAAGCAATCCGGAAAGTAATCTTATTGGAGAAACATGTCTTCAGAACTTATCAACAAGTGATTACTTTCTGAAAATCATCTTAATTAATTTGTAAATTGCTTACTGTTTTTCAAACTGGTGAAGATTAGCTATTATGAAGATTGACATATTGTTAGGGCTCCAATGGGGAGATGAGGGGAAGGGAAAAATAGTTGACGCGTTAGCACCGGAGTATGATATTGTTGCGCGTTTCCAGGGAGGCCCGAATGCCGGACATACTATTGAATTTAATAACACCAAACATGTGCTTCATCTGATCCCTTCGGGTATTTTTCACGAGGGTAAGATCAACGTAATAGGCAATGGGCTTGTGCTTGATCCAGTGGTGTTCCGCCATGAGGTTGAGAAGTCTGGGCATCGACGTCAGGAAAGTGATTGAGAGACTGCTTATCTCTGTAAGGGCACACCTGATACTGCCGACACACAAGTTGCTCGACGCTGCCCATGAGACCTCACTGGGAGATTCAAAGATAGGATCCACCCTGAGGGGTATTGGTCCTGCATATACTGACAAGGCAGCGCGAAGTGGCATGAGAGTGGGTGATCTTTTCAGAAAAGATTTTACTGTCCTGTATAAGGCACTTGTCAGCGAACATCTAAGGAGGCTTAAAGGGTACGGTTCGAGTCAAAGCCTTAAGGAGCTTGAAGAGGAATGGTTTGATGCGACGGAGTACCTGAAGCAGTTTAAAACAATAAATGCAGATTACTACCTCGACAGCAGTCTCAGCAAGGGCATGCGTGTACTGGCGGAGGGTGCGCAGGGGACGATGCTTGACATTGATTTCGGGACATATCCTTATGTCACTTCTTCAAATACCGTGGCTGCAGGAGCATGTACCGGCCTCGGGGTAGCGCCCGGGCGCACGGGAGAAGTCTTTGGTATCTTCAAGGCCTATTGCACCAGGGTGGGCAGCGGTCCGTTCCCGACCGAGCTGAATGATGAGTACGGTCAGAAGATGCGTGACCTCGGTAATGAGTACGGTGCTACCACCGGCCGGCCCCGTCGCTGCGGATGGCTTGACCTCCCGGCATTGAAATATGCCATCATGATCAATGGTGTGACCCGTCTTTTCATGATGAAGGCTGATGTGCTGTCAGGCTTCAGTGAGGTTAAGGTATGTACATCTTACACCGTCAACGGTGCGACAGTCTCCGAGCTTCCTTACTGTCTGTCAGATATCGAAGCACTTAACTACCGGAGCATGCCCGGATGGAAATGTGATATCACAGGATTTCAGAAATGGGATGAACTGCCTGCAGAGCTCAGGAACTACATTGAATATATTGAAAAAGAAACAGGGGTGCCGATAACAATAGTCTCGGTCGGACCAGACAGGTCTGCAACCGTATACCGGTAGCCTTTACTCTTTTTTATAAACCCAGGCCTCCCCGTTAATATTCTCCTGGATACCGCTTACCGAATTCCATGCTTCCCGAAGGGTTGCAAATGATTTTGCCGATACCAGACGCCACCTTCCGCCATTCATATCAACCAGTTGCGCATTATAACCCAGATTTTTTATATGACCAAGCCATTCGTCAGCATAAGCAGGTGTAAGGAAACTGCCAACAATGACGTGGTAATTCCCCAGTTCGACGGTTTCCTGTTCGGCAATCCTGTTAAGCTCTTCCTGCCGGGCCTTATCAGCTGCCGCAGCCTGTTCCTCTGCAACACGTATAGAATCTGCAACCCGGTATGCCTCCTGTTGCTTCTGCAGGGCTTCTGTCTGCCGTTTCTTCTTTCCGAAAGGATTAATGCTTTTCATGAAGTCACATGAAGGGGTAAGGAGCATAATCACGGCCAGTAGTACGAGGATCAGTCTCTTCATAAATGATAGTTTTTCAAGATTATAAAAGATAAAGATAGAAGAATCGGCTTAACAAAGCAATGAATTTATGATAAAGGTAGCCTTGCTTAGGAATTCTTTCTTAAATTAGGTTGCTTTTTCAAAACCATAAAATAAGGTAATCGGATGAAATCATTGATCCAGTTCTTCGAAGAGAATGTTGAGAAGTATACGAACAATATTTATTTATGGGAAAAGCCCCAGGAAAAATATGAGGGGACCACATATCAGGAAGTCAGACGCCAGGTTCATGAGTTCGCAGCCGGACTGATGCAGCTGGGCATTAAAAAGGGAGATCATATCAGTCTTCTGGCCGAGGGAAGGAACAACTGGGTGATAGGCGAGTTGGGAATTCTGTATGCCGGCGGTGTCAATATACCCTTGTCTGTGAAACTAAATCCTGAAGAGATAAAGTTCAGGCTGATTCACTCAGAATCAAAGATGGTAATAACTTCCAGCGGCCAGGCACCCAAAATACTCGAGGTCATTGACAAGTGCCCCGCCATCGGTAAGGTTATATTTATGGATCCAAGGGAGGAATATGCTGATAACCAGATACATTTCAATGAAGTAAGAAAAACCGGGCGTGAATGGCTTGATAATCCGGTCAACAGGAAGACCTTTGAAGAGTTTGCGGCATCCATTGTTCCATCCGACCCTGCAAACATATGCTATACATCCGGTACAACTGCCGATCCCAAGGGTATCATCCTCACTCACAGCAACTACGTCACCAACGTTTACCAGGCATATACTCTGATGGATATCCCGCAGCACTACAAGACACTCCTTATCCTGCCCTGGGATCACTCTTTTGCCCATACGGCGGGCATCTATGCCTTCATGGGCAAGGGAGCCAGCGTCGCCTCGGTGAAGACAGGCAAAACACCCATGGAGAACCTGCGTAACATTCCCATCTGCATGAAGGAGATCAAGCCTAACCTACTCCTGAGTGTGCCTGCGCTGGCCAAGAACTTCAGGAAGAACATTGAAAAAGGCATAAGGGAAAAAGGTAAAGTGACCGAGATGCTCTTCAATACTGCGCTGAAGATAGCCTATTCTTACAACAAGGAAGGATATAATAAAGGAATGGGATTACAGAAGATCAAAAAGCCTCTGCTTGACCTTTTTGACAGGATACTCTTCTCAAAAGTGCGTGAGGCTTTTGGCGGCGAGCTTGAATTCTTTATTGGCGGCGGAGCACTGCTTGATATTGAACTGCAGCGATTCTTCTATGCCATTGGCGTTCCCATGTTCCAGGGATACGGACTGTCAGAAGCATCACCCATTATCTCATCCAACGGTCAAAAAAGGCATAAGCTGGGATCATCAGGTTATCTGGTAAACAATATGGAGCTTAAGATATGTGATGACGACGGCAACGCGCTGCCAACAGGTGAAAAGGGAGAGATAGTTCTCAGGGGAGGAAATGTTATGTTGGGCTACTGGAAGAACGAGACAGCAACCAGTGATGCAATACGTGATGGATGGCTCTATACGGGAGACATGGGATACATGAGTGAAGATGGGTTCCTGTATGTCCTGGGACGCTTCAAGAGCCTCCTGATTTCTGATGACGGAGAGAAATTCAGCCCGGAGGGTATTGAAGAAGCAATGACAGAACAGTCCAGAGTACATAGACCAGTGCATGCTCTACAACAACCAGAAACCTTACACAGTTGCACTGATAGTTCCCAATCAGCATGCACTTAAGCTTTATCTTGAAGAGCGTAACCTGTCAGCCACTACTGAGGAAGGCAAGCGTGCCGTGCTGAACCTCATAGAGAGTGAGATCAATGAATACCGCATCAACGGGAAATACGGGTACATGTTCCCGCACCGATGGCTTCCGGTGGCACTGGGCATACTCAATGAGAGCTTCAACGAAGAAAACGGCATGATGAACTCAGTGATGAAAATCGTACGCGGTAAAATCACGACCAGGTACCAGGATCTTATTGACTGGCTTTACACACCAATGGGTAAGGCCGTTAACCATGAGCGAAATATGGAAGAGGTCGAGAAGATGAAACTCGGCTGAACAAATTAAATTATTTGCCAGATGAAGTTTAAGGTATTTCTGGCTGTCCCGGTTACAGCTCTTTTGATGACTTTATGCACCGGTGATAAAAGCCCGGTATGGCAACCAGCCGAAAGTCCGCTTTTCACTGTATGGGGTGAAAAGGTTGACCCCTCTGCCCCATGGCCTGAATATCCTCGTCCCGGACTGGTAAGGGAGAAGTGGATGAGTCTCAACGGATTGTGGGACTATACCATCTGCAGAAAGGAAGAATCCCGTCCGGCTCCGGAAGGGAAAATACTTGTACCCTTCCCGGTTGAATCGGCGCTCTCCGGTGTAATGCTGAGAATAACAGATTCACTGGCACTCTGGTACTCACGTGAGTTCAAACTCCCAAAAGAGTGGCAAAGCAAACAGATTATACTGAATTTTGAGGCATCCGACTGGGAGACAACCGTTTGGATCGATGATAATTTAGCAATGAACCACCGCGGAGGTTATGATCCCTTCACATGTAATATATCACCTTTCCTGGGAGACAGCAGGAAACACATTATTGTTGTCAAGGTGACTGACCCTACTGATAAAGGAAGGCAGCCGAGAGGAAAACAGGTCTCCGGGCCGGGCGGTATATGGTACACTCCTTCTACGGGTATCTGGCAGAGTGTGTGGCTTGAACCTGCAGGCATTTCCTGGATAAGAGACCTGCGTATTATCCCGGATATTGACAACGGTAAGCTGTCGGTCACAGTACTGGAAGAGCGTTGCAATGGACCTGAGGGATGCCCTCCCATTGATATGGCGCCTTCACTTGCCGAGGTAACTGTTTCTCTTGATGGAACAATAGTCGGAACCGCCTCGGGTGAGGCAGGCATGCCTGTAGCAATTGGTATAGCTGATCCGAAACTATGGAATCCTGACAATCCTGTTCTGTATGACCTGAAGATCAGGCTCATCACCGGAGGTAAAGTTACCGATGAGGTCAGCTCTTACGCAGGGATGAGGAAAGTATCACTTGGTGTCACCGAAGAAGGCATCACACGTCTAATGCTGAATAACAGCTTTGTATGGCAAAACGGCCCCCTTGACCAGGGCTTCTGGCCTGACGGAATCTACACTCCTCCTTCTGATGAGGCAATGAAATATGACATTGAGATGCTGAAGAAGATGGGATTTAATATGATGCGCAAACATGTCAAGGTTGAGAACAGGAGGTTTTACTACCACACTGATCGCCTGGGCATGCTGGTCTGGCAGGATATGCCAAGTGGTGATGACTATATAGGGGGTGATGATCCGGATATAAAAAAGAGTGCGGGTGATTCTGCTCAATTCATGGCAGAGCTTGGCAGGATGATTGACACGAAGTTCAATAATCCCTCGATAATCATGTGGGTAATCTACAATGAGGGGTGGGGTCAGTACGACACCCCGGCTGTCACTGGATATGTTACTGGTTATGACACAACGCGTCTGGTCAACAGTGCTTCAGGATGGACTGACCGCGGAACCGGTCATGTCAGGGATGTGCACAACTATCCCGATCCGGTTGCACCCGCTGCTGAGGCCGGCAGGGCAATTGTTCTTGGCGAATTCGGCGGGCTCGGCCTCCCTGTACAGGGTCACACCTGGGAGCAGAAGAACTGGGGTTACCAGAAAATGAGTGACAGCACCGATCTGCTGAGGAGATATGAGCAATTCTATGCCATCGTCAGAGACCTGGTAACTGTGAAGGGATTAAGCGCTTCAGTGTATACTCAGACTACGGATGTTGAGACA
Organism: uncultured Bacteroidales bacterium; assembly: GCA_963828395.1. GTDB lineage: Bacteria > Bacteroidota > Bacteroidia > Bacteroidales > VadinHA17 > SR-FBR-E99. Next base: position 633,548 of record CAWHED010000001.1, read on the forward strand.
GAGACAAACGGTCTCATGACCTATGACCGCAAGGTTGACAAAATGGGCTTTGAGAACGTTCGCAAAGCCATGAATCCAGTCAAATAGCATGGGGCAAGCAGCATAGGGCATAGGGTAAGGAGCTGTAAATCGGCTCTTACAATACTATCAGTCGACTCTTGAAAGGCAGGAAGGTCATGAAGTCGGCATGATGCACTATATATGCTTCCGTGGTGCGCTTAACAAGATCTCCTTCATGAGCATGGGCGGCGATTATGTGACACACCTCGGGCGGCACACCACATTCCTCTGCCAGGCTGACGCCTGAGAACGGATGCCTCAGGTACTGCCCGTATTTACCCTGCACAGCCTTACCCTGCGCGTCAAGCTCATACTCAAGCATCTTGCCAACATCAGCGAGGATCGCTCCGGCAATAAGCACATCCATGTTCACCGGAAGTTCATCCTTGAAGAACTGGTTCATCTTTTCCCCGGCTTCACGCGCAACATGTACAACGCACCTCTTGTGATCCATGAAGGTCACCTTAAGATCGGGACCGCAAAGCAAGGTGAAGGGTATACGGTTCAGGTCACCGGCCGTCAGCACACTGCGTTCAAGCGCCAGTTCCCATGTCCGGGCTGCTTTCTCCCTGAGACCGGGGTCTTTGATCCACTCCAGCTCAGGCCACAGTTTTTTTATTTCTTCTGTCATGGCTGGTTCTATAAGCGTGCAATAATCGCATCAGTCATCTGAATGGAAGAGGCTGCTCCCATGGTGACCACCTCAGGCTTGCCTGAAAGCTTCATCATATCATAGGTTCTGACTTTGCCTTCCTCAATCACCCCGGCTATAGCCTTCCTGATGCGGGCAGCAATATCCTTTTCATCGATATAATCAAGCATCATGCATGCCGACTCGATCATAGCAATGGGGTTGACGATGGGAATGCCGTAACCGGCGTATTTCGGTGCAGATCCGTGGGTAGGTTCAAAGACACCGATGCCATCCTCCGAGAACTGGGCGCTGCAGGCAAAGCCGAGACCGCCAATCAGTCCTGCAAAGGCGTCGGAGGCTATATCGCCAAACATGTTGCCAGCAACAATGACCCCATAGTCCTCAGGATTCTTCGTGAGCCACATCATCTGCGCATCGATGTTGGTATTATGCAGCTGTATAGCCGGGAACTCATTCTTCTGCATATCCCTGGCAATCTTCCACATGAGTCCTGATGTCTCTCGTATTACATTAGGCTTTTCACAAACCGTCACTGATTTATATCCATATTTTACAGCATGGTCAAAGGCAGCTCTCACAATGCGTTCGGTATACTTCTTTGTGAAGATACGTGTTGACACAGCCAGCTCCTCTTTGGGGCACCAACCGAAATTCTCACGGAATTTGGGGTGTGTCATAAGGGCATCATACACCTGCTGGGGAGGGTTTGACCACTCGACACCTCCGTAAAGCCCTTCGGTGTTCTGGCGGAATATTACCACGTCAACCATTGGTTCTTCGGGATTGCCATCCTTACCGCGGCGAATGAAGTTGAGGGGATTACCCTTATAACTCCGGCATGGCCTCACACAGATATCAAGGCCAAAATGTTGTCTAAGGCCTACGATGGGGCTGCTATAGGCAAAGCCCTTGCCCTGCAGTGCCGGCGAGAGCTCGGCTGCAGCTTCATCCTTTGGCTTGGATGTTATTGCACCAAAAAGTGCAATCTTGTGTTCAGCGATCAGATCGATCGTCCGCTGAGGCAGGGGATTTCCTTCACTGCACCAGAAATCCCAACCGATGTCACCATAGATATATTCTGCATCAAAACCTGCCGCATCGAGGACACGTACGGCTTCTTTAAGTACCACGGCACCTATTCCGTCACCCGGCAGTGCTACAATCATCCGTTTAGCCATATTCTGTGAGATTTTGTTTGTTTTATTCCTTACCGCGTAAAAATATAGTTTTTATTGTGTTAAAAAAAAGACTTTTGCAGATAAAAACTCATGAAGGTTACACAGGAAAAAAACTATATTTGCCGCTTCAAAAGATTCTGTGAAGTTTTAATACAAAGAATGAATGGTTCAACTGGGGGAAATAAAACCAAGGAAGCTGTGGGGATACTTTGAAGAGATCTGCAGGATACCGCGGCTATCCAAGAACGAAGGAAAGATAAGGGCATACCTGCTTGATTTTGCAAAGAATCATAACCTTGAGGCCAAAGAAGACGGTGTTGGCAATATTCTTATAATCAGGGAAGCCTATCCGGGCAAGGAGCATGTCAGCACGGTGGTCCTGCAGAGTCATCTTGATATGGTAGGTGAGAAAAATGCTTCACATCCTCATAACTGGACGGAGGATCCAATTATCCCTGTTGTCGACGGGAAGTGGGTAAGTGCCAGCGGCACGACACTTGGTGCGGACGATGGGGTAGGTATTGCCGCACAGATGGCCGTGCTTACCGAGCCATATCTGCAGAGTGGACGCATTGAATGCCTGTTCACCGTGGATGAGGAGTCAGGGATGACAGGTGCAATAAACCTGAAACCTGATTTTTTCACCGGACGCATACTGCTCAACCTCGACTCAGAGGATGAGGGCATCCTCTTTATAGGATGTGCCGGAGGAATAGATACGCAGGCGATGCTCCCATATACACCTGAAAAGGTACCGGCAGGGCACAGGGCAATGAATATTTCTGTTACCGGCCTTCACGGTGGTCATTCGGGTGACGAGATACATAAGGGTTACGGTAATTCCATAAAGATCATTGCCAGGCTGTTACAGGATCTTGAAAAAAAATACAACATACAGATCAGCAATTTCACCGGAGGAAACCTGCGAAATGCCATCCCGAGGGAAGCATTTCTCACCATCACTTTCAATCCCGTTCATGAAGAACTGATCCTTGCAGACACAGCGGTATACAATACCCTGATACGTGATGAGTACGGTGCTCTTGAGCCTGACCTTAAGGTCTCAGCCACACCTGCAGACCTGCCGTCAGCAGTGATCGATCCTCAGACGCAACACAAGTTGCTGAGCGCACTAAGCATTGTTCCGCATGGTGTGCTGGGCTGGTCAAAAGAAATACCTGACCTGGTTGAGACATCGAGTAACCTGGCGACTATACGCCTGACTGAAGACAAAATGATCCATGTCGTTACAACCCAGAGGAGCTCTTCTGACGAAGCCAGGCATTATGCTGCGATGAAGGCTGAGGCAAGCTTCGACCTTGCCGGCGCCAGGGTGACACACTCAGATGGTTATCCCGGATGGAAGCCGAACATGAACTCCGCTATCCTGAGGCTCATGATAGATTCATACCGTAAGCTGTTCGGAAAGGTGCCGCAGGTTAAAGCAATCCATGCAGGACTTGAGTGCGGTCTGATACTTGAAAAATACAAAGGTATTGATATGATCTCCTTCGGTCCTACCATAAGGGGCGCTCACACTCCCGAGGAAAGGATTGAGATCGAAACTGTACAGATGTTCTGGGATCTGCTGATGGATGTTCTCAGGCATATACCTGAAGAACGTTCCTAATCGTATTCTTCAAAATCATCGGCAGGAGCACCGCATACCGGACAAGCCCATCCTGAGGGCAGGTCTTCAAATGGTGTGCCGGGAGGAACCCCGGCATATTCATCGCCTGCCTCAGGGTCATAGATATAACCGCAAACCTGGCATTTGTATCTGATCATTTCAACAGCGTTTAATTCTTTACTTTCCTGACAGCGTCAATTACTGTCCCGTCAACCCATTTGATAGCAGCCACTACCTTCTCGTCAAATGCTGCTTTCTCAGGTCTTCCGCAAATTTTCTCAGCAGTATCCTTAAGCTCTTCAATGGTTACCAGCGGCAGTCCCTTGCCTTTTACAGAGTCAATCAGATCCTGTCTCCGCGGGTTGATGGCAATGCCCCGCTCGGTAATGATGACGTCAATAAGTTCACCGGGGCCGCATAAAGTTGTGACATGGTCAACGATGACAGGTATCCTGTCGCGGAAAAGCGGAACAGGGATTATCACGTTACGGGCATGGAGGCAGTTCTGCCACCCTCCTATCCCGTGAAGAAGGAGCCCGTCAGAGTGGGTCACCACATTACCGTTGAAGCCAGTATCGATCTCTGTTGCGCCCAGGATCATGATATCCATCATTGTGGTCAGATTACCTTTTGAATGGTAATTATATGCATTGAATACCGGGTACGGTATATGATTTGGGTTTTGCTCGATTGACCTTACGGCATCCAGATCAAACGCCTGGGCATCAAGAATATATCCCATCTGACCCTCTTCCAGCATCTGCACCATATATTTTGTACTGCCTCCGAAGCCGAAACGGAACTTCCATCCCTTTTTCCTGAGCATCTCATGGACAAAGACTGCGATGGCGAGGCTTGTTCCACCTGCTCCGGCCTGCATGGTGGCTCCGTCATGCATCAGACCGGATTTCTCAAGGAATGATGCCGTCAGCTCGGCAATAAGGAGTCTGTCAGGGCTTTTGGTGATCTGTGTTGTTCCGGAAACAATTTTTTCAGGTATACCTATCTTGTCAACAACAACCACATAGTCGACGTAGTTGCCTTCAATCTCCATCGGGAAGCAGGGCAGGTCAACGAGGTGATCTGTGACTACAATTACTTTGTCAGCATAGAGGTAATCAGCCTTGGCATATCCCAGCACTCCCGTAGCTGACGGTCCGCCGGTGCCTTTTGCGTTTCCGTATGCGTCGGCAGCCGGAGCAGCCAGCACGGCTATATCTATCTTCACCTCGCCGTCCTGTATGGCCTGTACCCTGCCGCCGTGTGAGCGCAGCACCGCCATACCTTTCATCCTTCCTTCTGAAACGAACCTGCCCAGGGGTCCATTCATGCTTCCTTCGATACGGTTGACAGTCCCGTTTTCCAGGTGCTCAATCACAGGGTCATTGCATGGGAATGATGCTGAAGGGAGCCAGACAAGGTCTCTGACGCCCATTGAGGCAGCAATGTCAAATATCTGGTTGCTTATCAGGTCACCGTCACGAAGGTGATGATGTGTTGAAACGGTCATCCCGTCTTTCAGTCCGCATAGTTCAAGGGCCTCTCGCAGGGAAGCCACTACCTTATTGTTATCCTCCGGGTAGTCGATGCATGTAGGTACCGGAGGAGCGTATTTCCGGCCTGCAGGCCGGTGCTTACCCACACCCTTGAAAGGGATGGCCTCTCGCCCGTTGATTTCATCCGGAACCATGCGTCCGGCGGCATTTTTAACCATTTTCATGACCAGGTCTGCATTTATATTATTCCTTAACCTCTTCTTCACTCCATTTGTCAGACAATAACCCCAGCCTTACAGCCAGGTTTATTGTCTTCTCTGCCCGTGCCACCACAGGCGGATCGATCATTTTTGAACCCAGGGCGACAACACCGAGGCCCTTGTCAAGGGCATCACGGTATGCGAGAATTATCTTCTTAGCTTTTTCAATCGCATCAGGGTCCGGTGAGAAACCTTCCCTTATGACTGCTATCTGCCGGGGGTGAATGCACCCCATTCCTTCAAAGCCCATGGCTTTTGATGACAGTACATTATCAAGCAGCCCTTCCATATCACCCACATCTGAAAATACGGAGTCAATAGGCTGTATGCCGGCAGCTTTCGCGGCGACAACAATGCGATTACGGGCGTAGAGAGATTCTTTGCCTTCTTTCGTGCGCTGGACGCCAAGATCAGCCGTATAATCCTCGAGGCCTATGGCGAGAGCAACAACACTCTTTGTCGCAGTAGCTATTTCATAAGCCCTCTCGACGCCTCCCGCGCTTTCTATGATGGGCATCAGGAAGACCGTTTCGGTCTGACCCTCCTTCTTTTTTAATTCCTTTATTTTTTCATCAACTGTCCTGAGTGTTTCAGCATTCTCACATTTCGGAACAAGGACAAGATGCACATTGTGAGGAATGACATATTCAAGGTCCGCGAGGCCGCGTTCACCCTGATTAATGCGTACCATCCTTTCTGCGCCGTAAAAATTCACTGAACGGAGAGCATTTCTGACAAGTATTCTTGCCTCATCCTTTTTATCCGGGGCAACAGAGTCTTCGAGGTCAAGAATTACACCGTCAGGTGAATGGAGGCCTGCATTAAGGAACATGCCCGGATTGTTCCCTGGGAGATACAGTCGTGAAAAGCGGAACCTGTCCTTTGATGAAGGATAATTATTTTCGGCAATCATTTCCGGCAGGAAAGAGGTGGTTGTACCTGTAAGAGTTCTTACAGCTGCCTCCACCCTTGCAGCAATGACAAAAGGAAGAGCCCCTGTGTCGTTGACTGAGAGCCTGGCGTTCTTAACGCCAAAGAAAGTGAGTAGATCACGGCATTGCTTTTCAATGGCTTTGCCGTACATGCTTTTAACCTTTGATTTTATGGTTAGCTCAAGGCCTCCTGAACCGGTTAACTCAAGGGTCACTTCAATATCCGATCTGACCTTTGGCCCGGCATTGCCGGTCACGCTCTGTGTCATCTCTGCTGTTTTTGGTAGTTTTTTTCGTTGTTTGCATTAGTACTCCTACCGGAGTTCAACCAGTACTTCATCCTGGTTTACTGTCTGTCCGGGTGTGATTTTGACAGAAGCCACAATTCCCGGGTTCTCCGCCTTAATGGCATTCTCCATCTTCATTGTTTCAAGGGTGCAAAGGCTCTGGCCTTTTGTTACCTCATCACCCGGCTTAACCAGCACCTGCACAATAATTCCCGGCAGCGGAGCCTTTACCTGTACCGTCGGGCCGCCGCTCTGCCCGGCTGACGGGTGTGACCCGGCATTCCCCGGTTTTACATGTGCGGTTGGAACTTTAAACGGCATAAGTTTAGGCGGTTCCCGGATGAGCTCTACATCGTAGGCAGTACCGTTAACCTCTATTTTAGTCAGGTTACCTTCCGTATCCAGCACATCAACCTTGTACAGGTTTCCGTTTATCGTGAATTTGTATTCTTTCATTTGGCTATCCTTTGATGCGATACATTGGTCTTACAGGTTTCTCATGTGATAGAGCTTCGAGCTCCAGGGTGAATATAACTTTGAGATACGTTTAATGGTCATCACGCCGCTTTCAACATCATGCATTTCCCCAAAATGCAGGTATAAGGCCATGGCTACTGCTGCGGATAATTCTCCTGCATCAATAAGCGGAGCGTCGTCTTTTACTGCCTGTTTCCCCCTGAAAAGATTTCTCAGACCCTTTTTCTCTTCCATATCAATTCTTATTAAAGCGGGATATTGCTATGCTTTTTCATCGGACGCGGATCCTTCTTCGTTGACAGGGTATTCAGAGCTCTGATGATCCTGAATCTTGTATTTCTTGGCTCAATCACATCGTCAAGATAACCGTATTTTGCTGCTTCATAAGGATTAGCAAACTTTGAGCGGTACTCTTCCTCCTTATCTGCAACATATTTTTTCCGTTCTGCCGGATCGGTTATTTCGCTTATTGTTCTTCCTTCGAGGACCTCAATTGCTCCCTGTGGGCCCATCACAGCTATCTCTGCGGTAGGCCAGGCATAATTTAGGTCACCTCTGAGCTGCTTTGAAGACATCACGCAATGGGCTCCTCCATATGATTTGCGAAGTGTAACCGTCACTTTCGGTACGTTTGCCTCGCCATAGGCGAACATAAGCTTGGCTCCGTGGATAATGATACCGCCGTACTCCTGGACAGAGCCCGGCATAAAGCCCGGCACATCAACAAAAGTCACAATAGGGATATTGAACGCATCGCAAAAGCGGATGAAGCGCGCTGCTTTGCGTGATGACTTAATATCAAGGACCCCTGAAAGGTAGGCAGGCTGATTGGCCACTATACCTACAGGCATACCGTCAAATTTCGCAAATCCCACAACAATATTTCTTGCATAGGCTTCATGCACTTCAAGAAAATCTCCATAGTCAACGACTCTTACAATAACTTCCTTGACGTCATAAGGCTGGTTGGCACTTTCGGGTATAATGTCATTGAGATCATTTTCAAACCTGCCGTCAGGGTCATCACATTCAGTCTGCGGAGGCTCCTCGAGGTTATTCTGGGGCATGAAGGAGAGAAGTTTTCTGATAAGCATCAAACCATCTTCCTCCTCATCTACGACAAAATGCGCCACGCCGGATTTTGTGGCATGCATATCTGCTCCTCCCAATTCTTCGATAGTGATATCTTCACCTGTTACGGATTTTGCGACTCTGGGTCCTGTAACGAACATGTAGCTGCTTTTGCGGGCCATGATGGTAAAGTCGGTAAGTGCAGGAGAGTAGACTGCGCCACCGGCGCACGGGCCGAAGATGGCTGAAATCTGGGGTATAACGCCCGAGGCAAGAATGTTACGCTCAAATATCTCGGCATAACCTGCAAGGCTGCGAACACCCTCCTGTATCCTGGCGCCGCCTGAGTCGTTTATGCCAATGATCGGTGCCCCCACTTTCATGGCCTGATCCATTATCTTGCAAATTTTTTGCGCATATGTCTCGGACAGCGAGCCGCCAAAGACTGTAAAGTCCTGTGCAAACACAAATACTATACGTCCGTCAATGGTTCCATGACCCGTTATCACACCGTCAGAGAGAAACTTCTTATCAGCCAGACCAAAGTCTTCGGTACGGTGAGTGACGAACATGTCATATTCCTCGAAGCTTCCCTCGTCAAGGAGCATTGTAATACGTTCCCTGGCCGTAAGTTTGCCCTTTAAGTGCTGATCTTCAATGCGTTTATCACCGCCACCCTTTCGCGCTTTCTCCCTGAAGTCAAGGAGTTGTTTAATTCTTTCCTGGCTATTCATTTAACCTTATAGTTTATTATTATCCCTGTTTTTGTCTTCGCAAAACTCCGTGAGAACACCAAACGTTGACTTAGGATGGAGGAAAGCAATGCTCAGTCCTTCAGCTCCCTGACGTGGTGCAGCGTCTATCAGTCTGACGCCGGCAGCTTCGGCTTCCTTAAGCCTCTCTTCAATATTCTCAACGGCATATGCTATATGATGTATCCCTTCTCCCCTTTTCTCAATGAATTTACCTATCGGTCCCTCAGGATCGGTTGATTCCAGCAACTCAATCTTGGTCTGGCCAACCATAAAAAAGGCAGTCTTTACTTTCTGGTCTGCAACTTCCTCTATATTGTAACATTTCAGACCAAGAACCTTTTCGTAAAACGGGATGGCATCTGAAAGCGAAATTACTGCAATTCCGATATGCTCAATGCGCGTTGGTCTCATATTAGTGAAAATTTATTTGCCAATGGAAATGATTGCGCAAAGTAATCGTATTTAACACTGCCTCAAAAGATAAATATCATGTTTTAGGGTTTTTAAACAACATTTAAACACACCCCGGGGAAAGAGAAAATTATCTTTACATCCTCTGTCTGTAACTGACAGCATTTGTCAAATTCACGGGATATCAGAAAGGAAAATCACCCGGAGCGGATTCCAGCACTTTCGATTTAGGTTTGCTGGCAGCCTCATGAACAGGGTTTCCGTCAACAAAAATGGCCTTGAACGGTTTTGTCGGGCAGGCGTATTCGCAGGCCCCGCAACCGATACAAATTTTATCATCAACTTCAGGTATGAGAAGCTTGCCTTCATAAGGCTTCATGTCACATGCCTTTGTGGGGCAATGCTCAGAACAGGCTCCGCAATTGGTTTTCTCCGTTTCAACTATACAATTATCCTTGATGAATACGGCTTTGCCTATCTGAGTCAGTTTTTTAGCCTCAAGCATTAGTGGCATGATGGCCCCGGTGGGGCAGATCTCTGTACAGATTGTGCATTCATAATTACAGAAACCTCTGTGATTATCCATCCTTGGCTGCATTATACCTGCTACACCGTACTCGCTTACCGAGGGCTGCAGGACGCTGGTGGGACAGGCTGAAACACAAAGAGCACATGCAGTGCACCTTGCAGTGAAGGATTCAATACCTATTGATCCGGGAGGTGATACAGGGTACAGCCTGTCCTCCTTTACTGTTGATTCTTTTTTTGGAACAATAATGGTGTCCTGGGCTCTGACCATCCGGGAGCCGCCGGCAAGCAAAATAAGAGACCCTGTAATAAAATTGCGCCTCGAAGCATCAGGTTCATCCGCCGCTTTGGAAGATTTGATCCTCACCAGACCGTATGACATTGCCTTCTCGCTGCAGGTCTCGATACAATTGAAGCAGTTGACGCACCTGCTTGAATCAATATGTTTGTTCAGAAAATCGATGCATGATGATTTGCAGGCCATTGCGCACCTTCCGCAACGGCTGCATTTAGCCTCGTCAAACCTTATCCTGAAGAGGGATATTTTACTGAGGAAACCAAGAAATGTTCCCACCGGACAAACAGTGTTGCAGTAAAGCCTGCCGTGCTTGAATGCCAAAAATCCGATAAGCACAAGGAACGCTGCAGGAATAGCATAAGCTGCAAGTTCATAAGGCTTTATGTCAACCTTGAAGAGAGTGTAGATGTCAAACTTACCGAAAAGTGAAGCCAGCAGATTGTTCAGCACGAGCACAACGGGCTTGGCAAAAAAGGTCATAAATCTGCCGAACGTACTGTAAGGGTCAAGCATAGTCAGTACATATACCCCTCCCAGGAGAAGTATCCCTGCAGTAAGAACAAGGATAAAGTACCTGAGGATTGTATAGGGTTTCTTGTACGCATATTTGCGGAAACGTCTCTTGAACATACCTCCTATCCTGCTGATTACATCCTGGGAAATACCCAGAGGGCAAAGAAATGAGCAGTATGTTCTTCCTGTCAGCAGGGTCAGAGCCAATACAACAATAAATCCTGTCGCTGTCACGACACCTGCAATGACAAATTTCAGCATTGAGGGAATGAACTGAAGGTAAAGAAGCGGGCCGAAGAGATTCTCAGGCACAATTCCCCTGAAATCAATAAAAAGAAGGGAAAGCAGTAGCAGAACGAAGCAAGAAAAGACTATACGAATATGTTTCAGGGCTGAGGATCGCATTAACTCCTACATTTTAATTCTGTGGATGTTCAGTGTTGCGAGGTCAATCTTACCGATGCCCATTCCTGCGGCAATCGCAAGATGCTCTATTCTGGCGGGGTCCAATCCCATCATTTTTGCACCTGCAGCATCAAGTGCCACCCAATCAGTAGAAATCAGAAGTGACTTCATATTTGTCAGGTCGTCCTTTGACACACCCCTCGGGCCGTTTCGCATCATGACGTTATATGCATCCATGATGTTCAGGCTGGGTTTTTTGGTAAAGAGCGCATAATCTGCGATGCACTGGTTAAGGTTATTACTGTGCCAGTAGCCGCGGTCCCATACGACGCCCATCATATTCTTCAGTGCTCCGGTTATCCTGGTGGAGCTATGGTTTTTCAGGATGGGGACATTTATGAAGACATCGCTTTCGAGCACCTTTTCATGGACCTTTGCTTTTGTAAGCATTTTGCCGTTGGGTATTGCGATCTCCTGGTAATAGCTCTCCGAATTACCCGGTACGATTTTACCACCGGCATCTTTTACCGCCTTTTCTATTCCGGAGTTCTTATAACATCTCATCCAGTCGTCACAGGTATTGTCGAAAACATAAACTTCTTTGGCACCTGCTCTGAGACAATGTTCAATGACACGTTTAACGAGGGCAGGATTAGTGTTTCCGCCCTTTTCAGGCACCACATCCCATCCTATATTGGGTTTCACCAGCACCTTTTGTCCCTTGCTGACGAAAGAGCCCATCCCTCCAAGGGCCTGGATGCCCATATCAAACATTTCAGCCGGCTCGCCATTCATTACCGCAATAAGGTCATAGCTGGGGCCTGCCGGGTTACGTTTGCCCGCTAAAACCCTCTGATAACCGCCAAAGCTCATAAGGGCTCCGGCGGCCACACCCGCTCCAAGCGAGCTGCGCAAAAAATGTCTTCTTTTCATTACCTTCTGTCTGAAATATTACCCCAAAAAACGAAGGTGCAAAATAAACATTTTTTTTAATATATCGCTCCCGTATTCTTATATTAGCGGCCTGAGAGCACTGCCGTACCGCCTTATTAGCAGTGATGACCTAAATGTTAAAAAAACTAAAATAATGAAGATCCTCTATTACGATTGCTTTTCAGGAATAAGCGGTGATATGAACCTGGGCGCAATGCTCGATCTGGGCGTCCGCAGTGACATCCTGATCAGTGGTCTGGAAAAACTTAATATCGACGGATGGAAGCTGGACATTACCCGTGACCAGAGGCACGGTATTTCGGGTACCAGGGTGAGTGTGATCATTGAAGAGAGCGCCGGACATGAGCATGAACACCAGGAGGGTCATATGCGTCACAGCGGACACAGGCATCTGGATGAAATAGAGAAAATAATTACCGGCAGTTCTCTGCCTTCTGAGGTTATTGCACTGTCAATGAGGATCTTTACTCTCATTGCTGAGGCGGAAGCTGCCATTCATGACAAACCAGTCACGGAGATACATTTTCATGAAGTAGGCGCCATAGATTCCATTATAGATATAGTTGGGGCAGCAATATGCTTCACTGAGCTTGGGGTAGAGAAGGTCTATGTCTCTGATATTGAGCTTGGAAGCGGGATGGTCAGATGCGAGCACGGTCTTCTGCCTGTGCCGGCGCCAGCCACAGCACGAATCATCACAGGGTTCCCGGTGCATACCGGCGGCGTAGACTTCGAGGCTACCACGCCCACAGGTGCAGCCATTCTTGCCGCCCTGGCCGAACCTGCTCCTGCAGAACTGAAATATGCCATTAATACTACTGGCTACGGCATAGGCCAGAAGAACAATCCCGCCAGGCCTAACATCCTTAGGGTATATCTCGCTGAAACGGCTGAAAATATTATGACAGGGCATCAGGCCTTTATCGTTGAGTGCAATGTTGACGATATGAATCCCGAACTGTCGGAGTACATTTCTTCAAGGCTGTTTGGCGCCGGTGCAGGTGATGTATGGTTCACCCCGGTGATAATGAAAAAAGGCCGGCCGGCAATGACCATCAGCGTGATCTGCGAAGAACACCAGATCACAGCCGTCAGGGAAATACTGTTCAGTGAATCCACTACCATAGGCCTGAGGATACAACCGTTCATGAAAGAGACGCTTCACCGCGAGTTTGAGGAGATAGATACACGCTTCGGCAAAGCAGTCATCAAAAAATCGTTTTTCAACGGACGTCTTGTCTCCGTAAAACCTGAAGCTGACCGCTGCGCTGCCATTGCTGCAGAGACCGGTATTCCTATGAAACAGGTCATTCAGGAGATAACCGCCCTGGCTATAAAAGAATATGACACCACACGATAAACTAAGGAAACTCAGAACAATCTTTTCTGACGCCGGGGCAGCTGCTATAGCTCTCTCCGGAGGCACCGACAGCACTTTTCTTGTGAGTGTTGCCTCAGGTATCAGCGGGCTCAGGGTAATGGCAGTCACGGTCAGTACTCCATATATGTTTGTATCTGAGGTGGAAGAGGCAGCAGAGTTCTGTAGCAGGCACGGGGTTATGCACAGGACAATCAGGATGGGTATCCCGGAAACAGTAAGGGGCAACCCTCCTGACCGTTGTTATCTCTGCAAGACGGAGGTGATGGGTGTTGTCAGGCGAGCTGCCGGTGAGGCAGGAATTTCAGTCATATTTGACGGTACAAACGCTGATGATGTCAATGACTACAGGCCAGGCATGAGGGCTCTTGAGGAGTTAGGAATACGAAGCCCTCTTCTGGAGGCAGGTCTTACCAAGAATGAGATCAGGGCACTCGCCCGGGAAGCAGGTCTGGACGTTAGCGATAAACCGTCTAATGCCTGCCTGCTGACACGCTTTCCCCATGACACTTCTATACTTCCAGGTGAACTCCGGAAGGCCGAAGAAGCCGAAATCTTCCTTAACGGAATTGGCTTCGGAGGTTCGCGTATCAGGGTGCACGGCGATCTGGTACGCATTGAGTGCAAAACGGAGTTCTTCTGCAAAATAATGGAAGCAAGTATAAGAGAAAAGATAATTACTGCTCTCAAAAACATGGGTTACAAATATATAACTGTTGATATCGAGGGTTATCGCAGCGGTAGTATGAACAAAAACATTTAGAATAATGAATGCCGGAGAACTGGAAAAAATATTAAAAAGCATCAGTGACGGATCAATAAGTGTAAATGAGGCTATGGAGAAGCTTCACGATTTTCCGTACAGTGACCTCGGTTTTGCAAGGATAGACCATCACCGTGAGCTGCGGACAGGGTACCCGGAGATCGTATACTGTGCAGGCAAAACGGCCGAACAGGTCAAGGCAATTTTCTCCGTAATGGCGGAGCATGGAAACAATATTATGGGCACCCGTGCCCCCAGGGAGATGTTTGATTATATCAGTCCATTTTTCCCTGATGCCATTTATTTTGAAACAGCCCGGATAATCAGTATTAAAAAGAAAGATATTGAACCTCCGCTTACCAGTATCGCAGTAATCACGGCAGGCACCTCAGACATACCTGTTGCTGAGGAGGCTGCCATAACAGCCGAGTTGCTCGGGAATAATGTCATAAGGATATATGATGCCGGAGTGGCGGGCATCCACAGGCTCGTTGACAAGCTCCCCGAGATTCGCGCATGCAGGGTAGCAATAGTCATTGCAGGTATGGAGGGAGCCCTGGCAAGCGTGGTTGGCGGGTTGGTGAATATGCCGGTCATAGCAGTGCCCACAAGTGTGGGATACGGAGCTTCATTTGAAGGTCTTTCCGCCCTGCTTGCCATGTTAACCTGTTGTGCTGCAGGGGTTACGGTGGTAAATATTGACAACGGTTTCGGAGCCGGCTTTGCGGCAGGCAGGATAAACAGTCTCTAGGGTGTAATGACAGGGGCAGTCTTATTATCCACAGCTTACTTTCCTCCGGCAGAATACTTCTTTCTTATTGCACACAGCAGAAAGGTATTGATAGAAAAATGGGAGAATTATCATAAACAGACCTACCGGAACCGGTGCCGTATACTCGGAGCAAACGGCTCACTGATGCTGACCGTGCCTGTGCTGCGAGGCTCATTCCACAAGACACCATTAAGGGACCTTAAGATTGACAACAGCCGCCGTTGGCGGGAACTGCATCTCAGGAGCCTGACCTCGGCTTATGCCACCGCTCCGTTTTATGAATTTTATTTTGATGCCATCGGTTCTGTGATCAGGAAGCCGTTCACCTTCCTTCTTGACCTGAATACTGAGGCACTTTCAGCAGTGACTGAAGCGATAGGTATTACCACAGAAACAGCTTTTACGGAAGAGTACCTGCCTGAGGGTACCCTCACGAAAGACTACAGGTACCTTATAACTCCCAAACAGCCTTCGGGTATTAATGAATATAAGGATATGCCTTATATCCAGGTCTTTGCCGAAAGGTTTGGATTCGTCCCCGGGTTAAGTATTATTGACGTACTGCTCAATAACGGACCAGGGACCGGAGCATTGCTGCTGGGGTCCCTGGCAATAAGATCAGAACAGAAATAATATAATGGTCAGAATTTCAGACCAACTGTTGCTGTAAGTCTTTTATCATTATTGCGCATATTAACAGGTTCAAGCCATGCACTGGGATACATCATATAATTCTCCGAGTTGATAAGGCCTGAAAAAGACAGATCGAGATAGAACTTGTTCTGTCTGTATCCGATACCTGCGCTGTAGCCGTTGTAGTCTGCACCTTCATTAAGGGATCCGCTTTTGAAAGCTGACCCGTAATATCTGTAACCTCCCCTGATGTAAGCGGGGCCGAACCTTACTTCAGCGCCTACCCTGATATTGCTGGCACCTTTAAGCTCGAGCCTGATATCCTCATTTTCAGGAATAAAATCGTATCCGTCCGCGCCGTGTCTGAATTTTGCGCTGGAATAATCAACATACTCGTAGTCAGCACTAATAAGAGCCATAGTCCCTATCTGAAATGCAATACCTGTGTTAATCCTGTAGGGGGTATTCAATTCATAGTGGTAAGTATTGGGATCCGTTTCTGTAACACCTTCGAAATCATCGGTGGGATCACTTGGAGTGTCCAGGTCCAGGTAAGAAGAAAGATTACTGAAATAATATTCATCGATAGTATAATAGGTAGGCGTAGTGAAGCTGAAGCCGATCCGCATCATCTCCACAGGTCTGAAGATTGCTCCTATTTTGAAATTCCATCCTGAGCCTTCGGCGTCAAAATGGTCTGTGTATGTAAAGTCTACAAAGTCAAAAACATTGTTTGCAGCATCTTTTTCAGTATGCTTGTAATGACCCGTATAGTTCATTGCAGTCAAACCAAACCCTGCCCCGATGTATAATTTATCAGCCAGGTTTGCTCCCAGGACGATAGTGTGTTCTCCAGTAGAGCCTTCATTATCAATAGTTCTTCTTGTCTGCTGGCCATATACCGGGCTGTCTTCTCCGTAATATGAAAAAATTGAAGCGTAATCGGTAAAACTGTTTGAGAGGGTATCAATCAGCAATTGCTGGTAAGCCATATATCCGGCAGAGGTATTGTCCTTCAGCTCCCAGGTATTATATCCGGTTGCCAGGTCAGCCCAGTAATCAGCCATTGAGCTTGCATCACTGATACCGTCAATTATTATATGCGAATTGAAGTTATTGGTCCTGTTATACGAATAACCAAAACTTAAACTTTTAATGCCTGATCCGTTCCCGATTGTCATGGCAGTAACCAGGCCTATCTGGCCCAGGTTGAATTGTGAGGACCGGGATTTATTGTTGTATCCGAAAAAATTGGCGTTATTGTCTTTAAAGTTCACCTGTGTCGACACAGTAAACTCAGTTGACCTGAAGACAGCTATGCCGGCCGGATTAAGGGATATTGCAGACAGGTCTCCGCCCAGGGCTGTAAATGCTCCGCCCATGCCATCGAAGCGTGCTGTACCCTGATAAAACAGTTTGGAATATCTGAGAGCATCGTCTATGTTCTGCGCTGACATACTGAGTGGCAGGAGCAAAACAACTGCTATAAGGATCAATCTTGTTTTCATCTTTTCTGTCTTTTTAAGTATGGAGGGTCTGCTGCTCCGGTTTTTCAGGAACACAACTGTCAATGTTATTTGTTTATTTTATCTCCTGCTTCCTCCGCCGCCACTGTGTGACGAAGAGGATGAAGAGCTGCCAGATGACCCTGAGCTGCTGCTTCCGCTACTGTACCCTCCTGAGCTGCCTGAGCTGCTGCTTCTGCTGCCGCCGGAATATGATGAACCGCTGCTGCTGCTTCTGCTGCCGCCGGAATAGGAAGAACTGCCGCTGCTTCTGCCCGAGCTTCCTGAACTGCTGCGGGAAGGAGAAGAATACCGAACAGATGAGGATGAAGATCTTGAGGGCGTATACCCTGAAGAACTGCTTCCGCTACTGCTTCTCGTAGTCGTTCCTCTGCCGGGGTTGGTGGTACCCTGAACCGATTCAGAGGTGCGGCTGTTGTTGTAAGACGGTTTTGAACTCATCCTGGGGCTGTTGTAACTAGGGGTATATGTCCTTTCTGTGGTCTGGTACTGAGGTCTGTTCACACTCTGTGTCTGGCCCTGGGCCCGGGATTGAGGTGTTCCGGTTCCTGAAGGATCGCGGCGGGTGTAACCCTGTCCGTTAGTCAGTCCGCTGTTCGGAACTGATGAAGGCCTGTTATATGTACTTTTCTCAGATACAGCTGCCGGTCTCCTGGTTGGGGTGCTTGTTCCGGTTTGTGCAGATGATGCTGCAGGTGATGCTGAACCGGTCCTTCTTGAGTAATTGCTTTCAGTGGGTATGCCTGATTTGATTCTGCCATCGCCCTCTGTTGTATATGCCCCCCTGGTGGAAGTACTGTAGCCTCCCCGGCGTGCCACATACTTACCGGAGCCTTCATTATGATAAGGCGAATAACCACTGCCGTAGTATGGCACATAGCCACCGTAACCGTAGTACGGGTAACCGCCACCGTAACCCCAGTATGGGTCATAGTAACCGCCACCATAACCCCAGTATGGGTCATAGTAACTGCCATAACCATATCCGTAATAAGGATTGTATCCACCGTAACCGAATCCGTAGTAAGGGTAACCCCAGCCGAAGCGTGAGCCGAAACCGTAACCGTAGGACATGCCTAATGAGAAAGGACTGTAGTAATCCCAGTAAGGATAGAAACCGTCATTAAAGAGATAAATCCTTTCTGCAGCGCTTGAACCGTAATAGTTGTTGACTACTGCTGCGTCAGTGCCTGTTCCTGAAAGGTATGCTTCTGAAGGTACATAGTCGTCAGCGATCAGTGTATCACCGGCAAGCATGTTATCGTAGTACTGGTCAGTAGTTCCGGCAGGAGTAGTCTGCACTGCTACTACCGGTTCATCAGATGGTCTGTAATACAGATCATCAGTGGTTCCGGTGTAAAGCTGTGAAGTACACGAACTGGCTATCACCAGAATGACCGGGATTATATACCTGAATTTTTTCATTTTATGCCCTTCGTTTGTTATACTAAATATTATACAAATTTCGTACCAAAAATTAAGAGCTCCTTTCAGGTTACCTTCTCCCCTTTGATGAAGAACCGGTTTTCCCTGATTCATTGCCTGAAGAGGATGTACTTTCGGCACTTTCCTCAGTACCTGACTGACTGCTTTTCCTGACGGTCGGCTGTTCAGTCGCGGAGGAGCTGCCTGTCGGGCTCTGTCGCATGGTTGTTTCCTTTACCTGTCTATTGGTTCTTACCACGGTCTGAGTCTGCTGGCGGGGCTGTTCAGGCTCGGTGATCCTTACGACACTGGCAGGTTTTTCAATTTTCGCGGGGCTTCGCCTGGTGGTAGTCTCATTAGCAGGAGCGGCTGTCCCGGTTGTTGTACGCGGAGCCGTGCCGGTTTTTGTACCTGGTGTCCCCCTTCGCGGCACCGTTGTCTCATTCACCTTTGTGTCACCGGGAATTTCTGTCTCCCGACGCTTAGCGCCATCCGTTGCAGGGACTCCTCTGCGGCCATGTTCTGTATAGGTGCCGGTGCCGCTTTTACGTCCGTCGCCGGTCTGTGATGACCCGGTATTGTCTCCGGTAGCGGCGGGTTGAGATCCCGAACTTCTCCGCGTGGAGGTGGAATAACCTGATCTATGGCGGGAATCGTAAGGGTTTGAAGGATTATAGCCCGTATTGTTATTATGATTATTGTTATTGTGATAGTAGTCATCCCTGTATCCCGGCCCGTAGGGATTGTTATGATGGTCAAATCCGAAGTAAGGGTTGTAGGCATTCCAGCTTGGATAATACCAGCTGTTCCATGCCATCGGGTAATGGTAATACGGTCTGCCGAGATAATAGTTGATGCCGTAGCTCACGCCGGGGGCATACCATGAATTCCACCCGTAGCCCATCCAGGGATCGTAATCCCACCATGGATCATATCCCCACCAGTAAGACCCGCCGAAGCCGCTCGTCCAGTTGTACCTCGACACGCCCCCGCCATAATAATACCAGTCGTCATATATTGATACTCCCCATGTATAAGGTGTGTAGTGATACCAGAAGGTCTCCGTATACAGAGGTGAATAAAAGTCGAACACCACATATGAATTGTGAAACCTTTTCAGGCGGGAGGCGTACTCATAACCGCTTTCGTAGTAATAGTTGTTCACTATGACCTGCTGGTTGCCATAACCGTACCCCCTTTCAACGTGATCTTTACCTGCGTCTGTGGCCAATGCCGTATATGCAAGCGCCATCATGGCTGTAGCTGTGAGTAAAATTTTTGTCTTCATTGTGTGCCTCCCTGTTTCGTTCGCAAGTTTTGTCTATTTTTACCCAAACTTTTTTTGCTAATTAACAAAAATCAAATACTATACCAAACTAATGGCCAAGTTTCTTACAAACAGGGAGGAAAATTATTCACAATGGTATAATGATCTTGTGATCAAAGCTGATCTTGCCGAAAACTCAGTGGTGAGGGGGTGCATGGTCATCAAGCCTTACGGTTACGCCATCTGGGAAAAGATCCAGGCGGAGCTTGACAGGAAGTTCAAGGCTACCGGGCATGTGAATGCATATTTTCCGCTGTTTATTCCCAAGTCGTTTTTCAGCAGGGAAGCTGCTCATGTAGAGGGCTTCGCCAAGGAATGTGCGGTTGTGACACACTATCGTCTCAAGCACTCACCTGACGGTAAAGGCATCATTGTCGACCCTGATGCGAAGCTGGAGGAAGAACTGATTGTAAGGCCCACCTCCGAGACAATTATCTGGAACACCTATAAAGACTGGATTCATTCTTACCGTGATCTTCCCCTCCTGATTAACCAGTGGGCAAATGTCGTAAGATGGGAGATGCGTACAAGGCTGTTTCTCCGCACGACGGAATTTCTGTGGCAGGAGGGCCACACGGCTCATGCAACTATGGAGGAGGCTCAGGAAGAGGCCATAAAGATGCTGGGAGTGTATTCTGATTTCGCGGAGAATTTCATGGCGCTTCCTGTGATCAGGGGGGTAAAGACAGAAAGTGAGAAATTTGCCGGAGCCATAGACACATACACCATCGAAGCCCTGATGCAGGATGGCAAAGCGCTGCAGGGCGGTACAAGTCATTTTCTCGGTCAGAACTTTGCAAAGGCATTTGATGTACAGTTCACCAACCAGGAGGGTAAGCTTGATTACGTCTGGGCTACATCATGGGGTGTGACCACCCGGCTCATCGGTGCACTTATCATGGCTCATGCCGATAACCACGGACTGGTCCTGCCACCAAAGCTCGCCCCGATACAGGTGGTAATAATCCCGATATACAAGGGTAATGAACAGCTGGGCAGTATCTCGGAGATAGCAACAGACCTGAAAAGCCAGCTTGAGAAAGCCGGCCTGTCAGTGAAATACGATGACCGTGATACCCAGAAACCGGGATTTAAATTCGCTGATTACGAGCTTAAAGGTGTACCTGTAAGGCTCGCCATCGGCCCGCGTGATGCCGAAAACGGTACTGTGGAGGTAGCACGGCGCGATACACTCACCAAGGAAACGATCAGCCGCGACAACGTTGTTACATACGTTACCGGACTGATGGAAGAGATCCATAAGAATATTTACAGGAAAGCGGTTGACTTCAGAACAGAAAACACGTATTCTGTTGACAGCTGGGATGAGTTCCGTGAAATCATTGAGAACAAGGGCGGATTCGTAATGGCACACTGGGATGGAACCTCCGACACTGAGGAACAGATCAAAAACCTGACTAAAGCAACTATCAGGGCAATACCCTTTGATACACCTGCTGAAGAGGGCAAATGTATCCTTACAGGTAAACCCTCGCACGGGAGAGTACTCTTTGCACGGGCATATTGATCGTTGATACTTAAATTGACGCCGCTACGTTAATTGTAGGGTGTTTTGCCAATAATTAATAAAACACTATTTTAGTGGATAAGTAATAATACTTGCAATGGTAGATGATCCGGCACAGAGAAAGTTGATAATAGTCGATACCCTGAAAAACAAATCAGTACTGAAGACAAAGGTATTTGACAATACTGCGGAAGCATTTATACTGGTTAAGGACATACTGAAAAACCTCTCCAGGGAAGTAAACCTCAGCCTGTCGGATGTGGATCAGAGGATACGAATGGAATATACTGACAGAAGCACATTTGATGCGCAGCTCAGAGTAGCCGCCGATATGCTTCTTTTCAGCATGCATTCGAACATATTCCAGTTTGACCGCGATCACCCGGCATGGAAGACAGCCTATATCCAGAAGAATAAATACAATGCCTACAGCGGTATCATAAATATCTACAACTTCCTTGCTGATTCATTCAAATACTCAAGGCTCGATGATCTCGGGTACCTCATCGCCCGCATCTTCATAAACCACGAGAATCAGTACTTCGTGGAAGGCAAGAGACAGATGGGCATGCTCTTCACCAACTATGGAAATGAAGAATTCAGTAAGGAATCTCTTCAGACTATTGTGTATACGGCCATAAACTACTCTCTGGAATTCGACCTGCTGGTACCTCCATACGATACAATAAAGATCGCTTCGGTGGGTCAGGCAAAGTCAAAAATTCAGCATTCAAGACTGATAACAGGAAAAAGACTAGGGTTCCAGTTCAACTCCGATGATGTCCTGGAAAACAATTCAAGCCACCAGTGAACCAATGCGCCAATAATAGTCTCTTCCCAGGATCATTAATTATCATTTGCCTTCTTCTTGCAGGCTCTGAGCTGCATTTAACCGCACAGGAAGGCGCCAGTCCGGATACCATTTCGCGTGCATTTTATGACACCATCAGGGTAAGGTCTGAAAAGCGAAAACTAACCAGCCTTCTGTATGATATGCTGTTCGTCGCACCACCTTCGGCAGGAAATGTGAGGGAGAAAATGAAAAGCACATCCCGCTATGATGAATTCGAAGGGAAGGTGATCAGGACCAGGAAAGTGATAAGGCTTGATGCCTTCGGTACTGACATCGATAATCCTATTGAATCTGATCAGTCAAAATCAGAACGGCGGATTAACTCTACCTATGCCAAGACCCGCCCGTTTGTGCTTAATCAGTACCTGGTATTTCGTGCAGGAGATACCGTATCATCACTTGAGATGGCAGACAATGAGAGGCTGCTGAGGGATCTGCCGTTTCATTGAAGATGCACGCATCATCATCGTTCCGGCAGATAGTAACCTCGTGGATGTCGCTGTGATAGTTCGGGAAACCTATCCGTACGGACTTGGATTCGAGTTCGACGGTATCCCCAGCGGGATTGTGAAACTCTACGATAAAAACTTCGCAGGGCTTGGGCACGAACTTGCAGTGACGGTCCCGTATGACTTCGATAAATATTCATATCCAGGCTTCGGAATAAGGTATGCTGTCAGGAATATCTCGAGGACCTTTTCGGACCTTGAATTCGATTTCTCTGACGGCCTGGGCTCAACAAAATTGGGAGGGATTTACAGGAGAGGCTTTACCACCTCAGATACAAAATACGCATGGTCTGCATCGATAAGACTGAGCTACACATCCGAAGATCTTGATACGATGGTTACCCCGGCACCACTTCGCTTCATATACCATGATTACTGGGGAGCAAGGTCATTCATGCTTGATCGTGAAAGCGTTACAAGGCTTATCGTTTCAGCCAGGTACAACAGTAACAATGTGTTCAGGAGGCCGGCAATAGATGATAATTCCTACTACCGCCTCCAGAGCTATCAACTGGTCACGGGCAGTATTGCCATCTCATCACAAAGATTCATCAACACTTCATTGATATACAGTTATGGGAGAACCGAGGATATTCCGTACGGGTATATGCTTGAGCTGATGGGCGGAAGGGAGTTGAATGAGTTCAAGTACAGAAATTATGCCGGGTTGAAAGCATCATTCGGCAATATTTTTACCAGGTTTGGTTATATATACGGCGGGGTCAGCTTCTCGACCTTTTATAACCATGGGAACACTGAGCAGGGTCTGTTCGAGACCAGACTTAGGTACTTCACTCCTCTCATAAAGGCCGGCGGGTCAAAGATCCGCACCTTCGTTAATCTTTATTACATCAGTGGTTTCAACAGGTATACTGATGAATACCTGTATTTGCGCAACAATGATTTAATTAGGGGTTTCAGCAATGATTCAATCACAGGTAACAACAGGATTATTGCCACCTTCGAGCCTGTCCTTTTCACTGCCAGACCCCGTCTCGGCTTCAAGTTCGCCATTTTCGCCTTTGCCGATGCAGGGTTTCTTATCAGGGGAGCGCTGAACTCCGGAGACTATAATCATATCTCAGTCGTCGGAGCCGGCGTACGGATCAGAAATGACCGGCTTGTTCTGAACACGATACAAATCAGGCTGGCCTGGTATCCCAACCTGCCTGCCTACTCCGAATCGTCATGGATTGCCCTTGACGGAATTGTACGGCTTAAGCCCCCCGGTTTTGAGCCTGACCCGCCGGGCGTGATTATTTACCGGTGACCATTCAGTGCAACCGGCTCTTTTTGTCGTGGCACGCAGTCTAATGTGTTTCTGATTCTTAACTTTGCACAGGGAAAAGAAAATGTACCGGAGGTTTATCGAATATTCAAAGCAGCAAAGTCTGTTCACCACAGGCACCAGGGTATTGCTTGCAGTCAGCGGTGGCATAGATTCGATGGTGATGGCCTACCTTTTCAGGGAAGCAGGTACAGATAATGCAATAGCGCATTGCAACTTCTCTCTCAGGGGCGGGGAATCTGACGGTGATGAGAAGTTCGTTATCAGCTATGCCAAAAAAAGAAAAATTGAGTGTTTTACTACCAGGTTTGATACCCTTGGATATGCAGCCTCAAAGCACATCTCGGTTCAGATGGCAGCCCGGGAGCTGCGTTACAACTGGTTTGACTCGCTTATTGAAAAGGAAGGCTTTGACTCAGTGGCCGTGGCTCATAATCTCAATGACAATATAGAAACCTTTTTCATAAACCTGATCAGGGGCACAGGGATTAACGGTCTTACAGGCATGAGCCCCCGGCATAAAAATATCATCAGACCACTGCTTTTCGCCACACGCAGCGAGATTGCCGCATTTGCTTCCGGGGAAAAAATAAAATTCCGCGAAGACAGTTCCAATGCTGAAGTCAAATATACCAGGAACAGAATAAGGCTCAGGGTTTTACCTGAGATTGAGAAAGTAAATCAAAACTCCGTGGCTGCCATTACTGAAACCATGACTCACCTGAATTCCTCTGCAAAGCTGGTTGATATTTATATTGAAAAGCTTCACTCAGAACTTTTCAGGCCGTCCGGAAACGGCATTGAAGCTGATGTCAGTGAGCTGAAGTCACTTAAGCCTGCATCTCCCCACATTCATGAGCTTTTTAAAAGATACGGACTTTCATCACAGCAGACGGAAGAGATGATCGCTCTCTTTGATTCATCGCCGGGCAGGTATATATTAACCTCAACCCACTGTTTGCTCAGGGACAGGGGCAGGATACTCATTACGATCAGAAGTGATGATGAGCCACCCTCATACGTTTTTTCCTCGGTAGATGAGATGCGGCTGTCAGGTCTCTTCACCGATCTGCGCATCACCGCACCGTCTGAAGAATCTCTTCCTCAGAGCAGGCTGACAGCGTGTATTGATCTGTCTGTGGTTGATTTTCCTGTTACGGTAAGGCACTGGGAACCTGGTGACAGATTTGCGCCGCTGGGTATGTCACAGCAGAAGAAAATAAGTGATTTTCTCATCGATCTGAAAGTCCCTGTGACAGAAAAGGATAAGGTGCTTCTTCTTCTTTCGGGAAACAAGGTGATGTGGGTCATGGGTTACCGCATCGATGACCGGTTCAGGATAACAGACAGTACAGAGCGCATACTGATAATGACTCTGTGAGAGTCATCAAAGCGTGCCGGGCCCAGGCACATTTCCTACGGTCTCTCTCTCTGTCCGTTTATGCCCCTGTCTATCATGAGCAGGTCAGCAAGACCAATGGCTACTGCAGATTCGAGTATCACGGGAATTCTCCTTGCTATACAGGCATCATGTCTGCCTGTGATCTCCAGTTCGGCCATCTCTCCCTTCTCCTTGTCAAATGTCTTCTGAAGCACGCCGGTGCTGGCTGCAGGCTTGACTGACACTCTCATTATCAAGTCGTTGCCATTGGTTATTCCTCCATTGATTCCGCCGGCATTGTTTGTAGAGGTCTTACCCCGGGCATCGATAAAGGGGTCATTGTTCAGCGAGCCGTAGCTTTTTGAGGAAGCAAATCCTGCCCCGAATTCAATCCCGTTCACAGCAGGAATCCCGAACGCTATCTGTCCGAGTGCAGCCTCCACTGAGAGAAAAGACGGCTCACCAAGTCCTTTTGGAACGTTTCTTACCACGCATTCAACAACACCTCCAACAGTGTCATTTGTTTCCATTGCCCTGGCGATAGCTGCTGCAGTGTCTTTCTCACCTCCTGCTTCAATAAGGTTTGCAGTGATGATCGCCGGTGAGAGTATCTTCCTTGCGAAGTATCCTGCGGCAACCATTCCCCATGTCAGGCGGCCGGAGAAATGCCCGCCGCCCCTCATATCACTGAATCCCTTGTATTTATACCCTGCAGTAAAATCGGCATGACCCGGTCTCGGTATGCTTGAGAACTGTTCATAATCGCCGGGGCGGCTGTCTTTGTTCCTGGTGCAGATCACCAGCGGCGAGCCGGTGGTAAAATTGTTATAAATACCGCTGATGATTTCCGGCTCGTCAGATTCTTTGCGCATGGTGGTACCGGGCACCATACCCTTGCGGCGAGACAGATCAGCCATCAGCTCCTCACGCCAGTAAGGCAGCCCGGCAGGACAGCCGTCAATAACCACTCCTACTGATGAGCCATGTGACTCACCGAATATTGAAACCCTGAAAACAACCCCAAGTGTGTTCATCTCCCTGTTATTTCTGTTTGATTTCTTTTTGATCTTCACTGTAAAAACTGACAAAGGCCTCAATCTCCGGTACTGGCAATTTCCTGATGACAGCTTTCCCGACAGAGCGCAGGAGCACAAAGCTGACAGAGCCGTGCTGGCTTTTTTTATCCTTAGATATCATGCTGACTGCATTACCGGGCAGGACATGCTCCCCGGGAAAACCTGCCTGTTCGAGAACCACCTCAAAAACGCGTAGTTCAGACAGCGGCAGCTCATTCGACCACACCGAGAGCCTTGAAGCGATCAGCATACCCTCCATCACTGCAATACCATGAGGCAGGTTGTATGCCCTCTCCAGAACATGGCCGAAAGTATGCCCGAAATTGAGCAACCTTCTCATACCTTTCTCAAGAGGATCACGCCTGACAATACCTGCTTTTATCTTAACAGCCCTGTAAATCAGATCTTCAAGTATCAACGGATCACGGTCATAAATACGGTCAAGCGCTGATGAAATATCAAAGAAGAGATCCCTGTCGCATATGATGGCATTCTTGATCAGCTCGCCCACTCCTGACTGAAATTCCTCATCAGGAAGTGTCGAGAGCACTTTGTGGTCACACAGCACAAACTCTGGTTGCCTGAAAGTACCAATGATATTTTTGTATGCTCCCAGGTTTACGCCTGTCTTCCCTCCAGTGCTTGCATCGACCTGGGAAAGAAGTGTTGTAGAGACAAAGCCATGCCGCAGGCCTCTCATATAAACCGAGGCTACCATTCCCGCGATGTCACAGACCACACCTCCGCCGAAGCCCAGGATGAAAGCCGACCGGTCTGCACCGGCTTCAAGCAGCCTGGTGCACAAATCACCGATGACCGTCAGTGTCTTGCTCTCTTCACCGGGCTGCACGGTCAGCACTTCTGCTGCAGGGAACCTGTTACCGTACAATCTCCTGACATTCGTGTCAGTTATTATGAATATCCTGCTGCCCGAAGGAAGTAATGCGTGAAGATCGTTCAGATCACCTCCTGTTATGATCAGTGAACTGCCAGAATCAATATTTATCTTAATACGCTGCATAGGGGCGAAAAATAGTAAATAGGATAATGAATTACCATGATTTTATTCACATGAGTGACCATTTTCGTCTGAAATATAAAAAAATATTACTTTCAACCCGTAATTACCGCCAAACAGGTGAAGATAAAAGAAAGATACAAGGGTGTGCTGGAATGGTTTGAAATGAATATGCCTTTTGCGGAAACAGAGCTGGGCTACAGTGATCCTTTTCAGCTCATTGTTGCAACGATTTTATCAGCCCAGTGTACCGACAAGCGGGTAAACATGATCACACCGGCCCTCTTTGAGAAGTTTCCCGATGCCGGAACAATGGCACAGGCTTCACAGGAAGATATCTTTGAGATTATAAAAAGCTGTTCATATCCCAATAACAAGGCCAGGCACCTCAAAGGTATGGCAGAGATGATAGTCAGTCGTTTTGGCGGGGTCGTCCCTTCGGAAATCGATGAACTGAGGGAGCTTCCAGGGGTAGGACGCAAGACTGCCAATGTCGTCGCCTCAATAGTCTGGAACAAGCCTGTTATTGCAGTTGACACCCATATTTTCAGGGTTGCAAGGCGTATCGGGTTAACCCCCGGCGCCAGGAATCCGCTCGAGGTCGAACTGAGACTGACCAGGGAGATACCCGCGGATAAAAGGCCGATGGCCCACCACTGGTTTCTCCTGCACGGACGTTACATATGCACTGCCCGCAAGCCTGCATGCAGCACCTGTGGAATCTCAATATGGTGTTCCTACTTTAAAAAACATAATTCAAATGCAATATTATAAACCCTGGAGGGTTTAATAATGGTGTCAGAAATAACTATTTTACCATCGTTAATTCTGCCTCAATCCGGATATATTGAACGATTTACACAGGTACTCAGATGGAAAACCGCAAAGAGAAAAGAAAGGAGACTGATGCTTCAACCGCTTTTCTTGATTCCCTTAAACATCTGACAGATATTCCTGAGCTGGCATTCAATACAACAAACCAGCTTATCACTCTCAGTAACCTTGAGACGTTGGAATACATTGAGGTTAACCAGGCATTCCTTGATACCACAGGCTATAAAAGGGAAGAGATCATCGGCAGGACCTCGGAAGACATCCAGCTGTATGTTGACCTGGTACAGGGACGGAAATACCTGAGAATGCTTACGCGTCTGAAAAGGGTAAGCGACCTGGAGGTCAGGCTTCGTATGCGTACAGGAGAGGAACGAACTTTCCTTTTCAGTGCACGAACCTTCTTCTTCGGTGAAAGCATCTACCTGATCACTTACTATAATGATATAAGTACTCTGAATGACGGGTATGCCAGGGCTGAATCAGAGAAGATCCTCAAGGAGATCTTTGATTCGATGAGCAGTTATATCATGATCCTCAGGCGTTCTGACGACGATAAGTTCTATATCATAGATTTTAACTTCCGTGCGGAGGAGGTTGAGCAGCTCGACCATGATGATGTTCTCGGGAAGGAGATAAGCGAGACACCCATGGGTGACCATAAAGCCCTGCTTACACTCCTTGAGAATATTCAGAGAAGAGTAGGGTCATTTAAAATTCCTGTCTCAGACGACGGGAAAGATGATAACGGATATTATATCGGTCTCCTTCTCTCCTCAGGCGATATTGTTGTAACATGGGAAGCAGGTCAGCATCAGAAAGAGAGGGAAAATGAAATACTGAAGCAGGGGATAGTCTTTGAGACCTTTGCCGAGCTTCTTCCGGAGATGATCATGGAGATTGACACCAAGGGGCATGTCACTTTCATGAACACCCAGGGAATGATCACGCTCGGGTTTGACAACAATGACCTGACGAAAGGGGTTTCGCTCCCTGAGCTGTTCATGAACGAAGACCTTGACAAGCTGATGAGGGAGCTTTCCGATCTTACCAGGCCAGGGCAGATCACCTTCGATGAGTATTGCCTTTTTAACAAACAGAAACGCAAGGTCTCAGTGCTTTTTCATGCCGGACCTATTATTATAAGGAACAGGGTCACTGGTTACAGATGTGTTCTTACCGATGTGAGCAAGCACAAGGATTATGAGCAGAAGCTCTCAACGGAGAAGGCAATGCTCGAACACCTTATTGATGCTGCTCCAGAGGCTATTGTACTTACGGATTTCGACGGACAGGTTATACGTATCAACAAGGGATTCACCAAACTGTTCGGGTTTAAAGCAGAAGAGGCGCTTAACAGGATGATTGACGATCTGATTGTCCCGGAAGAGCTCAAGGATGAAGCTGTTAAGGTAGATGAGATAGCTTTGTCACAGGGGACGGAAGCCATGGAGACCGTAAGGAGGGATAAGCAGGGAAACAAAATCAATGTATCTCTCATCGCATCATCCGTGATCTCCAATGACCAGACGATAGCCTTCCTGGGGATCTACCGCGATATCAGCCGTGAGATCAAGGGCCGCCTGATGCAGGAGATTCAGTATAACATATCCACTGTGGCACTCCAGGATTCGGACATCTTTGACATCTACCCTACTATTGTAAAGGAAATAAGTAAGTTATGGAATGTTAATAACTTTTTTATTGCCCTGTACAATCATGAGAAAGATACGCTGACCTTCCCTTTCTTTGCCGATGAGCTTGACCATTTCAAGGAGACTGATGCTAAAAACACGCTCACGGGCTGGGTTATCAAGAACAACAAGGCTGTACTGCTTGATGAAAATGACATCCTCAAAATAGAAAAAACAGGAGCCATAAGCCTTGTGGGCTCGCCATGCAAAATATGGATGGGCGTCCCGCTTAAGATGGATGATGAGGTCATTGGCGCCATATGCCTGCAGGATTACAAGAAGGTTGACGCATTCAACAATGATGATCTCCAGGTGTTCGAGTTCATAGCAAACCAGATAGTGCTCACCCTGCAGCGCCGGAAGATGCTTGACAACCTGATAACTGCACGCAAGCGCGCTGAGGAGGCTGCTTTTTCAAAGCAACAGTTCATGTCGACGATGAGCCACGAGATAAGAACGCCGCTGAATGAGGTGATAGGCATCACCAACCTGCTGTACCAGAGTAATCCGCGTGAGGACCAGATGGAATTCATCAATACGCTGCGCTTTTCAGCTAACCACCTTATGACCCTGGTCAATGATATCCTTGACTATAATAAAATGGAGGCCGGCAAGATTGTCTTCGAAAAGACGGAGTTCGATCTTGCCAGCATGCTGGAAGATGTCAAGCGATCATACAGCCACCACGCCAAAGAAAAAGGGATATCCTTTGCTGTTGAGAAATCGGCTAATCTTCCTGTATCGCTGATTGGTGATCAAGTCAGACTGAACCAGATTATTACCAATCTCATTTCCAATGCAATGAAGTTCACCTCCACCGGTGGTGTCTCGCTTACTGCCGGTGTAAAGGAAAAGCATGACGGCAAGGTTGTCCTCGAATTTGCGGTTACGGATACAGGCATTGGGATCGCAAAGGATAAGCTGGAGGAGATTTTCGAAAGCTATGCGCAGGCTTCCCCTGACACCACCCGCAAGTATGGCGGCACCGGACTTGGCCTGGCTATTTGCAAGCGTCTCGTTGATCTGCAGGGCGGCAGTTTAAGTGTATCGAGCGAGCCGGACAAAGGGTCCGTCTTCAGGTTTTCAATAGAATACGGTCTGCCCGCAACAGATGCCAGGGCAACTGACAAGAGCTCCGCCGATATAATGAAGGGGCTGGTCGGTAAGAAAATCCTGGTCGCCGAAGACAATAAGATAAACTTTTTCGTAGCCAATAAGTTCCTTGAAAGCTGGGGAGTGATTGTCACTCATGTTGAGAACGGAAGCCTGGCCCTTGATGAGGTAAACAAAAACCAATATGACCTTATCCTCATGGATCTTCACATGCCTGTGATGGACGGGATAGAGGCGACACGCATCATACGCAATTCGGCTGACAAAAAGATAAACAGCATGCCTATCGTTGCACTGACAGCTGCAGTGATGTCAGAGGCTCACGACAAGATTGAAAATCTTGCTATCAATGATTATGTGCTTAAGCCCTTCAAGCCGAAGGATCTGTACGACAGGATAGCGAAACACATAAGGTGACACGCCCCGGCTGAAAACTATTATCTGATACAGTATTTGCTCAGGTATTTTGTTGCGTCTTTGTTTCCCTGTTCTTTCGCCTTACGGAGGTAGTGACAGGCATCTTCGGTCTTACCGCTGTTTACAAGGGCTATCCCGAGATTTAGATTTACATTGGCATTTTCAGGATCGAGATCGAGACTCATTGTATAATCTTCCGCAGCCTTATCCCATGTGCGGGCTGCAAGCCATGCATCGCCCCTTATGCTGAACGCCATGGCCTCGCCCGGGTGCTTTTCAATGTTCATATTAAGGTAAGGGAGGGCTTCATATATCGCTCCCTCCTCCGCATAGGTCCTTCCGATCAGGCCAAGAGCCTCAGAATTCTCCGGGTCGAGCCCGAGGTATGTTTCCAGGTCATCCTTCGCAGCATCGCGGTCACCTGCTTTGACAAGCATTGCCGCCCTTTTCAGATAGAGTTGCGGGTCAGGAAACTCAGCATCGATAAGCCTTCCATAATCCATGGCTGCTGCATAATAACTGCCTTCCCCGGCCTGCGCTTCCGCCAGGGCGGTCAGGTATGTTGCGGGAGCATCCGGCTTGATTGTCAGCGGCGTCAGAAGTGCTACGGCATCACGGTACAAGCCTCTTGCAGTGAGTATCCTTGCATTCCAATAGTCTGTAACAGGTATGTCAGGATACACGGCCGACAATTCGCGGTATACCTCGCCGGCAAGATCCGTCTTTCCGATCTTAAGGTAATGGTCTATCTCCCAGCTTTTCCTCTCGTAGCCTTTGTACCAGTCTTTTTTCCACAGGCTCTTCCACTCAGGTGAAGCCTGAACTGATCCGAAGGACTTGTCAAGCATTATCTCAGGTTCGCTCTTTCTGTACTGTGATTTAAGATGTGCCTCAAGGTATGAGGCGGCTGCTCTTGCATCGCCGCCGGCAGCAGCACACCTGGCAAGTCCATACAAGCCTGAGCCCTGTTTTATGCCCTCGGCAGCCATAAAATCATTCTGTGCCTCCTTAACCTTTCCGGATCCGAGAAAAGCATCGCCTCTGAGAAGCAACAGCTCAGGATCAGGAGCGGCATTTATCAAACCGGTAAGGACCCCGGCAGCCTCATTATTATTACCGGCGGCCGACAGTGCGACAGCTCTCAGCATCTCTTTATACCTGCCTTGTCCGGCAATCATCTGTGATGCAAGAATTATGATCAGAAGAACGATACCTTTTTTCATTCCGTTTTACTTTTTTGCTTCCACCACTGCAGGACCTGCCCCTTTTTCTGTGAGTACATGAACAAAACCGCTCAGATGGAACTGTTCTGTACCTGAAATCCTGCGTTCAAACACTTCGCAGTCATAATAATAGACACCTGCAGGTACTATTTTTCCTTTATATGTACCGTCCCAGTTGAGTTTTGGTTCCTGCGTACTGAAAACGAGCACACCGGCCCTGTTGAAGAGGCGGAATTCCACTTTTTCAACAAGCACGGAGGTCTTGGCAACCAGCCAGTCGTTGAAGTCGTCACCGTTGGGGGTGAAGACGTTAGGGATCTCATAGAAATTGCAGGAGTCAACGCATATCATAGCTGACAGATCACTTTCGTTCCCCACATTATCCAATGTGGAGATCGCGTAGCATCCGGCGACATAGTCAGGAAGATTATGGATATATTTATGAATGTCCCTGTCATCTATTGTGACAAGCAGCCCGAGTTCCTCCTCACTGGTTTGCTTATAATAAAGCTTATAGGCTGCCACATCTTCATAACACAGCTGGTCAGTGATCGTCCAGCGAACCATGTTGTAAAGACTGTCACACTGTGATGACACCGTCAGTACAGGTGTACACGGCGGCTCATTGTCGACAGGAGTGATGCAAATACGCTGAGAAAAGTTTATCAGGTTCTTGGGAGTACCCGCACCCTGATAACCGCCCGTGGATACCACATAATAGCAATATTCCGTACCGTTGACAAGGTTACCATCGACAAATGTCAACTGACCCGAGGTGCCTCCTATCAGCACCCATGCAGTGCCATCAAAGCGGTAGAAATCGTAAGCGGTGTTGATCCAGGGCACGTTGCGTTTGAGCTCAAACCTGACTTTCCTGTCTCCCGGCGAAGCGTCGGCAAAAAGTGATGATGCTATACCCGGATCACCGATCAGGAACCGGTTGCCGGATTCATTATTGTATAGCTCAATCTTGTAAATCCATCCCTTGTCAAGGGTATTGATCAGAGTGTCAATATACACGGTATCATTGAGATCAGCTGTAGGCAGTGTATAAATAAGCTGGTAATCGGTACCGGTGATCCCTTCCGCCCTGTAAATCCTGTATTCATAAGGCCCGTTTGCAGGTATGGTATCCAGATGAAGGGGCTTTTGCCATGCCAGTGTCAGCGATCCGTTGGTTGAGGAGGTATTGCGGATGGAGACATGCGTAATAAGCGGCAAGCCTTTGATAAGCGCGGTTATGATCTCATTTGACGGCTTGCTTTCAGTACCGTTGGGATATACTGCCACGATTCTGTATGCATATTCAGTTCCGGCTTCAAGGCCTCCACCGCCATCAGTGTCAGTAAAGGTCAGGGCATTGTAGCCGGATACATACCCCACCTTGACAAAGCCGGATGACGATGGAATGCCGTCATAGCATGTGTCAGCCACAAGTGATGATGCGCCTTCGCGGCGGTAGATACTGAACCCGGCAATTTCGGAAGTGCCGTAGTTCTGCCATATCAGCTGAACAAAATTTCCCTGCGGCATGACATCGGTCAACACAGGCGGAGGCCCGAGCACCTTGATGCTCATGTTGTCAATATCAACCAGCTGCAGCTCACCGTTATTATCTTCAGCTTTAATGATGATATCATAAGGCTGGTGCCTGACGGTGCTGTGACAGGGTACCCACTGGAGACGAGCCGTGGTAATCCCGGGTGCGGAACTGAGAGTGGTGAAGGTTGCTTTACAGGAACCTGATGTAAATATCCCTGACGTGGCTATAAGTTTTATAGAATCAGCATCTTCGTCTGTTGCGGAAATATTAAGTGAGACAGTCTCACCTACCTCCACGCACAGGTCGGTAAGTGGTGCCGTAATGGGCGGGTTATTATCTGTTTCATACACTTCAATCTGCATGTCTCTGACCACAACTCCTATTTTTATTCCTCCGCGCCACTCCTGTATCTCCATGGCAGCATTATAGATGCCAATCATTGTGGGTGTGTCCCATACCAGGTCACCGGAAATTGAATCAACATAAAACTTTTTGGATGCAGGCGGAAGAGTGTAATTGGTGATTGGCTTGCCATCCTCCTTTGTACATACGGTAAGTTTGTAGGAGAGGCTGTCGCCATCAGGGTCAAAGGCAGCAGGATTATGAATGAATATATGCCCCAGGGCAGCTTTGTCGTAAGGTGGATTTAAAAGCACCGGGGTGCTGTTCCGGCCTATTGAACTGTTTACAATAAGTATAGTGGATATAGAAAACACAACGTTTACAGAATTGGGGATATTTTCCACTCCGTAATTCCTGTTTGGATCCTGTACAACTATCCTGTATATGCCAGGTCCCGGGTACGTGTGCTGTGAGATATAAACATTCTTCTTGTAATTGTTCGGGAGAAAGGTCTCTGAAATCCTGGCTACGTTTGTTATGGAGTTATCGCCCCATTCAACATCAAGTGTTGGCCTGTCAGCTTTGCTGAGAGTATACGTGAATGTGGTGACTGTGACCTCATAAGTCAGGTCAGAGATCTGGGTATAGGTTATCTCTCCTGCACGGTTATGCGTGGCGCTGGCAGAGGCCATGATCAAAAACAGGAGTAATAATGCTGACGTAACTCTTCTTGTCATCTCAATCCCCTTTCATTTTACCTGGTAATTCTTCAATGTATCAGCAGAAGTAAACTTATATCCATCCTCTATGCCATTAAAACTGAACAGCAACATGTTAGCCTGATCTTCATAAAGCCGTGTCATGATCCGGTTGATCACGGTAACATTTTTTACCGCCCGGCTTCCGCAGGCTTCAAGGTTAAACCTGTGCTCAGTGCCGTCAGTTTCCGCTTTCAGTAACGTCATTTTCAGTTGTTTTCCGTCCTCAATTATTAAAATTCTGTCTGTCAGATATTTATTATATAACTCATTCTCATTCCCTGTCATCCGCTCACCTTCCGTGTTCCACAGGGTGATATCTGCATCAAGGTCGTCGGACCATACTTTAACAAAAACGGAGTAAATCTGGTTCATACTGTCATAATCAATACCTGTGAGTGACACATGCACAGGATGCAGAAGAATCAATATAGCGGGCAATAATATTTTCATACCGTCATACGGGATTTCACTGCAAAAATCAAGCCATCAGATCGCTTTCACTTATTCTGACCCTCTCCTTAAGGTATTCGACAGTACCGACTTCAATGAATGAGAATCCGGCAGCCCTTGAAAAGTTGCCGGCAAGTACCACGATAATGTCATTGTCATCAAGGTCGTGCTTGCTGAGCAGGTCCCTGAGGGAAACACGGATGAACTCATCAACAGACTTTTTCTTTTCAATATACACAGGTACCACGCCATATGATAGTGCAAGCTCTCTCATCGTGCGGTATGAATAGCACAGGGCAACGATCGGTTTGATACCCCTGAAGCCAGCCATATTTCTGATCGCAGTTCCGTTTTCAGTATCGGCCAGAAGAGCACTGGCATTTATCCTTATTGAGGTTTTCACGGCAACTTTTGCCAGGTAAGCTGAAACTTCACCGCTCAGTGATCCGGCAGGCATCTCAATATACTCGTCTTTCTCACCTTCAATCTCACTGGCTATTTTTGCCATGGTTCTGACAGACTCGAGAGGATATTTCCCCATTGCCGTTTCACCGCTTAACATCAGGGCATCAGTCTGGCTGTAAACAGCGTTGGCAACATCACTTACCTCGGCACGGGTCGGACGGGGGTTTGTTATCATTGAATGAAGCATCTGTGTGGCCACAATTACAGGTTTGCGTTTTCCGATGCATTTTTCAATTATTGTCCGCTGGATACCAGGTATTCTCTCATAGGGTACCTCGATGGCAAGATCGCCACGGGCAACCATGATACCATAGGAATGATCCATGATCTCCTCAAGGTTATCAACCCCCTGCTGATTTTCAATCTTTGCAATGATCTTGATCTTGCTGTCATAACCGTCAAGCAGTTGCTGAACAGCGAGAATATCTTCCTTTGATCTTACAAATGAGTGTGCAATGAATTCAACATTAAGTTTTACCGCGAGGTCAATGAAGGACAGGTCACGTTCACTCACTGAAGGAAGGTTGATCCTGACCTGCGGGATGTTAACAGTCTTTCTTGAGCCGAGCACCCCGTCATTCTCAATCCTTCCCACAAGCATTTCGCCATCCTTCCCTGTTATTTTTATCTCAAGTTCTCCGTCATCGATAAGTATGTAGGATCCTTCCGGGACATGCAATGCAATATCCCTGTAATTAAGGTTAATGACGTCCAGGGATGTTTTTTGATCAATATTACCGGCGACCTTCACACTCTGACCTTTAATAAATTGTAAGGGTCCATCGCAAACAGTGGTTCTTATCTCAGGTCCCTTGGTATCAACCAGGATGGCAATTTTATCAGATACGGTACGGACATTGGTGATGATTTTTGTAACACCTTCGGGGTCGAGGTGTGCGGAGTTAACCCGCACTACATCCATGCCTGCCTCGAAAAGTTGCCGGAGAAAATCAGGATCGCAGTTTTTATCAGAGATAGTGGCAACTATTTTTGTTCGCTTTGTCAGAATATTATTTTTCATTATTCTGTTACTTCTTTAATATCTCCAAAAGTGCTTCCGCTGCCAGCCGGTAGCTGTCCAGACCAAGGCCCATAATCGTTCCGCGACAATACCGTCCGGTAAGGCTTGTATGGCGGAACTCCTCCCTTGAAAGCAGGTTTGTAATATGCACCTCAATGGCAGGAATCTTCACGGCAGCAACGGCATCTGCGATCGCCACGGAAGTATGGGTATAACCGCCGGGGTTGATGATCAGGCCGTCTGAACGCAAGCCGGAACTCTGTACCATGGTAACAATCTCACCCTCAATATTTGACTGCGAATAGTTAAATGAAACTGACGGGAACCGTGCTTCAATCTCCTTCAGGAAGGCTTCAAATCCTTTGTTCCCGTAAATCCCCGGCTCCCTTGTACCCAGAAGGTTCAGATTAGGCCCGTTTATGATCTCTATCTTCATAGCTTTATTACAGACCACTGGTTATGGCCTGATATGCAAAAATAAAGAAATGACCGGATTTATGACTGTTATGTAATATGATATAACTTTGAGCCGGTTCATATGAGATCATGTCAGGAGAATGGGCGGAAGCAGTGAAAGGGTTCGGGAGTTACCTCAGGATTGAGCGGTCACTCTCACCAAACAGTGTCGGGGCTTATCTGAACGATGTACGCAAGCTCAGTGATTATATTCACGAAAACAGGAATGACGCAAACCCTTCAGATCTTAAATACCAGGACCTGAGCGATTTTATTGCCCTCACCGCCGGAGGTCCCGATTCTGCACGCACCCAGGCCAGGCTCATCTCAGGCATCAGGTCATTCTGCCGGTACCTGCTTATTGAAAAGATCATCACCGATGACCCTTCGGCCCTGCTCGAATCGCCCAGGACAGGCATGAAACTGCCGGAAGTCCTGTCTGTAGACGAGATAGATATGATTGTAAATGCCATAGACCTGAGTACCCCGGAAGGGCACAGGAATAAGGCCATAATTGAGACAATGTACAGCTGCGGACTGCGTGTCTCGGAGCTGGTGAACATGAAGCTGACCGACATACATCGCAATGAAGGTTTTGTGGCCGTCACAGGCAAGGGCAACAAACAACGGCTGGTGCCGGTAGGCTCTGTTGCCCTGCGGGAGATCGACAACTACCTTGCCCGTAGAATGATGATGCCTGTCATCACTGACCAGAACATCCTTTTCCTTAACCGCAGGGGAAAGAGATTATCAAGGGTTATGGTATTCACCATGATAAAGAGGCTGGCAGACGCAGCCGGAATAAAAAAGACAATCAGTCCTCATACTCTCAGACACTCTTTCGCCACCCACCTTGTTGAAGGCGGAGCAGATCTCAGGGCTGTGCAGGAGATGCTGGGCCATGAGTCGATCACCACTACAGAGATATACACCCACATAGACCGGAGTTACCTGCGCGAAACCCTGCAGACTTTCCATCCGAGGTCACGACATAAAGAAAAAGGTGTTTCATAATATCCACATTTATTTTAATTTTGCGGTTCTGAAAAACCATTCATTAATTAAATAATCTGATAAACTATGTCAAAAGTTAAGCGTGTTTATTCCTTCGGCAAGAAGATAGCTGAGGGCGGGGCAGATATGAAAAATCTGCTTGGCGGCAAAGGAGCCAACCTGGCTGAAATGTGCATCCTCGGCCTCCCGGTACCGGCAGGTTTCACCATCACCACTGATGTTTGCACTGAGTATTATGAGAACAACTGTCAGTTGCCCGAAGAGCTCATGCCCGAAGTATGGGAAGCAATGAGCAAGGCAGAACAAGCCATGGGAATGAAATATGGTGATAAGGATAATGCTCTCCTGGTCTCATGTCGTTCAGGTGCCCGCAGCTCTATGCCCGGTATGATGGACACAGTACTGAATGTCGGCCTCTGCTCGGCAACAATACCCGGACTTATTAAGAAAACAAATAACCCCCGTTTCGTATGGGATTCCTATCGCCGTCTCATCATGATGTACGCCGATGTGGTCATGGAGAAGGCAGAAGGTATTGAGCCGACGGATGGTAAAGGTATACGCAAGCAGCTTGATGAGATGCTCGATGAGTACAAGCACGGGAAGGGATATAAGTCAGATACTGACCTCTCCGCTGATGATCTCAAGTTTCTTGCAGAGGAGTTCAAGAAGAAAGTAAAAAAATCACTTGGCAGTGAATTCCCTGATGACGCACGTCAGCAGCTGGAAGGCGGTATCAAGGCTGTTTTCAAGAGCTGGAATGGCAAGAAAGCGGTCTCCTACCGTCGTATTGAAGGAATTCCTGATGCATGGGGAACAGCGGTAAACGTTCAGGCAATGGTGTTCGGCAACATGGGTGATTCATCAGCTACCGGGGTCGCATTCACGCGTAACCCGGCAACTGGTGAGAATCTCTTCTACGGTGAGTGGCTGGTAAATGCCCAGGGCGAAGATGTAGTGGCAGGAATCCGCACCCCCAATCCTCTCAATGATGCTACAAAGAACGAGCAGAACAAACACCTGCACTCCATGCAGGAAGCAATGTCTGGTACCTATAAAGAGCTCAGCGATATCCGTGACATCCTCGAGAAAGCTTATCATGACATGCTTGATGTTGAGTTTACGATCCAGGAAGGTGTTCTTTACATGCTGCAGTGCCGCGTAGGAAAGCGTACCGGTACCGCTGCCCTGAACATGGCGATGGATATGCTGGCTGAAGGCCTCATCGATGAGAAGAAAGCTGTTCTCAGGGTTGACCCCGTACAGCTCGATGAGCTGCTCCATCCCATCTGTGATCCGGCAGTGGAAAAGACAGTAACACCTATCGTTAAAGGCCTGCCCGCCGGTCCCGGCGCTGCAGTGGGTAAAGTGGTCTTCACCGCTGAAGACGCTGTTGCATGGAACCGCAGGGGTGAAAAGGTTATCCTCGTCCGTGAAGAAACCAATCCCGAAGATGTGGAAGGCATGCGTGCTGCTGAAGGTATTCTCACCGCACGTGGCGGTATGACCTCACATGCTGCTCTTGTGGCACGCGGATGGGGCAAATGCTGCATCGTCGGCGCAGGAGCACTGCATGTTGACCTCGCTGGCAGGAAGGTAAAAATCGCCGGAACAGACATCACGTTTAAAGAAGGTGACGTCCTCACCCTGAACGGGACTAAAGGTTGTGCTTACAGCGGAGCACTCAAACTCATGGATGCAACTGAGAACCCAAGGTTCCAGCAATTCATGAAGATTGTTGACTCCTGCCGCACGATGGGCGTCCGTACCAATGCCGATAACCCTGATGACGCAAGGGTGGCCCGTGAATTCGGTGCCGAAGGTATCGGCCTCTTCCGTACGGAGCACATGTTCTACGGCAAAGGATCAGAGAAGCCTCTCTTCCTTCTCCGCAAGATGATCCTCAGCGAAGGTGAGAAAGAGCGCAGGATTGCTCTGGAAGAGCTGTTTCCGTTCGTTAAGAAAGATATGAAAGGTACGCTTGAGGCCATGAACAACCTGCCTGTAACCTTCCGGCTCCTTGACCCTCCGCTTCATGAGTTTGTTCCTCAGGGAGTTGAAAAACAGACTG
Source organism: uncultured Bacteroidales bacterium (assembly GCA_963828395.1). Lineage (GTDB taxonomy): Bacteria > Bacteroidota > Bacteroidia > Bacteroidales > VadinHA17 > SR-FBR-E99. Next base: position 674,336 of record CAWHED010000001.1, read on the forward strand.
AGCTGGCAAAGGCACTCGGAATATCTGCTGAGGCTATAGCCAAACGGGGTGAGGCTCTGCACGAGTCTAACCCGATGATGGGGCATCGCGGAGTGCGCCTCGGAGTAACCTACCCGGAGGTATCAGAGATGCAGATAAGGGCAATGTTTGAAGCTACTGCAGAGTTGCTGAAGGAAGGCAAGAATCCGATACCTGAGTTAATGGTGCCGGTCACCTGCGATGTATCTGAACTGGATGTAACGAAAAAGATCTACGACAGGGTCCATGACGAAGTATGTAAAAAGTTCGGGCTCAACAAGATCGAAAATAAGTACGGCACCATGATTGAGATACCCCGTGCCTGTCTGCTTGCCGACAGGATGGCAAAGACTGCCGAATTCTTCTCATTCGGAACCAATGACCTGACCCAGATGACATTCGGTTTCAGCCGTGATGACATCGGAGGTTTCCTGAATGAATATCTGGATAAGAAGATGCTTGCTGCTGACCCGTTCCAGACAATTGACCAGGACGGCGTCGGACAGCTGATAACCATGGCCGTACAGAAGGGCCGTGCCACAACTCCTAATCTGAAAGTAGGTATCTGCGGTGAACAGGGCGGTGACCCGGCATCAGTGGAGTTCTGCTTTAAGAATGGACTCAACTATGTCAGCTGCTCACCTTTCAGGGTGCCGATAGCACGCCTCGCCGCTGCACAGGCATCATTGAAATTCGGTAAAAAGTAACCAGTACATAAAATTTTCGATTGTCGATTGTTGATTTTTTACTCTTCAATCGCAAATCGCAAATAAAAAGAGCTGCTCCGGCAGCTTTTTTTATTGACCTGATTTACCTGATCCTTATAAACATGACGGAGGATGAGGATACGCCTGCCGGCGACCTGGCTTCCAGCCTGATTATATAACTGCCTGCAGGAAGTCCGGGTGAGGGAGTCCAGTGATGGAAACACGGCCCGGGATTTTCTCTCCCGTGGAAGATGTTATCAGCTCTTCTTCCGTCAGATGTGAAGAGGTCAAGAGTCACTTCCGCAGCGGACCTGAGATTATATGTCACGGATGCCGAGGATGACGAGGGATTAGGAAAAACAGAAAGATCACTTCCGTACTCCCGGGTTTCCCTGATCTCTGTCGGGTTAATTACCATGGCATCATCAAAAATCATTGTCCCCTGCTTTGCTCCTCCCGGGGTCTGGTTAATTACCAGGCTGTGATACTGCCAGTCGCCATGGCCTCCAATCAGGCTGAACGGCACTGCAACCAGATCCCATCCCGCCCAGTCGACTGTGTCTGCAAAAACTATCTGGTTGACAGTGCCCGGCGAATAAAACCAGTACTCCAGCACATTGTTGCTCAGATCGCCATACACCCACATCGCAAACGATGAAGACAGGTTGCCGCCTATTACCGGTTTGCGCGTGTCGAAAACCCTGCATATCCCTCCGCTCTCACCAATGAATACATAGTCAAGCCTGCCTGCTACGCTGCCGTTACGGAGAATATCATACGAAGGGGTAAATGTTGTAAGCGGATTGTCAGTGCCTACCGTGCTGCCGCTGGCTTCCGGATCCCAGAAACCTGATATGTCATCAAACGGCTCCACCACGGTGCCTGTTTCATATGCCTTAACGCGGGTAGTAAAAGTGTACTCTTTGTTTTCACCAAGTGTGATGCCGGTGATATCCTTCACCCCGGCATCCAGGACAATACGGTACTGGCTGCTAACGGTCAGAGGCTGGTCAGTTTCGAAGCTGTATATACCCTTGCCGTCAGCAGTTGTAAACTTCTCCCCTGATTTGACAAGCGGCTCCGACTGACTGTTGACAAGCCTTATCCCTGCAGAAGCAGAAGCCTGGTCAGGAGGCGCATCAAGGAAAACAGTAACCCTTGGATACAATGTTACTCCCGAAAGCCCTCCTGAGGGAAAGATTCTTTCCATCTTTAGCTTATTCCTGGATCTGGTTACAAAATTGTATCGGAACTCCGACAGAAGAGGCACATTCCATTGTGAGCAGGCACCGGTGACCAGCCTCAGCTGATAATCAGTCATGCTGGCAAATCCAACCTGCGGCTTAACTGTCAGTACCTTGCTCCTCTCATCCCATTCATAGATAACACTGGCTTCAGGACTGAACACCAGGTTGGTTTCGACAACATTCCTGTTCATAGGTATATTGAACACAAAAGTAAACTCCTGGTTAAATGGCAGGCTGTCGGCTGTACTGGTAATAAAATCAAGAACCACCGGAAATCTGGTAGTATCAAATGCCGGGAGGAAGTCTGCCAGTGTTGTCTTCCCGGCTGTGACAGCAACGCTAACAGTCTGGTTCAGGAAATCAGGTATCCCGCTGCAGATAATCTCGTAATTTCCCGGGGTCAGCGAATCGAACATGAAAAATCCGTTATTCAGGTTATCGGTAGTGACGGCAATGTTATCGGGCATAAGGGTGACCACAGCATTATTGAAAGGCATATTTTCGTCTTTTGTTCCGGGTTTGAAATAGTACGATGGTGAGGTCATTTTGTCTCTTACCGTTCCAGCAATTATTCCTGTAGGTTCTGGTAAAACATTCCCGTACTGAGCCAGGGCCCTGAATATAGCCCACGACTTATGATGAAGGTGATTATTGTTTTTTAGTCTCCATGATTCAGGAATATAATCATGATATGATCCTTCAGACAGGACGCCCGGCATGGTCAGTGTTCTGAGAACGCCGAGACCTACCTTGTCACCCCACTCCGGATAGAAAGACCAGTCGCCCTTGACCCACTCAAAGGTGTTCGTCCAGCAGTTGCCCTTTTCGAACAACCTGGCCCACAGTATCTGAGCCATGACCTTTGATTTTGGGTATACAGGCAGGTCATCGTATCCTCTGAAAAGCACCAGTGGCTGGTTGCGTGTACCGTCAAATCCGTTGCTGTGAATAGCAACAAAGATATCGGCATTGGCAGTATTGGCCATGGCGGCTATGGACGAGAGCGGAAGGTCATCTGAAGTATAATTGGTGGTTCGCGACATGAATACCGTGGCATTACGGTCTGTCAGCAGATCCCTGAGAAAGAGGCCCTTCTCAAGGTTGCCCTCCGACTCCCAGAAGTCTGTTTCGAGCATGTGCCTGTCATCTGAATCATTTCCTCCGTGGCCGGGATTGATAAAAATCCTCATGCCGGTAAAATCGGCCTTCTGGCCATACTGAACCGACGGAAGAGAGAGACACACCGTAATGAGACCGGTTATGAGCCATTGTTTCATCTCACTCTGACCTTCATTATAAATATTTCACCTTTATCAGTACAGAAAGCAAGTTTCTTTCCGCCGGAAAACGGGAACGGATACATTTCGGTCCGGGTCCTGCTATCAGTCAGGTAACTCCTCTTTTCAGCAGGAAGTGAATAGTATACAATTTCTGATGAAACCACCCTGTGGCCGTCGTCTTTGTCATCCATACCTATTATTATATTATCATTCAGCCACTTCGGGGCATTGATTTTACCCGCATCGTAGAGGATACGACCTTCTGTATTACAAATAAAGGTATTGCGTCCCTGAAAGTTATACACGATTTTGGATTTGTCAGGCGATAGAGAAACCCAGATATAATAACCTTCCCCGCTGGGCCTGATTGGCTTCCTCTCACCTCCGGTATAAAGGACAGGGACCAGGTCCTCGATAACAACAAAAATATTGTCTCCCGTGCCCTTAAGTAACTCAGAGCCTGATGTCTCAACCCTGCTCTTGTTTTCTGATTTTATCAGTATCCGGTTACCGGAGACAGCCACTGGAAGGACACCTCTTTCTTTATCCAGTAGGGTTGCAGTCCCGCCGGATACAATATCATATTTATACAGGGAAGTGTATTTTTTCTGTTCTGCAAAAGAATCTGACCTGTATATCACACTTTTACCGTCTTCGGTGATGGCGGGTTCATAACCGGCGCCGGGGTCAGAACTGATTTGCCGGATCTTCCCGCGCCTTGAATCCAGAAGAGAGAGGCCTTTATAACCCTCCGCAGTCACCAGTAAAAAACGTGAGCCGGGCACGGTGCCTGCCAGCATGTATGTTCCGTTATCCTCAGGCCTGACTTTGGTTACGGACCTCATTCGGATTTCCTGTCCTGAAGAGCTCAGGGAAAGGAATACAAGCAGTAAAGAAACGGTAGCTCTCATGTCATTCAGTAATAACATTTAAAGATAACTATTTCGCGTGTTACAATATTATAACAGTTTATTGCCGGCCTGGCATTTATCACAACTCCGGATAACTTAATATTATTAACTTTATCACCACTTAACTACCTGTTATGAAATCAAAAGAAATGCTGAAACAGTATGGTATCACGGATGTTAAGGAATTAATTCATAATCCGTCTTATGAGCAGCTCTTTGCCGAGGAGACATCACCGGCAACCGAGGGTTATGAGAGAGGCACCGTTACCAATATCGGCGCAGTGGCTGTTGATACAGGTATCTTTACAGGCAGGTCGCCCAAGGACAAGTATATAGTACTTGATGCCAGGACTGAGAAGACAGTCTGGTGGAAATCGGAAACGGCCACTGTATCTGATAATAAACCTATTACCGCTGAAGCCTGGGACCACTGCAAAAAGATTACCCTGAGGCAGCTCTCCGGCAGGAAGCTTTTCGTCGTTGACTGTTACTGCGGGGCCAATGCTGATACCAGGCTGAATGTGAGGTTCGTCATGGAAGTGGCATGGCAGGCCCATTTCGTAAAGAACATGTTCATCAGGCCGTCAGAGGAGGAGCTCAAATCATTCCGACCTGATTTTGTTGTACTCATGGCATCGAAAACCACCAATCCTGAATACAAACTGTTCGGAATGAATTCCGAGAACTTCGTGCTGTTCAATCTGACCGAGAACATGGCTCTTATAGGAGGCACGTGGTACGGCGGCGAGATGAAGAAAGGCATCTTTTCAGTGATGAACTATTACCTTCCTCTCAGAGGCATCGCCTCAATGCATTGCTCAGCCAATGTCGGGAAGAAAGAAGATGTGGCTATCTTCTTCGGCCTGTCAGGAACGGGCAAGACTACTCTCTCAACTGATCCTGACAGGGCCCTGATAGGTGATGATGAACACGGTTGGGATGACGCCGGCATCTTCAACTTTGAGGGAGGGTGTTATGCCAAGTGTATTAACCTTAGCCCGAGGAATGAGCCTGACATTTACAAGGCCATCCGTCGTGATGCCCTGCTCGAGAACGTAGTGGTCACCGGGGATGGAGAAATAGACTTTGCCAGCAGTGCAAAAACAGAGAATACGAGGGTATCATATCCGATCTATCATATTGACAACATTGTGCGGCCGGTATCAAAAGCCGGTCATGCAACCACGGTGATCTTTCTGACAGCTGATGCTTTCGGCGTCCTGCCCCCGGTGGCCAGGCTGACTGAGGAGCAGACAAGGTATTATTTCCTCAGTGGTTATACGGCCAAAGTTGCAGGAACAGAACGGGGTATTGAAGAACCTCTCCCCTCTTTCTCAGCTTGTTTCGGTGCTGCCTTTCTCATGCTTGATCCGATCATTTATGCACATGAACTGACACGTAAGATGAAGGCGTACAAAGCTGATGCATGGCTCGTGAACACCGGCTGGGCGGGAGGTCCGTACGGTACCGGCAAACGTATTGATCTGCCCTCAACCAGGAATATCATCGACGCCATCCTGACCAGAACACTTGACAAAGTACGGTTTGTCAAGCTGCCTGTCTTTAATCTGAGCATACCTGTCGCAGTCGAAGGTGTGCCTGACGGACTGCTTGATCCGCGCCAGTCATGGGGCAGCAGCGAGAAATGGGATACAGCTGCAAAAGACCTGGCCGGGAAATTCATTAAGAATTTCGGTAAATTCACTTCGAACACTGAAACAGCAAAACTTGTATCTTCGGGTCCGGAGTTGTAACAAAACATAAATGGTAATATACCTTTTTGTTCTGGCTTTGATCCTCTCTTACCTGGCCGGATCCATACCTTCTGCCGTGTGGGCAGGAAGGATGTTCCACGGTATTGACATAAGGGAACACGGCAGTGGAAATGCAGGAGCCACAAACACAATCAGGGTGCTGGGATGGAAGACCGGTGTCCCTGTTCTTGTCTTTGACCTTGCCAAAGGATGGCTCGCTGCTTCCCTCCCTGTCTTTCTCAATGCTGCCCCGCCGGGATCCCAACAGATGACGGCGCTGCAGGTAGCGTGCGGTCTGGCAGCAATCATCGGTCATGTGTTCCCGGTCTTTGCGGGGTTTCACGGTGGCAAAGGTGTGGCAACGACCTTCGGCGTGCTCCTTGCCCTCCACCCGTTACTGACCCTGTCATGTGCGGGTATATTCCTGGTGGTGCTGCTGATAAGCAATTATGTTTCACTAAGTTCAATGGCCGCAGGAATAATGTTCCCGGTGCTGCTCATTACCGTTTTCCACACACCCTCGCTTATGCTGAAGGTCTTCTCCGTGTTAATCGCCATAGCCCTTGTCGTAACCCATAGAAAGAACATTGGAAGACTTGTCAGGGGTGAAGAGAAGAAATTCATAAAGTGGAAGAAAAGCTAAATTATGCTAATTTTACCACCCTGAAAACAACCGTAAAACTCAAATAAAACTGAAATGGAAGGAATAAAAGGCACTCGTACAGAGAAGAATCTCCTGAAGGCATTTGCAGGTGAATCACAGGCAAAAAACCGTTATGAATTTGCAGCAAAGGTTGCAAAAGATGAGGGATACGAACAGATATCTGCCATTTTTCTTGAAACGGCGATGCAGGAGCAGCAGCATGCAAAACGCTTCTTTAACTTTCTTGAAGGTGGCATGCTGGAGATTACGGCATCATATCCCGCAGGCAAGACCTTGACAACCGGTGATAACCTCGCAGCTGCTGCAGCTGGCGAGCATGAAGAGTGGTCAGAGTTGTATCCGGCATTTGCCAAAGTAGCTGAGGAAGAAGGCTTCAAGGAAATTGCAACGGCATTCAAGGCCATCTCTTCAGCTGAGAAGGTTCATGAAGAAAGGTACAGGAAGCTCCTTTCCAATGTGATGGGCAATAAAGTGTTCGAACGTGGCGAAAAGGTCTTCTGGTATTGCCGTAAATGCGGGTATGTACATTTCGGCACCAAACCTTTGAAAAACTGTCCGGCATGTCTCCATCCAATGTCATACTGTGAGATCTATGCCGAAAACTATTGAAAATACTCTCCAGGGAAATGAATGATGGACCGGGGATGCTCGAGCTGATGAGCGTCAGACAGAGTGAGAGAAAATATCTCGACAAGCCTGTTGAGAGGGAAAAGATAAGCAGAATAGCTGAAGCCGGAAGGCTGTCACCGTCGGCTTGCAACGGACAGCCCTGGAAGTTCATCGTGGTAGATGAGCCTGCATTGTGTCTCGAGGTAGCCGGAGCGACAGAGTCGAAAGTGCTTAGCATGAACGGTTTTGTTCGCCAGGCTCCAGTCCTTATTGTAATAGTAAGGGAAAAATCGAACTTCACCTCAAGGGCGGGGGACCTGATAAAGAAAAAAGACTATTCCCTGATCGACATAGGCATTGCGACAGCATCAATGGTTTACCAGGCTTTCGCAGAAGGGCTGGGAACATGTATCGTAGGATGGTTCGACGAGAATAAGATCAAGAAAATCCTGGGCATACCCAGATCGAAAAAGGTTGAGCTGGTGCTCTCGGTAGGTTACACCGAAAACACGGTCAGGAAGAAATCACGCAAACCTGCGGGGGATGTGATTTCTTTCAATAAGTACTAAGAAAAAAGCTGCTGCGATGGTGAGCGTGATTTATGATTTGCGATTTGCGATGTGACGTGTGATTTATGATTTGCGATTTGGGATTTGCGATTTGCGATTTGCGAATTTGGTTATTTGAGTTTTCCCAATGCCTCCTTAATTCTTCTTACCGCCTCAGTTATCTTATCATCGGAGGTTGCATATGAAATCCTGATGCAGTCTGAAGCGCCAAAGGCAGTGCCACTGACCATCGCCACCCTGGCTTCACTGAGCAGGAAGAATGTGATGTCATCTGCGTCTTTCATCACCCTGCCTTCGTAGCTCTTTCCCATGAATGAACTTACATCAGGCATAACATAAAATGCCCCCTGTGGTACCCTGACCTTCAATCCGGGTATATCATTCAGCAGACTGCATATCAGATCGCGGCGGCGGAGAAATGCTTCGCGCATTTTGGTCCTGGAGTCGCTTTTGGAAGTTATCGCTGCCAGAGCAGCTCTCTGTGCAATTGAGCACACACCGGATGTGAACTGACCCTGCAGCTTGTTGCATGCCTTGGCCAGCCATAACGGAGCTCCCATGTAACCGATCCTCCATCCTGTCATAGCATATCCTTTCGAAACGCCGTTAACGGTGACTACCCTGTCAGCAATGGATGAGAACGTGGCAAGGCTTATATGTGCTCCTGAAAAGGTGATGTGCTCATAGATCTCGTCAGAAATTATCAGTACCTGCGGGTGCTTTTCAATCACCTTTACCAGCCCTGCCATCTCTTCCCTTGTGTATACCATACCCGTAGGATTGGACGGGGAGTTAAAGATCAGCACCCGGGTCTCCGGGGTCATGGCTTTCTCCAGCTGTTCAGGAGTGACCTTAAAATCACTGTCTATCGTAGTTTGAATAATAACCGGCTTGCCTTCAGAGAAGGTAATATGATCGAGGTAGCTCACCCAGTACGGAGCAAGGAGTATAACCTCATCACCGGGATCCACCACAGAGATAAGTATGTTTATCAGGGTATGCTTGCCGCCGGCGGAGACGATGATCTGTTCTGGCGAATAATCAAGACCGTTCTCCTCCCTGAATTTCTTTGAGATGGCCTGCCTGAGATCGGCGTAACCCGGGACAGGCGGGTAGAATGAAAAGTTATCGTCAATAGCCTTTTTGGCTGCTTCCTTGATATCATCAGGGGTAAAAAAATCAGGCTCCCCGAGGCTGAGGCTTATCACATCTATGCCCTGTTCCTTCAGCTCACGGCTCTTCTGGGCCATTGCCAGCGTCTGGGATACCGACAGCGACTGTACTCTTCTGGAAATATGCTCCATAGTTACTTTCTATTATTTAATTACCGTTACGAACAGTCCAAATGTAATTGTTAAAAGTGAAAAAGAAAAGGGTTTATAACACTCTCGCTGTCGTTTATCTGCCTATGATAAAAATGATTAATTTGCATGCCTTAACCTGCTTAATGCACCAGTGACATGGAAACATTCTACGATATTCTGAAGATAACGCTCCCGGCCCTGCTGGTGATGATCACCGCCTGGCTGGTAATAAGACACATGTTGCAGGATGATCAGGACAGGAGGCGCCAGGACCTTCTGCTTCAGACTGTCAAGACCATTACTCCCATAAAACTGCAGGCTTATGAAAGGATCGTTCTTTTTCTCGAACGCATTTCTACCGAATTGCTCATCATGCGCACCGGTAAGCCTGAGATGACCGCGCATCAGCTTCATTCAGCCATGATAGCCAATATCAGGAATGAGTATGAGCATAACCTCTCACAGCAGATCTATATGAGCAATGAAGCGTGGGAGATGGTAAAGAATGCGAAAGGTACAGTTGTCAGGATCATAAACAACATAGCAACAAAGCTACCCCCGACCGCAACCGGAGAGGAGCTGTCACGCCTTCTCATCGAGGAGATAATGGAAATGGATGCAGAGCCATGCCGTGCCGCATTGAACTATGTAAAGGCAGAGCTGGCGCGTTACATGATGTGACGGTGTCTTGTAATAAATAAAAGTACCGGCACCCTGTTCGGACGCCGGTACGGTATTATCAGGAGAATTACCCTGTCTAAAGAAGGCTGATGCTTCGTCTTACAAACGTGCTCAGAGCTTCACCCTTGAGCATATTATTTGCCAGTAATGCCAGGTCTACCAACTGACGGACAGCCTGATGACCGGCACCAAAGCCTGTCAGTAATGTTTTCCTCTTTTCCTCGAGCTGTTTTAGATCGCCTTTCAGTCTTTCCAGGTCATCCTTTTCGAACTGGGAAATTTCCTCAGGTTTCTTTTTGCCGTGTTCCTTCTCCATAAAGTCAATCTCGACCTTTGTCTTTTCTATGCCTGCTCCGTTCTTCCTGAGTTCGTCAGCATGCTCCTTTTCAAGCTCATCTGCCAGGGAGGTCACCAGCGGGTGATTGGTGTTCAGCACAAAGTCATAACTGTCAGGCATCTCACCGTAGAACGAATATCCTCCGCCAAACTGCGACATATCCTTCATCCTCCTCATGAACTCACTTTGAGTGATTATAAGCGGCAGGTCTTTCTCATCAAGGTTCTCGGTCCTGACCTGGTAATGCGTTTTGTCACTGTCAGTCACCTGGCTGCGGAATACCTGTGTCAGATCATCTGACTGTGATTTGGTGAGCCTTGAGACATGCTTCTCCTCTTTCCTGATAAGGTTTTCGATGACATCGCTGTCAACTCTCAGGTACCTTGAGGACTGATCCTTTGATTCCAGGGCGTTGATAAGGTGGGTATCAAGCTGACCGTCAAGAACGATCACATCATATCCCTTCTCCGTAGCCTTGGAAATATATGTATGCTGTGCAACAGCGTCTGTAGTGTAAAGATGAATCAGAGCTTTGTCCTTGTCAGTCTGGTTTTCCTTAATGATCTTATCGTATTCTTCAAGGGTAAAATATTTGCCTGCCGTGTTCTTGTAGAGCGCGAATTTTGAAACCTTCTCAAAAAACTTTTCTTCGGTTATCATTCCGTAGTCAATGAATAGCTTCAGGTCATCCCATTTCTTCTCAAAGCTCTCCCTGTCTTTCTTGAAGAGATCTGCCAGACGGTCTGCAACCTTCTTGGTGATATGGCTCGAGATCTTTTTAACATTGGAATCGCTCTGCAGGTAGCTTCTTGAGACGTTAAGCGGTATATCAGGCGAGTCGATCACCCCGTGAAGCAATGTCAGGAAGTCTGGCACTATTCCTTCAACGGAGTCGGTCACAAAGACCTGGTTGCAGTACAACTGTATCTTGTTCTTCTGGATCTCAAAGTTGTTGCGGATTTTGGGGAAATAGAGTATTCCGGTGAGTTTGAACGGGTAGTCGACATTAAGGTGAATGTTGAACAGCGGATCTTCTCCCATTGGATAGAGCTCATGGTAGAATTTGACATAATCCTCTTCTTTCAGATCAGCTGGCTTGCGTGTCCATGCCGGACTTGTATTATTGATAATTTTTGGCTTGCCTGTATCGACCATTTTGCCGTCTTTCCACTCCTTGTTATTACCAAACTGTACCTCCACAGGCAGGAAGCTGCAATATTTTTTAAGAAGGTTTTCTATCCTGCTTTCATCAAGGAATTCCTTTGATTCCTTGTCGACATGCAGTATGACGTCAGTGCCTCTTTCGTCCCTGACAGTTTCTTCAATTGAATATTCAGGACTTCCGTCGCAGATCCACTTCACTGCCGGTACGTTCTCCTGGTACGATTTTGATATGACCTCGACCTTATCAGAGACCATGAATGCCGAATAGAATCCAAGACCGAACTGTCCGATCAGGCCGCTGGTCTGGTCCTTATACTTATCAAGAAATTCATTGGCGCTTGAGAAAGCTATCTGGTTGAGGTATTTGTCAATCTCCCCGGCGCTCATCCCGATGCCGTTGTCCGACACTGTTATTGTTTTCTTTTTTGTATCAACGGCAACTTTGATACGCAACTCTCCGAGTTCTCCCTTAAAATCACCGGCTGAAGAGAGTGTCTTCAGTTTTTGTATTGCATCCGCTGCGTTGGAAACCAGTTCCCTGAGAAATATCTCATGATCTGAATAAAGGAACTTTTTGATAATAGGAAAAATGTTCTCTGTAGTGACTCCGATTTTACCCTTTTCCATAATATATAGTTTTTTGATTGTCCTGTCCACGATCTCCAAAGTACGTGCCGCAGGTACCAAATATGACAGAGTGTCAGTAGCTCAGGACACAGCTTGCATAAGTCTCCCGAGCCTCTGGCAGGCAAGGATGATCTCGTCATGTGAGATTGTCAGAGGTGGGGCAATGCGGAAGGCTTCATCGCAGAAGAGGAAGTAATCGAGCAGCAATCCGTGGTCAGGAGCACGGGCCACCAGGTCAGGTATGATCTTTTTATCTTCAGGCACGATAGCAAGTAGCAGACCTTCGCCCCTGACCTCTTTCACAGGAAGGAGAGCAAGTTGTTCCCTGAACAGCTTTTCTTTCCCTTTTGCGTTTTCCGCCAGCTTCTCACCGATTATCACCTCCAGTGATGCCAGTCCTGCCGCACAGCATAACGGATGTCCTCCGAATGTTGTTATATGACCCAGCGAGGGGTCATGGGAGAGGGTTGACATAATGCCCGGCGACGCAATAAAAGCTCCCAGCGGAAGTCCTCCTCCCAGGGCTTTAGCCAGGACCAGGATATCAGGAATGACATTATATCTGTAAAGTGAAAAGAGGCTCCCTGTGCGGCCGAAGCCTGTCTGCACCTCGTCGAAGACAAGCAGGGCGCCATGACTGTCACAGGCTTTCCGCAGGTTTTTGAGAAAACCCTCTGCCGGCTGAATGACCCCAGCCTCTGCCTGTACAGGCTCAACCAGCACTGCCGCGGTATTTTTGCTGATCATCTCAGCTGCCTCTGGTGAATTGAATTCAGCCATTGTTGTTGACGGCATCAGCGGTCTGAATGCATTGCGGTACAGCTCCGACCCCTGCACGCTCAGTGCTCCAGTGGTTGAGCCGTGGTAGGCATTACGGAAATAGATGATCTCGTTCCTCCCGGTATATCTGCGGGCCAGTTTTATTGCACCCTCAATGGCTTCGCTGCCGGAATTGACATAGAAGACCGACTGCAGTGAAGGGGGGAGAAGCGATGCCAGGCGTGCCGCGTAGGCCACCTGCGGGCTCTGCACCACCTCGCCGTAGACCATGAGATGAAGGTACTTATCTGCCTGCGCTTTGATGGCTGCCACCACTGCCGGATGGCGGTGACCGGTATTGCTTACCGATACTCCGGAGATAAGATCAAGATAGTCCTTCCCTTCCCTGCCGTAGAGAAAAGAACCCTCTGCCCGTTCAATCTCAAGAAGCAGAGGTGACAAAGAGGTTTGGCCCAGGTGATCCAGGAAGAGTTGCCTTAGTGACGGCATTTAACGCGTCATTATGTTGATGTAGTTCATGATCCCGTCACGGTAAGATTTTCCGACGGGAAGAATTTTGGGTGTGTTTCCAACTACGATGGTAAGACTGTTTTCGCTGATGGATCTGATAACGCTTTTGTTGACCAGGTATGACCTGTGAATACGCACAAAGAGCCCTGACGGCAGTTGCTGTTCAATGGCGCGCATTGTGAAGTGAATGGTGTATTTCTCGTCGCGTGTGACCACACTGACATAATTCTCAAGTGCCTCAACATAAAGTATTTCCTTTAGTTTAAGGCGGACAAGGGATGAGGCCTTCTTGATGAATATCTCTTCTTCACCGACAGCTGATGGTACGGCACGGGGAGCGTAGTACTTCATGATCTTCTCAATGGCCCGGCAGAAGCGCGGATACGAGATCGGCTTGAGCAGATAATCTATACCGTTGTAATTAAAAGCTTTAAAGGCGTAATCTTCGCTGCCTGAAACAAAAATGATATGCGGGGGATTTTCAAGGCTTGAGAGGAAGTCAAAGCCATCCATCTCGGGCATCATGATATCGAGAAGGACCAGTTCGATATCTCCTCTTGACATCAGCAGGTTACGTGCTGACACAGAGTCCGAGAAGCTACCGACAAGAGTTCAATGATGACGATTTCCCTACGAATTCCTCAAGGGTTCTGAGCCATATGGGGTCATCATCAACAATAATACAATTCATTTCAGGCAGGTGTGATTGAGTAAATCACGTTTAACAAATATAATAAAAAAAAACAAAAATCACTTATTCAGAAAATTTGATATTTAAAAAAAAATAATGCCGTTTGTGGCGGCATCATATTTTATCAATAAAAAAGGGGTGCTGTGGCACCCCTGTAACTTTTACTTCAGGCCTTTCGTAAGAGCCGGAGCAGCTTTGAATTTAACAACCTTCTTGGCTGGAACATTCAGTTTGGCGCCGGTGCGCGGGTTGCGAACAACTCTTGCACTTCTCTTTTCCACTTTAAAAGTACCCATTGATGGGAGTTGTAGTCTCTGACCTTTTTTCATAGCGTCACCAAATGCACCTACGAAAGCGTTCAAAGCAACGTTAGCATCTTTAAGTGAAACACCTGCTTTTTTTGCAATGCTGCCTACTAATTCTTTTTTTGTCATAGTCAATACAATTTAAGGGTTAGACCAAAATCTTCTAATTGCATACAAATATATTTCATTATTATTCAAATGCAAGTTTTTTATCTTTTTTTTGATTGCCGGAAGCTTATTTTTATGATAAATGAGCGTTTTTGTTGATAACTCCGCCCCATTTTTAAGATAAATGCGCGTTTGTGGCTCTGTCAGAGCCCCATTTACGGGGAATTACAGTCGCTGCACAAAACGCATCAAATCGATAAAGACTGGTCTCAGCGAGCGAAAAGTAAAAAAATACTATATTTGCGGCGTCATGCCTTAGCCGCGGTTAAGGCGGGTACAGGGAGAAGTGGCAGAGTGGTCGATCGCGGCGGTCTTGAAAACCGTTGTCCGGGCGACTGGACCGGGGGTTCGAATCCCTCCTTCTCCGCAGAGCTTAAATGCCCCCGCTTTTGCGGGGGTTTTTTATTTTAACAAAGGAGCGATGAAAGCACGCTTTCAGAAGCGCCTGAAGGGAAAATGAAAAAGGCCCGAAGGGTCATTTAGGCTCTGACGGGCCTCCCGAACGGGATCACGAGCGCAGCGAGTAATCCCTCCTCAGCACAGCTCGCAAGAGAGTGAGTCGGCCAGTGACATTATTCCACCTTGCTGAAGTCCGCCTTCTTCAGGTTATCGAAGACTTCCGCTACGGCGGCTCTGGCCAGATCAACACTAATAGGACCTTCAAGCGTGACCTTTATGTAGGCGTTACCCGACCAGGCCGCACCCTTGAGCTTTATGTTGGGGACGATGATCGGACCGACGCGGGCGGCAGTGGTGGCCTCCCCTACAGGGTGGCATTCGGTCTTGTATTCGACATAGACGATCTCTCCAATCCCCAGCGTCTCTCTTTCAGGCGTCATATTGGTTCGCGCGAGTTAATTCGTCGCGTCATTGATGAACTGATGCGACAGGCAAGTAAGAAATTACCATACTATGAGAATTCTTACTAAGCTCAACTTCTTATAGCATTGGTGTAAGTCATAAATCAGCTCCTGGAGCGGGCATTGATACAAAGTCCTACCTATATTTTGTAACCGTATGTTCTATCCGTCCCAAAGATTGTTCTCTGTGTGCCAAAATGGGATAGAAAGAGAAGACAGCCCCCATAGTCAATATCAATCAATTGTCAGCTGGGAACGAGCAAGATGTGAATGGGCTTGTCAGTATCATGGGTAAAAATAGGAGCTGCCCTTAGGAGACAGCTTCCAATTTCTGGAGCCTGTGAAGTTTTTTGTGTAAACGAGTAGCTACCCCCTCCATCCACCAACCTTTAGCCCTGCCTCCTTCCTGAATACAATAATGAATACTTATGTCTTCTAAGCATAATGGAATATTTGAAGAAAATCTTATATTTATATACTCCAAAGAGAATTAATACTTGATTTTTAGCTGTAGGTAAAACCCCAATGAAATGAGAGAAAATAGAACAAAACCCCAGGTCAGTCTGGTCCTAATAGAAAAGACTTTGACCGTGCTGATTTTCTGTTTTATTAGTCAGTTCACGGTAGTGGTTCAAGCACAAGATGCCAAGCAACAGGAGATGATAAGTCAGATGGAAGAGTATAATAAACTTCTTAATCCTTCCGCCAAACAGAAAGTGATTCAATCCTCCAACTCGTTAAAAACTGAGCTTTTTACTACTAACAGGAAAATAGATTTATATGCCACATCAACCTCAAGAATTAAAAACCAGTATGAAGGTTATTCTTCTCAAGAAATTGACGCACTTGTAATGCTGGTTATGTTTGATTTATGGAAATCAGAAGAGGAAGACCTTAAAGAGATGGTAAACGAAATGCATAAGATGAATGAGGCAAAACAGAAGCAGCGGGAATGCCTTGAACACCTTAAAAAACAGAAGAGTTTAACTGAAAACAAAATCAGGGAAGAATATAAGACTAACACGAGAACTATAAGTCAGAAAAAGGTTGCTGAGCCTGTGCTTATAAAAGAGACTGTTAAGACATCTCTCTTGAATATTAAATACACCAGAACTCCAAAACTCCCTGTTTGCAAAGAGCCAAGCCAGATGTCAGCGTCTGAGCTGGATCAGGCAATCAACACTACCAATGCAAACCTAAGTACTCTTGAGGAAATTGATCAGCTCGATCAGCTAGCACTTCAAGATGCTATGCAAAAGCAGGCACAAATCCTGCAACTGATGTCAAATATCTCAAAAACGCTTCATGATACATTGAAAGGTATTATTCAAAACCTTAAATGACCTGAGAGGGTGTGCATTGTTGTTTTGGTCTGACAGTTCCCAACGAAGGTATCGCGAGCGCAGCGAGTACTCCCTCTTCAGCGCAGCTCATAAGGGAGTGATATGGTCTGCAGGTTTCCAAGTAAGCGATCTCGGGATTATTTTATCTGACCTGGGGGTAAGTGATGTAACAGGCCAGTACCAACAAAAAGACCGAGATAATTGATCTTTTCATTCGTTTGGTTTTTGTGCTATTCTTAATTTATCTATTTTGGCAGGGGGATTCTGTTTCAACCTTAAATCTTCAATGCCATTATTAAGCAGGCGATCTGAGGTTAAACAACACTAAGTTGATGATGATTTTTAAAAGTTTATGGTTTTCTGAAGAATTGGTAAATTAACTTAACTGCCGAAGGGAATTTGATGGCATGAATATCACGGATCTTTTTTTGGTAAAGCCAGACAGGTAAGGGATATTATCTGAAACTGCTGTTGTCCATAATCCTCCATTACTGCATAATACTGAAACAGATCCTTGCGAAAAATACAGAGATTAATAAATTTTCGCCTCTGCGTCAAACCTTAAGCCATCTCCAGGTCGCACCGGAGGTCAATTTATAGAATACTGCAGACAAAAAGAACAGCTAATGAAATCCAGAATTACCGCATTGACATTCCTCGGAATCGGCGCTTCAGTTCCGGGTATAATCTCCTGTCAGAAGCAGCTGCCTGAAAAGCCCAACATCATTTACATAATGAGTGATGACCATGCTTACCAGGCCATAAGCGCTTATGGGGGGATACTGGCAAAAGCAGCGCCTACACCCAATATTGACAGGCTCGCTGTCAACGGAATGAAGTTCAACAGATGTTATGTAACGAACTCCCTTAGTGGCCCTTCAAGGGCAGCTATACTGACAGGGAAGTATAGTCATATCAACGGCTTTAAAGACAACTACGCCGGTGCCAGGTTTGACAGCACTCTGCTTACATTCCCGATAGTTCTGCAACAAGCGGGTTACCTGACCGCTGTGATCGGCAAATGGCATCTCGGATCAGACCCGACGGGGTTTGATTTCTGGGATATCCTGCCAGGTCAGGGGAATTATTACAATCCGCGTTTCATAGACTCAACCGGGCAAAACCAGGTGCCGGGATATGTTACGGAGATCATCACCGAAAAAACACTGAACTGGATTGATAAGGTAAAGGATTCAGGCAAACCTTTCATGGTGCTGATGCATCACAAGGCGCCTCACCGTAACTGGCAACCGGGTCCCAATGAACTGGGAATATATGATGATGTCAAATTCCCATTGCCGTCAACCCTGTTTGATGATTATTCAGACAGGGGACCTGCTGAACATAACCAGAACATGACCATAGCACAAACCATGCGGCTCGCCACAGATCTGAAACTGACCCCGTCACCTCAGAGAGGTTTTGATTCATTGCAGCAAAAGCAATGGGATGCCATTTATAATCCGAAGCTGGAAGAATTCAACAGGCTTAAACCAGAGGGAGACGACCTGGTAAGATATAAGTACCAGCGTTACATGGAAGACTATCTTGCCTGCATTGCTGCAGTTGACAAAAGTGTAGGGGCTGTTCTTGATTATCTGAAGGCGAACGGGCTCGACAAAAACACCATTGTTATCTATACCTCTGATCAAGGTTTTTATCTTGGTGAACACGGGTGGTTTGACAAGCGGTTCATGTTCGAAGAATCTCTGAAGACACCTTTACTGATACAATGGCCAGGGGTAATAAAACCCGGGACAGTCAGTAATGACATGGTTTCCAACCTTGATTTTGCCGAAACCTTTATCGACATAGCCGGTACTGAAATTCCCTCTCAGATGCAGGGACAAAGTTTCCTGTCTGTCCTTAAGGGGAAAAAACAGGATAATCCCAGGACTGCTCATTATTACCACTATTATGAGTCGCCCAGTGAACATTACGTGCCCCGTCACTATGGGATCACAACAGACCGCTACAAACTCATTCACTTCTACTACGACATGGAAAACACCATTGATGACTGGGAACTGTTCGATCTTGAAAAAGATCCTCAGGAAATGATTGATGTCTATAATGATCCGCGATACGGCAGGGTAATGGACAGCCTTCATACCGAGCTGAAGAAGCTGATGACCAGGTACGGAGACAGTGATTCACTCGCTATGAAGTTTGTACAGGAGACCATTGACCACCCTCCTTTCATGTACTGGCGGGTTCCTGCTGAAACGACAGGAGCGCCACAAAGGCTTCCGGACCGGAAGACAATTCAGGAAGCCCGGCATAAATAACGTCAATAACACTGGGTATCTATTCCTGAGACATGCCGGATAGCATAAAGAAGACATTGACTTTCAGAGACGCGTTGAAAATTGCCAGCCGGGAAGCTGTCACAACCATGGTAAAACCGGTGGGCTCATTGTGCAATCTTGACTGCAGTTACTGCTATTATCTTGATAAGGCTTCATTGTATACCCATCATCAGCCGAAGATGAGTCCTGAGCTTCTTGAGGTATATATTAAGCAGTACATTGAGGCAAATGAGGTTCCGGAAATAACCTTCTGTTGGCACGGAGGTGAACCCCTGATGGCCGGGATCGACTTCTACCGGAGGGCAATGGCTATCCAGAATAGATACAGAGGCTCCAAAAAAATAATAAACACGCTTCAGACAAACGGTATCCTGGTGAACGCGGATTGGTGTGACTTCTTCTGCAGGAATAATTTCCTGGTGGGCGTCTCTCTTGACGGACCGAAAGATATACATGATAAATTTCGCAGGGATAAAAGAGGTGAACCCACTTTTGACCGGGTCATGGAAACGATTGAGATGATGGCAGGGAAAGGAGTAGAATATAACATCCTGTGCACGGTAAATTCTATGAGTGAAGGACACGGAGCGGAGGTTTACCGTTTCCTGCGTTCCGTTACGAGGTTTATTCAGTTCCTTCCGGTGCTGGAGCACGTTGCCCGGAAAGATAATAAATTGCTTATCGTCTCCCCTGGTACCGAAGACTCTGAGTTTGCACCGTGGTCTGTCACGGCAAAGGGCTTCGGGCAGTTCATGATTGATGTGTTCAATGAATGGGTAATAAATGACGTGGGCAACTGTTTTGTACAGCTTTTTGACAGCAACCTGGCCCAGTGGTGCGGGCTTGAACCCGGATTATGCTCGATGGGGGAAACCTGCGGCGGGGCCCTTGTTGTAGAACACAACGGTGATGTCTATTCGTGCGATCATTTTGTTTATCCGGAACATAAGCTCGGAAATATAAAGACATCCTCTATCAGAGATATGACGAATGCCCCCCGGCAGATAGCTTTCGGCATAAACAAACGGAACAGTCTGCCACTTGAATGCCTGATGTGCAAGTATTATTTTGCATGCAGGGGTGAGTGTCCGAAACACCGTTTTGCGACTACAATATCTGGAGAAAAAGGGTTAAATGCACTTTGCGAAGGATACAAAGCCTTTTTCGCTCATGTCAGTCCCTATATGGATTTCATGCGTGAGCAGCTCAACCAGCAGAAGCCTCCAGCCAATATCATAACATGGGCCAGGCAACGGTTAAAATGTATTTAGGCAGGAATAACAGTTATTACCCTCTCTTGCATAAACTTTCTCCGTTATCCTTTTTCCTTTCTACTTTAACCTCGTACCTTGCACCCTGTACCCGGAACAGTTTAAAAATGATCAAAGATATCACCCTCGAAGTCACTGCCCCTTCCACCCTCATGCCGTTCCTCCTTGAGAATCTTAAGAAGATGAGCCGTGATAATGTCAAGTCACTCCTGCGCAATAAACAGGTTCTGGTCAACAACCAGCCCGTGACACAGTTCAATCATGAGCTTCATCCTAAAGATAAGATTGCTATCGTAGGTGAGAAGCTTACTGATAACATCCTGTTACGTAACATGAAGATAGTCTTTGAAGATGAGCATATCATCGTGATAGACAAGAACGCCGGCCTCCTCTCAATGGCATCCGATAATGAAAAATACCTGACTGCCTACAATATCCTGAGCAACTATGTCAAGCTGCAGCGGCCAGCAAACAAGATCTTCATCGTCCACCGCCTTGACCGCGACACCTCCGGACTGATGATGTTCGCGCGGAGCGAAAAGGTGCAGAGCAAGTTGCAGCGGGACTGGCAGAACAACGTCACTGCCCGTATGTATACAGCACTCGTGGAGGGTGAGGTCACAGAGCCTGAAGGCACCCTCAAGTCTTATATATTTGAAAGCAAGGCACTGATGATGCATTCTTCGCAGAACCCGGCCAAGGGAGACCTTGCCATCACACTGTTCACAACGCTGAAAAGCAACAAGGATTATTCACTTCTCTCAGTCACCCTCAAGACTGGCAAGAAGAACCAGATAAGGCTTCATATGCAGGAGATGGGTCATAGTATTGCAGGCGACAAGAAATACGGTGCTACGGGTAATCCAATCGGCAGGCTGGGGTTGCATGCAAGCGTCCTTGCCTTCATTCACCCTGTCACCGGAAAGGAATTGCGCTTTGAGTCGAAGGTACCTGCAAAGTTTCGCCGCCTGGTCTAGAAAGGCCAGAAGTTATTGTCATACCATATCTGCTCCCGCAGATCCTTGTCAATCCTCATCAGCCACCTCTGATGCCCCCTCTCCCATTCGGCAAGCATATTATACGTCGCCTTTTCATTTGCATCAGTAGCAGACTCAGCCCGCCCGGAATAAAGTTCGACAGCTTTGGCCTCAAAAACCATTGCGGCACTGATGGCTGCAGCTTCATAGCTGGCAGCAGTGATCTGAGCCTTCATCTCTTCCGAAAGAACCTGTTTTAATCCTTCCTCCGAGGGTTTGCCCTTAAGAGTGGCCAGATCAGTGAAAGAATTATGCTTTTTATAATGAGCAAACTGGTGCGAAAGGAACACAATGTGCTGCTCTTCCTCTGCGGCAATCATGTTAAATAAGCTCCTTACAGCTTCACTTTTTGTCTGCGCGGCAATGTTTGTATAAAAGGCTTTGCCTCTCAGCTCGAGCAATACCGCCTCTTTCAGAATGTCAGTCGTACTTTTCGTTTCCATCATTTTTTATTTTTTGCAGGTCTGAATACCGTATTAATAATTATCAAACATTTTAGTTCCGCAGATAAAAATAGCAAAATACTCCTGAAGAAATCATGATACGTGACAGAAGTTAATAAATCAGAACGTCTGCAACTCGTACAGCTTTTTATATATGCCGTCAGGAATCATCAGCAGTTCCTCATGAGTGCCTTTCTCTTCCAGCCGGCCATTTTCAATCACCACTATAATGTCGGCATGCTGGATCGTTGAGAGGCGGTGTGCTATGACTATCGATGTGCGGTTCTCCATCAGCTTTACCATGGCATCCTGGACAAGGCGTTCCGATTCTGTATCGAGGGCCGAGGTAGCCTCATCAAGTATCAGTATCGGAGGATTGGCCATGACAGCGCGTGCTATGCTGATCCTCTGCCTCTGTCCGCCGCTGAGCTTGTTCCCTCCCTCGCCCACCGTGCTTTTATATCCATCGGCAGTCTCTATCACAAAGTCGTGTGCGTTCGCTATCCTGGCCGCCCTGATAACCCTTTCTTCGTCAGCCTCTTCTGTCAGTGCAAATGATATGTTGTTATAAAAGGTATCATTGAAGAGTATGGCCTGCTGGCTGACGATACCCATCTGGTGACGCAGATCCTTTATGTTCACGTCCCTGATATCCACGCCGTCTATGAGCACCGCTCCCTTGTCAGGATCGATGAACCTGGGTATCAGGTCCGCCAGCGTCGACTTGCCTCCTCCCGAGCGGCCCACGACGGCCACAGTCTGTCCCTTCCTGATAGTGAGGTTAATATCTTTCAGCACCGGCTCATGGTTATATGCGAACCACACATTCCTGAACTCTATGGTGTCTTTGAATCCGCTGATTCTGACGGCATCAGGCTTCTCTGTAATTGTCTCCTCGGCATCGATCACCTGGTTGATCCTGTCAATGGAAGCCAGACCTTTCTGTATGCTGAACCAGGCGCTTGAGATCGCTTTTGCCGGCTGGATGATCTGTGAAAAGACAACCACAAATGCAATGAGCTTGTCAGGAGACAGGCTGTCGGCATCATTCAGGGCAAGTTTTCCGCCGTAATATAACACTACCATCAGGACGATAGTTGAGAGGAACTCACTTACCGGGTGTGCAAGATATGCTTTACGTGCTACCCTGCGGAAGATTTTGGTATACTTTTCATTGGCCTCCCGGAACTGACCTTCCATCTTCTCCTCGGCATTAAAACCCTTAACGATTCGCAATCCCGTCAGGGTTTCCTCCAAAACTGAGAGCACCCTCCCGAGGGCCTGCTGGCCTTTGAAGGAAGAGCTCCTGAGGGTGCGGCTGATACGCGCGATGAGCCATCCGCTGACGGGGAGCAGAAGGAACGCAAAGAGAGTAAGCTGCGGACTGATGATGATGAGATATATAACAAAAATAATTATCGTAAAAGGATCACGGAAAAGCATTGAGAGGGATGACATGACCGATACCTCAATCTCATGCACATCATTTGACATCCTTGTCATCAGGTCCCCCTTGCGCGCTTCAGAGAAATAGGACAAAGGAAGCCTCAGAATCTTGTTATATACCTTTTTCCTTATATTCCTGACCGTGCCTGCCCTGAGGCTGGCCATACAGTTATTGGCAAGAAACACCAACAGGTTTTTAAAGAAGCTCGTTATGGCAAGGATAATAACAACCATCAGCAGAGCCTGTCCCTCTCCGTACTTTGTAATAGTGGATGAGAAAAACCAGTTGGCAAAGTTTTTTATATACTCAGCTGAGAATGTGAAGGCTCCGGGATCAGGAACCACCGCTACCCTGTTAAAGAGTATCTGAAGGAAAGGCACTATCAGGGTATAGGTGAAAAGTGCAAAGAATGGCGCTAAGAATATTATATGCCATATTCTTCACTGCCAGCCACTTAAATGGCTTCAGATACTGCAGCAGAATTCTGATACTCTTCATGCTTATCCGTTAGAACCCGGTATAGTTGAACGGGGTGACGGCTTTCATCTCTTCTTTGACTGCGTCGCTGATGTCAAGGCTGTCAATGAAGAGGCGTATCGCTTCACCGGTGATTTTTTCATTGGTCCTGGTTACCCTGAGGAGAGCTTCATAAGGTTTCGGGAAGCCTTCCCTCCGCAGTATTGTCTGGAGAGCCTCGGCAACAACAACCCAGTTATTCTCAAGGTCATTCTTTATCCTGTCATGGTTGACAATCAGCTTTGACAGTCCTTTTTTGACCGATTTCCAGGCAATCAGTGAATGAGCCATTGCCACACCGGTGTTTCTGATAACGGTTGAATCGGTCAGGTCACGCTGCAGCCTTGATACGGGGAGCTTTGATGACAGGTGGTTTAACAGGGCGTTGGCAACGCCAAGGTTACCCTCACCGTTCTCGAAATCGATAGGATTGACTTTATGGGGCATGGCTGATGAGCCAATCTCGCCGGGGATGATGGTCTGCTTGAAGTAGTCAAGCGATATGTAGCTCCATAAATCCCTGCACAGATCGGTCAGTATTGTATTGATACGGCATATACAGTCAAACAGCTCAGCCAGTCCGTCATAATGTTCAATCTGAGTTGTTGTCTGCTGTCTGTCAAGCCCCAGCTGTTCGCTGAGCAGCCTGTTGGCAAAGCCGACCCAGTCGATGGAAGGATAGGCGACCTTGTGAGCGTTCATATTGCCCGTTGCACCGCCAAACTTGCCGCTGTATTTTGTCATCATAAGAGTGAGAAGCTGACCATCGAGCCGTTCCCTGAACACTGCGATCTCCTTTCCGAGCCTGGTCGGGGTGGCGGGCTGCCCGTGGGTGCGTGCGAGCATTGGTATTTCTGCCCATTCGACCGCCATGACATCAAGTGCATCACGCAATACTGCAAGCAGTGGTATCAAGACCTCCCTCATTGAATCCCTTATTGCCATTGGGACGGCAGTGTTGTTTATATCCTGGGAGGTCAGGCCGAAGTGCACAAACTCGGACCACTGCTGCAAACCGAGAGAAACGGCCTTCTCCTTGACGAAGTACTCAACGGCCTTGACATCATGATTGGTCACTGCCTCCTTCGCCTTGATGTAACCGGCATCTGCAACGGTGAAATCTTTGTATATTGACCTCAGCGGCAGCTCCATGCCTTCCGGAAAGGTGCTGAACTGCGGGAGACGGGCTTGCGAGAGTGCGATGAAATATTCCACCTCGGTGAGCACACGGTAACGCATAAGGCCGTACTCCGAATAATAGGGAATAAGCTCTTTTACCCGCTCTCCGTAGCGGCCGTCAACAGGTGAAATTGCCTTTAACCGATCCATTTTGTCATCTCCTCACTGTGGTTTAATCTGAGCCCCAAAAAACAAAAATACTATTTTGTACTGGTGTAAAAAAATTGAACCTTTGTATTTCTCTGCAGGAGCAGCTAATGAGATGAGAAAGATCAGGGTTTCAGCAGTCAAATACATAAACAGTTATCCTTTCATGTTAGGCCTCCGTGACGGCGAGGTTGCCTCCATGATAGACCTCGAAGTATGTCATCCGTCGGAGTGTGCTGACAGGCTCCTTTCCGGACAGACTGACATAGGCCTTATACCTGTTGCCATGATCGCCTCAATGAAGGAATACTACCTGGTCAGCGACTACTGCCTCAGCACCCAGGGTGAGGTGCGCACGGTGCTCCTGGTCAGCAATACACCATTTAATGAGATTAAAAAAATTTACCTCGACTTCAGATCAAGGAGCTCGGTGGCTCTCTGCAAAATTCTTGCAGTAAAGGCATGGAAGAGGGAGTTTGAATGGTACCCCGCATCGCGCGATTTTGAAATTACCTCGATGAAGCCAGGTGAGGCGGCAGTAATGATCGGGGACCGTTGTTTTGAGTATGCACATCTCTTTTCCTTCAGGATTGATCTCGGCCTTGAATGGAAGAAATTCACCGGCCTGCCCTTTGTCTTTGCCTGCTGGGTGTCATCGAAACCCCTGCCTGATCATTTTATCACTCTCTTCAACAAAGCCCTCGCTGACGGTCTGAGCCGTAAAAATGAGGCTGTGGAACTTCTTAAGGAAGGAGCCAAAGCCACACCCGAGGAAGTCATTGATTACCTGAACAATAATATCGATTTCAATCTTGACGACATTAAGAAAAAAGCCCTGTTGAAGTTTATCGGATATATAAAAGAACTTAAGCTAAACCCATGAAGAAGCTGGTTGCATCACTCACTACCGCACTTATATTTGCTTTCATCACTGCCGGAGTAATGACGGCACAGGAGACTGCCGACACCATCAACACTGGTATATCTGTGCAGGATGGACAAGATGATCGCCGCACCGCTATGGCGAAGCGTAAAGAAAAGTTTTCATCAGGCGGACACTATGAATGCAGACTACATGCTCATACAGATGAACACTTACGGTGGCCAGGTGGATATAGCCGATTCAATGCGGACGCTTATACTGAATTACCGTATCCCGGTGATAGTATTCATTGATAACCAGGCTATTTCTGCCGGAGCGCTGATTGCCATAGCAGCGGACAGTATCTACATGAGACCCGGAGGAAGCATCGGTGCTGCCACAGTTGTAAACCAGACAGGCGAAAAAATGCCTGATAAGTACCAGTCGTTCATGCGGGGCATGATGAGAGCCACGGCTGAGGCACACGGAAAAAAGCCTGTGGTCACTGACGGAGACACTGCATGGGTGTGGCATCGCGATCCGGAAATTGCGCAGGCAATGGTTGACCCGTCTATAGTTATTGAGGGAATAGTCGATACCGGACAGGTCCTTACACTGACACCACTTGAGGCCATTAAATACGGCTTCTGCGAGGGAGAAGCCAATACGGTTGATGAAGCGCTGGCTAAAGCCGGAATCAAGGAATACACTATCAGGGAACTGAAGCTGACCCTGGCTGATAAGATAATCATGCTCCTTGTGAACCCCGCCGTATCAGGTCTGCTGATAATGCTGATCATCGGAGGCATCTATTTTGAGCTGCAGTCGCCTGGCGTTGGCTTCCCGCTGGCGGCAGCCATCGTGGCCGCATTACTCTATTTCGCCCCTCTTTACCTTGAGGGTGTGGCCCAGAACTGGCACCTGATAATATTCATTGCCGGGATTATCCTTCTTCTGATAGAGATTTTTGCAATACCCGGTTTCGGCTTCACCGGAGTGCTGGGAATAATTGGCATTGTCACAGGACTGGCGTTTGTAATGGTAGATAAGATTGTCTTCAGGTTCGGACCGTCAATCGACGGCGTCAGGGAAGTGGTTTCTGCTTTTGCAATTGTACTGGTGTCAGCGCTGCTGTCATTTGGTCTTTCACTTTGGCTTTCAAAGAAGCTCTTTTCTCCTAACCGACTCTTTGGAAGCCTTGCTCTTGAGACATCTGCAAAACAATCGGACGGCTTCATAAGTTTTGATACTGAAAAACTTAAAGCCCTGGTGGGCAAGACAGGCACTGCGCACACGGTGCTGCGCCCCTCAGGCAAAGTACTCATCGACGGCGAGGTGTATTCAGCGGTGGCCGAAACAGGATTTATCACAAGAGGATCAGCCATCACTGTCAGGAGAGAGGAACAGGGTCACCTTTATGTTGTTGTTTCCGGACAGGCCTGATAATAAAACCGGTGATGATCATCAGGGAATATCATAAGGGAGATTTCAATGCGATTATGGACCTGTGGTGCGTTACAGGCATGGGCAGCCGCACGAGAGGCGATGACGAGACAACCGTTGAACGCAGCATTGAGATGGGTGGCCGGATGCTGGTCATGTGCAATGATGACTCAGGCAGGAAGTATCATTGGCACCTCATGGATGACATTCGACGGCAGACGCCTGCATCTGCACCACTTTGGAATTGACCCTGCCTTTCAGAGACAGGGCCACGCCAAAGAACTGCTGAGAGAATCACTCCGGTTCGTGAAGGAAAAAGGATACCAGGTCAAACTGGAGGTACACAGGTCTAATACCATCGCTGCTGAATTGTACCGGAAGGCAGGGTTTGAATACCTCGGTGATTATGACGTCTACATTATCAGGGATATACAATCCATTGAAATCTAAAATGCTTTGAAAGAATTACTTGTGATTCACTTTTTACATAACAATAAGAGATTCTAGTAATCAAAAAAATAGATTTAAAAGAAATCATCTAAAACACTATCAATTGGAGGTGGTTCGTATTTAGAATTTTTTAACACTCCGTACCGGGTGGTAATGTCAGAGATATTTTTAAATGCAGCATGGCGAACGCTGGAAATTTCTTCATATGTGGCTAGAAATACCAAAAAAGATTGATCAGTAATTTTTTCAACTGCAGCCATACGGACTTCAGAGCCCTCTCTTGAATTTCCTGCAATTTCAGAAAGCAGAGTTTGATCAACGAGTTTTTCTATTGCAGAAATGCGAACATATGAAGAGTTGCTGCTTTTTGCGATTTTAGCAACTTGAGTAGTATCTGTCAATTTTCTCACAGCTTTAATGCGCATGGAAATCTTCTGAGCGTTATTAGCCATATCAACCAATAGGGTCTGGTCAGAAATCTTTTCTAATGCTTCTTCAAGGACTATATCCTCGTCTTTATTCATTGCAATATTTGCAAGAAATGCCTGATTAGTAAGCTTCCTTATGGCAGCTATACGTAAATATTTGCCTTTTCCTGTCTTAGCAATTTCTGCCAGAAAATTCTGGTTGTTAAGTTTTTCAACAGCTGTCTTTCGAACATTTTCATCTTGATCATTTCTGGCAATATTGAATAAAAGTCCTTGCTCATTTGAATTAATATTTTCTACAGCGGTAATACGCACATAGGGATTAGCATGTTGCCATTTAGGTTTAAAAATGTTCATAAGTCCCGTATTAATTCTTATCGTTTTTTAAATTCTATATCTTTTTTTAGGAGGTATCTAATTTTTGTTTTACCACAGACCATATAATTTCTCACTTTCAACGACTACTCCACAGTTTTTCCAATCGACAGGTTTCCAGGAACAGGGGCCAGAATCAGAGCCCGTTTTGCTGATACAGCGCCCATTTTTGTACGCTTTGCACAATTTCGAATTAGAAGATTCAGTCACAGGTAACGTATTACTGAAAAGATAGTACCATTTGTCGTCATCAACTCTTTTAGTTAATATTCCTTGAAATCCGAAATTTCTCCAGAAGTTCAAGCGTAGCCAATTCTCTATGATTAAAACAGAGAATATTCTTACTTTCTGCTTCCTTAGTATACCAATTGAGATATTCTTCGCTTATCAAACTGAAAGCATCTCCTGCGAAAAACTCAGTTCCGTTTCCCCATTTTCGTTTAATAGTTGCAAGAAAATTAGATTGTTCAGCAGGTAAATCAAACCGTTTATATTGAGGAGGAGTTTGAGATGTAGTTTCCGATGCATATTGTTCTTTTTTAGTAACAATTATGTTCTGCTCTTGATTGCCATTCCCTTTAGGATTAGGACCATATTCATTTATTCCGTTATGGCTTTCTGTAAAAAGCATCCAAAATACATAAAATGGAATAATTTGATACCATCCGGTTTTTCCAATATCGTGACATCTCTTTGCTCCCTGTGCCCATAAAAACCAAAGTAGCGGGATATAAATTAGAAAAACAGGTACAGGACCTTTACTACTTAATGCCAAGACATTGGTTATTAAAATAATACCTGTGCAAATAATTATACTAATGCCATATTCAATTCTTCTGATACGACCTTTAAATGAAAATGAATTTTTGAACATAACTTTGATTTAGTTTATTATATAAAATTAAAATAATTAAATTAAATAGAAATCATTGATTGAAATTTATAAAGGACAATCAGAACCTAAAATTGTATACATAGAAATATTAAAATATTGCTAGAGAATAAGTCCCGTTATGGGGGCAGAGATTGCCCTGTTTAATCTCAGGTTAATCAAAAGAATATTTTATGTAAAATTGAATGCGGTTGTAATGAGGCTGCAAAACTTATTCTTGCGTGTTGGATGTCCTGGTTTCGTATTGCGAACCTTACATATATCGGTCCGGCAATAAAAGGCGGTTGTTTTGCTGAGTGAATGCAGGTTGGAGCAGTTAAGGCAAATGGGGGTAACGTTCTGATATCAGCCAGGAAGAAAGCGATTGGCACCAACGATCTGTTCGTCTATTTCGTTAGTTGTCTTACAGTCACATGTCTTGTTCACTTTGGAAGGTCTCACTCCCATGTATCTATTAAACTTCCTTCAGTCCTTCTCCAGGTCTCTAATTCCGGCACGCTCCAGTATTCGTCTTGCAGCCAGATGGGCTCCGTCAACCGGTATTGCCGGGTATGAGACCTTAACACCGAGGTTGGCCTTAATTGCATCGGCCATATCCTGGGGACTCGTAGACGAAACGTGCATACACACTCCGGCTCCGTGACGGAAGAGACGGTTGGCGATGGTAACTTCCTGCTCAGACTGGTGTTCGACCGGAAAGAACAGGAAGGGTACGCGCAGTGCTTCAACCTCAATCGTAGTGGTGCCGCCGCCCTGCACGACTGCCAGATCACATGCAGCCAGGTGCTGCCACAAGTGTGGCACCATTCCCCGGCAGTCGATTCCTTTCGGTACGTCGAGTGATTCCGGATCGATACGGGGCCCGGCGACAAGGACCATGTGCAGCGCAGGCATATTTTCCGTAACCAGAGAAAAAGCGCGTCCGCAGAGCTCAAGGAGATCTCGTCCGATTGATGTACCACCTACAGTGCATATAACGAGCGGCCCGTCGCCGTACCCCAACTCTCGTCGTAAGACATCCCTGGGAGGAATGTTCTTTACATTGAACGACAGTGGGTAGCCAACAAATTCAACGTGTTTCTTTATATTACGTCGGCGGTTAGGTAGCAAAAAACCGAAAGGCCTATCAGGAACGTCCTCTATCTCACCGAAGAATATGGCTGCATTCTGACTTCGGGCGGTTACACGCCATTCCTGCGACCATACGAGGTTGAGCATCCACGCACCAAACTTCTCGAACACATTACCCGATGTAACCTCCATACCCCAAAAATCGTACATCATTACAAAAGGAATAGCCGGGAGAACATGAAAGCCAAAGAAGTTGGTGACAGGAATCTCATAGGTTTCGTTTCCGACGATGATGTCAAACTCTCCCCGGGATGCAACTCTGCCAATCAGAAACGCATTATGGAACCATGCGTTAAGAGCCCGATACACGTAGGTAGTAAGACTGAGACGGCCATTATGCGCGACTGCCTCTGCAAGATCCGTTTCTCCCCGGTATTTTACCTGTTCGGGCACAAGCCTCTCCCCGGCCGCTGCCAATACCTCGGACGCGGGTGAGCCCGCGATCCAGGCGATATCAACGTCGGCATACATTCGGCGCATTTCGGTAGCGATTGCAAGATCGCGTGTCACGTGTCCTAAGCCTAACGATCCGCTTATATATAGGATTCTGCAACTCATGTGTATACCTCGCAGCTTTAATCTTATCTTCGGATGCCAATGAACCACATCGGTCTTTTCCACGGTCTTGATAGCGGCATTACATAACTGTCCTGGCAGATGAAGCAAAAACAGAAACTGTGACACCTTGTCCCGCTAAGAGTGAAACAACTTACCTTCATTGTCCTTGTTACAGCTAGTTATTTACTTTTAACCCATTCAGATATTGAATTTGCTAATTCATCTCTTTTATTTGTAAAAAAGTGATCAGTTTCAAAGGCCCTGATAGAAACAAATTCCGGATTCATATTTTTTAAGTGTCGGTATGTTGGAATTATAAATTCCTCCATAGGTACAGTAATATCGAGCCAACCAGTAATGAATAAGATTTCCCTGTCTTTTAGTTTTTCTGCATTTTTAATAAGATCAAAATATTCATAGTCAGACATTTTCTGGCTAAAATAGTTGTGGATGTATGCTGAATCACCCCGGATAGGTCCGTTTGGAAATCCAGAAGCGGTAATTCTTTTTTCAAGTGCGGTCCGGAATACAGGATCTCTTTTCATTTTCTGAAGATAGATTGAGAGGTCATTTCCTCCGGCAACTGCGATTAATTTTCTAATTTCAGAATTATGAACTGCCGCAGACAGTGCAAATGCAGCACCCATACTGCAACCACAAACAAATATTTTTGAAGTATCCAGTGAAAACTGTTCGATGGTGTTTTTCTGGTTAAGGAACGATAAAGCGACACCAATGTCACTCATACAATTTTCCCAGCTAAAAATTCCTTCGCTTTTAAAACTCCCCTCATAATTAAATACCAGGATATTAATCCCATTTTTGTTTAGTCTTTCGGCCAAACCGTATGGGCTATTGGCATTGCCTGGAAATCCATGTAACAGGATCACGGTAGGTGCCAAAAATACTTTATCGGCAGCGTAAATTTTTGCATCAAGTTTAACACCGTTGTTTCTCAAATCAATGCTAACCGGATTTACCTGCGAAACCACCCGGAGGGAACTGCCAATGAGGACTAAAAGAAGCAGAAATTTTCGGCTTTTCATTTTTGGGATATTTTATTTTTTATACAGCACTCTGAATGCTCTCATCCAGGCAACCGGAACGCAGGACATGTGCGTCTCATCGGGGAAAATTTGAGTTTCAACTTTTAGCCCGGGATAATTCCTTGACTCCAGCTGGGCTGCCATTTTGTAAACATTTGCGATCAATACCGAATCTTCGGCTCCGCCTGCAGTCATGAAAAGGGTTGCATTCAGGTCGTTGTGTGTAGCTGCATACTCTTTTTCATACGTGTAAAGAACACCCTTGTCGTATCTTATGGAAGGGCTGCCTGCATAGTAAAGGCTGAATAATTCCGGTCGTTTGAATAAAACATACAACGAAAACAAACCGCCGTAGGAATAACCGCCCAGCCCCCTGCCTGTTGACGAAACACGGTAATTTGATTCCATAAACGGGAAAACCTCTTTTTCAATACATTCCAGGAATTTTGGAGCGCCACCGGTTTTAACCTCAAGCTGCCTGCCTGTAAATTTTGAAAAGAGACCAGCCCAATATGTATCCGTCGACGGAACATTGGTCGGCGTCAGGTCTCTTGTCCTCCAGGCTCCCCAGTCGCCCATATCGCTGATCTTATATCCTATCCCCACAACGAAAATTTCCGGTTCGACAATTACAGGGACTTCAAAAGAGTTTGCCATATCTGCTATCATGGCAAACGACCGGTTTGCATCGGTACCATAATAGCATGGATAAACCTTCTGCACGCTGGTTTTATAACTGGCAGGAATCTTAATGTAAAGCACCATTTCCTGTCCCAGGATCTTTGAATAAAAGGACCGGGTCTCAGTTAATGGAACTGTAACCAAAGGGTAGTTGTTCAAATCAGTTTGTCCGGGCTGATTTTGTGAAAGAGCATCCGGCAATGAGGCAACAAATAATGACAGGAACAAAACCAGTTGTTTGCCGCACCTGATGGCAGAAAGTTTTTTCATGGCGTTTGATTTATACGTTTTCTGACTTTTTTTAATGGCTTCAACCGGAAATGACTTCCAACGTCCGGGACAGACAAAAGTGGTCCCTCTATCCATCAGGACTTTCCGGTTTTCTTTAATGGCATCGATATCCAGAGCCAGAATGGACAATCCCCGCTTGAAACAGAATCCCAGGTTAAATGCGATGATTTCTGTCTTCATATGACCATTAACAACAAAGTTAAACTAATCATGCCTAAATGTCAATATCAATATTGTTTGAGATGCGCTATAACTCATTTATCTGTTCACCAGGGCGGGTATATTTGCCTATGGAAAGGCATCCCCGTCGCCTTACTTTAGTAATACGATATTCATGGTTGAAAACCCTCTGCTGCTCAAGCCGTTATTACCGCACTTTTAAAAATTTAAGCAGCCGCCAAATTGTACAGGAAGGCAGGGTTTGAATATCCCGGTGATTATGACGTCTACATTATCAGGGATATACAATCCACTGAAATCTAAAATGTTAAAATAATCCTAAAGACGCTTTTTTATTTCCTTTTTCAATAAGATATGAGTATATTTGGAGAAATCTATCCAATTTAAATCATGGCACGAACAATTACTTTTTCTCAACTGAGGAAGATCAAAGACCAGCTGCCTGACGGCAGTATCAGAAAGATTGCCGATGAACTGACACTCTCTGAGGAGACTGTCAGAAATTATTTCGGCGGATGGAACTTTGACCGCGGGCAGAGTGCCGGGATCCATATAGAAAAAGGACCCGAAGGGGGCATAGTCACTATAGAAGACACAACAATACTTGAACTCGCCGAAAGTATGCTGTCACGCTAATTTACCCCCCCTGACTGATAACATGTAACGACGCCCTATCAAGGCGTCGTTACTGTAATATAGTTAAAATGGTCGCTGAATATTTTGCAATCAGGAAACGATGAAAAAACGCTTAGTAATTCCGGTCATTTTATTGATGCTGGCTGCAGGCCTCACCGCCCAGGATCAGAAAGCCATTCAGCAGCTCAGGTATGATTCAAACCACAGCCTGACCTGGCAGGAGGCTATCAGTTTTTACAGCTCCCTTGCCCGGGCTTACCCTGAAGCACAGTTGAAAGAGATGGGTATGACAGATGCCGGAAAGCCCCTGCACCTGTTCATCATCTCCGGTGACAAAGAATTTGACCCGGTGGAGATCCATAAGAAAGGAAAGGCAATCATCCTCATTAATAACGGCATCCACCCCGGCGAACCTGAGGGTATTGATGCCAGCGCCAGATTTGCGGCTGACATGCTGGCCGACAGCGGCGGGATGAAGAAGTATCTCCGTAACTGTGTCATCGCTATCATCCCTGTTTATAACATAGGAGGCGCCCTCACACGTAGTCGCTACTACCGCATCGACCAGAACGGCCCGGAGGAAAAGGGAGCCAGGCGTAACACCCGCTTCCTCGATCTTAACCGCGACTTTGTGAAGCAGGATTCACGTGACGCACGGGCTTTCGCTGAGATATACAGTTATCTCGATCCTGACGTGTTTCTTGATACCCATACAACAAACGGCTCTGACCACCAGTTTACGGTGACTCTCATCGCCACCCAGCCGGAGAGGATGTACCCGGAAATGGAGCAGTTCTTCCGCTCAAAGATGCTCCCTGAGCTCTACAGCCGCATGCGTACTGATTATGACAACGAGATGGTACCTTACGTCCAGTACACTGACAGAGGTGAGATAAAAGCCATCATGGGATTTGAAGAGCAACTGTACTATTCAACAGGCTATGCTTCCCTGTTCAACTCGTACAGCTTCATGACTGAAACACTGACATATAAGCCATTCGCTGAAAGAGTTAAAGGGACATTTCAGTTCATTAATGAGCTGGTCAGGTTTACTTCCGAAAATTTCCGGGAGATGCTCAGCCTGAGGAATGAAGCCAACCGAAGAACACTCACAGAAAGAAAATACGTACTTAAATGGGATATGGATACAACCCGCTGGGATCTGTTAGCCTACCGGGGTTACAGGTACGAGGAGACTACCGCTCCCATTTCCGGAAGAAAGACAGGCTTTTATAATCATGACAAGCCATATGTTGACACAATCAGGTATTATAACTACTTCAACCCTGCTGTCACCGTTACAGCTCCTGACGCCTATATAGTACCCTTTGCCTGGGAGGAAGTTATTGAACGCCTTCGTAATAACGGGGTGGCCATGTATCAGCTTGAGCGTGACACCTCAATAATGGTTGAATCATATTATATTGAGAGTTATGAGCCGGCTAAAAGGGCTTCGCAGGGTCATTATTTCAACACCGGGGTAAAAGTGAAATCCAAGGTACAGGAGGTGGAATACCTGAAAGGCGATTATGTCATCCCTCTTAACCAGAGATCCAATCAATACGTTGTTTATATGCTTGAACCGCAGAGTGAGTCCGGTTTCTTTGCATGGAATTTCTTTGACTCATTCCTGGAAGGGCAGGACTGGTACTCTGTCTGGGGATTCGAGAGCCATCTGAAAGAGCTGCTCGATCATGATCCTGCACTCAGGGCTGCCTTTGAAAAAGCTAAAAACGAGGACACTGAAATGGCAACCGACCCTGTGGCTCAGCTGCAATGGCTCTATCAGAACACACCTGTATCGGAACTGGAGAAACGAACCATGTTGTATCCTGTCGGAAGAATTATGAATGACGGCCGGGGTCCGGGAGAATAGGTACTGACAAAGGGGTCACCTGATAAAGGAGTCACCTGATAAAGGTGTCACCTGGCAAAAAAATCCAGGACTGTCTCATCTTCCAGCCGGGCCGTAAGATTGTCACCTTTCTCCACCGGTCCTACCCCGGAAGGTGTTCCGGTAAAAATAAGATCTCCTGTTTTCAGTGTATAATACCTTGAAACATAAGATATTATATCGCTAAATGCAAAGATCAGATCGGAAGTGTTACCGGTTTGTTTCCTTATTCCGTTGATATCTAGGGTAAAGCTGATATTGGTCAGATCGGCAAACTTTTCCTTAGGTATGAAATTGCCCAGCGGAGCAGCGCCGTCGAAGGTTTTTGATAAATCCCACGGATGACCGGCCTTTGAAAATTTATTCTGGAGGTCGCGGGCAGTGAAGTCAATGCCAACCGTCAGGGCATCAAAATACCTTTCAGCATATTTTGCCGGGATACCCTTACCGAGTTTTGATATACGGAGCACTATTTCCGCCTCATACTGAACGTCAGCGGAAAAATCAGGAATAAAAAACGGTTTGTTCTTCTTCAGGATTGCAGAATCAGGCTTAAGGAAGATCAAGGGTTCAGCCGGTACCGGCTTATTCATCTCAGCTGCATGCTTCCTGTAGTTCAGGCCTACACAGATTATTTTCATAACCTTATCAGATTTTTCCGAATGAGCGCAGTTTTATTGCCGTGAGCACCTGTTTTGTGTTGAGGGGGAAGTCGCCGTTCATCATCCATGAATAATAGGAAGGCTCTTCTTTGAATACCTGGACAACAGGTTTCCCCTTATGCTTACCGAAATTGAACACCTCGGTACCCTGTTCATTGATGACGATCCGGCCGGCAAGGTCGGCGTTGTTGTTGAAAGCGCTGAATGAGGACAGTTTCTCAATATCATTTTCAAGATCAGGATACCTGTCGAGCTGCGCCTTCAGTATCTCGTAGGTGGCCGCTGCATCAGCCCTGGCGCTATGAGCGTTCTCAATCTCCCTGTCGCAGTAGAACTTATATGCTGCGCTCAGTGTCCTCTGTTCTTTCTTATGGAATATAACCTGTACATCAACATACCTGTGCCGTGCAGGATTAAAGTCGACGTTGACGCGAAGGAACTCTTCACAGAGTATCGGTATGTCGAATTTCATGGAGTTGAAGCCGGCAAGATCGCAGCCCTCAAGGAAAGAAGCTATTCTTTTTGCCACATCCTTGAAATGCGGTTCATTGGCCACATCAGCGTCGGTGATACCATGAATGCGTGTCGCCTCTGGTGAAATCGGTATCCCCGGATTAAGTCTCGTGGTGAGCCACTCCTCTTCTCCTCCGGGGCTCACCTTCATGGCAGATATCTCCACGATACGGTCAGATGCAATACTCACCCCGGTGGTCTCAAGATCAAGGATGACCAGGGGTTTCCTCAGATTTAACTCCATTTTGCCGGAAATATCAGGCGTTAATCATCATCGGCATCAGCAGCATCAGCAGGTCTTCTGCCTCGTTGCTTGTCTCAGCAGGAAGGAATAGATCCTGCCCTGGTGGGATCGGCAAGCTCAATGAGGACATCCTGTGATGTGATATTTGAGAGGATCTCAAGCAGGAATACTGATTTGAAGCCGATCTCCATGTCATCGCCCTCGTAGAGGCATTTGTGGCGTTCGTATGCAGATATTGAAAAGTCAACATCCTGTGCCGAGACGGTGATCTGGTTGGGTGTGAACTGAAGCTTCACAAGATTGCTGGCCTGGTTTGAAAAGACCGATACCCTGCGGAGAATATTATAAAACTCAAGCCTGTCTATACGGACCTTCCTCGGGTTGTTCTTCGGGATGACGGAATTGTAATTCGGGTAGTTTCCTTCTACCAGCCTGCAGACAACCTTATAATCAGAGAGATTGAAGAACGCATTCCTGTCGTCAAACTCCACCGACACAACGCCGCTCTCCTTCGGAAGGATATTCTTCAGCAGCGATGCGGGTTTCTTGGGAAGGATGAACGATGCGCTGTCGTCAGCCTTAGCGTCGCTTCTCTGGTATCTCACCAGCTTATGGGCATCTGATGCCACAAACGTAAGCTTCTCCGATGATGCCTCGACAAGTATGCCTCCCATCACGGGACGCAGTTCATCATCGGCGGTGGCAAACAGTGTGCGTGATATGCCTGCAAGAAGAACATCAGCAGCAAGGTTAAAGGTAAAACGCTTTTCCTTTTTGATAACCGGAAGGACAGGAAAGTCTATGCCGTTCTGACCTACGATGCTGAAACGGCCGTTCTCGGAGTTGATTACCACAGCCATGGTGTCAGGATTGACATCAAAGGTCAGCGGCTGCTCTGAAAACTCTTTCAGCGTATCAAGCAGTATCCTTGCCGGGAGGGCAATGGTTCCGCTGCCGGTAATATTGTCAAGCCTCATCCGCGTAATAAGCGTCGACTCAAGGTCAGAGGCTGTTATTTCCAGGTCGTTACCGCTGATACTGAAAAGAAAATTGTCAAGAATCGGAAGGGTATTCTTTGAGCTGATTACCCTGCTGATAGCCTGCAAATGCCCGAGAAGCTCTGTGCTTGATACAACAAATTTCATATAGTCTGTTTTAAAGTTAATCCGAAATAACCCGTTGCCGCCCGTCAACTCATTGATTTATTGAATTGTCGGCTTTGAAAACCGGGTTATCAATATTACAAAAAATTATCTTACCCTCAAACAAAATTATTTCACTGATTTATAATGTCTCTGCTTTAACCTGTTATAAGCTGCACCCGCAATAATGATCAGTATCACGGGGATAACGGTATTGACCAGCTGCCAGAGAGTACGCTGATCCTTTGCCCTGGCCTGGTCGAGCAGTCTGGGTTTTATCTCGCGGGAACGCATTTCTATCAGTCCGTTGTCATTGACGAGATAGTTGATGCAGTTTACAAGGAAATCCTTGTTGCCAAAAGTCTGCTGCGTATACCTGTCGAAGCCCAGCGGCAGCGGCTCAGGCGCACCTCCGTTGCTGCTCACTTCGTTTCTTATGATGTCACCGTCAGCCACAACGATCATCTTTGTGGGTTTGCTTAATTCAGTGATGTGTCTCCCGGCCTTTCCGATGATGCTCTCAGTCATACGGTTAGTGAATGCCGATCTGAATTTCCCTTCAAGCAGAAGGGCTACAGGCAGCTCGCCGGCCGTGAACATATCCTCCGGGATCACCTCATCTGCTTCCTCAAGCGAAATTATCTGCGGGGGCATTACAGTGCGCGTATGTCCGGATGTTGTCAGCAGAATGCTCTTCTTTACTCCCGGGTCGCGCCCTACCGTATCAATGGAATTGGCGAATTCGGCCTTCACCCTGTTAAGGTTGCGGGTGACAGGATGATCCTGTGACGGCCTCAGCAGCGGATAATAGACCCATGGCGCCGGCACATACTGCGGCTGACCGTCAGGACTATCGACCCTGAGGGGAATGAGAAGACATTCAGCATCCTGTATGATGACCGGATTGATCCTTGCACCATACCTGAACAGCATATCATCGAAGGAAAGAGGCTCATACAGGGCTACCGTAGAACCCAGCAGAAGGCTATCGGCATTGACGTTTACCTCCTCGGCAAGCCACAGCACCCTCCCCCCGTTCATAATATACTGGTCAATGATGAATTTGTCCTTCTCATCAAACGGCCTCTTCGGTGCAGCAATGATAACAGCGGCATAACGGTCTATAATGCCCGGATTGCCTCCGATTGTTCCCCTGTCAATGTTGTAGAATTTTGCCAGCTCAAGGGTCAGATCGGCAACATAAATCTCTTCAAGCTCACCGTGACCCTCTATAAAGGCTACGCGGCTGACCGAATCTGCAGTTGCCGTGGCTATCGCCTGAATGATCTCATATTCAAGACCCTCAGTTGAGTGAAGAAGGTTGGTCTCAGCAGGAAGTGACGGGTTGTTCCTGAGGAAGTTGACCGGAATGACGGTCTTACCGCATGATATGGTCATCGAAGGAAATATCCGTTTCTGTATCCTTCCTCCTTCCCCGTCACTGGCCATGACGTTGACAGGCATGAGTCCGCGGCTGACCAGCTCCTCGTGAAACCTGTTCCTTTCGGCTGCGTCAGATGAACCGGAAGGGTTAATGAATCCGAAAGAGACCTTTCTCCCCGAAATGATGCGGAACTCTTCAAGATACTGCCGGGTATTGCGGCGCAGCTTCTTGAAAGCCACAGGCATTTCTCCATCAAGGTAAACGTCTATATGAACGTCCTTATCGAGCTCCCTGAGGATCTTTTTCGTGGGACCGGCAAGGGTAAATCGTTTGTCTTCGGTCAGATCAACCCTGATGTTCAGTAATGAAAGCAGCACAGTTACCAGTGCCACCGCTCCGATGATCATCAGGGGTTTTTTCAGGGAGCTGCGCCGCAGTGAAATCCTTGCAGCTTCATTGAACAATACCGTAACAAAGATGAAATATGCGACGTCACGGATATCAAGCACCCCCCTGCTGATCGACTTGTAATGCTCATTGATGCCAATACGGGATACATACTCGTCAACGGATGAGAGTCCCGGCAGCAGTGCAATGGAATCAAACCCGGTAAAGACAATAAATGACAGGACAGCTGCCAGTATGAATGACACAACCTGGTTTTCTGTCAGTGAAGAGGCAAAGAGTCCTATGGCCGAATATACGGCGGCGAGCAGGATAAGCCCGATGAATGACCCTGCTATACCTCCCCTGTCAAGGTTACCCGGTGTCTCGCCGAGCACCCATACCGATACGACAAACACAATGCAGGGCAGCAATGAGATCAGCACCAGTATAACAGAAGCGAGGAACTTGCCGTATATTATTGCGCCCTCGCCAAGAGGACGCGAATATAGCAGCTCGAGTGTCCCCGACCTGCGTTCCTCGGCAAGCAGTCTCATGGTTACGGCAGGAACCAGGAAAAGAAAGAGCCAGG
Organism: uncultured Bacteroidales bacterium; assembly: GCA_963828395.1. Classification (GTDB taxonomy): domain Bacteria; phylum Bacteroidota; class Bacteroidia; order Bacteroidales; family VadinHA17; genus SR-FBR-E99. Next base: position 715,002 of record CAWHED010000001.1, read on the forward strand.
GTGAGAGAACAAACAGAGTATCGAGACCGGCATAACCGCTGTCGAGCAAATTCCACTGTCCGGGCATAATCCACATTATCAGGCTGTTGGCAAGAAGGAACACGATCATGACAATGTAGCCTGTCAGCGAACTGAAAAAACCTGATATCTCTTTTCTTAAGAGAGTGAACATAACTTTTTGTTTCCTGTAAAAATATTGAAAACTTTCATGGTCCCGGAGGCATCCGTGCATTTTTGATTTCAGTGACAGTAGTGCCCGGGTAATAGAAGCCGGTAATCTGATCATACTTCATTTTCCCGGCAGCCATCGCCCTGGCCCCGTCCTGACAGAGTCCCACGCCGTGGCCATAACCCCTGCCCACGATCGTGATGCTGTCGCCTGCAGTGGTAAGGCTGTAAAATGATGAACGGAGATTAAACCGTTGCCTGATGTCTTCCCTGGAAATATGGATTCCTGCAACGGTGTTGCCAATAGCCCTGGTAGGCTGACTGCCTGCAGGAGAGAAAAGCACAACCTCTTGTCCGGGCTCCACTCTTTTTGTTTTCAGGAAGGCATTCCACTCGCTGAGAGGTACGCTGGTCTTCCATGCTGATGATCTAGAGTAACCGCACCAGGGGTCTTTAACAGATATAAGATAAGGGTATTTCGCGACCCATACGTCTGATGATGAAGCTGTCACCCCTCCGCAGTTTCCATGAAAGGCTGACACTATGAGTATGCTGTCGCGGTCAACAATTACCTTGTCAGATGTAGTCAGACAGGCGCTGACAATAGTACTGTCGGTAACTATCCCCGGGTAGACCTGGCAGTGTGTGTCATCGCAAAGGTTATAGCCGTCAAGCACATGTCTGTCAATATTACGGTAGACATAGGTCCTTGCCACGACGGCCTGTGCACGGAAATATTCTGCCGGGCCGCTTTTCCCTGCCTCAGCCCTGACAACCCCAGGGAGATAGTTCTCCACAGAAGTGATGTTAAGCACCTGCAATGACCCTGGGTAAGACTTCACCCTGAGACTGCCGCCGAGAGTCTTCAGTTCTTCATTCCTGGCAGGAGCCCGCAATGTGAAAAGAGCATCTGCCGAGAGAGGCTCTATGCAGAGTGAATCTGTCACAGAAGATGATCCGGTGAGTGTCCGGTAGATAATCTTGTCATCATGCCTCGTTATAGCGACAGTTTCATTAACCATGATCTTCAGATCAATAACCTTTCCGTCATTCAGGAGAAACTCGCCTTTCACCGGGGTAAACACAACCGTAACAGGACGCGTGCGGGCAAACATCCTGATGCTGACCTGTCCGGCAGAGATTGCCGGCAGGAGCAACAGAGCGATAAATGCCAGGGCTTTTGTCATGGTCAGTTTCCGGTGTTCTTCAGGTTATCAACCATATCCGAGGCTATACGTGCTGATGCGCCGGTGTCGCCAAGCATTCTGCGAAGTTGCTTATAGTCAGCCCTTATAATATCATGTTTATGTCCGGTACGAATTATGCCCTGCAGCTCTCTGTACAGTGTCATCTGGTTCAGGTCTGTCTGTATCAGCTCCCTGACCACTTCCCTGTCCATTATCAGGTTGACGAGTGAGAGAAAGCGGACCTTAATAAACATTTTGCCTAATCTGTAGGTGAGTGAGCTGGTCTTATAGCAGACGATCTGTGGCACATCAAAAAGGGCAGCCTCGAGTGTTGCGGTACCGGACGTCACAAGAGCTGCTTCAGCAACTGCAAGAAGGTCATATGTCTTCCCGCAGATAACTGTGACAGGCATAGTGCCTATTATATCCCTGTATATATTATCAGGCACGTGCGCCATACCCGCAACCACAAACTGGTAGTCCGGCAGGCTGCCGGCAACACTGACCATCTCAGGCAGTGCCTTTTTTACTTCCTGCAATCTGCTGCCTGCGAGGAGAGCGATCACGGGCTTTTCGGCAAGACCCAGGGATTTCATAATGGTTTTACGGTCACCGGTCCCCCTTCGCCATGATTCTATCTGGTCAATAAGTGGGTTCCCAAGGTATATGGCATCATAACCGTGCTTCCTAAAAAAAGCTTTTTCAAACGGGAATATTATGTAGAGCCTGTCTACATACTTTTTTATTTTTTCCACCCTTCCCTCTTTCCACGCCCAGAATTTCGGGGAGATATAGTAGAAGACCCTTATCCCGAGATGTTTGACATACTTCGCAATTCTCAGATTAAAACCAGGATAGTCGATAAGGATAACAACATCGGGTTTGAATGCATCTATCTGGCTGCGGCAATCAGCAAAATTTGCCTTCACTTTCCGGATATTGACCAGCACTTCCCATGCTCCCATGAAGGCTGTCTCGCGATAGTGTTTGAGCAGCTTTCCACCGGCCTCTTTCATCATATCGCCTCCCCAGCACGAGATATCTGCATCCGGGTCAGCCGTGAGCAGGTTCCTGAGAAGGTTTGACCCGTGAAGGTCGCCCGATGGCTCGCCGGCTATGATAAAATATTTCATCCTAGAAAAGCTTTACCCCGAAGACCACAAGAGCCCATATAATGGTAATACCAAGAACTCCTTTTGAAGCCCTGAGCATGTCAAAACGGTTAAAAAGAAGGAAGATTATTATGTTTGTGAATACTGCAACGCTCATGATCTCAGTCACATTGTCGGCAGCCTCCATGTGTCTGAAATATTGTTCAAATGAGGCACCGTAACGTGTTATCAGGAAAAATACAAGGAATGCCAGCGCCGGCAGGACAAGCCCTGAGATCACTCCCGTCAAAGCATTATTAAAGCGTTCTCTGAACCACATATCAGAATTTTGTTTTAAGTTCATTGAGAAAGTCGTAGGCAGTCATGTCAGTAGAGACAGGTACCACAGATACATATCCGTTTTTCATTGCCCACTCGTCTGTATCAGTCGATTCAGGTTCGTGATTAAGGAATCTACCTGTCAGCCAGTAGTATGTCTTCCCCATAGGATCTTTTCTCTTTTCAAATTCCTCCTGCCAGCAACCCCTGGCCTGCCGTGCCACGCGTATACCTTTAATCTCCGGTTCCGCTATAGCCGGCATATTCACATTCAGGCACACACCCTGCGGCAGGGGCACACTGAGGATGGTTTTGCATATTATCCTTATGTATTTCTCACATGCCGAGAAGTCAGCGGTGGGCGAATAGCTGTTGAGTGAAAAGCCCGCCGAGGTGATACCGTAAAGACAACCTTCGAGGGCAGCCGCCATCGTGCCGGAGTATAAAACACTGGCTGATGCATTTGAACCGTGGTTGATGCCTGAAACGAGCAGATCGGGTTTTCGTTCCATCAGCTGGTTGACTGCAAGTTTCACCCCGTCTGTGGGTGTCCCGCTGCAGGCGTACATTCTCAAGTCATCCGTCTCCTCAAGAAGCTTGACCCTCAGCGGCTGCTTTACCGTCAACGCCTGTGACATCGCGCTGCGGCTCTCGGTAGCCGAAATAACCACTACCTTGCCAAACTCTTTCATGACATCGGTCAGCGTCTTTAATCCTGCAGCATACAGACCATCATCGTTGGTGATAAGTATCAGTTTGTCATTATCGTGTATGATCATCTACCTTTTTATTGAAGTGCAAATATAACTATTATGATCATCTGATTTATGATGCTGCTATGATGCCTCTAACCTTTTTTATTTACTTTTACACCTTGGAAAAATCAGACTAATTATACCAGGATGAAGATCTCTTATAACTGGCTCAGGGAGTATTTGAACTTTGATGCCGAACCTGATGAGCTATCGGCCATATTGACAAGCATAGGCCTTGAAGTTGAGGGTGTAGAAGAATGGGAATCTGTTAAAGGGGGCATGAAAGGCGTGATCATAGGCAAGGTGATCACCTGTGAAAGGCATCCTGATGCCGACAGGCTCACCGTCACCACGGTTGACACGGGAGGTCCGGAGCCTGTTCAGATCGTCTGCGGCGCACCCAACGTTGCTGCAGGACAGGTGGTTGCCGTGGCAGTGCCCGGAACAATGATATTCAAGGGAGATGAACAGTTTGAAATAAAACGGTCAAAAATACGCGGACAACTATCCGGGGGGATGATCTGCGCAGAAGATGAGCTCGGCATAGGCAGTGATCATGAAGGAATAATCGTGCTTGACCCTGCCGCAAAGATCGGCTCTCCTGCTGCTGATTATTTCGGTATCACCAGTGACACAGTTTTTGAAATAGGACTCACGCCAAACCGGATCGATTGCAGCTCGCACTACGGGGTAGCGCGTGACCTGGCTGCCTGGTTCAACCTTCAGAAACCTGTCAGGGCCAGACTTCCTGAGATAAACGATTTCAGGAAGGATAAAAATGAGGGTGCCGTAACTGTCATAGTAAAAAATCCGGAAGCTTGCATAAGATACTCCGGACTGACCATCACCGGGATTACTGTGGGACAATCACCCGCATGGCTTCAGACGCGCCTCAGATCAATAGGGCTCAATCCCATCAACAATGTGGTTGACGTAACCAATTTCGTTCTACACGAGACGGGTCAGCCTCTGCATGCATTCGATGCCTCGGCAATAGCAGGCAATAAAGTAATAGTGCAGACCCTGCCTGACAGGACAAAGTTCGTAACACTCGACGGTGTGGAGCGCGAACTGTCATCCTCTGACCTGATGATATGTAATGAGAAAGAAGGAATGTGCATTGCAGGTGTGTTCGGCGGACTCAGGTCGGGAGTAACTGACACCACCACCAGCGTCTTCCTCGAAAGCGCCACCTTCAGCCCCGTGTCTGTACGAAGAACATCAAGAAAGCATGACCTCCATACTGATGCTTCTTACCGCTTCGAAAGAGGAACAGACCCCCTGATGACCATCTACGCACTGCAGAGGGCAGCCCTCCTGATCAGGGAACTGGCAGGAGGCCAGATCACGGGTGATATCGTGGATATATATCCGGCACCTGTGAGAAAAGCTGTGGTAAGACTTTCTCTTGACCGTATGACAAAACTTATAGGTAAAGATATTCCCGTTGAGACTGTCAAGACGATCCTTTACAGCCTTGACATCAATATTACTGATGAAACATCCGGGGAGCTGACCCTTGAGATCCCTCCGTACAGGGTTGATGTGACCCGTGAAGCTGACGTTACTGAAGAGATACTGAGAATATACGGTTATAACAACGTCGGCATGAGCAATGAGATGCACTCGATGCTGTCATACACTGAAAAACCTGACAGGGAGAAAGTGGCGGTGAACATGGCTGAGCTTCTCTCGGGCAACGGATTCGCTGAAATCATGTGCAACTCCCTGACCCCGTCGGTTTGGTTTGAGACGACAGGCGACTTCGACACTGCTTCAATGGTCCGCCTGGCTAACCCTCTGAGCAACGACCTGAATGTGATGCGGCTATCGCTCCTCCCGGGAATGCTGAATACAATTGCCTGGAACATCAACAGGCAGAACAGCGATCTCAGAGTCTTTGAACTGGGATATGTCTATAAGAAAAAATCCGGGAAAGGGACACTTGAGATAACCGACAATTACAGTGAGAGGCAGGTCCTGGCACTGGCGGTAACAGGCAACATGGACAGGCAAAGGTGGAATAAGACTGAAACAGCTGCAAGATTCTTCCATATAAAAGGATATGTAGGAATGTTGTTATCAAGGTTTGGTATTGCGGAAAGGGAGATAACCGTGACTGACGAAGGTGCCGGATGGCTCAGGGATGCAATGAAATACACAGCAGGAAGTCTCGATATCGCATCTTTCGGCCAGGTATCGAAAAAATACCTCTCCATGTTTGATATAAAACAGGATGTCTTCTATGCCGAGATCAACTGGGAAAACATCATAAGAACCATAAAAGCCGGAAACATCCGTTTCAGTGAGTTGCCAAAGTACCCGTGGGTACGCCGCGACCTGGCGCTTCTTGTCGATAAGTCATTCAAATTCAGTGATATAAAAGATCTGGCCTTTAAGACTGAGCGCAATATTCTCCAGGAAGTTGACCTGTTTGACGTTTATGAGAGTGATACCATAGGAAAGGATAAAAAATCGTATGCCGTCTCATTCATCCTGAGAGATGACAGGCAGACGCTTACCGAAAAGAGCATTGAAAAAGTCATGGGTGCGCTTACAAGGGCTTTTGAACGGGAGTTTGGGGCGACTCTGAGATGAGTAAACTGCTCGGCAAGACAAACGATTATCTTTCACTGGTTAAGTTCAGCCATACCGTCTTTGCATTACCCTTTGCTCTGATTGGTTATTTCCTTGGTGCAACAAGGGAAGGTTACGGCTTTGGTCTCAGGACATTCTTCCTGATGCTGGCATGCATGGTCTTTGCCCGCAGTGCTGCCATGGCATTCAACAGGTATGCTGATGACAGGTATGACAGTATGAATCCGAGGACAGCAACCAGGGAGATACCGTCAGGCAGGATATCAAAGCGTAATGCCCTGATTTTTGTTATCATAAGCTCCGTGCTCTTTATTACGGCCACAGCTTTGCTTAACAGTCTTACTCTCATCCTTTCTCCGGTAGCCCTTCTTGTGATTCTTGGCTACAGCTATACAAAGAGGTTCACCCCTCTCTGCCATCTGATCCTTGGTCTGGGTCTCAGCCTTGCACCCATCGGTGCGTATATTGCAGTCACCGGCACTTTTGCCCTGCTCCCGGTTATCTATTCAGGTATCGTACTGACATGGGTCAGCGGATTCGATATTATATATGCCATGCAGGATGAAAAGTTCGACCGCCAGACAGGCCTGTACTCGGTACCTGCAGTCACATCACCCCGCAAAGCCCTGTTTGTATCGATCGCTTTGCATGCTCTTTCTGCCCTGTTGGTAGTGGCGGCCGGATTGGCTGGTGATGGAGGGATAATGTACTGGGCTGGCACGCTGATCTTTCTTGTTCTGCTGGTTTATCAGCATTCCATTGTGAAACCGGACGATCTGAGCAGGGTCAACCTCGCCTTCGGAACAACAAACGGCATTGCAGGGGTGCTCTTCGGCATTCTGGTGATCGCAGATCTCCTGATCAGGTAGATGATCTCTTTATGCCAGCCTTCTAGAACTTAAACACGAAAGATAAGCCCATATACTCATTGAACTGTACCATGGGAGCCTTCTTCTGGATACCATTAATATCAATGACCGGGTTGTTTTCACTGTCATAGACCGGCAGTTTAGTATCATCATCGTAAATCAGGTGTATATTCAGCCTCAGTTCAGTGAACCAGTTAATGTTCATTGTGGTGATCATCTCCCAATCAACATCAATGTTCTGGGGTTTTGAAAGAAAATTGCTGAACAACTGCAGCTTGTTCGTCATATTTACCTTTTCAAAGAGGGAAACCTTACTGCTGACGATAAGGTAAGCCCCTAATTCGTTTTTTGAACTCCTGTCTGAGGAAATGCCGAACTTGGTCTGATTGATATTGGCAGTATCAGGCACGAAAGTGCCCTTGTAGGAGAAGGGCGAAAAGCTGATTGACGTATTTTTATCCGGCTTATAGTCAAGTCCGTAGCCGACAATAACCGTGGCAGGATTAAAGAATTTGGAGACTTTTACTGAATCATTGGGGTAATTGTACCCCGGAAGGAACTGCGTCTTGAACTGGAACAGCCCGCTTAGGTCAAACTTGCCGAATGCCTTGTGACCTATCTTGGAGTTTATCTCAAGGAAGTCGAGGTTCTTATTTATATCCCACGGCTTTCCCGATGCCTGCAATCCGAGAGCGAACCTGAACGTAGTGGCCGAGTTCACTTTGGTGATCTTATTATTATAGTTCAGATTACTGGTTACATTGAGAATGGATGCGATATTATCGTCACCGCCTTTTGCCCAGTTCGTGACTACCCCCTGTGACAGGAGATAGGATAGTTCACTCCTGAATTTCCAATATTGCGGTTTGATCCTGCTGAGTGCTATCTTGCGCAAATCTTCTTCCCTGGCGGTAGTCACATTGACCTGCGGATCAATGTACCCGTGTTGCCATGTCTGCTTCTTAAACTGAACCCCTTCCTCCACCCTGAGCGAAAGGGTGTTTCTTTGAGGGCTGCCTATCCATACGGTCACCGAGTCCCCCTTGCCGTCGGGCAGCCAGAACCTGACAAGGTTATCAGTCCTCGTGTTCAGCCATAAATCAGGACCGTTACCCGACTGGTCTGTGATCCTGAGTAAGGTTGAATCACGCACTTCGAGATAGCCGATGAGAGAGCCTACCGCTGCCTCCAGTGAATCGCTCATGTAAGGATACTCGAGATATCTGAAGGGAAAGTCGCTGGTACTGAGGAAAGGTTCATGAATAGTGTCAGAAATCACCAGTACAATAGTATCAATGTCTCTCTCAGGCAGAATGATCCTTACTGAATCAAAAACATAATAGTTCTCAATGGGGACCCTTATCCTTTCAAAACTGTAACCTGACAGGAAATTGATAGTAGAATCTACCGGAGGTGTGGAGGAGAAATATATCAGGTGCCTGATGGATTCGCGCAACGGATCATTGCTATGTTTCCAGATACCGGCTGAAGAATAAATCTTCCGGAGAAATCTGAGAGCCTGCTGCCGGTCAAGGTGAATATCCGCCGGACCTGATATTTCCGGTAATTGCACACCTGTAATGTACCTGCTGATCTCCTCCGCGACAATGACGCTGTCAGTCTTCACAGCAGGAAGGGTCTCCGGATTATTAAATACCTGGCCCGATAGTAATGCGCTGCTATACAGACAATAGAATATCACAAGAATCTTAATTGTTCTCAGTCTCATCACACAATGTTTTTAGCATTTTCTGGATTGTACCCCAAACGTAAAAGCTATATTTGCAAAAATAGCCATTTCCATGATCTTCCTATTTCAAACGGACAGAAACAGGAAACTGATATTTCAAAATATCAAAAACAGGGATGCCTTCCACACATTCCCCAGGATTTACTGATTCCGGGACCCACTCTCAATTCTTAATTCTTAAATCTTAATTCTTAATTTAAAGCTATGCAACTTCCATATTGTGAACCATTTAAGATAAAAATGGTAGAGTCCATGTACAAAAGCACTCTTAAAGAGCGCCAGGAATGGATAAAGAAGGCTTCCTATAACCTTTTTAACCTTAAGTCAGAGCAGGTGTACATTGATCTTCTTACCGACTCGGGCACAGGCGCAATGAGTGACAAACAGTGGGGAGCCATTATGACCGGTGATGAGAGCTATGCAGGAGCATCATCATTCTATAACCTCAAGGAAGCCATCAGGGATATTACGGGTTTTGAATACTTCCTGCCGACACACCAGGGGCGGGCAGCCGAGAATGTTCTCTTCTCTGTTTTGGTTAAAGAAGGTGACGTCATTCCGGGCAACGCTCACTTTGACACCACCAAAGGACACATAGAATTCAGGAAGGCCACCGCAGTAGACTGCACTGTGGCCATTGCCAGGGACATTACTGCCGTCGATCCTTTCAAAGGAAATGCTGACCTGGAACTCCTTGAAAAGGTGCTGAAAGAGACTCCGCGTGAAAAGCTGGGATGCATCATCATGACTGTCACCAACAACACAGCCGGGGGGCAGCCTGTCAGTATGGCTAATATGAGAGGCGTGCGAGGGCTTGCAGATAAGTACGGCGTATTGATGATAATTGATGCAGCCCGATTTGCCGAGAATGCATGGTTTATTAAAAACCGTGAGGAGGGCTATGCTGACAGAAGCATCAGGGAGATAGCACGTGAAATGTTTTCCCTTGCTGACGGCATGACTATGAGTTCAAAAAAGGATGCCATAGTGAATATCGGAGGCTTCATCGGCTTCAGGGACAAAGAGCTGTTCCGCAAAGCAACCACATTTAATATTATGTTTGAAGGCTTCGTCACATACGGAGGCATGGCAGGCCGTGACATGAATGCACTGGCACAGGGTCTCTATGAAGGCACTGAATCAGACTTTCTTGAGTCGCGCATAAGGCAGGTTACAAGGCTGGGTGAAAAGATACTGGCAGCCGGCATCCCGGTGCAGGTCCCAATTGGAGGACATGCAGTCTTCATTGATGCCGGAACATTCCTTCCGCAGGTACCTGCCTCCGAATTCCCTGCCCAGAGACTCGCTGTCGAGATTTATCTTGAAGGAGGGGTGCGCGGCACCGAGATAGGAACGCTGATGGCTGACCGCGACCCGATGACACGCCTGAACAGACACCCGGAGCTTGAGCTTATCAGACTTGCCGTGCCAAGAAGGGTGTACACGGATAACCACATGGACTATGTGGCAGCAACACTGACCAACGTATGGGAAAGACGCAAAGAGATTACCAGGGGCCTCGCAATAAAATGGGAAGCACCAATCATGCGACATTTCACCGTAGAACTTGAACTTCTCCCTTAATGCAAAAAGCATATCTTTGACGTAAGGTATAACTGAACCACGATGATACGATCAATGACAGGCTATGGCAAAACCATGCTTGAGACAGCACACCGGAAAATAACTGTTGAGGTCAAGACGCTGAACAGCAAGCAGGCCGACATCAGCGCCAAACTACCGTGGATATATAAGGAGAAGGAGCTGGAAGTGAGAAATATGATCCTCAGAAAACTTGAAAGAGGTAAGATTGACCTTTACGTTTCCTTTGATGCGATGGAAGACGAGCCGGCGCCGGTGATAAATAAAAATATCGTCAGGAACTATTACGCCCAGATGAAGGAGATCAGCGATGAGCTTGGACTCCCGGGCGGCAACGAGTTGCTGGGCATCGTGATGCGTCTGCCCGAGACAATGAAGACAGAAAGGCCTGAGCTGACAGAGGAGGAATGGAGCCAGGTTTCCGGGCTGATCGAAGATGCCCTTTCAATGACTGATCTCTACCGTATTGAGGAGGGCAAAGCCCTGGAAGCAGATCTGTCCGGATCAGTTCAGAAGATTTTACAATCGCTTGAAAACCTTGCCGCTGTTGAAGGTGACCGTCAGGTACGAGTGCGCGACAAGCTCACAATATTGCTTAAAGAGGCCGTAGGCACTGAAAATATTGACCAGAACCGCTTTGAGCAGGAGCTGATCTTTTACCTGGAAAAGATGGATATCAATGAGGAGAAGGTGCGGCTGAAAAAGCACTGTGACTACTTCACCGAAACCATGAAAAATTCAGGCCTGAACGGCAAGATGCTTAATTTCATCTCACAGGAGATGGGGCGCGAGATCAACACAATAGGCTCAAAAGCCAACGATGCCGCCATGCAGAAGCTGGTGGTGATGATGAAGGATGAGCTTGAACGAATCAAGGAACAGTCACTTAATATCCTGTAACATTGATGGTAAAGAGCAATAATAACAGAGTATTGATAATATCCGCTCCGTCAGGTGCAGGTAAATCAACCCTTGTGAATTATCTGCTCAAATCAGGCCTCCCCCTGGGCTTCTCCGTTTCCGCCACCAGCAGGAAACCAAGAGGGCACGAGGTGAACGGACGGGAATATTATTTCATCCGGGCTGCGGAGTTCAGAAGAAAGATCAAAGCCGGGGAGTTCGTCGAATGGCAGGAAGTGTACGAAAATCACTACTACGGCACATTAAAGAAAGAGATCGACAGGATCACAAACGAGGGCATGATACCCCTTTTTGACGTCGACGTAAAAGGCGGGATCAACCTGAAAAAGATCTTCGGCGATAATGCCCTTGCAATCTTCATCATGCCTCCCTCAGTGGAAGAGCTGAAGGCGAGACTGATAAACCGGGGGACGGATACACATGACGAGATCAACATGAGAGTTGAGAAGGCTTTCTCCGAGATACTACTGGCTGACAGTTTCGACAGGGTGATAATCAACGATGACCTCGACAAGGCTTGCAATGAGATCGGGACCGTTGTAAAAGCATTCATTAAGAAAAGATAATGGAGACAGGCTTATTCTTCGGCTCGTTCAACCCGGTTCATATCGGGCACATGGCTATTGCCAATTATATTGCCGAGTACTCACCGCTGAAAGAGATCTGGTTTGTTGTCAGTCCGCATAACCCGCTGAAAACCAAAGAGACACTACTGAGCGACCGCCACAGGTTATATATGGCAGAACTGGCTATCGGTGATGACCCGCGATTCAGGGTCTCCGACGTTGAGTTCACCCTCCGGCAGCCATCGTACACCATTGATACAATGGCTTACCTGACCGAAAAATATCCCTCCCGCAAGTTCACCCTCATCATGGGTGAAGATAACCTGACAACACTCCATAAGTGGAAGAATGCTGAGGAACTGGTAAAAAGATATCCTATTGTTGTCTATCCGCGGCTGAAACCCGGAAGGAAAGGCAGCAAGAGACTTACAGAGATACTGCTGATGGCATCAGTCAGGGAGATCAGTGCACCGGTGATGGAGATCTCCGGCACCTTCATCCGCAATGCCATCAAAGAAGGAAAAGATGTGTCATGGTTTGTTCCCGCCCCGGTATGGAAATACATCCGCGAGATGCATTTCTACGAATAATTTGCGATTTGCAATTTGCATTTGCGATTTGCGATTTGCGATTTGCAATCAATTTGCGATTTGCAATCGAAAGATCAACAATCGAATATTAATTCACCTTAGTTATGATCTCCATTCCCCTCTTAATTGCTTCTTCATTCAGGGGAATGAGATTATGATATCTTTCCGGCAGAGATTTCTTTAAACCCTTAATCACAAATTCGGTCATAAGGAGGGGCTTCACCTTCAAGAAGCCGCCAAGAACAATCATGTTGAACACCTTTTGCATTTTCATTTTTGACGCTTCCTCCGCCGCATCGATCCTGTAGATGGTGATGTCTTTTCTTTCCGGATGGCGGGTAATACCGTTGCTGTCATATATCAGCGTTCCACCCGGCTTGACAGAATGTTCAAACTTGTCCATGCTCTGCTGGTTAAGGATGATGGCTGTGTCAAAGCTCCTGAGAATTGGCGAGCTTATCCTTTCATCGCTGAGAATGACGTTCACGTTGGCCGTTCCACCCCTCATCTCAGGGCCGTATGACGGCATCCAGCTAACTTCCATACCCTGCATCATTGCGGAATAGGCCATTATTTTCCCCATTGACAGCACACCCTGTCCGCCAAAGCCTGCAATTACTATTTCTTCTGTCATGATTTTTTACAAATTTATTCTGAAATACACACCATAGAGACGCGCTGATAGCGCTTCTTTACGTAAAACATCTACAATTCTTTCGGAACTTTTATATCTCCCAGCGGATAAGCCGGGAACATGTTCTCCTCCATCCAGATGTTCGACTGAACCGGTGTCATCTTCCATCCTGACGGGCAGTTTGACACCACCTCAATAAAACAGGTTCCTCTCTTGTCCCTCTGATATTCAACCGCTTTCTTCAGGGCCTTCTTTAGCTTTCTGACGCCGGCGGCAGTATGGACACTCTGACGGGTGACATAGCATGTCCCGGGCAACAAGGCAACTATGTCAGCCATTTTTATAGGTGAACCCATTGTTGCCACATCACGTCCGTAAGGTGAGGTAGAGGACTTCATTCCTACGAGGGTTGTGGGGGCCATCTGTCCCCCCGTCATACCGTAAATGCCGTTGTTAATGAAGATCATTAGAATATTCTCTCCTCTGTTGCAGGTATGGATGGTCTCAGCAGTCCCTATAGCTGCCAGGTCGCCGTCACCCTGATAGGTAAAGACAAACTTGTCAGGCATAAGGCGCTTGACAGCAGTACCCAGGGCCGGCGCTCTTCCGTGAGCCGCCTCCTGCATATCGACATCGAGATAATTGTACATAAGTACTGAACAGCCTACAGGTGAGATGCCAATAGTCCTGCTCTGAAGATCCTCTTCCTCGATCACCTCGGCCAGCACCCCGTGAACGGTTCCGTGACCGCAACCCGGACAGTAGCTCATCACATTGTCCGTCAGAAGCTTTGACTTTTTATAGGCCAGGTTTTCCGGCTTTACTATGTCTTTTATATTGAATTCTGCCATCTCATTAACCTTTTATGAATATTTTCAGATTTTCAACCACCTCTTCCGGTGTGGGTATCATGCCACCCATTCTGCCGTAGTGGCTCACCCGTGTCTTGCCATTGACTGAGAGCATTACGTCCTCGACCATCTGCCCGGTGCTCATCTCCACAGCAAGCATGCCTTTAACCTTTGATGCAAGTTCGTTCAGCCTCTTCTTCGGGTAAGGGAAGAGTGTTATGGGTCTGAGTAGGCCTGCCCTGATACCTTCGGCCCTTGCCAGCTGGATAGCCTTCTGACATATCCTGGCGCTGGTGCCGTAAGCAACAAACAGATACTCGGCATCATCAGTCATGAACTCTTCATAACGGACCTCATTTTCTTCAACCTTCCTGTATTTGGCCACCAGCTTCAGGTTGAACTTCTCCTGGCGCTCAGCATCAAGGTCGAGTGAGGTGATAATGTTCCGCTCACGTGTTGCGGGCTTTCCTGTTGTAGCCCAGGGAAGGATCTCTTCCGATCTCTTTTTCTGTGGTTTGAGATATACCTTCTCCATCATCTGTCCGATTGCGCCATCGGAGAGGATCATCACAGGATTTCTGTATTTAAAGGCAAGATCAAATGACAGTTCGACGAAGTCTGCCATTTCCTGCACTGATGAAGGTGCCAGAACGATAAGGTGATAATCGCCGTGCCCTCCTCCCTTTACCGCCTGGAAATAGTCGCTCTGGGCCGGTTGTATCGTCCCGAGTCCGGGTCCGCCTCTGACTACGTTGACAATAAGGCATGGCAGTTCAGCGCCTGCTATATAGGTTATCCCCTCCTGCTTCAGGCTGATACCCGGGGAGGAAGATGAAGTCATCACTTTTTTGCCGCAGGCGGCCCCGCCGTAAACCATATTTATAGCTGCCACCTCGCTCTCGGCCTGAAGGACCACCATGCCGGTCGTTGTCTGCGGGTTAGCCTCCATAAGATATTCAAGTATCTCGCTCTGCGGAGTGATGGGATACCCGAAATAGCCATCGACACCGGCTCTTATCGCCGCTTCGGCGAGAGCCTCATTGCCCTTCATCAGTCTCAGTTCCTTTTCCATTAATCTATCTGTTTGTTTCTTTTCCTTTTTATCCCATCTTCAGCTTGTACACAGTAATAACCCCGTCAGGACATACGACCGCACAGTTGGAACAGCCGATACATGCCTCAGGATTAGCCGCATAAGAGTAATGATATCCCTTACCGTTTACCTCAACTGCGAGTGCCAGTGTCTGGGTGGGGCATGTGACAACGCACACTTCACACCCTTTGCATCTCTCTGTGTCAATAACCACAGCACCTCTTATCTTAGCCATCTTGTTTGTATTTATTCTATATTAATATTTCTTTATCAAGTTATTACAGGATTATTCTCCCTGAATAACTTCAATCTTTCTTCAAGCAGGGGCATTTGTTTGCGTCTCACCTGCGAGACACAGGCCCTGAGCCCTTCCTCTCTTTCGCTTCCCGTAATGCTTAAGGTTATGGCGCCAATGCCGTATGATAATAATTCCTGTAACAGCCCGCCGCCGCTGAAGCCCGGATACGAGACCGTGAAGTAAAAACCGTCAGCCAGAGGTTTGTCAATATCCCTGTCGTAAACAATGTTGAAACCGTTTTCGATAAACAAATTTTTCATGATAGCCGCCTTACGGCCATAGTCCTTAGTATTTTCGACAAAGTTATAAATCCCATCGTTAACAGCTTTAAGAATTGCTGCAAAACCGAATTGAACTGAGTGAGTAACTCCGGAAGAAAGGGCATAAAGGGCTCCGAAAATCATAGCCCTGCCAAAGATCTCCGAGGAGTAATATCTCAGCAGGTCAGGATAATGGCGGTTATAAAGGTGGTCAGACATGACCATGAGACCGATACGCTGACCGGCATAGCTGAATATTTTTGAGCTCGAGATGAGCAGGATATAATCATCACAGTAGCGAGCTACCGTAGGCTGGTAGGGAGGCTTGCCCGGGACCGAATAATCACTCCGGAAATCCATCCCGAAATATGCCAGATCCTCGATCACGATGGCGTCATACTTCTTTGCCAGAGTCCCTATTGTACGGAGTTCATCTTCGGTAAAACAGATCCATGAAGGGTTATTGGGGTTTGAATAGAGAATTGTTGACACTTTGCCGCACTGAAGGGCCGATTTAAGTTTTGCAGCCAGTTTGTCGCCGCGGTAGTCGTACACATCAAAGGAGCGGTAATCCTGCCCAAGCATCCTTGTCTGCGTCTTTTGGACGGGGAAGCCGGGGTCAAGGAAAAGAGTCCTCTTCCTTGGTCCGGTCGTTCCTGTTGGCTACCAGGAACCCGGCCATAGCTCCCATCATAGCACCCCCGGTTGGAACGCAGCATTCAGGTTTCACGTCGGTATCCAGAAACAGTTTTACGAACCGTGCCGCTTCAGTCTTCAGTTCAGGGAGGCCTTCAATGTCGGGATAGACCGAGGCCACTCCTCTATTAAGCGCATCGATCTCAGCCCTGACAGCAACCTCTGCTGACGGCAGTCCGGGCACGCCCATCTCCATCCTTATGAATTCAACACCTGTCTCTTTTATAAGCAGGTTGACGAGTTTGACGATCTCCCTGATACTTGCATGACCAATATCAGTGATTTCCGCTGTCGGTGATCGCCTTGCTTACGGTTTTGTGATTTATGGGGGTATTTTTCATATATTTTCTATTTTAAGCCCTCATCAGTGCCCACAAGATAGAAAACATTAATATAACGAAAACTGCTATTTGTCACATCTGGTATTTGCATAAAAATGAGTCATGCATAACCGGTTTATTTTTTTGCCTGCAATGAAAAGGCTAGTATGACGCCCGGACTGTGCGTCACTACAACTATCTTTCTATTCTAATTCTGGCATCTACTGCAACGATGGAGTCTCCTGAGCCGAGCAGCGGATTGATATCCATCTCGAAGATCTCCGGAGCCTCAGCAAGCAGGTCGGAGATTGATGTTATCACTTTTTTGAATGCCTCTTCACTTATGCCTTTGCTGCCACGGGCTCCTTTCATGATCTTATATGATTTGAGTGACCGTATCATCGTCTCCGCCTCCTGTTCCGACACAGGCGCCAGCGCAGTGGCTACGTCTTTGAAGACCTCTATAAAAATGCCACCCATGCCGGCCATGACGAGATATCCGAACTTGCCTTCTCTCTTAGCCCCGCAGAAAAGCTCCATCCCGCTTATCATCTTCTGTATAAGTATTGCTGTCACCTCCGGCAGCTTCATCATCCTGGTGAACACGGCATTCACATCCTCACTGGTGCTGATATTCAGTGCCACGCCTCCCATATCCGATTTATGCAGCGGACCTATAACCTTCATTACTACCGGAAAACCCATTCCGGCTGCTTCTCTCACAGCATCCTCCGAAGAGGAAACGACTCTCTCCGGTACTGTTACAATACCTGCCGCGTTAAGCAGTATAGTCACTTTATCGGGCGGCAGGTAACCGTTTCCGGCTTCCTCAATGACGGACCGAATCACTTTTCCATCTGTAATAGCTGACCGCCGGTCAGTCTCTGCGGGGGCCGGGGTACCGGATACCTTGCACAGCGCCCTGCCGAAAAGCACTTCATCGGGAAATATTGCATTGCCCTTCGCGGTGAAGTCAGCTATCTCCCTCTTCACATTGATGACTGACGGCATTATCGGAAAGACAGGCTTATGGCACGTGCGTATCTTTTCGTGTATCAGATCGTAGACATCATCCACAGGGAAGAGGCCGGGACTGCCGAAGATCACTGCCATAGCATCAATATTGCTGAACTCGTTCTCGCATGCATCGATGATATATCCCAGCTGCTCTGCTGTTCCTGTTGCCAGGAAATCGATCGGATTGGCAACCGATGACCCTGCGAACAGCTTCCCAAGCAGTCTGTCAGCAGATCCGCCTGACAGACGAGGTACCTCGAGGCCACCTTCACTTAGCGTATCAGTGAGCATCACTGCCGGTCCTCCGGCGTGTGTGACAATTGCAATACGCTTGCCCTTCAGATGTTTATAGGTAAAAAGTCCGGCCACATAAGCCAGCTCAGTCCTGTTGAAGCATCTGACGATGCCTGCCTTGCGGAAGAGAGCATCAACAGCACTGTCAGGTGATGCCATGGCTCCGGTATGTGATGAAGCTGCCCTGGAGCCGGCTTCCGAAGTGCCGGCCTTGATGGCAGCAATACGGCACCCTTTCCTGATGAGTGAGGCTGAGTGTTTCAGAAACCTGGAGGGGTCACTTATATTTTCGATATATAATAGCTTGATCTTCGGGCTGAGCGCAGGATCAAAAGTCAGGTCAAGATGCTCAAGCACATCCTCAACACCTACCTGTGCGCTGTTACCCACCGACCATACACTTGAAAATGGAAGGCCGTTGGTGTTGGCCGCCTCGAGTATAAACACTGCAGTGGCGCCGGAACCGGAGATGAAATCAATGCCTTCGGCTGATAACCTGGGTATGGGTTCCGTAAAGACGCCGTGATAGTTCTGATTCAAAAACCCAATACAATTAGGGCCGATCAGTGTACCTCCCGCCTTATCGATTGTTTCCACTATCTCTCTCTCAATGGCAGCTCCTTCTTCATCCTCCTCACTGAACCCGGCCGAAAGTATGATAAAGCCACCCGTTCCCTTTTCCTCAGAGAGAGTGCGTACAATGGCAGGACAAAAACGTGCTGCAACGGCCAGTATTGCCATATCCGTCTGCGGCAAAAGAGAAACATCAGCATAGGCTTTAAGACCCTGCACAACGGGTGCCTTGGGATTGACGACAAATACATCTCCCCTGAAACAGCCTGCGAGAATGTTTTTCAGCACCTTGCCTCCGGCCTTTGAAATATCATCAGATCCGCCTACAACAACAATATTCCTGGGATTCAATAATTTATCACTGATCATATTCAGGATTTGAGTTCTTTTCGAAAGTTAAAAACATTTTGATATATAACAAATGACACTGCTGGTTTAATCGGTTATCTGTGATCGGTTGTCTGTTATTTGTTGTATAATATTATATTTGACTTCCCGAAAATTTTCAGGGTGTTGAACTTCATTACGAAATAATTACTCATGAAAAGCAATTATATGAATACCCATTTCAGAACAAGCATGATCCTTCTGCTTGCATTTTTTCCTTTTCTTACTAATGCACAGTTAAACAAGGACATAGATCCTGACGGACCGGGGTATGCCGAAAACTGCACCAGTATTATGGTTGGCAGGCTGGCATCCGCAGACGGATCGGTAATGACTTCTCATACATGTGACGGCAGATACCGCACCTGGCTCGAAATAGTGCCGGCCAGAACAACGGTAAAAGATACCGTGCATCCTGTTTACTGGGGTACCCTTCAGACCGAGGCAGCATGGGACATGACCAATGTCATCCGAAAAGGTGAGATCCCTGAGGTGGCTTCCACTTTTCAATACCTGAGCACCGCATACCCCTGTCTTAACGAGAAACAGCTTGCCATAGGGGAAACAACGATATACGGACGCAAGGAGCTGATCAATGATCAGGGACTATTCCTGATCGAGGAGCTTGAAAAGATTGCCCTTGAGCGGTGTTCAACTGCGAGGCAGGCCATTGCGCTGATAGGATCACTGGCAGATGAATACGGGTACGCAGATCTGGCCGAGTGTATAACAATTGCCGATAAAAGGGAAGTATGGCAGCTCGAGATAGCCGGGTCCGGTCCGGGCAAACCGTCAGCGTTATGGGTTGCACAGAGAATACCTGATGATCATGTGGGGATAGCTGCCAACATCCCCAGGATATCAGAGGTAGATTTCAATGACCATGATTACTTTATGACCTCTCCCAACCTTCGCAAGAAAGCAAAGGACCTGGGTTACTGGGACGGGAAAGCACCGTTCAAATTCTATAAAGTGATCAATACGGGCAAGCCCTATGCCATAAGGGAATTTTTTGTGCTCAGCACCCTCGCTCCTTCCCTTGACCTGACAATGGATATGGAGGAGCTTCCCTTTTCCGTAAGACCGGAGAAGAAAATCTCTGTCCGTGATGTGATGGCTTTTTACCGGCAGACCTACGAGGGCACACCGTATGATATGACACAGAATCTTCTTGTCAGAGTAACCAGGAAGGACGAGGCCGGCAATGAGGTCACCGATACTGTAAGGTCACCCGTTGTTTCAAACTGGATGAATAATGACCTGAGGACCCTTATTAATGAGTTAAAACCTGGCACGATTGAGAGACAGCGGACTATAGCCATTGCCGGATGTTCATATTCGCATGTCATTCAGTGCCGTGACTGGCTTCCTGATGAGGTAGGTGCTGTTGCATGGTTCTCTTTTGACAATCCCGGCCAGAGTCCCCGCATACCGATCTTCTCCGGTACCACGTCACTGCCCGGGAGCTTCCTGATCTGCGGGCAGCACCGCTACCGCGAAGATGCAGCCTTATGGTCATTCCGCGAAGCCAACAGGCTGGCGACAGTGAACTGGGAACGCGGACGGAAGCTTATAGAGCCTGCCGTTGCAGAGATGGAAGATAAAGCCTTTAATGAGCTTCCTGCACTTGAAGAGAGAGTGAAAAGCCTCGTCAGCGCGGGTAAAAACGATGAAGCAAAGAAAGCTGTTACTGAATATACCGGTTCCTTCGCCATGGCTTCCATAAGCCGCTGGCAGGAGATGAAAAGGACCCTCTGGGGCATGTTCGGAAGAGGCTTCTGAAAAAGTTTATTAAACGATCCAAACTTTATTGGCGAATTGTTGTTAAAGTAACAAGGATAGATGAACAGATGACCTCCGGGATAGCGTCAATACTTGATAAAAAGGAACTTGAAAAATCTGATATCCTTGAGTTGCTGCGGTGCGACGACGAAGACGCTACAATGCTTTGCAGGGCAGCTGCCTCGGTAAGAAACAAATACGTTGGAAATATTGTATACCTCAGAGGTCTTATCGAGTTTTCCAATATCTGCGGCAAGAACTGTCTGTACTGCGGTATCAGACGCGACAACAGGCAAATTGAACGCTATACAATCACCAATGCCGAGGTGATTGAAGCGGCCCTGAAGGCATACCGGTTGAATTTCGGCTCAATAGCTATTCAGTCCGGAGAGAATTCATCTGAAGAATTCACGAGTAATGTTGAGTATCTCGTCCGCACCATTAAGGAAATGACCGACGGGAAGCTTGGTATCACCCTTTCGCTGGGAGAGCAGGATAAAGAGACTTACCGGCGCTGGTATGAAGCCGGTGCTCACAGGTATCTTTTACGCATCGAATCATCAAGTTCTGATCTCTACCGCAGGATCCATCCTGATGATGATATGCACAGATATGAAAGAAGGATTGAGTGTCTTAAGCTTTTACAGGAAACAGGCTATCAGACAGGCACCGGCGTGATGATCGGCCTGCCGTCTCAGACACTGACCAACCTGGCTGAAGATATACTGTTCATGCGCGATTTCGACATAGATATGTGCGGCATGGGCCCATTCATCGAGCATACAGATACCCCTCTCGGCAAAAATGGCACAGACAATCCATTTCTGAGGGAGCGTTTCAACCTTACCCTAAGGATGATAGCCATTATCAGGCTGGTGATGAAAGACATTAACATCGTTGCCTCTACTGCCATGCAGTCGATTGACAAGCTGGGACGTGAGATGGCAATAGGATCCGGGGCAAATGTCGTCATGCCTAATCTTACACCAAGCAGGTACAGGGATGGCTACCGGATTTATACCGGCAAACCCGGATACCGTGATGTCGATGAGTCAAATATAAGCGGGCTGAACCTGGAATTGTTGTCCGGCACTAAAATCGGCATGGGAACGTTTGGTGACACTCCTCACTATGCAAAGAGGATTGCCGGGAAGAGTCTCAGGAAGGAAAGCAGATACGTCCAATAGCTATATCATCTATATCACGCAGTGCTCTCTCAAGAGAGATATACTGTTTCCCGTCACCGGTGAGCTCCAGAATGATAAGACCGGAAGGCTCACCGAAATAAACCTCGTTAACACCCAGCCTTGTCCGAATCACACATCCGAATGTCGTCAGGATACTCTGAACCTTTATACCAAGATCATCGCGCCGCGGGACCATGATTCCCAGCAGTGTTACCCCGTCGCACTCCGTGGAAGCATCAGAGAGACCGTGTGAAAAAACCATTTCCCTTACGGTGATGCCCTCTGTTTCTTTCAGTTTTTCGGTCAGCTCCTCACAATCCTCAGGAAGACCGGCAAGATGAATGATCATGAAGCCTTCGCGACTGCATAATTCACTACTCAGTTCATGAAAACCAAGGCGTGTGCTGATAATACTGCCGTACTTTGACAGGATCTTCTGCACAAGCCCTAACTCTTTGATCCTGTCTGTGATCTTGATACCGATTACTCTGACCATGACTTATGTTTTTAATAATAAAGGTCTCTCTCTCCGTTCTTAATGCGGTCAATTTTCTTCCTGATGCCATCCTTCAGTCCCTCGTCAAGACCGGTCATGTTTTTTTCAATAGCCTCCCAGCCTTTCGCAGCCAGCCCTGGAGATGCATAATCCACAATATATTCTGACAATGTCAGGATGGCGTTCGGAGTACAGTACCGTTTGATGAAACCGGGAACAGAAAATTCCATGAAGTGTTCCCCGGTACGCCCCAGACGATAACAGGCTGTGCAGAACGACGGGATATAATCATTTTCGATCAGCTCATCGATGATGTCGGCCAGTGACCTTTCATCATTGATCCTGAACTGTTCCCGGTTAAGATCCTGTATCCCGTTCTTTGAAGCAGAATAACCTCCGATTTCCAGTTTTGTCCCTCCGTCAATCTGCGACACTCCAAAAGCCATTGCCTCGGTACGTACCTCATGCCCTTCGCGGGCAGTGAGGATCAGTCCCGTATATGGTACGGCAAGGCGAAGAATGGCTATCAGTTTCATGAAGTCATCATCGCTGACATAGTATTTACCGTTCAGGTTAAGTGATGATGCGTCCTTGATTCTCGGGAAGGATATCGTATGTGGTCCGACGTTATAACAAGCCTCGAGGTGGTTGGCATGACGCACCAGCCCCATTACTTCAAACCGCCAGTCATACAAGCCGAAGAGAGCACCTACTCCGACATCGTCTATGCCGGCTTCCTGAGCCCTGTCAAGGGAGGTAAGCCTCCAATCATAGTCGCTCTTCTTACCTCCAAGATGATACAATTTGTAAGCCTCCGGGTCATATGTCTCCTGAAAAATCTGGTACGTGCCTATTCCTGAGTTCTTGACAGTCCGGAACCCGTCAATATCCATAGGTGCAGCGTTTATGTTCACCCTGCGTATCTCTCCCCTGTCCTTCTTTACCCCGTAGACCAGCCTGACATTATTGGCAATAAATTCAGGACTATATTCAGGATGTTCTCCGTAGACCAGTATAAGTCTCTTCTGACCGTTTTCCTCGAGAGCCACAACCTCATCCCTTATCTCATCATTTGTTAGTGTTCTTCTTCTGGCCTCCTTGTTTGTGACCCTGAAACCGCAATACTGACAGTTGTTTCCACATTTGTTCCCGATATACAGAGGTGCAAAAAGAACGATTCTGTTACCGTAGACCTTTTTCTTCAGCTCCCTGGCGCCGTCTTTGATCTCATCGGCGAGCTCACTGCTGGCATTGATCAGAACTGCTGTCTCTGCAAGGGTAAGCCGCTGCTTGTCAAGCGATTTTGATATTATCTCCCTCACTCTGCCTTTATCAGGTTTTGCATTTTTCAGTAAAGACCATATCTCGGCCGGATCGATGAATGGTTCCATTCGACGGTCCGGTAAACTGCATTTTTCTGGATTAAACTTCATTTCAACACATTTAAAAATCCACCCCGTTTACAAACAGACAAAGATACTGATTTTCAGGTTATGTTTTGCCGTCATACTTCAGAAAATGAGCTCCTGCATCTCCTCAATTCCTTTTGCAATGGAGCTCTGCGCCGGTTCTCCCGGCTTATAGGCAGCAAGCCTTTTATGAAAGAAAAGCGTCATCCGTTTCCCTGGAATATCATCCTCGTAATTCTCCAGATGAACGTATATATCAGGAACGTCGCCATTTTTGTCAGTAATAAATACCATCCCCCTTGAAAAGAAAGTATCTGCCGCGCAGGAGACTGCATAAAGGCCTTGCGGAGGCACCAGCTTGGTCTTTTCGGTTACAGGGATTTTTATAAAAGGAATGTCAGGCGAGAATGCCGGTTCATCCTTTACCGCAGCACCAATAATTATATAGAAATGGTCAAGGTATGCGTTGGCCCGCTGGATATAACCTTCCGACAGTGCCTGGCGTATGCGGGTCGAACTGACAGTTTCATTCTGTACCTCCTGCATAGGAATTTCTTCAGCCTCAAATCCGTAAATGCTTCTCCATTGCCAGAGCTTGCGGTAGTCGCCCTCCTGATTAAACCCGAAATGATGGTTCTGACCCACAACTATCACCTTAGATTTCAGGATACCGCAGAGAATGTCTCTTACAAACTCTTCGCTGGTGATATGTGAAAACTCCCTGGTGAACTCAATAATTATAAGATTATCAAGCCCGGTCTTTCTGAGCATCTCAATCTTCTCTTCCTGTGAACAGATAAGCCTGAGGCCTTTGCCCACACTTTCAGGATACAGAACTGCCCTTGGGTGGGGATGGAAAGTTATCAGGGTTGATTCTCCGTGGTGCCCGGAAGCCAATTTCTTAAGCCTACGTATGATGGTTTTGTGACCTATATGAACACCGTCAAAGGTACCCGTTGTGATAACCGGTGATGGTATAGCGGCCGCTTCCTCAAAGCTTCTGTATATCCGCATTATATTAAAGGCTGCTGTTTTTCCCTGACAAAGTAAGCCACCTTTTCAATTGAGGTGATCATATCAAACTCCTCGAGATGAACATTGTCAGGCACATTAAGGGGCACCGTGGTGAAGTTCATTATGCCTTTTATGCCGCTTCCCACGAGGAGTGCAGTGACGGTGACGGCCTGGTCAGGAGGCACAGTCAATACCGCGATGGTTATGTCAAGCTCACTCTTCAGTCTCCTGATCTGGTCAATCTGATAACACTTAACGCCTGCCACAACCTTATCTACCTTCTGGGGGTCAATATCAAAAGCTGCCATCACATTCAGGTTGGTCCTCTTTCCCCTGAAATAACCTGTGATGGCGCGCCCCAGGTTACCCATTCCGATGATAGCAACATTCAGTCCGCCCGGTGCGTCTATGATGTCTCCTATCGTATTGATAAGCACTCTGATATCATATCCCTTGCGCATTACACTGCCGTAACCGATAAGCATCAGGTCGCGTCTTACCTGCACTGCCGTGATATGCAGCAGCGCTGCCAGCTCATGTGAGAAGATGTAACTGCGGTTTTCAGCCAGAGACCCGAGGAGGGCCCGCCTGTACTTGCTGAGACGTTCAACGGTTTTTCCTGGTAATTTTTTCATAGTTGAGCCTTTATATTGGTAACCTGTATTCTGGGAATGATAACCGTGAATGCTGAGCCCTTGTCAGGAGTACTCTCCACATTGATAACGCCATGATATAGTTCAACCACCTTTTTGACTATTGAGAGTCCCAGGCCGCTGCCTCCGATATTCCTTGTCTTGTCATTCTTTATCCTGGAAAATTCCTCAAACAGCATTGTGCTCTCTTCAGGATTCATGCCTATGCCGGTATCCTCAACAGAAATCATAAAATCATTGTCATTACAATCAACTGTTATGGTCACTGTGCCCCCTGCCCTGTTATATTTTACAGCATTTGAGACAAGGTTGTTAAGGATGATTTCAAAATCATTTGGATCAGCCCAGATTTTTTCACAGCCCCTGATGTTTGTAACGAAGTTAATATCCTTGTGAATGGCATAAGGGCTGACTGTCACCACGGCAAGCGAAACAACCTCTTTCAGATTGACATCCTGGAGCTTCTCAACCTGCCTCTCGAAGCTCACCTTGGTAAAGTCAAGAAGGTCCATGATCAGGTTTCGCATACCTTCAATGCGCTGCAGTGATCTGTCAATTGCCGAGACATATTCCGAAATTGAATCACCCATCTGCCTTTCCTGCATCATCCTGAGGTATCCTTCTATGGCATTCAGCGGCGCTTTAAGCTCGTGAGACAGAACCGACAGAAACTGAAACCGGACTTTTTTTCCCTCAACCTTGAGCTTGTGAGTAATGCGTCTCAGATACTGCTGCTTGGTTATCTGTTCTATCGAGGTTTTCAGTTCCTGTGGAGTAAAAGGCTTGGGAATAAAATCAACTGCTCCGTCATCGTGTGCTTTCACAGCCACATCAAGTGAAGCATATGAAGTTATCATTGCCACAACGATGTCATAGTTCTTCTTTCTGACATACTCCAGTACTTCTATACCCTGTATACCCGGCAGCTTGTTGTCAAGCAAAAGGATATCTGGCTTTTCCCGGTCAATAATCTCGATGCCCTCCTCACCTGTGGCTGCCTCGAGGACATCATATGTATAGTCCTCATCCATAAATGGATATGTAACATTAAAGTTGCGCAGTATCCTTGCAACACCTGACCTTATGCCAGGTTCATCATCGACAACGAGAACTTTCAGCTGTGCCATATTATATCTTCAGCAATTTTTTTATTTCCTGGTCAAGTTGTTCAGGTCTGACGCCTTTTTCAAGATAAAGGTCAGCCCTGATCCAGTCGCGGTCCTGATCACTGTTGAGCCCGAATGTGATGCCCGTTTCCCGTGCCACGGCAGTGGCAAGAATCACAGGCACCTCAGGATACCTGCGTTTCAGCTTGTAGCACAGGATGAAGCCGCTGTCGTCACTTTCCATCATCAGGTCAAAGACAGCCAGGTCAGGCTTCATTTTTGAGATGACCTGTTCCGCTTCAGCCTGGCTCTCAACAGCCACGACCTCATAACCACAGTTGCGCAGGTAAAACGCTACCTGGAACAGGTAATCAGGGTCATCATCTGCAACCAGAACAGTATAAACTTTTTTACTCATGCTTTAACTTTTATTATATCCACTTACAGTTCATTATTCAATCACATCTTTATTCAGGTCTTCTCGGGAGAATGATCCTGAATTTTGTCCCGGTAGGTCCCCTGGACGGATCAGGATTGGTCTCAACGGTGATCTGCCCTTTATGCATCTTCACAATGCCGTAAGACGTTGCCAGGCCAAGACCTGTTCCCTTCCCAAGGCCCTTGGTAGTATAGAAGGGTTCGAAGATTTTACTCTTGTCCTCCTCCTTTATGCCAGTACCGGTATCAGATACGTTTATTATGACATCACTAACTGTATCTTCCAGGTATATCTCGAGCGTTCCTCCGTCAGGCATGGCATCAATAGCGTTCTTGAACAGGTTGGTCAGCACCTGCGTCATCTGCTCGGAGTCTATTGCTGCATCAGGATTGGTAGTCCGGTCAACGATCACTGCCTTTACATTGTCCGGGAACACGACACCGGCAACGCTTTGTTCAGTCAGTTTTCTGATATCCAGCTCCTGGTGGTTCACCTGGTTCTTTCTGGCAAAGTTAAGCAGTCCTGCTACGATCTTTTTGCATCGTGCGGCTTGTTCTACAATAAGCTGCAGGTCCTGTCTGACCGGATCATCTGAACTGGTTTCATCAAGCAGGATATTACTGTACATGATGACCACGCCGAGGGGGTTGTTAAGCTCATGAGCAATACCGGCGGAGAGCTGGCCCATGTGAGCCAGTTTCTCAGACTGCTTAAGGGCGTTCTGCATTGTTGTGAGCTTGGCATTCGAGAGTGCCAGTTCCCTGACTGATTTGTGCAGCTTTTCTATTGAATATGGCAGGCACATCTCCTCCTCGGCAAATCCTCTGACAATGGCAATGGCATGGTCATAGCAGGTGTCATACCCGCAGGCCCCGCAGTTCAGATGATCTTTTGCCGTAAGCTTACCCATCGATGTGAACACCTTTTGCACCTCTTCATCTTCGGCCGTCATCCGGCGCTTATCCTCCGGTCTGAAACTTGCGGAGAGATCAAGTTTGTCGTATATTTCAAGCTCATTCTGCCACTCCTCCATATTCAGACCGGCCATTTTCTGCTGAGCATAGTTGCTCACCAGGGCTCTTCTGTTGTACTGTTTACCGCCTTTGCTCATGCCGGGACCCATAATACAACCCTCGCAGCATAGCAGCTCAAGGTGCTGGTTGCCGATCATGCCCTCTTCGAATTCCTTTATAGCCTCCTGAAAATCAATTCTTCCTTCCGCAGCAATAATATTTCCGCTAATGGCATCATCATTGGCGCCAGCAGTCTGAAGGAGACCCCTCGTCACCGGGAAGATAGCCCCGCGGCCTCCAAGGGGCGGATCAAACTCCGAAGGGACAACACTATCAGGTTTTATGCCTGCCGCGTCAAGCATCTCCCTGAGCTCAAGAAACGTGATTGCCGCATCAACTTCAGCATTCTCCGCTTTCTTTGCAACGCACGGCCCAATGAAGACAACAGGCATATCCTCTCCGTATTTCCGGCGCATCACCCTTGTCATTGCCACCATGGGAGAGACAACAGGGATAAGGTTGTCCGTGAGATCAGGATGATAGAACCTTATGAAGGTAACAATGGCCGGGCAGTCTGACGAGATATAGTTTTTCACATGGGTTTCGCTGACCAGGTTATAGTACCGGCGGGCCACGAGATCGGCGCCGAAAGAGACCTCGGAGACATAACTGAAGCCCAGAGCCCTTATCATGCTCACTATATTTCTGTGATCAGTCACATCATGAAACTCGGCAGGGAAGCTTGGGGCCACCATTGCAGCCACCTTGCTGCCCTTTTCAATTAATTTCCTGACCAGGTCAACCGTATTTGTAAAGACCTTGGCACCCTGGCTGCATACCTTCGTGCAGTTACCGCAGGCGACACACCTCTCATCGATAACCTCTGCCTGTCCGCCGACAATCCGGATAGCGCGTGCGGGACACTCCCTTACGCATGTGTAACAGGTCCGGCATAATTCTTTTATGGTATAAACAAGCATAATTTCCTGTGCTTAAAGCAAAACATCTCTTTTGGCGAAATGGGTATGGAACAGATTACTGCCGGTCAGCTCAGCATATTGTTTAAATACCTTGTCGTTCAGTTCAGCCACCGAAGCTGAATTTTCGGGACCTCTTACTGCCTCCAGCTCATCGGACTGAAATATAAACCTGGAGCGTTGACGGACAGCATCTTTTGATCCTGCAGGCACCATTCCTCCTCCGTTGACACACCCTCCGGGACAAGCCATCACCTCGACAAGATCATAAAACGTTCCGCCGTCAATCATCTGCCTCAGCTTTTCAAAGCCCTTCAGGCCGTCAACCACTGCCACGGAGTAGGTTGCACCACCTGTAGTAATTGTCACCTGCCGGAATGAGCCGCCTGTACGCAGCTTTTTTATCGCTTGCCTGTCAGCTTCTTTTTCTCCGGCTCTTACGACAAGTGAACGGATGACAGCTTCCGACATGCCTCCTACAGTCTCCGCCAGGAGGGCTGAGGAGCTGCGCAGTGACATGGGTTCATCAGCCGGCTCAGGATCAATATTTGTAATATCGATGCCGTAAAGAATGATCAGTCTCGCCAGTTCCCTGACAGTGAGCACGGTATCAATATCGCTTATTCCTTTTCTGGTCATACTGTCTCGGCGGGCTTCAAACTTCATTGCGGTGCATGGGGTAACAGAAACGGTATAAACGCGTGACTTTTCACTGCTGACAGGGACAACTGATTTTATTATTGCACCTGTTATCTGCTGCGGTGCCTTGAGTGTTGAGAGCAAGGGCAGGAAATCAGGGAAGAATTGTTCGCAGTACTTGACCCAAGCCGGGCATGCAGAGATAATCAGAGGCTTGTCTGATTTTGCGTGCTTTGCCGCAATGACAGCATCAGTGAGTTCTGTAATAAGTATATCTGTACCTGTTCCTGAGAGAAATACTTTTTCAAATCCTGTCTTTCTGAGGGCGGCATTAAGCAGCCTGTCAAAATCACGATTGTACTTAACGCCCAGCTCCTCAGCCAGGGCATAGGGCACCAGGGGCGAATACTGTATCACGCGTATGACATCACTCTTGCTCAGCTGTTCCTGTACCTCGGAGAGGTAATGTTTTTCATGCAGGGCGCCTGTAGGACAGACAAGCACGCACTGGCCGCAGTGTATGCAGCTTGAGAAATTCAGGTCGCGGTCCATTGCCGGACCCACATGTGTATCGCGGCCTCTGCCGATAAAGTCTATTGATGTTGCCGTGACAACCTCCTCGCATACCCTTAAGCAACGTCCGCAGAGTATGCACTTTGAGAGCTCTCTTACTATTGCCGGGCTCGACTGGTCACGGCGCGGCTTGATCTTGCTGCCATGTATACGCCGTTCCCTGATCTGCATCTGATCTGACAGCTTCTGCAACTCACAATCGAGGTTGCGGTCACAGTAAAGGCAATCGTCAGGATGGTTCGAAAGAAGAAGCTCCACTATCGTTTTTCTTGCCCTGATGACACGGGGTGAGTGGGTCTGTATTTTCATCCACTCCTCAACAGGGGCGGAACAAGCTGTCACCAGCCGGTCGCGGCCTTCGACCTCGACCACGCACATACGGCACGCGCCCGTAGGCGTGAATTCCTGCATGCGGCAGAGGGTGGGTATCATGATCCCGTTGCGGTTGAGCGCCGAAAGAATGGTCTCTCCCTTCTCCGCCCTGATGCTCTTGTTGTTAACTTCTATGGTGAACTGCATGGCTTACCTGACTGTGACAGCACTGAACTTACATACATCATAACAAATGCCACAACCGATACATTTATCGTCAACGACAAAGAAAGGTTGCAGCCGCGTACCGTAAATGGCATTGACAGGGCACTTCGCTGCACAAACGGTGCATCCGGTACATTTATCCACATCGATGCTGAATGTCCTGAGCCCGCGGCAGACATTGGCACGGCATCGCCGGTCGAAGATATGCTCCTCGAATTCTTCGCGGTAATTACTCAATGCACTGGTGAAAGGATTAGGTGCTGTCTGGCCCAGCCCGCACAAGGAAGTATCTTTCATCACGGAGGCGATTATCTCCAGCTGCATCACACCTTTGAACCTCTCAAGAGTGGCATTGGCATCTTCGCTGTGGGGCTTGCGGATAATATTTTCAAGAATTTCAAGCATGCGTCCGGTACCCTCACGGCATGGTATGCACTTTCCGCAGCTCTCCTTGTGGATGAACTCCATATAATACCTCACGAAGTCGACCATGCAGGTCGTTTCGTCAATGATAATAAGGCCACCCGACCCCATGGCAATTCCCTGCTCCCTGAGAAGATCAAAATCGACCTGCAGGTCCAGATTCTTCTCTGTTATGAAGGTCCCTGACGGACCTCCTATCTGAAGGGCTTTAAAAGCACGCCCGTCTTTTACACCGTCAGAGATGCCCTCCACAATGGTCCTGAAAGTGGTTCCCATCTCAACCTCTATCAGCCCTGTGAACCGTCCCCTTCCGCCCAGGGAGAAGAGTTTAGTTCCCTTGCTTCCGGCAGTGCCCATGGTACGGAACCACTCCGGTCCGCGGGCCATGATGAGCGGGACATTCATCAGTGTCTCGACGTTGTTTATGACTGTTGGCTTGCCAAAGAGTCCGTGGGAGGTGGGATAAGGGGGTTTTAGCTCCGGCATTCCGCGTTTGCCTTCGAGGCTGCCTATCAGAGCTGTCTCTTCTCCGCATACAAAAGCTCCGGCCTCCTCCCTGATCACAATATCAAGATTGAAACCGCTTGAGAGAATGTTATGACCTATGATGCCAAAATCGCGTGCCGTCTCAAGAGCGTTCTTCAGGTGCGCAAGCGGATGAGGCGATCCGGTTTTCAGGAAGACCACCGCATTTGATGCTCCGATGGCATAGGAGGCTATACATATCCCTTCTATCAGCCTGTGCGGGTCACCCTCAAGAACCGACCTGTCAGCATAAGAGCCGGGGTCACTCTCCTTGGCATTGCAGATGAGATACCTGTTGTCGGATGGCGAATTAAGAGCATACTTCCACTTCAGCCCTGTGGTGAATCCGCCGCCGCTGCGTCCTCTCAGCCCGCTGCGCTCAATGAGGTCACAGACTTCCAGGTGAGTGTAGTTCCGTATCGTCTTGAGAAAAGCCCTGTATCCTCCGCGCGCAATATATTCCTCAATACTCTCAGGGTCATAACAGCCACAGTTGTCGATCACAACACGTTTCTGCATCCTGTAGAACGGGATGTCCTCAATAAAAGGAATGTCATGCCATGCCTCAAACCCTGTTGAGCCAGCCTGAGCGACAAGGTCCTCCTCCGGCATATCATTATGGAAGACACCGTTCAGCGTGGCTTCCATCTTATCCTCAGTTATGTTTCTGAATATAAGTTTGTTTTTCCCCGGGAGGTGAATACAAACCATTGGTTCAAAGACCGCCGGGCCATGACAGGCTGTCCTGACAATGAGACCGGTAATACCCATATCCCTGAGATACAGATCAGCGGCAGCAGCGCTCTGCTCACTGCCGGCTATGATCGAAGCCGACCCTGACGATATATATATGACCGGGACGGAGGGCTTGTCGCGACGTATCTCTGCCAGCCGTTTCCCGGTGGCCGCAGGCAAGGTGTCAGAGCCATGTTTGAGGACCTCCTCTGTCAGGAAAGTCATGAGCTCGTTTGTTTCTTTCCCTTTCATTTCAGATCAGCAAGTGCTTTGAGTTTTGTTATCATTTCAGGTATGTCCTCCGGTTTGACGTGAACATGATACTTATCACCAACGCTTAGTACAGGACCTTCATTACACCCGCCCATGCACGAGGTCAGCTCATAGCTGAACCTGCCGTCGCGTGTTGTCTGCCCCGGTTCGATACCGAGATTGTCTCTTATGGCATTGATGACAGCCTCCGAGCCGTTGATGAAACATGTGGTACCGTCGCAGATCCTCATGTGAACCCTGCCTGAGGGAGTAAACCTGAACCGGTCATAAAAGGTAGCCAGGCCATAGATCTTTGTGGTAGACATTTCCAGGAAACGTCCTATCTGTACTATGGCATTTTCGGAGAGATAGCCTTCTTCAGCCTGAACTTCCTGCAGTATAGGGATCAGGTTTTCGTGACTGCCTGCCCTGTACTGTGTGAGAATATCTTCAATCTTTCTCATTTTTAAACCATTGCTCGTATTCAGATTAGCACAAAATTATCTATTTTTGTTGTTATTTCAAAAACATTGTTATTTTATTAACAATTAATGATTGAAATACAATGTTGTCTTATTGAAGCGAGTAAAAAATATTGTACTTTTGGGAGGATGTGAATTAAATGACTACTGTTGATACAATCGTTCCAAATTGAACTATGCCTCGGAAGCTCTTGTTTTTCAAGAGGTAACAGAGAGGTGGTACAGGTGGTCAGAGACTACCTGAAGAAAAACCACCTTGATGACAAGGTTGTTTTAAAAGGCGCCCGCTGCATGAACCGTTGCAGCGAAGGCCCTTACGTTATAATTAACGGAAGAACCTTCGCCCAGACCAGCCTGCAGGATATTGAAAAACTTCTGGAAAAAGAACTGGCTTTGACGGGCAGATGACCTTAATGCAAAGAAAATGAACAGCACCGGTCAGGTAATATATATAAATGAAGATAACTGCCGCAACTCTTATTCCTGCGTCAGGGTGTGCCCCGTAAATGCTCTCGAGGTAAGGCCTGAGAGAAAGCACCCCGTGATCATTGCTGACAGATGTATCGGATGCGGACTCTGTTTTCTCTCGTGCTCACCAAAAGCCATCGAATACAGAGATTCCATCGGTACGGTAAAAGAGTTGCTAAAGTCAGGCCGTAAAACAGCTGCCCTGATAGCCCCGAGCATAGCGTCCGAATTCGATGACATAACAGACTACCGGAAGTTTGTGGGAATGATAAAGAAGCTCGGCTTTGACTATGTCCATGAAGTCTCCTTTGGCGTTGACCTTGTAGCATACGCTTATAAAAAGCTCTTCGAAGGGTCAAGCGGCAAGTATTACATCACCTCCAACTGCCCGGCAATAGTTGAGATGATCGAAAAATACCATCCGACCCTGGTATCCAACCTCGCCCCTCTCGTCTCGCCTATGGTTGCCTCTGCCCTGGTGACACGCGATCTCTATGGCGATGAGATTGCCAATGTTTATATCGGTCCCTGCATTGACATAAAAGCCGAGGCAAACCTTTACGCGGATAAAAAACTGGTGGAAGCGGTCCTGACCTTTATTGAAATCAGAAAGCTCTTTGAAGAGAATGAAATCCGGGAGAAAGGAGTCAAGATGGAGGAGTTTGACCCTCCTTATGGTAACTGGGGCGCATTATACCCCTACCCGGCCGGTATCCTGCAGGCTGCAGGTATCAAGCGTGACCTCGTCTCCAGTCATGTCATCACTGCCTCCGGAGCTGAGGATGTAAGGGAAGCCATAAAGGATTTCAACCACCATATTGATACCATAAGGCATCACTTCA
Organism: uncultured Bacteroidales bacterium; assembly: GCA_963828395.1. Lineage (GTDB taxonomy): Bacteria > Bacteroidota > Bacteroidia > Bacteroidales > VadinHA17 > SR-FBR-E99. The sequence goes on from CAWHED010000001.1 coordinate 749,413, forward strand.
ACCTCTTTTTCTGCAACGGATGCATGCTAGGGCCCGGCATGATAAGACACGATGAACGCTTCAGAAGGCGCTCACTGGTTAAGATTTATGCAGAAAGGCGTGTAGAAGCTCTCGATAAAAAACAATGGGAACTGGATATGAAGCGATGGTCAGGCCTCGACCTGTCACGCACCTTCACTCCAAATGACCAGAGGATCCCCGAGCCATCAGAAGAAGCTATAAATGAGGTGATGAAGATCATCGGAAAGGAAAAACGGGCCGAGGAACTGAACTGCAATGCCTGCGGTTATGGAACATGCCGTGAATTTGCCACCACTGTGGCAAAAGGACTGGCAGTGCCGGAGATGTGCCATACCTATAACCTTCGCAATAAACAGGAGTATATTGAGACCCTTCGGCAGACGAACAAGAAACTGTCAGAAACCAAGAAAGCGCTGAAAGATTCAGAGGAGCAGGCTATGCGTGAGAAAGATACTGCACAGGATGCCTCCGAGACGATGAACAGCATGCTTAACAAGCTGCCCAACGGTGTGGTTATCGTTGACAATGACCTTAAGATTCTTCACTCCAATGAGAGTTTTCTGGATATTATTGGCGAAGATGCAAAGGCTATTGCTGATATCATACCGGGCCTCCGCGGTGCCGATCTGAAGACGCTGCTGCCCTTCAATGTGTATAATATTTTCTCTTTCGTGCTCCGTGAGAACGAATCAGTCATCAGCCGTGACGTGCAGCTCAGTGACAGGATGTTCAATATCTCCATTTTTCCGATCAGGCAGAACAGGATTGCCGGAGCTGTCATCCGCGACCTCTTCTCACCGGAAGTACAGCGTGAGGAGGTCATCACCAGGGTGTCAGATGTGATCGACAAGAACCTTGACATGGTTCAGAAAATTGGGTTTCTCCTTGGCGAGGGAGCTTCTGAGACCGAAAAGATGCTGAACTCCATTGTTGAATCGTTCCGGCAGAAAAAAAGTGAGCCGGGTAAATAACCGCGACGAAGGCATGGAACGGGATTTCTTCATTGAGGTTAACAGCCAGCAGCGTAATCATCATGGTGAGCGCATTTGCGGTGATGTCTTCCTCTCCGTCAATGTACGGGAAGAAAACCGCATCATTACTGTCCTTTCTGACGGCATGGGCAGCGGAGTGAAAGCTAATATACTGGCTACCCTGACCTCCACCATGGCGCTCAATTTCACCCGTGAGCATAAGGAGCCTGACCGTATCGCAGAGATAATAATGAATACCCTGCCGGTATGCTCGGTAAGGCAGATAAGCTATGCGACCTTCTCTATCGTTGATATTGAGAGCGACGGCCACGCCAACATACTTGAGTATGACAACCCCAGATGCATCATTCTGAGGGGTAATCAGCCATTTGAGCCTGACTGGAAAGACGTGATCCTTGACAATGGCAGGAACGCTGGAAAAATACTCCACAAATGCAGCTTCTATCCTGCCAAGGAAGACAGGATCATTCTGCTGTCTGACGGAGTGGCACAGAGCGGCATGGGAAGCAATGCCTGGCCTCTCGGATGGGAACGTGACACAGTACAGCAGTACGCTGCATCACTTGTTTCCAGTGAAGCCTCCATCTCTGCAAATGCCCTGGCCGGGAAGATTGTGACAATGGCCTATAAATATGATAATTACGAGGCTAAGGATGATATCTCATGTGCCATACTCTATTTCAGGGAGCCGAGAAAGCTGCTTATCTGCTCGGGACCGCCTTATGATGAAGGGAAGGACAAGGAGCTTGCAGCCAGGGTGACGGGTTATAACGGCAAAGTGATTCTATGCGGCGGAACCACCGCCGATATTGTGGCAAGGAAGCTCAACAGGAAAATCGTTGATGAACTGGTCTTTGAAGACCCTGACCTTCCTCCGGAGAGCTTTATGGAAGGCATTGACCTGGTCACCGAGGGAATCCTTACCCTGCAGAAAGTGAATGAGCTGATCAAAGTCTTCAACAACAGCGTGAAGCTAGGCAAGGGGCCGGCAGATAAAATCGTTAAGATGATCATGGAAAGTGATGAGATAAACTTCATTGTAGGTACACGCATCAATGTCGCTCACCAGGATCCCACACTGCCTGTGGATCTTGAGATACGACGGACCGTGGTCAAGAGAATAGCCCGTATTCTGGAAGATAAGTGGCTCAAGCAGATCAGTATTGAGTATATCTGATATACCGTGCTGCCGTCCTGTAAAGGAAAGTCATGACCTCAGACAGCGACAGGTCTCGCGGTAAACGTCTGAAAACCTTCACTCCTTCTATTTCATGCTTGTCAGTAATCTCACCGAGGGTCTCAACAAAGGCAAGGAACAGCCTTCCGAATTTTTTACCTGACCCGGTGCCTACATAATAATAAGTCACAGGCTCCAGTGTAAAGTCAAGTGCACCGGTTTCCTCCATAAGCTCCCTCACGGCAGCTTCCACGTTGTCCTCTCCCTTGTCGGGGTGACCGGCAGGGAGTTCATACCCCCCTCTCTCACGATGTCTGACAAACAGCCATCCTCCGTCGTACCTCGACGCAATGACAACATAGGTGACCGGTGACGGCACATCAGGCGTTGTAATCAATCCGACAGTTACCATGCTGTAAAAATACCTCAAAAAGACAGTATTATCCCGGGGGCAAGGGTTAAAGTATTAATTTTGTCACAAATTTGTCTGATGTGGATTTTCGTAATTCTGTTACTGACAGATATCTATATATTCTGGCGTCTCATTGCTGACATGAAGCACCGCAGCAGAGCGCTGCAGGCAGTGGTGCTCACCGTTAAAGCAATACTGAGCTTTATTCTTCTGTATTTCATTGTCAGACTGCTTACATACCGGGGAGAGTTTGCAGACCCTGCAAACGCATTCAGGTACATAGTATTCGGAGCTATCGCAGCCCTGATCATCACCGTAGGTTCATTATACCTTGTGACAAGCATCGGCACGCGTCTGCTCGGAAGAATCCTGCACCGGAAACTCGGAGGACTGGTACTTGCAAATATTATCATCTCCGGGGTGCTGTTGATCCTTTTTACCGACAGCTTCATCAGGCAGCGTTTTGATACGAGGATTATCAGGCAGGATATCAGGGTCAGCAGCCTTGACAGCAGGCTTGACGGCATGAAGATCGTACTGATCTCTGATCTTCATCTCTCATCCTGGCATGGGCATTATGACAGGCTGGAAAAAGTTGTCAGCGCCATCAATACCGAGAAACCTGATCTGCTTGTCAATGCCGGCGACTTCATCACCTTTGGCTGGCAGGAGTTTGGCAGTTGTGACACTATCCTCCGGAAGGCCGGGGCTGTCAGCGGTGCCTACGCAATATATGGTAACCATGATGACGGGTCTTACTACCCCGGTTATAATGAGAGCTACAGTAAGGAATGCCGGCAAAAGCTTTCAGAAAAGATTACGGCATCAGGATACTCGCTTCTGTCTGATACAACAGTGCTGACGGAACATAACGGAGCTCAGATAGCCATTACAGGCATTGTGACCCATGGTCATCATTTTAACATGAGTTACGGCAATTTTAACAAAGCGTTTGACCTGATCCCTGACAGCGTATTCAGTCTTTTAGTTGTTCATGACCCTGACGCCTGGGACGTGGCAGAACGGTATAGCCGGATGCCGCAACTTGCTCTCGCAGGGCATACGCATGGGATGCAGGCAGGATTGCCATTACCGGGAGGTTACATATCACCTGCTTCAATTTACCATAAATATTGGAGAGGCCTTTACAGTAAACAGGATAAATACCTCTATGTCACGACAGGTATGGGGACAATAGGCATGGCCCTCAGGATATTCATGCCCCCGGAAATAGTGGTGATTACACTGAAGAGTAAATGACAATTTTGTACTTTTGCATACTTTTTAAACTTATTAACCCGCATGAAAGTTAAATTAGTTTTCTTCCTCGCCGCCCTTCTGGTTACATTATCATCGTACTCCCAGGATAAAGCGCTGAAATCAATTACCAGGGATGAGTCTGAGAAACACATGAAATATCTCTCTTCGGATGCCCTTGAAGGGCGCAGGACCGGCAGTGAAGGGAATAATGCTGCCGCTGCATATATAAGTAACGCCGCACTTGAAATGGGTCTTAAACCCCTGCCTGGTCAGCAGAACCTCTTCCAGTTGCTTGATTACGTGAGAGTGACAACTATACCCGGAGAATCAATTATCGCCCTTACTGATTCAGCAGGCAGCCCTTTCCATTCTTCTCAGATTACCTCAATTATGGCTCCCGGTGACAGTGTAAGTTTCAGCGCGGATGTAGTATTTGCAGGCTATGGTTATATGAACACCGAGGAAAAATACAACGATTTCTCAGGTCTTTCCCTGAAGGGCAGATCAATCATTGTAATGACAAGAAATCCGGATCTGAAAGACAGCGGTCTGCCCTCACCGGAGGAAGGTATCAGTGAGATGGACGAAGCACGCAAACTGTCTTTAGCAATGCTCCAGCAGGTTAAAGCCGTCTTCTTCGTTGGCGATCCTGCTCTGGGAGATAATATATCCTCTGATTTCATCCAGATGGGCAGCTCCTACCAGCTTAAACCTCTCTTCAGGAAAAAATTCGCTTTTAACCTGAATGCCTATGTCATCACCAGAGAAGTTGCCGACCTTATGCTGGGCAAAGCAAATCTCACCCTGAAGCAACTGCAGGACAGTATAGCCCTGGTAAAAAAACCTGTTTCATTTGTCATCCCGGACCTGAAGGCTGAGGTAACCATCAATGTTGCCACAGACACTGTTACCAGCTCTAATGTGATTGGTTATATCGAAGGATCAGATCCTCTCCTTAAAAATGAATGTGTGATTTATACTGCTCACTATGATCATGTGGGCAGGAACAGCTCGGGCAATATTTTTAACGGCGCCAACGACAATGCTTCAGGCAGCGTGGGACTGCTCAACGTAGCCCATGCATTTACCTCACTTAACAGGAAGCCACCCAGGAGCATTGTCTTCCTGTGGACCACAGGAGAAGAAGAGGGCCTGCACGGTTCCAATTACTATATCGAAAACCCCCTGTTCCCTATTGACAAAACGGTAGCCGATATCAATTTTGACATGATAGGCAGATCGAAGCGTGAGACTGACGTCGGCGCCTCTCTCAGCGGCGAGATTGATATCACGGGCCATGATACCATAAAGATAGTTTCAGGAGGTGATACTCCTGGTCTCCTTAATGATGCAATAGTAGCATGTACACAAACGGGTATCACCGTTATTGATGAAGGTAAGGGATCGCACTTCTCAGGATCAGATCATTATCCTTTTTACCGCAAAGGTATACCGGCACTTTTCTTCTTTTCAGGGCTGCACAAGGATTACCACAGGGAGACAGACGATTACGAATTCATTGATTTCGACAAGCTGGTGAAGGTGTCCAGGGCAGGATTTTTAACAGGGTATAAGGTAGCTTCCACCTCTGAGAGACCTCAGATAATCAAATCCGAAAAATAAGGTCTTTTCTTACTCCTCATGAAAAAAAGAACAGTCACCATTGCCTCTGAGGAGGTTGAGATTGATATTGTCAGATCGTCACGGCGTACAATAGCTTTATATGTCAGGCCCGGCGGTACCCTGCAGGTCAGGGCACCCTGGTACGTGCCCGTTTATGCGTTGCTGCAGTTCGTACATCAGAAAAGTGGCTGGATAACAAGGCAGAGGGAGAGATTAAAGGGTGTAAAGCCAGCATCAGAAATAATACAGCTCAGTAATGGCAGCTTAATCCCTTTCCTTGGAAGAGATATTGCCATAAGGCTGAGGCCGGATACAAGGACAACCTTTGAGCTCCGCGATGATGAATTGTTCATAGGTGTTGCTGGCGGGGTCTTCCCTGATATGGTCGCATCAATTGTTGATGCATGGTATCTTCGTGAAGCGAAGAAGTATTTTGCTGCCCGCACCCTTGAGCTGGCCGTAATCCATTCTGATAAACTGCCGCGACCACGGTCAGTAGGTGTACGCAGGATGAAGAGACGCTGGGGCTCGTGCCGCACCGGCGGTGATATCACATTCAACCGTGAGCTGATGAAAAAAGACCCGGCGCTTGTCGATTATGTAATCATCCATGAGTTGTGCCACCTGGTGCATCAAAACCACGGAAAAGGATACTATTCACTTCTTGAGAGTATCGTGCCCGACTACCGTGAAAGGCGGCGGAAGCTTCAACAGGTTTGAGCTCACGTATAGAACAGATACGACAGAAGAATAGCGGTGACTGACCCCACAATATCGGCAGTCAGTCCGCACAAAATAGCGTACCTGGTATTTTTAATGCCCACAGAGCCGAAGTAAACAGCAATGACATAGAAGACAGTGTCCGTTGAACCTTGCATGGTACACGCCATTCGTCCGACGAAAGAGTCCGCGCCGAAATTAGTCATGACGTCAACCATCAACCCCCGCGATCCGCTTCCACTGAGAGGTTTCATTATTGCCACAGGAAGGGCATCTGCAAATTGGGTATCAAAACCCAGCCATCCGAAAAAAGAGGCTATACCGTCCACCATCAGGGCCATGGCACCTGAAGCCCTGAAGATACCAATCGCCACAAGTATCGCAACAAGGTAGGGTATTATTTTAACGGCAACGGTAAAACCCTCTTTGGCACCCTCGATGAATGTATCATAAACATTGACCTTCCTGATCATGGCCAGAACAATGAATGAGATAATGACCAGAATGAGGATTAAATTCGCTGCAAAAGTAGAGTAAGTCGTTATTTTCTCCTGCGGCAGAGTGCTGAAAAACCAGACAATCCCTCCCAGAATGGCTAAAATAACACCGAAGTATGCCAGAACAACCTTGTTCAAGAGATTTATCTTCTGGATCAGGGAGACGCTTAACACTCCAGCCATTGCTGCCACAAAAGTCGAGATCAGAATCGGGATGAACACGTCAGCAGGGTTGGCAGAGCCTAGTTGTGCCCTGTAAACCAGGATACTTACCGGAATTACAACCAATCCTGAGGCATTTAATACAAGGAACATAATCATCGGATCCGATGCCACTTCCTTTTTTGGATTAGCTTCCTGCAGCTCCTTCATGGCCTTGAGACCCATCGGGGTGGCAGCGTTGTCCAGTCCCAGCATGTTTGCCGCAATATTCAGCACCATTGAACCATAGGCAGGATTGTCCCTGGGAAGAGAGGGGAAAAGTCTCCTGAAGAGCGGGCCGACAACTTTTGTCAGCCCTCTTACCACGCCACCTTTTTCACCCACACGCATCAGGCCCATCCAAAGAGTAAGTACGCCCGCCAGGCCAAGAGAAATCTCAAAACCGGTTTTAGCACTGGTGAACGTTGAACTGACCAGCTTGTTGAAGATTTGTGTATCTCCAAAGATAATTAGCTGAACAAGAGCAAAAATAAACCCGATAACGAAAAAGGCAACCCAGATATAGTTTAAAACCATATTATATCATTGTGAGAGCCTAAAAATAAGAAAAATTATCTTCGCAAGCACGGAATGAAAAAATCAAAGCTCATCGACTTCGACTATTTCAAAAGGAACCCGGAGGATGGTCTTGAAATCCTCACCGGCATCAAGCATATTCTCATCACCGTTCTCACAGAACCATCTTATAAGGACTTCAGTATTACCCTGGTGGAGCTTCTCAAACTTCTTGAACATGGTATGTATCCTGTTGGAGGAACTGGTATTAAAGTACTCGAACTTGACATTAAGGATGGTCCGGTCGGCAGGCTGGGCGCTGTAGCCTTCCAGATAATCAAGGAGAGGTGCATAAAAGCCAAAAGAGTTCTCGGGTATGGACTTTCCCCTGATTTCAAAAAGTCCATGCTCCGGATCAAAACTGACTGACGGCGTCTTGGAAGTCTCCTTTATCACGAACTTTTCCATATTTCTACATCTGCAAAGCATAAATTTAGCAAATCTCCGTTAAATAGACAAATCAATTTATTCCGGGATAAAAATTCATTTATTTCAGATCGCTTTTTGCTACATTTGAACTTGTACAAGTTGACTGTCTTCAGGTATATTCTCACAATGAAAATGAAATTCAGCTGCCTTTGTTTTAAGGAGATAGTGTTTATAGTCATCATAGCCTCTGTTTTTCAGATTTCCGGTGCAAAGGATATCATCGTGAAAGGTACTGTCACGGATGAGGCCGGAGCGTTGATGATGGATGCAGGGGTTTCGTTTTTCCTTAACGCCACGGAATACAGGTCAGTGACAGGCACAGACGGAAGTTACTCGGTGAGGGTTTCAGGCGCGTACAGTGATGTCCCCGGCCAGTTTCAGGCAGGCATTCCATATCCTGTTCCATTCAGTTACTCTGTGAATGTTCCCTTCATTGCCAACACCAGCGGAGACCTGGTATTCACAATCTACAATATTGCAGGGCAGAAAATCAGGATAATGAATTTTGATTCGGTTGCTGCCGGCAGCTACAGGGTGGTATGGGATGGCTGCAGCCAGGGTGGCTCACCCCAGCGTCCGGGAATATATGTCTATGCTCTCACTTTCAGGGGAAAAACCTACAGCGGAAGGCTGGTCAAGGCTACAGGTGCCTCATCTTATTCTTCCACTGCCGGCCTTGAGCCGGTGATGATGCCGCCGGAGCTACCGCAGACAGAACAGTCGCTTCGTTTCAGGGTGATAACCGAAGTCAGCCTTACAGGCTATTACCCTGTCAGGCTCACCGATATCACCCTCTCACGTGACACTATAATCAATTTTGTCCTTTCTGCCATACAGGAATACCCATATAAAGTATCAGGTGATTATATCGCCAGATACGTCGGATCGGGTTACAGGTCTTTGAACCTCAAGGGTGTAAATCTCGGGTCCTCACCCCCCGGTTACTTCCCCGGTGAGATAGCTTATGCCATTACCCCGGAGGTGTATGAACAGTGGATCAGGCGGATCGCAGAGGCCGGATTTAATTCAATAAGGGTTTACACCCTTCATCCCCCTGTATTCTATGAGAAGCTTGCAGAGTACAACCAGCGAAATCCCGGGTCACCCCTGCTGCTCTTTCAGGGTATCTGGCTTGAGGAGGTTGAAGACGCAGGGAACCCGTCAAGCTATGACCTTATCAACCGCAAACCAGTTTTCAGCAATGAGATTGAGGAAGTGGTTGACTGCCTCAATGGTAATGGGGACCTGGCCTTCAGGTACGGAAAGGCATATGGTATTTACCATACAAATGTATCTCGTTGGACTGCCGGATATATTATCGGCAGAGAGGTGAGCCCACAGGAGGTTGATTCGACAAATAAATTCCACCAGGGCACAACCGCGTTCGCGGGTGCACGGTTCAGCATCACCGGTGGTTCTGCCTCGGAGGTCTTTGTGACTGAGATGCTCAACAAAGTGGTTACCTATGAGAACAGTAAATATTCAGTCAGCAGGCCTGTCAGCTTCTCAAGCTGGCCGACACTTGATCCGCTTGAGCACCCTACCGAGGTAAGTACTGATGAAGATATAGCCTCATTTGACCTGACAAAGATCAGCGGCGCCGATGGTGAACCAGGTATGTTCGCAAGCTATCATGCGTATCCCTACTATCCTAATTTCATCAGCAGGGAGCCGGGGTACCAGAGCTACAGTGACAGCTACGGAAGGAACAGCTACCTTGGTTATATCACGGCACTGAAGAACCATTACGGCAACATGCCGCTGGTGATAGCAGAATTCGGTGTGCCCTCGAGCTGGGGCAGCGCTCACCAGTCGTTCAGTGAGATGAACCATGGGGGTTACTCAGAGGTTCAGCAGGGTGAAAAGGACCTCAGGATGATGAACAATATGCTTGATGCCGGCTGTGCCGGCGGGTTCATGTTCGCATGGATGGATGAGTGGTTCAAACGCACCTGGATAGTATTATATCTTGAAGCCTATGGCATCAAATCAGGGTCGGTAACAATTCCTACACGGCAGCTGTGGCATAACGAGACATCTCCTGAGCAGTGCTTCGGGTTGCTGGCCTATGATCAGAAGACAGTGCCTGATTATTCAGCCTACACCACGGATGCTCCTGCAGGACCTTTGAGCTCGGTAAGGGCAACACACGACGAGAGTTTCTTTTATCTCGAGATTAATACCGGAGCTGACCTGTCTGAAACAGATGAGTTTATGGTTTCGTTCGACACTTATCTAGGCGGTACCGGCAAATCAACACTGCCTGGCGGAGAACTCGTCACCAACAGGGCTGAGTTCCTGCTTACTTTCAGCCTGTCTGATGATACGGCGCTGCATCACGTCACGGAAGCATATGACATGAACGGTCTTACAGTCCGTTTCAACCTGACCGACCCGGCCATTCAGAAATACAGGAGCACCACGACTGACGGAGCCCCCTGGAAGGTAATGAAATGGACCAATGACGGGTTTGAGCTGACAGTGGATGATATTGGCAAGGTGCCCGTTGAGCATGCTGCCTCCTTCAGCAGCGGCAACCGTGCTGCAGTAGCCTGGTCAGGCAGGAAAATAAACATCAGGCTGCCGTGGACCATGCTGCACTTCAATGACCCGACACAGATGAGGGTCAATGACGGAGCTGTTTCTTATGACGGAGGTTATAACTTTGAGATCTTCACCACCGAATCTGAAGGCATTGCAGTATCCATAAACCATAAAGGTGTGGTCACCAACACCACGAACCGCTACAGATGGCCGACGTGGCTTGTTGTACCGCCCACTGTCACAAGAGAAAAGGCCTCGCTCCATATCATAGAGGAGGGCCTTTCACTCATTCCTTATTACATTAATTAGGTTAAGCGGCTGATTCCGTTTTCTTCTTTTTCTTATCGAAGCCGCTTCTCTCTGCCGTGCCCCATCCCTTCTTGCCACGCAAGGCTTCGAGGTTGCCTCTGACGGCAAAATAAGTATGCACAGGGTAAAAGAAAGGTTCAAGCATTGCCGTTCCGATCAGCCTAAGCACGTCACGCTTTCTGCGGTATTTGTGGAAGGTAATCTCTTCAAACAGCACAGCCCAGGTAGTAAGGCTCACGGCAAAACTGTAGACGAAAAGGAACAGCAGGAGGAAGAAAGGAAGATTCAGTGCACCTGTGATGGCGAGAAAAATGGTATATACAATTCCCAGGAAGGCTATCAGGGGAGCAGCCCACTCAAACATGAGCCAGTAAGGATAGCCCAGCAGACCCAGGCGTCCGTAATGACTGTTAAGCATCATCTTGCGATGAGACCACAGTGATTCGATGAGTCCCCTGGTCCAGCGTGTCCTCTGCTTGCGCATCGATTTAAGGTCAGACGGCACCTCAGTCCAGCATAACGGATCAGGTATATAGGTTACCTCATAGTTTTCCTTATGTTCTGCCATGTAGCGCCTCATCCTCAATACCAGCTCCATATCTTCACCGACGGTCTTGATATTGTATCCGCCGGCCTTGATGACTGTCTCGCGGTCAAACATACCCATAGCGCCTGAGATGAGCATCAGTCCGTCAAGATGGCTCCATGCCATACGTCCAAGCAGGAACGCACGCGTATAATCAAGCACCTGAAGACGCGGAAGAAATTTTTTCGGAAGGTTGATCTGACGGATATGTCCCCTCTCCACTTCGCATGAGTTGACAATGCGTATCACACCGCCTGTGCCGATGACCTTTTTATCCTTTTCTTCAAGGAAAGGCTTCACAAGCTTGAGGATGGAATCTGATTCGATGATCGAATCGGCATCAATGGTCACGATCAGATTGCTACGGCTGATATTGATACCCGCATTAAGTGAGTCAGCCTTGCCTCCGTTGTTCTTGTCGATGATTGTCAGACGGTTGTAGGCCGGGTCCTTTGACTTGTACACCCCCCTGATCCTCTCACAGGGAATACGGTAATCAAAATAGTAATTGACCCTGACAAGGTCGTATGCCTCTTTGATCTTTTCAAAAGTATTGTCTGTTGAGCCGTCGTTTACCACAACAACCTCAAAGTTATTGTAATAGAGCGACAGTAAGGTGCGTACATTGTCGATGATCGTTTTGCTTTCGTTGAAGGCAGGAGCGATAATCGTAATGCGCGGACTCAGCGGTGAAAGCACAAGAGTATTGTAGTTCACATAACTGTTCTTGCGAAGATAGCGCCTGAGTGCAAGAGCAGAGTGAATGCCAAGCAACAGGTATGTACTGAAAAGTACAAGTGTAAGCCAGAAGATCAGGTGTCCTAAGATAAAGCTCATCACATTTAGTATATCCTTCTGTCAAGCACATGCCTGACAATGATATTATAGTTTTTATATTCTGATTTCATAACCTTTACAAGCGCCTTGACCCCCTCCTCGCCCATATTCTCGATGGCCTTGACAGCTTCAATCTGCAGCTGCACATCATCTTCCTTGTCAAGCACCAGCTTGAGAAAGCCTATCATCGCCAACTCGGGCATCTTGCCCATTGATTTGACTATTTCAAGGCAGCCGTTGTAATCCTGGAATTTATACATCCGCTTCATAGTATCAAGCGTACCTCTCATATCAAGATCACCGGACACCTCTACAGCCAGCTGGCTGACACGGTGGTCACGGTGCAACAGAGCAATCTTTACTTCCGGTTCCGCATCACGCTGTTTGAATTCCCTGATCATGCGCAGTGCAAACATCACGACCGTCGGATTGGCTGAGTTGAGCCACTTTTTGAATTCAGGTAAAGGCACATTATGCTGCAAGATAAGGTCATGCAGGGTCATCTGTTCCCAGAGGGAGAACGGTCTCTCAAGCCGTGACAGAAAATCGAAATGCTCCTTATCACTCAGGCGCACAAGAGCTATCTGAGCTTCCATCCTCAGGATCTCGTTGCGTGAGTTGAGAGATTTGTACATCTCATCATTGGCCTCTTTGATGCCCATGAAGGCAAGCTCCCTGAAGCCCTTGATCCTGAGATGCCACTTGCGACTGTGTGCCCGCCGTATCGAATCCCTGTCAAGCTCCAGTTCCATGTAAAGCCTGGTCAGCTTAGCCTCAGAGTCACCCTTAAGGTTGACACTTACATCAATCATCTGGTCTATAAGCACCTGCCTGCGATAATTATCCGAGGCTATGGATCTGAAAGCATCAGACACTGCATTGCCAAACAGGTAGTCAATGATAAGAGACTGGTATTGTTCCAGCAGATACTGCCGCAGTTTGGCTTCCTTCTCCATCCTTCTCCTGTTGAGAAGTATTGTGATGAGCAGGACTATCATTGTTACAAATGATGCCAGGATAATGAATATAAGTGCATTAACCAGAGCAACCGATTTACCGAAATAGTCGTATTTTATCAGCCAGGGGCTGTTTCCCCTCATGGAGAAAAAGTTCCTGAGAGTTCTCTTTGGTGGTGTCTTTTGGGGCGGGGCTTCATATGTTGTGGCCGCAGCGACGACGACTGTGTCCGGGACTGCAACTTCCCGCTCAGCTTCCGTCTGCACAGTGTCCGCTACAACCGTCTCCACAGGTGCAGGTGCAATAGTATCAGCCGGAATGGTCACCGTTTCTTCGACCTCTGCTTTAACGGCTACAGGTGCGGGAAAGGAGACGGGAATATAAAGACAGGGAGCGCGTCCGATCAGTTCACTGTTTATAAACACCTTGAACAAGCCACTCTCCTCAATCACATCGACTTTGATGCCGAGCATTTCCTTAAGCTTTTCAGACAGGTTCACAGCAGATTGCCTTCGTGAGAACGCACCCATCTGTAACGAATAGTTCCCGTTAGCCAGAGAGATAAGCCCATCAACCGTCAGTTCACCCGGGAATGAGGAGACAACAGGGAGAGCAGGCACCGGTTCGTCCAGCCTGGCAGAAACCTGGGCTGTCAATGGAACTCCTGTCATACCTTGAAGGAGAGCAAGGGAAAATGACAATGAAAGCAATATGATGGTGAATCTTCTCATCTCACTTTCCCAATTCCCCGTATGAGGGTTATGTTGCCTTCGAACCTGTTACGGAAACTGTCTGCGTCATACTCTTCGTACGAATAACCGGCCCCTGCCCTGAACGACCAGTAAGAGTTTATCTGATTGAAATAGGTCAGCCTGACGCTTGTGGCATTCTGTCTCTGAAGATCGGTCATAATATCAAATGGCTCATCAGGTGCTGTACCTGCCCCGGCGGTAAGCTGGAGGTAATCTGTTGTACCGAAATACCTTCTGGCAGTCAGGTAGAAAGACGTAGTAACGCCTATGTCTTTAAAGTAAATATAACTTCTGGCTGAAAACCACCAGTCACCCATATATTTCTCAAGAGACAGTGTTGCAATATAAATGCTCTTGTCAAAATAGTAATAGTTCACCCCAGCCGACACCGCAAATCCATACGGCAGCGTCTGCCAAAGCTCAAGGGCGGCCCTGTGTTTCGGGAACCATGGACCCGGGCTCCAGGCATAGGCTGCATAGGCGTAATTTTTACTTGTTATGTCTGGCCAGGCTTCAATCGCGAACTGCATGTCATTGTCGCTTACTTCATCCGGAGGGCCGATATTTATATGACCCATATTGGCTGTGGCGATGGCGCTGCCCCATGAAAAACGGTGGCCTGCTCCCAGGGAGAATACCTGCCACAGGCGGTCATATGGCTTTGAGTATGTATCAAAAAAGTAACCGGCCCTTATATCTGTAGGCGGGGTATTCTGCTGCGACCTGTCACGCGACCATCGTCTGATATCCTTCAATGCCTCCAGGGCATCTGAATTATCAGGTTCGCTCTGAAGAAGAGTATCGATGACGGCAGCAGCCTCGTCATAATTTCCCTGCCATGCTATTATCCTGCCAAGCAGGATGCGTGCATCACCATAGCCGGGAAACTGTTTTATAAGATTACGGGCAGCAGGTTCTGCCTGAGTATAATCACCCGTAAGAGCAAGCGTCCTGATCCTTGAGTATTCCTCCTCAGGATTGGTGATGGCCTGTGAAAAAAGACCGCCGCAGGTCATCATGACAAGCGCCATCATAAGCAAGGATCTATATCGGGTGAACTGCATCATAATTGTATTAAAGCCGACCTGATCTTCCTGATAAGATCTTCAGGATCAAAAGGTTTTGTTATATATCCGCTAACTTTCATTTCACTTGCCTGGCGTTGTACCTGGGGATCACTGAAGGCTGACACAATAAGAACCGGTGTCTTTTTCTTCAGATCTGTCCGCAGGAACCTGATCAGTTCGAGACCACTGTGGTAAGGAAGGTGTATATCAACTATTATAAGGCTGAAATCAGTACTTCTCAGGAGATCTATGGCACTATTGCCGTCAATGGCGGTGACAGTGTCATAGCCCTCACGCTCCAGGACTACTGACATGGCTCTCGAAGCAAGCAGATTATCTTCGCAGATAAGTATATTCATTTCAGCAGTTATTCTTCCCTTCTATACTCATTTGGAGGGCTGGTGGGCCACTCATTGTTATATTAAACGATCAAAAGTGTTATTTTATATATTCACCGGCAAGAAAAGTTCAATTCTATTTGATGGGTGTTGATAAATCGATGATGAACAAGGTCAGTAAGGATGATCAATAATCTAGAGCTCCCTGATACTTATGTTTCGGAATTTTACCAGTGCATCATGATAGAGGAATCCGATATGACCTGACTCATTTTTAAGTCCGGGATGATCTATGTGGTCCATAGTTCCATTGTCGCGTGCATCAGCGATATCGCTGTCGACAATGACTGTTCCATTAAGAATAACCTTAATTTTAGTACCCTGCGCTATCACCTCCTCACTGTTCCATTCTCCCACAGGATTCAGAAATCCACGCTTTGCCGGGATAACTCCGTAAACAGATCCATGATACTGGTAATCAGCAAGTTGTCCATAGATAGTAGTATTGTTATCCAGTATCTGAATTTCTATACCCGCATAAGCAGCATCACCTGTCAGGGGAGCCCTGATGCCTAACCCGTTATTGGCATCTTTGGTAAGCTGAAACTCGAACCTGATGATGAAGTCGGCATATTCCTTTTCGGTATATATATTCCCGCCGTGTTCAAGCCCGGGCTTTGATACTATTAAATCATCTTCTACATGGTAAGCAACCTTATCGCCGACCCAGCCATCAAGATTGCGGCCGTTAAACAGAGATACAAATCCTGCAATTTTCTCCTCTTCCGTCAGATTATATTCAGCCGGACTTATCTCCCGGATATATATATCCCTGAAGGTAAGGTCAGTTCCGTGCGCCTGAAGCTCGACAGCCCCTTTCTCAGATATCGGGATCTCCCTGTTCCAGTAGTTTTCCAGGACGACATTATCGGTGACAAGTTCGCCGTTCAGCCATACCGAGACCTTTTCGCCGGTCATCAGTATGCGAAAGGTATTCCATTCCCCGACAGGATTATCAGCCACTTTAAGCGGTGCTGAAGGATTCTTTTCGTTGTTGTACAGGCCTCCGGAGCCGACCTGGGCGCCTGCCTCTGTTCTTGATGTATCCCATATCTGCACCTGTGGCGAGCCGCGGAGGTAAATGCCGCTGTCACCATCCTTCGTAATACGCCAGTCAAGATATAACTCGAAGTCACCGTACTCCTTCACACTGCAGAGGTTGTCGCCTTTGCCGGTGAACCATATCATTCCGTCCCTGACGCTCCAGTTGTCCTTTGTCTTAAGGTCAGCCTCCTTTTGTTTTGCGGCAAGTTCTTTAGGTTTCATGCCGGCCCTTGTTATCGGATTACCCACCAGGCCATGCCATCCTGACAGATCCTTGCCGTTGAACATCGGAGTAAAAATCTCGCCGGCGGGCAGGTTCATCTCATTCAGCGCTTCCTGAGCCGCTGCTCTTACATCCTCCGACGGGTCAGAGAGCCAGCCAGAGATAAAGAAGCCGGCCGGCCGGATGCCAAGAGAAGCTGCAAGAGCTATCATACCTGCCTTTGCATCGGGTGCCACTGCCTGCGGAGCAATCTCTTTGATGAGAAGCAGCTTGCGCTCAGGAGTGACAGCGGCGACGGATACCATCCTGAGATAAGCGTCGAAAGCAGGCATGCCAAATGTCTTATTGCCAGATGCACAAATATCGTAAAGGGCTTTTAGTGCAGAGTGATCTGACCAGTGAGCCAGGACATCGAAACACACATCACGGGTAATGGCATCACCGTTTTCAAATTCATATGCTACTCTCTTGAGCGCCTCATGGCCTCCGGTCTGTGCCAACAGCGGAATAAGTCTCAGCTTGTCACCGGGCTTATCCAACGCGGCGAGAATCTTTTCCGATCTTTTATCCGCATCATCAGCTTTCATGGCGGCAGTGGCCAGGACGCGCTGCAGCTCTGCAATCTCCTGTTTTTCTGTGGTGCTCTGCAGCAGGGAGATGATTGCCGGCTGGTCTTTCCATGAGGCCAGGCTTCCCAGGGAGGATATGGCAGCCGCCCTCGCCCCCAGATCTTCCGAATTGACATATGCAAGAACATCATCGAAATATTCATTCCTGCCTGACCAGGCAAGCAGCCATATCAGCGCCACCGTGCTATGTCCTTTTGATGTGGGAAGGCTTTGGGCAACCTTTCCTATGCTGGTGCTGTCAAGTATTGTTGTCAGTGCGCCGGCAGCCGTCCTGTGACCTTCTTCATTGTCATACTTCAGAATCCATGAAATGAGCGGGTCAACGGCTCTGGCGCCCTGCAGCTTTGCCAGGGCGGTGACTGCTTCACCGGCTATTTCCCGGAAAGGATCATTGAGCGCTTTAAGCACCAGAGGCACTGCGAGCTCGTCACCCCTCTCACCAAGCATAAAGAGTATCTCCGGTTTTGCTTCCCCGGTTACCTTTGTGTACCTCTTCATCCATTTTTTTGTTGCTTCTTCACCCGGCAGCAACCCGGCCAGTCTGAGGGCTCCGCCGCGAACAGCAATATCAGGATCACCTGCCGCTGCGAGGAGCATGGGTAGTGCATCCTCACCCATAACGGTCACAACCACGCTCATGGCAGCGAGACGTTGCCCTGCAGTCGCGGGTGTTGTGCTCCCGGAGATTACCTGGTCTGTGATCTTTTTCATCCCGCGTTTGTCGCCTGCAAGACCTATGGTCCTGGCATAGAGCAGAAGTGCCTGCACTGCACCTGTAGGTTCCCATTTGTATCCGGCAGATTCTGCAGCACGCATCAGAACAATCATTGCCGCAGGGTCACCGGTACCGGCCAGCGCGCAGAGGGCAGCGGTCTGCTCACCGCGGTTGCCTTTCCCGTACCAGTTCACGTAGCTCTGAACAGCCTCACCGTACTGGCTGTCTGCCAGCGCAATCATGATCTGCGCTGCGCAGGGGCACTCCCCTTCTGCAATTGCAGAGGCAAGGAGTTTATGCGCCTTATCGCTGCCGACAGACTGCAGTGCCATGACGGCATCATCACATATCTCAGCATCACGGACATAATCGGCAAGGACTTCAACAGCAGCATCTGACCCGACCAGGTTCAGTTGCTTCATGAAGAAAGCCCTGACCTCCCTCTTATCTGCCGCCTTCATAAATCTTATACACTGTTTCTCCCATGCAGCCCTCCTTATGTTATCCTTGTCAGCCGTGAGGTGGGTGGTGAGTGTTGAAATGGCATACCTTGCCTTCGTATCGTCACCGGTACCTGCAGGTACTACCTGACCGCAGATAATAGAGGTGCCCTCATCACCAAGTGAATACATTTCTTCCATCAGGCGTTTTGTAAGATCCTGATTGTCAGCCGGTAACCTTGCAAGAAGATCGGCCGTCCTGGTTTCAATGGTCCTGATATCCTGGGCATTCAATGCAACCTGCAGGACCAGAGCTGCCGTTACAGCAAACAGTATTTTAAATTTATTCATGAGTATTAAATTTCGTTGGATTTCAGTAATGCCATTCACCCCTCATGGGCTGATCAATAAGCGCATTCGCTGCTTCGTCATTTATAAACACTTGTTTTACAGGATCATATGTAAGGTTTCGACCCAGGCGCAGTGCCACAACACCCATGTTTACCAGTGTACATGACCTGTGACCGTTCATTTCGTTCAGTGCAAATGGTCTTCTTGTCTTTACCGATTCACTGAATACCGTTATCTGTGATTCAGGTTCCGGCAGATTCCCGGCGAGTTCACGAATTTTTGGCAGATCGGAAATGAATCCCTTGAAAATTTTTCCAAGCGGACCTTCAATGTAAGCCGCGTCTTTATCACGGTTCTCACCGTCAAGGATTATCTTGCAGCCGTCATCATAGGTATATGTTATTCTCCTCCACGTGCCAACAGCATCATAGTGTTGCTGCGGTGCGTCAATCTCAACAGAAACCGGGCTGGTATCGTCCTTTCCGAGAATATATTGCACCGGATCGAGGTAATGTTGCCCCATATCACCGAGGCCACCTCCGTCATAGTCCCAGTAGCCCCTGAACTTCTCATGCACTCTGAGAGGGTTATACGGCTTATAGGGAGCAGGGCCGAGCCAGAAATTGTAATCAAGATCTTCAGGAAGTGCCAACGGTGGCAGGTTCGGCACGCCGGTCCAGTAGAATTTCCAGTCATAACCGGTTATGCCGCTGACAGTCACTTTCAGAGGCCATCCGAGCACTCCGCTGCTGACGATTTTCTTCAGTGGTCTCACGGTAGTGCCAAGCCCGTAGAACTGACCTGTAAATCTGAACCATGTGTTCAGCCTGAACATACGTCCGTTCGACTGTACCGCCTCAACAACCTTCTTCCCCTCACCTATTGTGCGGGTCATCGGTTTCTCACACCAGATATCCTTGCCTGCCTCAGCGGCCATTTCCGACATTATGCCATGCCAGTGCGGGGGTGTTGCTATATGGACTATATCAATGTCAGGCCTTGCTATCAGTTCCCTGAAATCATGATATCCGGTAACCCCCTTGCCGGCCTTGTCGAGCGCTCTTCTGAGATGTGAGGCATCGACATCGCAGACGGCGAGCAGGCGGGTATTCTCGTAGCCAAAATGACCAAGACCCATTCCCCCTGTGCCGATGATACCTTTGGTCAGCTGATCGCTCGGAGGCAGGTAACCCCTGCCGCCAAGCACATGACGCGGGACAATGGTAAGACCAATTCCGATTGCTGCACTTCTGGAAAGAAATATACGTCTGTTAACTTTATTACGGCTCATATCGCGTTAGAAATTCATGACCGGTAAATATAAAGAATTTGATTAAATTGGCTCGCTATAAACTTCCGGGACCAGGCAAACCGGCAAAAAAGAGACAATGAAAAAAACAATTACATTTTTCCTGCTGTCACTGTTCCTCTTACCGGCAAAAGCTGAAGATGCTGACCTGCCTTTGCTGGGTCTTTGTATTTCTGCACCAGGACATGAATATGTTAAGGAATTCGATAAATTTATAAGGCAAGAGCTCGCACCTCTTGGCATAAACACTCTGGTGCTGCGGGTCGACTGGGGTTATGAATTTGAAACACATCCTGAGCTGAGAAGCGATAATCCGCTTACAGAAAAAGATGTCAAAACACTTGTACGTACTTGCAAAGAGCTAAATATTAACCTTATACCGCAAATTAACCTCCTGGGTCACCAGTCGTGGGCAACAAAGGTCGATAAGTTGCTGGAGGTCTATCCGCAGTTTGATGAGACACCGTGGGTACAGATGCCGGAAGAATACAAATGGCCTAATGATGATGGTCTTTATTGTAAAAGCTACTGTCCACTGCACCCGGAGGTGCATGACGTGGTGTTTGATGTTGTGGGAGAACTTATTGATGTGTTTGAGGCGAATGCCTTCCATGCAGGTATGGATGAAGTTTTTTATATCGGAGACAGCAAATGTCCCCGGTGCTCGGGAAAAGATAATGCCGAACTGTTTGCCGGTGAAGTGAATCTGGTCCGTAATTTCCTGGCTTCAAGAGGATGCAGGATGTGGATCTGGGGTGACAGGCTCATTGACGGAAAGACAACCGGTTACGGGATGTGGGAAGCAAGTATGAATAATACCCACAGGGCGATTGACATGATCTGCAAGGATGTAGTGATCTGCGACTGGCACTATGAGCGGCCGGACATGTCACCGGTGATGTTCGCGCTTAAAGGATTCACAGTGCTGACATGCCCCTGGCGTACACCGGAAGTGGCTCTCAGGCAGCTTAAGAATACGAGGATATTCATTTCAACGGCAACCGAATCAACAAAGGAGAGATACGCAGGGCTGCTCCAAACCGAGTGGGGCGATGCAGAAAAATTCGTGAACGATTTCATGGAGATAAAGAATAACGGAGGGGCAGCGCAGGGTAAGGAAAAGACAGCTGCAAACACGTTTTATCTGCTGACGAAAAAAATCGCAGAAAATTAGCTTGAATTGCAGATACTATTTTCCGGCAGTGGCCAGATTATATCAGATTATTATTCTTCAAATTAGTTGGAGTAGTCTGAGAAATACCCTAAATTCGTCGTACTAATTCCTTTTCTCCTAAAAATTCAACATCAAATAAATTTCCCGTTATGTCAAAAATCACAAAAGAGGACGCGCTCAATTATCATAGTCGCGGGCGCAGGGGCAAGATTGAGGTTATCCCGACAAAGCCATATTGCACACAGAATGATCTCGGTCTAGCATATACTCCGGGGGTAGCATATCCCTGCCTTGAGATAGAGAAGAATCCTGATGATGCGTATCTGTATACGGCAAAGGCCAATCTTGTTGCGGTGATTTCAAATGGCACCGCCGTACTCGGCCTGGGTGATATAGGTGCTTTGGCAGGTAAGCCCGTAATGGAGGGCAAAGGTCTCCTTTTCAAGGTTTTTGCCGATGTGGATGTGTTTGATATTGAGGTGGATGAGAAAGATCCGGAAAAGCTGATCGAGATATGTGCCAGGATCGCTCCTACCTTCGGCGGCATTAACCTCGAGGATATTAAAGCCCCGGAGTGCTTTGAAGTCGAGACAAGGCTGAAGGCAATGCTTGATATACCTGTGTTTCATGATGACCAGCACGGGACAGCCATAATCTCATCTGCAGGTCTTCTGAATGCACTGGATATAAACGGGAAAAAAATCTCCGACATAAGGGTGGTAGTATGCGGTGCGGGAGCGGCTGCCAACTCGTGTACCCGTCTATATGTGGCTCTCGGTGTAAAAAAGGAAAACATCGTCATGGTTGACAGCAAGGGAGTCATCAACAAAAAAAGGACTGACCTAAACAAATACAAGAAAGAATGGATTACCGACCGTGATGTTAACACGCTGGCAGAGGCAGTGAAAGACGCTGACGTCTTCCTGGGCCTGTCAGTAGCCAAAATGCTGAGTAAGGAGATGCTCAAAACCATGGCTCCCAACCCTGTAGTCTTCGCAATGGCCAATCCTGACCCGGAGATCAGTTATGAAGACGCCATGTCGACCCGTGATGATCTTATTTTTGCGACCGGGAGATCAGACTATCCAAACCAGATCAACAATGTCCTCGGTTTCCCGTTCATCTTCAGGGGTGCGCTTGACGTAAGGGCAACCACCATCAATGAGGAGATGAAGCTGGCAGCCACGAGAGCCCTGGCTACCCTTGCAAAAGAGACTGTTCCCGTTGAGGTTCTTGTTGCCTATGATCTTGAAAAACTGGAGTTCGGCCGGGATTATATTATTCCGAAGCCGCTCGATCCGCGACTTATCTCCCGTGTAGCCTCTGCGGTTGCCAGAGCTGCCATAGAAACCGGCGTGGCAAAGTTCAGGATAGATGACTGGGATGCATACATGAAATCACTTGATAAACGCACTTCAGATCACATAAAAAGGATTGCTCAAATCTGCTGTCTCTGAAACAGCTAAAGAAAAGGGCCGGTACTCTTCAGATACCGGCCCTTCCATTACCCTGCTCACCAATCAACCAACCAGCTATGCCAAACTCTTAAAAAAGCATAGCAATACTGTTATGTCATCTTTCCCAGCTTGGCCTCATACATGTCAAGTATGAATGCGGAGAGCTGGTCAATCGAAAAACTGCTTCTGTTCAGTGTAGAGTCAAAGAGATAATCGAGAGACTGCGGCTTCTTATCAAGGAAGCTCACAATCATCTTATTCCTCTTCTCATCTGTTTCAACCACATATTCCTCTGCCTTTTCTATGATCATACCCTTCTTTTTCATCACATTTTCCACCCTCCAGTATAACGGTGCCACAAGCCTGATATGAAGTGCATTGGTCATATCGCGTGTTATCGCCACGCCACCTCGCCCTATGATCACGGTATGACCCTCACGTGCGATTGAAAGAACTACCTCCCTGATAGCCTTCTTCACCGAGCTGTCACTTACAAATGAACCGGAGAAAGCCATTATCATCTCTGACATATCATTCATTGTCATACCCTGGTAATAGGCCTCTACCCGGTTGGTATCCGTCTTCAGTTCATGGGCGGCATGGTAGATGATATCCTTATCGATCCACCTCCATTTATTTGTGTTATACCTGAGATTGAGCTGCGCCACAAGTGCTGCAGCTACTTCTCTTCCGTCGCAGCCGGTAAGGCGCGATATGGTTATTACGGGACCTGTCTGGTCAATAGGCCTGCCAAGCATCTCAGCCCTGTAGCGTGTGTCAAAATAATCGAATATCTTCTTCACGGCCAAGGCATTAATTGCTGCCGGCTGAAGTCATGGCCACGACCGGAACAGCTGAATTAATTTTTACAAAATATACTGATTTTTAATGACAAAGTCAAATTTATCTGACAAAAAAATATTCTTTTCTGCCAGAGCCGTTGATATGTATTATCAGGTATCTCCTGCCTAAAAACCGCTGTGTTCGGTTCGCCTGATTATCTCATTCTGAAGGTCTTCTCCCAGGTCATTGAAATAATCGCTGTAGCCCGCAACGCGCACTATCAGATCGCGGTGAAGCTCAGGGTGTTTCTGAGCCTCCCGGAGCGTTTCGGCATTAACTACATTGAATTGTATGTGGTGTCCGTCAAGGCTGAAATAGCTCCTTATCAGCGCCGTCAGTTTCTGATAGCTTCCCTCGTCCTCGAAAAACTCCGGAGAAAATTTCTGGTTAAGGAGTGTCCCGCCGGTCCTGAGATGGTCAATCTTTGACGCCGATTTGATTACTGCAGTAGGTCCCTGTCTGTCCACACCCTGGAAAGGTGAGATACCTTCAGATAGAGGCACATACGCCTTGCGGCCGTCAGGTGTTGCTCCGGTGACGTTGCCAAAATAGACATGTGATGTTGTCGGCAGCATATTTATCCGGTGAATCCCTCCTCTTGGCGTAGGCCTGCCGTTGACTGCATCATAGAAAATTTCAAAGACAGCCACAGCCTGTTCATCGGCATAGTCGTCATCGTTACCATACTTGGGGGTGTTATAGATCATCTCATACTGCATTTTCTCATCCCCTTCAAAATTGTTCTTCAGAGCGGCAAGCATTTCACTCCAGGTGAACCGCTGCTTTTCATAGATATTGAATTTTATCGATGTAAGGATGTCGGTAATACTGCCAAGTCCCACACCTTGTATATATGTGGTATTATATCTTGCTCCGCCGGCATTGTAATCTTTACCGCTGGCAATACAGTCTTCAAGGAGGAGTGACAGGAACGGTACGGGGAGGTGGTTGGCAAATGTCTTTTCGATGACATTGTTACCTCTCACCTTGATATCCGCAAAATGATTCACCTGCTGTTTGTAGGCAAGCATGAACTCATCAAACGAAGCGAAAAGCGAGGGGTCGCCAGTCTGCCTTCCTGCCTTCACTCCCGTACGAGGGTCAAAACCGTTGTTCAGGGTTACCTCAAGTATTTTCACCAGGTTAAAATATCCTGTCAGCCAGTAACATTCTGTTCCGAAGGCTCCGGTCTCAACGCATCCTGAAGCGCCGCCGTTGCGGGCATCAACAAGGCTCTTCCCCTGCCTCAGCAGCTCCTGGATGATCGACTCGGTATTGAATATTGAAGGCTGCCCAAAGCCTGTTCTGACAATATCCAGCGTCTTGTGGATAAAGGCGTCAGGACCTTTGCGGCTCACCTGTACCATCGAGCTGGGCTGCACGATGCGCATCTCTTTGATCACATCGAGGAGAATATATGACATCTCATTCACCGCATCGGTTCCGTCTGGCTTTACTCCCCCGAGATTAATAAGACTGAAGTCAGTGTAGGTGTTGCTCTCCTGTGCCGTTACGCCCATCTTCGGTGGTGAAGGGTGGTTATTGAACTTGACCCAGAAACAGCCCAGCAGCTCATAAGCCTGTTCAGGAGTGAGAGTACCCATCTCCGTCTCCTTTTTGTAAACAGGCCACAGATGCTGGTCGAGACGTCCGGGGTTAAAGGAATCCCACGGATTAAGCTCTGTCACCACTCCGAGGTGGATGAACCAGTAGTGCTGGAGCATCTCGTGGAAGGTCTCAGGAGCATGAGCAGGAACACGGCGGCAAACAACCGCCATCTTTGTCAGCTCTGACCGGCGCTTCTTATCTTTCTCCGTCACCGCAAGCTTTTCAAGAGCATCGGCATGCCTGCCGGCGTACATTATTATTGCATCGCATGCAATCTCCATCGCCTTCAGCTCTTCGTTCCTGTCAGAGGCATCAGGGTCATTAAAGTAATCAATCTTCGCGGTTGCTTCGGCTATTTCCTTTTTAAGATCAAGAAAGCCCGTATGAAACATCTTGTAGCCGAGGACAGTGTGACCGGGGGCCCTCTGTTCCTGGAACTCGGTGAAGATACCGGCTTTGTAGGCATTGATCCACTCAGGGGTCATACGTTCCATGATGCGGTCACGGTTACTGTGCCCTTTCCAGAAAGGGATAATTTCATTTTCGTATATGCGCTTTACCTCGTCATCGACTTTAAAAGATACCTTTTCGCGGCTGTTGAGAATATCCAGATCCTGGAGCGAGTGAAGGCAAATCTCAGGATAAGTGGGTGTAGCTTTCGGTGCCGGGCCTCTCTCGCCAACAATCATCTCGCCGTCATTGATGCATATTGCCTTGTGTCTCAGAAGGTACTCGAAAGCGAGTGCCCTGGTAACCGGAGCTGATAATCCCCGTGCCTCGTCACTGGCATAGAAGCGGGTGATCAGATGTGCCCTCTCGGCAGTAATGGTCTCCTTTGCGTTAAGACTATGTTCCCTGAGCCTGAGGACTCTTTCAGTCATTTTCATATTTATGTTCTTTTCGTTTACTCTTTTATTCATCCGCCTTTTTTGATGTGGATGCCCGGCGGTTTTAAAATATCCATATAATCATCGAGTTGACTGTCGGATATCTGACTGACGCCGGTCATGCGGTCAGGAAGATCAAAACGACGGTATTTCGAGCTGCCGGTCTTATGATACGGCAAAAGGTTTATCTCTGTGATTCTTTTTGTTTTACGGCTTTCAATGAAACTCCTGAGCTGTTCCATGTACTCTTTATCTGCCGTCACTCCGGGGATAACAGGGATTCTTATCATTACCTCTGCTCCTTCTTTAAGGAGCATGTCAAGATTTGAGAGGATGAGATCATTGCTTACCCCCGTGAATTTCATATGCATCTCAGGGTCAAGGTGCTTGATGTCATAGAGGAAGAGATCGGTGTACGGGAAAATGGCCCGCAGCCGTTCCTGTGATGTGTGCCCGCAGGTATCGACGGCAGTATGGAACCCGGCTCTCTTCATTGCCTGCAGTGATTCAAGGAGGAAGTCGAACTGCATCAACGGCTCACCCCCCGAGAAGGTGACCCCTCCGCCCGACTGCTCCATGAAGACCCTGTCTTTCTCAGCTTCTTTTACCAGTTCATCCGGAGTGTATTCCTTGCCTACAAACTCAACAGAAGTGAATTCCTTTTCCCCGACCCTGTCAATCCGCTCCACGGAGGTCTGCTCCGCCGGCTTCCCTTCGGGGTTATGGCACCACCAGCAGTCAAGCGGACATCCTTTCATGAAAAAGGTGACCCTGATGCCGGGGCCGTCATGAATTGCATATCTCTTTATACTGAATATCAAGCCTTTCATAAAAAGTCCGTGAAGTTATTGATTATACTGAATGACGGGAAGTGCCGCAACCGATGGCTGCAGGCGAAAGGCTAACTGTGATAGAACATAAGGCAGTGATAGAGCCTCCGACCGAGGCGGTTCATCATAAACCTGTGTTCCATATCCTGTAACATACTGTAATAAAGTACAAAATTACCATTTAACTTTTATTAACGCAAGTTTAACACAAAAGATTGCAGCGAAAGGGTGTCTGGCCGGTCTTTACTTATGAAAAAGAGTGAAAAGGACAGTTCCTCTTTTTGTAATCGACAGTTTGGTATTAAACAAAAACGGGTTAGTCATGAAAAAAATTATTCTTGTTCTTGTACTTTTTGCCGGTGTGGCAGCAATGTCATTCGGCAAGGTCATTTTGAAGGGTGAATCCAACACTCCCTTCGGAAGCTACATTCTGGAGGTTGTTGATCAGCCCCTTACTCTGGCAGGTGAAACGGTAAAATGCTACCTGCTCTCATACGAAAATTCACCTGTTAAAGTGAAGATTTATGTAGATAAAGAAAAGAACTGTAAAAATTATGTGGTGGTTTCTGATGATCTGGCAGTTATGTATTCCTGCAACGGCAAGTATTTCGGCGTCAACAAGGTTGACAAAAAATACAAGGTCGATGGTATACGCACAGATGACAGCCAGCTTGACAGGACCGGCTACTTTCGTCAGAAAGTTATCAGCCAGGGCGTCACTGAGGAAGAGGATGCTGCGCTGCTCATAGCTTCGTATTTTCCAATGCTCATCAAAGAGAGCGAATAAAAGATTTTTTATCCTTCCTTAATAAGGCCGTCCGGCCTTTCTACGATCAGGTTTAGGTTGATAAGAGGTTGCCTCACAAAGGCAGCCTCTCTCTTTTTAAAATGAAAATGCTTAATTGATTTTTATCACGTATATGATCAGTAACCGAACTATCTTTGAATGATTATTTCAGAGAGATAAAACAGACAGGTATCAACTCCGTGTATAAAAATGAAAAATAAGATCAAATTCAGCCTCCTGTACCGTGATATGTGGCAGTCTTCAGGCAAGTACCAGCCAAGGGTTGACCAGCTGAAAGCCGTTGCACCGCACATCATTGAAATGGGATGCTTTGACCGTATCGAGACCAACGGCGGTGCGTTTGAACAGGTGCAGCTTCTTTACGGTGAAAATCCCAACGAGGCTGTAAGGGAATGGACCAGACCTTTTAACGAGGCAGGCATTCAGACACATATGCTCGAGCGCGCTCTTAACGGAATAAGAATGTATCCCGTGCCGGCAGACGTCAGACGCCTGATGTACAAGGTTAAGAAAGCCCAGGGAGTAGATATCTCACGTTCATTCTGCGGGCTGAATGACCACCGCAATCTTGAACTGTCGGTGAAATACGCACGCGAGGCAGGCATGATCTCACAGGCAGCACTCTCAATAACCTCCTCACCTGTTCATACCATTGATTACTACATGGGGGTGGTCGACAAAGTGGTTGAATACGGGGCTGATGAGATATGCCTTAAAGATATGGCGGGCGTGGGCAGACCGGCCACCCTCGGTGAACTGGTGAAGAAAATCAAAAACAAATATCCCGGTATCATTGTCCAGTATCACGGACACAGCGGCCCGGGTATGTCCGTTGCTTCGATGCTTGAGGTGGCAAGGGCAGGCGCTGACTACCTCGACGTCGCCATGGAGCCTCTCAGCTGGGGCATGGTTCACCCTGACGTGATAGCAATACAGGCCATTATGAAGGACGCCGGGTTCGATGTGCCTGAAATAAATATGGATGCCTACATGAAGGTCAGGGCGATGACACAGGAATTCATTGACGACTTCCTTGGTTACTTCATAGACCCGCGTAACAAGCTGATGACATCGCTGCTGATCGGATCAGGACTTCCGGGAGGTATGATGGGAAGCATGATGGCCGACCTGAAGGGAGTGCACCAGGGCATCAACGCAGCGTTGAAGTCACAAGGCAAGCCTGAACTGTCAGAAGATGAGCTCGTTGTATGGCTATTTAAAGAGGTAGGCGAAATATGGCCCATGATGGGCTATCCGCCCCTTGTGACACCATTCAGCCAGTATGTAAAGAATGTGGCGCTGATGAATATCGTTTCACTGGTCAACGGCAAGGAGCGGTTTGCCATGATTGATGCGAACACCTGGGATATGCTTCTCGGCCGTGCCGGCAAACTGCCCGGCCCGCTGGCCCCGGAACTCATCGAACTGGCAAAGAAGGAAGGCAGGGAGTTCTATGAAGGCACTCCACAGGACAACTACCCTGATGCGCTCGACATCTACAGGAAGGAGATGGAGGAGAAAAAATGGCCTGCCGGACAGGATGATGAGGAACTGTTCGAACTGGCAATGCATGACAGGCAGTATCGCGATTATAAGTCGGGCGTGGCAAAGACACGGTTCCTGAAGGAGGTGGAAGACAGAAAAGCAGAACTGTCCAATGCCGCAACGGCAAAAGTATCTGAGAAAAAACTTCTCTTCGCTCATGAGACCGGCATAGCATTTATATATTCGGGAACAACGGCCACATATTACTCCGATGACGACCTTGACGTCGGAGAAGAAGTCAAAAAGGGAGATATACTCATGTATATTATGATCAACAGGACATTCAGTGCGGTGGAATCAGACCGCGACGGAAAAATAAAAAAGGTTATTGTAAAAAGCGGAGACAAGGTCAAAAAGGGAGATCCGCTGGTTGAATTTATTTAGCAGGCAGTTAATTATACCTAAAAGGCCGGAGACATTTTTTCACCGGCTTGAATTTTATAGTATTTATAGATATTTTAACAGCATGAATCCAAACACCTATATTATGAAAAAACTATTCCTTATGCTCTTAATTGTTTCATTCAGCGTCACCTCGTGCAGGAAAGAGGTATGCGAAAATCCTTTTTACTGCAAGTGGGACACCCCCTTTGAAGTTCCCCCGTACGACGTTATAAAATTTGAACACTTCAAACCAGCCTTCCTTAAAGGGATGGAAGAAGAGATGGCTGAAGTGAATTCTATTATCAGCAATACTGAGGAGCCGACCTTTGAAAACACCATCAAAGCCATGCAGTTCACCGGGAAGCTGCTTGATAAGGTACAGCGGGCTTTCGGACCACTCAGCGGAGCAAATACAAATGATTCCATCCAGGCTCTGCAGAGGGAAATGTCTCCTCTGTTTTCAAAACACAGGGACGATATCTCCCTCAATGAAAAGCTCTTTGAAAAGGTGAAGTCGGTATATGACAACAGGGAAAAGTTCAATCTCACGCCTGAGGAAAACAAACTTCTTGAGGATCAGTACCTGGGATTTATCCGTAACGGTATTGGCCTCTCACCGGAGGATAAGGATAAGCTTCGTAAACTGAACAGTGAACTGTCGTTGCTTTCAGTAAAATTCGGAGAGAACCTGCTGGCTGAGACCAACAGTTTTGCCCTTGTCATCGACAATGAAAATGATCTTTCAGGTCTGCCCGAGGGCGTCAGGGCTCAGGCCGCAGCAGCGGCCAAAGCAAAAGATCAGGAAGGCAAATGGCTCTTCACCCTCCAGGCACCAAGCTACTTCCCGTTCATGACCTACGCTGACAACAGGGATCTCAGGGAGAAGATGTTCAGGGGTTATATGATGCGCGGTAACAACGGCAACGAAAGAGACAACAACAAGATCGCTGCAGATATTGTCAGGCTTCGCGTTGAGAAAGCAAAGCTTCTGGGCTACAGGAGCCACGCAGATTATGTTCTTGAACGCAACATGGCAAAAGAACCAGAAAAGGTTTTGAGCTTCCTGGCACAGATTTGGGATGCCGCGCTGCCGGTGGCCAGGACTGAAGCTGCCGCACAGCAGGCAATGATTGACAGGGAAGGCGGAAAATTCAGGCTGGAGCCGTGGGACTGGTTTTATTACACCGAAAAGATCCGCAAGGAGAAATATAATATCAGCGACGAAGAGACAAGACCCTATTTCTCGGTAAATAATGTCACAGACGGACTTTTCTATGTCGCCAACAAGCTTTACGGGCTCGAGTTCAGTGAGCGCACTGACATCCCTAAATATCATCCTGATGTCAGGACCTTTGAGGTGAAGAGGGATAACAA
This sequence comes from uncultured Bacteroidales bacterium, assembly GCA_963828395.1. GTDB lineage: Bacteria > Bacteroidota > Bacteroidia > Bacteroidales > VadinHA17 > SR-FBR-E99. Next base: position 780,392 of record CAWHED010000001.1, read on the forward strand.
GCATGTGGGCATACTAATGCTCGACTATTATCCGCGCGCTTCGAAGCGTGGCGGCGCCTGGTGCAGCGGCATGCGGGCACAGAGGCTCGATGAAAAGGGAGTACAGGTCACGCCGCTGGTAAGCATGGTAACCAACTTCACTCCACCTTCAGGTGACGGTCCTGCCCTGCTCTCTCCCGAAGAAGCAAGCACACTCTTCCATGAGTTCGGACATGCCCTGCATAACCTGCTCTCCAATACTGTTTATACCAGCGGAGTGTCACGCGACTTCGTGGAGCTCCCTTCACAGATAATGGAACATTGGGTATTCGAACCGGAGGTGCTGAAAGTTTATGCAAAACACTATCAGACCGGCGAGGTGATACCTGATGAGCTCATTGGGAAGATTGAAAAAGCCTCCAGGTTCAATACCGGTTTCACAACTGTTGAGTACCTGGCTGCTTCATCACTCGATATGGAATACCATTCCCTTACCGAACCGGCCGAGATCAATGTGGGTGAGTTCGAGAAGAAGGCGATGGAGAAGTACGGCCTTATAAGCGAGATAATCCCCCGTTACCGCTCCACATATTTCAGTCATATCTTTTCGGGAGGCTATTCTGCAGGATACTACAGCTATATCTGGTGCGAGGTTCTGGATGCCGATGCCTTCAAAGCATTTAAAGAAACAGGAGATATATTCAACCGGGAGGTTGCAGCACGCTTTGAGAAAGAGATACTGTCACGTAAAGGCTCAAGAGATGAGCTCGAGATGTATATTGCATTCAGAGGCCGTGAGCCGGGCATCGAGGCACTGCTTGAGAACCGCGGTCTGCTAAAACAGTAACTGAAGAATGGCATTGAGCATGCTGAGAAGAATAGGTATGATTCTGGTGTCACTTTTCCTCGTACAGGGACTTGTGACAGGGTCACCCGTGAGGGTTGACAAAGGCGTGATTGATCTCAGGCATATAGAGCAGGGAGATGAGTTCAGCCTGAAGATGAACGGAGAGTGGGAGTTCTATTTCAATAAATTCCTGTACGGGAAACCGGGTCACATCAGCGACACCCTTACTCCAGACTGCTACGGTACTGTGCCGGGTTACTGGGCTGAATACAGCGTCGACGGAAAGAGACTTCCGCGGTTTGGCTACGGCACATACAGGGCAGTCATTCTGCTGCCCGACGGGTACCGTGACCGGCTAGGTTTCGATATGCCAGTGTTCGACACCTCATATGAGATCGCCATAAACGGGGTCACTGCTGCCAGGAACGGCACCCCGGCCCGCAGCAGGGCTGAATCAATACCCGCTTATGAACCACTGTTCTTTAGCTATGTACCTAATAATGATACTCTTGAGCTCCTGATACGGGTATCGAACTATGAACATCGGAGGGGAGGGTTCTGGCTGCCTCTCAAGGTGGGTACCTTCCATACCATACAGACAAACTTCTCCAATCAGTGGTTCATCTCAATAGCAGTGACCGGTATGCTCTTTGCCGCTTTTATTTTTTTCTTTGTTTTTTATCTCTTTGATAAAAAGGACCGCAAGCTCCTGATGTTCTCCCTGCTAGCTCTTTCACTTGCTCTCCGACCGTTCCTCTCTATTCCGTACTTAATTTCGATTATTAATGTCACCAACTGGAACCTGATCGTAAGAGGCGAATATATTCTCCTGTACCTGACAGTAACATCCGGAGCATGGCTTGCATATTACATCTACCCTACTTCCTGGTTCAGGAAGACAGCACTGGCTGTTGATTTTATTTTTCTTGCAGGTGCAATCCTTGTAGTTTCTTCCCCAATATACATCTTTTCATATACTGTATGGATTATGCAGGCTCTGGCTATCATGGTGCTGATGTATGCTCTTGTTATGAGCCTGAGGGGATTGTTAAAGAAGAACTGGATTGATATTATTTATTTCGCTGCAATAATAGCTCTTGGGGCCGGTGCTATTGCAGACATCATGGTGTCAAACGGGCTTGAGGAAAAACAGCAGATATATATATTGTCATTCATGATGATGGTGTTCGTCTTTGTGCAGGCAGGACTGCTAATCCGCGAATGGGTAAAGTCGGGAAAGGAAAGGGAAAAACTCGCCTTTCAGCTTGAAGAGCTGAACCGCAACCTTGAGGACAGGGTTGATGAAAGAACGAAGGAGCTGAAGATGAAGAGTGTGGAGATCAATGCGAGGAATGAACAGATCGCGCTCCAGAATAAAAAGCTCTCGGAGACCATCCATCTGAAGAACAAGGTCTTCTCTGTGATAGCACATGACCTCCGGAGTCCGGTGGTGAATATCCTCTATACCCTCCACATGCTGAGGGAAGAAAAGGACGGAGATAAGACGGAAGCCATGGCAAACTCTTGTATACAGTACTCCCAGATGCTTATAAGCCTGATAGAGAATATGCTTGTCTGGGGAAGGGGACAGGAAGATATGATACGGTTTGCACCTTCTGAAAATGACCTTGCTGATATTGTTCTTACCAACATCAGCATCCTCAAGGAGACTGCAGACAGAAAAAACATATCGCTCAATTTTACCCAGGTAGGAAAAGCGGTCGGGTGGATTGACAGGGACCTGATAGACATTGTGGTAAGAAATCTCCTTTCAAACGCCATCAAATATACCAACCCCGGAGGAAAGGTGACTATCAGCGTCAAAGAGCAGGAAAAGAACAATGCGGGAGTGGTAATAAAAATATGCGACAACGGGGTGGGTATCAGTGAAGAACGGCAGAAGAAGCTGTTCATGGGAGCAGAGATAGAGACTACCCCCGGTACTGACTCCGAAAAAGGAACAGGGATCGGACTTAAGCTGGTGCACGAGCTTGTCACCATTAGCAAGGGCACAATCAGTGTTGTAAGCAAGCCGGCAAACGGGACCTGCTTCACGGTGAGCCTGCCCTCGGCAGCCCCTGCTGGTAAAACAAGAGGACTATAGTGAAAACATACTGGAAAAGAAATGCAAAGAGACATACTGAAAATAGACGAAGAGAAGTGCAACGGTTGCGGGGAATGTGTACCGAATTGCCACGAAGGTGCCCTTCAGGTTATTGACGGCAAGGTCAGGCTGGTATCCGAGCTGATGTGTGACGGCCTTGGCGCATGCCTCGGATATTGTCCTGAAGGCGCCATTACTATTGAGAAACGTGATGCACAACCGTTTGATGAGGTTGCAGTGATGAGCAAAAAAGAGCACGTCGATCTGCATTTGCATAATGGAGAAGGTTGCCCCGGAAGCAAAGAAAGGATAATTGCTCCCGCACCTGTCTCAGCTATGGCGGCTGAAACTCCTTCACAGCTGACTCACTGGCCGGTGCAGATGCACCTTATCAATCCCAACTCACCTGTTTACAGAGAAGCTGACCTCCTGCTTGCAGCCGACTGCGTGGCATTTTCCCTGGGGTCGTTCCACCAGACTTTTCTGAAGAACAGGTCACTGGCAATTGCATGCCCCAAGCTCGACCACGGAACGGAAACCTATATTGACAAACTGGTGACTTTGATTGACACTGCAAAAGTCAATACCATAACAGTTATGATGATGGAAGTGCCCTGTTGCGGGGGTCTTCTGCAGATGGTAAGAAGCGCTATTGCCAGAGCAACAAGAAAGGTGCCTGTAAAAGCAGTGATTGTAAGCATTGACGGCAAGATTCTGAGGGATGAATGGATCTGAAGTAACAAGAATGACAGTGCACCCGCGGTAAGCCGGATTATAAAACCAGAGGACAGGAGTCCGGCATCAGACAGAAAATAATTAAGTAAATCAGGATAATAAAACCCGGGCGGGCAACGTATTATATTGATTTATAATTATTTTTACCCCCGATGTTAAAAACCCTGTTGTTCATCTTTTTATCGTTTTTTCCATTTTCTTTGCCTGTTGTACAGGCGATTACAGAGAACCCTGACAGCGTCGCTCCCCTACCTGCGCGGCAGTTTATGTTCCTGCAACCGCCAGACAGCTCTGAATTCCCTCCGTTACATTTGCTTCAGACAGCCCTGGCAGGTTATGAATTACTTGTCGAAGAAAAGTCGATAAACCGTCCTGAAGTGATCACGATAATTGATTTCAGCCTTCAGTCTGACAGGGAAAGGCTTTGGGTGATCGACCTGCACCAGGGAAAGGTCCTGTACCACTGTCTTGTCTCTCATGGCCGTAATTCAGGGGAACTTATGGCTGAGAATTTCTCAAACACTCCCGGTTCATATGAAAGCAGTCCCGGTTTCTATGTTACCGGTGAGACTTATATTGGCAGGCACGGTTTATCTCTTACACTCGATGGTCTGGAAACAGGTATAAATGATAAGGCACGGGCACGTGCCATCGTCATTCATGGGGCAGATTACGTATCCGATGATTTTATCAGGGCTCACGGAAGACTTGGCCGTAGTCAGGGCTGTCCCGCTGTTCCTGTCGAACTCAGTGAGGACATTATCAAAACAATCAAGGGCGGTTCATGTTTATTCATTTATGCTCCCATACCGGACTATAAATCTAATTCACAGATTATCAGGAAAATACAATCTATAACAAAGACATAGATCTGGCCTTTGCAACTTCTGGCTTTTGATTTAAGGCTACCAGAACTTTCTCATCGCTTTTATAAACATCATTCCGGAACTGGATCCTGTCTTTGCCGTCAGTCCAGGCCGTAAGGTAGACTACCATCACATCGACCGGCACCTTCAGAAGTACCGTTTGTTCCTTTGTCTGTTGCATTGCTGTGCGGATATTATCAGGTGTCCATTCCGGTTCATCGGATAATAGCAGCACGGCCAGGTCAAACGGGTCTTCCACTCTGATACAACCGTGACTGACAGCTCTTGCGTCACGGGCAAAAAAGCTCCTGGAAGGGGTATCATGTATGTACACGTTATAGTTATTCGGAAACATGAACTTCACCCTGCCCAGTGCATTTCCCGGCCCCGGATCCTGTCGTACCATATACGGAAAATTGCTATCTGAAATTGTTGACCAGTCAACGTCACTGTAGGCCAATTCGGTCCCGTCATTTTTGAGCAGCTTCATATTTTTTTTAATGAGATACCCGGGGCCCTTCAGCAATTGAGGTATCACCTCTTCCTTCAGTATGGTATTGGGAACAGTCCATGCGGGGCTGAAAACAATATATGTCATGCTCTCATTAAAAACAGGGGTTCTCTTCGTTTCCTGACCAACGACTGCTCTCATCGAAATAAGGGTGTCTGCACCCACTATCAGATCGAGTTTGAAATTGGCAATATTTACAACAATGTGTTTCCGGGTCATCTGTGGCGGAAGCCACCTGAACCTCTCCATATTCACCTTCAGCTGTCCCATAAGTTTTAGAGGCAGGCAGTTCAGGTATTCAAGGGTTGTCTTGCCAAGCACGCCATCGGCGTTCAGACCCCAGTCATTCTGAAACATCTTAAGCTGTTCTTCCAGTTCATTATCAATTATCATGGAGACGCTGTCGGATAATCCATATCTCAGTTTTATCAGCCTTTCCCTGACCTTCGGAACTATCTGACTCGAATCGCCGGGTTTAACAGGTTTATCTGAAAGAATTACCGGCCATGATTGCTCCTCCAGGTTAAGAAAGAACGCAAGCTCTTCCTTCATTCTCCAGTATGACCTGTACTTTGGGGCAAGCATATTAAGTTCATTATTCACATCGTTTTCAAGCAGCGCCTCTTCCAGTTTAATATCAAGCCTTAATTCCGGATCCTTACGATTCATTTTCCAGCTGGCACCTTCTTTTTCAGGATCGACTTTGCCATAGTAAAGATGAGAACCCAGCAACAGGAAAGCATCAGTAAGCAGTATATCCAGCTTAATCAGGTCAGTTGTATCCGGTGCTGCGGAGGTAAGTACTTTCTTAAAATATTCTTCAATCAGATACAGGTGATAGTCATTTGGCTGCAGGCCCTGCTGGCCAACCTGGCGAATATAATTAAGCAAATCAAACCCGTTATTACTGAAACTGTTCCGGATAAACCAGGCAGGGTCATAGTACCTGTTCGTATAAAAGAGATAAAGTTGCTTGCCGCACAGAAGATTCTCATTGTCAACTTCATAGTATAAGCCTGCCGGCTTGTCCTCAATAAATTTCTTAATTGATTGGGAAATTTCACCAAAACCTGATGAGAATGTAGCTAACAGCAAAATGGCTGTAAAAGTTATCCTTTTCATTTACTGTCAGTATGAATTGCCTCATACCGATATTTTTTTGAAATACTCAGTAAAGATAAGGCCTGCCAGTTGCTGAACTGTTACACAATTACAATAAAGATTTACATAATTAGTATCAGAGTTGGCTTATCTGCACCTCTGAATTAAAAGGAACCGGCGCACTTTGTGACATAATGTGGCCGGGTCAGAGATTCTCAACTTAAAAAGCTTAATATCAGCTATTAGTATATTTTACTTTTTGAACCCCGAGATATCGACTACTGACAAAAGGCATTTTCGGTCATCACCTAAAACTATTCCTTCCATATACACCCGGCACAGCGGCTTGCCATTATAACCGAGCACCAGCTCACAAGACTCCTTAGCATTGCTGGTATATACATCTATGAAAAACTTATTAAACACAGATTTGGAAGATTCTGAAACGAACAGTTTAAAATTACTGTTTAGCAGACTAAAGCGTTTATCGCCGAGCATTTCAGCGCCAGTAAAATTAAGTTCGCTGATACTGCCGTCACTTTCGAGTGTGAAATAGCCCATCGGGGCAAAATCATACAACAGTGTATACTTTCTAAGGGCTTCCTCAGCTCTTTCATTTGCCTGCCGCAATTCCTCATTCTGCATTTCCAGTTCTATCTGGTGCACCTGAAGTTCATGGAGGAGCTTTTTTGTATCTGATTCCAAAACCTTTGTACCAGCCCTTTTGGATTGTTTTTTCAGTTTCTCTTCGGCGTTCAAACGCAGTAATTGAGTATCTGTAAGGTTCTGAGCTTTCTTACTCATGGCTTTATTGTTTTTTTATTGATAATATCATTTCTTCTGCCATATTCAGGTTATTAAGAGAAACTGTAACGAAACATTCGACACCTGATATTTTTCTATTGGCAGCAGTTACCTTCATTTTCAGCTTGTCATTCAAACCTTTACCCAGCAGCACCTTTATTTTTTCTTCAGTGCTTTTCTGAGATTCTTCAGGAACAAACATCTGAATAAAATCCTTATTTATGCAATCATCACGTTTTTTACCAAAGAACAATTCAGCTTCAGGATTAAATTCCAACACTTTCATGTCATCTGACAAAATTACTTTTATATCCGGGGAAGCATCCAGCAGAAGATGGAACTTTTTCTCGTTTTCAAGTAATTTTGCTTCAAGTCTCTTATGGTCTGTGATATTGATAAAAGTGATGACAAGTCCGTCTATTCTATCATCGTGAGTTCGGTATGGCATTATACGAACCAAAAACCACCGCTCGTCTCTGGCAGGAATTTCTTTTTGTATAAATACCAGTGTTCTTAACACTTCAATGGCATCATCAGCCAACCCGGGATAATTAAGGTCTGATACCTGGTCTGTGAAAGGTCGTCCTATGTCGCTTTTTATAAGTTTGAATATTTTGGTTGCGGCAAGGGTAAAGCGACGGATATTTAATTCTTTGTCGAGAAACAGGGTGGCAATTTCGGTGCTGTTGAGCAGGTTTTTCATGTCATTGTTGACCCGCGAATAATCATCTACCTTTGCCTGTAATTCAGCATTCACGGTCTGAAGTTCTTCATTCAGACTCTGCATTTCTTCCTTGGATGTGGTAAGTTCTTCATTAGTAGACTGCAGCTCTTCATTTGTGGACTGTAACTCCTCATTTGTGGATCTCAGCTCTTCCTGCGAAGTCTGCACTTCTTCCAGGGTATTCTGCATCGTGTCACGCATTCGCTTCAGCTCGTTTTCCATCTCCTTCTGTCTGATACTATGCACAGCTTTTTTACCTGTTTTAGGGGGCAAACGGGTGTCTTCAGGCTCCTTTACATCAGTAAAAATTATCATCACCGTGCCGTATAGAAGCTCCGGTTTATCAATCCATTTAATGTCAATATTTACGGTATGGGAGTTGCCATTTGTTTTCATTTTGAGATTGCGCAGAACAACTGTTTCTTTTTTGGTAACCGTCCGATGAAAGGCAGTATGAAATTCGTTGCGCAGGTCTTCCCGTACCATGGCAAAAATATTCAGGTTTGCCTTGCCGACAGCCGGTTCCAGGTATTTACCCGTATGTCCGTGTATATAGATAATATCACCATATTCATTTACAAGCACACCGGAGGGTCCATAGTGTTCCAGCAAAAGCTGGTCGGCAAGTGTTTGAATATTTAAGCCTTGCCAATCTGGCACCGGGTTTTTCGCTATGGATGATTTGGATCTGGAAAATGAGGACGGAAAATCAAACACCTCGGGCAGATGGCTTGAAAGAGTCCGCTTGTAGATTTTCAACCTGCCATCCACAGTGGCAAAAAGATGATTCTGGTTTCCGGGAGTTTCGGAGCTGCCCAACAACAATATTCCATCGGGATTGATGCTGTAGTAAAACATTCCTATAAGCTTCTTTTGCAGCTCAGCATCCATGTATATCAGCAGATTACGGCATGAGAGAATATCAAGCCGGGTAAAAGGCGGATGCAGGATAATATTATGTTGAGCAAATACAACCATTTCTCTTATTTCCGTTTTTATCCGGTAGCCTTCATCGGATGAAATGAAATAGCGGTCAAGACGATCAGGAGATACATCAGCGGCAATATTTGCCGTGAACGATCCTTTTCTGGCTATATCAATAACATCGGCATCAATATCAGTAGCAAATATCTGTAATGAAGGGCCTCCATGCTGATTACTCTTTGCAAGCGTCTCTTTAAATATTATTGCCAGCGAAAATGCCTCCTCACCTGTAGAACACCCGGGAATCCAGGCTCTTAATATTGAACCCGGCTGTGCCCTGGAAATCATAGCAGGCAGGACCTTTTCCTTCAATTTTTCCCATACCGGAGCATCTCTGAAGAAATTGGTTACGCCGATCAGTAATTCTTTGAAAAGGATTTCTACTTCTTTTGGATTTCCCTGCAAGAAGTGAACATATGAGACAATTCTATCAATTTTATGGACACTCATGCGTCTTTCTATCCGACGGTACAGTGTATTTTTCTTATATAAGGAAAAGTCGTTACCTGTCTGATTCCTGAGCAGAATAATAATCTTTTCAAGCGAGCTTTTATCTTTTACCTCGGCACTCAGATCTGACCTGATAGCGGGGATAAACTTCAGGCATTCAATAAGTCTGGCAGGCAACTCACTGGCCGGGGCCACTATATCAATGTTTACGGCATCGATAGCACTGCGGGGCATGCTGTCGAATTTGGCGTCGGATGGCTCCTGCACCATCACCAATCCGTTTTTCTCTTTTATGGCACGGAGACCTACACTGCCATCGGATCCCATCCCGGAAAGAATAATTCCTATACTGAGATCCTTCCTGTCATCTGCCAGAGAGCGAAAGAAATAGTCAATCGGGAGGCGCATTCCTCTTGATTCGACTGGCTCAAACAGGTGCAGCACTCCATTTAATATTGACATGCTGGTGTTCGGAGGGATTACATAGACAGAGTTTATCATGACCGGGATACGGTCTGTTACCTGATGCACTTTCATGCCGGTAATCCTCTGCAGCAATTCCGGCAACATTCCCTTTTGTGTAGGATCAAGATGCTGGATCACAATAAACGCCATTCCGCTTTTTTCGGGCACATTACTCAGGAACTGCTCCAATGCTTCAAGTCCGCCCGCCGATGCCCCAATGCCAATTATCGGGAACTTTTCGGTATTCCTTACAGAAGTCTTTCTTTCTGATGATGCCTTTAATTCCGGTTCGCTGGATTTCACTCGCATAAATAAAATTAATTTCTATTTATAAAAGGCGTACAGTACTTCTTACCTGTACAAGTTTTCATTATTGGCTCCGGGAAACTCATCCAAAAAATGAATGCAACAGAATTGGTTTATCTGCTAATTAACTAATAATACAAAATAAATAATAAAATGCAGTCCCTAAAACATCATGCGGAAAGTTTTTATAACCATTCAGTCACTATCTTTTAACATAGATCGCAATCCGGCATCTATTTACTGGCAGTATAATATTTCATGGCTTCCGGCATGAACTTTTCCAGTTTCTTTAATCTTGTTTCATTGGAAGGGTGAGTGCTTAGAAATTCCGGAGGTGTCGCACCTCCTGCCGTGGACATTCTCTGCCAGAACGGAATTGCTTCCCGGGGATCATATCCCGCCAATGCTGAAAATATCAGTCCATACTGATCGGCCTCGGTTTCCTGTTGCCGTGACCACGGTAATATTGCTCCTACCTGGCTTCCAATGCCATAAGTCATCATAAAAAGATCCTGTGTCTCCTGAGGCTTCTGGGCCAATGCTATTCCCAGTGCCATACCTCCCATTTGCTGAACAAGGGCCTGACTCATTCTTTCGTTGCCATGTTTGGCGACTGAATGAGCTATCTCATGACCCATAACAATCGCGAGTGCTGCTTCATTTTTAGTAACAGGAAGCAAACCCGTGTATACGACAACCTTTCCTCCGGGCATGCACCAGGCATTGATTTCTTTGCTCTCAACCGTGTTGAACTCCCACTTATAGCCTTCGAGCAGCGATTCCTGTCCCTGGCCGGCAAAATATTTTGTGATTGCATTTGATATCCGCGCCCCTACACGGTCAACAGATGCTGCTTCTCTGCTTGAACCGGAGTTTAATACCTTATTCTCCGACAAAAATGTGTTGTATTGGTCTTTAGCCATCAGCTGCAGTTCAGATTCCTGCACAAGGTTCAGCTGTTTGCGTCCGGTAAGTATATTTAATGCGCATCCGGTCAAAATCACAACTGTCAGTAATAAATAGATGATTTTTTTCATAATATTGAGTTTTATACATTCTGTCTTTTAAAATACGCTATCACAAAGGCTTGTCTTTGATTTTCATTCATCTGGTCAGATTGTTGCACTTCTATTTTTATCTTATCAAAAAGGTGATCCCCTTTTAACTGGTTTAATAATTCTGCTTTGGCATCCGTGGGGCCGAAAAGGACAACCTCGTGATAATTTCTGATAGAATCACGTAATTTTTTATAATAGTCAGATTGTTGTTGTTGCTCCTTATTATGATAGCTTTTTTCATGATACTTCATGTCGTAACCGTCATCATGCTGAGCAAATTCAGATTTAATTATGTTCGTTACAATTGCAACATTTTTCAATTCCATCAGATAGGCATTTGAATGATCCATCCAGATACCCAGTTGTTTAGTATTTTTCATCTTTATATTTGTATTCCCTTCAGATAGGTTAAAACCCCAAACAGCTTCAGAAGCCAAACTATAACAACGATCACAACCACTACATTCAGGATGGTTTTGATTTTATGATCCATTGGAATGTAATTGTTGACCAGCCATAGCAGAACGCCGGCAACAATCAGTACGATTAAAATAGTCAGTAACGGCATAACAGTACAGTATTTAGTTGATTTCAAAGGTAGTAAGGTGTCAGGCTGTACCTGTTACATAACTATAACAAAGAATTACAAGATTCACACATTTTAAGTCGTTGGCGTTTCCCTGCGCCAGGATTATTGATATTGAATCCTTCCCGGTTTTTCAATTTCAAAATCCCGGAATCCGAAATCAGTTGTCCTGATTGAATTCATCTTGAAAATTCCTCGTCCGATGCCCGGGATTAACGGGTAAAATGAAATTGATACCTGGAATGTACTGTAAACCAGGTGTTCATTATTAATCATAACTCCCAGCCCTAACTGTGAATACACTTTGCTGTTTTTTAACCCGTCTGCATCATCGCCAATCATTCCGAAAGAACAATTAAGATAGGGCCCAAAACGAAATCCGAGAAAACTCCATGGTGGGTATGATTGTGTCTGCAATGTAAGTAACAGACGCTTTGTTCCTGAGAGAACAGGGCTTTTAAATCCGTCCAGTCCATGGCCATCATTAAGTGTTAAACTATCGTAGGGGAACCAGTTTATACCAATAGTCATCTGAGGTTTTACAAATTGTCTGAAATTCCATTTCCCGACTTTAAATAATACTGTGGAATAATTTATGCCCGCGGTAAATATCCCCTGTTCAGCATGCGATGCATTAAAAAACGTTCCGTAATCAATGTTTGAGCTCAGGTAACCCCATTCATGATAGTTGCCAAATGAAAAACGCATTCCTAAATAAAAGCGGCCGTCATTGTTTCTTGCCTGGTAGCCGGCTGTCAGGTTAAAGACTTTCCCTTCCGGCACATCTTCGATTACGCCAAATTTGAAGATATATTTATCCTGAACATATTTCCGGGAAGCAATACCTATGCTGCCCAGATAAAAATCTTCATCTGAATAAATATTGAACGGATCATTTTGTTCAAGTGGTTTTTCAGAAAAGCGGACCCGCAGGTATCGGGCCGTAAAAATTAAATTGGTAATTAGCTCATCATCCCTGCCATATTTAAAGATCCGTATGGCTTTTCCCGCCCAGAGCATCCTGTGTATTGAATCTTAAACTATAGGGAACAAAGTCCGGATTTATAGCATTCAGTGTATCTTCCTTAAACTCAGACAGAACGATCACACCTGCTGCCCACTTCGCCAGCGGAGAAAAAAACGGCCGGTCAACGGCAAGTCCCCTTGTGAAATTTCCGTTCTCGTCAAAGCTATAATGAAGCTTTGCGTTTATCCAGGTGTTCCGGATATTGGGGATAAAATATTCAGTATTTAATGAATTAACACTGGTGATGAAGTTTCTGGAAAAAGTATTTTGAAACTCATGACCTGATCCCAGAAAGTTAATGTCGGTTATGCTGGCGATCATTTTTCTGTTTGAAACAGTACCTGCCGGGGTTATGCTCCATCTGTCCAGTTCACGGATAAAGACATCTACTGAATCAGAATCTTTCCCGGTTGCTATAATTGAAAAAGCGACGTCATGAACATATTTCTGTGCCCTGATCAGGCGCTCCGATTCCTTTACAAGCAACGAATTGAAAGGTTGATTCTTATGGAAAAGAAGCAGGTTCCGGATCGCTAAACCACGTGTTTTCATATGCACTCCGTTGCCCGCTTTAAGCACAAAATTTTGGTTTGCAACAATCGTGTCAGTTACCGAGTATCCGAAAGGATCGAAAGTCACAACGTTAATATTCCTGATGATTTTCCCTTCAAAGTTGCCGTATGGCTTTTGTATCAGGTTTTTATATGTTTTCTTCCTGACGCCTTTGTTTTTTGTTTCCGGGGTAACCGGTTTGAAGATCAGCCTGTAGACAAATGTTTTGAGCTTGCTTTGTCTGGAATAGGTTTCAATATTTTTATAAAGGCTGGTGGAATCTGTACGGGCAGGTGTTTGCTGAGCACTTGCAGGATCACCTATTAAAAATGAAAATATAAAAAGCAAGAAAATATTTTTGAGAGATACCTGCATTTACCATTATTAATGTTTTATATCCTGGCGATCATTTTTTCTTATCCTCAATTGCTTTTTGTTCATCTTCCTTTATTTCCAAAGAATCCTGAGTTGATTTTTCAGCTGCTTTTTCAGCTGCTTTTTCAGCTGCTTTTGCTTTCCTGCTGAAATAACCTTTGAAAAGAAAATTTTCCTTGGCAGCATTCATGTTTTCATTTAATCCATTGCTGCTATTCTTGAGATTTATGATTGTTCTGTCAATATTTTCTGCAATTGTTGAATCCTGGATTAATCTCCCGAGTGTTCCGTTTCCACTGTTTATATTAATCATAATGTCTGCCAGCTGATATGAAATGATTGCGGCATTATCTGCCGTTATTTGCATACTTTCCATTATGGCATCTGATTCAACAGGTTCTTTTGACCTGATGTATGCCCCTTCTTTTACTATGGGATTACCCTCGCTTCCCTGGGTAATGATTAAGATGCGGTCACCGATTATCCCTGCGGAACCAATACCTGCTTCACAATCACTTTTAATGAACTGCTGAACGCTTCTCTTTATTAACATATCAACGCGCACTGTTGTATCATTGATGATCCGTATGTCATCAACAGTACCGACATTGATACCTGAAAAACGGATATTACTTCCAGTCTGCAGCCCGCTTACATTATTGAATGTCGTGGTGATCTTAAAAACAGGATCGAATAAATTTTCCTGCTTCCCTATTATAAAAATGGCGATGACGAAAATCACCAGCCCTCCAATAATAAAAAGCCCCAGACTTACTTTAAATTTTTTTGTGTGCTTTTCCATATTCTTATCCTTTAAAGAATGATTTTATTGACGGATCAGTTGACTTTTCAAACTCGTCCAGTCCTCCCACCTTATAAACTTCGCCGTCGAGTAACATAATTATCCGGTTTGCAGTTGTCCGGGCACATTCAATATCATGTGTGATGATGATGGAAGAAGTTTTATATTTTTTCTGAACGTCATTAATAAGCGTGCTTATCTCATCTGATGTTACCGGATCAAGGCCTGTCGTCGGTTCATCATACAGCATTATCCTTGGGTCAACGACAAGGGTTCGTGCCAGGCTGATCCGCTTGCGCATTCCGCCTGATAATTGTGATGGCATTTTATTCAGGGCATCAGATAAACCAACATTTTCAAGAACTTCTGCCACTTTTTCGTTTATTTCTTTTTGATTAAGATTCTTTTTTATCCTTCGCAAGGGAAATTCCAAATTTTGTCTTACGGTCATGGAATCATACAATGCGCCACTCTGAAAAAGAAAACCTATTTTCTTCCGCAACTCTCCTAATCCTTTCTGGTTAAGGGTACTCAGATCCTCTCCCAGGACCTTGATTGTTCCGTCATCGGGATCCAGTAAGCGAACGATACATTTTATCAGGACTGATTTTCCTGAACCTGATTTCCCAAGTACGACCAGATTTTCACCATTAAAAAGTTTCAGGGATACATCCATTAATACATCCTCTGTGCCGAATCCCTTCCTGAGGTTATTGATTTCAATAACCTGTTCAGGGCTTTCTGTTTTAGCAGAAACTACAGTTGCTGTGAGTGTACCATTCATATCATATCGGTGATTTGCACCGCAATTAAATCAAGAATTATCACCAGCAATGAAGATAGCACCACGGCAGAGTTTGCAGCTATACCCACACTCTCAGTTCCGCGTCCTGCCGTATATCCTTTATAGCATCCAACAAAACCGATCACTGCGCCAAAAAAGAAGGTTTTGACAAGTGCCGGTATGAAATCGATAAATCCAATATGGCCGAATGCCTGTGAGAAAAACAGGACAAAAGTCACATCTCCTCTTATATTTGCTCCTGCCCAGCATCCTAATATGCCCAGCGCATCGGCATATATTACCAGTAAGGGTATCATCAGCGTAGCTGCCAGTACTCTTGTCACAACTAAAAATCTCATTGGATTGGTAGATGATACTTCCATGGCATCAATCTGCTCCGATACTCTCATTGAACCCAGCTCTGCTCCCATGCCTGAGCTGATTTTCCCGGCACATATCAAGGCAGTGATGACCGGCCCCATTTCTCTGATGAGAGATACAGCAACCATTCCGGGAAGCAGGCTGACAGCCCCGAAGCTCACCAGAGCAGGCCGCATCTGAATAGTAAGTACCAGGCCAATAATAAGCCCTGTTACTGATATAAGGGGCAGCGTTTTATTCCCGACCTGAAAGCATTGACGCAGGAACTCCTTAAATTCAAAGCTGCGCGAAAATGTCTCTTTGGTGACTTCTTGTTATAAACAAGAAGGCATCGGCAATATTTGTCAGAAAGTTGCCTGCTCCAACGGTCGTTGCAATAGTTTTTTCGACGAGTCTTAACAGATTGATCCGCTGCAATCTTTTTTACTTTAATAACAGGGTTGATTATTTTCATGGTAAAACGCCGGATTTCATCTTTACATGGTTATAGCTCCAGGATAATCTTGTACAACTCCTCTTTTGTCTTCCCGAGCTTTATCTGAAGCTTCCCTAACATCTCTTCTTTTTTGCCTTTTGCAAACATTAAGTCGTCGTCTGTAAGGATCGCAAATTTTTGTCTTGAGCTTGCCTTTTTGCTCATTCCATTTTCCCTTAATTTCTGTTTTGATCATTTTCTTATTTATTAAATGGTATAAAATACCACTTTACAAAGGTTGATCCGTCGATACCAAAATGTGTTACATAACCTTATAAATAAGTTACATCATTCACACATTTGGCCTGATGGACATTGGCCTTCAATGCTTTTGCCGTATCTTCGTAATATCAGCTCTTAAGTGGTATATTTTAAGGTCAGGCAGGTATGCAAAAACTCCTTCTCAAAAATATTTATAGGCAGGCCTTGCTCCTCATCCCGGGAATTCTATGGCCATTTATTAATGCGGCATCGCAGGAATATTTTCAGCAGGAGGTAAATTATAAGATACAGGTGACTTTAGATGACAGAATGCATGAACTGAATGGATTCGAATCGGTTGAATACATTAACAATTCACCTGACACTCTCGGGTTTCTGTTTTTTCATCTCTGGCCTAATGCATATTCAAACAATAATACCGCATTGGCCAGGGAGATTTTTGCAAGGGATGGGAAGGGAAAGCTGTTCAATGATCCGGAGTTAAAAGGTTATATTGATTCATTGGATTTTATGGATGACAGCCGTAAAGTTCAATGGGATTTATTACCAGAGGTCGCCTGATATCTGCAAACTCATTCTTAATGAGCCTCTTAAGCCCGGTGATACAATACTAATAAACACTCCTTTTCATGTTAAAATACCCAAAGGAGTAACTTCACGGTTAGGTCATATCGGTGAATCATATCAGATCTCCCAGTGGTATCCCAAACCTGCCGTGTATGACAGAATGGGTTGGCATCAGATGCCTTATCTCGATCAGGGTGAGTTCTATTCGGAATATGGCAGGTTTGATGTAAGTATTACTCTTCCTGCCAATTATGTTGTCGGGGCAACAGGAAACCTTCAAAATGACGAGGAGAAGAAATGGCTTGATATGCTTTCAGCAGATTCCTCATGGATGAGAATGCCTGACTACGGAGGCGAAGGGTTTCCGGTATCGTCAATTCAGATGAAGACCTTGCACTTTACAGAGGATAACATACATGATTTCGCATGGTTTGCTGATAAGAGGTTTCATGTACTAAAAGGAAAGGTAAAGCTTCCTGACTCAGGCAGAGAAGTAACTACATGGGCTATGTTTACAAACCAGGAAGCACAATACTGGATAAATGCCATCTCATACATCAATAATGCGATATTGAATTTTTCAGAATGGATCGGGGACTATCCCTATAATAATTTTACGGCCGTCCAGAGTGCCCTTACCTCAGGAGCAGGGATGGAATATCCGGGCCTTACCGTAATAGGTCTTGCCAGTGATCCTTATTCACTTGATAAAGTAATAACACATGAAATTTGTCATAGCTGGTTTTACAGTGCAATCGGATCTGATGAACGAACTTATCCTTTTATGGATGAAGGCATCTCAGGTGCATACGAATACAGATATATTGAAGAAAGTTATCCGGAGAAGAAACTCTGGGAGGTTGTTTTCAAAAACCTGAAGCTGGCCAGGTTTTTCCGTATAGTCGATATGCCGGTTCAGCGGATGCAGGAGATCGAATGGCTTGTTCCTGCACGCCGGAATCTTGAACAACCTGTCACTCTTGCGGCTGCAGATTACAGCATTGAGAATTACAGCAGCATAATCTATAATAAAGCACCACAGGGTTTTAACTATCTCAGGGCTTACCTCGGAGATTCCCTCTTTGATTCCATTATGCATGATTATTACCGTACCTGGAAGTACAAGCATCCCGGGCCGGATGATCTCCGTGCGGTCTTTGAATCGCGTTCGGATAAAGATCTCTCATGGTTTTTTGATGATTTTCTCGGAACAACAAAACGGCTCGATTATAAAATAGTCCGTCTGGAAAACCAAAAGCTGCTCATTGAGAACATAGGTGAAATGAACGCACCGCTGTTGATAGCAGGTATGAGCGGAGATTCAGTCTGTTCAGAAAAATGGGAAGATGGATTTGAAGGGAAAAAATGGATCAATGCACCACCGGGTAATTATTCTGAGATACGAATTGACCCTGACCATAAAATGTCTGAGTTGTTCAGACTCAATAACAATATACGGACATCAGGGATTTTCCGGAGAGCTGATCCTGTTCAACTCCGGCTCTTATATACAATTGATGATCCTGACAAGCGATCTTTGATATATTTCCCTGTATTCTACTGGAACCGTACAAATGGCTTTATGGCAGGAGTTGCAGTAAATAACGGGACGCTTATCCCAAAACCAGTGGAGTATTTTGTCATTCCATTGTATACCTTCAGTAATAAGGGACTTTCAGGTTATGGGAAGATTTCATTCAATATAACTCCATTTGACAGTTTCATCAGGCTTGCCACATTTTCGCTTGAAGGAGAACAATTCGGTGCACCGGGAAATCAAAACTATCGTAAAGTCAGCATAGGATCAGACCTGTATTTAAGGTCCGGGAAAATGGTCAATCATATCACCCACAAAGTATTTGGATATTATATTACAGCATCAGACCTTCCCCTGATACTTCAGGACAAGAAAGCAAATATGCGGTCATATGTGCAGGCCGGTTACCAGCTGGAGAAAAGCAGTATAATCAATCCTTACAGAATGTTGATCGGTCTTGAAACAGGCAGGTCGTTTGTGAAGACATCGCTGGAGGTCAATCATAAACTTAGCTATAACGGCAAAAACAGCGGACTGGAGAGCAGGTTCTTTGCAGGTGCCATGATCAAAAACAGTAATGCTGATCCGCTATACGGCATCTCTGCAACTGGCAGGAGCGGGCGCGAACTTTATTTATATCAGGGGATTTATCCCGATCGTTTTGGAGATTTTCCGAACACCCTGGGATCGAGACAGATGACCCTTTCTGAGGGTGGATTGGTTACTCCGGTAAATGATATTCTTGGTTATAGCCGTTGGGTTTGTTCACTCTCACTGACCAGCAGCCTGCCGGGGAGAGTTTCGGTGATTCCCGTAAAACCCTTCGTTAATTTATTGCTGAACGATCATGGTACCGGAATAAATAATAAATCGCTCCTGTTCTTTGAGGCAGGATTTAAAGCAGGGATGTGGAACCTGTTCGAGATCTATTTTCCATTGCTTGTTTCTGACAACTTAAATTCTATTTCCGGATCATTCAAAAGCAGGATCCGCTTTGTTTTCAGACTTGATAAGCTAGTCCTCCCCGTTTGAACAAACGAATTCAAACTTACGTTTTATGATGCAGGAGTTCCAGCTTCCACATGTGTGAATCATGTAAATCATAGATGTTTTTGTATAACACTTGACGTCTGTCATAGCCCTACCTTTCGGAAAATATTAATAACTGAATAACAGATCATTAAACAATTAAATACAGAAATTATGAAACAGTTAAGAATTGGTTTGATCATGATCGTAAGTGCGGTTCTGATTTTATCCGGTTGCGCATCATGGAATAAAACCCAGAAGGGCGCAGTTGTGGGAACTGCCGCAGGCGGTGCAATGGGCGCCGTAATTGGCAGAGCCTCAGGCAACACAGCCCTTGGTGCAATAATCGGAGCTACAGTCGGTGGTGCCACGGGTGCTGTTATTGGCCATCAGATGGACAAACAGGCTGAGGAAATTAAGAATACCGTTCCTGATGCAAAGGTTGAACGTGTGGGTGAAGGAATAATTGTGGAATTCAGCAGCAGCGTTCTGTTTGGATTTGATCAGTCGAGTCTTTCTGATGATGCTAAGATCAGCCTTGATAAACTGGTGAAAGTCCTAAATTCTTATGCCGATACGAATATTGAAGTACAGGGTCATACCGACAGTAAAGGCAGTGTATCATATAACCAGGCTCTGTCTGAAAGACGGGCTACTGCAGTAACTGCTTATCTGGATGGTAAAGGTATATCGGCCGGCCGGTTAACAATTAAGGGATTTGGCGAAACTGCCCCAAAATATGAAAATAAAACTGATGAAGGCCGCACCGGAAACCGCAGGGTTGAGTTTTTGATCACTGCAAATGAGAAGATGAAAGCTGAAGCTGCAAAAGAAGCAGGTAAGGTATAATAACTAAAGAGAAACAATAAGCTGACAATATAAATACTACAAGAAAATGAAAACGAAATTATTAACTATATCTGCAATTCTCCTTTTCTCATCACTGGCTCTGCAGGCCCAGATTGGCTTCGGTCTCCTGGGAGGTGTGAATTTCCAGAATATAAACGGGAAGGAAAGTAATGGCGATAAACTCGCAAATGGTCTTTTGGTAGGGTTTCACGCCGGAGTAAATGCTAATATCCCGGTGGTTGAGGACTTTTATTTTCAGCCCGGGCTTCTGTTCTCCGTAAAAGGCGCCAGGAATAACTTCTTTAACATGCCTGGCAAGGCGGCGAATGACAATTATAACACGACCACTAAGATCTCCTATATCGAAATTCCGCTGAGCTTTCTGTACAGGCCACAGGTTGGAAACGGACATGTACTCCTCGGGTTTGGTCCTTATGTCGCCTTTGGCATTGGCGGCAACCAGAAGTTTGAAAGCGGAACTCTTGCTTATGAACAAAAAATTGCCTTCAAAAACGAGATTACCGAGAGCGATTTTTTTGACGTGAATAATGCCTATTTCAGGCGGTTTGATGCAGGGGCAAATATTTTCTTCGGCTATGAAATACCGATGGGGGTATTCCTGCAGCTGAATGCGCAGCTGGGTATGCTAAAGATAAACCCTGTTCATTCATGGGATAGCGGAGATGAGACCTCGTACAAGAATACCGGTTACGGCCTTTCAATAGGATACCGTTTTTAGCAAGGACTTTATACATCAAAAAGGGCCGTCGCAGCAGAGTGACGGCCTTTTTTATACGGTGAAATCTGATCCGTAACAATCATTTTTTTTGCATGTGAATTATGTAATTCTTTCGTTGAAAGATGTAACTCTTTTTCTGGGCACAGGGGCGATCTTTGTATAAGAGAATTAAAGCGAAGTCTGCTTAAATAAAAACTAAAAAGTGGCTGAAAAGAATGTTATCATATCGAACCAGAGTATTAGTACAAACCTGAAAATAATATCCGGTCAGAATGGTTCATCAGAGACCGGCCGGACTAATGATGCTTTGCTAGCCGAAGGGGGCCTGAACTTTTATAATTACATCAGACGGCTTGGCCTCGAAAGCGATCCTGATATAGTTGTTATTTCTTCCCTGCGCCACTTTTATTATGACGCTGAAGAATTGATTAAAGTTAAAGCCCTTGTGAACCTGACGGAGCTCAACCAGGTTAAGCGGATTGTGGATTTTCTGCATACATGCTATCAGATTATGCCACAGAAGAGTTATTTAATCGGGTGTTTCGTTGATAATAAGAAGATCCCCAGATACAGATTAAGAAATAACTCCTCCTCAACTATGTTCAAGAAAGATTTTGACCCTATAGAAAGTGGTATTGTTTCAGCTGTTCCCTTTATCAACAGGTTGTACAGCATAATGGATTCAAGGACCAATAATTTCATGTCAAAGGGCAGTATTTCATTCCTGCTTGAAGATTACGGATTCAAGGTACTGGACATGACCGAACAGGACGAACTGATTTATTTCCAGGCACAAAAAGCCCGGGCCGCTTAGAATTCTGCAGCCCAGGCTAAAATCAATTGAATACTATTGATTACTTTTTAAAAGGAACCAATAACATGACTCCCCCAACTGCCATTACGGCAACCCCGATAAGTGGCGACCAGCTAACGTGGTGACGCTTGTTTGCGTTAATCTCTATGTCCCCTAAGTCAACCACTTTCTCTTTTGTAAAGTAAGTAACGGTCGTAAAAATGGTCAAAATCAGACCAAGGATTAAAATGATGATACCAGGTTTTTTCATTTGATTATTCTTTTTGGTTTATTTTGTAAGATCACACCAAATTATTTAATAAAGGTAGTTGGAACGGTTGCTGTCAGCATTACACAACTTCTGCAGATAATTACATAATTCACACATTTCAGGTTTTGGTTTTACCGCCCCCGGGTGGGTGTTTTTTAAAAGGTAATTTGATCTTAAGAGGAGATGGCATGGTATCTCCTAACAGGAAACCCCATGGTTTCAGAGGTTCGACGTGGTCACAGACAAGTTTTACAATGGCCAGCAGCGGTATCGAGATAAACATTCCGGGAATACCCCATATTGCATTGCCAACAAAAACTACCAGCAGTGAGAACAGTGCATTGAGTTTTACTTTTGAAGCAACTATTTTGGGGACTATGAAATTGTTGTCAATAAGCTGGATGATATAGTATATCACCATAACATAAACAGGGTACCATCCAGATTCTTTTGTGATCAGGGCGACGATCATCGGCAATGCTACCGCAACTAATCCTCCTATGTAAGGAATGATATTCAGCAATGCGCCGATAATGCCAAGCAGCAGAGCATATTCAATCCCGAGGGCCAGAAGAGCAACGGTGTTCAATGAAGCTATAATACCAGCCTCAATAATCAGCCCGATAAGATATCGCTGAATAACTGTCTTTGTCTGAGTAACTACCTCGCTCACTTTGCTCTGGTTTCCTGAACTAAAAATTCTATGAATAAATTCGATCAGGATCGGATTGTAAAACAAGAGCATAAAGACGTAAACCGGGATTAAAAAAATCACTATTAACAGGTTGCCGAGGGAGACAAGGGTGCTTCCGATCACAGCGCTGCTCGAATTAATAAGTTCACCCCTGACTTTTATGATCCAGTCATTTAACTTGTGAGAGTTTATATCGAAGTGGCTGGAAACCCAGGTGATTGCCTGGTTGAGAATTTCACTGAATTTGTCAGACAACATGGGCAATGAATCACGTAAGCGACTTGCCTGCGAAAAGATAAGCGCACCAAATGCTGCTATTACCAGAAAGGTAAGCAACAGGGTTAAGATGATTGCTAAAACTCTGTTGACTTTTTTCTCTACAAAGAAGTTTACAACCGGATGGAGTACTATGGCTAAAATGGTTGCAAAAACCACAGGTACAAGGATACTCCTGGCAATGTACAGTATTGTTAAAAGTACAGCTATCCCGATTAATAAAATGCTTGCTTTTACGTACGCCGGCAATTTCAGCCCTTCATTTGTCATGGCACCTGGATTGAAGTGTCAAGGCTTCCGGATTTCAACGTTTTTCTTACGGAAAATACGGAGAAGCATAACTTCTCCTAATGATCTGAGGTTGCCGGATTGCTTTGAGACAAAGTTAGTAACACCGAGCTGTAAAACAGGACTGAGAAGTTTTCCAAACCTCATTGCGGTCACTCCTGGCAGTATACTCCTTGAAAGATACCCGGCACCTAAACCAAGGGCCGTTCCAAGGATGTTTTCAATCAGGTTTGGCGATGAATAAATATCATGTAATGTGCTGCGGAGCAGACTGGCTGGCTTGAAACTTTCATAGGTATTAACGAATTGCTCTTTCAACAGCTTTCTGTTGGCAGCCTTTTCTGCTTCCAGTAGTTGAATGGCCTCTTTAAGGCCTGCTGTTGAAGTTATGTTTTGCATACTGTTTTATTTAAGGACATGCCTGATGATGTAATTGCCGACCTGTCTTTTGAGCCATTTATGCATAAATAGACGTAAGACAAGAGTTGTGATCCCATAAAAAGCAGCTACCGCAAAAAAACCATAATAGATATTACCAAGGATACCTCCCAGCCAGAAGGCAATGCCCAGGTTGACAAAAAGCATAAAAATTAAGACCAGGACAATCACTATAAGTTGAGGCACGACTGTAGAAACAGCGTCTGATGTTTTATCAAGCGCTTTAAGTTTAGCCAACTGAAGTTCCGTCTTGGCGTAATCAGTAACTCTCTCCAGCAGCTCCTCTATGACTTTTACATTGTCTTCCATGCCCCGGTCATAATATCATTAGTGATGATCTTATCCCCCTGATGGTTATCAACCCGGAGCAGTCTTTGCTTTTTTATCAACCTCGTCTTCTGTCGTCTTACCCTTATCAGTAAGATCAGTAACCTCTTCCTTTACATTCTCATATTTTTCAGATATGTCATCAAGAAACTGGTTGAATTTTTCTTTCATTGATTCCTTCAGGTCATTTCCTTCTCCGGATAGCTTTTTTCGAGTATCCGAGCCCTTTTCCGGGGCAAACAGAATCCCTAAGACTGCGCCGGCAGCGACTCCGGCCAATAATGCCAATACTACTTTTCCTGAGCTCATGATTTCTTTAAGTTAATAAGCCCGCCCCGGATTATCCTGTTAAACCCTTTATTACTGATCAGTTTGCATTTCAGGTAGAAGAAATGACGCAGGAATTTTACGGAGCGGACTTAATGATTATTAATAAGACACCGGACCTAGAGGACTTTTCTCCCCTGGATAACCCTCACTAAAACTGCAATGATTGCAATGACAAGCAGGATGTGTATCAGGCCTCCGACATGGAACCCGACAAAGCCTACAGCCCAAGCAATGATCAGTATTACCGCTACTACATAAAGTAAATCTCTCATGATTCCTTGTTTTATTTTTTACAACAGAATGATTAACAGAATAAGAATAATAAGAAGTACGGCAGCTGAAATGTAAATGCCGCCACTTATTGCCTTGAGTTCGCTGCTTATTGAACGTACCTCTTTTCGCATGTCCTTCTTTTCTGATGCGGTCAGTTCAGATTTGTCCGACGTCTTAATTTCGTTTAACCTGAGCAGTAATTCGTTAGCTTTAGCAGCATCTGCCGGGCTTACGGGAGTGGTGTTAGCCGTTGAGGAAGGCGCGGTCTTGGGTGCAGCGCTTAATGAAAGCGGGATAAAAGTTAATGACAACACTGTCGCCATTAAACAAAGAGCAAACTTTTTCATGATAACTGTTTTTTTTAAGTATGACTTAATAGTAATTAATAATATCAATTTTGCTTTTAGCAATTAAAAGATTTCAATGGTAAAATTACACCACCTGGTCTGGCAAACCGTTACATGATTTTGAGAATTAATTACATAATTCACACATTCCATAAATTTCAGCTAAGGAATGCATGAGACAATTAATAAGTGGTTTTATTGATCTCCCCCTCCGGAAGACCGGGCTTCAGCCAATACCCTGGTATCTGTTACGGCATCAAAATAAGAAAGCCTCTTATTACAGATCAGCCTGCTGCACACTGTCATATCACCAACGTAAAAAAGTGTTGGTTTTGTTGTCACCTCTATTCTTACTGAGACATTCTTTTCCTTACAATAAAACTCAGCAGGCATGCTGAAGCCCTCAGGAACGTTCAGCCATTTTGCCGCAATAACGGGTACGACATTCCTTTCAGCCGTTGGGTAACCTTCATCTATACCGGCAGGGTCATAATACCAGTAAAGAACCGGAACCTCGCGGCGATAAAGGTATGCTTCAAAGAATGTATCCCAGTCCTTACCTGTCTTCCGCTCAACAACCTCTATGAAATCGGCAGTTGTCACATGCGATGATAATGCATGTTCGCGATAGAAAGTCTGCAGTATATCAAAGAAAAGAGTACTGTCATTCAGGACGTTACGTATTGTGTGCAGCACCATTGCTCCTTTATTGTAAACATCATTGTCCCTGCTGTTCCAATAGCTGACACTCGCCGGACCCACAACCGGCAGTTTATTCTTTATCGAGCCGGCTATAAAGTACCTGGCATACAACAACGAGTTTTCATATCCCATTTTATATTCTGCAAATAGCATTTCTGAATATGTAGCGAACCCCTCCTGCAGCCAGATATCGGCAAAATCGCTGACTGATACGGCATTACCCCACCATTCATGGGCAGTCTCATGGATTATTACATAATCACCTCCCAGCCAGGCCCGGTTTGAGAAACCGCTTCCGTAAGCTATGGCTGTCTGATGCTCCATTCCTTCAAACGGTGCTTCAACAAGCCTGAATCCATCATTAATCCACGGGTAGGGTCCGAAAGACCTGGCATAGAGGTTAATTGTTTCCTTAACCTGAATGAATTGCTTTTTTGCTTTTTCAAGGTTTTGCGGCAGAACATAATAGTCAAGGTTAAGGATGCCTTGCGGAGTAAGCATTGTGTCACTGAAATGTTCAAATTTCCCTGCATAGAAAGTCATGCTGTAGATATTGACAGGGTAATTGGTGCCCCACGTAAATGTTTCACTCCCTTCATTTGACGTATGGCTCTGCATTTTACCGTTTGAAATAACCTGCAATCCTGCAGGAACAGTCATGCGGAGCCTGACACTGTCGGGCTCATCGGAGAGGTGGTCTTTGCAGGGGAACCAGATGCTGCCGCCTTCTGTTTCGCATGTCACACCGGTCCAGGGGTTGTCATTCTGGTCTTTTTTCCACACCACACCACCGCTCCATGGCGGATTTTTTGCGCTTGCAGGTTTGCCATCATACTCGACAATAATAAGATAGTCCCGGCCAATAACCAATGGATCAGGAAGAGAGGCAATCACTGCTCTGTCATTTCGTGAAAAAGGGATCTCCTGTCCCGACATCTTAAGACTGCTGATATCAAGATTTTTATATAGATCAATGCGGATTTTGTCAAGCGCTGCCAGTGCTTTGAAATGGATATTTACCCTACCCCCGATCTTTTTATTATCCGGATCAAGTATAAGGTCAAGATCATAAAAGGTTACATCATAGCCGGCGCGGTCTTCGTCAAGCCTTCCGATCAGGTAATCCCTTTCAGTAAACTTCGGGTAGTTGCCGGGGTTTTTGGGGATCTTTCCAAACTCCGGGAACCGGATAATAGCGCAACTGTTGAGCAAGAGGAACGCAAGGAGAATGAATAAAACCCTTTTCATTGTAATTCAAGCTGTTGCCCTCTTATGCTTTAGTTGTTGCTTTAATGCAGCTTCGGTCAGCTTATGTCTGGTGATTTCATCCACCAGCTTTTTATTGGTTTTTCTGAATTTATTTATTTCTACTTTAAGATCAATCGCTCTGTCAACAAGTTGCATACGTAACCGCTGTATTACATCTAATTTCTTTTCCAATAAGAGGGATAATTCAAGAAGTTTTTTTTCTTCCTTCTTCATTTCTGTTATGTCAGTTGCTACCAGAATGCAATAATCACCTTGCAGATAAGCAGGTAAAATCTGAATAGATAATTTCAGATATAGTGAGTTGACAAGGGATATTGTCAGAACATAATTTCTAGTATCATTCTGATGAGCCAGCAATTTATCAAATTTTGATTTGTCTGTTGGAACTATGAAGCGCTTAAAGTCTGATCCGATCACACGCTCAATGGGTTCGCGCACAAAATCAGCAAATCTCTGATTACAATAAATAATTATCCCTTCCCTGGAAAGAGTGACTGCTCCCTCGTTCATTTCTTCTATGAAAGTACGGTATGGTGTTTCAGCAGAGCTGATTGAATATACTTGTTCTCCTTTCGTACCGGACACCACAATCGCATCCACATCACCTCTTTGAATTGCTGAAAGCGTTTCCTGAGATTCAGCCAGGAGGGAACGCAATTGGTTATTCTCAATAATGAGTTGTTCTTTTGTTTTGTTCATTGACGCCATTGTATTATATCAATTATGCAAAAATTCCTCAAAATTTTAAAGGACTTTTATCTTTCTGAGGTCTAACCCCATAAGTACTTTTTCAACGTCTGACATATCGCCAATAATGCGCCGGAACGGAAGCGGCAGTTTTTTAATCAATGTAGGAGCCGCAATTATCTGTTCATCCTTTGCCAGCGATGGCATCCGATACAGGTCAATCACTTCCAGTTCGTATCGCCCTTCAAGATACTCTTCGCAAATCTTCTTCAGGTTCGTAAGAGCTAAGACTGACCGACTCGTTGTACCGGTGATGTATAAGCGCAGAATATATTTGTCCTTTTCAGATTCAGACATTGCCAGGTCAATCTTTGTTGTTGATCCTTTCTCTTTTTTCTCTTTCATGGTTATGACTGATAATTTTTGTTTTAATAATTAACTGACTGCTTTCAAATCCAATCCGACAAGAACACGTTCAGTATCTGAGAGATCACCTATTATCTTACGAACAGGCACCGGCAATTTTCTCACTAAGGTTGGCAAGGCAAGAATCTGATCCTCTTTACCCAATTGCGGGTTTATCAACAGATCAATTACTTCAATGCCATATTTCCCTTCTAATTGCTCTTCACAAATTTTCTTCAGATTTGCCAATGCGGTAAGAGCTTTTGGAGATTGTCCTGCAACATATAAACGAAGCACCCACTTATCATCTGTCTTATCAGCCGGTTTCCTTTTATTAATTTCTTTAACTGAATTTCCTTTACTGGGTTTCATAGGGTTCTGGTTTTAGTTATTTTTTCAATTTGCTGGATTTACTATGTTTTATGACTGATTTTCTGCTGACTGCCATTTCTATTTTATCCTTTTCCAGTCTTTTAATCATGTCTTGCTCAGTTTCTATCACTTTAGAAGCTTCGAATTCTTCCGATTCAAATTCGGCATTCAATGAAGCAATCCGAGTCTCTAAAACAATGCGTTTTCGTTCCAGCCCGCGTTTTCTTCGTTCAATATCCTGTTTACGTGTCAGAACTTCGGCATTTTCCAGAGCTTGCTGGGCAATACGGGCTGAGCCGGTTAAAACTCCACTGGCACCAATATAAGCCTCTCGTAATTCTACGCCGTGATCAGTTAACATGAATTCACGGATCTGGTTAGAGTTAGCCATTCCGCGCGATTTAAGAACGTACATTCCCCTGTTCCGTTCACCGTTTAATTCAATATCGCGAAGCAATAGCCAGGTATCTATAAGTGATGATATGCCGACATCAGAGCTTTCCAGTGCGCTTTCGGATGAAGTCAGGCTGGTAAATAAGGCTGTAATTTGATTCAACTTAAGAAAATCGACAATGCGCATCAGCATCGTTTTTACTTCGTTCTCTTTATCACCAATGACGAAAGTGTTTATTGGATCCAGAATAACGACATCAGGCTTAAAAGCATTTACAGCTTTGTGGGTTACGGCCAAATGCATTTCCAGGCCGTAAAATGTTGGCCGGGTCGCCTGGAATTGCAAAAGTCCTTTCTCCACCCAGGGCTCTAATTTTATTCCGATGGAACGCATATTACGCATAAGCTGGTTTGGAGATTCTTCAAAACAGAAATAAAGAACGCGTTCACCTCTTTTGCATGCTGCTTCTGCAAAGTGAGCTGCAACACTTGTTTTTCCTACCCCCGCAGTGCCTGAAACAAGTACAGTGCTGCCGCGGTAATAACCTTTTCCTTCGAGCATCTTGTCAAGTGCAGCTATGCCACTTGAGATTCTTTTGTTTGATACAATATGCCCTAACCCCAGCGAAGTTACCGGTAATACTGAAAAACCGCTTTCATCAATCAGAAACGGATACTCATTTGTCCCATGCAAAGAACCACGGTACTTTACAACCCGTAAACGACGTGTAGAAGTCTGTTCTGTAACACGATGGTCGAGCATAATCACGCAATCTGAAACATATTCTTCCAACCCCTGCCTGGTAAGGGTCTCTCCTCCGCGTTCACCTGTTATGATTGCAGTAACGCCTTTTGTTTTTAACCAGCGAAATAACCGCCGCAGTTCAGCGCGCAGGATAAGTTGGTTTGGCAATCCGGCAAACAGTGATTCAATAGTGTCCAGAACGACACGCTTTGCCCCGATGGAATCAATAGCATAATTAAGGCGTATGAATAAACCTTCCAGATCGTATTCACCGGTTTCTTCTATCTCACTGCGTTCAATATGAACATGATCAAGTGCAATTTTTTTATTTTTAATGAGGTCTTCCAGATCAAATCCCAGCGAAGCAACATTTTGTATTATTTCTTCATTGGTTTCCTCGAATGACATAAAAACACCCGGTTCATTAAACAGAGTGGCACCCCGCACCAGAAACTCTATTCCGAAAAGTGTCTTTCCGCATCCTGCGCCACCACATACAAGGGTTGGTCTGCCTGCAGGCAATCCTCCGCCAGTTATTTCATCAAATCCCTGGATCCCGGTGGGAGACTTAGGAAGATTTTTATTTGCCGGTTTGTGGTCTGCTTTTTTCATTTATTATCAATTACTTAAAGTCATAATAGATTACGCGCGATATATCGCTGATCAACAAGTACTTAATTTCGAATTTGCTGGTCATTTTGATTAATTAAATCTGATTTAATCACTGACTATTATAATTAGCCGGTTTATGATAATAAACCTGGTTATCCGGATTAATCCTGACACTAAGTTAATCTGGCTATCAAATAAATAATAGAGCCTAATACCAAACATACGCACAATGAAAGGCTGTAGGAAATCAAGATGGCATATTTTAGCCTTGATCGGGCTTTAAAGTCCTCAGTAAGTAAATCATCCCTCGTTTTCATGATCATGGACAAAGTCGGTATAAAGTGATTCCAAATTACATTACAAAGTTGAAATCCTTTATTTTGAGAAACTTTACAAAATTTCAGGAAAAAGTTACATCATTCACACATCTTCCAGGGCCCGGGGTTTTTTATTCTTCAGTTTTTTAAACTGGGACGGAGTAAGGCCTGTCATTTTCCTGAACTGGTTTGAAAGATGGGCCACACTGCTGTAGTGCAGTTTCCAGGCTATTTCGGTGAGATTAAGTTCATCATATATCAGCAGTTCCTTTACCTTTTCAATTTTGTGCGCCAGGTAAAACTTCTCAATGGTAACCCCCTTTACTTCTGAAAAAAGATTTCCCAGATAGGTGTAATTGTGATTGAGTTTTTGGCTCAGGTGGTCGGAAAGGTTTATTTTGATCTGCTCATCGGTATTATGCACCAGGTCAATGATGACTGCTTTTATTCTTTCAACAAGGATGTTCTTTTTGTCCTGCATCAATTCAAGACCGGTCTTTTGAAGAGCAATAGCGAGGTTTTCGCGCTGCTCCGGTGAAATATCCTCCGCAATTTCAGCTTCGCACAATTCAACTGAACCGTAATGCAATCCCAGCTGTTCCAACTCCGATTTCACCAGCATTATGCAACGGAGGCTAACCATATTTTTGATGTAGAGTATCAATATGCCGGGTATACAGGGATAGTTACTTCATCAAATTTAAGATTTTTTTTGAAAAAACCCAAAGGTCGCTGGCCATCCCCTGAGCCAAAAAATCCAAAATAGAAGCTTCCACGCGCACCAAAAACATAACACACATGTTCCCGTTATGTTCCTGACATTAAAATAAACCATACTTGATAACTGATAATTGAGACATTCAGCCACGCATTTCCAGTGAGGTCTTGCGCAGAAAACAGACGGTTCCGCTGTGAGGGATTAATAGTTGTAAAAATTCCTCCAAAAGAGGAAGTCAAAACTTCTATCTTCAGGAGGAACTACAAAGCTGATCTGTCTTATGGTGTTAATATACCACCCGAAAAAAAAGATATCATTGTACTGGCAGGCAAGTTTAATGATATAAAATATTCAGCGAAAGCCAGGGCTTTCAGAGAACTATCCTTGTATTATGACCAAAAAGGTAAAACAGTCCAAACTGAATTCCCCTGTTGGTTGATTTTACATCACTGCTTTCACTTATATCGTTTAATCCGTGATTATATCTCAGATCAAGACCAAAACCCGTTGAAGGAACAACATAGCTGACACCAACACTTAATGCAATGTCAATTGGCTTATAGGCATTATCATTGTCTGAACTGACCATTAAACCTAACTGCGGTCCGGCCTGTATTCTGAATCCGTTGTCAAACATATATTGAAGCAGGACAGGAATATTAAGATAATCCAGATTGTGATTTTTTGCACCCTGGGCTGAATATACCAGTTCAGGCTGAATTGCCCACTGGCTGTCTCGGTGGATATGGCCAAGCAATCCGATATTAAACCCTGTTCTCTGGTCAAAACTGGTATTGTTGTCATTGTGAATGTTATAGAAATTCAGCCCTCCCTTAACTCCAAGGGTTACATGTCCTGCAGGTGCATTGCCGTGTTGTGCACTGACAACGCCCGTGATCATAATTGCAGTAATTAATCCGATCAGAAATTTCATTGTTTTTTTCATTTGTCTATTATTAGTTTTCGATATCACCTTTTTATTAAGGAGCTTATAATCAATTGTAAAGGTCCGGTTATTTATTGATGGAATGTTACATAATAACATATACTTATTACATAATTCACGGATCAAATAGGAACAAAGGTTCTGTGAATTATGTAAATCTGTCAATGAAAAGTGTAACTGTTATGCCGGAACAGCTGCTTACCTTTGCTTTGTTGCCGGGCATTCCCAGCAATAAATGTTAGTGCAAAAAATAAACTTATAAGGAGAAAATCATGAGCACAAGAAGAGACAGAAGAATAATCTACTATTTAATTGCTGCTGCAGTTATTATTATTGCCTTCCTGTTGTTAGGCGGTGCATCGTGGATGAAAGGGATGGGACATGGTAACGGCTCAATGGGAACGGTCAGTTTGCGCTGGGGACAGATTCTGATCAGCCTGGGTCTGGGTTTTCTGCTCGGGTGGATAGTCTCCAAAAGAAAATGGTGAGTGCCTGAAGTTAGCCGAGTAGGGAGGAGCCTTGAATATCCTACTTCAGACCTGCCAGCCGGCCTTCCATTTTCTTGTTCCCGTCAGCCAGGGTTGAAGTAATTCCTGACAGGACAGATCTGAAGCAGTAATGAAAAACAGATCTTTCAGGATCTCTTATATAATCTATTGTCCCCACTCTGACATCTTCCCCCTTAACAGGGTTTGAATCCGGAATTCTCCGGTTGGCTATATATGAGACAAATCTTTCTCTGAATGCTGTTGTATCATCAGTCTGCCTGTTCTTGACCGCGATGTCCAGCCCATGGTACTGCATGATCATTTTGCCTGTTGACCTGTAATTATCAGCAATGAAGCTGAAACTTATAGCATCTATTTTACCTGAAGTGGCATAAATAAAAGCACTTTTCTCAAGGATTGGATTTAATTCACTGGCTTCCAGACCTGAAAGAGTTCCTTCCAGTGAGAATGTATTACTGCTGTCAAATATTCTCTCCTTCAAATGAACGGCCATCTTTCCTTTACCCATTAACAGAGCATCAGCCTTTATTTCCAAAAAAGCTTTTTCAGTTTTGTAGATGGTGTCATTTGTTAATTTGTAAAGTCTGGCCCGGATTTCATTAAAACTTATCATTCCGGGCTCGTTTGCCTCTTCACCATGTACTGTAAAAGCTACATTCCCTTTCATAAGAATTAGTGAATCAATCATAAAAGGGTGGGGAAAGTTGTAAAGCAAATCCTGGAAGGCGGGCTTATTCAGATGCCGGAATTCTTTTCTCTTATCACGAAATACTTTCATGTCCATCTGCCCGATTTCGATGTACGGGCTTTTCAGCCTCATTGATCTGAAATCACCGTCATATTCAATACCGTGAATATAAATGCCGGTGAAGCCGGCTTCGATACGGCTCGTTTGAAATGGATACCTCGATGTGAAATCATAATCTATGTATCCCGGGCGAATGAACAGGCTGTCTATAAACAAGGTGTTAAGATTTGCGGGATAGCTGATCCCCTTTATTACATAAGAATACATTTTGTCCGACGAAACCAGAATGACCTCGCCGGCATTAAAATCAAAAAGCTTTAGGGTTCCGGGGAGTAAAGTATCAAGTTTCCCGACCTGCAAATCATAAACTTTAAGCATCCCGTCCTTTACTGAATAAGTCTGCCCCGTTGAATCGTCTTCCATTTCAAGGTTCAGTCTGTCAAACAACATCCTGCCTATGCCGAAACTCAGAGGTGAAACTACCGGTTGTACTGCTCTTCCCGAATTTGGAATTTTACCCTTAATAATGCTCCTGGAAAAGGTTACTTTACTTACATAAATATCATGTTTAAATAATGCCCGGGTGAGATTGATGCCTGACAACTTTACAGATGCTATTTCGCCGCTTAAACCACGTTCTCCTGCAACCTCCGGGTTTGAGTATATTGTTATACCTGCCATTTCTATCCCCGGCTTGAACAGCAATATTTTAATCCTGTCAATTTCAACGATGTAATTTCTGTCCTCCTTATTCAGTTCCGCACGTATTTTCCCCGCGATCCATGGCTCAATAAAAATTGTGGCTATAATTTTTGCCAGCAACACCAGAGCAATCGTCGAAACCAGGATTTTTAAAAAAATCTTCTTCGCCATGATATTACATTCAAATATGACTGGCACAAGGTATATCGACTTACCCTTATAAACGTTACACGATTCCTTAAATGATTTACATCATTCACGCATCAGAAGGGCATGACTGAAAGACATGATATATATCACACTAACACTAAGGATGTGCATTTTTTCATGAAAATACTTAACTTCACGCCTTGAATGAGGTAGATCGGACTTTTCTTAACTAATTAATTCATTATGACTTATAAAGAAGCGTCTGCTGATAGTTCAGGTCAGTCATTTTATGTCGGACTTGACATTGGATCAGTTTCTCTTAATACGGTTTTGCTTGATGATAACTATAACATCATTGAAGATTACTATGATTACGTTCATGGTAAACCTTTCAATATGCTCTATGACAGGTTCTCATCTATTCTGAAAAAATACCCCTCTGCCACTATAAAGGGAATTGCCCTGACAGGCACTGGCGGTAAGCTGGCCGCCGGACTTATCGGAGGCGTATTTGTAAATGAAATAATTGCCCAGGCAACATCAGCAGGCAGGCTATACCCTGATGCCCGGACCGTCATTGAAATCGGAGGCGAAGATTCCAAACTTATTACTCTTGAGAAAAACCCTGAAGACGATCATGCAAGGCTCGTTGACTTTGAGATGAACAGCATCTGTGCCGCAGGTACCGGGTCATTCCTTGATCAGCAGGCAAAAAGAATAGGTGTCCCAATCGAGAAGGAGTTTGGTGAGATGGCCATGAAATCGGTCAACCCGCCGCGCATTGCGGGCAGAT
This sequence comes from uncultured Bacteroidales bacterium, assembly GCA_963828395.1. GTDB lineage: Bacteria > Bacteroidota > Bacteroidia > Bacteroidales > VadinHA17 > SR-FBR-E99. Next base: position 815,356 of record CAWHED010000001.1, read on the forward strand.
GCAGTGTGTTCGCCAAGAGCGACATGATACATCACCAGCAGTTAGCCACCCCCTTGCATGATATTGTGGCAGGACTGTGCTTTGCGCTTGCACGTAATTTCCGGAGCACTGTCGCCCGCAGCAAGGAGATAAAGAAACCTGTCCTCTTCTCAGGAGGCGTGGCAGCAAACATAGGAATGGTAAGAGCTTTCAGGGAAGTGCTTGACCTTAAAGGTGATGAGCTTATCATACCTGCCCACCACGCATCAATGGGCGCCATCGGGGCAGTGATGTACAGCCACGTCAGCAAACTGGCTGTTAATCCTTTTAAAGGCCTTGAAGAGCTGGAGGCTTACCTTAAGAAACATGCATCTAAATTTGTCAGCCTGCCACAGCTGATAGAATCAGAGGCTGTTTACAATAAAGAAGTAAAATTCCACAAGAACGGAACCGATAAGCTGCCTGTTTACCTTGGCATCGATGTAGGCTCATTAAGCACCAATGTCGTTCTGATTGACAAAAAGCATAACGTTGTGGCAAGGCGCTACCTCCCTACAGCCGGTAAGCCGCTGGAAGCCATCCAGAGAGGGATGACAGAGATATTTGACGAGATAGGAGAGCATGTGGAAGTCATCGGTGCGGGGACAACGGGCTCAGGCCGGTACCTGACGGGTGATTTCATTGGGGCAGATACGATCCAGAATGAAATAACGGCGCAGGCAACAGCTGCTATAGACTACGATCCCACGGTTGATACAATTTTTGAGATCGGCGGACAGGATTCAAAATATATTAGCATTGAAAATGGGGTGGTGGTCGACTTTGAGATGAACAAGGTCTGCGCCGCCGGCACCGGATCATTTCTGGAGGAGCAGGCTGAAAAACTCAACATCAGGATAGTGGAACAATTCGGGAACATGGCCCTTAAGTCAGAGACTCCCGTCAAGCTCGGTGACCGCTGCACGGTGTTCATGGAATCAGACCTTAATTCCTTTATGCAGAAGGGCGCCAAAAACGATAATCTGGTCGGAGGACTCGCTTATTCAATCGTTTACAACTACCTGCAGAAAGTTGTTGCAGACCGTAAGGTCGGTAACAAGATCTTTTTCCAGGGAGGTGTAACAAACAATAAGGCTGTTGTGGCCGCCTTTGAGCAGGTGACAGGAAAAAAGATCACCATACCGCCGCACTTTGATGTCACCGGTGCCATAGGCGCCGCCATTCTTGCCCAGAGATCAATGACAGAAGGGCAGAAAACCACATTCAAGGGCTTCGGCGTACGTAACGTGACGTATGAGATGAGCAGGTTTGTCTGCAAGAGCTGCGTCAACAACTGTGAAATAAGCAGAATAAACATCACCGGCGAGAAGAAGTCACTGTTCTACGGCGGACGCTGTGAAAAATATGAGACTGACGGCCGTAAGAAGAATACCGGGCACATACCAAACCTCTTCAAAAAGAAACTCGAGATGCTTGCTGGTGATTATAAGGAGACAGAGGCAAACGGAAAAACGACCATCGGCATTCCGAGAGCTCTGATGGTATATTACCAGCAGTTCCCGTTCTGGAGGACTTTCTTTCAGGAGCTTGGGTTTAACGTGGTCGTTTCAAGGGAATCTGATAAGGCACTGGTCTCCCGTTCAATTGAAACCATCTCATCAGAGACCTGTCTCCCTGTTGAGCTGATGCACGGTCATGTGATCGATCTCCTCGAGAAAAATGTCGATTATGTCTTCATGCCGTTTGTTGTCAACGGAAAACTACCGCGAGGGAGACACAACATCCAACACCAACTGCCCCTGGATACAGTCATTTCCGTTTATGGTCAGGGCTGCCCTCAAAGGTAAGGTTGACGAATCAAAGTTCCTCACTCCCACCCTGCACTTCAGGTACTTCGAACGTGCACTGGTAAAGGAACTGTCAGCTTTTTTCAATGAGAAGTTCGGGTTAAAAAAGGAAGAAATAAAGAAAGCCATTTATAAGGCTGACAGCGTTCAGGTCTCATTTGAAAAGGGTCTTGTGGAATACGGCAGGGAAGCGTTGAAGAATATCCCGGCAAACTGCCGCCCGGTGGTGATCCTGGGAAGGCCTTATAACAGTGCCGATCCGCATCTTAACCTTGATCTGACGGAAAAGCTGCTTGTGCAGGATGTCATGCCTATTCCGCTTGACATGCTTGACCTGTCATCATTCAGGATCTACGGAAATTACAGGAACATGTACTGGCCAAACGGTCAGAAGATGATTGCTGCAGCCCAGTATGTGGCGAAAACAGAAGGTTTATATGCAGTATATATCAGTAACTTCAGATGCGGCCCTGATTCATTTATATGGCATTATGTCACTGAAGAGCTAAAGGGCAAGCCCTTCCTGCATCTTGAAGTGGATGAGCACTCTGCTGATGCCGGTATGGTCACCCGCATAGAAGCGTTCCTCGATAGCCTCAAGGGCTCTGAGATGAATGAGAAGAAAGCGGTGACCATTCACAGACCGCGTCCCAGTCCCTCCGCTCCGCCTGCCAACAGAACACTGTATTTTCCTTATATGCATGATGGGGCAGCTTTTGTTGCAGCCGCAGCCAGAAGCGTTGGCATTCCTTCAGAAGTACTGCCCAAACAGACTGAGGTAGATATTGCTCTGGGAAGAAAGTACACCTCCTCAAAAGAGTGCTTCCCGATGATATGCACAACAGGCAGTTTCCTTAAAAAGCTAATGGAGCCGGGTGCTGACCCGTCGAAAATGAGCTTTTTCATGCCCGACCATAACGGTCCGTGCCGTTTCGGCCAGTACAACCAGTTCCAGAGGATACTGTTTGACAGGCTCGGGTTCAGAGATGCAGAGCTTGTTACACCTTCCAACGACACCTCCTACGCTGACCTTGCCGGTGATCAAAGCCAGAAGTTCAGGATCAATGCATGGAAGGGCTTTGTCTCATTTGACTATATAAGGAAACTTTACAGGGAGATAAGACCTTACGAAATAAACAAAGGCGATACGGATGCTGTCTATGAAGCCGCGCTGAAGAAAATTGAAAAATCCATCGAAAACGGATCCAGGGGTCTGCGAAAAGTATTGGTCGAAGTGGCCTCTGAATTTATGGCTATAAAAGCTGACAGAAGCCGCCGGAGGCCTGTTGTCGCAATCCTGGGAGAGGTTTACATGCGGGACAATGCAGGCTGTAACGGTAATATCGCAAACAGGCTTGAGGCACTCGGTGCTGAGGTACTGATAGGCCCGTTCTCGGAATGGATAACATATTCCACTCATCGCTACACGCGCGACAGCAAATGGAAGAATGACACCAAAGGACTGATAAAATCAAAGATACAGGGTGTGGGACAGGAAGTCATTGTTGATTACCTCCTTCACGGAATTCACAAATACACCGATACCAGACTGGATGTCTCCCTCGAGGAAATGCTGGAACTGAGCAACAAATATGTCAGTGAGTTCTATGATGGTGATCCGCCGATAGCTATGGGCTCATCTGCCGCACTGGCCTCCAGGGGCGTTGCAGGTATTGCAGCCATACTGCCTTTCACATGCATGCCCGGGACCCTTGTTGCGTCAGTGAGTGATTCATTCCGCAAGGATTACAATAACATCCCGTTCATAAATATTGCATATGACGGACAGGATACGGTATCACTTGACACAAGGCTGCAGGCGTTTATATTCCAGGTGAAGGAGTATGCTCAGGCTGTTAGTCAGCCAGTGTCATCTCCTGTATGAGATAGTCCGCCCCGGCGAACTTCTCTATAATAAAGAGGACATATCTGATGTCAAGGCTGATGTTACGGCTCTGAAGCGGGTTGAACATGATGTCTGAGGCCACCCCCTCCCATGCGCGGTCAAAATTGATGCCTATCAGGTGTCCGTCGGCATTGAGAACCGGGCTTCCTGAGTTGCCTCCCGTGGTGTGGTTGTTGGCAATAAAGCAAACAGGCACATCCCCGTTAACGGCATATCGTCCGAAATCCTTCCTCAGATACAACTCTTTTAGTTTGTCCGGGACGTCATAGTCATATATTTCCGGATTATCCTTTTCAATCACTCCTGTAAGAGTTGTGAAATGCTTATAATGAACGGCGTCCCTGGAATCATATCCCATGACCTTGCCGTAAGAGAGCCGGAGCGTAAAATTAGCGTCCGGATAAAAGACCTTGCCGCTGTCCTGTTCCATCTGTGCCGCCATGTATGTCCTGTTCAGGCCGGCAAGACGGGCATTGAGCGCTGATAGTTCCGGTCTGACTTTCGTATCAAGCAGGTCAGAAGCAGAAGTGGCAAGAATATAAAACGGATCCCTTCTGACCTTCTTTACATCAAATCTGCCAAGCAGCTCCTGCACCTTCTTTTCATCCGTGAATATCGATCCTGTAAACAGCTTGTCAGTGACAGACTGAAAGTTGCCATTGCATGATGCGTAAAGCTCCTTATAAGCCTGCGACTGCCACTCAGGGGCAATATTTTTGCCGTAAAGGTCCATCACGGCAACAAAAAGCCTTCTGGCAACTGCATCATCATAGTCTTTGAAAAAGCCGGCAGCAGTACTCTCCAGCCTCGTCAGTTCCTTCTCCAGATCAGGGCTCTTCGTCCCCGCCATTTTGACTGCACTCCTGAAGCTGTTGGCAAGCCCTGCAGGCTCCACCCCATCGTTAAAAAATACCTCGGATGTGTAATTGTTTACAAGCGACAGGGTGCTGTAGGTTTTATATATTTCGTCGTACTGTCCAAAAAGTGTCCCGTATTTCGCTGTTCGTACCTGATCGTCTGCAGCCCAATCAGAGAATTCTTTCTCAAAGGCTTCCTTACGCGCTATTCCGTTTATCTTGTTAAGGCTCTGTATTTCCCCAATCCATTTCTTCCATCCGTTGGAAAGTCCGTATGCCTTCGCCGAGTATTTTATTCTGACCAGCGGATCCCCGGCCATCTCCTGCTCCATAATAGCGATCTTGGTTCCCCGTATCTCAACCTGTTTCGGGTAAATCACATCCTTAAGCATCCTGATATGGTTTGAAGGAGCGTATTCCTGTGTTCTGGCGGGATAACCGAAGACCATTGTAAAATCGCCTTCATTTACTCCTTTCAGCGAGACTGTAAAATGCCAGGCAGGCTTATAGGGTACGTTACCGGCAGAATATGCAGCCGGTTTATTCGAGCTGTCTGCATAGACCCTGAACAGCGAAAAATCGCCTGTATGGCGCGGCCATACCCAGTTATCGGTATCTCCCCCGAACTTGCCGATAGCCGACGGCGGGGCGCCTACAAGCCTCACATCGCGGAAGACTTCGTTGACAATCAGGAAATACTGGTTCCCCAGGAAGAACGGCATGACCATTGAAGCGTAATGAGTTCCCCTGACCGCCCCGGCATTGATGGCGGTAATATTGGCGTTGATCAGAGCCTCCCTCTTTTCCGCATCCATATCATCAGTGACACCTTCAAGCACCTTTTTGGTGACATCTTCCATATACTTCATTATGGTCACTGAGAGTCCGGGATTTGACAGCTCTTCATCTTTGGTTGAAGCCCAGAAACCGTCATTAAGATAGTCATGCTCAAGAGTTGAGTGATTTTGTATGGAGCCAAAACCGCAATGGTGGTTGGTCAGGATCAGTCCTTTGTCTGATATGAATTCTCCGGTGCAGCCGCTGCCAAAGAGCACTACGGCATCTTTCATTGATGCCTTGTTGATACTGTAAATATCTTCAGCAGTGAGCTTGAATCCGTTTTCCTGCATGATCCTGATATTGTACTTCTCTATCAGTACCGGTATCCACATTCCCTCGTCGGCCTTTGCAGTGCCTGACAGAAGTGTGATTGACAGAACCAGCAGCAATGACTGTTTTCTCATCATCATAATTATAATTTTCTGTTTCCTGTAAAGTCAAGCAGCCGTGTATAAAGGTCACTGACAGGCATACCTACAACGTTGTAATATGATCCTTCAATCCGGGTTATGCCCCTGAGTCCTATCCATTCCTGGATACCGTATGCTCCGGCCTTATCAAGAGGTTGGTAGTTTTCAATATAATAATTGATCTCTTCATCTGACAGCTCCCTGAAAGTCACGCGTGTGGTCACCGAAAAGGTGTGCTTTTTACTGCTGTCCCTGAGGCACATACCGGTTATGACCTCATGCTCACGGCCTGAGAGCAGCCTGAGAAACCGGGCTGCCTCTCCTAAATCAGCCGGCTTGCCGAGAACCGTATCATGGCACCAGACCACTGTATCAGCTGTAATGATTATCTGACCGGGCTTGATATCCTCATTCCATGATACAGCCTTACCCTCTGCCAAATACTCTGCGATCTCCCTGCCCCTGAGATGCGAAGGCCATACCTCTCTGAAATCTACTGCTGTTGCATGAAACCTGAAACCGGCCTCTTTTAGGAGCTGCCTGCGTCTCGGTGATGCAGAGGCGAGAATCAGATCGTACTCCTTAAGACCGTCAGATATCATCCTAGAATAGCTTTCCTGACGTAATGATTCCGCCTGCAACCAGCGAATAGAGTATCCCTGCCAGCATTATCAACTTCATCAGCCTGCTGGCCGCATGAAGCGCGCGCTGCTCTTTTCCGGTCAATACCTTATACATAACCCAGATCATCGGGACTGTGATCAGGAGAGTAATATAGGCTAATGTAATCTTATCGCTAAGGTACCTGAACCAGATAAAGTAGAGGAGTAAGATTGTAACAAGTGAAAGGAGGAGAACAGTAATTCCTGATACCAGGATACCGGCCGTGACAGGTAATGTCTTGCGTCCCAGAGCCAGATCGCCCTTATAATCTTCCATGTCTTTGATAATCTCGCGGATAAAAGTCGTCATAAAGGCAAACAGGGCAAATCCTCCTACCCAGTAAAAGAGAATGGCGACTCCGGGGAAATTGATCAGCGATCCGGCGTAATGAATGAAGATGGGCGGTGCGTCATAGATAACAACCATCATCGGTACCAACGCGGTAAGGAATGCAACGATGATATTGCCGATCAGAAACTGCCTCTTGTATGTTGCAGAGTAAAAGTAGAGCAGGCCCGAGACCAGGACAAAAAGTATTCCCAGCCAGAAATAACCTATGCGTGCAGAGACATAGGTACCGCCGATCACACCAAGAACATTGAAAATATTGTGGTATAGCATTGCCATGCGCCTGGTCATCGTATTTCCCACGATTATTGAACCCCTGTTTATAAGGTCGGCGCGGATATCAAAGTAATCGTTGATCACATAACCGGCAGCAGTAATCAGTACCGTCGAAAGCACAAGGATCAGGAAATCAAACCAGCCGAGCTGAAAGGTCATCCGTGTAACGATCAGGGGAGAATCGAGCATTGTGACAGGCATGGCGTTCAGCAGAGGCCTTATAACAGCATATCTCATCAGCAGCATCGTGAGAGCCACAATAAGCAGGTTAGGCAGTCTGATTAGTGTCAGAAGGCCTCTCAATCTATTACCAGGAAAAGGCTTCATAATCCATCCAGTTGTTATGCAGTCTGAGTGCCTGTTCAATGACATCGCGCACACATCCCTCGCCGCCGCGTTTGTCTGAGATATATACGGCAATCTGCTTTATTTCACTGTCCGCATCGCTGGGACAGACAGGCAAACCGACCATCTTCATCACCTCATAGTCAGGGATATCATCGCCCATATAAAGGACATTCCTGATATCCACACCCCACTTGCTGACCAGCACCTTCATGCTCTCCTTCTTCGTCCGGGAGTTAAGATATATATCAGTAACACCAAGCGTTTTAAGACGTTTGATATATTCCTTTGATTTGGCTCCTGAGATCACTCCCACGTGATATCCTTTTTTAACAGCGAGCTGTATGGCATAGCCATCCCTGAGGTTAACCGTGCGCAGCGGGATACCCCACACAGACAGTGCAATGGACTGGGTTGAGAGGACACCGTCAATATCGAAGACGAATGCTTTTACATTCTGCAGTTCTTCCTTGAAGTTGGTCATCTGTTGCTGTTCTTATAATGGTCGGTGATCATACTGCTGATCAGCCTGTAAAGTTTCCGGTATTCCGGTGAGAAAGATAACAATTCGAGGTGACTTTCTATAGTCCTGTCATCATGTCTGACAGCTGGTCCGGTCTGGGCGCGCTCCGGACCGGTGCGCAGAGCCTTGCGCAGAGTCTCTTCCATCAGCGGCCGTAGCAGCGCCGGATCAAATCCTGCTTCTGTTGCTATTGCCTCACCGGTCGTCATCATGAAGTTGGAGAAATTGTTCGCGAACACTGCTGCCACATGAAGGTGCCTGCGCCTTTCAGTGTCACAGTCCCAGGCTCCGGCGCCGATATCTGTTGCCAGCTCTCTTAGAACATTCAGGGCCGGCTCATCTGTGGCCTCGATAAAAAAAGGCACCTTCCTCAGTTCAGGCACGAAGCCCTTTGTGAAAGTCTGCAGGGGATAGAATACGCCAGCCCGCCGGCTGCGCCCCAGCGCATCAAGAGGAACACTGCCGGCGGTATGCACTATAACAGTCCTCTCAGGAAGATTAACCTCCCGGGCTATCTCAACGATTGAGGTGTCATTAACAGCAAGTATAAGAATATCGCAATTGACAGGGACAGTAAGATCTTTCCTCCACACGGCCCCTGTTGCCCCGGCAAGAACCCTGGCGCTGTCGCCGCCCCGGGATGCAACGGATAATATCCGGTGACCGGCGGCTGTTAACCCCAGGCACAATGCTTCCGCCACATTTCCTGCACCGATAAAGGATATGTTGCGGGTAGACATTTACGGCGGAGATTACAAAGTTGAGCTGCTCAGGAGGTCATTTACCGTAATCGTAAGCTGCCACATCCGTAACCTGGATCTGATAGATCCTGTACATACTGTATGAGCCGCCATTGCCGGCGTTCATCAGATAATTGCACTCATAGAAATATTCGCCTGACACGAGTATCTCGGTACCCTGCTCAAATGTTTTCAATTTATCCATAAACTCTGAAGGATTGCAGAAGTAGTATATATCATAATTGCTCCAGAGTGGCACGAACTGGGCAGATTTGGTTTCAGCATTATAAGAGATTCGGACATGAGCCTGTTTCAGAGTGTCAAGAGCGTCTCCGTCGCACCCGCACTTAGGCTGCTTTTTGCAGCCTGCCATTGAAATCACCCCTGCAATAAGCAGGAGAGCCAATGCACTGTTTGCCAGTATTCTTTTTATGTTCATAATTCGCTCCATTAACAATCTGCAAAATAACCTTAATTTTTGTTCCCTGCAAAAAAGAAAGGCTGCAACGGTTGTCACAGCCCTCTCTTTTAACAGTTATCTGTTATGCCTGCGCCGTAGGACCTCCGAAGTTTACGGGCATTACCGGTCCCGATCCCTTTACCTCACGTATGGTACCGTGTACAGCTTCATACTTTGAGATATTGTCATTCAGGGCCGCTACTAACCTTTTGGCATGTTCAGGTGTAAGTATGATCCTCGATTTAACCTTTGATTTTGGTACTCCTGGCATTATCCGGATAAAATCAATAACAAACTCGGCAGGTGAATGGGTGATTACAGCCAGGTTCGAATAGACGCCCTGTGCAACCTCTTCGCTGAGCTCAATGTTAAATTGATTCTGGTTCTGATTTTGATTCTTATTATCTGACATGATCCTGTGATTTAGTCCTGTTCCTGTTCTACCTCAGCGGGGTTCTGCCCGGCATGGACAAGCGTATCATAATCATCCAGCGAGCCGACAATAACATTGTTGTACTCCCTGAGTCCTGTTCCGGCAGGAATAAGATGGCCGACAATTACATTCTCCTTAAGGCCTTCAAGGAAGTCGATCTTGCCTAAAATGGCTGCCTCGTTAAGCACCTTTGTCGTCTCCTGGAAGGAAGCGGCTGAGAAGAAGCTGTTTGTCTGAAGAGCGGCACGGGTGATACCCTGCAGCACCTGCTGAGAGGTTGCCGGGATAGCATCCCTGGCCTCTATCACCTTGAGGTCGCGGCGCTTGAGCACCGAGTTCTCATCACGGAGCTTGCGGGCTGTGATGACCTGCCCCGGTCTCAGTGTCTGGCTGTCCCCGGAATCAAGCACGATCTTCTTGCCATAAACCCAGTCATTCTCATCCATAAACTCAAGCTTGTCAACAACCTGACGTTCCAGGAATTTTGTGTCACCCGGGTCAATGATCTCGACCTTGCGCATCATCTGTCTGACGATAGTCTCAAAGTGTTTGTCATTGATTTTCACACCCTGTAACCGGTAAACTTCCTGTATCTCGTTCACGATGTACTCCTGTACTTTTGTCGGGCCCTTGATGGCAAGGATGTCAGACGGGGTAATGGCGCCGTCAGAGAGGGCAATACCTGCCCTGACATAGTCATTCTCCTGTACAAGTATCTGTTTCGACAGCGGCACAAGATATTTCTTCATCTCTCCTGATTTGGAGGTGATGGTTATTTCTCTGTTACCCCTCTTGATCTTGCCGTAGGTGACCTCACCGTCAATCTCGGTGACGATGGCCGGGTTAGACGGGTTACGGGCTTCAAAGAGTTCGGTGACACGCGGCAGACCGCCTGTGATATCACCCGACTTGCCTACTGACCTTGGGATCTTCACGATCGTATCACCTGCAACTACATGCTTGTTAAGGTCTGTGACCAGGTGAGCGCCCACGGGCAGGTTGTACGATTTTAATTCGGTTCCGTCAGGAGACATGATCTTTATGGCCGGGTTCTTGGTCTTGTCCCTGCTCTCAATGATAACCTTCTCTTTAAAGCCAGTCTGCTCGTCAGACTCTTCACGGAAGGTAACACCCTCAATAAAGTAGTCAAACGCCACCTTGCCTGGAACCTCGGATATGATAACCGCATTGAAAGGATCCCATTCACAAATCAGCTGGCCCTTTTCGATCTCCTGGTTAGCCTTTATATAAAGCCTGCTGCCGTAAGGTATCGAATGGGTAGTGAGTGCGATGCCGGTCTTCTTGTCCATGATCCTCAGTTCACCGAGACGGCCGATAACCACATCTACCTTGCCTTTCTCAGGGTCTTTCCTTGAGACCGTTCTGACCTCCTCAATGGCCGCGATACCGCCGTATCTGGCAATAAGGCTTGATTCTGTCGTGATGTTTGATGCAGTACCCCCGACGTGGAAAGTACGCAGTGTAAGCTGTGTGCCCGGCTCGCCGATGCTCTGTGCAGCAATTACACCGCATGCCTCACCCTTCTGAACCATTCTTCCTGTTGCGAGGTTACGTCCGTAACACTTGGCACAGACACCCTTCTTTGACTCACAGGTGAGCACCGATCGTATCTCGACCTGCTCAATGGGTGACTCGTCAATCCGGTTAGCAAGTTCCTCGGTGATCTCTTCTCCGGCGGAGACAATCAGCTCGCCGGTGAGTGGGTTATAAATATCATGAACCGTGGTACGGCCAAGAATTCTGTCATAGAGAGATTCAACTACCTCCTCGTTGTTCTTGATGGCGGTAGCCACGAGACCGCGCAGTGTGCCACAGTCCTCCTCGGTTATGATCACATCCTGTGATACATCAACAAGACGGCGGGTCAGATAACCTGCATCAGCAGTCTTGAGTGCGGTGTCTGCAAGACCCTTGCGTGCACCGTGTGTCGAGATGAAGTATTCGAGAACTGAAAGGCCCTCCTTGAAGTTAGAGAGGATCGGGTTCTCAATGATCTCTGAAGTTGCTGATCCTGATTTCTGAGGCTTGGCCATAAGACCTCTCATGCCTGAGAGCTGACGTATCTGCTCCTTGGAGCCTCTTGCGCCGGAGTCAAGCATCATGTAGACTGAGTTGAAGCCCTGCTTGTCAGTTGAAAGCTGCTTCATGAGGCTCTGAGTCAGTCGTGCGTTGACATGTGTCCATATATCAATGATCTGGTTGTACCTCTCATTGTTGGTGATGAACCCCATGCTGTAGTTTGAGATCACCTCTTCAACCTGCTCATAACCCTCGGCAACAAACATCTCTTTTTCCTTGGGTATGATAACGTCATCAAGGTTAAATGACAGGCCTCCGACAAATGCCATACGGAATCCAAGATCCTTAATCGAATCAAGGAAGTCTGCCGTCTTGGCGGTTCCGGCTTTCTTGAGCACAGTACCGATAATATCCCTGAGCGACTTCTTTGTCAGCAGCTCATTGAGATAACCTACTTCTTCGGGCACAAACTCGTTGAAGAGCACGCGGCCGACGGTTGTTTCGATCAGGTGGTTGACCTTCTTGCCGTCAACCATGTCGTTAACTTTTACCTTAATGATCGCGTGAAGATCAATCTTACCTTCATTATATGCTATTCGCACCTCATCAGGAGAATAGAACGATGAACCTTCACCTTTTACTTTTATCTGCTCAGTGCTTTTACGCGCCTTGGTGATATAATATAACCCGAGGACCATGTCCTGTGAAGGCACTGTGATAGGCGCGCCGTTGGCAGGATTGAGGATGTTATGTGATGCAAGCATCAGCATCTGTGCCTCAATAATGGCGGCGTTCCCAAGCGGGAGATGCACAGCCATCTGGTCACCGTCGAAGTCAGCGTTGAATGCCGTACATACAAGCGGGTGCAGCTGGATGGCCTTGCCCTCAATAAGCTTGGGCTGGAAAGCCTGGATACCCAGCCTGTGAAGTGTGGGAGCGCGGTTGAGTAACACGGGATGACCCTTGAGTACATTCTCAAGTATATCCCACACCACCGGATCCTTGCGGTCCACGATCTTCTTCGCACTCTTGACAGTCTTGACTATACCGCGCTCAATGAGCTTGCGTATAATGAACGGCTTGTAGAGCTCTGCTGCCATGTCTTTGGGTATGCCGCATTCATGAAGGTGCAGCTCAGGCCCGACAACAATGACTGAACGGGCTGAATAGTCAACCCTCTTACCGAGAAGGTTCTGACGGAAACGTCCCTGCTTGCCCTTGAGGCTGTCGGACAGCGATTTCAGAGGTCTGTTGGCGTCGGTCTTGACTGCGTTCGCTTTGCGCGAGTTGTCAAACAGTGAGTCGACAGCTTCCTGCAGCATCCTTTTCTCATTACGAAGGATCACTTCGGGAGCCTTGATCTCTATCAGTCTCTTCAGACGGTTATTGCGTATTATCACCCTGCGGTACAGGTCATTAAGGTCACTGGTAGCGAACCGTCCGCCATCGAGCGGAACAAGAGGTCTCAGCTCCGGAGGGATGACGGGTACTATCTTAACTATCATCCACTCAGGTCTGTTGATGTTCTTTGACTCCCTGAATGCTTCAACCACCTGGAGCCTCTTGAGAGCCTCGCTCTTGCGCTGTTGAGAGGTCTCGGTGTTTGCGCGGTGACGAAGGGAATATGAAAGCTCATCGAGATCAAGCTTGCCCAGCAGCTTGTACAGAGCCTCAGCTCCCATCTCTGCTACAAACTTGTCTGGATGATCATCATCAAGATATTGGTTCTCCTTGGGCAGTGTCTCAGCAATCTCCATATATTCCTCTTCGGAGAGGAAATCGAGATATTTGACTCCGTCAACAGCTTTTACACCTGGATTGATGACAACGTATTTTTCATAGTATATGATGCTGTCAAGCTTTTTTGTCGGTAGTCCCAGGAGGTATCCGATCTTGTTCGGAAGTGATCTGAAGTACCATATATGAGCTACAGGCACCACCAGTGCTATGTGTCCCATGCGCTCACGTCTTACCTTCTTCTCCGTCACTTCAACACCGCAACGGTCGCAAACAATTCCCTTATACCGTATTCTTTTGTACTTCCCGCAATGACATTCATAGTCTTTGACCGGGCCGAAGATCCTCTCGCAGAAGAGGCCGTCGCGTTCAGGCTTATATGTACGGTAGTTGATTGTCTCAGGCTTCAGGACTTCTCCGCTTGATTTGTCAAGAATCTCTTCGGGCGATGCCAGCCCAATCGATATCTTCGTGTAGCTGGTCTTCTGTTTGTTATCCCTTCTGAATGACATATATTTTATTTTTTTTATCTTGGTTATTTACTCGGCTGGTCTATTCAAGGTTGATGCTCAGGCCCAGTCCCCTCAGCTCGTGCAGAAGCACGTTAAGCGACTCTGGGATGCCCGGAAGTGGCATCGGTTCACCCTTGACGATAGCCTCGTAAGCTTTTGCCCTTCCTATCACATCGTCGGACTTGATAGTAAGTATCTCCTGGAGTATATGGGCAGCGCCGAATGCTTCAAGCGCCCATACTTCCATCTCACCAAACCTCTGGCCGCCAAACTGTGCCTTGCCTCCGAGAGGCTGCTGGGTGATGAGCGAATACGGCCCTATTGAACGGGCGTGCATCTTGTCATCAACCATGTGGCCGAGTTTGAGCATATAGATCATTCCCACAGTGGCTGGCTGGTCAAACCGGTCACCCGTGCCTCCGTCATAGAGGTAGGTGGTACCGTTGCGCGGTATGCCGGCCTTCTCCGTCAGGTCATGGATCTCATCCTGCTTCGCTCCGTCGAATATCGGAGTTGAGAAATGCATTCCAAGCTCCTTGCCTGCCCACCCAAGGACAGTCTCGTAAATCTGTCCGAGGTTCATCCTTGAAGGTACACCCAGCGGGTTAAGAACAATGTCCACCGGTGTTCCGTCAGCAAGGAACGGCATGTCTTCAGCACGTACTATCTTGGCAACAATACCCTTGTTACCGTGACGTCCGGCCATCTTGTCACCGACCCTCACCTTGCGCTTCTTGGCAATATATACCTTGGCAAGCCTTACTATGCCTGCAGGCAGCTCATCACCAATGGTGATGTTGTACCTCTTCCTCTTGTATACACCGTCTATCTCCTTGTGTTTGATGATATAGTTATGGAGAAGCTGTTTGATGCTGTCATTCTTTTTCTTGTCCGTCGTCCACTTGTTGGGGTTGACATTCAGGTAATCAATCTCCTGCAGCTGCTTAAGCGTGAATTTGGCTCCCTTTGGGATTACATCCACGTTCAGATAATCTTTCACTCCCTGCGAAGTCTTGCCATTCACAAGTATAAAGAGCTTGTCTACAAGGCGTGCCTTCAGATCATCCGCCGTTCTGTTGAAATCAGCATCGATCTTGTCAAGCAAAGGCTTCTCGGCTGTCTTGGCCTTGCGGTCCTTGATGGCCCTGGTAAAGAGCTTCTTGTCAATGACCACACCTTCAAGAGACGGTCCGGCTTTGAGTGAGGCATCCTTAACATCACCGGCCTTGTCTCCGAAGATGGCTCTTAGGAGCTTCTCCTCAGGTGAAGGATCAGATTCGCCTTTTGGCGTGATCTTTCCGATCAGTATGTCACCGGGTCTGATCTGGGCGCCTATCCTTATGAGACCGTTCTCATCAAGGTTCTTCGTTGCCTCTTCACTCACGTTCGGTATATCGGAGGTAAGCTCTTCCATACCGCGTTTGGTGTCGCGGACTTCGAGAAGGTATTCATCTATGTGAACTGAAGTGAAGATATCTTCCTGCACTACCTTTTCACTTAGCACGATGGCATCCTCAAAGTTGTATCCCTTCCATGGCATGAAAGCCACCTTCAGGTTACGGCCAAGGGCCAGTTCACCGTTCTTGGTGCCATACCCTTCGGTAAGCACCTGTCCTTTTACAACTTTCTCCCCTTTCCTAACTATCGGAACGAGGTTGATAGTCGTATTCTGGTTTGTCTTATGGTACTTGGGCAGGGCGTAGTGTTTGACGTCATCATCAAAGCTGACGAACTTTTCCTCATCTGTCCTGGAGTATCTTACCACAATCTCGTTTGAATCAACGTATTCGATTACGCCGTCGCCTTCGGAGACTATCAGTATCCTTGAGTCTTTTATGACCTGTGCTTCCAGTCCGGTGCCGACAATAGGTGCTTCAGGCCTTACCAGGGGCACTGCCTGCCTCATCATGTTCGATCCCATGAGTGCACGGTTGGCATCATCATGCTCGAGGAAAGGTATCAGTGATGCAGCTATTGATGCAATCTGATTTGGCGCCACATCCATCATCTGCACCTTTGCAATCTCCTCGTACGGATAGTCTGCCCCCAGCCTTGACTTGGCCCTCGGGTTCTTGAAGGTACCGTCTGCATTCAGCGGAGCATTGGCCTGCGCTACGGTCAGGTACTCTTCGTCCTCAGCGGTAAGCCACTTTACGTCATCATTCCTGAGATCGACCTTACCATTGACAACGTCACGGTATGGTGTCTCGATGAAGCCGAGATTATTGATCTTGGCATAAACACACAGTGAAGATATCAGACCGATATTCGGTCCTTCAGGTGTCTCGATGGGACAGAGACGGCCGTAGTGCGTATAGTGTACGTCACGGACCTCAAATCCTGCGCGTTCACGCGACAGACCGCCCGGGCCGAGGGCTGAAAGGCGACGCTTGTGGGTCATCTCTGCCAGCGGATTGGTCTGATCCATGAACTGTGACAGCTGGTTGGTACCGAAGAATGAGTTTATTACCGACGACAGGGTCTTTGAATTGATGAGGTCAACAGGTGTGAAGACCTCATTATCCCTGACGTTCATGCGCTCACGTATCGTACGGGCCATGCGGGCAAGGCCCACACTGAACTGCGCTGACAGCTGTTCACCAACGGTACGCACCCTCCTGTTGCTCAGGTGGTCAATGTCATCAACATCAGTCTTTGAGTTGATGAGCTCTATCAGGTACCGTATAATGGCGATAATATCCTCCCTTGTCAGGATCTTGGTGTTCATGTCGATGTTAAGCTTCAGCTTGCGGTTTATGCGGAAGCGTCCCACCTCGCCAAGATCATAACGTTTATCCGAAAAGAAGAGCTTGTCGATGACATCACGTGCCGTAGCTTCATCCGGCGGCTCCGCATTAGCATCGGCGGCCGCGGCGGAGCTGACGGTAGATGTATATCACAGCCTCTTTCTCAGAGTTGCAGGGGTCTTTCTGCAAGGTATTGTATATGATAGCAAAGTCAGACAGGCTCACATCCTCGCGGTGAAGCAGGATCGATTTTGCCCCTGAGTCAACTATCAGGTCAATATGTTCATTTTCAATCACCGTCTCTCTGTCGAGCACTACCTCGTTACGTTCGATGGAGACAACCTCACCCGTATCCTCATCAACGAAATCCTCGACCCATGTACGGAGAACCCTTGCAGCGAGCTTGCGGCCGACGAGTTTCTTGATGTTCACCTTTGAGACCTTATGCTCTTCAGCAAGGTTGAATATCTCAAGGATATCCTTATCTCCCTCGAAGCCGATAGCCCTGAGAAGGGTGGTGACAGGCAGTTTCTTCTTTCTGTCGATATAGGCGTACATCACATTATTGATGTCGGTGGCAAACTCTATCCACGATCCCTTGAATGGGATGATGCGTGCTGAATAAAGCTTGGTGCCGTTGGCGTGGATGCTCTGTCCGAAGAACACGCCGGGTGATCTGTGGAGCTGTGAGACGACAACCCTCTCAGCGCCGTTAATGACAAATGTACCACGCTCGGTCATGTAGGGAATGACACCCAGGTATACATCCTGGATCACCGTGTCAAAATCCTCATGCTCGGGATCGGTGCAGTATAATTTTAGTTTGGCTTTCAGCGGAACGCTGAAGGTCAGGCCTCTCTCAATACACTCATCAATGGTATATCTCGGAGGGTCAATGGAATAATCCAGAAACTCCAGCACAAAATTGTTTCTGGTGTCTGTGATGGGGAAGTTCTCCATGAAAACCTGGTAAAGGTTTTCTTTCCTCCTGTTCTCAGGTGTGGTGCCGAGCTGGAAAAAATCGGCAAAAGACTTTAATTGAATCTCAAGAAAATCAGGATATTCGAGCTGATCTTTCTTAGATGCGAAACTTACGCGTTCGTTATTTTTCGAGGACATTATGGTAGGATTAAGTGAACTTATTAAAAATGCCAAAAAGGCTTAGCTCCGCCGGATGGCGGAACTAAACCTGTAAACCCGGTTGTCAGGTATAGCTTATTTAAGTTCAACTTCAGCTCCTGAGTCTTCCAATTGCTTCTTAATGTTCTCAGCCTCTTCTTTTGATACACCTTCTTTAACGGGTGACGGAGCGGCGTCAACGACAGCTTTGGCTTCTTTAAGACCGAGGCCTGTGATATCTTTCACCAGCTTAACGATCTGAAGCTTCTGGCCGCCTGCATTTTTAAGGATAACATCGAAAGAACTTTTCTCAGCAACAACAGGAGCGTCTCCGCTGCCTGACGGTGCTGCAACAGCCACTGCTGCGGCTGCAGGTTCAATGCCATACTCATCTTTCAGTATTTTCGCAAGCTCATTAACCTCTTTAACGGTTAAGTTCACCAACTCTTCTGCAAATTTCTTAAGATCTGCCATTTCTATTATGAATTTTAATTTGATTACTATTAATAATTACTTCTTTGACAGTGTTTCAAGAACACCATGAATTTTTGAACCGCCTGACTGCAGCGCGGAGATAACATTCTTCGCGGGCGACTGGAGCAGGGTTAAGATATCTCCGATGAGCTCCTCTTTTGACTTGAGGGCCACGAGGGTCTCAAGAAGGTTTTCACCGACATATACCGATTCTGCGACATACGCTCCTTTAATCAGTGGTTTGGGATGCGATTTACGGAACTCCCTGATCATTTTTGCGGGAGTATTTCCGTTATTCGAGAACATAACAGCAGTCGAACCTTTAAGCACGGGGAACAGTTCTCCGCATTCAAGGCCTGTCTGCTCCAGCGCTCTTTTCAGGAGTGTGTTCTTCACGACAACCAGTCTTATCTGGTTCTCAAAACACTTCCGTCTTAGATCACTGGTGTCAGCAGCATTGAGCTGTGCAGTGTCAGTCAGGTAAAAGTGACTGTATTCTTTCAGAATATCAGCCAGACTGTTAATTATTTCGGATTTTTCGTCTCTTCTCATAATCTCTCTGAGGTTTAGCTTTCAGTTACACGTCAAGGCTCTTGGGATCAACCTTCAGGCCCGCGCTCATTGTGCTTGACAGGAATATACTTCTGATGTATGTTCCTTTAGCCGAGGTGGGTTTGAGTTTGTTGATCATTCCGAGAAACTCTTTGGCGTTCTCTACGATCTTATGAGGTTCAAAGGATACTTTTCCGATGGAAGCATGTACTATACCGGCTTTGTCAACTTTAAAGTCGATTTTTCCCTGCTTGACCTCTTTTACAGCCTTGCTGATCTCCATGGTTACGGTGCCGCTTTTTGGGTTCGGCATGAGTCCACGGGGACCAAGCACGCGTCCTAACTGACCTATCTTACCCATCACTGAGGGCATGGTAATAATTACATCAACATCCGTCCAGCCGCCCTTGATCTTCTCAACCCACTCTTCCAACCCCACATAATCTGCGCCTGCTTCTGTTGCTTCAGCCACCTTGTCAGGTGTTACGAGAGCCAGAACCCTGACCTCCTTACCTGTACCGTGAGGAAGGGAAACGACACCGCGAACCATCTGATTCGATTTGCGGGGGTCAATTCCCAGCCTTACATCAAGATCAACCGAAGCATCAAACTTTGATGTCGTGATATCTTTTACCAATGCTGCCGCTTCTGACAAAGTATAGAGCTTGCCATGCTCGATTTTCTCGAGGGCAAACTTCTGATTCTTGGTAAGCTTAGCCATTTTTATACACTTATTAAGTTTATTTACCCGGGAATTCACCGGTCACGGTGATGCCCATACTCCTGGCCGTGCCAGCCACCATCTTCATCGCGGAGTTGAGGGTGAAGCAGTTTAAATCCTGCATCTTTGCCTCAGCAATAGTCTTTACCTGTTTCCATGTTATTGATGCCACCTTGTTACGGTTGGGCTCCGGAGAGCCTTTCTTTGTCTTGGAAGCCTCGATAATCTGGACGGCAACGGGAGGTGTCTTTGTGATAAATTCAAAAGACTTGTCATTGTACACGGTGATAATCACCGGGATGACCTTCCCTGCCATGTCCTGGGTACGGGCATTGAACTGTTTACAAAACTCCATGATATTCACACCTTTGGAACCCAGTGCGGGTCCTACCGGTGGAGATGGATTGGCTGCTCCGCCTTTAATCTGTAATTTGATTAATCCAGCAACTTCTTTTGCCATAATTAAAAATTTGCATTGTTTATAGCGAGAGCATGACGACCGTTTAAGGAAGCATTATAATTCACGGTTGTCAATTTCCTGATTTCCTAACTTTCTTTCTCTACCTGCATGAAGCTAAGTTCAAGCGGGGTCTTTCGTCCGAAGATCTTGACCATCACTTTAAGCTTACGCTTCTCTTCGTTAACCTCTTCAATAACTCCTGAGAAGCTGTTGAAGGGGCCATCTATCACTTTCACCGTCTCCCCTACGACGAAGGGCACATTAAGCTCTTCATCGCTTGCGGCAAGTTCATCTACCTTGCCCAGGATACGGTTTATTTCTGCCTTGCGTATCGGTGTCGGCTCGCCCGATTGTGTCCCGAGAAAACCGAGCACATTGGGCACGTTGCGTAACACATGAGGCACTTCACCGACGAGTGCGGCTTCCACTATGACATATCCGGGAAAGAAGTTGCGTTCCTTGCTTATCTTCTTGCCTGAACGTATCTGGTAAACCTTCTCCGTCGGGATGAGTACCTGTGTTATGTAATCCTGCAGTTTCAGGCGCACGATCTCATTCTCGAGATATTCCTTCACTTTCTTCTCCTTGCCGCCGATAGCCCTGAGCACATACCACTTTTTAACGTTCTCACTCATTTGTGATCGTCATCTTATTAATACAACCAACCGTAAACTGTGCTCATAATCTTTTCAAAGGTAAAATCCATCATCCATATCACTATGGCGAGGATCACCGATGTGACCAGAACAAGGGTGGCGCTGCCCTGAAGCTCACTCCACGCTGGCCAGGTCACCTTATGCATCAGTTCGTTGTATGATTCTTTAAAATAATTAAGTACTTTCATTTCAAGACTTCGATTTAGCACGGGAGGAGAGACTCGAACTCCCGACACCTGGTTTTGGAGACCAGTGCTCTACCAACTGAGCTACACCCGTGTACATTTTCAATGACACCCGCCCGTCCGTCAGCCGACGGACGGCGGATACCATTATATATAAGGTCTTAGTCAAGTATTTCAATAACCTGACCAGCTCCCACTGTACGGCCGCCTTCGCGGATAGCAAAACGGAGGTTCTTGTTGATAGCCACAGGATAGATAAGGTCGACGGTGATGGTTACGTTATCACCTGGCATTACCATCTCTGTTCCTTCAGGGAGAGTGATCTCACCGGTTATGTCGAGAGTTCTCAGATAGAACTGGGGACGATAATGGTTGTGGAACGGAGTGTGACGGCCACCTTCTTCTTTCTTGAGCACGTACACCTCAGCCTTGAATTTGGTGTGAGGTGTGATAGAACCCGGTTTGGCAAGTACATGTCCTCTCTTTATCTCTTTCTTGTCGACACCGCGGAGCAGCAGACCGACGTTGTCACCTGCTTCACCCTGATCCAGTATTTTGCGGAACATCTCAACGCCGGTACATACTGACCTGCGTTTTTCTGCACCAAGACCTACGATCTCGAGCTCATCACCTGTATGAACAACACCGGTCTCAATACGGCCTGTGGCAACTGTACCACGTCCGGTGATTGAGAAAATGTCTTCAACCGGCATGAGGAACGGTTTCTCATTCTCGCGCAATGGTATCGGAATGAATGAGTCAACTGCATCCATCAGTTCCATGACCTTTTCTTCCCATTTGGGTTCGTGGTTCATAGCGCCGAGGGCTGAGCCGCGGATAACGGGACATCCGTCACCGTCATACTTATAGAAGTTCAGAAGGTCACGTATTTCCATCTCAACAAGGTCAATAAGCTCCTCATCATCGACAAGGTCAACCTTATTAAGGAAGACCACAATTTTCGGAACGTTTACCTGACGGGCGAGAAGGATATGTTCGCGTGTCTGAGGCATCGGGCCGTCAGTAGCAGCAACAACGATGATCGCACCGTCCATCTGGGCAGCACCTGTAACCATGTTCTTTACATAGTCAGCGTGTCCGGGACAGTCGACGTGAGCATAGTGACGGTTCGCCGTTGAATACTCAACGTGAGCTGTGTTGATCGTAATACCCCTTTCCTTTTCCTCCGGAGCATTGTCGATTGAATCAAAGTCCCTGATTTCCGAGAGACCTTTCTTTGCGAGAACCATCGTAATAGCAGCTGTCAAAGTGGTCTTGCCGTGGTCGACGTGACCGATAGTACCGATATTAACGTGTGGCTTCGACCTGTCAAATTTTTCTTTTGCCATAACTAGAAGCTTATTAAATTATTTACATCCAAATACATCCAAATACAATTAAAATTCTTTCGAGCCGATGATGAGAATTGAACTCATGACCCCTTCCTTACCAAGGAAGTGCTCTACCCCTGAGCTACATCGGCTTTTGAGCGGGAAACGAGACTCGAACTCGCGACCCATAGCTTGGAGGGCTATTGCTCTACCAACTGAGCTACTCCCGCTTATACTGTCACCAGTGCCCTGGTACGCTTTCCGGGGAAAGAGCACTTTGCTGTCCTGCAATGAAAGAGTGGGGAGAGCAGGATTCGAACCTACGAAGTCATTCGACAGCAGATTTACAGTCTGCCCCAGTTGGCCACTTTGGTATCTCCCCCTTCATGCAGGCATGTCTGGTTAGACATACACATACTCATCATTAATGAGCCGATGAAGGGAATCGAACCCCCGACCTGCAGATTACAAATCAGCTGCTCTGGCCAACTGAGCTACATCGGCATTTGAAAGAACGGCCGATTTATGAGAATAATACCCTCAAAAATCGGTTTGCAAATGTAGGAATTAAAATTTCAAATCTCAAAAATTATGTGAAGTTTTTTTGGCCGGAGGAAACTACTCCCCTCGCATCTTACCCTTCTGTTTGACTATCTGCCGTTTAAGGGCGGCGATCACCAGATCGGTCGCTTCTTCAAATGTCTTGCTCTGCTTCCGTGCAAAAAGAGGCCCCTTGGGATATTCTACCCTGATCTCAGTCACCTTGTTCTCCCTCTCTTCATCCTTTTCAAGCTTAAGGATTATCTCTGCACTGACAATATCATCGGTCACAAGAGATAACTTGTTCACCTTCTGGGTTACAAAATCAAGCAGTTTCTTGTCTGCATCAAACTTGAGCGAATGGATCTGAATATTCATGGCAGTACCTCCTGTTATTGGTTTTTAGGCCCTGGGATGAGCCTGGTTGTATACTTTCTTTAACTGTTCGAATGTGTTGTGAGTGTAAACC
The DNA here is from genome assembly GCA_963828395.1 of uncultured Bacteroidales bacterium. Classification (GTDB taxonomy): domain Bacteria; phylum Bacteroidota; class Bacteroidia; order Bacteroidales; family VadinHA17; genus SR-FBR-E99. Next base: position 838,526 of record CAWHED010000001.1, read on the forward strand.
TGAGTAGCAGATAAACTGGCGTGTCCCAGCAACTCCTTTATCGAATTGAGGTCGGCACCATGGTTCAGCATGTGCGTGGCAAAAGTATGACGCAGAACATGCGGGCTTTTCTTTTCAACGGTTGTCACCATGGAGAGATACCTTCTCACTGTATTATAAACACCTTTGTCGTACAGTTTGTTCCCCTTGTCTGTGACAAAAAACCATTCACCGGCATGAATTGTTTTGCTCCGGGCCTGAAGATATATTTCCAGTGATTTTAAGAAGCTGGCGGTCAGAGGAATAACTCTCTGCTTGTTTCGCTTGCCCGTCACCCTGACCTGACCTGAAGAGAGATCCACATCCTCGTCACGCAGGTTTATCAGCTCTGATCGCCTCATGCCTGTAAGATATAAAAATTCTATGATAGTCCTGTCACGGATACCTGAAAAATTATCTCCGAATTTGTAGTCGTCAAGAAGCCTGTCAAGTGCCTCTTCGGCAACAAAGACCGGCAGCTGCCTGGATTTCTTCGGAAGCTTCAGCCCCGACATGGGATCAGAGCTGCTTGTGCCGTGTTTCCTCATGTAACGGTAAAATGAACGCAGTGCGGACATTTTCCTGTGAACCGTTCCTGTGGCACAACCGTTCTCAATGATTGACACCATCCATGCTCTCACCTCGCCAGAGGTCACATCCTCGGCAGTGAGATCAGGGGCATTCACTCCCAACCACTTAAAAAACTGGTCTAAGTCGTTCTTGTATGAAGATACGGTATTCCGGGAATAGCGTTTCTCGGTCCGGATATATTGCAGGAACGATTCCTTTTTGTCCATAAAAGGAACCTTTTAAGATTTTTTTAATCAGAAATATAAAGCAGTAAGGTTGTTATTCCTCTTCCTGCTGCAGATGCTGAACATAAACGGCTTTCTTTATCGCTTCCCTGCGGCGTACCGAGGGTTTGATAAAAGCCTGACGCGTCCTGAGCTCACGGATGACACCCGTTTTTTCAAATTTTCTCTTGAATTTCTTAAGAGCCCTGTCAATGTTTTCGCCTTCTTTTACCGGTACAATAATCATAATTCAACTTTATGTTAAAACGAGCCGCAAAATTAATATGTATGAACTTCATTTCAAAACTTTTGACAAAATAAATTCGTATTCCTCGCCTGCAGCGTCCGGGGAATGCCATACATAGGGCGCCAGACGCAAAGCCTGCTGAGGACTCATGACCTTTTGCCTCACCATGTCGCCGAGTGTTACCGGGGTGTCCATGAGCGACCGGTACTTGGCGATCAGTCGTGCGGTCGATGACCCGATATACGGATGTCTCGCCAGCTCGCTGAATGAGCAGCTGTCGAGCATGAGTGGCCTGACTAAATCGTAGGTCAGGGTGAGCGTTGCGCTGATGAGTATGACAACTGAACTGTCAAGTCCGTAAACCTCGTATAACTGTTCAGTGTCAACAAATCCGCCGAGTAAACCACGGTACCTGATGATCCTCTCTGACAGCACCGGGCCTATGCCGGGTAACCTCAGGAGGTCCGAAGCTGTGCACCTGTTAAGATCGATCATCTCCACCGCGGCCATCGCGGCCACCTCAGACACTGCTGTCTCAGGCTCTACGGCTTTGTCAGGTATCGTACCCCGGCGTACCGGTCTGTCGGTACCCTGGATATCAGCTATCTTAATCCAGGGGATCAGCAGGGTCGATGTCAGAGAATCGATTCCGTAAACCTTTTTCAGGTCCTGCGGTATGCGAAAGCGTGCGCCGCTGGAACGATAGCTTATCAGTGTTTTAGCCTGTCGTTCAGTCAGGCCCAGACTCAAAAGGTCAGTGAGCGATGCAGTGTTGGGATCAAAAGTGAATAGCGCCGGTGAACTGTTTTCAGCCTGCCTGGCAGTCTGATCAGCAGGCCGGGCAGGTGCAATTAGATCATCATTTAAATGTTCCGTGTCCGGCCTGAGGGTGAAAACCCTGACAAGCAGCAACACGACCAGCATCACTGCCAGCACATAGGTGCCACGCCTCTCCCTGCGGTCGAATCCGAACAATTCAGTAAATATCTTCCTGAAAGGTTTCACATTATTAAAGCACGAGACAATGCAATATAAACAAATCAGGCATACATGTCAATAGGCAGGAGGATCAGAACGGATATCCGATACCAATCACCATCGTCGCATCATCTTTGATATTGTAATCTCCTGTGAGGGGTCTCCATCTTCTTCCTGTTATAGCCTGGGGATCACGCAGTTTAAATCCGAAATCAGCCCTGAGCAGCACGAATTTGATATCAAACCGCAAACCCACTCCTGTCCCCACCGCAAGGTCATTAAGGAATGAGTTAAATTTGAACTGGCCACCAGGTCTGCCCTCATCATCCCTGAAAGTCCAGATGTTACCAATATCAAGAAAGGTGGCTCCTTCAAGTATCCAGAATAGCTTGAACCTGTACTCGATGTTGCCTATAAGCTTTATGTCTGCTGTCTGGTTAATAAATGCATCTTTGGTAAGGACATACGAGCCCGGACCGAGTGTTCTCACCACCCATGCCCTTATGTCATTGGCTCCTCCTCCGAAATACTGCTCTTCAAAGGGCATAGCCTTCCATGTATTGCCGTAAGGCCAACCCACGCCGGCAAAAAACCTGTATACAATGTTGCTTGCTTCATTTAATTTATAATGGTAACTGGCATCTATCTCCCCCTTCACGAACTGTGCAAAGGGCTGGCCCAGGAAATGATAGGTGTCATCCGTCGCTTTTTCTGCTCCGGCAAGATTGTACGTTAGGTTAAGAAAGTTGCCGGCGACATCAAATCCGCACCGTATAACCCAGTATCGCCTTGAATTCTGTCTCATCTGATTGTTGAAAATGAAGTCATACATACCTCCAAGAACCATTACAGGGCGAAATGAATAGGCAAGATATGATGTAGTATCGACCATCGCCTGGAATTCAGGGTCCACGAACGGAAGTTTTACAACATCAAATGACAAGGGGTTAAAACTGTGCTTTGTCCAGTTGTTTCCTTTCCACGCATATCCGGCGGAGACATTAGCTATCGTCCTGGTGTACACAGGAACACTCTGCCGGTTATAGCCCGCCTGCAAAATTGTCTTCGGGTCACGGTTGCGGATGATACTCTCCCTGACAGGAAAAGGTACCAGTAACTTGGGAAGTCTGAGGCTGGTCTCCAGGCCGGCCTCATACGTATTTTTAAACTCTTCGATGTTTACTCTCTCATATGCCCCTTTCAGCTTCATGTTGAAGAGCTCAGCCCCCCTGAACAGGCTCTTGTTCTGGTATAAAAAGTTAAGGGCTCCTCCCAGGTTTCCTCCCGTACTGGTGCCTTCAAGCTCCACCGTGAACGACTGCCGCTGCATCGGAGTGAGCTGTATGATACAATCGAGCAAGCTCTCATTGCGCATAACATTGGGACTTCTCCCGGCATCCATATAAGTAACATTAACGAGCCTGTGGTTCTTCATGTCCGAAAGACGCGCCTGGGTTTGCTCTGACTTGGTCAGGCTGAAAAGAGCTCCGGGGGAGACATATAACGACTGGTTGATAACTTCTGGTTTGATGAGGAATCTGCCCGGCGGTGCAACATAATAGATACCTTTATAATATGAAGTGTCAAATGTCCGGGTATATGCCTCTCCCTCCGTGAGAGTCAGTTTAGGATCGAACTCAGGGAAGACGTAGACATCCCTGATACGGTACATATTATGGTTGGTATACACAAGGCGACCCTGGCTGTCAAGTGACGATTTGCGTGCTACAACATAATATACAATTACCTGACGGTTCATCAGGGAGCTGTCGACCCTGAAATAGATATCTTCAGTTGAAAATGCATAAAAGCCGACATCCCTGATATACCTCTCCAGCCGCTGACGTTCGTTCTGCAACTGGTCAACGTCATATATCATCCCCTTCTTAATCATACAGTTAATTGTGTCCATGATCACAAGGCCGTAGACCATTGAATCCTGTATGTCATACCTAATATCAGCAATGGTATATGGCTTCCCGGGAACCACGTTGAAATATACTATGGCCTCATTTTTTTCTGTCCTGACCGTATCATTGACAGATGCGTTGAAGAATCCTTTTGACCAGAGATAACTTTTTATCTGTTCTGCTGACCTGGTGGCTGATAAAGGATCAAAGATCACGGGTTCCTCACCAATTTTCCTGAGCCAGCCGTGAGGCCACTTTTCCTTTTCAATATTTGAAAGATTAAAAAGACCGAGGTGGAACCTTGTACCGAAGATCTTTTTATTAGGCTGCTGCTTGATATAAGGTTTCATTGCACCTTTAGTCACAGTAGGCGGCAGCGGTTCATCGGTCCTTTCAATAATCAGGTTATACTTATTCAGGAGCACATCTCCGGAGGGAACATATTTTGTCGGATTGCAGGAAGCCGCTGTTAAAATAATGAACAGCACCATACACAGTTTCGGGACAGTAATTTTTATATTTGTTCTCTGATCGGTCAATTTTCCGGAAAGAATAATGATAGCAAATATATCATATTATACTCTATTCTCAATTACAGAAGAATGCATAGGATGATTACCCGGCACCAGGCAAAAATGATACTCTCTCTGCAGAAAAGGAAGGTCAGGGAGGATGGTTTGCTCTTTGTCATCGAGGGCGATAAGCTGGTGAGGGAGTACATAATGGCAGGCAACAGGGTAACACTTCTTGCCGGCAAGCCCGAATGGATCAACGGTGAGCCGGAAAAAGTAATCACGGGTGCAGATGAGGTTGTCACAGTCAGCTATGATGATCTCAGAAGCATCAGCTCACTCAAGACGCCGCACAATGTTCTGGCGGTAGCAGCGATGAAAAAACAGACCTTTTCAGATGAGATACTCAACGGAAGGCTAACCCTTGTGCTTGAATATGTTCAGGATCCGGGTAATCTTGGAACAATAGTGCGTATTGCCGCCTGGTTCGGTATCAGGAACATTATATGCTCACCCGACTGTGTCGACTTTTATAATCCCAAGGTGATACAGGCATCGATGGGTGCATTCATCCACACCATGGCTTATTACCAGCCACTCGGGCCAATCCTGGGTAAGGCACAGGCTCACGGGTTGAATGTTTACGGTGCTACCATGGACGGAAGGTCTGTATACGAAAGTCCGCTGGGCAGTGAAGGCTTAATACTCCTGGGGAATGAATCAAAAGGTATCTCTGACGGGCTCCTTGATTATGTAACTGAACGTATCACCATTCCCGGTCCCGCTAAGCCACAGGCAGGTATAGAATCACTGAATGTCAGCATGGCAGCTGCAATAATCTGCTCGGAATTCGCCCGAAGAAGAAAGTGAGGTCAAAAGTCTAAAGTCTAAAAGTCTAAATCAAAAAGTCTAAAGTCAAGTATTGGCAGAATTGCACGATTGTACTATTGCATGACCCTCAGACTTCAGACCTTCAGACTTCAGACCCTCAGACTTCAGACCCTCAGACCTTCAGACCTTCGACTTTAGGACTATCCTCTCCGCGACGAGCATCCCGTCGACAGCCGATGATACAATTCCACCTGCATAGCCGGCACCTTCGCCGGCTGGAAACAGCCCTGTGATATTTACGGCATTCAGTTGGCCGGGATCACGAGTTATCCGGACAGGCGATGAAGTGCGTGACTCTACCGCAGCCACCAGCGCCTCGTTAGTGAGAAAGCCTCTCATTTTCCTCCCGAATTCTTTCAATCCTTCACGCAGGCGCATGGATATTTCCTCAGGCAGCCATTCATGCAGTGGAGATGCTGTCAGCCCCGGGAAGTATGATCCTTCAGGCAGCGAGGATGACGGTTTTCCTTCAACAAAATCGACCAGTCTCTGTGCCGGGGCAGACTGCGTCATCCCGCCCTCCCTCCATGCATTCTTTTCAAGAACAGACTGGTAAGCCAATCCTGCCAGCGGACCTTCGCCCTGTTTCCTGACATCTTCCTCCCTCAGCTCCGTGACAATACCGCTGTTGGCCCACACGGAGTTGCGGTGAGAAGGTGACATGCCGTTCACCACAACCTCTCCGGGCGCTGTGGCCGAAGGGACCATGAAACCGCCGGGACACATGCAGAATGAATAAACGCCTCGTCCTGCTACCTGGGTGACAAGGTAATATGCCGCAGCAGGAAGGTATTTTCCTCTTGCCTTGCCATGATACTGTATCCTGTCAATGAGCTCCTGCGGATGCTCCACCCTGACGCCGGCAGCAAAGGGTTTGTATTCCAGGCTCACATCGTTTTCTGAGAGGATCTGATAGATATCGCGTGCCGAATGGCCGGTGGCCAGTATAAGGTCATCAGCCCTTATGCCTTCGTTACCGTTGACTGTTACTCCACGGAATTTGCCACCTTCAATGGTTATGTCTGTGATACGGCTGCCGAACAAAACCATTCCGCCGGCCTCCAGGATGGTTTTCCGTACTGCTGTGATTATTCCGGGGAGCCTGTCTGTGCCGAGATGCGGATGGGCTTCATAAAGTATTGCCGGGTCAGCCCCGTTAAGGACCAGCAGCTCGAGCACCCTCCTGTTGTCACCTCTCTTTTTTGATCTCGTATAGAGCTTGCCGTCGGAGAAGGTGCCTGCACCTCCTTCACCGAAACAGTAGTTTGAATCAGGCTCTACGATATGTTTTGTGCTGATGGCCGCCACATCGCGTTTCCGCTCACTCACTTCCTTCCCCCGTTCAATAATCACCGGCCTCAGTCCCGCCTCTATCAACCGTAATGCTGCGAAAAGTCCGGCGGGTCCGCAACCTGCGATAAGCACCTCACGTGCCCTGGTAACATCTTTTAGCTTTAAGGGAAGGATCTCATCACCGGTTTCGCCGGGATCAATGAGCTGTACTGTCATGTTGACTTTTATCGGTGGCCTGCGGGCATCGACTGAACGCCTGACAATGCGCATACCAAAGTCGTTTTTGCCGGTCTTTCTGATCAGATAAGTACGCAGCGCAGCTTCATCAAAAGCTGTCTCGGGCGGCAGTACCAGACTGAGTTCTGCAGCCATAATTTATTCGAAGTGGAAGGAAATAGTCCAGATCTGAGATTTCAGGGACTCGATTGAGTTGACATATTGAGGGTGGAACGGATGTGGTTCATCATGCACCAGCACATCACGCAATCCGTTTGACATCTTTGCTTCTATGGTCAGCTTGAAATAAGGAAGATAAAAATCAATGCCTGCCCCAACTTCATAATACAGGTCCGCTTTCCGGAGCCTCATATAGACGGCACTCTGTTCATCGTACTCCTTTTTAGCGGCAAGGTCATACCTTAAGTTAATTCCACCGATTAAATAGGGTCTTGAATTATTCATTCTCATACCCTTGGTCTTGATCAGTAACGGAAACTCCAGGAAAGAAGATTCGAGCTGTTGCTTATCATTGATCAGAACACCGTCCTCATCATAGAAGTTCAGGTTGCGCTGACCGAAAGAGACACCCGGAAGGAACCTGAGATCAAAATAGGTGGCAGGGCGGTAATCCATCACTATCTGAATGTTTATTCCCGGTTTTAATGAAACCACCTCCGCTGTCCAGTTGTTGGTGTCACCGGGATTCATCTTTGGAATGAAATCCATAGTGTTGAGGCCCATGCTGAAGCCGAAGTGCAGCAACCTCTCATCATAATTCGAATCATTTTTTGGCTTTGCTTTCTGCGCCGTGGCCGCTACCGGGATCAGCAGGATCAGCAATATGAGGATTCTCTTATACACTCGGATAAAGGTCTAATAGATATAACGAAAAAACCGGAAATTATTGTACCCGGAAATATTCATTGTCTGAAACCGTGGTAGATACTGACAATACCGCCTGTCATTTTCTTCTGTGCGGTATTGATGAACTCTGCCCCGTGTAACAGTTCAAGAAAATCTTCATTATCGGGAAAAGACATCACCGATTCGGGAAGGTAATTATAGGCGCCGGGGTCCCCCGATACTTTCCTGCCAATCCATGGAAGGATCCTTGTGAAATACAAACTGTAAAACTGCTTCATAGGAAACTTCGCCGGCCTTGAAAATTCAAGCACCATAATCATTCCGCCGGGTCGAAGAACCCTGTACATCTCCTTCAAACCGGCGGATGTATCCTCGAAATTACGAACCCCGAAAGCTGACATCACCACGTCAAAGGACCTGTCAGGATACATAATATGTTCAGAATCACCCTTTAGCAGCTCTATCTTCCCGGTATGGCCAAGCTGCGCAATTTTTTCACGTCCCAGTGCCAGCATCTTTTCACTGATGTCAATGCCGGTTATCTTCTCCGGGTCAAGCCTCAGTGCAGCCACAGCGAGATCGCCTGTCCCGGTGGCAACGTCAAGGATTTTCACCGGCCTGATATGACTTCCTATGATATCAATGGCATGTCTCCTCCATCGTCTGTCTGTTCCGAACGAAAGGATAAGGTTGAGCCTGTCATAGCTTCCGGAGATCGAATTGAACATTGTTTCGACACTTTCCTTGGGCGCTCCTCCCCTGTGATTGATATCCTGCATCATTTTCATAATAACCGCCAAAGATACCCACATTATTCATTAAATTTACCTCACTGTAAAATCGCATAATATGAGAAAGACTGTTCTTATTACAGGTGCAACATCAGGTATAGGAGAAGCCACAGCAATAAAGTTTGCCGAGGCAGCATGCCGGCTGATTATAACAGGCCGCAGGAAAGACAGGCTTAATGACCTCACCGAACATCTTGTTCAGGAATACGGAATTGACGTCCTGCCTCTCTGTTTTGATGTGCGCGACATCAGACAGGTAGAAAAATATCTCGGAAATCTTCCCGAGGAGTGGCAGAAGATTGACATCCTTGTCAACAATGCAGGACTGGCTGCAGGACTGGGCCATATCGACGAAGGAGACAGGGATGACTGGGACCGGATGATAGATACCAATGTCAAGGGTCTGCTTTATGTGACCCGCACAATAGTGCCTGGGATGGTAAACAGACAATCAGGCCATATAATCAATATTTCTTCAATTGCCGGCAAGGAAGTCTATGAGAACGGAGGCGTCTATTGCGCTTCAAAGCATGCCGTGGATGCACTCTCGAAAGGTATGAGGATAGACCTGCTGAAGCATGGCATCAAGGTGACCAATATTGCACCCGGGATGGTGGAGACTGAGTTCTCGCTGGTAAGATTCCGTGGTGACAGGGAAAGAGCTGATGCCGTTTATAAAGGTATCAGGGCACTTAAAGGGGAAGATGTGGCCGAGGTGATTTTTTACTGTGCTTCACTGCCGGCGCATGTCTGCATCAATGACATCGTCATTACCCCCACGGCACAGGCAGGTGTAAACCATAGTGTCAGGAAATAAATCGAAAATCGAAAGTACTGTGCCCTTTACCTCATGCACTATTCCAGGAATCCCTGCCTCCTGAGCACCTCCAGAAACTTGTCTGAGAAGAACTCATTGTCAGCTTTCTTATAACGCACCTCAGTGAAGACCTGGGCAAGGGTCTTTTTACTGTTCTCTGCTACAAACCCCAGGTTGTCCTGCCGGGCTTCCTTCGCCCTGTAGATATCATCTATCATATCTGGGGTAAAATCGCTGTACCTCTCCCTGTGAATGACAGCCTCCAGCGGCAGCCTGTCAACCTGATCCGGCATCTCTGCAGGCCACCCCATAGTCACTGATGCAACAGGCACAACCCCTGCGGGCAGTTCAAGCACATCGATGATCATGTCGGCATTATAAGTTACCGTACCAAGATAACATATCCCCAACCCCTCCTCCTCGGCTGCATTGCATATTGTCTGGGCCACCAGCAGGGAGTCAACGGCAGCGGTCATGAATGAAAGAAAATTGTCATATCCCGGATCAGCCTCACGCTGTCGGCACCACCTGTTAAACCTGTTGAAGTCGGCACAGAAAGTGAGGACCACCGGAGCGGCTGTCACCATCGGCTGGTTGAAATGAGCCGGAGCAAGGCGCTCCTTCATCGCGGTATCGCGGGTTACTATGACGCTGTAAACCTGCATGTTGCCGGTGGTGGAGGTCCTGATGCCGGCTGTCAGTATTTTTTCAAGGAGTTCGTCTTCGATATCCCTCTCCTCGTACTTCCTTATGGTTCTGCGGGTAAAATATGTACTGTTCATCACTGATTGTTTCAATGTGCAGCAAAATAATTAAATAACGTTAAAAAATCAGCTGACAACCATCCTTTTCTTAACTTAGCTTTCCGTTTGTTAAACCAAAGCATCATAACATGAAAAGAACTATTGCCGTTGCACTTGCTCTTTTACTGGCAGGTTCAGTCAGCCTGTGGGCACAGAAGAAAGAAGTAAACAAAGAAGCAAAGAAAGATGCCAGAGAATCTGAAAATAAGATCAAACCGTCTGTCTCTCCGTCATTGTACAGCGGTATATCGTTCAGGTCTGTAGGCCCGGCATGGGCCTCAGGACGAATTGCTGACCTGGCCGTTAATCCCTGTAACCATTCGGAGATATATGCCGGTGTGGCTTCAGGCAATATATGGAAGAGCACCAACAACGGCACCACATGGCAGCCGGTATTCGACAAGTATGGGGCATATGCCATAGGATGCCTTACCATCGATCCGAACAACCAAAATGTCATCTGGGCCGGTACGGGCGAGAATAACCATCAGAGGGCCCTCGGCTGGGGTGATGGCGTTTACCGTTCAGACGACGCCGGCGACAGCTGGAAGAATATGGGGTTGAAAGAATCAAGACAGATTGGCCAGATAGCTGTCGACCCACGCAACAGCGATGTTGTGTATGTCGCTGCCGAAGGCTCTGTATGGGGCCCTGGAGGCGACCGCGGGCTATACAAAAGCATAAACGGAGGCAAGTCCTGGGAAAAGATACTGAACGTCAGTGAGAATACCGGGATCAACAATGTGGTGCTTGACCAGCGCAACCCTGACGTGGTCTATGCCACCTCAGAACAGCGACGCAGGCATGTAGGACAGAAGATCAGCGGAGGACCGGAGTCGGCAGTGTACAAATCAACCAACGGAGGCATGTCATTCGACAAGATAATGAACGGCCTCCCGAAGGGAGACATCGGTGGTATGGGCATTGCCATATCACCTGTCAACAGCGATTTTCTGTACCTGATCATGGAAGCTCAGGGTGAGAGCGGTGGCTTCTTCAGAACAACAAACAGAGGAGCATCATGGGAGAAGATGAGCAGGCATAATGAGAGCGGACAATACTATAACAAGATATATTGCGATCCGAAGGATGTGAATACCGTATACAGTGTGGAGACAGTCTCCCAGGTGACAAATGACGGAGGCAAGACATGGAGAGAGATAGGCAACGAGGGGCGCCACGTTGATGACCACGCCATGTGGATCGACCCTGATAATACAAAACACTTCTATATCGCAGGCGACGGCGGCATTTACGAAACATATGACGAAGGCAGGAACTTCATATTCAAATCAAACCTGCCTGTCACACAGTTCTACAGGGTTGCCGTTGACAACTCGTACCCGTTTTATTATATCTACGGCGGAACGCAGGATAACAACTCCATGGGCGGCCCGTCAGCAAGCAACAGCAACGGTGTGGTCAACGACGACTGGTTCGTCACACAGGGCGGCGATGGCTTCTGGGTGGCTGTTGACCCCGTGGACCCCAACATTGTATATACCGAATCACAGTACGGCAACGCCTCGCGATTTGACCGCAGGAGCGGACAGAACGTAAGCATCAAGCCATTTCCAGGCGAGGGTGAGCTGACATATCGCTGGAACTGGGACACACCTGTACTGCTCAGTCCCTCTGACCACAAACGTATTTACATGGCTGCCAACTTCCTGTTCCGCAGCGATGACCAGGGGAGTCACTGGACGAAGATTTCACCTGACCTGACAAGGAACGAGAACAGGAATAATTTCAAGGTAATGGATAAATACTGGCCTGTCGATGCAGTGGCAAAGGACAGGTCGACGTCGCTGTGGGGCACCATCATCTCACTCGCGGAATCAAAGGTGAAGAAAGATCTGCTTTATACGGGCAGTGACGACGGAGTGATATCTGTTTCGGAAGACGGGGGTGTAAACTGGAGAATGATAAAAACGTTCCCCGGCGTACCCGAATTCACGTATGTGAGTGATATCCTGCCTGATAAATTCAATGCTGATGTGGTTTACGCCACATTCAACAATCACCAGCGCGACGATTTCAAGCCGTACGTTCTGAAAAGCAATGACAAAGGCAAGAGCTGGATTTCCGTCAGCGCCAATCTTCCGCTGACCGGTCCGGTTCATACAATTGAACAGGACTTTATCAATCCCAGCCTGCTTTTCCTCGGGACCGAATTCAGCTTTTTTGTTTCGTTTGACGGCGGCGCCAGCTGGACAGAGTTCAAGAACGGACTGCCAACGATAGCTGTCCGCGACATTGCTATCCAGGAACGCGAGAATGACCTCATACTGGCGACCTTCGGAAGGGGATTTTATGTGCTTGACGATTTTACGCCGCTACGCAATTACAGCAAGGATATTATTGGAAAACCGGGTTATATTTTCCCCGTGAAGGATGCCAGAATGTTCGTCGAGAATGATGAATTTGACAATCAGGGATCGATGTACTATGTTGCCAAAAACCCGCCACTGGGCGCTACAATAACCTATTATGTGGATACTGTGCCAAAGACGGACAAGGATCTCAGGAAAGATGAGGAGAAAAAGCTCTTTGAGAAAGGTGAATTCATACCGCAGCCAACACCCAGGGAACTGAGCCTTGAAGAGAGGGAGTTCAAACCCTACCTTATCTTCACCATTACGGACGAGGACGGGAATATCATACGTAAAATATACAAATCGGCTTCGAAGGGAGTAAACAGGGTGACATGGAACTTCACCTATGCAGGTTATCAGCCTGTTTCTGCCGAGAAATTCACTCCCGTCTCTGAAAGCACGGGACGTGGCAGATGGGGCGGCGGCGGCATTTCAGTAATGCCGGGTAAATATTTTGTCTCGATGGCCATGTACGCCAAGGGAGAGGTAAAAGAGCTGGCAGGTCCCGAGCCTTTTGTGTGCAAACCGCTTGATATAGTGACGATGCCCGCTACAGATCCTGCCGGAAAGGAGAAATGGATCAAAGAGGTATCGGCATTCTCAAAGACAGCTTTTGGAGCAATATCATATGTGACGGAGCTTGACGGCAAGATAAACAGCATCATGCAGGTGATCCATCAGACGCCTGAGGCCCCTGCCACGCTGATGAAAGAGGCTGTTGCCCTGAATGATGAGATCGGTGAGATTATCTATCTTGTGAGAGGTATCTCCGTAGGCGCAAGCACCGAAGAGACGCCTCCTTCGCCTGTCTCCCTCTCAGCCCGTCTCTCGGCGATGTCGAGGTCACTCTACGGAAATTCAGGGGACATATCAGGCATTGCCGACCAGCAGTTCATGATCCTGAAGAAGGACTTCCCCGTTCTGCTGGAGAGGATTCAGAGAGCCGGCAAGTCTGTTGATGCGCTCAATGCAAAGCTTGATGAGATCAAGGCGCCGTGGACGTCAGGACGCGTGCCAAAATTGTAACAATATCTGCATTTCAATAAAAGAACCGGTTCTGAAAACAGAGCCGGTTTTTTTTGTTCACCTTATGCTTCAGAACCTCTGGGTATATCCGTGGCAGTACGGCACCTTGCCGTTGCGGAAATAATAATCCTGGTGATATTCCTCGGCAGGATAGAACTCTGATGCCTTCGTGACCTGAGTTGCAATCTTCAATCCCTTGCCTCTGAGAGTATCAAGGAGTTTCTGAGCGGTCTTCTTCTGATCCTCGTTCTTGTAGAATATTTCAGAACGGTACTGATCTCCTATATCCGGTCCCTGACGGCCCACCTGCGTGGGGTCATGGATCTCCAGAAAGAGTCTGAGAAGCTTTTCATACGATGTTTTCTTCAGATCATATGTGACCTTCACTGTCTCTGCATGACCCGTGGTACCCGTACATACCTCGCGGTATGAAGGATTCTTTACCTTGCCGCCTGTATATCCTGAAGCCACGGCCACCACCCCGGGTTCTTTCTGCAGGAAGTATTCGACGCCCCAGAAGCAACCGCCTGCAAACAGTGCAGTGCCATAATTGCCCGGCTCGAGGTGCACCGGGACAAAATCAAGTGAGACTGAATTTACGCAGTGACGCGTATCTTTCGGTGTAAATCCTTCACCGGTAAATACATGGCCCAGGTGACCGCCGCACGATGCGCAGACGATCTCCGTCCTTTTACCGTCAGCATCCAGGATACGTTTTACCGCACCATCAATCTCATCGTCAAAGCTTGGCCATCCGCAGTGGGCGTCAAACTTCGTATCCGAATAATAGAGTGCGTTACCGCACTGCTTGCAGAGATACGTACCCTTTCCCTTAAAGCTTTCGTATAATCCCGTAAAGGGATATTCGGTCGATTTATTAATTATGATCTTCGACTCTTCCGCCGTCAGATCATTGTATGCAGACTTGTCCTGCGATGCCGTTTTATTTTCCATAGATAACAGTGCTATCATTAAAATTCCCGTAATATTTAAATAAGATTTCATTCCACAATAAATTTTACATATAACAATTATTATCGTTCAAGGTTTAAAAATAACTGATAGTCAAAATAATAATACGGCACAAATTTTGTTATTAAAATAAAGTTATTTTTGTGTCGAATTAATGGCAGGCAATATGAAAAAACTTGGTTTAATAGTTATTCTTGCTTTTCTGGCAGCACTTGCGCTCAGTTCATGCAACCGTGAAACATGCCCCGCTTACAGCAGCAACAGTACTGACTCCACCGAACAGGAAGGCTGACGATCCTTATCCGCCGGCAGCCGGTCTTCATATCTGCAGCATCCTGAATATGAGATTGTGGCACGTTATATTATTCATAATGTTTTGCGGGCCGCTCCTTGCACAGGGTGAGCTGGACCCTCAGGACAGGATGTTTTGGCGTAATGAACGCTCTATTGGCGCCCTGTTCAACACTGACGGATGGTCAGTCATTTACCGCGAGCTGCGTCAGACAAAACCCTCTAACAGGTATTTTTTTGAAGGAAGTGTCGAAGGGTTTAAGCACCCGAAAGAGATAAAGCTCTCCAATTATTATTTTCAGAGCCCGGGCACTTTCGTATTCGGAAAGCTCAATTCCACATGGACCGTTGGCTTCGGAGCAGGATGGCAGCAGGAGATCTTCGGGAAGCACGACCTGGGAGGTGTTTCCGTAAGCTGGTTCGCCGGCGGAGGGGCCACGCTGCTTTTTGCCAAACCCATATACTATGATATTATTGTTCTTGTCGGGCAGGAATACTATACAATTGAAAAACAGAAGTTTGACCTGACCATTCACCAGCCGCTTGATATTATGGGCAAATCTTCCTTCTTCAAGGGATTCGATGAGATAAAGCTCTATCCCGGACTATATGCCCGTGGCGGTTTCAGCTTTGAGTACAGCAAGAACGACAGGCTTACCCACACCATCGAGGTCGGAGTTTCCGTACATGCCTATAACAAAACCATCCCCATAATGGCCACTGAATATAACAGACAGATCTTCCCGGCTATTTTTGTCGGCTACCGTTTCGGGATGATCCTTGACCCGCTGAATCCTGAGAAGATCGGCGACATGATCTTCAGGCGGAAACAGAAAGAATAATCTGCACCTTTCTTTGGCCTCTCCTTTTTATTTTTTACTTTTGCCATACATTTCACTAACTATTTAAAGTATTAACAATGGCAAAGATTAAAGTAGCTATCAACGGTTTCGGAAGGATAGGCCGTAATGTATTCAAACTTGCATTTGAAAGGCCCGATATTGAGATCATAGGGATCAATGACCTTACCGACACAAAAACACTTGCACACCTTTTAAAATATGACTCGACCCAGGGTAAGTTCCCCGGTGTAACACATGATGAACAGAACATCATCGTGAACGGTGATAAGATCAGGGTACATGCAGAAAAGAACCCTGCAGCCATTCCATGGGTGGAAAAACCTGACATCGTAATTGAGTCAACCGGCATTTTCACATCAAAGGAGAGCCCCAAGGGCGGATATGGTGACCATCTGAAAAACGGAGCAAAGAAAGTGATCCTCACTGTTCCTTCTAAAGATGCCATTGATGCAATGATAGTTGTGGGTGTAAATGACAACATGCTCAAGCCGGAGCACCAGTGCATATCCAATGCTTCATGTACGACCAACTGTCTTGCACCCGTGGCAAAAGTCCTGAATGACAACTTTGGCATTGAGATCGGGTTCATGACCACCATACACTCATATACCAACGACCAGAGGATACTCGACCTCCCGCATAAAGATCTTCGCCGGGCAAGGTCAGCAGCCCTGTCACAGATACCGACCACCACAGGTGCAGCAAAAGCTGTAGGAAAGGTTATTCCGGAGCTTAAGGGCAAACTGGACGGCATCTCAGTAAGGGTCCCGACCCCGACAGGATCACTCGTTGACCTTGTGGCAGTTCTGAAAAAGGCAGCCACAAAGGAAGAGATCAACGCCGCCATGAAGAAAGCCGCTGACGGTCCTATGAAGGGCATCCTTGAATATACCGAGGACGAGATCGTATCGGTTGACGTGGTTCATAACCCTGCCTCATCAGTCTTCGATTCTCAGAGCACCATGGTTAACGGTACCATGATCAAGGTACTCGCATGGTATGACAATGAGTGGGGTTACTCGGCCAGATGTGTTGACCTTATCGAGATGATGGGGAAAATGCTGTAGAAACAAGATAACACACTTATATACAACGCAGAGGCCGGTCTGAGACCGGCCTCTGCTGTATAAATATTTTCGGATCAACCTCTGTTACAGTACCATCTGCACATCCATTGATACACCTGCGGCGTCGCGGTAGTGCTCGCCCAGTTCCCGCATAGCCTCATCATCCTCCTCATAGAGCCAGGTGATCCTGATCTTGTAATGCGGCGACTGGTAACTGCTTACCATCCTCAGAACATCACGCAGCGCTTTCGATGACCCGCTGTTGATATATTCCAGGAAAATGATCATCCTGAGCTTGTTGAACCTGCTCAGATGCGCCTTTATCCATTCTTCAAGCGGATTATATATAATTTCAGGCCTTTCAGCTATTGAACGGCCTGTAACGTTCAGGACATCCTCGTCGGCATCATAGGTGATCCGCGGGATGTTCTTTGACCCTGTCTGAATTATTTCCACACTCATGTCAAATTATGTTATTCAGATCAAAGTATAATTGTACTTCATTTATTCATATCGCAGTGCCTCTATCGGATCAACTGCTGAAGCCTTCATTGCGGGGAAGTAACCTGAAGCAATACCCACGATAAAGCATGCCACTACGCCTCCGATAACCCACACCCAGGGCACAGTGAATTCTGATCCCATGCCAAGTGAGACCAGGTTACCTATTATTATTCCTGCAATGATACCCATCAAACCGCCCAGCTGGCCTATTATCACCGACTCATATAGGAACTGTTGTCTTATGACTGATTTTCTTGCCCCCAGGGCTTTGCGCACCCCGATCTCCCTTGTACGCTCGGTGACTGAGACAAGCATGATGTTCATCAGTCCTACCGCAGCACCGAAAAGGGTTATCAGCCCGATAATCGTTGCTGCAAGGGTGACATACCTGATGTTCTCCATCAGGATCTCTATAATGGTGTCACTCTTCTGAACGTTGAAATCCGATTCATCTCTGGGGTCCAGGTTACGCACTATCCGGAAGATGCCTTCTGCTTCGCTTGTCAGCATATCCAGGCTTGTGGATTTGAAGGGCATGACATTGATGGTGTACGTGATGTTGGGACGTGAATAATACTGTCTTGCTGTGGTGATAGGAGTTATGGTTATCCTGTCTTCTCCCCCGAAACTGCTGCCTTTACCCTTCAGTACACCTATGACGCTCAGCTTCAGACCAGGCAGGCTGATCTCCTTGCCGAGGGGGTCAACACCCGGAAAGAGATACTTCACAAGTTCCTGCCCTATGATTACGACATGACGGTTGCTCTGAAGATCGTCCTGCGTGAAGTTACGTCCGGATTCAAGTTCGTAGCCCGATATGGTCAGGTAGCTTTCATCAGAACCCATCATGAAAATATTCGGGTTGGTCTTTTTATCCCTGTACCTGACTTCCAGCATCCCTGAAGCGCTGAATGCCACCGATACCCATGCAGGCTCCTGGAACTTCTCCTTGAACTCCATGGCCTCGCGGTAGGTGATATTCGAATGGTTCTTGGTCCGGTATGACTTCTTTCCCATCTGCACATGCATTGAACGTGAAGTAATCTGGAAAGAGTTGGCGCCCATCATCGTAAACTGCTGGGTGAGAGTGCTTTTTAACCCGTCGATGGCAGTCAGTATCCCTACCAGGGCCATAATGCCGAATGCAATGATTGACATGGTCAGAACAGCCCTCACCCTGTTTGACTTGATGGCCTTGAATGCAACCCTGACATTTTCAAGAAATAATGTGATCCAGTTCAATTGTCTTCCTCCGGATATATTAAAGAACCAAGATACTGCTTTTTTTATTATCGTTTACTGCATGGCCAAAATGATACCCCGGTTGATAATATTTAATAATTTAGTTGTATATTTATTTTTTTAGTTATATATTTGTACTTGTTAAAAGATAGAATCATGGAGATAAAGGAACTGACAAAGGCCGAGGAAGAGGTAATGCAGATACTGTGGAGGCTAAAAAGGGGCTTTATCAAGGAGATCCTGGAAAAATTTGACGAACCCAGACCTGCATATTCGACCGTAAGCACTATAATAAGGATCCTTCAGGAAAAAGGTTTCGTATATTATAAGGTATATGGGAGGACATTCCAGTACTTTCCGGTCATATCTAAGGACGATTACCGTAAAACGCAAATGAGCAGCTTTGTGAGGAATTATTTCTCGAACTCGTACCAGAAAATGGTGAGTTTTTTTGCACGTGAGGATTCCATAACCGTAAAGGATATGGAGGATATCATGGCGATGATGAAAAAGGAGGATGGGGAGAAAAAAAGGAAGAGATGAGCGGTATCTTCATATACGCAGTCGAGAGCAGTATCTGCCTTGCCATTCTTTGGGTTTTCTATGAGATAACCCTGAAAAGGGATACACATCACACGAGAAACAGGTATTACCTCCTGGCATCAATGATCTTTTCAGCGGTTGTGCCATTGCTTAACATACGCATTGACGGTACCGGCACTATTCTGCCTCCGGGTGGACTGGCATCGTTCCTGCTGCCTGAGGTTACCGTATCACCCTCGGGATCTGCTCAGTACGCCGGCACCTTTCTGGCGGCCCTTCCATGGATCTACCTTGCAGGTGTTATTCTGACCGGTACATTTTTAATCACAGGCCTGGCCGTGCTGTTGAAAGTAATCCCTGCAGGAAAACACAATGGCAGGGTCATCGTCTTTGACTCTGACGGCTGCGACTGCTTTTCAGCCTTTGCCCATGTCTTCATCAGCTCTTCAATAAAGGATGATCAGGCAGCCCGTATGATCAACCACGAGATGAAGCATATCCGGCTTGGTCATCATACTGATCTCCTGCTGGCAGGGTTCATCACAACACTGCAATGGTTCAATCCCGCGGCATACCTTCTGAAACGGTCCCTTCAGGCTTTACATGAATATGAGGCTGACAATGAATGTATTACAGAAGGCGAAGATCCCCGCACCTACCAGGAGTTACTGGTTACATCGGTTTTCAGAACCCGTATTCCTGTACTTTCAAATACCTTCTCGACAAGTTCACTCCTTAAAAAACGTATAATTATGATGACAAAGAAAAGAACGGGAAGCGCTGCTTCCCTCAAGATGATTATGGCACTACCGCTGGCTATTGCGTTGATATTCATGTTCGCATGTAAGGACAGCGGCGTAAAGAAAGAGGCTGCAACCGTCAAGCCGGCAACGGAAACACCCGAAGAAGTATTTACTGTTGTGGAAGTAATGCCTGTTTTCCAGAACGATACAACTTATACTGCGCTGATGCAGTGGGTGGGCGCCAATGTAACGTATCCCGATGAGGCAAAAAAGAATGGTACCCAGGGGAGAGTTATGGTAAAATTCATTATCGATGACCATGGCAATGTAACCAACCCGGAGGTGGTCAGTGGTGTCGACCCCCTGCTTGACAAGGCTGCACTGGACGTGGTTGCGAAATGCCCTCAATGGAGCCCTGGTATGCAGGGAGGCAAAGTTGTGAAGACATATTTTACACTCCCGATAGCGTTCAAGCTCAACTGACATAAACCCTGTTATTCATTTTTGTAAATTTGCCCGTGTGAAAACGGGCTTTTTTTCTATAGAAAAGAGGATTGATGCCTTCTCGGGTCTGGGCACCGTGATGCGCGACGGCGCTGCCGGCGTGACCGCTGGCCATGCCGGACGCTTCGGAGGTCTTATTGATACCCTGCACCTCTCAAACCCATGGTTCACTCCTGACAATGTCAGGCGTGCCGTCTCATCCATCGGCAACATCCTTACTGCAGAGAAACTTCACAGGTGGCTGTCAGCGTACCCTGAACTGAACGACGGACATAAGTCTGCTACGGTGGGTGTGGTAATGGCCGGGAACATACCCCTTGTGGGATTCCATGATCTTCTCTGCGTGCTGATCGCCGGCAACCGTCTGCAGGCTAAGCTGAGCACAAAAGATGAACACCTGATGAGGGCAGTGGCTGATACACTCATCTCGCTGGAGCCTGCCTTTAATGATTATATTCAGCTCACAACCGGTAACCTGTCAGGTTTTGACGCCGTTATAGCCACCGGCAGCAATAATACATCCAGGTATTTCGAATACTATTTCAGGGATATACCATCAGTTATCCGCCATAACCGCAACAGCATCGCCATCCTTGACGGTACCGAGACCGCCGATGAGCTTACGCTTCTCGGGGATGACATTTTTACGTACTTCGGGCTGGGATGCCGCAATGTTTCAAAGCTGTATATGCCTGAAGGTTATGATGTCACCCTTCTGCCGGGCTTCTGGAGCCGCTATGAGACACTGCGCGAACACTACAAGTATGCAGTAAATTATGACCACAACAAGGCGGTCATGATAGTCAACCGGGAGCCCTTCACCGATGCCGGATTTGTTATTCTCAGGCATGACACTTCACTGACACCTCCGATGGCGGTGGTCAGCTATGAGTTTTATGACGGTCCTGAAATGCCGCAGAGAGAGGCAGAAAGACTATAAAAGCCGGCTGCAGTGCGTGGCAGGTCACGGGTACATTCCTTTCGGTAAATCGCAACAGCCCGAATTATGGGATTATGCAGATAATATTGACATTATTTCCTTCCTGCTAAAAATAAATTCTATCCGGTGAACGTATATTAAAAAATATTAAATTGCACAGGTTGTAAAAGACAGTCGCATGGTTTACAGGTTCGTGGTATTAACTGATGAAGATGAAACGTTTGTGAGAGAGTTTGAGTTTCTCGACAGCCATACTCTGCTTGATTTTCACAATACCATCCAGGAAGAACTTGAGTTCGACAAGTCGCAGATAGCTTCATTTTATATGGCTACTGAGACATGGGAGAAAGAAGAAGAGTTCACCCTGTTTGACATGGGCGCCGGCTCTTCAACAATGGAAAATGCTGTGCTTGAAGAGGTTATCTTCCGTAAGAACCAGAAATTGCTTTATGTCTTCGACTTTTTCAATGACCGTGCGCTCTTTGTTGAATACGTAGGTGAGACCAGGGAAGATGACAACATGGAATATCCTATCTGCACCCACTCAAAGGGGCTTCCTCCCAAACAAGTCTCCTTCGGGGGCGTCGCGCGCAAGAAGTACAATAACCTGGTAGTTACCGATGATGAAGACGACGAAATTGATGAGGAGGTTATTGACGATGAAATCTTCTTCGATTCTGAAGATGAGGAAGGGCTCTCGGAATTTGACAGTGCCGAGACTGCCGAGGAGGAAGAGTAGCCTCCTCAGATACTTAAACACATGAAAAACACATTGATTGTTCTTCCCGGCCCCACAGGCGTGGGAAAGACCGCTATTGCCATTGAGCTTGCCCTCCGTCTTGGCTGTGAGATCATATCGTGTGAACTCCAGGCAGTTCTACCGTGAGATGCGGATAGGTACCGCAGCGCCGCATGAAGAACAACTGGCCCTTGTGAAGCACCACTTCATCGGCTTCCTCTCAGTAAGAGACTACTACAGCATCAGTCTTTTTGAGCGTGATGTACTGGCCATGCTTCCCTCCCTCTTCAGCAAGTGTCCTGTTGCAATTATGACCGGCGGTTCAATGCTCTACATGGATGCTGTCTGCAAGGGTCTGGATGAAATACCTGACACTGATCCGTTGGTGCGGCAGAAGTTTATTGATATGTATCACCGGGAAGGCATCGGGGGACTGCGGCTTGCACTGAAGCTGCTTGACCCCGACCATTACGCCAGGGTAGATCTGCATAACCCCCGCAGGGTAATGAGGGCTCTGGAAATCAGCGAGAGCACCGGCAAACCTTACTCATCATTTCTTACCTCGATACAGAAAGAGCGCGACTTCAGGATATTGAAAGCCGGACTGACACGGGAGCGCCAGGAGCTTTTCGGCAGGATTGACGAGAGGGTGGACAGGATGATTGAAGAAGGACTTGAGAATGAGGTTACATCATTGAAGATGTACAGGGGGCTGAATGCACTTAATACGGTTGGTTACCGTGAAATGTTCAGTTACATCGACGGTGAGATAACCAGGGAACAGGCAATCGCGCTCATTAAGAGAAACACCCGGCGCTATGCACGCAGACAGCTTACATGGTGGAACAGGGACAAGGGAATAAAATGGTTTGATGCCGGTAACTGGGAGATGATCATGACCTGGGTCGACAGTCAGCCGGGAAGCTGAAGAAATCACTAAACAGGCTCTCTGAGTCTCCTTATCACCTCTGCCGGATCGGATGAGCTGAATACGGTATTGCCGGCGACCAGCACATCGACACCTGCATGAACAAGCACCGGTGCATTCTGGAGGTCCACGCCTCCGTCAACCTCAATCAGGACGTCGTAACCGCCTTCATCGATCATGCTTCTCAGTTCACCTATCTTGTTTATGCTGCCCGGTATAAATGACTGTCCTCCGTATCCCGGGTTCACGGTCATCAGGAGCACCATATCAATATAAGGCAGTATATCCTTCAGGAGCATCACCGGCGAGTGCGGGTTCAGTGTCACGCCGGCCTTCATTCCCAGCCTGCGTATTTCACTTACGGTACGGTGAAGGTTATTGCAAACCTCATAGTGTACTGTCAGATTTGAGGCCCCGGCATCCCTGAAGCGCTCAAGGTATTTGTCCGGATCGATGATCATAAGATGAACATCAAGTGGTTTGGAAGTGAGGTCGCGGACTGCCTCCACAACAGGAAAACCGAATGAAATATTTGGCACGAACACTCCGTCCATTATATCCAGATGCAGCCAGTCGGCCACACTATCATTCAGCATCTCCACCTCGCCCGCCAGGTTTGCAAAATCAGCGGCGAGAAGTGAAGGGGCTACCAGATGGCTCATATAGGAAATCAGTTAAATTTTTACCCCAGGTAAGACTTGAGTATGCGGCACCGGGTTGTGAACTGTATTCTTTTAATGGCTTTCTCCTTGATCTGTCTGACACGCTCACGGGTGAGGCTAAGCTCTTCTCCGATCTCCTCGAGCGTAAAAGGGTGTTTCATCCCGATACCGAAATAAAGTTTAAGCACCCTGGCCTCCCGCGGTGAGAGGGTGCTGAGTGCCTTTTCAATCTCGTATGAAAGTGATTCATTGATAAGGTTGCGGTCAGGACTGGGTGTCTCCTCGTTGAGCATCACGTCATACATGTTGTTGTCCTCCTCTGAGCTTATAGGGGCATCCATGCTCAGGGTACGGCCGTTGGTCCTCATTGCCTCCTTAACATCCTCAGGTGCTATCTCAAGCAGGTTGGCAATCTCCTGAGGGGAGGGCTCACGCTCATATTCCTGCTCCAGTTTCGAATATGCCCTGTTGATTCTGTTGATCGATCCTATCTTGTTTACCGGCAACCTGACAATCCTGGCCTGTTCAGCCAGCGACTGCAGTATAGCTTGTCTGATCCACCACACGGCATATGAGATGAACTTGAAGCCGCGGGTCTCGTCAAAACGCTGTGCAGCCTTGATGAGCCCAAGGTTACCTTCATTGATAAGATCAGGAAGGGTCATACCCTGGTTCTGATATTGCTTAGCAACGGAAACAACAAAACGCAGGTTCGCTTTTACCAGCCGCGCCAGTGCATCATGATCACCGGCACGTATGCGCCTCGCCAGGCTGACCTCCTCGTCAGGGGAGATCAGCTCGACCTTACCTATCTCCTGCAGATACTTGTCGAGCGAAGGAGTGTCACGGTTTGTGACCTGCTTTGTTATTTTTAACTGACGCATTGCCTAAAAATTACATTGCACTCACTTCACATTTTTGAAAAAAAGCTTACAATCATAAAGAAAATTTCTCAGAAAAACAATAGTTGTGCAATCTTTTTAGCTTTTTGAATGAAAAAATATCTTCAGCCACTTGGCGGATGAGTTTTTTTAGCTCTGTAAGATCAATTTTAGCAAGGTTTTTTGTGTATTAATGATTTTATGCTTAAAATTGTACCGGATTTCCGAACTAAGTCGGTTACTCAATCAGCGGGGACTATTATCATTCCCCACTTCACCAGAAATCAATCTTATTTATTTTCTACACATTCTTAAAATATGCATGATATTCTTGAACTGAGCGAAATGCTTGTTCCCGAGTTGAGGGAAATAGCGAAGCTGCTCAAAATTAAGAGGATAGAACTCCTCAAAAAGCAGGATCTTATCTATAAGATCCTTGACCAGCAGGCTATAGATGCGGCTGAAGCCCGCAAGACAGCCAAACCTGAAAGTCAGCAGTCTGACAGGCAGCAACCTTATAAAGAACTCCCGGATAAGGAGAGCCGGCCCGAGAGGCAGAAGCAGCAGCCCAGAGGACCGAGGCCTCAGCAGAAGATGCCAAACCCTCAGCAGAAGAACCAGAACCCGCAGCAAAAGACACAAAATCCTCAGCAGCAACAGCAAAAGAGGCCGCAGCAGCCGATGCACCAGGGACAACAACAGCAGGTTCAGCAGCCGCAGGTGCAGCTACAGGTTCAACCGCAGGTTCAACCGCAGGCTCAACCGCAGGTTCAACCGCAGGCTCAACCGCAGGTTCAGCAACAGGGTCAGCAACAGGGTCAGCAACAGGGTCAGCAACAGGGTCAGCAACAGAGACCTCCCAGGCAGCAGTCGTGGCAACAGAACCGCAATAAGCGTCCAAGAACCTACAGGGAGCAGCAAGGGCAGCAGGGACAGCAACCAAGACAGGAAAACGACCGTCAGCAGCAAGGGCAGCCAAGACAGGAAAACGACCGTCAGCAGCAAGGGCAGCCGAGACAGGAAAATGACCGTCAGCAGCAAGGGCAGCCGAGACAGGAAAATGACCGTCAGCAACAACCGCAGCAATATAACCAGTCACAACCTGACCAGACCTTTCCTAACCGTCAGTATCCGGCTTCAGAATCCGTCACGGGCGGAGATGGCAGGCCGGCAGAGAAGGACGCGTTGCAGCCCGATAAATTGCTGTTTGCCACAGAGCAAGTTAATGGTAATGACCGTGACCTTCTGAGATATAGTGAACCTGAGAATGAAAATCATATTATGGCAGAGACGGAATCAACAACAGACAATGGAGTAATTATTCCTCCTCCGGCACAGGAAGTGCCAAATGTCCAGCCCGAGGTTATGGAACCGGTCAGAGAAGAGAAAAAGGAAAGAGTTTACGACTTTGAGGGAATAGTAGCAAATACGGGGGTGCTTGAGATCATGCCTGACGGTTATGGTTTCCTGCGTTCACCAGATTACAATTACCTGAGCTCGCCTGATGACATATATGTGTCACAGTCGCAGATCAAGCTCTTCGGGCTAAAGACAGGAGATACTATAAGAGGTACTATCCGTCCGCCCCGTGAAGGAGAAAAGTATTTTCCGCTGATAAAGGTAGAGGAGATAAACGGCCGTACACCGGATTTTATCCGTGACCGGGTTCCGTTTGACTACCTCACTCCCCTCTTCCCGAATGAGAAATTCACGTTATGCAAACCGGGAGAGGGTAATCTCTCAGTGCGTATCGTTGATATGTTCTGTCCGATAGGAAAAGGCCAGCGCGGTCTTATAGTTGCGCAACCGAAAACAGGTAAGACGATCCTGCTCCAGGATATTGCCAATGCAATAGCAAAATACCATCCGGAAGTCTATCTGATGATTCTTCTCATCGACGAACGTCCTGAGGAAGTGACCGAAATGGCACGGAATGTCAATGCTGAGGTCATCGCCTCAACCTTCGACGAACCTGCCGAGAGACATGTGCGCATCGCCACCATAGTTCAGGAAAAGGCCAAGAGGCTTGTTGAGTGCGGGCATGACGTGGTTATCCTGCTGGACTCTATCACCAGGCTGGCAAGAGCCTTTAACACTATCGCACCGGCATCCGGTAAAGTTCTTTCCGGCGGTGTTGACTCCAACGCTCTCCATAAGCCAAAGAGGTTCTTCGGGGCAGCCCGTAATATAGAAAATGGCGGCTCACTCACTATTATAGCCACCGCTCTTACTGATACAGGTTCCAAGATGGATGATGTCATCTTTGAAGAATTCAAGGGGACGGGTAACATGGAACTGCAGCTTGACCGCAAGCTCTCAAACAGAAGGATTTTCCCGTCCATTGACATTCCTGCATCAAGCACCAGGCGTGAGGACCTTCTTCTCGATAAAACATTCCTCAGCAAGGTATGGGTGCTGCGTAATTATCTCACTGACATGAACTCAGTAGAAGCTATGGAATTTCTCCGCGACAGAATAACACAGACAAGATCAAACGAGGAGTTTCTTGTTTCAATGAACAGCGAGTAAAATCTCCGAAAAGTTTGGTAGATTTGCAGTTTATTTTTTTCAGTTCATTTTACAATTAAAAGCTTAAAATTAGATATGGCAACAAAGAAATTCATTACATGTGACGGTAACCAGGCAGCTTCACACATTGCTTATATGTTCAGCGAGGTAGCCTGTATCTATCCCATCACTCCTTCATCCACCATGGCAGAGTATGTCGATGAATGGGCAGCACATGGACTTAAGAACATGTTCGGCGAAGAGGTAAAAGTGGTTGAGATGCAAAGTGAGGCAGGTGCAGCCGGTGCAGTGCATGGCGCTCTGCAGTCCGGTGCTCTGACAACAACCTACACGGCATCGCAGGGACTTCTTCTGATGATACCTAACATGTACAAGATAGCCGGAGAGCTTCTCCCGGGTGTATTCCATGTCAGTGCCCGTACTATTGCGGCACATGCTCTTTCAATCTTCGGTGACCATGGTGACATTTATGCCACACGTCAGACCGGATTTGCATTACTCGCCAGCGGCGGTATACAGGAGATAATGGACCTTGCAGGAGTGGCACACCTCTCTGCTATTAAATCCAGGGTACCGTTCCTTCATTTCTTTGACGGTTTCCGCTCTTCCCACGAGATACAGAAAATTGAAGAGATCGACATTGAGGACATGAAGAAACTTGTTGACTGGAATGCTGTGAAGGCATTCCGTGACAAGGCTCTCAACCCTGATCGCCCTGTTATAAGAGGAACGGCACAGAACCCTGATATTTTCTTCCAGGCTAAAGAGGCTTCCAATCCTTTCTATGATCACCTCGATGACACCGTCAATGAGTATATGGAAAAGATTTCCAGTCTCACGGGCCGTGACTACAAGCCGTTTACCTATTACGGAGCACCCGATGCTGAAAACATAATTATCGCAATGGGCTCCGTTACCGAAACGATACAGGAAACCATTGATTATCTTGCTGCAACCAAAGGTGAAAAACTGGGCCTTATCTCAGTTCATCTCTACAGACCCTTCTCGGCCAAATACCTGTTGAATGTACTTCCAAAGACTGTCAGGCGCATCACTGTTCTTGACCGCACAAAAGAACCTGGTGCAAATGGAGAACCTCTCTATCTTGATGTGAAAGAGGTATTCTATGACCTCGACAAACATCCTCTCATTATAGGCGGACGTTACGGTCTCAGCTCAAAAGACACAACCCCGGCACAGATGATATCTGTCTTCGAGAACATGCAGAAAGCTAAACCCGTGAACCAGTTTACCGTCGGCATCGTTGATGATGTCACTTTCAGGTCACTGCCGCTTCTGCCCGAGGTTAACGTAAGCGATAAGGGAACCTATTCTGCCAAGTTTTACGGCCTCGGCTCCGATGGCACTGTCGGTGCAAACAAGAACTCGATCAAGATCATCGGCGAGACAACTGACAAATACTGCCAGGCGTATTTCGCCTATGACTCCAAGAAATCAGGAGGCGTGACAACATCACACCTGCGCTTCGGTGACAAACCGATCCGTTCGCCGTACCTTGTCAACACGCCCGATTTTGTGGCATGCCACGTACCCGCTTATCTTGACAAGTATGACATGCTCAGAGGCCTGAAAAAGGGAGGTACTTTCCTTCTGAACTCCATCTGGGATGCGGAAGAAACGAAGACAAAACTGCCTGACCACATGAAGAAGTACATGGCAGAAAACAAGATTGAATTTTATATCATCAATGCCACAAACATCGCTGAGGAACTGGGACTAGGTTCAAGGACCAATACCATCATGCAGAGTGCATTCTTCAAGGTCGCCGAAGTAATTCCTTATAAACTTGCCGTTGACGAGATGAAGCACGCTGTTGTCAAAGCGTATGGCAGGAAAGGTGAGAATGTGGTTAAAATGAATAATGATGCCATCGACCTTGGCGGCAACGTAACCAAGGTTGAGATCCCGGCTGAATGGGCTTCCATAAAAGTGGCTGCTGAAAAGATTGACCCGATGAGGCCTGTATTCATCCGTGAAGTAGCGGACGTGATCAACGGGATGCGTGGTGACGATCTTCCGGTAAGCGCTTTCAGCGGACGTGAAGATGGGACATTCCCTTCAGGCACAGCAGCTTATGAGAAACGCGGTATAGCCGTTAACATTCCTGAGTGGCAGATGGATAAGTGTATCCAGTGCAACCAGTGTGCTTTCGTTTGTCCTCATGCTGCCATCCGTCCATTCCTCCTTACTGATGAGGAACTGGCAGCAGCCCCTGCAGGAACAACAGCTAAACAGGGTATAGGAAATACCAAGAGCCACAAGTTCAGGATCCAGGTCAGTGTTTACGACTGCACCGGTTGCGGTAACTGCGCCGATACCTGCCCCTCAAAAGAAAAGTCTCTTATAATGAAACCCTTTGAGACGCAGCTGGGCCAGGCTGACATCTGGACCTACATGCATGAGAAAGTAGGTTATAAGGAAAATGTGGTTGACAAGTATACCAATGTCAAGAACTCACAGTTTGCACAGCCTTTGTTCGAATTCTCCGGGGCATGCGCAGGATGCGGCGAGACACCTTATATCAAGGCTATCACACAGCTCTTCGGCGACCGTATGATTATTTCAAATGCTACCGGATGCTCTTCAATCTACGGCGGATCGGCTCCGTCAATGCCATATACCGTTAACAAGAACGGCAACGGTCCGGCATGGGCCAACTCGCTCTTCGAAGATAATGCCGAGTACGGATTCGGACTGGCACTGGGCTCAACCAGGCTCAGGGAGCGCATTGAGCGTCTCATGAAGGCCAGCCTCACCAACGGACTTGCACCTGAGACAGTCACAGCTTTTAACGGATGGCTGACAGAGAAGGACAATGCAAAGACCAGCAGGGCTGTTTCCGAAAAGGTGATTGCCGCCTGTGAGAAAGACAAGGCTCCTGTATGCAGGGAGATCCTTGATCTGAAACAGTACCTGGTCAAGAAATCATACTGGGTCTTCGGCGGCGACGGATGGGCTTATGACATCGGTTACGGCGGACTTGATCATGTGCTTGCTTCCGGTGATAATATAAATGTTCTTGTGCTTGATACCGAGGTCTATTCAAATACCGGCGGCCAGGCATCCAAATCAACACCTGCAGGCGCTGTGGCCAAATTCGCAGCCTCAGGCAAGAAGATACGCAAGAAAGACCTTGGTCAGATGGCCATGACATACGGTTATGTCTACGTGGCACAGGTCGCCATGGGGTCAAGCCAGAGTCAATATTTCAAGACTATACGTGAAGCCGAGGAGTACCCCGGACCATCACTTGTCATTGCCTACTCACCCTGTATAAACCACGGCCTCCGCGACGGCATGGGCAAGACACAGGCACAGGCAGGCGATGCAGTGACATCAGGATACTGGCACCTCTTCAGATATGACCCGCGTCTCGAGGAGGCAGGCAAGAACCCCTTCCAGCTCGATTCCAAGGAACCCGACTGGAGCAAGTTCCAGGATTTCCTGAAGTCGGAAGTGCGTTATACCTCATTGATAAAAGACTTCCCCGGCGAAGCAGAGGTGCTCTTTAAAAAGGCTGAGGAAAATGCAAAGTGGAGATACAATAACTACAAGCGGCTCTCGGAAATGCAGTTTGCCGCTGATGTCAGGACAGTAGAAGTCAAGGAAGAATAAAACTGTCTGGAAAATAAAAGAGGGAGCCGGCGTGACCGGCTCTCTTTTTTTATCTGCCGGAATTGGTAAATTTGCGCCCGCTCTGAGAACAACTGAGCAGGAAACATTGAGCAGGGTACTGGCGATAGACTATGGCAGAAAACGTTGCGGACTGGCAGTAACAGATCCGCAAAGGATCATTGCCTCTCCCCTGACTACAGTACCCACGGGCCAGCTTGAGGCATTCCTGAAGGATTATATCCCCCGTGAAAATGTTACAGAAGTAGTGATAGGATATCCTGTCACCGTGAACAATTTGCCAAGTGAAAGCGTAAAGTATATAGATCCGTTCATTGCACGGTTCAGGAAGCTGTTCCCTGGAATAGACCTGCATCGCGCTGATGAGCGGTTCACCTCACAGATTGCGATGAGAACGATGATAGAGGGCGGCGTGAAGAAAAGCGGCAGAAGAGACAAGGGGCTGATAGACCGCATCAGCGCTTCAATCATCCTGCAGTCGTGGCTGAGCAGGGAAGAATTGAAAAAAAAAGATAAAAGAGTATAATGACATATCCCATTTATGTATACGGACATCCGGTCCTGCGAAGGATTGCAGAAGAGATAGACCGGGACTATCCCGGCCTGAACACATTCATCGCCGACCTGTTCGAGACAATGTACAACTCTGACGGGCTGGGCCTTGCCGCTCCCCAGGTGGGTAAATCGCTCAGGTTGTTTGTCATCGACGGCGAGCCGCTTGCAAAGGAGCATCCTGAGATGAGGGACTTCCATGCTGCATTCATCAACCCGCACGTGGTAGAGCGCAAAGGTGAAAAAATGCCTATGAGCGAGGGATGCCTCAGCCTTCCGGGGTTACACGAGGAGGTCCTCCGCGAGTCTGAGATACGCATTCAGTATTACGATACGGAGTGGAACTTTCACGATGAGGTTTACGAAGGATACAAAGCCCGGGTCATCCTTCATGAATATGATCATCTTGACGGGGTGCTGTTTCCTGACAGGCTCAGTCCCCTGCGTCGCAGGCTCATCAAAGGAAAGCTGAATGACATCAGCAAGGGCAAGTTCGAAGCTGATTACCGGACAGTTCTGCCTCCCGGCAGGTAACCACAACTGTTGACTTCTTTCAAAAATTTTAGTATCTTTAGTGAGTCTAATGCTGTGACCCGTGCATTTCAGGGAAATACCGTTCCTGAGAATCTTTGCACCATTCTGTGCAGGTGTGATCGTGGCAGAGGCCGCGCCGTCCGCTGTGACCGCTGCCTGGGCTATGGCAATTACTCGCCGTACTCGTTATTACCCTGAGGTTAATCAGGAAAAACTATCACCCTGACACTATTTTCGGGACAGCCATTGTAATCTTCTTCCTAGCAACCGGTTACCTTATGCATATCACCGCAAAGGAACGTCTCAGTACCCTTAGTGAGAAAAGACAATTGTTCACGGTGAGGATCTCCGGGTATCCTGAGAAAAAGAGTGCCAGCTGCTCATTCAGGGCAAAGATCGTCAATGCAACCGGGGATGGGCAGCAGTACTCTCCCCGCGGTTCCCTGATGCTCTACTTCATTTCTGACACTCTTCCTTCCCGATGGCAGCCCGGCGACAGGCTTACGGTACGCATCACACCCAAGCCTGTGGAGAATAACGGCAATCCTTGCGAGTTCAATTACCGCCGTTACCTCGAAGGGCAGGGTGTCATGTACCTGGGCTTTTTCAGGGCAGGAGATATCATTGATTATCAACCGGCCGGCCGTCTCTCCCTGAGGGAAAGATCTCTTGTTGTGGCACACAGCATGATCCTGGCTTTCGGGAAGGCAGGACTGGAGGGTGAGGAGTTGGGGCTGGTGACAGCACTTACAATTGGCGACAAGGATCTTATTGATAAAGAGCAGCTTACAACATTCTCACGGTCGGGGGCAATGCATATAATGGCTGTCTCCGGCCTGCATGTGGGCATGATCAGCCTTGGACTCTCATTCATTCTTTTTTTTCTGCGCGGGAAACTAAAGGTCATGAAGTCCGTCATCATTATCACGGCACTGTGGGGCTTTGCCTTTATTACCGGCATGTCACCGTCGGTGCTGCGGGCCACGATTATGTTCACCTTTCTGCAGGCCGGCACGCTCATTCACCGGCCTGCCCCGGGCATGAATAACCTGCTTGCCTCCGCTTTTATCCTTTCTGCTTTCAGGCCCGCCGTGATCTTTGAAGCAGGATTTCAGCTCTCATATCTCGCCGTGGCCTTTATCATCATGTTCTATTACCCTCTCTACAGGACCCTCAGGTTCAGAAACAAGGTCGCCGATTATTTCTGGCAGATGACAGCGGTCTCGCTCGTAGCCCAGGCAGGCACCCTGGCTCTTGCCGTCAGGCTATTCAACATTTTCCCGCTTTTCTTCCTGGTGACAAACATTGTCGTTATCCCAATCTCATTTGTCGTTCTGGCCCTTGCTTTTCTTCTCATCCTTTTCTCTGCTGTAACCCCCGTGGCAGCCTTTTTCGCCATGCTGCTGGGTAAGCTCTCGGGTTTTACACTTGGATTTACAGGTATGATCAGCTCCTTCGATCACGGCGTGATTGAGAACATAGGGCTGACGACCGCCGGAGCAGTACTGCTGACAATCGCTCTTGTACTTCTGTTCGCCTCCCTGCTGCGAATATGGAAGATTACTTTGAAGCCCTTCCTGGTAGCTGCCTCTCTCTTCCTTTTGTCAGGTACCCTGAAAAACCTGAAAGAGAGCAGGCAGGAGAGAGTGATAGTCTACAGTATAAAGGGTAAAGAGCTCCGTGCAATTCAGGATGGACGGGTGCTGATGGTGGCACCCTCTGAAGGAAATGTTCCTGCCGAGGTAAAGAAGCATGCAGCCACACGGGGGTTAAAGATTAAGGCCATAAAATCCCGGTGAATGTTCTTTTATTTAACTTTGCCGTGATTTTACCAATGCGCAAATGAGAATAGTGATCGCAGGGGCGGGTGAAGTGGGAACACACCTCGCAAAGATGCTCTCGCACGGTGAGCATGAGATAGTACTCATCGATACCGAGGGGGAAAGGCTGAAGCCCGTCGATGCTTCAATTGATGTACTTACCTATGAAGGATCCGCCACTTCGCTTGATCTGCTCAGGGAAGCGCTGAAAAAGAACACCGACCTTTTCATTGCCGTCGCCCACTATGAAGACACCAATATCACCGCTTCCATACTTGCAAAAAAGCTTGGCGCCAGGAAGGTGATAGCCCGCATAGACAACATGGAATACCTTGAGCGTGACAACAAGGAATTCTTCAGGGATATGGGTATAGACCACCTGATATATCCCGAGCTTATCGCCGCCAGGGAAGTAATAAGCCTCCTTAAGACAACAGGCACCACAGAGTTCATGGATTTTGCAGGAGGGAAACTCTCCCTTTATGTTCAGAAACTGGAAAAGGGAGCTCCTGTTCTCAACCGCAGCCTCGAGGAGGTGGCAACAACGCTGGGATCAATACAGTACCGGGCAGTAGCCATCAAGAGAAATGAACGTACCATCATCCCGCGCGGTAAGGAGGAGTTCAAAGAGGGTGATCTTGCATATGTCGTCTCTACCCGCGACGGGATCAACGATATGATGAAATTTTCGGGGAAGCGGAATGTTGAGGCACGCAGTATAATGATATTGGGCGGAAGCCGGATTGGCAGGCACGTGGCGCTTAACCTGCAGCACGACTGCCAGGTGAAGCTGATAGACATTGATCATGATAAATGCCAGATGCTTGCTGAGACTCTTGAGGAAACGCTCATAATAAACGGTGACGGAAGGAACGGTGACCTGCTGGCGGAGGAAGGTCTGACGCATATGGATGCTTTTGTGGCCGTCACCGGTAACTCGGAAACCAATATACTTTCATGCCTGCTTGCAAAGAAGATAGGTGTGATGAAGACCATAGCCGAGGTAGAAAACATGGAATACATCAATCTGGCCGAAAATTCCGGGATAGATACCATCATCAACAAGAAGATCGCAACAGCCAGCCGTATCTTCCGTCACACGATGAACCCCAATGTCACTCAGGTCAAAATGATGACGGGTACCGATGCTGAGATGATAGAGTTTTTTGTGTCCGAGAGTGCGCGTATCACTGAAGGACCATTGAGGCTGATAGACTTTCCCAAGGATGCCATCGTCGGCGGAGGCATACGTGATGACAAGCCTTTCATCGCCACAGGTGACACTCATATTCAGTTCGGTGATAAGGTTGTGGTGTTCGCCCTGCCCTCGGCGTTTGACAAGCTGAACAGGTTTTTTACAAGCGACAGAAAATAAGGGACGCTGAACAGACTGTCTTACGGTATGGGGTCAGAGGGTCTGAAGTCTGAGGGTCCGAGGTCTGAGATCTGATTATCTGAGATCCCGTAAATTCTTAATTCTTAATTCTTAATTCTTAACTCTTAATTCTTAATTTACAGCTCCAGGATTCCCTTGCCTTGTCTGAGAACAATTGGTTCAGGGCTGGTGCAGTCAACGACGGTTGAAGGCTCATCTCCCCCCATCCCGCCGTCAATGACAAGATCTGCAAAATCATAGTACTTCTCATGAATGAGCTCAGGATCAGTGATATATTCCGTGATCTCATCATTATCATGTATCGAGGTGGTCATAAGAGGCCTTCCCAGATCGCGCACGATTTCCAGCGTAATATTATTGTCAGGGATACGGATTCCCAGCGTTTTCTTCCTGTGCTTGAACAGGGCAGGTATCTGGTTGTTTGCATGAACAATAAAAGTAAAAGGTCCCGGCAGGTTACGCTTAAGCAACTTAAACAGGTTATTATCGTGAATGACAGTATATTCCGAAAGCTGACTCATGGATGAAAAGATCATTGACATGTCAGGATTGCCGGGGTTCAGTCCTTTGAACCGCGCAATCTTCTCAATAGCCTTGTTGGACTTGATGTCGCAGCCCATGGCATAGATGGTGTCAGTAGGATAAATGACAATGCCGCCTTCCTCAAGCACCCAGGTTACCCTGCGGATGTGATCGGGATTTGGATTTTCGGGATAGAGCTTAATTATCATTTTTGCACGTAAACGACGGCAAAGATAGGAAGTAATATTCAGCAGGGACAAAAAAAAGAGGGTAAGCTACTCACATCGCACCGCTACAACCTTCTACCCTTGCTGCCTTCCGACCCTGGGGGAGTTCAAAGGGAGCTGGTCGTATGAGACTTACCCCGCACAAAAATACGTAATTTTCTGTCGCTGGCCAAATATTAGTTCCTGCTTCTGATGCTGCACACATTTCCG
Source organism: uncultured Bacteroidales bacterium (assembly GCA_963828395.1). Lineage (GTDB taxonomy): Bacteria > Bacteroidota > Bacteroidia > Bacteroidales > VadinHA17 > SR-FBR-E99. The sequence continues at coordinate 874,387 of CAWHED010000001.1, forward strand.
TAAATACACTATATTTGTTTTCATAACCAAAAACTCCCATAAAATGGAAGAAAAAAGATCAATCTGGAAAGAGACCCTGAACTATGGCATTATATTGGGACTCGTCTCTGTTGGATTCTCAGTGCTTACTTATATGTTTGATCTCACCTTCAAGTCGTGGATCATGGTGCCGAGCCTTGTGATCAGTCTTGCTGTGCTTTATTTTCTGCTTCGTGCCTACCGCGATCACTACAATAACGGGTACATTACGTACGGTAAATCCGTTGGTGCAGGTGTTATAATAAATCTTTACTCTGGTATTATCACTGCAATATATATTTATGTCCTGTATGCTTTTATTGATCCGGGGCTTGTCGAGAAATCACTGGCTTTCGCGCAGGAAAAGATGATTGCAAAAGGTATCCCCGAAGAAGCGCTTGATGCAGCCACTGCCATGCAGGCCAAGATGATGAAACCCTGGATACAGGCAATCTCGTCAGTCTTTTATAGCGTCTTTTTTGGGTTGTTAGTATCCCTGATTGTTTCACTGTTTATCATGAAAAAGGGCAATCCGCTGCTTGATGAAGCAATGGAAGAGCCAAAACAGTAATGGATCTCTCTGTTGTTGTCCCGGCTTATAACGAAGCTGAATCCCTTCCCGAGCTGGCGGAATGGATTGCAAAGGTATGTACCTCATCGTCTATTGATTACGAGTTGATTGTTATTGATGACGGCAGCACCGACGACACATGGGAGGTGCTTAGGCTTCTTACTGCCATGAACGGTAAGGTCAAAGCCATAAGGTTCCGCCGAAACTACGGTAAGGCCGCAGCGCTACAGACAGGCTTTGAAGCATCGACCGGCGACGTTGTTATAACCATGGATGCCGATCTGCAGGATAGTCCTGATGAGATACCCGGCCTGGTAAAGATGATCAGGGAGGATGGCTATCACATTGTGTCCGGTTGGAAAAAAAAGAGGTATGATCCTTTTATAAAAAGAAACACCTCCAGGCTTTACAACTTCACTGCCCGGAAATTCTCGGGTATCAGGCTGCACGATTTCAACTGCGGCCTCAAAGCCTATGACGGAGAAGTGGTAAGGAGCATTGAGGTCTACGGAGAGATGCACCGGTACATACCCCTGCTGGCCAAGGAAGCGGGTTTCAGAAATATAGGCGAGAAAATTGTGCAGCACAGGCCACGCAAGTACGGTATCACCAAATACGGCCTCGACAGGTTCGTGAAAGGTTATCTTGACATGCTGACCATCAGCTTTATTACGCGCTTCGGCAAGAGTCCCATGCACCTGTTCGGGACACTGGGCTCGCTGATGTTCCTGACAGGATTTGTTATGGCAACATACCTGGGAATACGCAAGCTGGTTTTTGTGCATCAGGGATTCAGGGTGCCACTGGTGACTGACAGTCCGTATTTCTATATTGCTCTGTCAGTTATGATAATTGGGTCTTTCCTTTTTCTTACGGGGTTTCTTGCAGAGCTTGTCAACAGACGGTCACCCGACCGAAACCAGTATCTCATAAGGGAGAAACTGAACGTCTGATCTGACAGTCTGAGGGTCTCAGGATCTGAAGGTCCTGCAATCCTCAAAATTCTTAATTCTTAATTCTTAATTCTTAATTCTTAATTAGTCTCTGCGTCATCCTCACCAGTCCGCGCAGCGCTTCGGTGAGCTTGTCCCAGGTATAAAGCTTCTTCTGCTCCTCTATTCCCGGAAGGAACCTCTCCTCATCGCCACTGAAGAAATCTGATATTGCTGTTGCTATGGCTTCCGGATCCGGCTTCACCACATAACCACATCTGCCGTCAGGGACGATCTCGGACAGCCCTCCCACATCGGTGACAACCATGGGTTTGTTGAAGTAATAAGCCACCTGCGTCACACCGCTCTGAGTGGCAGAACGGTACGGCTGAACCACCAGCGAGGCAGCTGAGAAATAATATCTGACATCCTCATTACTGATAAAATGAGTGTGCAGTAAAACACTCTGACCGATATCGAGTGTACGGATAAGGTCAAAGTAAGGTCTTTCATCCTCGTAAAACTCACCGGCAACTATCAGCTTAACCCCCAGGCTTTGTACATCAGGCTCAGCCATTGCCTTCAGGAGAAGGTCAAGACCTTTGTATTCTCTTATAAAGCCGAAGAAGAGGATGAATTTGTCAGCAGGGTACAGTTTCAGCCGTATGATCGCCTCGGCACGTGGTACCGGAGCGCTGTATGTGTCAAAGAGCGGGTGCGGTGAGACGACGCATGGCATTTTTTTATTGAACTCTCTGAGGTCATTCTCGACTGCGCGGGTCATCACCAGGGCCCCGTGAATGCTGTTAATGAAAAACCGGGTAAGTGCCTTATCTCCTATTCTCTTCTCGTGAGGAACAATATTATCGAAAATTGTAATGATCCTTGTATGCCCGTTACTTCTTACGATGCGTGCTATGATGCCCAATGCCGGTGCCAGGAAAGGCAGCCAGTAACGAAGTATGATCATATCAGGTCTCGTGCGTCTCAGCCGTAAACCCGTGCTAAACCAGTTTATCGGGTTCATGGAGTTGATAGCACGGGTAATGGTCACCCCTTCAGGAGCGTATCCTTCATCATATTGTGTCTTGCCCGGAAACAGAAAAAAGGGATACTGCAGCTTGAAAGTATAGATGGCAGCAGCATCACCTTCACGGAGGAATTGCTGTGCCAGCCTTTCATTATATGCTGCAATGCCTCCCCTGTAAGGGTGTGCGGGACCGCATATGACAATGCGCATCATAAGGTTGTATCTTCAGTTGTTGCCCAGTCCCTCAGATAGTGATACTGCGGCTCCAGCCTGCCGCCGGCAGTGATGGTGGCACGCTGGATCATTGACGACTCGTTGCCGTGGAACAGATCAGGCAGGACATGTTCAATCAGCTGTCTGCCGAAGTCGCTGGAGGCATCCCGTGGCAGCTCACCCGGCAGGTTATCAATCGACATCACCGTGATATTCTCGGGATGGCTGAAAGCCTCCTCTTCACGGTGTTTCGTCTTGTTATAACTGTAAAAGGGATCCGCAATGCTGGTTGCTCTGAGGGTAGTAGGAATGGGCCCGCCTATGTCACAGCTTATATCTGCTATAACGGAAATGCGGAAGTCGGGCTTCTCAACATCTTCACGGGTAAAGAAAACTGGCGATTTCGGATCCCAGAAGTGGGCTGCGATCAGGACATCGGTCACCTTCGTATATTTTTTGAAATCCGAAAAGTAATCCTCGGGATGATAGACAAAGTTGTTAAAGTCGAATGGACGGCCGTCAAGATGCTTTACATAATGCTGTGGCCCTATCTGACATACCACCGGTAATTCATATTCCTTTGTCAGGAACTCCTCAGGTGACACCTTAAGCAGGTTATTGCATACTGACAGTGTCTCCATTGCTCCGGAGGCTACCCTGCCCTCGCCTGTAACAAGTATCTTCAGCCCCGGCTTGAGCTGTATAAGACGCAGCCCTGCCCACATCTCATCGAGGTCACGGCACTGAAATGCAGGCTTGAGTTTGAACCTGTTAGTCTTTATTCCCCTTGCCCTCAGGGCGTTATAAGCTCCTACGATGCCGGCCCACCGTCCGAAGGCCACCACCCTCTGTCCCTTGTCTGTGGTGAGGTATTCATAATCGACGAGTCTTACCTTTTGTCTGAGTATCTCGCGGAGCATTTCCAGGTTATGCGGCTGTTTCTTTGCCACATGTGCAAAGAAGAGATAGGTCTTTCCCGGTACGAACACTCTCTTATCGACTTCCTTGACACCCATGAGGATATCGCAATGGCTCAGATCTTCATGAATTGGTATCTTGAGATATTTATACTCATCGTCGGTATAGCACCTTATGTCGGAAGGTTGCACCCAGAACTCCAGGAACGGGTATTTATCTCTCAGTTCGACTATCTGTGCCGGGGTAAGGGGTACCCTCCTGTCAGGCGGGGTCTTCGTTTCGCGGACGATACCGACCTTCACTTTCTTTTCCATATCAGCTTGTTTGAGTACTGGTGTGAAGATAATAATTCGGCCTGATTTTTGCGATGACTTTTATCACTACTGCGCTATTATGTGTAACTTAGCGGCGTAGTACATACAAAATGGGGCTGACCTGGTTTTGACAGCAAGCCGCGGTGGTATGTAAGCATGCAGAGTAGGGTGACGCATCTCTATAACTTGTGTCTCACAACAATAACTGGCGAGAATAACTACGCTCTTGCTGCGTAACCGAACCAAGTAGGTTATGCTTAATCCCGGCACAAGGTGCCGGGACGGGACGCTTCCCGGGCGGTGATGCCCTGTACCAACCCGATAAGGAGGCGCACGCAATTCAGGGATAGCCTGGTGGTTTCTCCGGCCTGACGGTGAAAATAAAGGAGATAAGGAGTGGTTCGGCTGTCTGCCACCTGGTCACTCCCGACAATCAAGGCAGGATAAGCATGTAGAAAGCATATGGTCGCCTTGCCTGGACGCGGGTTCGACTCCCGCCAGCTCCACTGATCAATCACAAAACAACCACCCCCGCAAGGGGGTTTTTGTTTTTGAAAAGACGCAAAGAAAGCTCGCTTTCTGAAGGGGATTTGAGAAAACAAAAAGACCATGCATAGCATGGTGGTTGTTTTGTATTTGCAGGACTGAAGCCAAGGGAGGGCCAAGCGAAGCGAGGCACTCCCGCCAGCTCCACTGATCAATCACAAAACAACCACCCCCGCAAGGGGGTTTTTGTTTTTGAAAAGACGCAAAGAAAGCTCGCTTTCTGAAGGGGATTTGAGAAAACAAAAAGACCATGCATAGCATGGTGGTTGTTTTGTATTTGCAGGACTGAAGCCAAGGGAGGGCCAAGCGAAGCGAGGCACTCCCGCCAGCTCCACAAAGGACTCTAACCCAACAAGTTAGGGTCTTTTTGTTACCCTCTCGCAGCGCAGGTATCTTCAGCGTTTCCGCTACACGATGCAACGCAAGCGTGCATATAGTGTGCAAACGCAAAAATGCTCCTGCGCAACACGCTTATTTTCAATGCTTCCTCCAAGCGAAATATTTTTGCAGTCGCCCCCCAAAAAGTATAAAAGTGGTGAAAATAATTGCACTTTTCTTGTACCTACGATTTACACTACCCCAAAAGGTATATAATTGTCAAATCGGAATTCGCATAATCACAACCAGTCTTGCTTTCAGAAGTACTCATTTTTAAACATTTTTACTATGGAAAGCAAAATTAAAGTCACTTTTTGGATTAACAAGACCAAAAAAAATTCGAAAAATTTTGTACCTGTATATCTTAGGGTATGTTATGATTATGCCCATTTTACTAAGGGTACAGGCATTTGGGTTCGACTCCAGGATTGGGATAAAAAGACCATGCATCTAAAGGGAGCAACACAAGAAGTATATATAACCAATGCCCAATTGGATGCAACAAAGGTAAAAGTTCTTCAAATTATCAACCAGTTGAGCCTTCTCGGAAAACCGTTCAACATCAACACCATCAAGAAGATGTTGGATGGTTACGATACCAACCAGATTACTCTCATGCGTGTGTGCGAAGAGCAGATTGCTGAAATGGTCAAACTAAAGGGCAGGGATTTTGCACCTGCCACCATTATTAAGTATAAAAATACAGTGCTTCGCCTGAAGGAATTTCTTAAATACAAGTACAAACGCTCAGACATTTTCTTGTACGAGTTGGATTACTACTTCATCAGCGAATTTGAAGCGTTCCTTAAATATAAGTACGACAACTCAACAACCACGTGTTATAAACACTACCAACGTCTCACCCGGATTATCCACAAAGCCATGCACAAGGGGTATCTTGACAAATATCCATTTGAAAACTATAAGATTCGACAACCACACAAAAGAATTCAATACCTTACTCAAGAAGAAATTAACAGAATTGAGCAGAAAGACTTTAAAGTTCCACGCTTGAATGTCATTCGGGATATTTTCATTTTCTGTTGCTACACAGGATTGGCGTATGCAGAAGTGGAATCAATAACCCCTGACAATATCACTACCGGAATGGATGGTGACCTCTGGCTGAATATTCACCGGAAAAAAACAAAAAAAGAGTATCAGGTGCCATTGCTCCTAAAACCTCTTGAAATACTGGGAAAGTACAAAAATCATCCTTCCTGCCTGAAAAAGGGAAAGTGTCTGCCAGTCCCATCGAATGTCAAATACAACGCATATTTAAAAGAGATTGGAGATATGGCTGAAATTCCACCGGATAAACCGTTGGTAACACATTTGGCAAGAAAAACCTTTGCCTGTACTATTGGTTTGGCAAACGGGATGAATATTGGAGTTATTAGCAAAATTTTGGGTCATGCCTCAATTCAGGTTACATTGGATTCTTACGCCACAGTGATTGATGAAATGATGATACGAAGTGTTAGAGACCTAAAGAAGAAACTCTCCCCTGCCAAAGAACAATTCGAGATTTCAGAATTAAAAAGGTATGGAGAGGCTAAGGATGACCTTATTAGCAAATTGGGTAAGTTGGATAAGAACTGACTTATGTCATTAGAATTTGCTTCGATGAGATTCAAGAGGTTTTGATTGTTGATAGTATATTGATACCTTTGGTTTACTGCAATATATACAATTTGTACTTATTGCCTTTGAAATGGATGTCATCCTTCAGAAATGGCATATAAATACGATTTCATTGTACATAAAGTAAACTCAATGGTAAAAGCTGCTGAAAAAAGAAAAAAAATATTCGATAAATTTTCTACTCACTTATCTGAATTAAAGAAAGAAGGAAAACTTGCAGGGATTGAATTAAAACATGATAGTACCTATATCTGTCCTATTTGTTCGAATCAGTTCTCAAATGCCGACTTAAAGGCAGAATCCACAAATATGCTTACATCAGAGGACTCACCCCCTGATTGCTTAGGTGGTAAAAAGGTTGCTCTTACCTGTAAGGATTGTAATAACAGGTGTGGTCATGATTTGGACTTTCACCTACAGGAGGCAATTTTGGAACTTGATTCGAGAGAATTACTGCCACACTCTACTCGAAAGGCTGCAATAACAGTTGATGGTGAAACGGTGCATGGTGAAATACGAGTGACTGAAACCTCAATGGAAATATCCTTTTCAGAGAAAAGTAATAATCCAACAGTTGTTAAGGAGCATTTAAAGAATATAGTGCCGAATAAAATTGCAACAGTTGAACCTAAGCCAAGTCGTGTTGACCCATTGAAGTTTGAAGTGGCATTGCTGAAATCTGCATATATTCTCGCATTTGCCAAGTTTGGTTATAACCTGTTTTTAGACCCATGTTACGAAATTGTGAGAGAGCAACTGAAGAATCCTCATGCACGAATATACCCAGAAGGATTCTGGACTAAGCAACAGTTTACCAAAGAGCAAGAAGGAGTACACTTCATTCTTGATGAAGGTTACCAAGCTATTTTTGTTATTCTTCCATTAGTAACAAAATCGACCATACGAAGATTCGGAGTGGCGTTACCTTTGCCGAATGTACCCATAGAAAGTGTTGTCAAGAAACTTAAGGAACAGGAGGCAGGATTTGGACTTCAATTAGACCCAATGGGTGGTACAGAAGTGGATTACCTGACAAATAAAGAGGCAATCGATAAAATGAATGATTGGATTGCAAATATTGGTTTAAAAAAACCATCAGCATCGCAGACTGTTACTTAATATTTGATTGTTGGGGTAGTAAATTATCTGGTCCGGGTTGCGTTCCATTTTCAAGCATCACTTTTATACTTTTTGGGGGGCGACTGCAAAAATATTTCGCTTGCAGGAAGCATTGAAAATAAGCGTGTTGCGCAGGAGCATTTTTGCGTTTGCACACTATATGCACGCTTGCGTTGCATCGAGTAGCGGAAACGCTTAGGATACCTGCGCTGCGAGAGGGTAACAAAAAGACCCTAACTTGTTGGGTTAGAGTCCTTTGTGGAGCGTATAAGACTCAGACCAAACCATTCCAGAAACGCTATTATTCAATTACTTACACCATTCCCGAAAAATACAGGTATAAGAATTGTCTAATTTTTCTCGTCAAAACCACAAAGAACTGACTTGCTGAGCAAAGGTACAAAAATGCTTCCAAACCCTCAATTGATGCTGCCTCTAAGCGGTCAAATTCTTCCGGAAGCCAAACTATTAGAACTACAAACCTTCCAAACCCGGATGTTTCTGCATCGTAAACGATGGTAAACTTATGGGTTAATTAGCTGATAATGTTTTACCAGGTCGGCTTCCAGGTATTTCATGACCGCATGTTTGTTCCACCTATAGCACCCAGATACCTCTTTTCATATATTGGTCCAAATTTTTGGAAATTTTTTAACACTTTGGAATTTTTGGAAAATTTCTACATGTCTGGATTTTAGAATCATTTAGTATCTGACTGGATTTTGGAAAAAAAGTATTTATTATAACGATGCTCATGTAACACCCACAGTCCTCCTGGGGGGGAGGGTATACCGGGGGTAGGTAGGGGTGGATACGTTGGGGGGTATTGTACACTTATAATTTGGTCACTATGTCAACAGAAACAAAGAACAGCAGCTTTAAAAGCCAGCCAAAATCAAATATCAACAGTTCCGGCAAGAAAGTCCTTGAATATCTTTCACCAAACAGTATTGTACTGGATTTACCATTCATTATGACACGCTCAACCCGGTTAACCATAAGCATGCCATACATGAAAGTTGAGAAATTTCTTGCAGATACTCATGTAGCTGCAATAAGATTATTGAACTTCGAAGATGCTGATGGCATTATTTATCTCAATGTACAAGAACCTCTGACAAACAAGACTTACACTCTCTCCTGGAATATGGAACTCAATAACGATTATTGGCTATGGTCTCTGGCTGACCTTCCGACTATATACAACCTGACCAAATAAAGGGACGTTTATTTGATAATCGAAAAACAGGGGGGATGATGGGGTATTTGGTCACAAAAAAAACCCAAGTATTATTTGGGGGAGTATTCTTGAATTTACAACTCAAAAATTGCAATGAGAATTAACATGTAAAACACTGAAACTAATCGTTCACTTTAAATAGTTCATCCCCAAATGGGTTTTAATTATTATCTGAATATGCTTAATAACTTTTAATTGCTCAAATAAATCTATCTTTAGTAGGTATTTTATACATTATTGTAATGTATCTGCAGTATAATAATAATAAGGGCGGAATATAAAAGATGCCGATAAGCATGACACCGGAAGAATATTATGAAGCTTTTGCTTTAGGGAACTTCTATGATTTTATTGCCGACCAATCAAGTGTAATGAGAGCATTTAATGCTGCTGTTGCAGCCTCTCATTTAGCAGATTGTTACTACAATTTCTATAAAAAAAATAATCCTGAAAGGGTAAGTAGTTGTACAAAATTAGAATATTTTCTTGATTATATTTCCATCAATACGAACAACTATTTTAGGGATATTAATAGTATAGCTAATGCATATAAGCACCTCTATCCAAGAGATAAAAAGCATCCGGAATTTTCTACAATTTCCTCAGCCGGAACCATAGAATCAATAATACTTATAAATGAAGAAGTAAAACAAGTTTATGAAGAATCTGTTGGGAAGAAAGTAACTGAGTATATTGTTTGTTATACTCGAAAAACAGGTGAACAAATACAATTCAAACAAGCAATCGAAACAGTTATAAATTTTTGGGATGCGATAATAAATAAATGTATAGAGATAAAAGATAACTCCCAATTTCTCAATGAATAAGATGACTAATTTATATGTTACAATTTTTTAAAATAGAATATCTAATCTTATATTATGTATTTATCAAAATTAAAGATAAAAGGGTATAAAATCTTCAATGAGGAATTCGACATAAAACTCAACGATGGTTTAACTGTCCTTATAGGAGAAAATGGCTGTGGTAAAACTGCTATTATTGACTCTATTAGACTTCTACTAAACGAAGATGAGTTTGGTAGAATCGGGATTTCTGAATCACATTTCCATAGACCTATTGATAAGTCTGCCAGAGAGGGTGGAGTAGAAACTATTGAAGTAAAGGGAACATTCTCTAAACTAATTGAGACAGAACAGATAGCATATCTTCCTTGGTTAGATGCAACAGACAACACAAGAGCATACCTTAATAAAAAGATAGATAACAAACCCAATAGTAGAGGGAGATTCGACCATACAACATGGGGTGGAGAGTCATTAGTTGGTATTTTTGAGTGGGAACTTGTAAATGCCATCAGTTGTATATATTTACCACCTTTAAGAGACGCTGAAAGTAAATTGGAAGCCTATAGAGGTTCAAGACTTTCAAGACTTTTTAGAAAAGATAAACCCCCTAAGGGTTCCCCTAAGCATAAAATAGAGGAAGAGTTCGAAATTTTTAATACAAAATTACTTGATGACCCAACAATTTTAGCTGTAAATGCGTCAATTAAGAAATATCTAAAACAAAGTTTAGGGACTGTTTTGGGACAGGATTCTTTAATACAATTTGCAGAAGTCAACTTTGATAGAATTGTAGAAAGACTTAGATTACTGTTTTATCCCACTATAAATAATTCAACAAAACCCGAACTTTTTAGGGATATCTCTGAAAACAGTCTGGGGTATAACAATATTCTCTATTTAGCAACGGTATTAGCTGAGTTGGATGGTTTAGAGAGGGGCAAGACAATGCATAAAATCCTTTTAATAGAAGAACCAGAAGCACATTTGCATCCTCAGCTGCAAATAAAACTCTTGCAGTATTTACAGGAGCAATCAAAGACAGAAAGAATTCAAATTATATTAACTACCCATTCTCCAACGATTACCGCTTCATGTGGTTTAAACTCTTTAAATGTTTTAACCATTAATGAGGGTGGTAATCCTACATCAACCTTAATTGCAGATACTAAATTGAGTTCGGAGAGCATATTCTTTATTGAACGTTGGATTGACATCACAAAATCAACTTTGTTCTTTGCAAAAGGTATTCTGTTTGTTGAAGGAATCGCTGAGGCAATAGTAATAAAGGAACTTGCGAAAAGAGTAATTTCAAAACATGTGGTCAAAGGGGTAGATTCTCTAAAATCTTTGGAAGATTTCGGGATTTCGGTCATCAACTTGAATGGTATTTATTTTAAGCATTTCATGCAGTTATTTCAGGGTTATAAATTGAAAGAGGACGGAACATTATTTGAAGAGATAGTTACAATCCCTATTAAATGTGCTGGTATTACAGATTGTGACCCACAAAAGGTAGACATAACCAAACCTACTCCAACCTCTCCATGTAAATGTGGAAATACGCACAGCTCTGATTATGCAGAAGAGTTATTAAAGCACAATTCAAAGCATTGTAGAATTTTTACAAACCTGAAAACATTTGAGTATGATTTGGGTATGGAGAAAAACAATCTTCAGATATTTTACACAATAATTTTTGAGAGGTATAAAAACATGGTTGCAGCAGCAATAGACGCTAAAGATAGGCAGCAAAAGATTGGACTAATGTGGGTTTAGAAGAAAAAGCTGAAGAATGTTTTAACTTACTCTCTTTAATTGAAGATTTTAAGGGAGAATTTTCACAAAAATTATCTTACAAGTTGGCAACTGTAAGTGGAATTGAATTTTCAGTTCCCAAGTATATAGAGGATGCTATCTTATGGGTAGCTAATATCAAACCAAAAGATGCCTGATTTATCCTTTCAACAAAAATTTGATGCTGTAAAGTCAAGGTTAACCACCTTTGACCGAAATCTGAGTGAAGAACAGCTTGATTTTATTTTACATCCAATTAAACAAGCTTGTTATTTAAAAGCATGCCCTGGGAGTGGTAAAACTGAAGTAGTCGGGATAAGGGCTGCATTTGAAATTGCAGGGTGGGAAGAGAAATTTTCAGGTATAGCTGTCCTTAGCTTTACAAAGAATGCAGCAAAAGAAATTGCAGATAGAGTTAAAAGATTTGGTGGAACCAATGCATTACAGCATCCACATTTTATTGGTACAATTGATTTATGGTTACATGGCTACATCCTACATCCATTTGCTCATCTGGTAACAGGATATCGAGGGAAAAATTCTGATAATGGTTACCGACTTGTTGACAATGAAGAACACTATGAATATTTGACACCATTTCAAACAATTTTTTCATATAATCCCTTCAAAGTTGCATGGGTAAATGATTACTATTTTGAATGCTCAACCCCAGTGAATATACAATCTCAAAGTAGATATCTTGATTTGACAACAATTTCATTACCGGATAAGAAGAATTTAGAGAACAAAGTGAAATTTCTAAAAGCAGGTTTAACGACATACTCAGATGCAGAATTTTTATGTTATTGTTTACTAAGAGATTATGAAACGATTTTGGAAAGATTTGTTAAGCGTTTTCCAATAATTATAATAGACGAATGTCAAGACTTGTCGAATAACCAACTTGAAGTTCTAAACTCTTAAATCAAAAGGGTGGCATCATACATTTTGTTGGGGATAACAACCAGTCAATCTATGAATTCAAGAAAGTATTTGTTGAAAAAATAAATGCTTTCATAACAGATAATAATCTACATGAAAGATTATTGACAAAAAATTATAGAAGCAACCAGAAGATTGTCAATGTCTCAATGGGACTTGAAAAATTTAACACTGGTAATACTCCAAGTCATATTATTGGTATCGAGCAAGAAAGGACGGCAAAAAGCTGTATTATTTGGGAATATTTAACCGATGGATTTTCTCAATTACCTCTAAAAATTTATAAACCATATAGGAAGAATAAACTCTTCTATTCAAAATCCCGAATTAAAAATTTCTCTAAGCAGAAGTGCAATCCTTGCAAGAGCGCACGCAACTTTATCTGTTTTCCGAAGTCAGCCAATTTCCGACTTAAACAAGATTGAATTATTTGCGAATGCTTTAGACTGCTGGTCTAATAAACCACGTACTGGGAAAGACATGCAAAATGCTTTGCAACAATTAGGGAAGTCGATTTCATTACTTGCTTATAATGGTAAAGGGAACCATCAACGTCAATATTGCCCTGATGGGTACTCTCAGATTGAGTGGAGAAACTTATTAAGTGACTTAATTATAAATGTTACAACTACCGCTTCAGGGGTGTATCCTTTTAATAATTTTACGTGGACACAGTGGGTTGGTAACCTTAAGGTATTCTTAGAAAATTACTGGACCAATCTTCGGCACCCCTATTAATAATTGGGATTTGTAAAATTAAAAATTAAATCTCCAAATGGTTGTGCTGCTCTGCTTGTAATTGACACACTTAAAGCGAATCAAAATAAATATTCAGAAAACATAAGAATGACAACCATTCATGATGTTAAAGGAGAAACGCTTGATGCTGTTTTAGTTGTTTCAGCGAAAGACAAACATAGCAAAGGGGGAAATGTTGAGCAGTGGATAAGTGTAGACCCAAACGAAAAAGAATTTGTAAGATTTGCATATGTGGCAAGTTCAAGACCTAAACACATCCTGATTTGGTGCTATTCCAAAGACTACAAACAGACAGTTAATAGATAAAGTAGACAGAATTAGGATTTGAAACGGAACAAAGTTTGTTTTAAATCCTGTGTCCACTCATATTGTATAACATTTTACAATACAATCTGAGGCTATTACTTTATTATATTCTCTCTGCATAGTGAATAGATATACTCAAACGTAAGCATTCGGGCAACTGCATATTTTGCTAACGGGAGGATCCGATTACCTTCCCCGGCAAAAAATCAATGTTAAGCAGTTCAAAGATGGCCGTTCTTCTGGAGCGGCAGAAGGAGTCGGGATTAAGCGTCAGAAGTTTTTGCTCCAACGAAGGCATAGCACCATCTACATTCTATTACTGGCAGAAGAAGCTCCGTAAGGATGACACTGGCGGACGCTTTATACCACTGCTTGTGCGGGCCCCGGGATCAGCTGCATACCCGGCCTCCGGACAGAGACCTGCTCCTGGCATGGACAATACCCCGCTGGAGATCACCTATCCCAATGGGACTACCCTGAGAATAAGACAAACCCTGGATCTGGCCGGGCTTCGTTCACTTGTTTCCCTGTTAGACTGAGGCCATGTTCCATCTTCACGGCTCACTGAGGTATTATCTGTATCCTCTTCCGGTAGATATGCGTAAAAGTTTTTACACCCTGAGTGGTGTGGTCAACTCACTGATGAACCAGAATGTCCGTGACGGAGGGGTATTTATCTTCATGAACCGCCACCAGAATGTGATGAAGATCCTTCATATGGAATATGCCGGGCTGGTTATCTATCACAAGCGACTGGAGTCGGGCCGGTTTAAGCTACCGGTTTTTGATGAGACAACCGCCTCTATTAACATCGAGTGGAAGGATTTAATGACTATGGTAGAGAGTGTCAGGCCGGGACGGTTGAAAACTCGCCGAATTGTTAATAACTATCAGTCATGTCAGTTAATTAAAAGTATTAGGTTGGGTATCACATAGCTTTGTCTGAGTTATCTTTGGCTCAGACTTAAAGCAAGACGGACTGTGTCAAATACACCTGATCAAAGCGCATTTATCGAGACCCTCCTCCAGGAGCGTGACGAGCTTTATCAGGAGCTGTCCAAGCTACGTCAGGCAGATGGTGGAGCACTGGAGAAGGCTGGGAAGAAGAATGCACATTATGAAAAGGTTATAAAGGAGAAGGATCTTATAATCAAAAGTTAACCGATCAGCTTGCATGGCTCAGGCGTAAGTTCTGGAAGCCATCGAGTGAAAAGTACATCCCTTCTGATCCTGCCCAGCGTAAGCTTGACTTTGACGGGCTTGACATACTTCCTGAAGAAGAGACTGTCATCAAGGCTTCAGCCACTGAAATCATCACCTATAAGCGCACCAGGGTAGAAAGAGAGAAGAAGCAGCCGGTACGTATGCCTCTTCCGGAGCATCTCCGCCGTGAGGAAGAGATCATCGAGCCGGAGGGCATTGATGAGAACTGGGTGCGTATAGGCGAGGAGGTTACCGAGCAGCTGGAACATAAACCCGGGGAGCTTTATGTCCGAAGGATCATCCGCCCGAAATATGCTCTGAAGAAGGATCTGCAGCTGGTGCAGGAAGTCAAGTGGAGAAGAGAGCCAGGATAAAGCTGTAAAGATCGCACCCCTTCCGCTGTTACCACTTCCCAGGAGCAATGCCGGGGCCAGTCTGCTTGCCGAGCTTATCATGAGCAAATACATGTATCATCTTCCATTCCACCGGCAACTGGCACTGTTTAAGCTTGAAGGATTAAAGATACCTGCATCAACTGTCAACGACTGGTTCGTCGGTTGCGGGGATCTTCTCAGGGCGCTGTATTACAGGTTAAGAGAGATAGTACTTGAGTCTGACTATATACAGGTTGATGAAAGTACTGTACCGGTTATCAATAATGAAAAGCACCGGGCGGTCAAAGCCTACCTGTGGGTGGTGAGATCGGTGATGAAGAACCTGGTATTCTTTCATTATGACAAGGGATCACAGAGCACAGAGGGTTGTCATAGAACTTCTACGCGATTACAAGGGTGCAGTACAGACAGACGGTTACGAAGCTTATTCTATCTACGAGAATAAGAAAGGGGTGTTGCTTCTGGGTTGCTGGGCACATGCAAGGCGTAAATTTAATGAGGCTCTGAAAGAAGACCAGTCCGGAGCCGACTATGCACTGGAGCAGATCAGCCTGCTCTACGGTGTGGAGTCCATGGCAGACGACCAGGAGCTCGATTACCAGCAGAGAGCAGAGCTTCGTTCAAGACTTGCTTATCCCATCCTCCTTGGTTTTGAAAAATGGATCGTCAACTATATGCCCAAGGCATTACCCAAAGGCCGGATGAGCCAGGCATTAACTTATACATACTCATTGTTCCACAGGTTATCCAGGTATCATCTTGACGGTCGTTACAAGATCGATAATAATCTTGTTGAGAACACCATCCGACCCCTGGCTCTTGGGACGCAAGAACTACATGTTCTGTGGCAATCATGATGCAGCAGAGAATGCAGCCATAATGTACTCCCTGCTCGGTTGCTGTGCTGCCCTGGATGTAAATCCCCGGGAGTGGCTGACAGATGTGCTGACCCGGATCCCAAACTACAACAACAATTACAGCCTTGACCTGGCAGATCTGCTGCCTCATAACTGGAAGGCCGGCCAGGAGCTCCAAAACTGCTCCATTGGAAATCCAATAATTATTGGAGATTGTTGGAAAAAGTTGAACACTCCATCTACTTTTTACAGAATATCAAAGAACTCCAGAAAAGTTGTAATGAAACCTAACCGCGGCAATATAGCCCATGGTCAGATCTCTGTCAACATGTAGTACGCCGAATGCTTACACTCAAACGACCATTTGCAGCCGCTCTCAGACTTTAAATAAAGCGATTTAAGACACTTTGGAAGGTCAATAGGGTCAATTTGTAATCCCCGGATGAGTATTATGGCTGTAGACTGTCCTTGGTAGTTCTACAACAACTCTTCTAAGATTTAATGACATGCTCAATCTTTAACAATATATCTTGTTGTTAAATAGTCAAGCCATTTCTTATAATTTTCATCCGGGCAGTGTTTATTACAAGCAGCAAAGAAGGCTTCATAAGTTAAAGGCAAGAATTTTTGGTCATTATTCTCAAGCAGGTCTATATATTCTTTGCTGGTTTTAATGAAGTGCTGATTACCTTCCGGGAATAAGGTAAGCTGATGTAAAATACTTGAATTTATCCCCATCAGCATGTAAGATACTCTCCCCAAGCAAATGATTTCGCCACACTTGCCGGAACTTATCTGAAGGTAATGTATAAATTGCTCCTGGTTTATAAAGTTTGCTGAGTTCCGAAACCTTATAATATTTTGAAGTTTTGTCAAGGATGTTTTTTTCTTGTGTTGAATTCGCTTTTAAGTCCGTATTCTTTCTCGGTATATTTTACTTCAATCCCAATTATACCCTTTGAATTGTCGTTTCTTGAATACTCTATGTAAGTATCGAATGATGTTGCATCGTTTAAATATTTTTCTTTGGGTTTCGGAGCATATTCGATTTCTATTCTTTCAACTGTCTGAATAGCACCGTTAAAGAATTCGTTTAAAACATTTTTACAATAGGTTTTGTTAAGGTTGAATGGAATGAAAAAATTAAATGGGATATGCTCACTCCTAAGCATATTGGAATAAAGAGGTTTATTATACTTTCTGTATTTTTTTACTGCTTCAAAGATTCCGAAACCCTGATAAAAGTTCTTGCCAGCTTCACCGTCTTCCTTTGTCAGATAGTTGCCAAGAGTATCACATGGGAGATTTAAGACCTCTGCTCTGAATTTTGACTGATGAAGTCTTGCTCGTCTAAGAAAACCTGTTGGGTCGGTTTTGTTGTCTTCTGGGTATTGTGTTCCTATTTCTTGCATTGGGGTTGAGTTTACTATTAACCTGCAATTCTTTAAAGGGAACATTAGTTACTTTGGCGTTATTCTCCGAAGCCATATCTTTTTAGTTTATTTAAATTCAGCTTTGCGATGAACTTATTTCTATCAGTAAGTGGCTTATTGCCTTCCGCAAGTTCAGACATAAACTTGTATTCAAAATCTCTTAATTTTTTATTTTTTCTATCCCAGAGAACAATTTTTTTAATTATCTCCAGCGTAACGTCATCAGATGTACTTAGCTTAATTGCCGCTTCATTAAGTTCGTCAATACCATCAAGAAGTTCAGGTGCTTTGTCGATTACATAGTCAAGAATTGAAATTCCTGATTGACGTTCATAATCTGAAATTCTTGAATTATTTCTTACTCTTCCACTAAGATTAAATGCAACTGCTTTCTTTTGTTCAGCTGAGTTCACCAGTTGCCCTCGCCCACTCCTCAATCTTATGCCAGACAATAGGAGGAACGGACTTAATCTTTTCAAGTTCTTCCTCAATTTGCACTTGTGCGGTTTCTTCATCAGCTATTCTTTTTCGTTGAGAAGGATTCTTTGGGTCCTCATAATCCGATTTAATTGAACCAAAATCAATATCAAGTTCCTGTGTTTTTAGATCAGTCCAACATTCTTCTTTCTTCGCCCACTCACCATATAATGCACCATGGTTTTTCTCAGCAGATTTCTTAATTAACTCTTCTACCTGAACCATCAAACTGTATAAGTAACGTTTTAAGCTGTTCAGATATATTTTGGTTTTTCCATATTTTATAAAGGTCAAGTTTGCAGTTAGTCTTATAAGTCAAAAGTGAAATAGAATAGGGAACTGTAATATATCTAAGGTCTCCAATTGCATTAGGTTTTATTCCATATATTTTTTCTGCAGTTCTGAATAAAATTGTTTTTGCAATAATATTTTCAAAATATATGCTATCCGGCTGTTTAACAATATTGTAGTTAATAAACTGGACATAGTTTTTCTGATTACCTCTTACTACAAAGTTGGGACCGATTACGAGTTTTTTACCGTCAAAAATCTCATTATAAGCATTGACATACTTGGCAAGTTCTTCTTTCGTAAACATTTGATATTTAGGATTTTTTAAATCAAATGCTCTTTGTTTTGCTTTTGTAAAACCTTCTTTTAGCCGTGCATTTTTGAACTGCCCTCTTGCTCTTTCGTAAAACCACTTGGTCTGATTTGTCTGACCTGTTACATGAGGCGCAAAAATATTTCTTGATAGTTTCTCAATTTCAATGTGGTACGGTCTGTTTGAACTTAAGTCAGATACTGAAACCTTGTTTTGAGTATTTGCATACTCAGAAATTCTTGAAACTATTTCGCTAAAATTTGACTTGTTTTTGACAACAGATAATTTCAATTGAACAGAAATCCCTGATATGTTTGCTTTATCTTTTTTTAATGTATGATAAATGGATGCAGTTGTTTGACCTCCATTTACAATCTGAAAATCTTCTACATAAGAAATAACAAGACCTTTCCCATCTTCCGATTTGTCTATTTCAATTTTTTCTGCTGTAGCTGCAATTCCATTATTAAAAGCAAGAAACATATGAGGTTCCTTCAGTATAGTATTTCTAATGCCTTTGTTTATTTTTCCTGTAAATTGGAGAAAGGACCGTACATTTTGTTCTAACAACCTTGAACCATATCTTTCATAAATCGTTGCAAGTGCTTGTCCGGAAATAATAGCTAAGTAAGATTGGTACTCCTCATTCTCTGATGGAGAAACAATACATGGTACTACAAATCCTTCCTGAGCGAAATTAATAGCTATAGGAATATGAGATTTCTCAGTAATGTTGTATAAGTAATTCACATCAATTACTCTGTAGAAAATCGGATATCCAGATATGGTTTGGCTACTTGGAAAATCTCCCGGATAATTACCATCAGTAATGATTACTGCATTTACTCTTACTAAATTATCTTTCAGTTCACTTGAATGACTTAATGTATGTGCAAAATCAAATATTGGGGACGACTCCTCAATTTCATTTACATATTCTTTATAAACTCCCTTGCGAAAAAAATTAGTAATTCTCTTTGCAGCTGTTTCAATTTCATCCTTGCTAATTCTTTCTGGCGCATCTTTTCCTTTAAATATGGTAATGAATAAGTCGATGGTCTCATAATTATCAGAAATTGAATAAGCATTTATTTTATGTTGGTTCCTTGTTCCCAATGATTTCTCATCGTGTGCTACTCTTGAATTTTCTGTCTCACCAGCATCATCAAGTAAGTCCAAAGCTGTTTGAGTGAAAATATGTTCAAGTATTCCCCCTTCTTCTCCAGAGACTTGTGTTGACTTCAAATCTTGTATAAGCGAGTTATAAAATTTTTGTAACTCAGCATTTTCAATAGAATCGTTCATGTGAAAATTAATGTATTAAAAACTTGTTCATCGGTTCTAATGAAATCTGAACAGTTGTGATACAATAATTGAGTATTTGACATCGCCAACGCCATCTCTTATATCAACTTCCTCTATTCTTGGAAAACTGTTGTTCTACGAGATAAGTAACGTCTTGTCTTATAAAGTATCCAGTATGTTCATAATAATTCTTTTGTTGGTCAAAGTAACCAGCAGTCAGTAATTTATTTTTAAAACGTGTACAGTGATGCAAAATCATGCTCAAGTAACACTAAAACAGATTCAATAATTTGATTCAATGTTTCACCTGACATTTGTCTTGAGTCCAACGAGATATGATTTAAGAAAAGACTTTCTATGTTGGAGGTATCAAGTTGTCGCTCACTACTCACAAGAATTTTCTGATGATTATTGCCATGAGTTGTCTTTACTTCCACACTCCAACTGCCAGATTGAAAATCTCTGATTTGTTTTTCCGGTCCAACCCATGAATTAACAACTTCAAGAAAACTATTATTATTTGCAAGAAATTTTCTCAAAAAATATACTTCGCCAAATAATCCTCTCTGTTCTTCTACTGAAAGTCCCTGAGTTGCCGCCCTGTCAAAAAGTGATTTCCATTTTTCAAATCTATTCAGTAACTCCTGCACAAGTTGTGTTTCGTTCTTAACTGAAGAAATACTGGTCATCAGGTCCTCACATAGAACAGAAAAAATATCTCGATGTTGATTACTAATTAGTTTTAATAGCAAAATATTACAACCATGTCTCTTATCATCTTGGATTAGTTCAACACTGATATCCTTTAAATTTGAAAGTGAAGCAAGATTAATGGAAATTGAGTTACTTATTGAGGCAGCAATACACCGGAATTGTTCAGGTGATTTCAATGCTATGTATACATCTGGGATTAACGACCCTGAGTA
>CAWHED010000002.1:0-376781 GCA_963828395.1 uncultured Bacteroidales bacterium
TGGGTGGTCGATGACGATCGCACGGTGCGCTTCGTGCTGGCCGAGGCCTTGCGCGACGCCGGCTATCGCGTGCAGGCGTTCGAGAGCGCGGGCAACGCGCTCGACGCGCTGGACAGCGAAGCGGCGCCCGACCTGGTGTTCACCGACGTGCGCATGCCCGGCATCGACGGCCTGAAATTCCTCGACGCGCTCAAGGCGAAGTATCCGCAACTGCCGGTGATCGTGATGTCGGCCTATACCGATATCGCCAGCACCGCCGGTGCGTTCCGCGGCGGCGCGCATGAATTCCTGTCCAAGCCCTTCGACCTGGACGATGCGGTGGCGCTGGCCGAACGCGCGCTTGCCGCCGCCGACGCGGGCGGCCGTCGAAACGACCGGACGCAGCCGAAAGCGAAGTTCGCGGCGCGTCCAGGAACTGCTCGGCAACACGCCGGCGATGCGCGAGCTGTTCCGCGCCATCGGCCGGCTGGCGCAGGCGCCGCTCGGGGTATTGATCACCGGCGAAACCGGCACCGGCAAGGAGCTGGTGGCGCGCGCGCTGCATCGCGAATCGCCGCGCGCCAGGAAACCGTTCGTCGCCCTGAACACCGCGGCGATTCCGGCGGAGTTGCTGGAAGCGGAACTGTTCGGCCACGAGGCCGGCGCGTTCACCGGCGCCAACAAGCGGCATATCGGCCGCTTCGAGCAAGCCGACGGCGGCACGCTGTTTCTCGACGAGATCGGCGACATGCCGCTGCCTGCTGCAGACGCGGCTGCTGCGCGTGCTGGCCGAGGGCGAATTCTTCCGCGTCGGCGGTCGCGAACTGATCCGGGTGGATGTGCGGGTGATCGCCGCCACCCACCAGGATCTCGACCGCGCTGGTGCCGGACGGCCGCTTCCGCGCCGACCTGCTGCATCGGCTCGACGTCGTGCGCCTGCCGCTGCCGCCGCTGCGCGAGCGCACGCGCCGACATCCCGCTGCTGGCCGAGCGTTTCCTGGCCGAGGCCGCGGCGAGACTCGGCACGGCCGTCAAGCAATTGAACGCCGATGCGCTCAAGCGCCTGGAGCAGCACGACTGGCCGGGCAATATCCGCGAACTGGAAAACCTGTGCTGGCGCCTGGCCGCGCTCGCGCCCGGGGACGTGATCGCAGCGGAAGACCTCGACGATGCGTTCGGCGCACAGGCTGCGGACGCATCGTTGTCGTTGGCCTCGTCGGATTGGGAAATGGCGCTCGGCGGTTGGGCGCGCGCGCGTCTCGATGCGGGCGAGCGCGATCTGCATGCCGCAGCGCGCGCGCGCTTCGATCAGGTGCTGTTCGACGCCGCGTTGGCGCATACCGGCGGCCATCGTTCCGAAGCGGCGGCCAAACTCGGCCTCGGCCGGAACACGCTGACGCGCAAACTCGGCTCGGGGCGCAAGCCGCGACGTTCTGTCTGAATCCCGGCATGCGTCATTGGCGCATAACGATGGCATCACCGTCGTTGGCTTAAGATCGCGCTTCCCGCTTTGCAGGAATTCCGTCATGGCACCGATCCGCATTCTCGCGATCACGACCCTCGCCGCTTCGCTCGCCGCCTGCGCCAGCGCGCCGCCGCCCAAATCGCCCGCGCCGCAGCATCGCATCCAGCGCGCGGTCGCCAACATCGCGCCGGCATCGGCCAGTCTGGTCAGCGGTCGCCTGTCGATCACTGCCGTCGAAGGCGGCGTGCGTATCGAAGGCGAGCTCGGCGGTCTCGGTCGCGGCGGTACCCACGCGATCCACGTGCACGAGCGCGGCGACTGCAGCGCCGCCGACGGCAGCAGCGCTGGCGGTCACTTCAATCCCGACGTCGCCGCGCACGGGCGCGCCGGCAGCGGCGCGCACCATCTCGGCGACATGGACAATCTCTCCGCGAACGAGGCAGGCGTCGCGACGGTGAGTCTCCGCCTGCTGGGCGTCACCCTTGGCAGCGGCGCGCCCAACGACATCCTCGGCCGTGCGCTGGTGGTCCACGCCGGCCCCGACGACTACACCAGCCAGCCAGCCGGCAACTCCGGCCCGCGCGTGGGCTGCGGGGTGATCGAGATGGCGATGTGAGTCGTCGTCGCGAGCGCGCTCAACCCAACATCGCGCGCGGATCGCGCTCCGCCGGGCAAGGCACCGTGTGCACATCCAGCCCGTGGACTTTGAGGATCGCCGCGAGCTGGCGCTGACGCGCCTGGAAATGCATGAAGCCGCGATCGATGCGCGCGGCATCCAACTCATCGCCAGCGTAGTGCCGCTGCCAGCCGCTGCGGTCGAAATCGGCGATGCGCACAGCGCCATCGATGTAATGCAGCAGCGGTTCCGGCGGTGCGTCCAGCCAGGCGTCTTCGTTCGGCGCCAACAAGGCGGTTTCCACCAGTGGCCACAGTGCGCCAAGGCCGACGTGGCGATACTGCAGCGCCATCATCGCCGCGAGGTCGTAGGCGGTGAGGTAGCGGGCGTGTTCGACCTTCGCCTCGAACGCGTCCTGCGCCGACAGCGCGGTGTCGGCCTGGGCCATCCCGCGCTCCAGCAGGGCATGTTCGAACTCGGCGGCGACCGCAGCGGCCTGTTCGGCGCTGCCGACCAGCAGAAACGGCACCACCCGCAGCGGCCCGCCGTGCAGTTCCAGCTCGGCGCGCAGCGGCTGCGGCACCACGCCGTGTTCGTCGGCGCCGAAGGCGATGATCCGCGCCGTATGTGCACCCGCCCCGGTCGATTGCGGCGCACGCGCGTGCAGCTCTTCCAGCCGCCGATGCAGGGGCCAGCCCGGGCGCAGCATCTCGGCGGGGTCGTAGTGCGCACCGGCGAAGACCAGATCCAGCGCGGCGGCGGCGTCGGCCAGCGCCGCCAGGTCGCGTCCGACCAGGCCGGCGAGCATGCCGGCCTCGGCCTGCCGCAAGGCCGCCCGGCCCGGTTGGCTGCCGGGCTCCAGTTCCAGCGCCAGTGCGCCGCGCACGATCATGCGCGGGGGATTTTTCTGCGTTGCGTGCGGATCTGCGCTCATCGTCTCTTTGGTCGGGCTGCGGTGCGGCGTTACACTCGCACGCATTATCGATGCCCGCCGTGCGCTTGAGCCAGCGGGTCGCCCAATCAAGAGGTGTTCCGATGCTGCATGGTCGTCCCGTCGCCGTCCTGGGTGGCGCCCGTATTCCTTTCTGCCGCCAGAACACCGCCTACACCGATGTCGGCAACCTCGGAATGTCGGTCCGGACCCTCGGCGCGGTGGTCGAGAAATTCGGCCTGCACGGGCAGCAGTTGGGCGAGGTGGCCATGGGTGCCATCCTGAAGCATTCCAGCGATTGGAACCTGGGCCGAGAAGCCACGCTGTCCTCCGGTCTGTCGCCGCTGACGCCAGGCATCACCATTGCCCGCCGGTGGGTCCCACTCCGTTCCATCTGAACACATTGGGAAATCTCAGCTTACCAGTTTTCCATTCAACAATGACCGGTGTTTCCAATAAGGTTGAATCAACACACCCGTCTTTCGATTTTACGGTAAGGTAAACCGTATACGCTCCCGGGGCTTCATACTTATGAAAAGGGTTTTCTTCAGTTGAGGTCTGACCATCGCCAAATTCCCATAAATAGTTATCTGCATAATGCGAGTAGCTGTAAAAGACTACCACCTGCTCGTTGTTTACAACATTAGTAGGATACGCGTTAAAAATTGCCGATGGATTCTGGAACACTGTGATAATTTCGTTGTGAACTGTCTGTCCTGCAATATTGTATACTATTAATTTAACTATGTAACTTCCTGGCACATAATAAGTATGAGTTGGATTTTTTTCAGTTGAATAGGTTTCATCACCAAAGTCCCAGGCAAAAGACTTCTCCGTTGACACTTCGATTAATAAACTGAATTGCCAGAGGGGAACAACCAACTGTATCAGGTCCAAAGTCTGCAGCAGGAAGTGGCGGCATTGATACGGTGATGGTAATAGAATCTTTCGCACAACAGCCCCACCTGTCTGCCGGTATTTCATATGAAATGACATAAGTTCCAATCCCCGCTGCATCAGGATAAAAAATACTGCCGGTTACTCCAGTGCCTGACCATATCCCTCCGGCCGGGGTAGCACTTAACGATACCGGCGGACCGTTTACAAACAGAGGATCCACATCAGCATATTGTAATGGCAGGTTTAGGCATTACTGAAATGATGGTACTATCTGTATCCTGCAATCCGGATTTATTATATTGTATATGATCAGATGATCCCCGATACCTGCAAGCACAGGATTAAATGTATTTCCAACAACACCAGGTCCTGACCATATTCCTCCCAGATCATGAGCCGTTAATGTAATTGCCTGGCTATCTTCACATAGAGTATCAACCGGCGTTATAGTTGCATCAGGTGTCGCTACTGTCAGAACGGATTCATCATAATCCGAACATCCGTTTTCATCAGTTATGGTGTACGTAATGACATGGTTCCCCGCTCCGGTCAGTGAAGGGATAAAAAGTGTCTCCCACAACTCCGGGTCCTGACCAGACCCCGCCTGCATCACGCGCTTCCAGAATCAGCGCCGGGTCAGAGGAGCATACAATTCCTTCAGTAAGAATAGTTGCATCAGGCACCGGGACAACCGTTATGATTGTTTCATCAGCATCCCGGCAACCATCAGCGTTTATGATTTCGTACCGGATTGTGTGGTTCCCTGGTCCTGATAATGACGGATCGAAGATATCTCCCGTAACTCCATTTCCTGACCAGGTTCCGCCCCGGTCGTGAGCACTTAAAGTAACCGGAGGCGCATTGGCACATAATGTGTCCACCGGTGTTATCGTGGCATCAGGATAAGGCACAATTAATATTCTTGCAGTTGTCACCACAGGCGGATGGTCTCCGTTCTGACGATCTCTGGGACCTCCCGGAATATTGGGATCATCATACGGATTACAGTAATTCCAGTTACGCAGCGTGACTTCAAAATACTGCCCTATCAGTTTATCATTGGCAACGTTGATGACATCCGACCACACTCCTGAACCGGTAACCGGACCCAAAAGCGTAATAACATTATCCGTGTAAGGAAAAGTTCTTGATCTGCCGTCTATTGTTACAGGAATTCCTGTCATTGTAATATCAGTTCCATATATCCATTGTATCCACCTCGTGTTAACATTAGGATTGTCTCTTTCCTGCGGTGGAACACAGTTAAACAGGGTTAAGTCCTGAAAACGGACATTGGCACCGTTACCGAAACAAATTGGATAAATCTCCGGATTTATATGCATCCGGCCGCCATTATGATCATCATCATCCCATACTGTCACAATCTGTTCCTGGGATGACGAAGTGCAGAGTACACCGTTAACAATCAGGGTTGCCTGAGGATGATAATTGCATATGTCACCACGGGATGTATAGGTATTGATGGCCGTCGCCTGAAAAATTCCGGGTCCGACCCGAGATGCCGGGACCGTTACTATTGTACCATTATTCCAGTCAAATCTTATACTTACCGGGGTACCGGCATCAGTGACACCGGTATAACTTACATTCCATGTTGCAGTTACCGGTGAACATAATTTATCCGGGGTAATGTTATTAGCCTTGGAAATAATAGTACAATTTTGCCCCGAAATGTTAACCGATAGAACCACAAAAAATGCTAGCAGACACCATTTTTTCATGACTTTGTGATTCTTTCACTCCCTAAATCAGCAATTGTTAAACGTACGGCATGCCCTTTCGGTTACAATATCGACCCGGTATTTAGTTTTTGGGCATCAATTACAGGTAATTATGTCTGCAATACTCCGGAATGCCTGATGCCATAGTTATCTTTGCACTTATCTTCGCGGGGAACCTTTTTTTCTTGACTTTGGACTGATAATGGTTTAAATTTGATAATAAAAGTTATAGCCCATAGATATCAGGCACTTATTGTTGGAAATAATGACAACATCAGCCTCCATTGCCGTCTTCTCCATCTGCCGCCAGATCAGGTATCTCTTATTGTGTCTCACTGCCTCTTTGGCATTGTCAGTGCTTCCCGCATACGGCCAGACAGACACAGTCATAACAAAGCAAAAGGATAAGGACCCGCCGCGAAGATATTTGTCGCTTTTTGAAAATGATGACATTCTTGAGATCTCGCTTAGATTTGACCTTTCCGGTTTCCTTAAGAAAGCCGGACAAAAACCAATCGTTTGAAGGAGTCATGACCTTTCACTTCAGTGAAACAGATACCCTGAACAGAAAGGTGACAATTCAGTACCGTGGTTATTCAAGATATGAGAGATGCAGACTCCCGCCCATGCGGATCATTTTCAAGCAACCGGTTTATGAAGTTTCAGATTCCGCCAGGATAAAGAAAATGAAACTCGTCAACCAATGCCAGCCAGGATCATCATATGATGATTATGTCATTAAAGAATGCCTGGTGTATAAACTGTATAATGTACTTACCGACACCTGCTTCCGGGTCAGACTTTTAAAGGTCAATTATATCGACACGGAAAATAAAAAGAAACCGGTTGTACAGCACGGGATATTTGTTGAACCTGAAGAGCTTCTGGCAAAACGGACAAACATTCTTGAGGTCAAGACAAGAAGTCTTACGCAAAAGAATATGACCCTTTAATGATAGACAGGATTGCGATCTTCAATTACATGGTTTCCAACTGGGACTGGTCAGTGCCCGGGCAGCATAATGTTTCTGTATTTACTCCGCCGGAACCTGCTCTTGCAGGGATAGGTATACCCGTTCCGTTTGATTTTGATCTTACCGGTGTCGTAAACGCCGAGTATGCGATTCCGCCGCCGGGAATTGGGATAGAAACTAACCGGGACCGAAAGTTTACCGGCATCTGCCGCACAAAGGAAGTCTATATGCAGGAACTTATGATGTTCCTGGATAAAAAGGACGAATTCTATTCAGTAGTAAATAATTACCCATACCTGGAAAAAGCAGCTAAAAAGAATATAATTGCTTTCCTCGATGAGTTCTTTATGCAACTTGAAAAACCAAGAACCCTGGACAACCTGATCGACCTCCTTCTTGATGAATGTAAGCAACTTTAGGCTCAGGTCTCATAAAAAACATCCAGAACCGCGGTCTTCTCCTTGTAGTTTACCCGGCGGATTTTAATCTTTTTGACATCGAGACCGGTTATGGCCGTAACATTGGCTAAAAGCTCTTTTTTATTCTCAGGTTTAAGCATTTCGAGGTTATCATATACAATGGGATGCGAAATGCACTTGTCCTTTTTTTCGAGCAGCGCCTCAAGGATATATGCTGTAGCAATGATCATCATGTCAAAAACTAAAATCCCCACAGTTGGGAACTCTCCCCTGAGATCAATGGAGTTTAAGACAGAAATTGCTATAACGGCAAAAAGATATGCCATGTTCTTTACATCAAAACTTATCGTTCTGAGGTTAAGTATTGTGAAAATAGCAAACAGCCCGATAGCCATCTGAAACTGCATTGAAACAATCTTCAGCATGGCGCCAATAAAGAAGATCACAATGCCCATCAGGAAGAAGCCGAACAGGTAGTTAGCCTTTCTGGAAAACCTGTAATATACCATACGCAGGAGAAGGAAAAGAAAAATCAGGTTGATGGCAAACCTCTCAATTATTGCCCAGAAGTCGGGGTTATTCAGATTAAAAAAACCGGTAGTCATAGTTATGAAATTTAAGTTTTAGAAATTCTTACAGCTCTTGAGGAAAACATTGAGGATCTTCTGCTTTCCTGTACACATTTCGTAAAATGTGTCCAGATAATAGATCATGTTCTTTTTCTGCTTTGCATTCAGGTAAGGAAATTCGTTTATCAACCTGTAAAACTCTCCCTTCTTTTCCAGGAATTCTTCCAGGTCCTTCTGATAGACCTCCCTGTCACGGCATACTCCAAGGAAGATCCGTTCACGTATAGAAGTTGTGCCCGTTATCTTATCATCAGGAACTGCATACTCTGCATCAACCAGGCCGGTGAAATCAAAATCATAGGGAACTGCTGCTGCTAGGTACACAGTGTCGAAGACAAGTGGTTTAAATACTTTTATATTATGCTGATTAGGTACAGCCCAGTCATAGTTCCCTATCATATAATTGAAAATCGCAACGCGGTCGATCATATGGGGATAGATGGTTTTCTGGTTAAGAGCCCGCGATTCAATCTCAATGGAATTAGTTCTGGCAGCCAGCAAATGCACCGGTTCAATAAAAAATCCAAACTGGGTGAATGGCTTTTTTTTGTTTTCCGTGTCGATATAATTTACGGTCAGCAGTCTGACCCTGAAGCTGGTGTCAGTCATCGCACTGAACATCTTGTAAATAAGATACTCTATCAGAACGTTCTTCTCACTCTCAGTGTCAGGTTTGCACTGAGGCACAAGTTTTATTTTCCTGATACTGTCCAGATCCGAATATCCGAAATGTGCATTTTTGAAATTCAGCTCCAGTGGAGCATAATAGCACTCCGCGTTCCGGAATATTCCCCTGGTCAGGAGCCTTATGTCCCTTGTTATGGAATCTGCCCTGCCCGGATAAAAGGTAATTTTACCTTTCATGTATTCTTCCTTCGGTTTGGTTCTTAAATAAGTCGAAAGATTGAACTGAAGGCTTATCTCCAGTGGCGCATCGCTTTTAAAGAGTCCAAAACTGGGAGTTGATGTTTTCGGGACTAAAGGCTGGGCAACGGTGATACTGTTCTGACAGAAAAGAGACAAAACAAGGAAAACGATTATATAATTCCGAGCGATAATCCTGGTTTTCATAAAGACAAGTGAACAGCTAATTATCCGGTCTCAGGCCTGATTTTCTTTTATTTAAAGTAAATGTATGAAATGTTGTCACCCAAGTCAATAGCATAACGAATATAATTCCAATATGTTCATGCTCAATAAGATAATAAATAATTGCGGCGATTTTCTTTTTGAATTCAAATACCTGAAAACCAAATATCCTGCCTGCCGGCATGGCTTACCTTCCAATGAATAAGGAAATCGTGCAGTACCAGGTCCGGGAAGAAGTATTAACTTTCCGGAACAAACTGAGGACGTCGTACCGGGCTATATGAAGGTTGCAAATCATATCTTAAACAATACATTATGAGGAAGTTACTGCTCTACCTTGTAATCTGCTTATTTTTTAATCCGGCCCTGTCCGCATCTTATTGGTCAGACGGAAGAGACAGTATCCCGGTCAATGACGGCCCCTATATTTCATACCTGAATGATACTCTTAAAGTTCTGTGGATTGAAAACAGCCTGCTCAGGGAGGAATTTCTTCTAGCCGGAAGCCGCTCTGAAATAAATATTTCCCGCGGTCAATCAGCCGGTTACACTGAGCTGATAAAAGTATTCAGCCAAAAACCTGACTATCGCCAGAGTTTCAAACGGGTTGACAGTATTGCTGTTATAACCGATGTTCACGGACAATACGGCATTTACTTAAATCAACTGATGTCAAACGGGATTATTGACAGCAACCTGAAATGGAAATTCGGCAAAGGGCATCTGGTTTTTCTTGGTGACGCTTTCGACAGAGGCGACAGGGTCACAGAAGTGCTCTGGCATCTTTTCAGTCTGGAAAAACAGGCAGCAAAGGCCGGCGGGATGGTTCACTTTATACTTGGAAACCATGAGGTGATGATCCTTGATGAAGACCTGAGGTACCTTAATCAAAAATACAGGAATGTCGAAGTAATCTCCGGTATAAAATATTCCGATTTGTATTCCGCAAACTCCGTTCTGGGTAAATGGCTGCGCTCCAAACCGGTAATGATTACAATAAACGATATCATATTCGTTCACGGAGGAATTTCTCCTGAACTGGTTCATAGAAATCTGAATATCGGACAAATCAACCAGATATTTACTGACAGCATTGTTGGTAAGGATATATGGGCGGCCGGAGAAAATGAAGAACTTGATTTCCTTTCAGGAGACAAAGGGCCTTTATGGTACAGGGGATATTTTACAGATTCGACTTTCAGCGAAAGCAGTCTGGATTCCATACTGACTTTCTATGAAAAAGCGCATATAGTCGTAGGGCACAGTCCCCATAAGGAAATCAAATCACTTTTTAACAATAAAATCCTGGGAATTGATGCCGGTATAATGTATAATCAGTCTGGTGCAATTCTTATTTACAGGGAAGGTTGCTTCTATAAAGGTTCCGTAACAGGCAGGAGAGACAAATTATAGTTGAACCGGAATAGCATCGGTTCTACGTTCCTAATTTCCTGCGACATAAACCAGCTTGCCAATCCGGCGTACACCCCGGTATTCAGCAGTCACGATGTATACCCCGGGAGTAAGTCCTGCTTCAGATAGGTCCAGCCTGGAATTGTTTTCAATATCCCTGATCAGAACATTATTGCCGGCAAGGTCAGTCAGTTTTAAAGCAATGTACCCTGTCATTTGATCATCAGTATGGATCTTTATGACATCTGATGCCGGGTTGGGGGATATGCGCAGCAATTCCGGACCGCCCGAACCCTCAATATCGTGCTCAATACCGGTTCCGGTTCCGGTTAATATTACAGCGGTGGTTGAAACGGAAGGCAGAGTGATATTGAACGAATTTCCTGAGACGGCAACAGTGCTGCTTTTTAAAGCATTTGAATTGTGCGAAATAAATGTTTCATCTGAAGGCAATGAGGATAGTCCAAGGGTTTTATAATTTCCATTGGAGACAGAAAAGCCGGCAATACTTACCGTAACCGTGCGTGATGCACTGAGATCACGGTTTACCAGAATTACAGTCATTGAATCAACGCTTCCGCTGATGGTGGTATATCCCGAGACAGTTGCATCGAGGCTCGAGGAAGTATTTACTTTGATTGATTTTGCGTAACGGCTGAAAAGGTGCAGCGTTTCCCACATTCCGGTCTTCCAGGTCCAGGGTGTAAATAATTCAACACCGTTATTGGCAAATGTTCCAAGCATTGAGGCATACACCACTGAATTGATATTCGGGTCGCTGTTGTTTATGGCATTTTCTGTCAGACCGATGGTTATGCCATGATTCTCTCCAAAATATTGGAGCAGCCAATCATTGACCCTCTGTAAAATATATTCTTTGTTTTGAGAATTATCCCAGCCGCCATTGATTGTTTTTACTCCATTGGCACCAGGATATACATATGTTTTATCAAAGAAAACACGGTGTAGCTGAAGTAAATCCGCATTTGAGGATTCTGACGGATACCAGTGGATATCCAACACATCGAGCAGGCGTATTCCCGTTTTCTTTTGTTCGTCAGACACCCTTTTTATAAAGTATTCCAGCCAGCAGTAATATTTCCCGTCAATTAATAATGATTCGTCACCCCATTTGTACCACTGCCATTCATTGGCCGGTACCGGACCTGTCAGCCTGATTTCCGGAAATCTTTCACGGGCTTTTTTTGCTACAGCAAAATAGGCGTCCATAAATGCGGAAGCCGAAATCAGCGAGGGCATTACATCATCATGAGTGCCGTTCCAGATCTCCGGTTCGTTATCCATGCTCCAGTAAAGGAATTTGCTTTTGTCCAACCCTGATCCGCCCTGTCCAAACCAGTGATCAAGAATAGCGGTAGTTGAATTTGCATTCCACTGCTTCAGGTACAGATCAGGATTTCCATCGACAAGTGCCTGTGAGCCGCCGGCGAGATTGATCTGACCGCCTCCGGCAAGGTTTTGTGCGACGCCGCTCCACCATTGTGAGCCGTTATAACCCCAGTCATTGAAATTGTTATTTTTATTGGCTGCGACTTTTCCTATCAACTGGAAAGCCCACATGGTTTGCATCCCGGGTATTCTGTTCTGTATGTCCTGTGATGCAAAGTCCCAGTCATGGTTATAAACATTGTTGTACCAGTCAGGATGGCTTGATATCTTGCTGCGCCAGTTATATTTTGTCGCATTATTCCCTCCGTTTTCACGCGCAAACCGGAGCCCGGCCTCCTTGTAAAGAGTAATGTTTTCAGCGGATGTCGGATACACCGAATTATCAGAAAAGTTGTTGTTCCGTCCGAAAATAAATGGCGATACAGGTAACCGCCCTTCGCCGGCATTCACCTGTATAGTTATATTCTGTGCTTTCCCCGTCAGAAATATTGACAGCAGGATCAGAGTAAGAAGGTAAGACCTTTTCATGTGATGTTCATTTATTCCTATGGTAAATAGACCAGCTTGGCACGCCTGAAAACACCTCTGTATTCAGCTGTCACGATGTATACCCCTGAAACCAGGCCGGCATCAGAGAGATCTAACTGAGAATCATTTTCAATATCCCTGATCAAAACTGTATTCCCGTCGAGATCGGTTATTGTTAGAGTGATATTCCCCGGTACCTCCTCATCAATGTGAACGTAAATACCATCTGATGCCGGGTTCGGATAGATGGCCAGAATACCCCTGTTCACATCATCCTGAATCGCTTCGGCAGACGTTGATGTCTCATCATCGGCAAAAGGTGATCCGCCAATCTTTATCGAGCTTTTCCAGTATCCGTAATCATTCGGGTCGCCGGTTGGCAGTGATGTATTGGCAGAAAGAGAATTTCCATCGCCATCGGCACTTACCGGCCACGGAAAATCGTCCGAAAATGTAAATGACAGTATTTTGTTTGCACTTCTGTCATTAATCAGAACAAATTCGCCGGCGTTGGATAGGTTCCCCTGAAAATTACCGCTGGCATTCATTCCATAGTATTGATAAAAACTTGCGGGCTTCGATGCAACCACATAAAAGGCTTTCGGCGGCAGGATCGCTCCTTCCGGCACCGTAAAATAAACCGCTGTATCTATGGTCACACCCGAGATGTTAACAGCACTGTTTCCCGCATTTTTCAGCTCCAGGAACTCAAGGTCCTTTCCGTCAACCGTGTCCGTACCGTTGATCAGATCGGCCGGGTGGTAATGCACCTCCGTCACTTTCAGGTTTGAATAATCTTCACTGCCGGAAGAAAAACTGATTTCTTTCAGTGTGCTCCATGTCTGCCCGCTGACAACGCGCGACTTTATAACGGTGGTGGCAGAGATGTTTAACGTGGTATTATTCGGGGCTGACAGGGCTGATGAAGAAACAGTTCCGCCAACAAGACGCGGATCACTGCCATCGGTTGTGTAGTAAATCGCACCCTGTGAATTAGGATTGACAAGCGATATGCCCATTGGGGAAGTGAAAATGACGTTTCCCGTAAGTGCGATACCATTTTCCTTTATTACCGTCGGCTCAAGGGAAGCATACAGTCCCGCCGATTTTAACTGGTTAATTACTATCGCGGTCCGCACCGGGAAGAAGTTATTTTCGATATTATTTACTTCCGGCAACCAGTCATCGATTTTATTTCTCGGGCTGACAGTCTTTGAGTCGCCCCAGCGCGCTGATTTCGGCAATGATTGCCGTATCTATCTGTTCTTTTCGCACCCGGAATCTTTCAAGGCACTTTTCGGGAGAAAATACCCCTCCTGCTGAAAACTGCCGGTATGCCCTGTCCGCAAAGCGTAAGCGGTATTCGGAATTTGCCAATAATTTCTGATGCAGCCACTGGGGCTGAAAATTGCTTATGCCTGATGCGGTCATGGCAGGATCATTGATAGTCACCCGATCCTCATATATACCGTTGCTAACGTAAATCGGATCGATGAGCATTGAATGTTCCGAATCGTGAGCAATAAAAACAAATCCTTTTCCCTTATTTTCCCTGTTAGAAATGGCATAATAATTATTGGCCATACCATTCGAATTAAATGCAGATACCGGAGCATCGACATTACCTGTATAAAAAATCACCATCATGTAATCGATCAGGTTATCTATATCGACAAACACCCTGGTGTTTTTCATAGGTTTACCGTACTGGTCTTTCCCCTCCAGCGCAAAATAATCTGCATTCGAAGTAAAACCCTTGCTGCATTTATTCCAAAGATCCTGCCATGGATCCATAGTACCGTCGGTAGCCTCATTAAAATATGGCCAGCCTTCAACAGAGACTTTTATGACATCATAATCTTCATCGTCACCGCCAAAATAGGTTTTTGCATAATCAGCTTCCGGCCGCTCTTCTGTTTGGAACAGTCCCCAGTACATCCCGTTGAGATACAGGTGATAATATCTTCCACGGGTGTACGGCTGACCCATATCGCGCTGCAGATCGCGCGAAAATATGTCTCTCAGGAAGGTGTTATGTGTATCGCCGTCCAGGCTCCAGGAATAATTCTGCTCTGTCCGCAGATCAATCTTGTCAAATTCTGAAGCGCCCTCGTCTCCAAAAAGAGGATAAACGAGTTTGCCCGGACCGTATTCCTTCCTGAAAAACAGGCGGAACGCATGTTTTGGGTTATTGCCCTGGCGGCTGTAGCCTCCGCGGATGCGCACCCCGGCATTAACCTGAAATCCCTCAGACCTGTCAGGATTAATCAGCTCAACGGAGCACTCACGCTCCCACTGGTCGCCATGTTGAATAAGCATTTACGTATATACCTGAGGAAGAACTGAACATATCGGCATTTTCCGTCACCAGGGAAATGGTTGGTATTTCGAGCAGAACTCTCTTCCATTAGAGTATTGTATCTCGGATCGTTCACAATATCGGCGTCCATTGCCAGGTCAATAACCTGGTCGTTTACCGAAGATGCCGGCCAATCGCCCCCGGGATGACCCTGAGTTATGACTTCATCGATGAAAATGAATGATTTTGTCACAGGTCTCGACGGTGTAAATCCATCCGCCGCCAACGAGGCGCGCACGATGAAGACCGGTGTTTTTGCCCTTCCGGTCGTGCTTCCGGGATCAACTGATATTGAGGCAGATGAACCACCCTGCATAGCGGAAGCTGATGTCTGGGGATTACTGCCATCCAAAGTATATAAAATATTGTACCCGGCAGCGTCTGACTGAAGTGCCAGTGTAAAGGGATTATTATAAAATCCTGCCTCGCGGTCAAATGTAATTTTAAGTGAATCTGAAACTTCCGGCAGCGAAAGCGACGCACTGATCCCCATGTCGAAATAAAAATCAGAGCTGCTCAGCGAGACATTCAGTCCCTGGATACAAAGAAGATTTTCACCTTCTTCCAGGTGAACATCAGAAGAGTCCAGTTTAAAATTCATAACCGTTCCCGATTCATGGTTTGCAGTAGCCAGCGATGCTGATGATAAGGCTGCAGGTGCATTCTGACGTATAGCCTCGACACCGTTTATCCATATGATAAAGCCATCGTCATAATTTACCGTCAGGGTTATTTCTTTTATCCTGTCAATCGAAAATGCATTAAAAGTTGAGCGCAGGTACAGCGTGGAATAAGAGTTCATCATATCGGCAAGAAGTGTTCCCCCTGTACCGTCCCCGTAACGGAAAGGAGCCTGGGCTGAGATCCAGCCTGAATCATCGAAGGCCTCCGTCATCCAGTTACCGGTAAGGCTTACGGCAGCTGATCCCTTCAGATATTTACAGGTCGAATTGAAATTGTACTGAATCTGTGCTTCTGCGTTCTCAGTCAGACAGATAAAAAAAACAAAAAAGGGAAGGAGGTACCTCCTGAGATTAATAAAAGTGAATATTGTCCGGCAGATATTTTTAAATGAATGAGTATGACTGACAGTAATCACGGGCCTCCTGTTTATGCAAAGGTTATTAAAAACCCCCGGTGTGTATCTCCGGGGGCCGGTAAAAAATCGCGAAAGTCAGGTATTAAAACAATACCAGCGCATCCCTTACAACCTGAGATGCCTGGTCTGTACCATAAAGCTTTAACCTCACACTGGGTATAGCGTCCTGAAGAATATCAGTAATAGGACTGAAGGCATCCTTGGCTTCAGACAGCGTTTTCATGTCATCATACTCTTCAAGAGGAATGTAGAGATGGACCAGTAACTGGTATTCTTCATTATTAATTCTTGTCAGTGCTTTGACAATTTTTGAGATCCACAATAAGGAGGATGTATTAAAATACTCAAGGCTAAGTCTCAGATTAGTCACCGGTTTTGGGTCAAGAACATATTTATTCACCCAGGCCAGGACAGGCTCGTAGATCTTTCCCGCATTCTCAGGCAATGATTTACCAGTCAGCCTTAGCTCACCCGAAGAATAATTCAGTTCGATCTGCGGCGTCTTCAGCGTTTTCTCAATTGTCAAGTTTCTAAAATCGTTCATAACCTGTCTTCCCTTAGCAACAAAAAATATTTATCATTTTAATTAATAAACCTATCCAAAAATAGGGATTGCTGCCCGAAGTACATGTACCCTTCATCAAAAACTAAAGTACGATTATCAACTTATTCGTTCGTTCGTCACTGAATCACTGAAATTGCCATTTTCCCGTGGCGTAATTGAGGCCTGCCTCTAAACGGGGCGTATTTCCGGAGTTTTTCTTCTGCACTGCATTTGAATATTTCATGAAACAAATAAATTTCCCCGGTCAGGTTTATTGCGGTAATAAAAATTAAATTCAATAATATTGCGACATTTGTCGTTAATAATATGACATATTTCGTATATTTGAAGAAATAAATATATCATGGCAAAGGCTTTATCTATCCTGCCCGATGTTTCAATGGGCAATGTTGATGACAATACTATATTATATGTCATCAGGGAAGTGCGTAAAGGAATTGCGTACGACAGTTTCACCAATGCTGTAAAGAATGTCCCTTTGACCCTGAAGGAATGGTCAGGTATTCTTGATCTTTCAGAACGTACTCTCCAACGTTACAAAAAAGATAAAAGGGCATTTGACACGCTGCAGTCAGAAAAGATAGTGCAGGTCACACTACTGATAAGGTATGGCAGGGATGTCTTCGTAGACGAAAAGAAATTCAACCAGTGGCTGAACACGGAAAACCTGTCGATCGGAAATATTAAACCGAAAGAACTGCTTGACAGCAGTTTTGGCATAGATCTTTTAAAGGACGAGCTGACCCGTATTGAAAACGGTATCCTGGCATGATTGTCTACAGGCTCAGCAAGTCAAAGTTTTCGGCAGATCTTACTGGCAAGGGAGCTGAGAAGGCAGGAGGCCGGTGGAACAGCAAGGGTGTCGCCATGGTCTATACAAGCTCCAGTCGTGCCCTTTGTACCGCTGAGGTGTCAGTGCATGTGCCACTTGGAATAGTGCCGGCCGATTATGAACTGGTGACAATTGAGATACCAGATGATTCTGTAACGGAGGCCGGCATCAAAGATCTTCCCGGTGACTGGCGGTCGTTTCCGCATCCCAACTCAACCCAGAAACTGGGCGACAGGTTTGTACGTGAAGGCAGGTTCCTGGTACTCAAGGTACCATCTGTTGTTGTTCAGGGTGATTATAATTACCTTATCAACCCAAGGCACGAAGCTGCAGCAAAGGTCAGGGTAGTTAATACAGAGCCATTTCTGTTCGACAAACGACTTTTCATCAAATAAGATGATACCTTACTGTTTTGCAGAGGGCACAGATGTCTTTCTTAGTCAGAATACATATATCCATCGCATCACCATCGCCCCTGATGCCTCTGAGCCCTGTGCGGTCCATACAAAGTAAGGCAGCCTCCGTACCTGTAAGTGTCCTGGTGATGAAGCCGTATAAGGCCGGTACTACGTTCGAAAACCTCTGTGGCCTGTAACGGCAGCAATCATTTTTGCCTTCTGTTACCATACAGTTGTCGGTTATCTGTTGTCGGATAAATTGAAAATAAAGTTACCTTATTATATTATTATATGCCGAGATATTGACCAATCAGTGTTGAAGGAGTATCGTTCAGCATCGGCAGGCCGGGAAGGCTGTACAGGTCAGTAGCCGGCGTGCCGGTCACCTCACGCTCTGAGGTGCGGATGCAGCTGTACCCGTTACGCTGTGCTCCGGCGATTATGTCTGCATCACCTGCCCCCTCGCCAAACGGAAGAGCCAATGCACTGACACTCCCCGGAATATGAGCATCAATAATACGTTTTGATCCGCCAAACTCCTCATCAAGGTAGGAATCATAAGCAGCGCCAGCACCCAGTGCCGACTTCTTTGCAAGGAGATACTGATGCGACGCTGTGTGAGAGCCGAAGTCAAACGGATATTCACCTCTTTCATCCATATAATGACTCATGATTTCCACCTCATCCCATGTCAGGAATGAATTCATGCCCGTTTTTGCTGTCCACAGAAAGAAGGTGGCTTTCATCCCGTATTGTTTCAGCAACGGCATTACAAGCGTGTATCCCGAGTGGTCTCCGTCATCGAAGGTGAGGATGGCAGCGTCGGAAGTGAGTTTTTTCTCTCCCCTTACTATCTTTTCCAGGTCTGCAAAATCGATGACAGTGACATTATTGTCATTCAGCCATACCAGGTCACCCTCGAAATCATCAACGCTGCGCTCATACAGGTTGGTGGGTTCACCGGCAGTAAGACGGTGGTACATGAGAATGATCACCTCACCGGGAACTCCGGGTTCAGGTTCACGTCTGCACCCTGTAAACGCCAGCAGCAGTAAAAGCAGATATGGCAGGATCCTGTTCATTTGTTGTTGTCTGTTATCTGTTCTGGTCTTTATATAACTCTCATTTCTGTTGTTCTATTGTTCGCCGGCCCTGGATCAGGCGCCGTATCCCCTCGATCTCATCACGCAACCGGGCGGCTTCAACGAAGTCAAGTGCTGCTGCAGCCTTTTCCATCGCCTTGCGTGTCTTCTCCACAGCCTTCTCAAGCTGCTCCCTGGACATGTATTTAATCACCGGATCAGCTGCTAAATCAATCGTCTCAGGACCGGTATATGCCCTGACAGGTTCCCCCTTTCGGCCGAGGCCGATCAGCATGGTTCCGCTCTTTCTCACTATCTGCCGGGGTGTTATGCCCATCTCCTGGTTGTATAGTGTCTGTTTTGCCCTTCGCCTGTTCGTCTCGTCGATGGTCTCCTTCATTGACCGTGTAATCTTATCAGCGTACATCACCACGAGGCCGTTAAGGTTTCTTGCGGCACGCCCTGCTGTCTGTGTCAGCGCCCTGCCTGACCGCAGAAAGCCTTCCTTATCGGCATCCAGAATAGCCACAAGAGACACTTCGGGCAGGTCAAGTCCCTCACGCAGCAGGTTCACTCCCACCAGCACATCAAACTCTCCTGACCGCAAACCCTCAAGGATCGCAACACGCTCGAGCGTCTCTACGTCAGAATGAATGTACCGGCATTTAATATCAAACCGCCCAAGATATGTGTTCAGCTCCTCCGCCATGCGCTTTGTCATGGTCGTGACCAATACCCTCTCTCCTGCCGCTGAACGGTGCCGGATCTCCTCCATAAGGTCATCAACCTGGTTACGGCTTGGCCTGACATCAATAGGTGGATCCAGCAGCCCTGTCGGGCGGATGACCTGGTCAACGTAGATCCCTTCGCTCTTCTGCATTTCATAGTCTGCAGGGGTCGCACTCATGTAAATCGTCTGTCCTGTCAGTGACTCGAACTCCTCAAGATGGAGCGGCCTGTTGTCAAGAGCCGAGGGAAGACGGAAACCATACTCCACGAGTGTTTGCTTGCGCGAGTGATCACCGCCGTACATGGCCCGTATCTGTGGCACGGTGACATGACTCTCATCTATCACTGTTATGAAGTCCTTCTGAAAGCAGTCGATCAGGCAGAAAGGCCTGGTGCCTGGTTCCCTCCCGTCAAAGTAGCGCGAGTAGTTCTCAATGCCGCTGCAGTATCCCAGTTCCTTTATCATCTCGAGATCATACTGTACCCTCTGCTCTATACGTTTAGCCTCCTCAGGCCTGCCCGTATCCCTGAAGTGCTGTGATTGCAGAACCATGTCGTCCTGTATGTGGCTTACAGCCTGGTTAATACGCTCACGGGTCGTCACGAAAAGGTTGGCCGGATAGATAACATACTCCTTCAGCTCGTCCCTGCGGATACCGCTGAGCGGATCAAAGGTAGAGATCTCCTCTATCTCATCGCCGAAGAACACTATCTTCAGACCTATATCGGCATAGGCCGGAAAGACATCCACCGTGTCTCCCCTTACCCTGAAAGTGCCGTGTTTGAATTCGATTTCATTACGTGCATAGAGGCTGTCAACAAGCTTTCTCAATAACACGTTCCGACCCATTTTCTTCCCCTGTATCACATGTACCGTGTTCGACCTGAAGTCGTCTGGATTGCCTATTCCGAAGAGACAGGAGACAGAAGAGACCACGATGACGTCACGCCGGCCGGATAGCAGCGAG
This sequence comes from uncultured Bacteroidales bacterium, assembly GCA_963828395.1. Taxonomy (GTDB): domain Bacteria; phylum Bacteroidota; class Bacteroidia; order Bacteroidales; family VadinHA17; genus SR-FBR-E99. Next base: position 20,128 of record CAWHED010000002.1, read on the forward strand.
GAGGTGGCACTCAGACGCAGTTTCTCGAGCTCATCGTTGATGGCAAGGTCTTTTTCAATATATGTGTCGGTAACCGGCAGATAGGCTTCCGGCTGGTAATAATCATAGTAGGAAACAAAATACTCGACTGCGTTATCGGGAAAAAACTGTCTGAATTCACCGTAGAGTTGTGCTGCCAGCGTCTTATTATGGCTCAGCACCAGGACTGGCCTCTGAAGCTGCTCAATGACATTGGCAATGGTAAATGTCTTGCCTGATCCTGTTACGCCCAGGAGGGTCTGAAATGGCGCGCCCTGTCTGAAGCCGTCTGTCAGCTGACGTATGGCCTCCGGCTGATCGCCTGTGGGCGTAAAATCTGAAATGAGTTTGAATTCCATTGGTTACAAAATTAACCAAATAAGCAGAGACGTTGCATGCAAGGCCCCGATAAAAAAGAGAGGCCGCCCCATTTGAGACAGCCTCAACATATAAAAACTTAACAATAATTGTATACTATCCCAGGTATCCTTTCAACAGCTTGCTGCGTGAGGTATGGCGCAGGCGGCGAATAGCCTTCTCCTTGATCTGCCTTACTCTCTCGCGCGTGAGACCAAACTTCTCGCCTATCTCTTCGAGGGTCATCTCCTGACATGCGATGCCAAAGAAATAACGGATGATATCTCTCTCACGCTCTGTCAGTGTTGCCAGGGCACGGTCTATCTCTTTTGAGAGTGACTCATCAATGAGCAGCTTGTCTGCTATCGGTGAGTCAAGGTTGGTCAGCACATCAAGCAGACTGTTGTCCTCACCCTCAACGAATGGAGCATCAACGGAAACATGACGTCCGGAAACCTTCAGGGTATCAGCTACCTTTTCCTTTGGCAGGTCAAGCACCTCTGCCAGCTCTTCCGGCGAGGGTGTACGCTCATTCTCCTGCTCAAAACGGGCAAACGCCTTGTTGATCTTATTAAGTGAACCGACCTGATTAAGAGGCAGACGTACTATCCTCGACTGCTCTGCAAGAGCCTGAAGAATAGACTGCCTGATCCACCATACGGCATATGATATGAATTTGAATCCACGTGTCTCGTCAAATTTTTCTGCAGCCTTGATAAGGCCGAGGTTCCCCTCATTAATGAGGTCCGGAAGGCTAAGTCCCTGATTCTGGTATTGTTTGGCCACTGAGACAACAAAACGAAGATTTGCCTTTGTAAGCTTCTCCAACGCAGCCCTGTCACCCTTTTTGATCCTCTGTGCTAACTCTACCTCTTCCTCAACCGATATCAACTCTTCCTTACCAATCTCCTGCAGGTATTTGTCCAACGATGCACTTTCACGGTTGGTTATGGATTTGGTAATCTTAAGTTGTCTCATTCTTTTTACCCCTTCGAAAAAATTTTCGCAAAGATACTTCTTTGCAGATTAAAAAGCAAATAATAAAATGTCAAAATAACTGAAGGAAATTGCACCAGGCAACTTCCTTATTATCTGTATGTTAAATTAATTAAGGGTCTATCTCCTTGTCTGGTATTTAAAGTAAGTGCCGTCTGTGGTATATCCCTCAATCGATGTAAGGCTTTTCTCATCATTTGTAGCCCTGCGTATTTCGGCAGCGCTGTTCACTTTCTGTCCGTTCACATCCACAATGACCGTTCCGGTAGCCATGCCCAGGTCACGCAAGCGTCCGTCTGTTATTGATGTTATTTTAACACCGTTCTCAATCTTAAGCTGATCCCGTTCTGTAGCAGTCAAAGGAACAAAGGTTGCTCCGAAAATATCGGTACTTACCGTACCGGGAGTTACAACGCCGGTCGTCCCCGCAATATTGCGCAGCACTAGTGTCTTTTTATCCTCTTTGCCTCTGCGAAGATAGGTCACTTCAATCTTGTCGCCGGGTCTGTAACGGTTAACCTTTGTCTGAAGATCTCCTGTTGTTTCCACAGGTTCTCCGTTGACTGCAATTATGACATCCTGCTCGCGGAGACCTGCTGCAGCGGCTGCACCGTCAGGTACAATTCCCTGCAGATATACACCCTTTATCTCCTTTAGATTCTGATCCTTTGCTATCTTTTCGTCGACATCGCTGATATTGACGCCTATCAGTCCGCGTTGAACCTCGCCGAATTGCCTGAGGTCCTCATAAATCTTCTTTACGATAGAGGACGGCACGGCAAATGAGTTACCTGAATAAGCTCCGGTGGGCGAAAAAATTGCAGTCGTTATGCCAATCAGTTCCCCCCGGGTGTTTACCAGGGCACCCCCGCTGTTTCCCATGTTAACGGCAGCGTCAGTTTGTATGAATGATTCAATGCGGTATTGATTATCAAGCAGATTAAGACTTCTGCCTTTGGCGCTTACTATACCTGCCGTCACCGTGGAGGTCAGGTTAAAAGGATTGCCTACTGCAAGAACCCATTCACCCAGCCTGATGGCGTCTGAGTTGCCAAACCCTATGTATGTCAACCCGGTGGATTTGATTTTCAGTAAAGCGATATCAGTGCTCGGATCACGACCAACAACCTCGGCAGTGAATGTGCGTTTGTCGTTAAGAGTTACCTCCACTTCATCAGCCTCCTCGATCACATGATTATTTGTTACAATGTATCCGTCGGCAGTGACTATCACTCCGGAACCGGATCCGCGAACTTCCCTCGGCTGGTTTGAGCCCGGACCGTAGAAGAATTCATAAAGCGGGTTTGAATATGAGGAGCTTACGGTGGTCTTTGTTTTTACGTGTACTACCGCATGGACGGTATGCTCGGCGGCGAAAGTGAAATCGTTCACTCCCGACTGTGGTACCAGTGACGTGTACCTGGTATTTTCCGCCATATCCTTCTTGTCCTTATCCTCACCCGTGACCAGCCTGTCCTTGTCAAGGAACCTGGTATAAACGAATAATCCGATAAGAGCTCCTAAAAATGCAATCAGTAATGTGGTAATCAGTGTTTTTCCTTTCATGGCAAATATCTTTAATCTTGTTCTGAACTTTGTCCAAACCTCTCTCTCAAATTACGTGCCTCCGTAAAAGATTAATATCTTTACAACCCCGAATCTGTTAAATTGTTTTGCAAAATTTCACTTTTTTAACAGACTGTATGGTCCATTTTATGATAATTAACATCAATTTAACGCTATGAAAATTCTCTTTAACAAATATGAGGGAGCGGGTAATGATTTCATTATCGTTGGAAATGTTCCCATTCAGATTGATCCCTCTGACAGTCAGCTGTGCCGAAGGTTATGTGACCGCAGGTTCGGCATAGGGTCTGATGGGCTGATCCTGATTGAGGACTGTGACGGCTACGATTTCAGAATGATCTTCATCAATCCTGACGGGTCACGTGGATCAATGTGTGGCAACGGTGGCCGCTGCGCATCACATTTCGTCATGAGTCATGGAACAGGGTTTCGTGACATTACGTTCATGGCTGACGATGGACCTCATACAGCACGGAGCCCTGGTAATGACCAGATCGAAATATCAATCCGCGATGTACATGGAATGAGGAAGACCGCTGACGGTGTTGTTGTCAATACCGGTGTTCCCCACCTGGTGGTCTTTACAGATGACACCGAGAACATCAATGTAGCTGTGGAAGGCAGGAGGTTGCGCTATTCGCAGCTTTATGCCCCTGATGGCGTAAATGTTAACTTTGTCCAGATCGACGGAGACAGGATTAAAGTCCGTACTTATGAACGCGGTGTTGAAGATGAAACACTTGCCTGTGGCACTGGTGTCACGGCATCTGTCATTGCGGCAGCCATGACCGGAAAAATTGTCACAAATCATCCTATCGTGAAGGCCAGGGGAGGAACACTTTCAGTCAGCTATAACCTGACATCAGACGGTGCCGCTGATATCCTTCTCAGAGGTCCTGCAACCTTTGTCTTCAGCGGAGAAGTTGAAATCTAATCAACAAAATGATATGAAAAAGCATTCTTTGAAGACCCCGGCAATCATTATGGTCTGTTTTTTATTCCATATTAGTATGAAAGCCCAACCGGGTAATGCTGAGATCATGAGTGCCATAAAGGGCATAGACAACCAGTTCACAGCCCTTGATCACAGGCTTGATGTGTTGGAGAAAAACGTCGATGACCTGCTTTGGTTTGAGCGGGTTGGCGACCTGGCTTATGTCGACAAGATATATATTACCGGACCCCCGCCGGCCAAAGAGAGTAATCCAACAGGTCAGGGAGCAGGTAACCCTCTCAAATTCTGGAGCTATGTTTTTATCCCACGCGATACGGATCCCTCAAAGAAATATCCGCTTATTGTCTTTCCTCACGGCGGTGTGCATGCAAACTTCACAACCTATTATACACATATTATCAGAGAGATGGTGACGCAGGGATATATCGTTGTGGCAGCTGAGTACAGGGGCTCTACCGGATATGGTGCAGGAATGTTCAAAAGGATTGACTACGGAGGACTGGAAGTAGCTGATGTTGATGCCAGCCGCCAGTATATGGTTGACAACTACGAGATAGTCGATAAAGACCGTGTTGGCGTTGCAGGCTGGAGTCACGGCGGACTGATAGGTCTCTTCTGTATATTCGATCACCCTGAAGCATACAACGCTTGTTTTGCAGGTGTACCTGTCAGCGATGTCGTTGCAAGGATGGGTTACAAGGATGATGAATACCGTGAGCTCTTTTCGGCCGACTATCATATAGGCAAGACTGCCGATGAAGATGTGGCTGAATACCGCAGGCGTTCCCCGGCATGGCAGGCAGAACGCTATAAGAATACACCTCTTCTCATTCATACCAATACAAACGATGAGGATGTGAATGTGCTGGAGGTTGAGCACCTTATTAAATCGCTTAAGGCTTCAGGGAAGCAGAACTTCCAGTATAAGGTTTTCCAGGATATGCCCGGTGGCCACTCGTTCGACAGAATGGATTACAAAGAAGCAAGACGCATCAGGCTTGATATTTATAATTTTCTTAACGCGCAGCTAAAGCCTCCTCGACCGTTCAAAAACATTCGCGATCTGGAGAAGGCAGCCTACAGGTTCTGATGAATAAGGAAAAACTCTTCGGAAAGACGCTGAAGGAGCTGTCTGAGGTAGCAGCTGCCGCCGGTCTTCCGCCGTATGCTTCAAAGCAGATAGCAGGATGGCTTTACGCGCGTGGCGCTTCGGATATTGAATCCATGACCGACCTCTCCCTGAAGGCGCGGGGCGTCCTTGCGGAGAAATATGAAACCGGCCTCACTCCCCCGTCATCAGTGGCGGAAAGCAGTGACGGCACAAAGAAATACCTCTTCCGTGTATCTGAAAACCGTTTTATCGAAACAGCATATATACCTGACCGTGACCGCGCTACGGTATGCCTCTCCGTGCAGCTGGGATGCCGCATGGGTTGCCGGTTCTGCATGACAGCCAGACAGGGCTTCCAGGGCAACCTTGCATGCGGCGACATCTTAAACCAGTTCCGCAGTATTCCGGAACAAGCATCGCTCACCAACATTGTCTATATGGGCATGGGTGAGCCTCTTGATAACCTCGAAGAGGTACTCAAAAGCCTTGAGATTATGACCTCACCATGGGGTTATGGGTGGAGCCCTTCCCGGATCACAGTCAGCACGGTCGGAATCACGGACCAGATACAGATGTTCCTTAACGGAACCCGTTGTAACCTGGCTGTGAGCCTGCACAGCCCGTTTGACGAGGAACGGCAGGCCATGATGCCTGTGCAGAAAGCGCATCCGGTAAAGGAAGTTCTTGATATTATCAGGGCTTTTGATTTCGGCAGGCAGAGGAGAGTATCCTTCGAATATATAATGTTCAAGGGCCTTAATGACACGCCTGCACATGTCAGGGAGCTGGCGAGAATACTTAACGGCATCCGGTGCCGCATAAACCTGATACGCTTCCATGCCATCCCCGGTTCTGAATACAGCAGCCCCGGCTTAAGGGAGATCGAAGCTTTCCGCGACAGCCTGAACGCAAAGGGCATCACAGCCACCGTCCGTGCCAGCCGTGGCGAAGATATCAGCGCTGCCTGCGGTTTATTATCGACACTTGAACAAAACAAAGCAATATGAAAATTAATGGATTGACTGCAGTTCTCCTCTATGCCGTCACTGCCACCTGCCTCAGCGGACAGGAAAAAGCGCTTGATGCAATGCTGGGTGACACAACCCTTACCGGCACTTCATACTCAATATGCTATGCTGATGCTGTAACCGGTGAGGTGATTTTCAGCTACGATGCTGACCGTAACCTGGCATCGGCATCGGTGATGAAACTCTACCCCACATCGGTTTCATTGTCACTTCTGGGAAGCGACTACCGGTTCGCCACTGAGATTTATATGACCGGCCGGTTCAATAAGAGGAAAGGAGTTCTTGACGGCGATGTCGTCATCCGTGGCGGCGGTGACCCATCGCTGGGATCAGAATACTTTAAGGATCACTACGGCGATGTGACTGCCGGCTGGGTGTCAGCTCTTTCAGCTGCCGGGCTGCGGCGCGTGAAGGGCCGTGTGGCAGCCTCACAATCAATATATGACCAGAATCCTGCACCCGGCGGATGGTCATGGGGCGATCTGGGCAATTATTACGGGGCCGGAGTTTATGACATCAACTTCAATGATAATGAGTATAACATATTTATTACAGGTTTTTCTGAGGGTTCAACGGCTGTAATTGATTCAGTGGAACAATACGGCAGGGATATTCATATTACCAGCCACCTTACGTCATCAGGCAAGAGCGATAACGGAGATGTCTACTGTGCCCCATACTCCAATACAGCCTGGATATCAGGTACGGTGCCGGCCGACAGCAGTTTCTTTCTCAAAGCCTCATTGCCCGATCCTCCTTTGACCCTGGCCAGGCTTCTCGATAATAAGATGAGGGATGCAGGAATAAAAATCGATGGCAGTCCTGCTGCTTCAAGAGTAATCCTTGCCAATGAAGGTATGATACCGGTATGCGTGACACTCTCTCCCACCCTGGGTGAGATCATTAAAGTAACAAATCATGAGAGTGTCAATCTCTATGCCGAACTGCTCAGGAAACACCTCGGATATGCTATAGGCGGTGAGGGCTCATTCAGCGCAGGCGGTGATGTTATATACAGGTTCCTTGACTCCATCGGTTGCGAGCCTTATGAAGCCCGCATGCTTGACGGATCGGGACTGTCGCCCAATAACAATATCAGCGCATTGATGACCGTCAGGCTGCTGGTCCATATGTACAATGGAAAGGATTCGTCTGTTTTCATCTCTACTCTGCCTGCAGCAGGCGTCTCGGGTACCATGAAAAACTATTTCAGGGCAGACGTGTTTAAGGAAAGGATAGTAGCCAAGACCGGCTCGATTGGTTCCGTCAGGTCATTTGCTGGTTATGTTACAACCGCGAGCGGCAGAAGACTGGCTTTCACCATGATAGCAAATGGTTTCACCGTACCGTGGAGGAAGGTCACCAACGGGATGGAGAATATTATGGAGGAAGTGATACTGGCATACTGAACCACAGTAACTCTTTCGTTTTAATATACTTTAACATTGTGAGTGAAATAAACCGCTTATTTTGCGGATCAATTCAGGAAGATCGTCAGAAGAATGAAGAATAGCACGAAAGTTATATTATACATTAGCATTCCGCTGGTGCTGTTAGCTGGTTTTGCGGGCTCACGGACAGGTTTATTCGGCACCAGGAGTGGCAATCCAAAAAAACAAGCCTCAGTGGCACCGGTACAGGGATCTGGCCAGCGTCCCGGCGGACAGCAGGCAGGTGGACTTCTTCCTGTTACTGCCACCATTGCCAGGCCGTCATACCTGACAAACGGGATCAGGTCGGCAGGAACCCTTCTGGCAAATGAAGAGGTTGACATAGTAAGCAAGGTAGCAGGCAAAGTGACGGGTGTCTACTTCAAGGAGGGCTCACCGGTAAGAAAGGGGGATCTTCTGGTTAAAATATATGATGAGGATCTTCAGGCTCAGTTGCAGCGTTCAGAGATACAGGAAAAGATGCTCTCGGAAAAGCTTGAACGTCAGAGAATTCTGTTAGCCAAAGATGCAGTAAGCCGGGAAGCGTTCGACCAGCTCCAGACCGATTATAATGTCAGCCTTGCAGACATCAACCTGCTCAAGGTAAGGATCGCCGAGACAGAAGTAAGAGCTCCTTTCAATGGAGTAATAGGTTTCCGTTATGTAAGCGAGGGTACATATGTACAACCATCGGTTAAGATAGCTCATCTGATCGACTATGCTCAGATGAAGCTCGAGTTTGCCATTCCTGAAAAATATGTTTCGCAGTCACTGCTTGGGAAGAAAATCGCATTCAACGCACAGGGATACACTGATGAGTTCTATGCATATGTATATGCTATTGACTACCGTGTCGATGAGGCTACCCGTACCATCGGCCTCCGCGCACGCTATGACAATCGTGATAAACGGCTGGTTCCCGGTATGTTTGCTGATCTGACGCTTATTACAGATGAAAAGAACAATGCCATACAGGTGCCGTCGCAGGCTATAGTGCCCGAGATGAATGAAAAGAGGATATGGCTGTTCCGAAACGGCAAAGCTGAACTGGTCCCTGTTATTGCCGGAAGCCGGACAGAGACTATGGTTGAAATACTCTCAGGGGTCGGCGTGGGCGACACAGTAATCACTAGCGGCCTGATGCAACTCAGACCGAATATGGCGGTCAGGGTCAATATAACGGAATGATCACAGCTTCCTGCTTTTATACAAGTCAAACCTGCGTTAAATGAGCCTGTCATCAACAAGCATAAAAAGACCTGTCCTTACCACGGTGATGAGTATTGTGATCCTCATTCTCGGAGGTATTGGTTTCACTTATCTGGGGGTTCGTGATTATCCGTCTGTTGACCCGCCTATTGTTACTGTTTCCACCTCTTTTCCCGGAGCCAACTCGGATGTGATCGAGACACAGATCACCGAGCCTCTCGAGGCTGCCATCAACAGTGTACAGGGTATCCGCTCCATTTCAAGTGCCAGCAGCGACGGTTCAAGCCGTATTACTGTGGAGTTCAAGCTTGAAGTGGAGATGGAGACTGCCGTGAACGACGTACGCGATAAGGTCTCGGGAGCGATGCGCCAGCTGCCGCAGGAAGTTGACCCTCCTGTGGTGCAGAAGGCTGACGCCGATGCTCAGCCTATTTTTGCCATCTCACTCAGAAGTGATTCACGTTCTCTTATTGATATAAGCACCTTCGCCGAGATCAATTTCAAAGAGCGCCTGCAAACAATTTCAGGTGTCAGTGATGTGAGTGTATGGGGTTCAAAAAAACTGGCCATCAGGATGAAGATGGACCCCGGACGCCTGGTTGCTTACGGACTTACCCCACTGGATGTGCGTAACGCCGTCACAAGGGAGAATATCGAACTTCCGTCGGGACGAATCGAAGGAGATAACACCGAGCTGACAATCAGGACGCTCGGCAGACTGAAGACTGTTGAAGAATTTAATGACCTGATCATCACCAAGAAAGGCGACAGGGTAGTTAAGTTCAGAGACATCGGTATTGCCGAGGTGGATGCAGAAAATATCAGATCGATACTTAAAGTCAACGGCGTTCCATGCGTAAATGTGGTACTGGTTCCGCAACCCGGCGCAAATTACATTGATATAGTTGATAATGCCCTTGTTGTGCTTGAAAGCCTTAAAAAGGACCTTCCTGATGATGTCATATCTGAAGTTCTGTTTGACAATACCATTTATATCCGCAAATCGATTGAGGAGGTTAAAAAGACCATTTTAATTGCCTTCGCACTCGTAGTGCTGGTAATCTTTATCTTCCTCCGCAACTGGAGAACAACCCTTATACCTGTCCTCGCCATACCGGTAGCGCTGATAGGCGCCTTCTTTGTCATGTACATTTTCGGCTTCACAATCAATATCCTTACCCTGTTCGCTGTGGTTCTCTCTATAGGACTCGTCGTTGACGATGCCATCGTTGTGGTGGAGAACATTTACACGAAGGTTGAGCATGGCATGTCACCTATGGATGCGGCGTATAAAGGCTCGAATGAGATATATTTTGCCATTATAGCCACTACCGTTGCGCTGGTCGCCGTTTTCATGCCGGTAGTCTTTCTGCAGGGTGTCACCGGAAGGCTCTTCAGGGAATTCAGCCTGGTAATAGTCGGCGCCGTTACCATCTCAGCATTTATAGCACTCTCGCTGACACCAATGCTATCCTCCAGGGTACTTAAAAAGAATGCTCTGGAAGGCCGGTTCTACAAGGCAACGGAACCCTTCTTTTCGGGTATGCAAAACTGGTACAGGAAGGCCATTACGGGATTCCTGAAAAAAAGATATTTTGCGTTCATTATTATTGGCCTTGCAGGAGCACTGATAGTATGGATGTGGACTCTTCTGCCTTCTGAAATGGCGCCACTTGAGGACCGCGGTTACGTAAGCATCAGCGCCACAGCCACTGAAGGGACCACTTATGAATATATGCTGAACTATGCCGAAACTCTTGTGCCAATAGTGAAAGAAAATGTCCCTGAGAGTGATAACATCATGATGATGATACGCGGCAACTCGGGAAATCTCAGAGTGCGGCTTGTTGATATTGATGATCGCAAAAGGTCACAACAGGAAATTGCCACATCTCTCTCTCCACTGTTGCGGCAGCAGACGGGGGCGAGAACCATAGTGTCGCAGCAGCAGACTTTCGGTTCGCGCCGCGGAGGACTTCCTGTTCAGTATGTGATACAGGCCAAGAGCCTTGACGACCTTAAAAGAGTCATACCCGATTTCATGGCTGAGGTTGCGAACAGTCCTTATTTCTCAGCCAGCGACGTAAACCTGAAGTTCACCAAGCCTGAGCTTACAGTGCTTATCAACCGCGAAAAAGCTTCAATGATGGGCGTCAATGTGCAGAGTATCGCACAGACACTCCAGCTGACAATGAGTGAACAACGTATAGGATATTATATCCTTGACGGAAAACAATACCAGATAATGAGCCAGTTTGACAGGTCGAAACGCAATGATCCCTCTGACCTGACAAGCGTATATGTCAGAAACGATAAAGGTGAGCTTATACAGCTCGATAATATTGTTACTGTGAAGGAGAGTAGCCTCCCGCCACAGTTGTACAGGTACAACAGGTTCAACTCTGCCACAATATCAGCCGGGCTGGAAGGGAGATATACCCTTGGGGAAGGCATTGAAGAGATGGACAGGATTGCTGACAGGGTGCTTAATGAAGATTTCAGTACCACCCTCTCGGGCGATTCAAAAGACTTCGTGGAAAGTACCTCGAGCCTGCTCTTCGCATTTGTTCTTGCTATTGTTCTTATTTACCTTGTTCTTGCAGCACAGTTTGAGAGTTTCCGTGATCCTGTCATCATTCTCGTGACAGTTCCACTTGCTCTTATCGGGGCTCTTTTTATTATGGTTGTCACCGGCCAGACCCTCAATATTTTCAGCCAGATAGGATTGATAATGCTGATCGGCATGGTAGCCAAGAACGGTATTCTTATTGTCGAATTTGCCAACCAGAGACAGAAGGCAGGGCTTAAGATCATGGACGCTGTGCGCGAAGCAGCTGTTTCACGCTTTCGTCCGATACTCATGACCAGCCTTACTACGATACTCGGTATAATGCCTCTGGCTCTCGCCAGCGGCGCCGGCGCCGAAAGCCGGGTGTCAATGGGTGTCACCGTGGTAGGCGGATTGTTCTTTGCAACTTTCCTTACCCTTTTTGTGGTGCCCGCTATATACAGTTATTTTGCAGCAAAGAAAAACGTGGAAGATAACATCAATGAAAAACCTCAGGCATAGTTTGGTATTATTAATGCTGCTTTTGCCCCTCACTGCTGAAGCACAGGATATAATGACCCTTGACGAGGCCATAATGCAGGCTCTGCAGCATAATTACTCTCTGAAGATCAGCAGAAATGATCAGGCTATTGCTGAGAACAACGTCACCCTGGCGCCGTTCCTTCCGGCGGTTGAGGGTTCAGGGCGCCAGTTACAGACAAACAGCAGTGATAAAACTGCCTCGGCGGAATATGAAGGTTCAAGAACCAATTACTACAATGTCGGGGCTTCGTTGCGATGGACTGTCTTTGACGGTTTTGGCATGTTCGCCGACTACAGCAGGCAAAAGGAGTTACTGGCCATGAGCAGCCAGCGCGTGAAGGTCGATGTTGAAAATCTTGTAATGAATGTTTGTTCTGAATACTACAATATTATTGTACAGGAAAACAGGCTGCAGTCAGTTCGCACCTCCCTTGCCCTTTCCCGTTCAAGGTATGAGACAGCAGAGGAGAAATACCTTCTGGGTGTTATTTCGGGCCTTGATCTGCAGCAGGCCAGGATCGACCTTAACATTGACAGCTCAACTGTATTATCACAACAAAAAACAGTTACAGGTTCCTACATACTTCTGACGAAAATGCTGAATGCCGGGCATGAAATCAGTTTCAGTGTCGAGGACACCATTGTCCTTGCTCCTGAAATGAATATTGACTCATTGCGAAGCCGTACACTGAAATATAACAACCAGCTTATTCTCGCACGTCAGGGAGAACTGCTGTCACAATATGATCTAAATGCGGTCAGGGCACTGCGTTATCCTTCACTAAATTTCAGCACCGGATATAACTTCACCCGAAATGATTACCCCTGGGAAGCTGACTATTACAGCCAGTCAAAAGGCATGAACTGGGGATTTGGCATGACCTGGAATATTTTTACGGGGTTCGAAACGCAGAGAAAGATTTCCAATGCAAAGCTTGAGGTGGAGAACAGTAAACTCGCCTATCTGGATATAGAAAATGAGATACTTGGCGATCTTGATCTCCTTTACAATACTTACAGGAACAGCATCATCGTGACATGGTTTGAGACAGAGAGTGCCGAGGTAGCCCGCAATTCCCTTGAGATAGCCATGGAGCGCTACCGTCTGGGCACTTTATCAGGTCTTGAATTCAGGGAATACCAGAACAAATATCTGGATGCCATCAACAGAAGGCTGAGCGCCCTGTTTCAGGCGAAGGTATCTGAGATCGGACTGAGGTTACTGGCTGGTGAGCTCACTGAGTAGGTTCGTGCTTCTTTCTTCTGTATGCTTTCACGCCCTGGACAATCAGCCAGGCCACAAACAGCGCTCCCACGGCGTACATAACCCAGTCAAGATAAGGCAGAATATGGTCGCGCATATCGTAGGCGAAATACCCTACGAGGGCGAGAATGACATTCCATATTCCAGCGCCGAGAAACGTGTAAAGCAGAAAGGTGCCTGCCTTCATCCTCGCCAGTCCTGCAGGGAGAGAAATCAATTGTCTTACAGCAGGCACGAGACGGCCAATGAAAGTTGAAGATTTTCCGTGTTTTACAAAGTAATTCTCAGCCTTTTCAAGGTTGGTGCGGTCAATGAGGAGAAAATGTGCCCAGCGGGTATCAGCCAGGCGGTAGAGCACCGGCCTCCCCAACCACAGGGCCAGGTAATAATTTAACACAGCTCCAGCCATCGCACCGGCCGTGGATGCCAGCAATACCCCGGCAAGTGAGAGTGTACCCTCCGCAGCCTTCCATGCCGCAAACGGGACAACTATCTCGGAAGGAAATGGTATGAACGAACTCTCAATTGCCATCAGCAGAAAAATGGTCCAGTAATTAAGGTTGGCCATATACCATTCAAAAACATTCTGAAAGATTTCCATTCTATGATTGTTTGTTAAGCCGGCGCCAGATATAGTATACCGGTATTCCGATAATGACTATGACGAGTCCGGGCCAGGTGAATGCTGGTTTATATATTAAAAGAATGATCATAATTATTACGGCCAGAAGCACATAAACAGCAGGTATAACAGGATATCCGAAGGCTTTGTATGGTCTCTCGGCATCAGGCCGTTTGAAACGCAGAACAAATATTGCCATGATCGTCAGTACATAGAATATCAGCACTGCAAAGACAACATAATCAAGCAACTGCGAATATGAACCCGAGAGACACAGCACCGATGCCCAGATGAACTGTACCCATAGCCCCGGCCCCGGTACGGCTTTCCTGTTCAGCTCGCCCACTTTTCTGAAGAACAGCCTGTCGACTGCCATGGCGTAATATACCCGGGCTCCCGAAAGTATAAGGCCATTATTGCAGCCGAAGGTGGAGATGACTATCAATACTGCCATTATCAGAGCTGCATAATCGCCGAATATGGATGAAATTGCGGCTGTCCCCAGGCGGTCGTTTGTTGCGAAAGCCATGCCTCTTTCAATTACGTCAGCGCCTCCCGGCAGGCCGCGAAGAGGTAACACTTTAATATAAACGATATTGGAAAGGAAAAAGAGGAGAAAAGCTATCAGTGTCCCCCAGAAGAGGCTTGCCGGGAGAGTACGTTTCGGGTTTATAACCTCACCTGAGGCAAATGTGATGTTGCTCCATGCGTCGCACGTGAAAAGTGAGCCTACCATGGCCATGCCCAGAGCCGCCACCAGCATACCGCCTGAAAGCGTTGTTACAAGACCTGTTGCTTTGTCCAGCGTGGCAGCCTGCCAGAAATATTCTGAGTTAGCCCTGAAACCCTCTGAACCTGCAAAGAAGAAGCCGGCAAGGAGCAGGAGAATCAGTATAACGACTTTTGTGAAAGTAAATGTATTCTGTACACGCTTCCCTGTTTTTATCCCGCGTGAGTTGATCCAAGTCAGGAGCGCCAGCGAGCCTATGGCAATTACATGAACAGATGATATCCTGACCAGGCCCAGGTCAAGGAGTATGTTAGTTTCACTGATCCATGGTATGATTACGCCGAAGAACTTGCCGAAAGCCATTGCCACGGCTGCAATGGTACCGGTCTGGATAACGAGAAACAGGGTCCATCCGTACAGAAAGCCTATAAGAGGATTATATGCTTCACGAAGGTAGACGTAGGTTCCTCCTGCTTTAGGCATCATCGAGGCCAGTTCACCGAAGCTGAGTGCGGCCATTATTGTCATGAAGCCGGTGATGAGCCATGCTATAAGCAGCCATCCCGGTGAGCCAAGCGTGCGTGACATGTCGGCGCTGACAATGAAAATGCCCGAGCCGATCATTGAGCCGATTATGATGGCAGAAGAGTCTAACCAGGTTCAGGCTCTTTTTAAATGTCGGCTGGTTACCTTGCGACATAAATGTTATCTGTTGTCGGTTATCTGTTATCTGCCACTACTGCCTATTGCCAATTGCCTAATGCCTGACTAAGCATCAATATTGGCATACTTCGCATGCTTCTCGATGAACTCTCTCCGTGGCGGCACCTCGTCACCCATCAGCATCGAAAAGATATGGTCAGCTTCGGCAGCGCTGTCAATATTCACCTGTCGCAGTGTACGTGACTCGGGATTTATTGTCGTAGACCACAGCTGCTCTGCATTCATCTCTCCGAGACCTTTGTAACGCTGAACGCCCACACTTGCATCCTTTCCCTGTCCCATTTCCTGTACTGCAGCCTCGCGCTCTTCCTCAGTCCAGCAGTATTTCTCGAGTTTGCCTTTCTTTACGAGATAAAGCGGCGGGGTGGCCACGTAAATATGGCCATTCTCAATCAGCTCATGCATATACCTGAAGAAGAAGGTCAGAATAAGGGTTGTGATATGAGATCCATCCACGTCAGCATCGGTCATTATAATAACCTTGGCATACCTGAGGCCTGAAGTATTCAGTGCCTTGCTGTCATCATCAGTGCCGATAGTCACTCCCAGCGCGGTGAAGATGTTCTTGATCTCCTCATTATCGAAGATCTTATGCTGCATTGCCTTCTCGACATTGAGTATCTTACCCCTCAGAGGCAGGATAGCCTGGAAGCGGCGGTCACGACCCTGTTTGGCTGTTCCGCCTGCCGAGTCGCCCTCAACGAGGAAGATCTCCGATACAGAGGGGTCACGGTCGGCACAGTCTGCCAGCTTGCCCGGCAGACCTGACCCTGAGAGAACATTCTTACGCTGCACCAGCTCACGTGCCTTGCGGGCAGCGTGACGGGCTGTGGCGGCCAGGATGACCTTCTGCACTATAGCTCTGGCATCCTTGGGATTCTCCTCAAGATAATTGGTAAGAGCGGTGCTGACGGCAACATCAACAGAGCCCATCACATCGGAGTTACCAAGCTTGGTTTTTGTCTGCCCTTCAAACTGCGGCTCAGCCACCTTAACAGAGATGACCGATGTCAGTCCTTCACGGAAATCGTCACCGTTGATGTCAAACTTTAGCTTGGATGTCATACCGGAATCTTCAGCATACTTCTTCAGGGTGCGCGTAAGGCCCCTGCGGAAGCCTGCCAGATGGGTTCCTCCCTCAATAGTATTGATATTGTTAACATATGAATGTACGTTCTCGGAAAAGGAGGTATTGTACTCAAGTGCAATCTCGACAGGGGTATCACCCTTATCATAATCGATATAGATGATCTTATCAATCAGTCTCTCACGGTTGACATCAAGATATTCGACAAACTCCTGGAGCCCCCTTTCGGACAAGAAATTTTCTGTCGCAGGGTGCGATCCGTTGCCGTTCTCTACAATCTCACGCTTGTCGGTGAGAGTCAGCAGTATATTCTTGTTCAGGAAGGCAAGTTCACGGAGACGGGCAGCAAGGATCTCGAACTTGAATTCGATGATCTGGAAGATAGTGTTGTCAGGCATGAATGTGGTAATTGTACCTGACCCCTCGGAATCTCCAACGAGTGTAACCGGAGTGACAGGCTTGCCCCGTTCGTAAGTCTGTGACCACTTTTTCCCCTGTCTCAGGACTTCAACGGTGAGCGTTGAAGAGAGCGCGTTCACACATGACACTCCCACACCGTGAAGACCACCTGATACTTTGTAGGAGTCTTTGTCGAACTTACCGCCGGCATGCAGCACAGTCATCACGACCTCAAGGGCTGATTTCTTTTCCTTCTCTATTATATCAACGGGTATTCCACGGCCATTATCGATGACAGTAATCGAATTATCTTCATTGATGGTTACATCGATCTGTGTGCAGAAGCCTGCGAGCGCTTCATCGATTGAGTTATCAATAACCTCATAAACAAGGTGATGCAGCCCTCTGACACCAATATCGCCAATATACATTGCTGGTCTCTTCCTTACAGCCTCAAGGCCTTCAAGCACCTGAATACTGTCGGCTGAATAGTCATCCTGTTCCTTGCTCCTCTTCCTCAGTTCCTCATTACTCATTTCAGAAAAATTTTAAATGAAAAAAAATACTGTTAAACAGTTGAAAATATGTTATTTATTAAATCATACAAAGGTAGCAAAAAGTACGGATTATACCTTAAAAAAGGCAACAATCTGATCAAAGAGATATGAACAATTTAAAATGTTTACCGACAATTTACAGGCTGTAGGTGAATCCCCCCAGAATCATGAAGTTACGGGCAGGATAATAGTTCCATTCGTAATATCGGTTATATGATATATTGTTGCACTTAAGCCAGAATGACAACACCGGTGTGTACCTGTATTCAGCCCCAAGGTTCAGGTTGGGGTGCACATTGAATTTAACCGTATTCTCAGGTGCTGCAATTCTTGCATACCGCTGTCCGATGAGTGAAAATGCAGCTGATGCCACTATCTTGTTCCTGAGATTGTAGTCTGCCCTGACTGATCCTTCCCAGTCAGGCTTATGCCAGGCATGCGCCTGCGCTGAAAGATTATATTTGTAATAATTACCGGTCATTGAAAAGGTCAGCTGGTTATTCACCGGGAAAGCTGCCTCTCCGTGCACCTTTAACAGGTTACCGTCGTCATAGACAGGCACGAAATAATTTCCGACCCCGATAGTATCATTCATAAACAGCAGGAGATCCTTGAACAGTGTATAACTCACGCCCAGTGCATATGTTGCGGCAACATTCATGCTGCCAGACAATCCTGCGGCGATCCTGAGCTGGTTGTCAGTGTTGCGCAGTGTGAAGAGCGTGTCACCGGGCATCAGCCACGGATTGACATATGCCGCCTTCTGAGCCTGGTTGTTTTCAAGCGAACCGTCAATAGCTGCAGTAAACCGCATGAACTTAGGTATCACCCTGAATGTGAAGGACACATCGGGATAGAAGTAAGTATAGACTTTCATGACTCCTCCGCTAAGGGGATCATGATTTTCCTTTATATCAAAATAAGCCTTGAGGCCAAACCGGAACCTCCAGTCTTCAGTGCCCCTTGTGATATACGGCGCCAGCGAGAAAAGATTTCTCGACTTGCTGTCAATGTCTTTTGAATATAGCCACAGGTCATAATCGACAGTGGCAGCCCCGTAAAAACCGAACATATTCTTACCGGCTTTCAGTGTAAGGCCGGGATGATTTTGTGTACCGCTGCCGGCACGGCTGAACAGGTTATACCTGAGTGTGGCATCCCAGTTGAGGTCGTTAGAATCGGGCTCCATGGTAAAATACCTCGCTGTTCCCGTTACATCATAATAAAGTGACCTGATGTCATTCTTTTCCGGGTGATAACCGGTAATGTCCGGATCATATCCGTAGGCAAACCTTGACATCTGTTTGAAATCGATATCCGTATCCAGCCGGCTCCTCCGGAAAAATTTCCTGCCGTATAGAATTGCCTGGTTGTCCATGAAACCGGCATAGACCACATCTTTGTTTTTCAGTTCCATTTCACCCGCCGAGGCATAGCTCCTTGTAAAGAGCCCGATGGTGCCTTTCTTTGACCTGCCGTTAGACAGGCTTATCTCAAGGAAGGGAGACAAGTACGTACCAAACCCGAGACTGACATAGCCTTTCCTGAGCTCCGGCAGCGGATCGGGTGAAAGCACAGCGGATTTTATCGGGCTGATATTATATTCAGGGATGAACGTCCCCGGCGTAAAGTCATAGGAGAATGTCACATCGACTTTTGCCGTGTCGGCAGCCGAAGGCAGCAGGGCCCTTTTGGTGGCCTCCTGCAGTGAAGGCTTATAGGGATTGTAAAGTGTCACTGACCGTTTAATGGTATCCTCCTGTGTCTGACCGGTGGCGAGCACTGATAAGAGAAGTGCCACAAGTGTGATATATGATTTTCTTTTCATCGCTTTGTCGTTGTTTCGCTGATCAGTTCTGTGTTGTTGTTTCCGTAACCGCAGGCTGCTCTGCATTAAGTGCAGTGAGGCGCGCGCGGGCTTCATCAATGATCCCGTCGTTCTTAACAGTATAGTAGTCAATAAGACTTCTGAAGTGTCGCTTTGGCCTGGAACGTGTCGCCATTTTTGAGTGATATATCCGAAAGGAGTAAGAAGATCCTTCCCGTCCAGTAAGCATGAGGAGACCCCATGTCAATGAACTCGTTAACCTCCTTCTCCGCCCCTTTCACGTCTCCAGCGAGCCACAGCAGCTCAGCAACATGATACTTTGACTCAGCTCCGTAAGCCGTAGCTACCTCGGTCCCGACCCGGCGGTAGTCGTCAAGCGCATCTTCAAGATTGCCAAGATGCTGGTTGGCCCTGGCTGTTACGAAAGTCGCTTCGCGGGCCAGCTCTTCCGTCAGCTTATCGGAGCCAAGCACCATCGCGGCTGAAGCAATAATCTTATTATCATCATCAATCTTTACGGCTGAACGCATCATACCGAGCCAGGCATACATAAGGTTCCCGGGATTGGAAGCCTCACTACTGAGATTCTCGTACAGTGAATATGACCGGCTGAAATCTGCCTTCCCGTAGGTGATTGAGGCAGCTCCGAGCAAGGACTGTTCCATGAACTGGTTGTTGCCAACACTGACCACTTTAAGGTAGAGGTCAAGGGCTTCATCGGTCTTGCCTGCCTTGTTAAGACAGTCGGCCAGGTAAAACCTGGCATTTGTAGCAAAGCTTCCTGACGGGAATTCTTTCAGGTAGTTTCTGAAAATCTCGGTTGACCTGTCGCAGTTACCTTTTATGTACTGGTTTTCTCCTGAAACGTAAGTCATGGAATCACGCGTTGTGACGTCTATATTTCCAAAACCTTCAACATTCTTCATATAGGCGAAATAAGATTCCACATCGTCCATCTCAGTGTAGGCATTCCTCAGTCCGTTGACAGCATTGCGGGCCTCAGGAGTGTTCCGGTAATTCTCAATGACCTTTTTGAATTGGGCCACAGCCTTTGCATTTTCTCCCGCGTTGTAATATACCAGGCCAAGCTGCACTATGGCCGGGGGAACGAACTGACTGCTTGTATACCAGGCGATTATTTTTGTAAAATCAGCTTCACCCAGGGCAGGCTGGTCGAGCGTTACGTACGCTCTTCCCCGTTCGAACAGGGCATTGGGTACATAGGCCGACTTCGGATATTTCTCAATGAGAGAAGTAAGGGTGCTAACCTTGGCTGCATTGTTGTTACTCAGTCCCAGGGCAAAACCCTTCTGAAACATTGCGTAGTCCGCGTCAAGCCTGGCATAGTCGATGACCTTGTCATAATATGTTATGGCGTTGGAATAATCCGCTTTTATATAAAAACAGTCTCCAATGCGGTTGCGGGCATCAGCAACTATATCTGACCGTGACTCCTGATTGACTTTGTCATTGAAGGAGATGAAGAAAGGCAATGCCTTTGCATAGTCACCGTCGTTGAAATACACATAGCCAAGGTTATAGTCGATAAGGTCGTACTCCGGCAGCGAAGATGCTCCGGGCATCTGCCTGAACATTTCCCAGCTATTGCGGGCTGCGTCAGAATTCCCCAGTCGATAGTCAGACTCCCCTTTCCAGTAAAGTGACTGTGACCTGACTGAAGCATTCATATCCTTATATTTCAACGATTTATCGAACATCGCAACAGCGTCAGAATATTTTTTATTGCGGAACAGTTCTATTGCCCTGAAGTATGCCACTTTCTGGTAAGCTTCCTTCAGCCTGTTATCCTTAATTGTTATTTTGTCAAGAGAGTTCAGTGCCGCCTGGTAATTCTTCAGCCGCATATAAGCTGAGACGAGGTAATTGTATGCTTCAGTGGTATGATCGGAACCCGGATAGGTCTCGATATAACTATGAAGGGCTTCCAATGCTTCACCAAAAGGCGAATAAGAGTTCTCATATGCCAGTTTGGCAAAATTGAACAGCGCCTCTTCCTTTATTGAAGGGTCAAAGTTCATTCCTGAAGCGGCTGAGAAAGCAAGCTGTGCCCTCTTTTTGTCCTCGCTCTTCAGGTAGCATGAGCCTAACATATAATAGGCGTTCTGGGTCAGTATATCATTCTTGCCGACCACTTTGGTGAACATGTCGGTTGCCTTGGCAAACTCCCCCGTCTGATAATAGCAGTATGCCAGCTCGTACTTGTCGTTCCTGTCGCTGAGCTTTGTGTTATTAATGAATTTCTCCAGCCATGGAACGGCCTCGCTGTAGTTTCCCTTCTGGAAATGGGCATCGCCGATAAAACGGTAAAGCTCAACCTCGCGTGTCTTCCCTGCCTGATCAATGAGCGACGGGCCCATGGCCAGAATACCGTCGTAATTCTTGTCGAGATAATAAATCTGGACGATATAGAATGGCACCACACCTCCGAAGGTCTCATCTCCCGTGAGGCGTTCAAAGCCTTCGAGGGCAGTACTGTAAAAGCCGTTTTCATAAGCGATACAGGCATTATAGTATATTGCCGGAGAAGTATAATCAGTATCCGCATTGATAAGCTCCGAGAACAGCATAGTCGCTTTCTTCTTATCTCCCTTCAAATAATGCGAGTATCCCAGCTTGAACAGATACTCCGGCAGACTCTTATCTGACAACTCGAGCCGGTCGGTCTGCTCAAACCATTCAATAGCACAGTAATAATTGCGTTGCTGATAGCAGTAAAGACCTGATTCAAACCTGGCCTGGTTAAGCATCGGGCTCTCACTGTTGGTTATTATAAAGTTCTGCATCCTGTACTCAGCATCAGGACTAAGCAGGCGCATTGCGGAAAGGGCAGCATAGTACTCTGCATCAGCTCTTTGCTGCTTGTTACCTGTTTTTTCTGATGCCAGCCATTTGTCGAACAACTCGATGGCAGCAGCATACTTTGCCTTGCCATACATCTCGTATCCATTGTTCAGCAAAGAGTTAAGCTCTTCCCCGGAAAAGGATGACTGCCCTTTCACTGCCGCACCGGCAGCGAAGGCTGCTATAACGATAATCATCAATATCTTTCTGTTCATAACTTTCTCTTTTCTAAAGCATTCGTTAATACAAAAAACACCTGTAGAATACATTCTGCGGGTAATTATCTTATTAACAGCATTTTGCACGGATTTTTCAGTGCAAATTCATCCGCAGCAAAAATACAATTATAAAACACCGGAAAAATCTCTTTATTGGTCATTTTATCAACATCACTGCCGCTGATTGTTAATTCTTTTTTATTTTGCGTCAAAAGTGATACTGATGGAAGAGGCTGCCCCGCTTGATAAAATAATAGAATTGAAGAGCTGTTCAATAATGCAGCAGGATCACCTTGTTCTGTCTGATGTAAATCTGAAGGTAGACCGGGGAGAATTTCTTTATCTCGTCGGCAGGGTAGGCAGCGGCAAGACTTCGCTCATACGCACCCTGAATGCACAGCTTCCTCTCGCCGACGGTGAAGGATGGGTGGCAGGCTTCGACCTTAAAAGACTGAAGAAACGTGAGGTACCCCTCCTGAGACGCAAGCTGGGGATAGTATTCCAGGATTTTCAGCTTCTTACTGACCGGTCTGTTCATGACAACCTTGAGTTTGCGCTAAGGGCAACAGGATGGACAAACAAGGTTGCCACTGCTGACCGTATCAGGGAGGTGCTTGAAAAGGTCGGACTTCAGAACAAGGGATTTAAGATGCCTCATCAGCTCTCCGGAGGTGAACAGCAAAGGGTTGTCATTGCCCGTGCCCTGCTTAATGACCCGGAGATCATCCTTGCCGATGAACCTACCGGTAACCTAGACCCCGAGACGTCAGAGGATATACACCGCCTGCTGCGCGGCATAAGCGACAATGGACGAGCCGTTGTAATGTCAACACACAAGTATGCACTGGTGAAAAAATTTCCTGCCAGAACCATGCGTTGCGAGAACGGTAAGCTGGTTGAGACAGGCGGTTCTGACGAAGTGATTGAGCTGCTGTTTTAATTATTTGAACAACCTGACCGGCCAGGGAAGCAAATTGCTGTAGAGGCGGTAATATGTGTTGTTCGTTCCGCCAAATGATTTCATAAAGATAGCTATTGAAGGTACGGAAGACCCCGCAAAATCGATTGTTTTGCCTGTTCCGGCATTCATCTTGATTATGTGGTCTATGACGTGGTAGGCAGTTCGAAGCTCGCGGCTCTTCCTGCTGCCCGCAGTAAAGAGCAATGTAATACGGTCACCGGTGTCTATCATAAAAATACCCCACAACAGCTTTCCTTTTGGCGATCTGACACCCAGCAGCTTCCCCTTCCCTGTTTCGGTGCAGTGATCCATCAGGTTGTGCAGCCGCCTGTAGCTGGCATCCCTGATCACTCCAGCCCTTTTCCCGATATTGTTTCTGAACAGGGAAATGACTTCATGAGGAGTGGCATTGTCAACGATTTCCTGCGGATAACGGCGGGCAATATTGATATTTCTTCTGCAGTCCGTCATGTAACTGAACCATATGGTCTCGTAGGAACCGTCAAGCTTAAGTTCGAAGTTGGAGCGCGGAGTGACCTGGTATTTTTTTATATTGACTTCCTGGGCGATATTCAGATCCACCAGCCTGAAGACCTCGGGTATAAAAGAAATGAACTCTTCTGCTTTCCTGCCTGCCTCACCGTCAGGGGTGAATGCCCCAAGCTGCTGGAGAAACACAGGGGTGGCAATATAATTGAAGCCATACCTGCGAAACCGCGGCAACGGGAAGACAGAGACATAATCGTCATCAATCAGCGCCTCCCATCCCGGTACCATGATATCAAGGTACCATGACCACGGATAAGGTTTCACCCCGGGTATTTCCGCCAGGCAGTTGTCCCACCTGGTGCGGTCTATCTCCTCATTTTTCAGGTAAGTGATCATGGCTTCTGCAAAGCCAGTGTTTCTTCAAACACTGTTTTCCATCCTTCCCATCCGTTCGCGCCGGTGAGTGAGGTGTTATGCCATACGGAGACGAAGTGGCCGCCGGCACTTCTTGTCGCCTCTATTACAGTCCTGATGACTTTTATTGCGGCTTCGGGTGTCAGGTGCATGTACTGTCTCAGTGTACCGTCCATTACCTGGAAAGGAACGACGGTCAGGCCGGTGATCTTCTCGCGGGAGAGGTCATAGAATAAAAAGGGACGTGCAATGCCTGCCCTGAAACCGGGTTCATCGGCGTATCCCATGGTGTAATCATACTTTATGCCTGCATTCTCATAAACCTGGTAGGTATGAGGAATATTTAGCAACAGCCAGTGCTGCCTGGCATTTTCAGGGTAATGACCTGTTATATGTTTATAACGGTCAACCTCCATCTTCAGCACCTTCGGTCTGCCCGCGGAGCGGTACGAGGGGTGCAGGCCGCTGCCTGCCGTACTGTCGTACTTCTGTATCACCGAGGTATATTCGTGGTCTTTGTGGTGCGGGTTATGATCATAAGCGCCCTGGTCACCGGTTGGAAAAAAGTAAAGAGATTTACACCCATGTACCTTCACCTGCTCATCGATATAGCCGAATGTGTCATAAGGGTCATCCTTCTGCCCGGCCATCGTCCGGATACGGTCTGCCGGTTTAGCCCCCGTACCGGTTATACCTTTTACCAGTCCTCCCATGCTGCGGAGGAATCCCCTGCTCTTGTAGGCAAAGGGCTGATCGACATCAACGGTGAGCAGAGAGCTGAAGTCATTATGTCTGATGGTTATCACCGGATAACGCTTCACCAGGGCACCCGCAAGATACCTTGCCCAGATCTCCACTACCGGTTTCTGAAGAAAGCCTCCGCGGTAAGCCAGCGATTGTGCTCCCGGGAACCTGCCATGAACATCATTGGTGAACGGAAGATATTCCTCGTACCTTGAGAGCATATAGAATGCAGCAGAGAAGATATCAAAAGGGAAAACGCCTTCATCAGAGGCGAACAGCACTGGCATATCTCCCAAAAACGCTACCACAGGAACCAGTGCCGTCACACCTGTAGCATGAAGCAGTCCTGATGGCCGGATCACAAACTGATCCTTTACCTTTTCGTCCGAATAAAAGATTGAAGGACTGCTCCCGATTTTTCTCCTGTCATCGGTGATTTCATAATCAATTCCAAGGACAGATGAGAATATCACCCCCGAGACATACTCAAGCCTCGGAGTAATTACAGGTGAATATATCCTGAGCTTTTTTGTTCCCATAATTGCAAATTTATAAAATCAGCAGGTAAGCAACCCGGTCTGAATAACCTTATTTATTAACACAAATTTAGAACGAGACAAATTTTACTACTTTTGTCAACTGAAAACTTAAATATTCATTTCTAAACAAAATTATATTATGGGTAAAGGTGATCAGAAATCAAAGAGAGGCAAAATCATAAGAGGCACCTATGGCGTCCGCCGGAAGAAAAAAGCAAAGAAGGCAGTTGTTATACCGGCTCCTAAAGTTAAAGTCAAGGCTCCCGTAGCGGCTGCGGCACCTGTACAGGTACCGGCTCCCAAGGTTAAGGTCAAGGCTCCTGCAGTGGCTGCTATACCGGTAGAGGCACCTGCCCCGGAAGTAAAAGTCAAGGTCGCCAAAGCACCTGTAAAGACAACCAAGCCTAAAGCCCCGGTCAAACCGGCAGCTGAAAAGGTAGAAAAGGCTGAAAAGGTTGAGAAGGTTGAGAAGGCTGAAAAGGTTGAGAAGGCTGAGAAGGCTGAAAAGGTTGAGAAGGTTGAGAAGGTTGAAAAGGCTGAGAAGACCATAAAAAAAGTTGAAAAGGCAGTAAAAACAGTTGAAAAGGCGGTAACACCGGTTGCAAAAGCCACAAAGCCTGTTACAAAGACAGCCAAAACAGCTGAAAAGGAAATTAAACCGGCTGAAAAGGCGGCCAAGCCTGCTGTAAAGGCAAAGAAACCTGCAGCTAAGAAGAAGTAATTCTGCTTACGATTTAACTATCAGGTCACCGTACACAGCCGGGTCAACCGCTGCTTCAATTATCACACTTCGGTCAGAGAGCAGTGCCCTGCTGACAGCTGTTTGCATGCCTTTGCGGTCAGTAACATGAATCACCTCTGCTCCCAGGAATGTTGCAGAACCAAAAAAGGGTCCGCTGTAGAGTCTTGTCCCGTAAGGTTTGACATTCTTCCATGACTCCTTTACTCTGATTAGGTTGAGCTCGCCGTCAGACAGTACAACAACAATTATTTTTAGTCCGTACCTGCGTGCGGTCATCATCTCGCCGGCATTCATCATGAAGCCGCCATCGCCGGTGATGCACACGACCGGTGCGGTGCTGTTCACCAGTGCCGCCGCAATGGCGGCAGGAAGGCCGAAGCCCATCGATGACCAGCCGTTGGTCATGATAAGTCTGCCGGAATCTGGCACATTCCACATCTGCCCTGTCAGGTGAAGATGCGATCCGACATCAGCCGTTACAATCGTTTCTTCAGGCAACATGTGACGGAGTACAGAAAGTGCAGTTGCAGGTGTGAACCCTTTAGCAGCAGATGTTAATTCTCTGCTGATATTCTCATTTGCTTCCCTGGCCAGAGAGACCATGAACGGTGAACCGCGCAGCGGAGCCAGTATTTTGAACCAGTTTTCAGGACCGCTGATAACCTGCATCGCACCCGCGGGTAAAACATCTGCTGAAACGGTATCCAAATGAACCAGTGGTACCCGGTGCAGCCATGATTCATAATTATATTCCACCGGGTCATACCCGAGGCCGATTACCAGATCCGCCTCCTGAGTCAGTTTCTTCAGCCTGTCGCTGAGAGCATGAAACAACACTCCGGCATAGCAGGGATGTCCGGAAGGAATTATCCCTTTTGCCATAGGGGTGACAACGACAGGCACCTCACAGGTCTCAAGGAACCCTCTAAGACCAGCCCCTGCACCCTTACGCATAGCCGTCAGTCCTGCCGCTATTACCGGCCTGTGTGACGAGGCAAGCAATACCCTGACCCTTTCATCAGGTTGATCCTCGTGTGATTTTCCTGCAACTTTGCCGGTTACGCTGGTGCAGGTTATTGTTTTTCCTGCCAGATCAGAGGGTAACCCAATATGTACCGGCCCGGGATATTCCCGGTTGGCAATCTTCAGGCTCTCACCGATCACATCGCAGGCGTTTCCTGCAGATAACCTGAAGGTGGCTTTGGTGAGGGGCCTGTAAAAGCCTGGTGATCGATGTTCATCTGTGCTGTACGCCCCAGCCATGTCATCCGGCATCTCGGAGGTAAGGGCAAGGACAGGTGACCGGTCGAGCAGTGCTCCTCCAACGCCTGTTGAGAGATTGGTGGCGCCGGGACCAAACGTGGCATGACAGACACCTGTCACTCCCGTAAGCCTCGCCGTGACATCTGCCATGACAGCAGCGGAAGCTTCATGAGAGGTGAGGATGAACTCTATCCCTGCTTTTCTGAAAGCCTCCATATAAGGGATGGAAGGTCCGCCCGGGATACCGAAAAACCTCCGGACCCCGTGATCGCTTAGTGTCTTTGCCAGATAGTCCTCTACAGCTCGGCATTTTTTTTTGTTCTGACACAAATGTAATCAAACAGCGAAAGAAAAAAACCACGATATTTGCTCACCTTTTTGCGCATAATGATAAAACAGCACTCCAATACCATTGCCTGGGCAATAATTACATGCCTGCTATGGTCAACTGCGTACCCCTTCATAAAGATAGGTCTACAGTATTCTCCACCGCTTCATTTTGCCGGATCACGTTTTATCATTGCAGGCTTTATGATACTTCCGTTCACCCTCAGACCAGGTGAATATATCAAGATGATAAGTGCAAACACGAGGCTGGTGATCTGGGTGACTCTCCTTCAGACCCTCATCAACTATACCCTTTTCTATATCGGGATGGAGAAGGTGCCGGGGGCCATCGGCGCAGTAATAGTAGGTTCTCAGCCTTTTGTGACGGCTATCGTATCAAGGATCATGATCCGTGAGGAGAGGTTCACACGGGCTAAGGTGTTGACTATTGTCCTGGGACTAACGGGTATTCTGCTTGTCAGCGTGGGAAGGCAGGAGTTTAATTTCAGCGGCCCGGCAGAACTTACCGGAATAGTAATGATCTTTATTGCCAATATCTCCACTGCAACAAGTAATGTGCTTATCTCAAAGAACGGCAAGAACATGAATCCGCTTGTCCTGAGCTCATTCTCGCTACTCGTTGGAGGACTCATTATCTTTCTGTTCTCGTTTCTGGTTGAGGATGTTCCGGCAAAACCAAACTTCCCCCTTAAATACTGGCTTGCTCTGATATGGCTGGCATTCATGTCGGCGTTTACCTTCTCAAGATGGTATGTACTGCTGAAACGACCTGAAGTAAAAGTATCTGATCTGAACCTCTGGAAATTCATTATTCCTGTCTTCGGGGCCATACTAAGCTGGATTATCGTACCTGGTGAGCACCCTGACTGGGTCACCGTAGCTGGCATGATAATCATTTCTCTCTCCCTTATATACTTCTTCGGAATTACAGGCAGGAGGGAAAAGAAGGTTGAAGAGGTTCCCGCCGGACCTATGGCAAAATAGAGTGTTTTGACTTCCTTGCAAGTGACTGAATAGTCTCCCCTGACATCAGTCTGTTGAGGCTGTTTCTTACAGGGGCATAACGATTGTGCAATGGACAGGGGTTATTCTCATCACAGAATTTAAGCCCAAATCCACAGCCTTTGAAGATCTCATCACCTTCAACAGCGATGATAACATCCCTTATGGGAACAGCAGGTTTTTGGGGGTCGAAGAAAAAACCTCCACCCCTGCCCTTGCGTGACATGACAAATCCATGCTTCGCAAGTCTCTGCAAAATCTTTGCCGTAAAAAACTGAGGTGCTTCAATCTCTCTGGCTATCTCGGCAATACCAGCCAGTCTGCCCTTTTTGTTCTCAACCTGGACATAGACCAGGGCCCTGAGTGCATATTCGGTTTCCTTGTTAAACATTCTTTCCTGATTATTGAACAAAGATATAAAAATTGTGTTATTGAGATATATAAAGACCTTTTTATCTTTTTATAAAATATTTAATTACATTTGTACCCTTGATCCAATAAATTAGGTGAAATGAAAAGTGAAAATCTGTTAAAAAAATCTCTGGGTGAGATCGTGACTGATGACTTCCGGTCAGCCGCAATATTTAAGAAAGCAGGACTGGATTTCTGCTGCGGCGGAAAAAAAAGCCTGGAATCAGCCTGCGCCGAAAATAAGGCAGACCCTGATGATATAGTTAATCAGCTTCTTGAACTGGAAAAGTCCGGTAATGACAAAGGCCATAACTACAAAGATTGGTCTCCCTCCTTTCTTTCAGACTATATTGTAAACAGTCACCATAAGTATGTTTTGAAAACTCTTCCTGACCTTATGTCCTATACCAAAAAGATTCGCGAAGTCCACGGTGAAAAACATAAGGAGCTGGGAGAAGTTGCAGACCTTTTCTCTCAAATCAACAGTGAGCTTCTTCAACATCTAAGAAATGAAGAAACAGTTCTTTTTCCGGCAATCAGGCAGGTGCAGGAAAACGATTCCCCGGCCATCAGGGCTGTTATAAGTTCGGAAATTAAAAGAATGACAGGTGAACATGAGTCTGCCGGCAGTGCCATGGACAGAATCAATGAGCTGACCAGCGGATACATTGTGCCTTCAGACGCCTGTAATACCTATGCCGTCACAATGAAGCTGCTTGAAGAGTTCGAAGATGATCTCCACACGCATGTTCATCTTGAAAATAATATTCTCTACCCGGCAGCCCTGAAGCTTGCAGATTGATTAAACAGATGATATTTGGAATTGTGTAACTTTAAAGGTATGAATACAGCGACAAAAGATCTTGAAATTGATCACGTTAACATTCTTCGTCTGACAGACGTAATGGAAAAAATCACGAAAACAGATGCACCTGACTGTTCTGATCTTGAGGCTGTCGTCTATCTGATAAGAAATTATGCGGATGGATTCCATCATGCAAAGGAAGAAAGTATTCTTTTTCCTGCCCTTGAAGTCAAAGGGATGAGTCCTCACCAGGGACCGGTGGCAGTAATGCTTTCCGAACATTCTCAGGGAAGAAACTTTGTAAAAGGAATGGCAGAAAACATTGCTCTTTATAAAGAAAACGACATGTCAGCATTGGAGCAGGTATTCATCAATATGACCGGGTACGTTAATCTCCTTCGTAACCACATCTCCAAAGAAAATAACATTCTTTTCCGGATGGCTGACAGAGTCCTTTCAGAAGAGGATCATACAACAATTCTTAACAGGTACTCAAGCGTCACTCCAGTTACAGAGAACGGAGGCGGTATCCGTGAATATATCTCAGAGATTGAGAGGCTTGAAGAAAAATATAAATGACTGTGTTATTCTTAAAACCAAACTGCTCCCATGACAACAAAAAAGCTATGGACAGGCTTTCTTGCCGTTATGACAATTTCATTTGCCGTTTACCTCTTTTTTGGAAGAGATATCTACCGTCAGACGCAGGAACAGTTGTTCTTGCTTTGTTCATCTTCGGACTTAAATTTGGCTGGGGCATTTAAAAATGATTTCATGCAAAACTTATAAAAAATAAATATCATGCGAAAAATTAAGACCATCAGACACGGAGCATTGTCCGTTTTGTTAACGGCATTCATCCTCATTCTCTCACAGCCTCTGTTTGCGCATTGTGATTCTTATGACGGGCCACTTGTTAAAGATGCCCTGAAAGCGATTGAATCAAATAACATCAAACCGGTTCTGAAATGGGTCGATGAAAAATACGAACCCGAAATCACCGACCTTTTCAATAAGACAGTTTCGCTCAGAGGAGGTGATAAGGAAGTGTATGCTATTGTTGAAAAACACTTTCTCGAGACTCTTGTGAGATTGCATCGCGAAGGTGAAGGTGCTCCGTTCACAGGTCTCAAGCCTGCCGGTTCTGCATTACCGATTATTGTTATGGCCGATCAGGCCATCGCCAACAAGGAGGTAAATACGCTCACCACTAAACTTGATGCTCACCTGAATAAAGTCCTGGGTGAAAAGTACAACGAAGTAATGGAAAAGAGCCTTAAAAAGGATAACAGCACGGCTGAAGGCAGAGAATACGTAAGGGCTTATGTTGAGTACACGCACTTCCTTGAGGCAATACACGGGATCATTGAAGGTGGAGGAGTACATGAGGGTCATTGACCCTGATAGTGTGCTTTGATAATATTTTATTTATCAGCTCAGGCAATGGCCTTTCCGTTATCATTCTTCCTGTCAAGCCTGATAAAGATCAACATCAGCAAGCCTGATAACAGTGCCGTTGCAGCACCAAAATAAAAGGGAACCCTTGAATTGACCTTATCGTACAGCACACCTGCAATAAGGCTCGCTGGCAATAGTGTGATACCAAGAAGGGCATTGTATATACCCAGTCCGGTGCCCTGCTTGTTTTTATCAGTTATATCGGAAATAAAGGCTTTCTGTATCCCGTCAGTTGCAGCCGAATACAATCCATACATGGCAAAGAGAGCTACTATTGCCCAGACATGTGATGTTACTCCAAAACCATAATAAACGATCGCGTAAATCAGGTAACCCGCGATCAGGATCTTTTCTTTCCCGATCCGGTCTGACAATGATCCGACAGGGATAGCCAGGAGTACGGCGACAACACTTGTGACCATATAAACAAGAGGAATAAAGGCAACTTTTACTCCGACTTCATTGGCTTTGATCATCAGCAGTGCATCAGTTGAATTACCGAGGGTAAATACGAAAACAATGACCAGGAAGAGATAGAATTTAGCAGGGAAGTCTTTAAAATGAAATTTTTTAAAAAGACCTTCCTGATCCCTTTTTGCTTCTTTAATACCAAGGATTATCACCAGTATGCTCAGAACAGCAGGGATCCCCGCCAGCAAAAATATAATCCTGTAATTTTCGGGAAAGAAGATCAGCAGTACAAATGCAGCCAGGGGGCCGACTATGGCACCACTGTTATCCATTGCCTTCTGCAAGCCGAAGCTTCTGCCTGTCTCTCCGTTTGTTACCGAGCCGGCAATCAGGCTGTCGCGCGGAGCCGTTCTTATTCCCTTTCCGAACCTTTCAATAAACCGCAGGTAAAGGACCTGCATAGGAGATACAGCAAATGTATAAAGCGGAATGATTAGTGCAGACAGGCCGTATCCTATGAGCATGAATGGTTTGTTCTTACCGATCTTGTCGCTCCAGAAGCCTGACAGTGCCTTGACAAGTGAAGCGGTACTCTCAGCAATTCCTTCAATCAGTGCCAGGCTTGTCTTTGATGCGCCAATCGACATCAGAAACATAGGCATGACTGAATAGACCATCTTCACGGAGGTGTCAGTGAGAAAACTGGTCAGGCCGGTAAAAATAATGTTCCTGTTAAATCCGAGGATCTTTTTTTCCTTCTTCATTGTGTGACTATTCCAGGTCACTCTTTACGCCATTTATCCTGAAAAGCTTGAACAGTTCTACCACCATAAGCGGTGACAATGCCATTAGTATTACCACAATCCAGTGCTTGCCGTCCATGGCAACAAGGTTGAAAGCATCGCGTATCGGAGGCACCAGAATAACAATCAGAGCCATGATGGCTGAAACCGCAATGGCCGCAATCAAAGGTTTGTTATGCATCGGATTGGTTACAAAAGATGATCTGCTGTTAGAATGGAGGTTACGGACATGAACAAGCTCTGCAAACATAAGGGTCGAGAAAGCCATCGTGCGTCCGAGAACCTCTCCTCCGTCGTGGAGTCCTACAATGATATGCTACGAGAGGAATAGCCCCAATCATTGTACCCTGGTACATTACTCTCCAAATCATGCCGTTGGTCATGAAGCCCTTCTTTGAATTTCTTGGTTTACGGTTCATGATGCCCTTTTCAGGCGGATCAACGCTCAGAGCCAGAGCCGGAAGACTGTCGGTGACAAGGTTGACCCAGAGTATATGGATCGGGAGCAATGGAATGCCCAGATTGAATATTGATGTTACAAGCAGCAGAAATATTTCGCCCACATTGGTCGATAGCAGGTACTGAATTACCTTTAGAATATTATCATATATCCTGCGTCCTTCCTCAACGGCAGATACAATGGTAGCAAAGTTGTCATCGGTGAGGATCATGTCGGCAGCGCCTTTTGCCACATCGGTTCCGACAATGCCCATTGCAGCTCCTATATCAGCCTGTTTGAGGGCTGGTGCATCGTTGACACCATCGCCGGTCATTGCCACCACCTCGTGGTGACTCTGCCATGCTTTAACAATACGGACTTTATGTTCAGGGGCGACCCTGGCGTAAACGGAATATTTTGAAACTGTCTCAGTGAACTCTTCATCAGTGAGTTTTTCCAGCTCAGCGCCGGTTATTGCCACATCTCCGTCTTTGTATATTCCTATTTCACGCGCAATAGCCAGGGCTGTGGTTTTGTGGTCTCCGGTTATCATCACCGGGCGGATACCTGCCGTATTACATCTGGCAACGGCATCAAGGACTTCAGGTCTTGCAGGGTCTATCATGCCGAGCAGGCCGGTGAAGATAAGTCCGCTTTCGAGCTCACCTATCGTCACCTGCTGCGGCGCCTCAGGAGATTCTTTGTATGCCATTGCAAGTACCCGTAATGCCGAGTTAGCCATTGTTTCATTTGCATTACGGATCTCCTCCACATCAGCTGATGTCAGAGGCCTGATAACCCCTTCGATCACTATTTTGTCACACACACTCAGGACTTCATCAAGACCACCTTTCACATTAACACTCGTGCCCTGGTCTGCCATCCTGTTGACAGTGGTCATACGCTTTCTTTCCGAGTCAAAAGGTATCTCAGCTACCCTGTGAGAGGCTTTTTCCATTTCATCCTTATATAAACCGTAGAGCACTCCGAAATCGAGAAGGGCCGTCTCGGTCGGGTCACCGGAAAAAATGAACTTCCCGTCTTCATTTTTCTTCATATAGGCATCAGCACATAGGACAGAGATCGAGAGAAGCCTTTTTTCCTCATCATTGAGGACAGTGTTTGGTGACGCCCTGTTTATCACGTGCCTTTTATGGTTGACATAAGCCTCAACAACTGTCATTCTGTTCTGTGTAAGGGTACCGGTCTTATCGGAGCAGATCACTGTTGCGCTTCCCAGGGTCTCAACTGAAGGCAGCGTACGGATTATTGCATTCTTTTTAACCATGCGTTGTACACCGATAGCGAGCACAATGGTTGAAACTGCCGGAAGACCTTCCGGGATGGCAGCAACGGCCAGGCTGACAGCAGTCATAAACATGCTCATCAGGGGGTTTCCGTAAAGAATGCCAACAAGAAAGATCAAGCCGCAGATGATCAGGGCAACGATTCCCAATAGCCTGCCAAGCTGGTTAAGACGACGGCTCATGGGGGTTTCGGTTTCTTCAGAATGCTCGAGCATATGGGCTATCTTCCCAACCTCGGTTTTCATCCCTGTTGCAATGACTACACCCCGTCCGCGGCCGTAAGTCACCATACCACTCGAAAAAGCCATGTTGACCCGGTCGCCAAGCGCTATTTCGTCACCCGCCAGCGTTGTTGTTTTCTTTTCAACAGGAACAGATTCTCCTGTAAGTGAAGATTCCTGTATTTTAAGGTTGACAGCTTCTATCAGTCTCAGGTCAGCCGGGATAACAGCGCCGGTCTCAAGTATAACCAGGTCGCCCGGTACAACCTCTTTAGTGTTTATTTCTGATATCACGCCGTCACGAAGGACCTTGGAAAGAGGTGCGGCCAGATCCTTCAGGGCTTCAAGCGACGTTTCCGCCTTCTTTTCCTGGGTAGCGCCAATGAGGGCATTTAGAAGAAGTATTCCCAAAATCACGAAGGTGTCAAGCAGACCCTCCCCTTCCATTACGCCAACCACGCCGGATATCACTGCTGCAATAAGCAGAATAATGATCATGAAACTTTTAAACTGCGCCATAAACATCCGGAAGAAACTCTTTTTCTTTTTTGATATGAGCTGGTTGTAGCCGAATTCCTGAAGCCTCCTCTTTGTCTCCTCAGTCGTCAGTCCTGCCGTTTCACTGGTTTTCAGCTGAGAAGTTACCTCATGTGTGTCCTGATTATAGAAATTTATCATAACGTATTGATTGCTATATATTTAGCTCAATTTTATTTAGCGTGTTTCCTTTTTGGTAAGACTTTCCGCAAAAGTACTCAAATATTATTTTCTACACTTTTCTTCCTGCTGACTTCCTCCAGGATATTATTGCATATGATATTAACAGCATAGTATGCCACAGGTTCAGGAGTCCTTGTATTTTCTGTCTTAAAGTCTGTTGCTTAATATTTCTTCCAGGAGCTCCGCGGATAATTTTACCGGGTTATTCTTAGTATCTGTCTGCAGGCATAAACATGAAATATCCTCGCTTTTGATCCCGTACATTCCGAGACCAGGCAGCTTAAGCTGTTCTGTCAGTTTATGCAGGTAATCAATGAAACTGGCTATATAGAAATCATCATTACTTCCCTCAATGTCAGAAAAGATTTTGCCAAGACTGGCGTACTTCTTCAATGAGGGGTTGACATGAGATATTTTCCGCAGTTCTCTCACATTTATCTCGTTGGCGGCAGCCATCAAAGTTCCGCAGACTACTCCGTGAGGGATATCGAACATAGCGCCCACTGTACCCGCCAGTCCGTGAACGGCACCCAGTCCTGCATTGGCAAGACAGATGCCCGAAGTAAGGGCTGCAAATGACATATCTGACCTCGCATTGATATCACCATGTGAAAAGCATCTGACAATAGATCTTTTTACTGCTTTAAAGCCTTCAGTTGCAAGGGCATCTGTATACCCATTCGACTTGCCCGACAGATAAGCCTCGACCAGCTGAGTAAAGCAATCCATTCCGGCGGCTGCCGTGATATCCGGCGGACAATTCAGGGTAAGTTCAGGGTCAATAAGTGCAATATCAGGAACAAGGTTGTCATGACGCAAGGATCTCTTGAAGCCGTCTTTCCCCACCTTAGAAATAACGGCGTTCTTTGTTGCCTCGCTACCTGTTCCTGATGTTGTCGGGACCGCTATAAACGGCACTTTAGTCCCGGGATGGTCTTTATTTCCAACAACTTCGAGGTACTCCCTGACTGATCCGGTTTTGTTTAACATTGCAGAAATAGCCTTGCCTGCATCAATCACACTGCCTCCTCCGATACTTATCACAACATCAATTTTTCTGGCCGTGTATCTGTGTACGGTTTCATCCACCAGTTCAGGTGAGGGTTCTGACATTACCCTGATATGATGGACCTGAAAATTTTGCTTTCTAAACTGACTGAACAGAGATTCCGAATAAGGCGAGTTGATGAAAGACCTTTCTCCTGTCACCAGCAGAACAGATGTGCCAAACCTCCCGACAATACCTGCAAGGTCAGATAATTTTCCACTTCCGAAATTTATCAGCGGTAACCGAGCGAATTGAAAGGGTTTTACCACTGCAATCTGTCAGATGGTTCTATAATATTATACCTCACCCCATGACGGGTATCTGCCATATAGTCCTTCACAGTATCGCGCCATTTAATATAGTGAGGCGTTGTTTTATGGAGGTCTGCTGCCTCTTCTGATTCATAGGCTTCATAGATCATGAACCGGCACGGGTCGTCAGCTTTCTGAAGGACATCAAACCGCAGGTTGCCCGGCTCCTGAACAGAACCTTTGTGATTTTCAATTATCGCCTTAATGAACTCCCGGACATTCTCAGGCTTGACATTGACATGAACACAGGTAACAATCATATTGCACTGATAAGTTTTTGTTAGAACAATTAACCCGATCTGTTAATACCATACTCTGGCTTCTGGTAATCAATCCCAATTAAAAACAATGCAAAGATACACCTGATTATTCATAAGACAAGCGCCATTATCAACGGGCCCTGTATTCAAATAGAAGGTGAAAGGAATTGCCGGAGAGACGTAAATCTGTTTAGCTTCCGGCAGCAAGATGTCTTGAATCACTTTTTTGAGAAAATCCCCGCATTTTGTAATCATCAATATTCTTACAGTAAAATTTGTATCTTGGATTCCTGAAGCACAGGGAAAGTTGTTTTGATTGACTCAATGTATCTGTAATGCGAATTATTGTCATAACCTGAGTTCATTTCATCACCTGGTCTTGAGTTTTGATTTTTATCTGACTGAAGCATAATACAATCATAAAAATGGAAACCGGAATAATGAGCAAAAATAACATCCTGATCATCGGCAGCTCCAACACAGATATGGTGATAAAAACAAACAAGATCCCAGTGCCGGGTGAAACAATCCTTGGTGGAACCTTTCTAATGAACCCGGGAGGAAAGGGAGCCAACCAGGCTGTGGCGGCAGCAAGGCTTGACGGGAAAGTCACTTTCATTACCAAATGCGGGATCGACCTGTTTGGCAACCAGGCGATTGAGTTACTTATGCAGGAAGGCATAGATACACAGTATATCGTTAAGGACCATGAGCTGCCGTCAGGCGTTGCATTGATTACTGTCAATTCAGCCGGGGAAAACAGCATAGTTGTTGCCCCTGGTTCAAACGGGAACCTCCTCCGGGAAGATGTTCCTGCAAATATCTTTGAAACAGGCAAATACTCAATCCTGCTCATGCAGCTGGAAATACCCATCAGGATAGTGGAGTATTGTGCAATTGCTGCATCGGTTCAGGGTATAAAGGTGATTATTAATCCAGCCCCTGCTCAAAGACTGTCTGATGACCTGCTAAGGCATATATGGCTATTGACTCCCAATGAAACTGAAGCTGAAATATTGTCAGGAGTTAAGATACAGGATATCTCATCGGCTGAGGCCGCTGCATTATCACTTCAGAAAATGGGGGTTAAGAATGTAATAATCACAATGGGGGCCGCAGGAGCCTTTGTCAGGTCCGCCGGTTTTACAGGGATGATTTCAGGGGAAGTGGTGAAGGCAGTGGATACAACAGCTGCCGGTGATGTCTTTAACGGGGCTCTGGCTGTTGCCCTGGCAGAAGGAATAGTACTCGAAAAAGCTGTGGTATTTGCAAATAAGGCTGCTGCTCTCTCAGTAACACGTATGGGTGCCCAGTCTTCAGCACCGTATAGAAAAGAGATTGACAATTAGTTCAGTAAACCTTAACCATTATGAGAATGAGCAGAATCTTTCTACCGTATTTATTTTCAGCATTGATCATTGCAACTGCTTCCTGCAACAGCTCAACTGATGAGTTTAAATCAATTACTCCTGAAGTACTCAAGGACAAGATTGCGGGCGGATGGGCAGGCAAGATGACAGGTGTGACATACGGGGCACCCACTGAATTCAGGGCACAGAGTAAGATCTACACTGATTCTATTAACTGGAAACCGTCTGATATCAAGGGTAGTATGTGGCAGGATGATATATATGTGCAGCTGACCTTTTTGATGTCAATGGATAAATACGGGCTCGACGCCCCTGCAAAAAAATACCAGGAGATGTTCGCCACAGCAGGCTATATGCTATGGCATGCCAATATGCAGGCAAGAAAAAACTGGTACGACAGCATTTTTGCTCCCTTATCGGGTAGTCCTGAATATAATCTTCATGCAGATGACATTGATTTTCAGATCGAATCTGACTATATCGGATTTATGTGCCCGGGAATGCCTCAGACAGCCTCTGAGATAGCGGATAAAACGGGCCGCATTATGAATTACGGAGACGGATTATACGGAGGCATTTTTGTCGCAGCCCTCTACTCCGAAGCTTTTTTTGAATCGGATATACCGAAGATAATTGAGAAAGCACTGCTGTCGATTCCGGCGGGAAGCGACTACTGCAAAATAGTCAGGGATGTCATTACACTTCACGAACAATATCCGGCTGACTGGCAGGCTGCATGGCAGGAGCTTGAGGACAAATGGGGCGATGATGATATCTGCGGAGCAGGTTCCCCTTTCAATATTGATGCGAAACTGAACGGAGCCTACATAGTAATGGGCTTATTGTACGGCGAGGGCGATCCTATGAAAACAATGGAAATATCGACACGATGCGGCCAGGATTCCGACTGCAATCCCTCAAATGCGATGGCAGTCCTTGGTGTAATCAAAGGCTTCAGCGGTCTGCCTGAGGATATGCAGGAAGGAGTAAAAGCCGTCAGTGATTCCATCTTCATACATACCTCCTATTCCTTTAATACAGCTGTCAGCAGCACCAACAAGTACGCACTTGATCTCATTGCTAAAAACGGCGGAACGGTTACTGACAGAATGATCAAAGTCAAAATACAGGCACCTGTTGAGCCCGGACTGGAAGTGGCGTTTCCTGATCTTGTTTTTGATAAGAGGATTTCAATTTTCGATGAGAATGCATGGACTTTCAAAGGTAATTGGATCCCGTTCGAAGTTACCAGCCGGGATAAGCAGGCGCTAAAACAATCAATGTTTGCTGAAAATGCGGGTGATGAGATCGAGATTACATTCAACGGTACCGGCATATCACTTACCGGGAACTGGTTTAAAGACGGTGGAAAAGCTGATGTATATGTTGACAGTGTATTTCACCGCAGCATTGATACTTACTATGATTTTGCCAATCAGCAACATGTTGAAAGCATATGGCACATCCTTAACCTGCAACCCGGAGTCCATAAGGTCAGACTTGTCGTAAAGGGAGAGAAACGACCTGAATCTGCAGGGACCAGAGTTTACATCACGTCTGCCATCATCTTCAGGACCGCTCCAAAAAAGAGTGATACTTTTAAATTCTCATTCGAATAACAGGCAAAAAAAACAACAAGCTGATAATTGCATTGAACTGACTTTTATCTTTAACCTTTAATCTATTAGAAATGTTTATACCTCAAACTTATTCACTGGCAATCATCCTCTGCATAGTAACGATGCTGTGCTGGGGATCATGGGGCAATACACAGAAGCTGGCAGGCAAGTCCTGGCGTTTCGAACTGTTTTACTGGGATTATGTCCTGGGTATACTGTTGTTCTCATTGCTTATTGGTTTCACCCTTGGAAGCACAGGGGAAAATGGCCGTGGATTCATTGAAGATATAGGCCAGGCGGAAGGAAGGAATATTATGAACGCCCTGCTGGGAGGAGTGATCTTTAATGCATCAAATATACTCCTCGTGGCTGCGATGGCAATTGCAGGAATGGCAGTAGCATTTCCGGTTGGGGTTGGAATTGCCCTTGCCCTCGGTGTGATCATTAACTATATTGCCGTCCCGAAAGGAAACCCTCTTATACTGTTTATCGGATTGGCTTTTATAGTTGCGGCAATTATTATAGATGCTGTTGCCTACAAAAAACATAGTACCACATTAAAGCAAGTTTCAAAGAAAGGCATACTGCTTTCGGTTTCAGCAGGAGTCCTTATGGCCCTTTTCTACCGTTTTGTGGCAAGCTCGATGGTTACAGATTTCGTGTTACCCGAACCTGGTAAACTAACCCCCTACTCTGCCGTTTTCTTCTTTGCAATCGGTGTTGTAGTCAGCAATTTCCTGTTTAACTATCTGCTGATGAAGAAACCTTTTGAAGGCGTACCACTCTCATTCAGCGACTATACTAAAGGAAGCATTGGTGTGCATCTTACCGGTATCCTGGGCGGAATAATCTGGAACCTGGGGATGGCCATGAGCATAATTGCCTCAGGAAAAGCAGGATTTGCAATATCTTACGGACTTGGTCAGGGTGCAACTCTCATAGCAGCCCTCTGGGGTGTTTTTATCTGGAAAGAATTTAAAGGAGCTACGAAACAGGTTAATACTCTTATATTCCTTATGTTTATTGCATATCTGGCGGGACTTACACTGCTGGTTTATGCCGGAACATAATTATGATCAGCGAATTGTTCTGATTGCCAATACCTAATGGTCCGGAGGGGTTCCTTTTATAATTTTTTTGTTTCGTGCTGACTTCCGCAAGTGCATTCCTTCCCTTTGACTTTTTCAAAAGCCTCCTTCCCTTCAGAAACGGAAAAGTAAATCAGACCGGCAGCGCCGATAGTGTCTGCGTAAGCAAAACCTGTGAGCTCATAGACCAGACTTGATACCAGCAGAACCAGCGACATATATACACATATCTTTGTACAATTGGCATCAGCAATTATGGGTTCCGAGTTTAACTTTTTGCCAATTCTTTTTTTTGCATTCATGAGCCAGACCATTACTGCAATGGAAACCAGCGATATTACCACTCCCCAGAGCGTGGTTTCCGGCTTGTGCCTTGTGATGAGATTTAAGACAATACCTGCCAGTAAACCTGCCGACAAAAGATAGAAAGCCGTGCCTGTAATTTTTAAGGCTGTTTTCTCGAAAGTGCTTTTAGGACTCTCCGGATTTTGTTTAATACGCAAAATCATAATGGCAATGCCAATGCCTGACATTACTTCAATGAAACTGTCTGCTCCGAAACCAAACAGACTAAGCGTTTCATCCGCATATCCAAGGATCATCGAAACGATACCTTCGGCAATATTATAAAAAATGGTAAACAGGCTTAACCTGTAAGCCTGTCTGTAGA
Source organism: uncultured Bacteroidales bacterium (assembly GCA_963828395.1). Classification (GTDB taxonomy): domain Bacteria; phylum Bacteroidota; class Bacteroidia; order Bacteroidales; family VadinHA17; genus SR-FBR-E99. Next base: position 61,643 of record CAWHED010000002.1, read on the forward strand.
ATTTCTGTTCTGAAGTTACCAACCCTGTTATAAGTTATCAATTACCTTTTTTAGTTTATTCGTCACCTCAAGTGCTACATCTCCCAATGCAGCATTTGTAATTGCCTGCATCGAAGCAACAGGGTTTACAGCGGCAATTTCAATTTTATTCTTCCCCTGCTCAATGACGAGCACATTGCATGGAAGCATGGTGCCTATTTTTTCCTCGGCCTGTAATGCTCGATAAGCCAGAGGCGGATTGCAGGCACCCAGAATTCTGTACCGTTTGAAATCAACACCCAGCTTTTCTTTCAGTTTCTCATGCATGTTGATCTCTGAAATCACACCAAAGCCTTCATTTTTAAGGGCTTCAGTGGTTAACTTAACAGCTTCATCAAATGATTCATTAAGTGTTTTACTGAAATAGTACTCCATAATTTCTGATTTGTTATGATTATTGCACAATTTAACCTTTCAATTCAGGAAAACCAGCTTATTGCTGATATTGTCAGCTATTTTTTCTCCCTGTGTAAATCCCGCCTCGATAGACGGCCTGTAGTGAATACCGCCGTACAGTCGTGAAATTCCTGCTTCCCTGGCTGCCTCAGTAAGGTTATTGAAATGATGAGATTTATATCCCCGGTAGGCATAGGTATTATCTGTAAATGCTACCTTATCGCCCAGTATTTTTGTCAGGATAGTTGCGCCGGACATTGACACCGTGGCATGTGCAGCAGGATACTCCGGATGTGGCGGGGTGATTATAAGCGGATTCCAATCGCTGTGTTTCATTACATTCTGGATGTAGGTCACTGGTCGCTCCATGTTATAAGTGTACTTTGCTTTAAAGCATCCGATTGCTGCATCGCTCTCAGTGATAAACAACGCTGCATAGAGGTGGGCGCCTTCAATCAATGATACATTCAGGTCAGTCATCACGGTCCTCAGGATGGAAGCCCAGTGACCACCCCCAGTGAGTGATTTACCGTCAGGAAAGTCATCCCAGAAAAGACCAGTTGCTCTTTGACTGTCATCCATCGTTTGGGAAACCAGGTAAACATCTTCATTCATTTTATAGAAATCAGACTGGTTATCGGTTGAAAATGCTATCGGTTCAGGTGGCAGGGTGTTGTCGGTACTGCCTTTTACCATTGTTCGCTCATTACAAAGATAGGGAAGGATCGGAGCAATAAACTTCGGTGGAGTGGGTTCCCATAGCCCAGGTCCTTTCGGGACCGCATAAGCAGCGTTCGCCCTGTCATCACCGTCAGTTCTGCTCCATTCTATTACTGCCCGTGCTACATCTGATCCGTATTTTTCACCCGCAGTAACAGAGGCCTCAGTGTTACCTTCCCTGATCAGCCGCGTTCTGACGGCATTCTCAAGCGAATCGAACCGTAGTATGTCTGCCGGGTTCTGAGGATAAAAAAACCTGAACATGGTTGCCATGGCAGCGTTGGCGCTTGCCTGCCAGCAAATATTGCCGGTCTCCGGAAGTCCTTCAGGCTGCTGATAACCGTTGAGCTGTCCGGCAAGTGACCGGTAATTCTTATCTCCTTTCACAATCGATTCATACAGGGCCAAACCCGTATATGCCTGCTGACGGAGATGATGAGAAGGAATTTTAGTGGATGCGATGGTCTTCAGATGTACCGTAATCCAGTCGTTGATAAGTTGACTGCCACCGGGACTTTCAAGTTTATTTTCCGGATCAGTTGCCTGAACTTCTGATTTGGGTACGCCCCCTGCCTGCAGTCCAACGAACATCAACAAAGCAATAATAATTGTCTTCATATTGGTAAATGTTACTTAATACTTCGCCTTAAATGGAAGAATTCGTTTCTGTACGACTATTTTCAAAGAACGATATGATAACAAAAATGACTGGCAATTGTTCATGGCCCGACAGTCCGGAAGAAATGACTTGTAAGCGGTAGGTTGAGATAGAATTACAGGATATGTTCTGGGGCGATTATTACGGAAGCTGTGAAGACAGGTTCGGAGTACACTGGATGTTCAGCTGCAGCCAGAAATAAAGCATCCTTGTAATAAGGACAGCGCCGATAAATCAGAATCAGTCTTAAGTGGTCATTTACCGCTATTCTGCCTCCAAAGTGGTAATATTGCTATACCTTTATGGAACATTATAATATTCATACTGACAATTAAAATGGGGTATAGATTCTTACTTATTCTGGTTCTGATTTCGGGAAACATTGTATACTCGCAGCAAACAGACTGCAGAGTACTCAAACCTGAAATCTCGGATTCCTATTCAGGTGGCTGCAGGAAAGGACTGGCAGACGGAAAAGGAGTGGCACGGGGCATCGACTACTATGAAGGACAATTCGACAAAGGCTTACCCGGCGGGAAAGGAATTTATAAATGGGCAGACGGGACATATTATGAAGGGCATTGGGAGAACGGCAAAAGAGACGGTTCAGGCAAAATGGTTTACAGGGATTCTACCGTCACCGGTTACTGGAATAATGATATTTATGCCGGTAAAGAGCTGATCGCGCCCTATGAGATTATGCGTACCATGAGTGTTTCGCGCTCTAACATCATTAAATCTGTAGGCGCTGTTGACGAAGTGAAGATAAGGATCCTGCAGGGAGGCTCCGACAACAGGACTGTTACCAATCTGTCAATCACCAGCAGCAGTGGAGATGAATTCCGCACTGATAACATTTACGGACTTGAGAAAGTAGTTTTTCCGCTCGATGTAAAAGTCCGCTACACATCAAGAACCCAGTTTGGCACTTCCCAGTTCAATGTCCTTTTTGATTTCCGGATCAATGAGCCCGGTGTCTGGGAGGTGACAATATCCAATTAATTAAATAAGAAGTCACGGAAAATATCGCAGTGACTCCCTCATTATTAAGAGGGTCAGCCACATAATACCTTATTGAATTTCAGAGGAATATTTGCCGGGAAAACCAGTGACCCTGACTACCTTTCTGCGTAATAGACTTTCCATTCATTGCAAATAGCGGCCAGTTCCAATTTTTCCTTGACCAGGCAACCATGTCGATTTCCGGCGCATCGTCGTGTTTTTGATTTGTAGAAAGTATCCGGTTTTCAATAGAATCGACCAGGCCGGCAAATGAAAAACCAATCCCCAGCACCTCCTTTTTTTCAATTTCGTTCGTATGCAATAGCTGATCGATTTCTTTCTCCAACTCCGGAAGTTTTGATTTTAATCCTGAAGCTGATTGGGCAACAATCTCTTTCCGTTCAATCAGTCGACCTTCTTCCATCAAACTAATTTTGATATTGGTACCACCCATATCGATGGCGATGGTATAAGTGGCCTCCTCCGGAGGGGAAAATGAATCGGTATGTGATTGTTTCATCAGGATATAACTTGTTTTTTAATTGTCTGATGTCAGCCTATCCGGTCGGCGAATTGTTTTTCAAGTTCTTCCAGTGTTTTGCCTTTGGTTTCAGGAACATATTTCACAACATACAGCAAGTTTGCCAGACAAATCAGGGCAAAAACCAAAAAAGTGGTTCCACCACTCAGTTTCTCGAGCATGACAGGGAAAGCGATGGTCACAATGGTACAGGCTATCCACAGAAATATAATGGCAATCGACATTCCTTTACTGCGCAGGCGGTTTGGAAACAGTTCGGCCGCCACAACCCAAATCGTCGGACCCAGGGAGGCGGCAAAAAAGGCGATGTACCCAAGTATAAATACTAAAACCTGAATTCCGGAAGCATGATTCGTATAGTATAATATCGAAAGGCCGGTTAGCATCAACATCATTCCAGATGAACCAATTATTATTAAAAGTTTACGCCCGGAGCGGTCGATAAAAAATATGGCGACCAGCGTAAAGATAAGGTTAGTTCCACCAATAAGGATGGTTTGCAACAAGGCAGAATCGTTGCTCTGCCCTATATCTGCAAATATTTTGGGGGCATAATACATAATGGTATTAATTCCGGTGATTTGTTGAAAAATTGCAAGAATGATGCTTATAAAAAATAGCGGTCTTACTTTAGGTTCAAGCAATTCGCTAAAAGTTGATTCTTTCTGATTTTTCAGGGTTTGTTCAATTTCAATTAATTCGGTTGGAGCCAATTCTTTTCCTAATGTTTTTATTAAAACGTTCAGTGCTTCAGTATTTCTACCTCGGGCAACCAGCCACCGCGGACTTTCAGGAACCAGAAACAAACTGAAGAAAAGCAATACAGCAGGAGCTGCCATCACCAGTAGCATCCAGCGCCAATTGTTTTCGCCGGTTCCAACCAGTAAATAGTTGCTGAAAAATGCTACCAGAATGCCCACCACGATTGCCAGTTGATTTAACGAGACCAAGACCCCACGATATCTTGCCGGAGAAAGTTCTGCAATGTACATGGGTGAAAGTATGGAGGCGACACCAACGGCAACACCACCCAGAATCCTCGCCACCAAAAAGAAATACAGTGAGTGAGCCGAAGCGCTTCCGATAGCTGAGGTAAAAAACAAGAGGGCAGCCATCATCAGCACTTTTTTACGTCCATACCGATCGCCCGCTTTTCCGGCGGCGAAAACTCCAGCCATACAACCAAATAACAAACTACTGACTGTCCAGCCCAAACCGGCTTCTGACAGGCCAAAATACGGCTGGATAAAATTGATAGTACCGGAAATTACCGCGGTATCGAAACCGAACAATAGCCCTCCGAGTGCGGCTACTACCGATATGATGATGACGTATGCTTTCATTAAAAAGATATTAGATAAAAGATTTGTAAAATATTTAACGGACACCAGATCTTAAAAAAGGTTTGTTCATGTCGGGTTCGAGTCGTTGCGTTAAACGAGTTTAGGCATCCCATCCACTTCCAGTAATCGTGCAGAAAATCCATTCTGTGCAATATCCTCTTAATTGTGCCCGGCGTCGGATGACCAGCAGGCGCCAACAATCAGGTTTTGGTTGCCCGTGTTGACTAAACGATGCGCTGTTTCGCCACCAATATAATGTAAACTACCGGGGTAAACTTTTTCGGCCCAGGTATTTCGTTCGCGGTTCATCAAAATCAGGGACCCTTTTCCCCGAATGCACCAGTAAAATTCGACCCTTTCCGGTTGCAGGTGAAAATGCCCCCTGGTCATAAAATATTCGTTACTAACTTTCCCGGGATATATAGTTGATACGCCAAAAAATAGTCCGCCTGGAGTACCTTCAGCAACCGGTAACCAGGCTTGTATGGTGTATGCCGGTTGTTCTTTGTCCATTTCCGAAAAAGCTATTTCATCCTGAAAAATACCGGCTAAATCGCCTAGTTTTCTTTCCTTATTTATAATTGGCGCACCCGCCATGGCATAGTTTTCAAGATTCAGTTCAACGGGAGAATTTATTATTTCTAAATGCTTCATTTTGTATTTGGATTTACTGTAAAGTAAGAGTATTCAGCCAGCTTCCCGATTTGTAAAAACCGGCGGCTGATCACCGGTAAACCATTCTCAGGGGCAAATTCTGCAACCAAAACATAACCACCGGCTTCGGATGGCAAAACCATTGAAACCGGAATATCAGTCCGAAGGAAAGATTCAAGTTTTACTGGAAATATTTGTTCCGAAAAACTTTGCCCTTTTGAATTAATCAACTCCACCTTTACTGTCCCGGTGGCCATTTTATTGAGGTTATTAATTCCATACAGATTAAACAACAGGGTTGATCCTGGCTGATGTGGTTCAATAAACTTAGTGTAACGTTCGTCTGTCAGATTGATAAATGTTGCAGCCGGAGCAAATGCATGCTTAAACCAATCTAATGTTAAGGTAGGTTTCAGATCTTTAATATTGCCTCTGAACCAGTCGCCGGTATAGCCATAATTATTTGTCAGATAGCAAAAGGCCAACACTCCGGCAATGGATGGTTCGCTTCTGAGCCATTCCGTTTCGAGCTGCATCCAATAAGCCTGAAGGTCCCAATTTTGTTCCGGCGTAGAGTTTTTCCCCAAATAGTATTCATAAGAATCGACAGTCAGTTTGCTGGGCGTACCATTCCGCCACAGCCAGATCCATCCATATTCATTTACCAGTTGTGCTGTACTTGATTCCTGTATATTTCTCAGAATTTCCGGTTTGTAATCGAGGTTACCCAGCGGATAAAAGTCTGTTGCAGATTCGGGCTCCAGACTACTTGAGCGCCCCATGTAAGGATGCGGTTCATCCATTTCGTCCTGGCCCATCTGGTCGCCACTCATGTAGCCTGCATCCCAAACACGTGTGGGATCCAGCTCTTTTAATTCAGGGATAAGTTTATTACCAATGTAATCGTCCCAATTTTCGTTGATCCCATCCCAGATGGCGATGCTTGGATGGCTGCCATCGCTCCATACCCAGTCGGTGTATTCTTTACGGATCTGATCGTCCCAACCGTGATTTTGCCAATAAAGCCATTCATTTTGGAACAATAGCCCATGTTCATCGGCAATATCGTACCAAAAATCGGGGGCAATACCCACACAAATGCGCATCATGTTCCAGTTTAGTTTTTCAGGATAGTCAACCAGAAGTTTTGTCACCCACTCTTTATCCCAGATCAGGTTGCTACAATCAGGATCCTCAAAAAAACGCTGAAGCGTAACATTGGTTCCTCGAAGAATAATCTTTTCACCATTGAGGTAAAAGAACTTCCCTTTTCGGTTAAAATCGCGCATCCCAAATTGTTTAGTGTTTTCGTCAGAAATGCCGTCCTCATTTTTTAGATTTGCCCTGGCAGTATAAAGGAACGGATTGTCTGGAGTCCAGCTGGTGAATTCCCGCATAGGAATTTCGAGTTGTACTTCAGTAATATTGTCCCTTTTGGCGATGATTTGACTGCTTTTTGTCGCAACGACTATTCCGCTTTTCTTTTCAAGAATCGATACTTCAAAGGATACAGTATCGCTCATAGCATCGCCGTAGAAAATCTGGGCAGGTTTAAAATTACGTATTTGCGCTTTTACAGTCACCTTTTTACCGGCGACCGATGGTAAAACCAACATCCTGTTCACACGTACATTTCCGGTAAACGACAGTAATACATCATCCCAAATACCTGGCAGATAATGCTCTTTCTCCTTGTCGGTACCACCTGCAGCTTCGGAGGGTAACCACACCCGGTCTCCAACTTTTATAAGTATTTCGTTTTCTGCACCAAACTTCACCGATTTATCCAAAGGAAACTCAACAGGAGTATAACAAGCCATTGAGGTTCCAAGATCAATGCCATTTAAAAAGACTTGAGTAACATACTGACTTTTTTTGATGGAAATTACACCGTTCTTCCCTTCAAGTTCCTTCGGGATAAAAACAGACTTTTTATACCAGCTATAACGGGGGGTATAATCAATGTTATATAGATTATGCTGCATCTTAGCCTCAACCTGTTCCACGCGTTTGAAGAATTTATCATATTCATCAATTTTGGGCTTTGCCAGATGTACCAGACCGGGAATAGGAATTGTACGAGTAAATTTCGACGGAGGGAAGGCACTCAAAGTTTGATCAAACTGCCACGTTCCATTCAAATTTAGGGTAAACCGAGTCATTTGGGCTTCTGAAAAAAGACCAGTGCACATCAATACACATAACATTAGATTTATTTTCATTTATTCGAGAATTTAAATGATTTGCAGTAATATTTATCAGATGAAATTATAATAAAAATGTGAATAAATAATCTCATACTTTATTGATTTTATCTGGTTAACAAGCAAACGTATTCGCTGCTTCCCCTCATTAAAATTGTAAATTTTAATGGAACCTTGTAATCATCTTCAAGCTTGATTACCTTTTTTGAATCTTTTTTTCAGGATTTATGTATTCGCTTTTCAGAAATTTACTGCCCCTGATGAATGGTGCCACATCGCTCTCACCCATGGTAAATGAACAATATTTGATACTCAAATTTAACTTTACAAAGGGTGCTATCCGATACAATAATCAAACTCTTTGTAGAGAGAGAATCGAGCTCTCGACCTTCCCGATCTCAGATCGGGAAGCTTTAACCAAAAGGATGTGTCTTAATCAAGTGCTCGAAGAACCTACGGCTTTTCCTACTTTGTATTTCTCCTTCCCTTTTGATTTCAAAGCCCTTATCCTCAAATTCCTCCTTATAAACCAAAATCCATGGCCTACCTGATCTGGTCGAAGATGTGGATCCGAGATTATGTTCCACGACTCTGTCTTCCGGATTAGCTGAATATCCCGTATAATATTTGGCCTTTGATTGGCTGTAAAGGATATAGACGTAGTATTTCATACATCTAATTTATAAAAAAAGAGTCCGATAAAATAATCGAACTCTTTGTAGCGAGAGAGAGAATTGAACTCTCGACCTCATGATTATGAATCATGCGCTCTAACCAACTGAGCTATCTCGCCAAACTTATTTTAATGAACTCCCGACCTCATGATTATGAATCATGCGCTCTAACCAACTGAGCTATCCCGCTGTCTCAAAATGCGGGTGCAAATATAAATATTTTTTCATTTTGCCCGTCAAACTTTTTCTTTTCAGCTATTATTTTTATATTGCATCACAGTCACATTTCCAGATATGAGATCAAGATTCGAACTAGAATATACCCTGAACTCCCCTACCCGTGTCCTATTTGACCGGCTGAGCACCCCGGAAGGACTGGCGGAATGGTTTGCTGATAACGTCACCGTAAATGGTGACGTCTTTACTTTTTTCTGGGCTAAAGTCGAAGCCCGGGCACATCTGGCCCATATCAGGGATAACAAAAGCGTACGGTTTGAATGGCTGGACTTCGCAGACACAGAGACAAACTACTTCGAATTCAGGATAGTCATCCATGAACTGACCAATGATACGGCACTCATGATCACCGACCACGCTGATGATGATGAGATCGAAGATGCCAAAGACCTGTGGGATAACCAGATCTCGTACCTTAAAAAGGTGCTCGGCCTCACTGAATGAGAGAGCTTTGCTACTTTCTCAAAAATAACGTACGTTTGCACAACACCCGAGACAATGAAGAAAATCGATCGTTTCATGATCAGATCGTTTATCGGACCACTGGTTCTGACGTTCTTTATTGTGCTCATAATCTTTATACTGCAGTTCCTCTGGATGTACGTTGACGAACTGGCAGGCAAAGGACTCGAACCCAAGGTCCTCGCTGAACTCCTCTTCCAGTTTTCCCTTACTTTCGTTCCCGTCTCGCTGCCTCTTGCAATACTGCTTGCCTCCCTGATGACCTTCGGTAACCTGGGAGAGTTCCTTGAACTGACTGCGCTGAAATCGTCAGGCGTGCCGCTGCAGCGCATCATGCTCCCTCTGTTTGTTCTGGTCTCATTCCTCGCCGTGGCGTCATTCCTTTTCTCCGACTATATCCTGCCACTCTCAAACCGCAAGGCCAGAACCCTGCTGTACGACATCAGGCGCAAACGGCCTGAACTGAGCATCCAGGCAGGCCCCTTCTACAATGGAATAGACGGTTTCAGTATAAAAATATCCGCCAAGGACCCGGAGACCAACAGGCTTGACAGGATCTATATCTATGACCACCGCAATGGCCAGGGCAATACTTCAATGATCTATGCCGATTCAGGATATATGGCCATCACACCCGACGAAAGCGGAATGATCCTGACACTCTTCAACGGGTATGCCTACAACGACATTGAGGAGAAAGATGTTGCCCAGGACAAAAGGAGATACCCGTTCCGGCGCGATAAGTTTACTGAACAGACCATGGTCATTGAGTTAACGGGCTTCGGCCTCGACAGGTCAGGCATGGACCTGTTCAGATCAAACTATTCAATGCTTAACTCCCATGAACTTGGTTTTTTCGTTGACTCCCTTTCTGAAAGGTATAAGATAAGGTCAGACGCTTATTTCAAAGACTTTGCAGACACAAAGCTCATTCCTCCTGAGAGGTCCTTCTCAGGTGGCTTTCACCATGACGGCGATACCGCCACAGCCAGAAAACTTGAGAATTTTAACTGTCGTGCAGTCTTTGACACAATGACAGTCATGAATAAGACAACAGCAATAAACAGGGCGCTTAACTTCGCACGCGACGGCGTCGCCAATATAAGCGAAAAAAGCGAATCACTTCTTTATGAGTCGAAAAACCTTAAAAGGTACGAGGCGGAGCTGTTCAAAAAGTACACCCTGCCTTTCGCCTGCCTGGTGTTCTTTTTCATCGGTGCACCTCTGGGCGCAATCATAAGAAAAGGAGGCCTCGGTACACCTGCTGTAATCTCTGTTTTGTTCTTCGTGTTTTATTACGTCATCTCACTTACGGGGGAGAAGTTCGCAAAAGAACTTATCGTCAACGTCCCCCTCGGAATGCTGGCCTCAACAATCATACTGCTGCCAATTGGTATCTTCCTGACATATAAGGCTACCACAGACGCCGCCATTATGAATGCGGAGACTTATCTTCTCTTCTTCAGAAAAATGGGAGCTTTCTTTACCGGGATAAAACCTGACAGGGAAAATGAAAATACTGGTCCTGTCACCTAAGCCACCGTGGCCGCCATATGACGGTGGCGCTGTGGCAACCATGAGGTGTATAGAGGGACTGGCTGCCGGCGGGGCAATCATTTCGGTGCTGGCGATGAGGACAGAAAAACATGCCCCTGAACTCCAGTCTCTTGTCTCGCCCGCCTGCCTACCTGCACTACTATGATACGATAGCCATTGACACAAGGATCAGGCCGGCAAAAATGCTGGCTAACCTGCTTTTATCGGCTGAGCCCTATGACCTGCAGCGTTTCCGTGTGAAGCCGTATTCAGAAGCCCTTCATATCCTGCTGATGAGGGAACACTTTGACATCATCCAGTGTGAGGGACTGCTCTTCTCATATTACATTGATGAGATACGCTCCGTTACAGATACGCCTTTAGTGTTCAGGGCACATAATGTCGAACACCGCATCAGGGAGATGATGGCTGAACTGGCAACTGTTCCGGTTGAGAAGGATTATCTTAAGAGCCTTGCCCGGAGATTAAGGAAACGGGAAATAATTGCAATAAAACAGTTTGATGCCATTATTCCAATCAGTGAGCCTGATTTTCAATGGTTTAAATCTATCGCGCCGGACAAACCCATGATGCTCTCGGCAACAGGAGCTGATATTTCTGAGCCCGTTGATGACGCTGACAGCACAGGCCTTAGAGTTGGGTTCATCGGTGCCCTTAACTGGCAGCCGAACCTTGACGGTCTGCGATGGTTCCTGACCGCAGTGTGGCCGCGTGTGCTGAGGTCACTGCCCGATGCCACGCTTCACATTGCAGGCAGAGGTGCTCCTCCAAATGTAAAAGCCTGGCCGGCCGGGAAAAATGTCTTCCTGGAAGGTGAGGTTGAAGATGCACGCCGGTTCGTCGGATCAATGACGGTCATGATAGCACCTCTTTTCGCCGGGAGCGGATTGCGCATAAAGATAATAGAGGCTATGAGTATGGGCAAGACGGTGATAGCTACTCCTGTGGCAGCAGAGGGACTGCCAGTGGAGGATCACCGTGAGCTTCTCATCGGAACCGATGCAGTATCATTCAGCGATGCCCTGACCTCAGCCCTCAGTGACCCGGGTCTGAGAACCACGACTGGAGCTAATGCGAGGGAGCTGGTAAGAGAGAGATTTGATAATCTGAAACAGACTTCCATGTTACTGGCATTCTACAAAAAGCTTTGTGATGGCCGCTGAAACATTATTCCTGATAGCTCTGATACTTCTGGCATGGACATACCTGTTATATCCGGCTCTTGTTTTCAGCCTGGCCGGCATCAGTAGAAAACGAAAAACAACTCTTCTCCTCCATAATCTGGCAGATGGGCAGGGTGAAGAAACCGAAAAACATCAGCAACAATCCGCACTTCCTCTTCCTTCCGTTTCCGTGATCATGCCGGTTTTTAACGAAGAAAAAGTGCTCAGTGAAAAAATCCGTAGTCTCCTGTTATCTGACTACCCTTTTGAACTGACTGAATTCATTATCGGGTCAGATGCCTCCGACGACAGCACGGATGAAATAATGATGAACTTCGCCGCTTCAGACAAAAGGATAAAATATCATCGTAGTAACATAAGAAAGGGCAAGGCTGCCATGCTTAATGAACTGGTTGCAATGGCAAATGGCACAATCCTTATCATAACAGACGCGAATGTCCTTTTCTCGGGAACCACAGTGAGGCTCCTGGCTTCAGCCTTCACCTCATCACAGACCGGGTTGTGCGATGCCACAGTCGTTCCCTCGCTATCACACGGATACGGCATTACAAGGCAGGAAAACCTGTACAGCAGGTTCGAGACCTCACTGCGCAGAGCTGAGGGTGAAGTATGGAAAACCATGACCGGCCCATACGGAGGATGTTATGCCGTTCGACGCGAGTTCTTCCCTGTCATACCGGAAAACACTCTTGTTGATGATCTCTTTGTGGGGCTAACGGTGATGCATAAAGGATTTGCTTCGTTTAATGTTCCTGAGGCTCTTGTATCTGAGGATACCCAACCTGGGATAGCAGATCAGTACAAGAGGAGGGTAAGGATCGCTGCAGGCTCTTTCCAGAATCTGTTTCGCTTCGGGCCGTTCCCGTCCGGGAAACTAAATGCTTCATTCGCCTTCCTTTCCCATAAGGTGCTGAGATGGTTCACGCCTACCTTCCTGGCTCTCTTTTTTATGACAACCGTCATTCTTTCAGGGCGTTCTGTTTTATATTTTTGTCTCGTATCCGTTCAGTTAATTTTAATACTTTTGTCGGCGATTGATCTGATGTTTGACAAGTTCGGCAGGACAATAAAACTACCACGTTACGTGACACAGTTCCTGCTTATGAACGCGGCTCTGACAGCAGGGTTTGTGAAGGCGGTAAGAGGAATAAAAAATGGAATATGGGAACCCACAAAACGTGTCTGAGATGACTCCGGACAACAGTCTGAACAGCATCAACGAAGCCATCGAAGATATAAGAGAAGGCAGGATTGTCATTGTTGTCGATGACGAAGACAGGGAAAACGAAGGGGATTTTATCTGTGCAGCTGAGCTTGTAACGCCTGAGATAGTAAATTTCATGGCCAAACATGGCAGAGGACTGATCTGCGTGCCTCTCCCCGAGGAGCGCTGTAATGAGCTTGATCTGGACATGATGGTAGGTCATAACACCTCTCTGCATGAAACGCAATTCACTGTTTCTGTCGACCTGCTCGGTCCTGAAACCACCACCGGCATTTCAGCCCGTGACAGGGCACTGACCATAAAGGCGCTTGTCGATCCTGCCACCAAGCCATCACACCTGGGCAGGCCCGGACATATTTTTCCGCTGAAAGCACGTTCAAAGGGTGTCCTGCGAAGAGCAGGCCACACCGAAGCTACTGTAGACCTGACGCGACTTGCCGGTTTGCGCCCGGGAGGAGTGCTCGTCGAGATAATGAATGAGGACGGGACAATGGCACGCCTTCCAGACCTCATTGAGATCTCAAAGAAATTTGGCATAAAAATAGTCACTATAATAGACCTTATCCGGTATCGTCTTGGTATTGAATCTATCGTCGAGATGGGCGAGCAGGTCAAGCTGCCGACGGAGTATGGCGACTTTGACTTCATTCCTTTCAGACAGGTAAGCAACGGCCTTGAGCATGCAGCCCTCGTCAAGGGCACATGGACAAAAGATGAGCCGGTACTGGTGCGGGTGCATTCTTCCTGCTTCACGGGTGACATTTTCGCATCAAAGAGATGCGACTGCGGTCCCCAGCTCCATAAGGCCATGCAAATGGTCAACGAAGCCGGCAAGGGAGCAATTATTTATCTTAACCAGGAAGGAAGGGGAATAGGGCTCATCAATAAGATACGCACATATAAGCTCCAGGAACAGGGACGTGATACTGTCGAAGCAAATATCGAGCTGGGGTTCCGTGCTGACGAGCGCGATTATGGCATTGGAGCAAATATCATGCGCGGCATCGGACTGGGTAAGGTAAGGCTCATTTCAAATAACCCTGTTAAAAGGGCGGGGCTGGAAGGATACGGAATCTCAATCGTTGAAACCATACCTCTCGTCATCCCCTCAAACCCCTACAACTCGTTCTACATGGAGACCAAAGCGACAAAAATGGGGCACAGCATGTCACGCTATAAGACGCCTCTGAAAGGCGAAAATGACTGAGACACTTCCACGAATAGTGTTCATGGGAACAACCTGGTTCGCGGTAGCCAGCCTCCGTGCCCTTCACGAGAACGGATACCCTGTGGTATCTGTTGTCACAGTACCTGACAAGCCGGCGGGACGCGGTCAGAAGATCGCCACCGCACCTGTGAAAGACTATGCTCTCGGGAACGGCCTGCCGGTACTTCAGCCTGAGCGACTGCGTAACACCGGGTTTGTAAGCGCTCTGAGAGACCTGCATGCGGATATCTTTATCGTTGTTGCTTTCCGGATGCTGCCGGAAGAAGTGTGGTGCATTCCTCCATTTGGTACGTTTAACCTTCACGCTTCCCTCCTTCCGCAATACCGTGGCGCAGCCCCGATAAACCATGCCATATTCAACGGCGAAACGAAAACGGGCGTGACTACCTTTCTGATCGACAGGGAAATAGATACAGGCAGGATATTGCTTTCAAAAGAAACCGGAATATTCCCTGCCGATAATGCAGGCAGCCTGCATGACCGACTGATGACTCTGGGGGCAGAACTTGTTATTGAGACTGTAAAAGGATTGTACGAAGGAAAACTACAGCCCGTTCCCCAATCAGCAGCGACAGGTGCTATCCTTCATAACGCACCGAAGATACTCCCTTCCGATACAGTCGTCGACTGGAAACAACCGGCCATCAGGATCCATAATAAGATAAGAGGTCTGTCTCCGCATCCCGGAGCGGCGACAACGATCAGGTCTGAAAGCAAAACTTTACGGCTTAAGCTTTATGAAAGCAGGATTGACAATGAAGACACACCTGCAGTAGATGGCAGACAGACACAGCCCGGAACTTTAATGGTAAGGGAAAAATCAAGGCTTTTCGTCTCCTGCGGTTCAGGAGAGGTAGAAATAACCTCGCTTCAGCCTGAGGGGCGCAAAAGAATGACTGCTGCGGCATTTCTCCGGGGTTTCGACCTGACCGGATGGGTTACGGGTTGAAATGAGACGCTACCTGATCCTGACTTTCTGACCGGGGATACATTCTGTTCCCTCATCCATCACATTCATCTTATATAGCGCTGAGAGTTTTACGGCGTATTTCTGCGACAGGATGTACATCGTTTCGCCTGCCTTAACAATATGAATCGAGTTACCTTCTGCCGCTTTGCTGCGTTTGGGCTGCAGGTAGATGAACTGCCCCGGTTTCAGGGGAGCATCCGGGGGAAGATCATTATAGCGGTTTACCTCCAGTGCGAGAAGCTGATACTCCTCAGCAATAGATTTAAAGGTATCTCCCTCTACTGCAATAATATACTGTACACCGTTATTCTCCCGGACCTTTCTCCCCGTAATAAGGCTTATGACCTTTATCGGAGCCTGAATTTCCTGTTGAGTCTGCACAGGGTCAGCGGTTTTCTGAACCGGCGGGACCCGGAGGGTATCAGCCGTTTTCTGAACAGGAGTGGCAGGCTGCTGACCGGTGGTCTGCTTTGGAACTGTTGTGACAGGCTGCTGTCCGGTTTTCTGCTCCAGATCAGGTGTTGCGGGTGTCTGACCTGAGGAAGGGTTGGCGCTGCCGGTATCAAAGACATGCAGGCCGTAATCATCGATCTTTTTGATAAGCAATGTAGCGTATTTAGGATCAGTAGCATATCCTGCCTTCCTCAGGCCGTGTGCCCAGCCCTTGTAATCAGTGCTGCTGAGCTTGAAAAGATCTTTGTATCGCGAACCGGTCGTCAGAAAATCCGAGTGATCCCTGTATGAGTCCTCAGCGGTAGGGTAAGACCTGAAGCATTCACCTCTGCGGTTATCGTCATGGTATATCTTCTCTCCCCTCCAGTCACTGTGGCATTTTATGCCGAAATGGTTGTTGCCTCTTGTAGCCAGCGTGCTGCGTCCGTAATTGGATTCCAGCATCCCCTGGGCGAGTGTTATGCTTGCTGGTATTCCTGTCCTGCGCATCTCGCTTATTGCCAGAGAGTTGTATTTATTCATGTATTCAATAGCGTAGTTTGGGGTTGGCGCACCGGATGAACCACTCCTCGATGCCTTGCGTGTGGAGCTGCAGGAATAAAGCAAAAGAATCAGGATAACAAATATATATCTCGGGAGATGTCTCATCAGAACAGTTTTGGCAAAAATATAAAAATGTCGTCAGCCGCTGCAATTTCTGACACCTGAGAAAAAATAATATTACTTTTGCTTTTCCGGGAATCACTGTAATCCTCTATGAAAGAAAGAGAAATCAGGGTGCTTTATAAGGAGTATCACGACGGCAATGAGATGCCGGATGGTGACAGAGTTCTTACTGAAGAAGCTGTTGTTGCAGCCTCAGGCGCTTATGCTCCCTATTCACATTTCATGGTTGGAGCCGCAATCATGCTTGATGACGGTACCGTTGTCAGGGGAGCCAATGTTGAGAATGCTGCTTTCCCCTCAGGAAGCTGTGCAGAGAAGACAGTCCTCTCCTGGTCTGTATCAAATTACCCTGGCAGGAGACCTGTGGCCATTGCCATTGCAGCTTTGTCGGGCGACAAGCTGACCCGTGAGCCTGTCCCTCCGTGCGGTAACTGCCGGCAGATGCTGGTTGAGGAAGAGCAGAGACATGGGAAACCCATTAAAGTGATACTTGCAGGCAGTGAGAAGATTTTAGTGATAGAAAGTGCTGAATCGCTCATGCCTCTGCGCTTCACAAAGTCAAACCTGGTTTGAATTTCTCCCACAACCAGCTGAAATCCGCTACCGTGTATGTTCTTCAGAACAATCTGAGGATCATCAACAAGGTATTTTCTCAGTTTAGTCACATAGACATCCATGCTTCTGGCAGTGAAATAATCATCTGTACCCCATATCTTTTTCAGTGCTGCCTCACGGCTTACCAGTGAGTTGGGAGCCAGTGCAAGCATTTCAAGCAGCTCTCCCTCCTTTGGTGAAAGCTTCCTCTCCTGATCGCCGATGGTGAGTGTCCGCAGCCTGGCATTAAATATAAACTTTCCGATCTGGTATATATCTTTTGTCCCTTCCTGGATATCTCTGCGTGAAATGATAGCCTTTATCTTGAGGAGTAATATGTCTGTATCAAAAGGTTTTGTGATGTAGTCATCGGCACCCACACCATAGCCCCTCAACAGATCCTCCTTCAGTTTCTTTGCCGTAAGGAAGACAATAGGAATCACAGCATTCATGCTCCTTATCTCCGATGCGATGGTAAAGCCATCGACATGGGGAAGCATCACGTCAAGTATGCAAAGATCATAGACCCCCCTGCGGAATGTGTCTACAGCGACCTTGCCGTCGTCTACAAGTTCAACGCTGTAATCGTTTATCTCGAGATAAGATTTCAGAACTGACCCGAAGCTCAGATCATCTTCGACAAGGAAGATCCTTGGATTTTTTTTATTCATGCCCGTGATTCGCCGTTAAATGGTAAAAATACAGTGAAAATGCTTCCATGCCCCTCTTCGCTCTCAACGGAAATCGTACCCCCGTGTGCATCGGTAATCGCCTTTGCATAGTTTAACCCTAGTCCGAATCCTTTGACATTGTGGATGTTCCCCGTCGTCTCCCTGTAGAACCTTTCAAAAACACGGTGCTGTACAGTCTTGCTCATCCCGATGCCTTTATCTTCAACTATGAGAAAAATTCCGCTTTCATTATCCCTTGTCCTCACAGTTATCTCCGGTTCCTTCTCCGAATACTTATTAGCATTGTCAAGAAGATTATGCACCAGGTTTCGAAGATGCTCACCGTCACCTGTGATAATGCTTCTTCCGGCATCAAGATGCCGGTTTATCATTCCGCCCCTGTCAGTGACCTGTATCTCAATGGTCTCAACAGCTTGTGTTATCACTTCATGCAGGTCTGTCTCCGTGAAGTTAAAATCAGTCTCATGCTTGTCAAGGGTGGCTATCTGCAGGATCGTCTCCACCTGCCTGTTCATGCGGGAGTTTTCCTTCTTGATCATCCCTATGAAATGTCTTACCTTATCCTCATCAGTGATCACCTTGCTGTTGGCGATTGTGTCGGCAGCAAGAGATATGGTTGCTATCGGGGTCTTGAACTCATGAGTCATGTTGTTGATGAAGTCTGCCTGCATCTCCGAGGTCTTTTTCTGCCTGAGGATAAAATAAAGGCTGAGTGCAAAGGTTGATATAATGATAATGAGAAAAAGCACTGATCCTCCCAGCATCAGGCCCATCGAACCAAGAACATAATTCGTCTTGCGCGGAAAAACGACAGACACTGTCTCACCCTTTTTCAGGAGGCCGTCAGAAAAGATATTGACTTTATACGGACTTTCCGTAAACTCTTTAACCCTGACCTTCGAGTAAATCCCGTCTTTGATGGTATCAGCCCTGAGAATGGCAAACTCGAAAGGTGTTTCAATGCCTGATGCTTTCAGCTCGCCCTGAAGGGTATGCAACAACTCTTCCTTGTTTATCTGAAGGCTTTGTTCCCAGTCGAACATCTCACTGATCAGCTGACCGCTCATCAACTGGAACTCGCCGGCCCGCTGCTGCACCCACCTTGCATATTCATCAGATCCGACAACCACGCTCTGCTCAATGGTTGTCCCGGCTGCATCACGGGGCACCATCATCTTTACGGGAGGGTTATTATTTGTTGCAATAACGATCTCAACCGAATCCTTATCAGTGGCCGACGAACTCTCGATTCTCATACTGCTGGAATATGAACGTTGAGCGGGAGTATATGTCTGCAAACGGGGCGCCTGTGAATACCCCCTCAGAAACATCTCATTAAGGAAGCTCAGCCGACGTGATGTCTCCATCGACTGTGCAGTGCTGCGGAGACTGTTTATAACGAAGAAGTCGAACTGCTCATTCTGTACCTTTATTGAATTGCCTATCCACGTCACCTGAACCCAGATGATCGCGATGATCGACAAAACCATTAACGCTATCAGGCCGAAAAACCTCCGTTTATTCATGACACAAAATTAGATATATTAATAAGCCCGAAAGTCGTTTTAACTTTTTGTTAACCAGTTTTAACCTCACTTTAACCACTATGACGTTTATTAGGCTTATTTTTGTATCGTTAATCATACGAAACGAATGGTAAGAAATCTTAAAAACAGCGGTAGCCATCATTGGCAGTTCTTTTCACGACAGCAGGGACAGTATCTGCACAGGAAAAGAAACAGGTTGAAAAGAAGGTAATTACGATCGTTACGGTGGATGAAAACGGGGTGAAGAAAGACACGACGATCACAACTATTGACACTCTGAACTTTGAAGGTGACAGGATTGTAATCGAGACAGAAGATGGAAAGGTAATGCATGGCAAAGGAAACGGTAATAAGATGATCTTCATCGAAAAGGAAAAGGGCAGACCTGGCGGACCGGAAAAAATGGAGATGAGGCGGATGAGGAATATGGAATGGAATACCGAAGCCCGGGAGGGTGTCAGTTATCACATAACTGTAGACGGGGTCACGGTCAATATCAGAGCGCCGAAAGATAAAGTAAAAGAGGCTGATCTTATCATGACTGAGGTAAGGAAGGTCTTATTGAAGAAATAGGTTTTCTGGCTGCGTAAACCCTCAACCAGGGTGCAGCATTCATAGGTTGGTTGATTTAGGTTAGTTTTGGGTTAGGTTGGGAAGAGATGCGGCAGAGGCGTCTCTTCTCTTTTTTTGCCAGGGTTCATCAAAAATTTGCGAAGAACTGCCAGATCTTTTCGTCGGGAAGAGGAGCCACCACCTTCACCTCTTCGTTTTTAACAGGGTGGATGAAAGAAATACTTCTTGCATGCAGCGAAATACCTCCGCCCTCGTTTGATCTTTTTGACCCGTACTTGAGGTCACCTTTAATCGGGCACCCTGCTGCAGCAAGCTGCGCTCTGATCTGGTGGTGTCTGCCTGTATGAAGGTCTACCTCAATCAGGTAGTATTTCTCAGAACGTCCAAGGACACGGTACGACAGCTCAGCCTCCTTTGATCCCTTTACCTCGGTATCATATACATATGACTTGTTCTGCTTCTCATTTTTCTTGAGGTAGTTGTGCAGAGTGCCCTCTTCAGCAGGCGGACGGTCAGAGACGAGGGCCCAGTAGCACTTCCTGACATCCCTGGTTCTGAAGAGCTCGCTTAGTCTTGACAGCGCCTTGGAGGTACGGGCATAGACGACACAACCGCTCACAGGCCTGTCAAGCCTGTGTACCACACCCAGAAAAACATCACCGGGCTTTTTGTACTTTTCCTTGATATATGCCCTGACAACATCGTCAAGCGGCTCATCGCCGCTGCCGTCACCCTGCACAAGGTCAGAAGAGCGTTTATTGATTATGATAATATGATTGTCTTCGTAGAGTACGGCCGGGATATTCTGTCTCATCTAATATTGCTCCTTATCATTAGGGAAGTCACGTGATCTGACGTCAGCTATGTAGTTTATTACTGCACCTTTGATCTCGTCATGCAGGTTGTGATATCTTCTCAGGAAGCGTGGAGAGAACTCGATGTTGATGCCCAGCATATCGTGCAACACCAGCACCTGTCCGTCAACCTGCGGCCCCGCGCCTATGCCTATTACCGGCACTTTTACTGCCTCAGCCACTTCCCCTGCCAGCGAAGCAGGTATCTTCTCCAGAACGATGGCAAAACACCCTGCCTGCTCAATGATCTTGGCATCTTCCTTGAGCTTCCTTGCCTCCTCCTCTTCACGGGCACGAACGACATATGTTCCGAACTTATGAATCGACTGCGGCGTCAGCCCGAGGTGACCCATGACAGGTATGCCGGCAGAAAGAATACGCTCAATGGATTCGGTGATCTCGCGACCGCCTTCCATCTTGACGGCACTGGCACCAGTCTCTTTCATGATCCTGATTGCCGATGCAAGGGCTTCACGGGAGTTACCCTGGTAGGTGCCGAAAGGAAGATCAACAACAACAAGAGCTCTCTTAACACCTCTCACCACCGAGGCGGCGTGGTAAATCATGTTGTCAAGTGTGATAGGCAGAGTCGTATCGAAACCTGCCATCACATTTGAGGCTGAGTCCCCTACCAGTATGACATCAATACCCGCTTCATCAAGGATCCTCGCCATCGAATAGTCATACGCTGTGAGCATAGCTATCTTCTCACCCTTGAGCTTCATTTCAAAAAGCACGTGCGTGGTTACCAGTTTTACAACTTTTTGTTCCGGCATGATTCTGTTTGTTATTGTCATCTGCAAAGCTACAAAATAAGACAATGAATAACCATTATGGGTGGTTTTTGAACTTATCCTGCCGTTTTGTCATAGAGAGAAAAATTCCCTTTTTGATTAATCATGACATAATTTCATAATAAGACAACAATTAGGCGTGTGGCATAAACATTGTCATAACTGTGATATTGTGAATGAAATTAAAGTATAAAACAGAATAACAATGGGAAAAATTATCGGTATTGACCTGGGGACCACAAATTCATGCGTTGCAGTTATGGAGGGCAATGAGCCTGTGGTAATACCCAACAGTGAAGGCAAAAGAACCACCCCGTCAGTGGTGGCGTTTCTTGAGAACGGCGAACGCAAGGTAGGTGACCCTGCAAAAAGGCAGGCTATCACCAATCCCCGCAAGACGGTATCTTCAATCAAGCGTTTTATGGGCAGGAGCTTCGACGAGGTGACCAATGAGATGAAGAAACTGACCTATCAGATCATCCGCGGAGACAACAACACCCCGAGGGTGAAAATCGATGACCGCAACTACTCGCCACAAGAGATATCAGCCATCGTGCTTCAGAAGATGAAGAAAACCGCTGAGGATTACCTTGGACAGGAAGTCACTGAGGCTGTCATTACCGTGCCGGCATATTTCAATGACTCACAGCGCCAGGCAACGAAAGAAGCCGGGGAGATAGCAGGACTGAAAGTAAAGAGGATCATCAATGAGCCTACGGCAGCCTCGCTTGCATACGGTCTTGACAAAAAATCACAGGATCTGAAAATCGCTGTCTACGACCTTGGCGGTGGTACATTTGATATATCCATTCTTGAACTGGGCGATGGTGTCTTTGAGGTCAAATCGACCAACGGCGACACACACCTCGGCGGTGACGACTTTGACAACCTCGTCATAGACTGGCTTGCCGATGACTTCCAGAGAGAGGAAGGCGTAGACCTTCGTAAGGACATGATGGCACTGCAGAGACTCAAGGAAGCAGCCGAGAAAGCTAAGATTGAGCTTTCAAGCGCTACATCCACAGAGATCAATCTTCCTTATATAATGCCTGTCAATGGCATTCCCAAACACCTTGTAAAGACACTTACCAGGGCTCAGTTTGAGAAACTGACTGACAAGCTTATCAGCTCTACTATTGAGCCTTGCCGCAAAGCTCTTGAAGATGCAGGAATGAAGGCCTCAGATATTGACGAGGTGCTGCTCGTGGGCGGTTCAACGCGAATACCTGTCGTACAGCAGATCGTTGAAAAGTTCTTCGGCAGGGTGCCTTCAAAGGGGGTTAACCCTGACGAGGTTGTTGCCGTAGGCGCAGCCATCCAGGGCGGTGTTCTCACCGGCGAGGTAAAGGATGTGCTTCTCCTTGACGTGACGCCTCTTTCACTTGGTATAGAGACAATGGGCGGCGTGATGACCAGGCTGATCGAGTTGAACACCACCATCCCTACCCGGAAGACAGAGACCTTCACCACAGCTAGCGACAGCCAGCCGTCAGTGGAGATACATGTGCTGCAGGGTGAGCGACCTATGGCTTTAGGAAATAAAACTATCGGACGGTTCCATCTTGACGGAATTCCGCCGGCCCCGAGGGGTATACCGCAGGTCGAGGTTACTTTTGATATAGACGCCAACGGTATACTTAATGTGTCCGCAAAAGACAAGGGAACAGGCAGGGAACAGAAAATACGTATTGAGGCATCATCAGGACTAAGTGATGAAGAAATACGCCGTATGCGTGAAGAAGCCAAGGCCAACGAGAGCGCCGATAAGGTTGCCAGAGAGAAGGCTGACAAGGTCAACGCTGCTGACAGCATGATCTTCCAGACAGAGAAACAACTGAAGGAGTACGGTGAGAAGATACCGACTGATAAAAAAGGTCGTATAGAAAATGCCCTTGGTCAGCTGCGTGAGGCTCAGAAGAGCCAGGATGTGACAGCCATTGACCGTGCGCTTGCCGAGATCAACACTGCATGGCAGGCAGCTTCCGAGGATATGTACAAACAGGCACAGGGCCCGGGCCCGCAGGCCGGTCCTCAGTCAGGCCCGCAGTCAGGCCCCATGGGTGGTGATGAGACCGGCGGCAAGAAAACCGACAGCGACCAGCAGGTCACTGACGTTGACTTCGAAGAGGTTAAATAATAATAACAGAGGTTTGTTAAGACCGTCTCAGATAATTACTGAGACGGTTTTTTTATACGATTTAGTTTAAAAATTCAGAATTATTCAACCCTCTACGAGGGTCAATTTTTTATTCAATCATTTGTTCTACAATAATATGATCCTCTACGAGGATCTGATTTTTCTCAATAATCTGGTCTATGCCATCCTGATGGTCGTAGACCATCAAATTATTGTAGAAAATATCCATCTATACAACATACCTGGATGGTCGTAGACCATCAAATTATTGTAGAAAATATCCATCTATACAACAACCTGGATGGTCGTAGACCATCAAATTATTGTAGAAAATATCCATGTATACAACATACCTAGATGGTCGTAGACCATCAAATTATTGTAGAAAATATCCATATATACAACAACCTGGATGGTCGTAGACCATCAAATTATTGTAGAAAATATCCATATATACAACAACCTGGATGGTCGTAGACCATCAAATTATTGTAGAAAATATCCATATATACAACAACCTAGATGGTCGTAGACCATCAAATTATTGTACCCTAAGACCATTTAAGAATTAAGCAGAGTAAGTATCTTTACATCAAATTGAAAATCATGATCGCAAAATATCTCTCAATAGCATTGCTGCTTCTAATGTCTGTAATCACCTCCGCACAGAATATGACCGATTCGGCAGGCAAAAAACAGGGCCCGTGGATCAAAAAGTACCCTGATGGTAAGATCATGTACGAAGGATCATTCAGGGATGACAAGCCCGTAGGTCTTTTTAAAAGATACAATGAAAAGGGTATCCTGCAGTCAGAGCTGACATTTTCAGATAAAAAGGATGAAGCACAGGCCCTGTTCTTCCATCCTGACGGACATAAAGCGGCTGAAGGGATGTACGTGGCAAAGAAAAAGGAAGGTCTTTGGAAATTCTATTCAGCGACACAACCGGCCTACCTGATCGGTGAAGAAAACTATTATGAGGATACCAAACACGGTCAGTCCTGCAAATTTTACGCCGACAGCACCCTGGCTGAAAAAGTCACATGGGACTTTGGCAAGAAAACAGGTGAGTGGCTGCAGTACTATCCTGACGGAAAAGTGTGTCTGAGAGCCGAATATTTCGACGGTAAGCTTGAGGGCCCCTTCTCATATTATTATCCCAGCGGTAAACGGCAATATGAGGGCAGGTACAAAGCCGATGTCCGTACAGGCGACTGGATGATTTTAAATGAGGACGGAACCCTGCAACAGGTATTGGTTTACAAGAATGGCAGGCTGGCTGATCCGAAGCTTGCCGATAAAGAAACAAAATTGCTCGACGATCTTGAAAGAAACAAAGGGAAAATTGAAATACCTGACATCAACGGCAATATTATCAAATGATATTAAGGTCATTCATCCTGACGGTACTCTCTCTTTTTCTGAACATCGCCGTTCCATGTGCAGCGACTGTACCCGGCCCTGATGAATCATTCTTATACTTTTACCGCGTCACTTTCACTGATAAAGGCAATGTCAGTACGGGAGATTTTGCCCCTGAAGACCTGCTTTCTCCTGCTGCGATTGCCCGAAGGGAAAAATGTGGGATTTCCCCGTTGACTGTTAGTGATCTCCCTGTAAATCATAATTTTATTTCGGCGGTCGTACAACGCGGATTGGTCTTCAGATGCGCTTCAAAATGGCTGAACAGCGCCCTTTTTGCTTCTGACATTAAAATTGAGGCAGGCGCGCTTTCTGACCTGCCATTTATCAAAAACGTACTCCTGGTTAAGAACCCGTCGGAACCTGTAAAAAGTGTCATCGGAAAGTACGGGGTAACATCCCCTGGCAGCATGGCCGATGGCTACGACCCTAATGTTCCGTTGAACGGTGTACCACTTCATCAGTCCGGCTTTACCGGTCAAAACATAATTATTGCCGTGCTTGATGCCGGGTTTATTAACGCGGACCTTATAGAGGCGCTCGAACCGCTTATGCTGCGCGGAGGCGTAGTGGCCACCCGTGATTTCGTAAACGGATCGGATTACGTTTATGACTATCATAACCATGGCACATCAGTGCTGTCAATTCTGGCCGGTTCTATCCCCGGCGTCATCTCTGGCACCGCACCCGGTGCTGACTACTTGCTACTTCGTACTGAGGATGACCAGTCTGAGTTTCCGGTGGAAGAGGACTACTGGGCTGCGGCAGCTGAATTTGCTGATAGCGCCGGAGCAGATATAATTTCTTCTTCCCTGGGTTATTCCTCATTCGATAACCCGGAGATGGATTATGCCTTCAGCCAGTTCGACGGAAATACTGCCTTCGTAACCCGTGCAGCTGACGCAGCCGCATCAAAGGGCATCCTCGTTGTTGCCAGTGCCGGCAACGAGCGCAATAAAGAATGGGTACGCATTCTCTCTCCGTCCGACGGCGACAGCGTCTTGTGCGTAGGAGCAGTATACCAGGATCTGGCGATCTCCGGCTTCTCTTCTGCCGGATACTCATCCGATGGTCGCGTTAAACCTGATGTTGTTGCACCCGGTGTGGGTCTGACGATACAGTTTGTCCCGGGCCAGTGGCATACCGGTAGCGGAACATCGTTCTCATGCCCTGTTATCAGCGGCCTCTGTGCCTCTCTGATGCAGGCAGTGCCAGGAGCCACCGCAGCCGATATCATGGATGCGGTCCGCGAGAGCAGCGACAGGTTTAATAATCCGGATTCGCTTTATGGTTATGGGCTGCCCGATTTTGTTTCCGCCCTTAAAAAGCTCGAAGATCAGCATACCTTCAGACCTGATGTAAAAATTACCGCGGGCCCAAATCCTTTCTTTGACGAGATCAGCCTGTGGTTTCGTGACAGTCCCGGTCATCTGTCGGTCAGCATGATAGATTTCAGCGGAAGGCCCATGATGAGGAAGGAATTCCCTGCCTACGTTTCACGGTCATACACTCTTGAGGGGCTTGGCAGCATGGCTCAGGGAGTTTATTATCTGAAGGTCATTACTGACGCGGGGGAAGAAGTTTTTAAAATGATCCGGTTAAGAAGATGAATACCGGTGAAAAGATAACGCTCACCGAGCTTCAGGGACTGATCCGTGACAAGCTTTACGAGTCTCTGCCGGGCTTCTTCTGGGTCATCGCGGAGATTGCCGAGATTAAGACAAACAGCGCAGGGCACTGTTACCTTGAGCTTACCGATAACGACTCCTCCGGCGGCAGGGTCACAGCAAGGGTCAGGGCAACCATCTGGGCTGCAAAATACAGGTCCCTGAATACCTTTTTCAATGCTTCCACAGGCATACCCCTCCGCACCGGTATAACGATCCTGTTTAAGGCAACAGTCGAATATCATGAGCTCTACGGCCTGAGTCTTAACATCTCTGACATTGACCCTTCATATACTGCAGGCGATATGGCCCTGAAGCGTGAGGGTATCATCAGGAGACTCACATCTGACGGTGTGATGACCATGAACCGTGAACTGCCTCTAGCTCCGTACCCGAGGTACATTGCGGTCATCTCATCATCCAAAGCGGCCGGCTACCAGGATTTCATCAACCACCTCGCAAACAATCCTTACGGATATGTCTTTCAATCTGAACTTTTCGAAGCTGCCATGCAGGGTGAGACGACTGAAAGATCGGTTATCGAAGCGTTCGACAGAATTTCGGCAACGGCGACGGGTTATGATGCCGCGGTTATCATCCGCGGAGGAGGGTCCACGACGGACCTGAGCTGGTTCGACAGCTATGATATCGCTTTCTATATCACTCAGTTCCCCCTGCCGGTCATGACAGGCATCGGTCATGAAAAAGACCTGACAGTCACTGACATGGTCGCATGGAGATCGTTCAAGACACCCACGGCAGTGGCTGATTTTCTCATTGAACAGACGCTTGAATGCGAAAACAGGATCGTTGACATGGCATCATCGCTGTACACTGAAGCGTCCGGCATGATCTCCTCAGCGGAAGAACAGCTTTCTTCACTTCAGAACCATACCGCAGCCGCTGCCAGGCTGATTGTAAGGGTGAAAGTTGAGCAGCTCGGCTACCATGCTGAGACACTTCTCCGTTCAAAAAACAGTCTCTTACGTACGATAAAAGAGAGAATTGACCGGATAGATAGCTCCCTTCATCACCTCGACCCGGCAGGTGTAATGCAGCGGGGATTTACCCTGACGACAAAAAACGGAAAAATAATACATTCGCCGGCTGACCTCGAGCCGGGTGACACCATAGTCACTCACTTTGAACAGGGTCGGGCAACAAGTACCGTAAAAGAAACCAGCAAAAAAGCATAAGATATGGCAAAGAAAGAGATCGGATTCAACGAAGCCGTGAAAGGCATAGAAGAGATCCTGAAGAACATCGAAGAGGGAGAGCCGGATATTGACAGGCTCTCTGAAGATGTAAAGAAAGCAGCAGAGCTGATAAAGATATGCCGGAAGAGACTCAGGGAGACCGGGGAAAAAATCGACGGCATAATGAACGATCTGAAGTCATGAATCAAGGAAGGCCATTTCTTTCGAAACAGCCTTCAACTCGAAACCCTAACCTAAATTCCAGAAAACTAACTCTTCTGTAAGAAAACTACCTTCTTAATATCAAACGCAAAAGTTAAACAATTGTTTTGAAAAAAATCAAAAAAAATCACTTTTTTGATAAAATATTTTTTTTTATTGGGTTTTTAGTTTTTTTCTATTCCGAAAATATCTTTAAAAGCCTTTTCGAAGGCATCCTTAGGCAAAGCTCCCATAGCCATCTGAGGTTGTCCTTCCATCGGTACAAACAACAGTGACGGTATGCTCCGTACGCCAAAGACAGAAGCCAGCTCCTGTTCTGCCTCAGTGTCGATCTTGTAAACATATAGTTTACCTTCATATTCCTTTGACAGCTCCTCAAGAACAGGCGCCACCATCTTGCACGGTCCGCACCAGTCTGCGTAGAAATCTATGATGCAGGGCTTATCCCCTGTATATTTCCATTCCTTATTCTGCTCATAATTGAAAACCTTTTCAATGAAGGTCTCTTTTGTCAAATGTTCTGCCATTTATGTTTCTTGTTTATTTATCGTTAAACAACCAGGTTATTTTATTGTTCATTCATATGCAATTGTCATGCCTTTACCAGCTAAGAAGCAATTATTCTTCAATTTAGGCTATTAATTGTAATTTTGTCACGGTCACGGTTAAATTGTCATGTGAATTTATGAAGATATTTCCCGGGGAAAAGATATTCGAGATAGTTGCCAGAGTGGCGCAGAGGAAGCATGTTGAGGCATATGCCATTGGCGGGTATGTCCGTGATCATATTATGGGAAGGGATAACCCTGACAAGGATATTGACATAGTG
This sequence comes from uncultured Bacteroidales bacterium, assembly GCA_963828395.1. GTDB lineage: Bacteria > Bacteroidota > Bacteroidia > Bacteroidales > VadinHA17 > SR-FBR-E99. The sequence continues at coordinate 90,383 of CAWHED010000002.1, forward strand.
ATCCTGGGCGACGGTGTAGCGATGGCGAAGGCCGTAGCATCTGAAATAAGCAATGATATAAATGTTACTGTGTTCAAAACATTCGGGACCGCGATGTTCCGTTATAAAAATGCCGATATTGAGTTTGTAGGCGCGAGGAAAGAATCATACAGCAGGAGTTCGCGTAAGCCAACTGTTGCTCCCGGCACCCTTGGAGATGACCAGAACAGGCGTGACTTCACCATCAACGCGCTGGCAATAAGTCTCAACAAGGATAGCTTCGGGGAGGTACTTGACTCATTCGGAGGGATTGATGACATCAGTAATAAAATCCTGCGCACCCCGCTTGACCCTGACATGACCTTTGCTGATGATCCCCTCCGGATGATGAGGGCCGTCAGGTTCGCAGCACAGCTGGGCTTTACCATCTCCGACGAGACCCTGGCATCAATAACACGCAATGCTGAACGGATCAAGATAGTCTCTGCCGAGAGGATAACTGTCGAACTGAATAAGATAATTGCCACTGATACTCCCTCAGCAGGATTCCTGTTGCTTGAGAAGACGGGCCTTCTCAGCCTTATCATGCCGGAGCTCGACCGGCTCAGGGGCGTTGAGGACAAGGAAGGCAAAGGACACAAAGATAACTTCCACCATACCCTGAAGGTGCTGGATAATGTTGCCGCGAAGAGTGATGACCTGTGGCTGCGGTGGACGGCCCTCCTGCATGACATAGCTAAGCCTGTGACAAAAAAATTTGTACCAGGCACAGGCTGGACCTTCCATGGTCATGAGTTCACAGGCGCCAAAATGGTTCCCGAGATATTCGCCCGCCTGAAGCTTCCTCTCAATGACAGGATGAAGTATGTCAGGAAGCTCGTCGGCCTTCACCTGAGACCTATCTCCCTTGTTCAGGAAGGGGTGACCGACTCGGCCGTAAGACGACTTCTCTTTGAGGCGGGAGACGACATTGACGACCTGATGCTGCTGTGCGAGGCAGATATCACTTCCGGAAACAGGATGAAGGTGCAGAAGCATCGTGATAACTTCGCCCTTGTACGCAATAAGCTGCGAGAAATCGAAGAGAAAGATGCCGTCAGGGTCTTTCAACCCCCGGTGCACGGAGATGAGATCATTTCTGCCTTCGGCATACCCCCGGGCCCGCAGGTAGGTGTTATAAAGGCTGCGATCAAGGAGGCCATCCTAGACGGCATCATACCCAATGAGCGCGAAGCGGCATGGGAGTTTATGATAAAAAAAGGTGAGGAAATGGGCCTTGTTGTGCGCAAAAAGGACTAACTTATTTGCCGGCAACAAGAAAATCTTCTTTCTTCACCTGACTCTCAAACCCCATATACGCCATTATGAAAAAAGCTCTCTTATTTCTGGCAGCAATCCTCATGGCATTCATCTGTTTCGGACAGGATCCTGAAATTCAGGCCATAATAAAAAAACTGCAGTCGGGGCAGCAAATTACTCAAGCTGAGCAGGCAAAGCTGAAGCAATGGTCCGAGAAGATGTCACAGCAGTATGGCGATACAGAGTATAAAGAGAAAAGTCCCCTCTCTGCTGAATCCTCAGGCACAGGCACGTCCGGCAATATTTGCCCGAAAACGGCGAAGACTATACCTGCCATTACTGCACTGACACGGGACAGCTATATCACCCTGGCAAAGGCTCTGATGACAACATACGGCCCGAAGGTCGGTGACAGGCTTCCCGAAATTAAACAACTTCTTGAAAACACTACCAAACCTTCTGAAGGCGCGGATATGGGGGCATTGTTCCTGATGGCCGGTTCCGGATCATCAACCATTTACTGTGCGGCCTGGAGTGCAGTCAGGCTGCCGGAAGATATCCTGACAGCCAATACTCTTGGTGTGGCTCTGAAAGAAATGGGTGAATATATAAAAGCCCTCCAGGTTCTCAGATATGCCGATAAACTAAGGCCGGGCGTTCCATTGCTTTCAATCAATATGGGATGGGTCTGCTATGAGATGGGTGATCCTGCTTCGGCAAAAAAGATGTTCAATCAGGCTCTGCTGAAAGATCCTGAGCTCACTTCTCCTCATCTCGGGCTGGGGTTGATAGCCGAGTGCGCAGGAGATCATATTACCGCGGAAAATCACCTGCGTATTGCTCTGGCGAAAAACTATTCCTTTGCAGGTTTTGCTGCCTATAAAAAAGCAAAAGCTTCACAATCAGAAGGCCAGGGCAATGGCGAGAGCAGTGGCGAAGGCAATCAGGACAAACCACTTCAGGATGAAAAAGGCAATTCAGAAGGCTATGACCTTCCGGATCTTCCTGACCTCTCCCAGCCTGCCAGAATGGCTCAGCAGGAGATGCCGCTCAGATCTTACACAAACCGGCTGGACAGCAGGCTTACAACGCTGTTCAACGAATTTCAATCTGTTGCTCAAACCGTCAGTGCTCAGATTATACAAGCCAACCAGAACCCGGAAGGCTCCATTGTCTTTGTCCGCGACTTTGCAACGGAAAGAATGATGTATGAAGACGTGGTTGAGCTCCTTTTCGGACCAAACAGCAATTTCAGCAGGGCCATGAATGAGGGTTCTGCAAATTGCGGAAAGACAGCCGACATGATTGAAAAAGATATGGAGGCTACAATCCAGGATTCGGACAAAGCCCTAAGGTTACAGGAAGAAATGAATACCTGTACCGAACAATACATAGAGGCTATGAAGGCTTGCGGCCCTAATGATCCTTGCCTTAAAAAGGCTGAGGCTGATTATCATGCCTGCTTCGAACCGCTTAAGGCCGAACAGGAGCAAGTCATGTTCAGAATATGCAAGAGAAGCAAAAGCGATCTCGATCTGCAGATCGGATGCCAGCAGAAGCTTTACAGCCAGTCAAATTCAGCCTTCAGATCCGCAGCATCTGACCTCTATGCTTTTACCGAGCCCATCCTGGCAAAAATATATTCGCCCAGTTATAACGATATGTTTAATATTTGGCGCGAGCTTACTGTTCTGACTTTCCAGAGAAGTCTTGCAGGGATAGGATTGGGGATAGCAGGTGAGGCAAAAGGATATGAGGACATGAAATGCATTGAACCCGAACCTCCTGAACCGCCCAAAGAGGTTGAGGAGCCTGAATTGCCAAAGAAGAAGAGTGATGATTGCCCTCTTGGTGATGGGCTCAAAGGGGGATTCGGTGCATTTTCGGCTGAGCTGACCTGTGATCATGTAACAATATCAGGCGGAGAGGGTATTCTGGGGTCAGTCACCCGTGACTTTAAAAAGCACGAGACAAAACTTTGGATTGGAGCAGGTGCAAAAGTTGAATACGGAAACGGCAACCTGACCGGTGAAGCAGCCGTAGGGGTTGAAATTACTGTAGGACGGGGAAATACAGTCAGTGACGTTGCTCTTACAAGCAGCGTAAAGACCGGACTGGGCGGCCTCGTGGAGGCTGAAATAAGCGGACGAATATCAGTGGAAGGAGGACCGATGATAAATACTACTGCCGGTTTCACCCCACCTGCCATTCCGGGTCTGTAAAAACTCTCTCAATGCGTTTTTACTGTGATCATGACAGGAAGGTGATCGGAGTAGCCTCCTGACCACCTGAACCCACTGTATGTCGGAAAAGGTTTTTTACCCGGATAATCGGAATCATCTGCCAGCAGGAACGGTGCATCAAAGACTCTGAATGAGAGTGGATCAGCGTATATCTTTCGCTCAGGATCTGTCATTGACCCGGATACGAATATCTGATCTATCAACTCCCACCTGCCCTGGTACCGGTAAGATCCTATGCCTTTTTCTGCAGTGTCTTCGGCATAGTTGACCAGTGAATAATCATCAGCTATAATTCTTATAACAGGATCTCCGGGAGCTGCATTGAAATCGCCCATTACGATTATCGAAGCCGTATCGCCTGAGGAAGCCTGCAATGAATCTGTTTTAAATCTGACCAGCTTGGCGATGCTTTGCCGGATATCACCTGCCGCCAGTGAGCCACCTCTTCTGGACGGCCAGTGACAGAGTATCAGGTGAACCGTGTCTTTGCCTATGACAGTCTTTGCATAAAGAAGGTTTCTTGAATTAAAAACCTCTCCTTCCATTTCTTCCGGCATCCATGATCTGGAATCCGCAACACGCACAATATCTGACCTGTACAGGAGTGCAAGGTCAATACCCCGGGCGTCAGGTGATTCCCTGTGGATCACCCTATACCCTGCACCTGAAAGAATTGACCTGAACGCAAGGTCACTGACCACTTTTTCATTTTCCACCTCAGACAGACCTATGAGAGCCGGTAACTCCCACTCTCCTGACGCCACAATCACACGAGACAAGGCGTTGATCTTTTGCCAGTATCTCTTTTCTGTCCAGCGCCGGCTTCCTTCAGGCAGGAACTCATCATCATCCTTTGTGGTATCATCAACTGTGTCAAACAGGTTCTCAACGTTATAGAACATGACAGTGTACTCCTGCGCTTTTATTTGCAATCCAACTGCAAGCAGCATAAGTAATATGACAAAAATTGGTCTCAAGTCTAAAAGTCTGAAATTCTGATAATCAACTACAATAATATTTAAGTCAGCTATTGTCTACACTCTCTAATTCATAATGTCTACTGCCTGCTGCCTACTGCCTGTTTTTTCTCCCCCGGTTGCCTCTCAAACGCCCCGATATCCGGGCCTGCACCTGTAGGCCTTGGCATATTCCTGATATCCCGAGACCATGAGATGGCTTCAGTGCGACCGGCAATATCCAGCAACGGCGAGAGGGTGTCGGGCCTGAAATCATAAGCGCTCTCGTCTATAAAACGTGGTAAAGGTGTAGTCTGCACCCCTTTGAACAGGCTGCGCACGTACCAGTCACTGCTGATCGTATCAACTTTAATAAGGGAGCTGTCGGCAAGAAACTTTCCTGTCAACTCTGATGGCACAGCATCTATAAACAGTTCATTATTCAGGGTACCGGTAATAGCGGTGTTGACAACAGTGACCACAGGTAGTACCCCTTCACCCTTGCCAATGAACATCACCGGTTCCGACCGGAAGCTGTACTCCCATCTGTTTGCCATGGTGCAGTGAATGAAGTCATAAATGCCTCCTTCAGTCAGTGACACGGTGCTGAAGCCCGAATGGGCAAAGAGGCTGTTAACAGCCAGTACATGAGCATTACGGGCAACGAGAGATGCCACAGAATTATGCATAAGCCTGACTTTGCCTAAAAGTATATCAGGCTTATTTGCTTCATTGCCTGATAATCTCACAGAGATCATTGCATTTCTTATTACTGTAGACTCAAGAACATTATTTCTGCTGCAATCGAGAAAGGTAATACCCTTCCAGTACCCCGGTACATCTTTATATTCCTGTTCAAGACGGTCGGAAGCAAAAACGACAGGCTTTTCCACATCACCCATGGTAATCAGTGTTCCTGCCACCGTCATGCTTGCATCGTGGTGAAAAAAAACTCTGGTCCCCGGACTCATTACAAGGGTAGCGGTGGTGTCGACAAGGAGTGAGCCCTGTATAACATATGGTTTTCCCTCAGTCCATGTTGCGGTGCCGGTTACTGCATCCTCCAACAGCCAGATATCCTGCCCCCACGCCTCGAGTATGACCCTGCTGGCAAAACTTCCTGATTCAAATACAACTGAATTGAGGACAGCAACAGGATACACCTCGTTGGCAGGATCAATTGTCACATCCACAAAGACAAACAGGCTGTCCCCATGGGCAAGGGTGATCTTGTCACTGTTTACGGCAGGTACACCGTTGATATTCAGCCTGAAAGGTGAAGTGGTCCCGCCTCCCAGGTATATCCTGTCAATCAGCAGCGGATCACTTCCCCTGTTAATCGCCCTGAACTCCATCGTAACTGATCCTACGGCTGAAAAAACCGTGTCAAAAGAAACGGTATCAGATGAAAAGGCAACGGGTCCGGAAACAGGATTGGCAAGAGGGTCACAACCCAGCAAAGCTGCGGCAATTAATAAACTTAATATGAGTTGCCTCATCAGTATTTATTGATCCATCTGTACCTTCTTGGATTCTCACCGAAGCGGGCCAGCACTGTCAGTTCATGTGTCCCGTAGGTATAACTCCGGATGTCAGACAATGTAAAGTCAAAGGCATAACCGAGATAGAACCTGTCAACCTTGACCCCGCCCAGGAGTACAACAGCGTCATTCGTTCTGTATGAGACACCCAGCCAGTAATCCTCCTTATAGTAGACTCTTGCGGTTAGATCGACCTGTATCGATTTTGCGAGCTTATCAGATGCCTTCAGCATCATCGAGGGCTCTATTATCCAGTCAGTGCTGCCGGGATAAAATTTAACTCCTCCGGTAAGGAAATAATGACCGAGCTGAGAGTTACCATTCTCTCCACCGTTGCCGATCATCAGCGATCCTCTGAAAAGGTTTGTCATTGCAAAGCCGGCAAAAAACCTTCTTGTCGTATAACTGACACCGAAGTTGGCATCGGGGATAAAAACCACCTGGTCATAGTTTGCCAGGAACTCATCATTTTGGTCTTCAATTACTGCTCCGTTTATATCTACAAAATACTGGTAAGCGCTCAGTGAAAGGCCGAACGAGAGCTGCTTCTCATCTTCGATGGGCAGGTGATAGGCATAGGCAAACTGAAATCCTGTCCGGTGCATGATACCGTTATGGTCAGAAAAGACATATCCTCCCAATCCTACCCGTCCGCCCTTGGTGGGTCTGTCAATCTTTTTCCTGACCGTCGTAGACTTGGTGATGTAACTGTCATTCAGTATCCTGGTCTGGAAGGATGCAGCGTAAGTGCTCGGAGCTTCAGGGAGACCAAGCCATTGCTCACGCACAGTAAGCCCGAAGGTCGTATAGAAGTCACTGCCGGCATATGACGGGTTCAGCAGGAACCCGTTCATGATATACTGGCTGTACATCGGAAACTGTTGACCTGTTAAAGAAGGCATTATTGCCAGAAGGCCGATCACTGTTATTATTCTCAGACGTTTCATATCTCCTTTCAGTAATCAGGTTATTTGCTAATGATTGAGATCACTCCTGTGCGCGGCTCAGAGCCGTCGTTGAGGTGGATGACATAGTGATATGAGTCATTTGGTAACAGCTTGCCATTAGATCTGCCATCCCATTCATCGGTGGCATTGCGCGTATGGAACACCAGCCTGCCCCATCGGTTGTAGACAAAGACTTCCGCATCAGGATAGAGCTCTGCATTACCCATTTTCCAGGTGTCATTACGGCCATCAGCATTGGGTGTTATGATCTCATAAACCCTCAGACAGTCTTGCCCGATGACACCAACGGTTACAGTCAGCTGCTCCGTGCATCCGTTACCGTCAGTCACCGTGACAGTATAATCACCGGGTAGTATCTCCGTACGGTCAGGTGCTGTTGCATTGTCATTCCACTGGTAAATAAGCGTCCCCGCACCGCCGGCGACGGTCAGATCGATCGTGCCGTCAGGGGTATCAGGACATGAACCGTTCACAGTTGCAGCCGTCAAGAGCATGGGTTCAGGCGCAGTCAGAATATAATCATGGGTCATAACACAACCATAGCTGTCAGTGATTGTCAGCGTGTAAGTACCTGTTGGAACTAAATCTATATTAGACTGGGTCGATGTAAACCCTCCTGGTCCGTTCCAGAGATATGCAAGCGGCGGAGTGCCGCCTTCAACAGTTACAGCAATCGAACCGTCTGCAGATGTCGGGCATGAGACTCCGTATCCTCCGAAATCTGACAGTACTGCACCGGTGATCGCAAGAGCTGCGGGCTCAGTAAGTGTCTCGTTAAAGGTGAAGGTTGCACATGAATTGGCATCAGTGATGGTGAGGTTGTATGCACCTGCAATAAGACCCGTAATATCAGCCGTGGAGGCTGTCCAGCCTGACGGACCCGTCCAGCTTATATTGTAAGGTTCAGTGCCTCCTGAAGGAGTAATATATATAGCACCGTCATTGCCTCCGTTGCATGAGATGTTGCGGGTGCTGTCAAGTGTTACATTGAAAGACAACGGTTCAATGATGGCAAGGGTAGTGTCAGACATACAGCCGTATGCATCCATCACCTCAAAATCAAATGAGCCGGCAGACAGTCCTGTGAAGTCTCCCGATGCCTGGAAAGGAGATCCGTCGATACTGTATGTGTAGGGAGACTGACCTGCCGTGGCGCTAAGATGTATCTCGCCATCAGTCAGGCCATTACAGGTTATGTTTTTCTGCTGCGTAACCTGTATGACCGGCAGAGGAAGGATAGTTACTACAGCTGTTGACATAACCGTACCGCACGACCCTCCGCCGGTGACCTCCATGGTCAGCGTTACAGTGCCGTTGGTGTAGTCTGTTGTTCCAAATGTATAAAATGGATTGTCAATGGTGGCATTATCAAAAGTGCCGTTGCCGCTGGAAGTCCAGCTGACTGTTCCGCCTCCGTGCGAGGCACCTGTGACCTGGAAGCCTGCCTCTGTCTTGCAGAGAGCGCCACCAGGTCCGGCATCAGCAACAGGTGCACTGGTGAAGGTAATAGTCACATTATCGCTAACAACGCCGCAGGCAGGACTGGTGACTGTCATGGTGAGCGTCACCGGGCCTATATCAGATGAACCGAAGGTATAAACGGGATTCGCCAGGGACGGATTACTGAATGTGCCATTACCTGATGTGGTCCATGAAACAGTGCCGTTTGTTGCTGAAGCATCGCTTAGGGTGACGGATGCAGTGCCTGAACAAAGATCCTTGTCAGCACCGGCATCAGCGATGGGTATCCCGGCAAAAGTGAGAACCATATTATCTGTGAGAACCATAGGACAGCCGCTGATTTTGGTGCCTGTGAGTGTCAGTGTTACATTGGTTAAATCGGTTGGACCACGGGTATATACCGGATTCAGAAGTGCAGGGTCATTGAATATGCCCGAGCCGGAAGTTGTCCAGAGAAGGGAGACATTAACACCGGTGGCGCCGGTGATGTTGTAAATGGGTGCAGTGATGCACACTGTTCCGTCAGATCCGGCATTTACGGAGGCCGGAAAAGGATCCACTGCCGTGACGGTGGCATTGCAGTTTGAACTGTTACCGCTGGCGTCTGTAACTGTGACAGTCACGGTGGAAGTACCCAGATCGGCACAGGTAAAGGCAAAGCGGCTGAGAATAACCGAGGCCACCGAACAGTTGTCGGTTGGTACGCCGGAAAGTAGATCGGACGAAACGATCGATGCATTGCCTGATGCATCAAGGTTCACCGTTGCGTTTTTACATGAGAAAACCGGAGATTCCGTGTCATTCACTGTGACAGTGAATGAGCAGGTGGAGACCATGCCATCCGTATCGGTTGAGGTATAGATGACAGTTGTCAGCCCGACAGGGAAAGTAGCGCCAGGGAGATGACTTGAGACCATGGGTGCAGTGGAGGCAGGCGGCGTCCAGCTGACAACAGCCGAACATGCTCCCGGTGTATTGCCGATTGTAATATTGGCCGGACATCCGGTGATCACCGGCGGATCATTATCGTGAATATTGACTGTGACATTCTGCGCCACTAGTGCATCGAAACTGTTATCGGTCAGACCCTGGTTAACAGTAACAGCAATGATATCCGTCCTGTCAGCATCCAGGGCATCCTCGACTGCAGTCACGTTAACAACGATGGGGATATTCCAGTTGGCTGTTGTGAAGGTGACCTGTGCAGGGTGAACAGTGTTTACGGGTGCTGCGTTGACCAGGTCAAAGACGACATCAGTCAAAGGCTGTGCTGTCAGAACAATAGTGAACTGACCGGCCGGACCTCCTTCAGTTATGGTTATAGTCAGTGGATTAATTATAAAACCGGCAAGATCGTCATTGGTGACATTAACATTAACAGTACCTGTAATCCCGTCGAAAGTATCATCTGAGAGAGCATTGTTTACTGTCAGGCTGATCGTTGTTGAAGTATTGGGAACGGTATTGTTATTGATGCCAGTCACAATGATTGTCTGCGGAACGCCCCAGTTAAGGGTGGTGAATGTCAGCTGCGGGAGGTTGATGGTAGCAACCGCCGTGTTGTTGCTGACAAGGTCGACTACCACATTACCTGAAGCTGGTCTGGCTGATAAAGAAACGGTAAAGGTGGCAGTGCCGTTCTCAGCCACAGTAACAGTGGTCGGATTAATGACAAGCGATGCCACATCATTGTTAGTAATGTTTACAGGGATGTTTATGTCAGGCAACGGGTCCCACGCATTATCCGACAGGGCATCATTGACTGAGATGATGACAGCATCCGTCTGGTTGCCCATTGAATTATTATCAACCGATTGAATGGTGATTATCTGATGTGTTGCGTAATTTGCAGTATTAAAAGTCAGGGTTGCAGGACTGATATTCAGGACACCCGCAAGCAATGTTGAGATATTCAGGGTCACAGATCCGGCCGGCGCATTGGATAGCCACACTTCGATGGTTGCGGTGGATCCCTCAGCCATTGTAACTGATGCCGGATTATACAGGATAGACGGAAGATCATCGTCGGTAATGGTAATTGTAGCAGGTGTGGCGTTGATTGCCAGTGCCGGCGCCCCTGATGTGCCAGTGATAGTGACTGTCACCGTTTCATTACCCTCAACAATAAGATCAGCCACACAAGTGAGATTAAGATTGTATGTCACAGTGTTCGCAGGCATTACAAAAGATCCTGCCAGGGCATTGAAGTCTGTCCCGGAGGTTGCTGTGCCGGTGACTGAATATGAGACCGTCCTTGCTGTGGCCACAGGGTTTGAAAAGGAAAAAGTAAAGGTTCCTGTGCCAGCTGCACCCGGGGCGCCTTCCGTAATGACCGGAGTTGAGGTAGTCACGCTGACAGTGGAATTGTCGTCATTGAGAATCGTGTAAACACAATTTAAGATCGGGCCTGCGAGAACGTTTACGAATGTGTTCATGCTCAGGTTGATCGTCTCGTCACTCTCGACCAACAGATCACCCAGTATTGTAAGATTCGGAGCAGAGAGAGGTATTGAAACAGGTATCGTGTAGTCACCTGCAGGTATCGTAACTGCGTTGGACGTCTGTGACCAGTCTGCCGAGGTTGCTGTTCCGTTGGTGATCATGAATATGAGGCTTCCGGCGACAGTAGTGCTGGCGCCGCTAACGACTATCCGGGGTGCAGAAACAGTGCCGGGTGCATTACCCTCCGGTCCCGAGGCGGTTGCAGAGGAAAATGAGACGTAGATATTGTCATCGTTGAGAATGGTATAAGTATAGCTGTTCTGAGTGCCTATGGACAGGCCAGCTGACGGATTGGAAAGTCCGGTAGTTATGGTCTCGCTGGGCTCAACGAGAGCGTCATTAATGATTGTAATATTGAATGTGCCTGTTACTGATCCTGAAGGAATATTTATAGTACCGGGCACCAGAGTGTAATCGGTACCGCTGGTAGCTGTTCCTCCGGTGACGGCAAAGTCAACCGATAGATCTGAGGTGTATGGGTAATTCAGATAAGCCTGTACGGTGACGTTGGCGACGTTCTCAGGCCCTGAGGCAGAGGCAACCGTGTAATTGACCTCGGGACGATAAATAATGATTGCCAGAAATTGTCCGTCAACAAGGTTCAAGCTGACATTATAAGAGCCGGCGGTCAGGGTGGTCTGATGCATCGTTGCACCTGATGTGAAATCACCGTCAGCATCTGTCAGTATTCCTACCAGGGCATAACCTGCAGGGAATGTTGGCAGTGAAGCAGCTGGTACGCTGACAGACACGGTTCCAACATCGGAGGTCTCATCAATCCTCCACTCCCGCATCAGCTTGTATGTGCCCGAAGCAGGAACACCAGCATTGGTCCATGTTTTGGCGCTTGCCTTGTTATGCCCGAAAATAAGATATTCGTTATCTGAAAGATCAGTAGGGTTGCTGATTGACAGTTGTCCTGTCGACCATGCGTTGGTGAAGATAGTGCCGTTGTACGCTGCTATCCCTGAGACATCATGCGAATGGGTTACTTCCCACGCATAGTGATCGTCAGTAATGGGAATAAGATACTTGGCCCCGAGATTATTGTCAAGGACGATGCGCTCGGCATCGTTGAGCTGACCTGAGAACACGGCTATTTCGGTTATATCACCATTGAAATACCCGGCAGGATTGTATATCCCGTTGAACTGAGTGGCACCGATAAGCGCAAAATTAGATATCAGCGAGGGTACGGTGGCAGATGCCGAACTTCCCGTCAGGAGTGCCGCGTTCAGATAAGCCTGATAACCTGATACAGAAGCATCTGCGGGATTGGTATAATTGATAATCTTCCAGTCGCCGGCAGTATGTCCGTTATTGAATACCTGGCTTTGACCGTTAAATCTTACTGCATCAGCATATTCAATCCCATAGCTCCTGACGGCGTTTGCTCCTCCTATATTCTTCTGGCCGAGATATAATCCTCCGTTTTGCTCATCTGTTCCAGTAGTATTGCGCGCAACTATCACCACCGTGGCAGCTTCCCTGCCGGAGATGCCAATGGAACCGTTGTGCCCGAGAAAATCGCCGCCAACGCCTCCCTGGTCAGTGAAAGTTACTGCAGGGTAACCATTAACGACATTCAGTGTAAGGGAAGGGACTGTTTGTCCCGTGAGGACCGGGGCAAAATCGCGTGAGTGACCTGAGAGGTCCTGCCAACTGGTTACAAAATACAGAGGTTGTATAGCTATCAGGCTGTCGGATCTGAGCCATAACTGTGTATTTGTGATGCTGCCTACGCCTCCCGGGCCTACCTGTGCGTCAGTATGAAGGGGCAGTAACAGAAGGGCAACTAGAAGAAACAGAGGTAACAGGCGGGTTCGTTTCATGTCAGTCAGGGTCATGCTTCAGAAACTTATCATATTATTTATCAAACAGTTGAGGTAACGATTTGAAAGTATTTGCAGCCAAATCGTAACTCATTTATAGTCAAAAAGTACCGAAAGCTAATATAAATAAATTCCGATTATTGGTATCATCCCCCCTCTATCTATAATTAACAGAGTTAATAACATGACTCTAAGTTGAATTAAAAGGTTGCGTAAGGGTCCGCATCAAGGCAAATTGGTGCGTCCCATAAATTCACATTAACTTTTGCAGAATTAAAAATGTGGGTTATATTTGCACTCGCTTTTCGGGCGATTAGCTCAGTTGGTTCAGAGCACCTGCCTTACAAGCAGGGGGTCGTAGGTTCGATCCCTACATCGCCCACATGAAGAAAGAGCCCCTTGAATTTGGGGCTCTTCTGTTTTTATGTCAAATCCTTTTGTGACATTTCGACTAATTTGGAAACATAACGGGGATCCGTGGCATAATGAACACACTTTAAAAACACCAGATAGAAAGCATCATCATTACTTCCTTCTATTCTATATCCTCGTGATAAATACCAATTCTGCCATAGTCCATAATCTATAACCGATTCAGACCAATGAGAATACTGTGCATGCTCTTTATAAGTTCCTGTTGCAACAGTTGGTCTGCGGTTAGGAAACCTCATACCAAAACAATTATGTCCGTTCAAAAAAATGTCAGAGGTATAATATCCTGTTTCCAACTGGGATTGCAATAATACCATATCCTGATATTTTATTCGTTCATAATAAATGCATTTTTTTAGTAAGTCTTCACTAAAAGGCTGATCCTTAATTTGAAAATAAAAGAAAGCCCGATCAGCCTGAAATCTCATCTCTTCTGTCAAAACAGGCTTCCCTCCCGGAACTGTAAAAGAGCTGAGCATAAATACTATGCAGATAAGAAAAATTCTTATGACAGAAATAGACTTCATGTGGACTAAGTTTATTTCTTTAAATCTTTTCCTGAATACGATCGTTCCGGTCAATCCTGAAGAAATCTTATAAAATGTCTTCATGTCGGTTTGTTCTATTATTCACATCAAAGGTAATGCATAAGCATACTTCGCACAAGCACGTAAAGCCCAATTGGTGGGACTTTGCCAGAGCTACAAAAGTCCTTAATCAAAAAAATACAGTGGTTTATTTATAGTTGGACCCGACTGACGACCGGAATGAGATAGTTGGTCAAAAACAGGTCAATTTTTACCAGAAATCAGGTAGGGAAATGGATTTACAAGTCGTGTAATATCCTATAGTATTAATTATCTGAATAATAAGACAGGAAAATATTAGATAATTAAAATGTCGTGATTTTGATAAACGAAAGTATTTAGAGGACAGGATTTGATCACGAAGACCTGATTCATTCAAAAAAAAGCCTCCAGAGCTTATTTCCGGAGGCAATTCGTGTTCAATGGCAACGTGAAATCACCTGATCACATAATCATAACAACTACTTTCCAGTACTACTATATCCATGTTGGCTGCATCAACCACCCTGAAACGAATATCAAAATGGTCTCCCGGAACTTGTCCCACAGCTCCAGAGACATTTCTCCAGAAATCTGCTTTGGCTGTACCCTCATCATCGGTAGTAAAAGGTGTTGAGACGGGTCCCTCCCCCAATGTAAGCCAACCAGTAGTCGGGCAATCACCATTAAAGGCATTCGCAGCCCGCTGAAGATAATAAGAGTGCAATGGCTCAAGATCACGAACCCATACACCCAATAATACTACTTTGGGAAGGTCAATATCCTGGCGGAATTTTACATGACCGAATTCTTCCCCTTTGCCACGAAGGATGACTTCAAGATTAAACGGCGGAGTTGCTGACTTGAGAGAGGCTGTCGGAGTATCTTCCTGTGGCTGCAGCGCAATGTCTGGCTCTTTCTGACATGAAAGGGTGAAAACTAAAATAGCTACCGCCAAACCTACTGGAAATAACTTAATTGTTTTCATTTTAAGAGATTTATTAGTTAATAATTTAGATTAACCACCATTAAACAATTGAAAACTTTTATCGTTAATTAAAAGTCATAATTAATTTCCTTGTGTGGATTGAGCCGAATAAAGAAGGCAGTTCCACAGTCACATTCCAATAAAGGTGAGTGCTAATAAAATATCGGGGCCCTGGTTCAGATACGCAAAGTCCTCAGAATCTTGAATTATTCCTGAAGATCACTCCCAACTTAAAATTAATAAAAGATGTTCTATGACTGGGCTGCATCTGCATCATAAGACCGGCGCCCAGAGTTACTTCAATTTTAGGAGAAAATGACAATGACAGGCCCACTCCCGGATTAATAAACATTTGTGATCCGTCAGCTATATTTTTAAAATCCATCAGAAATCCCGAATCATAAAAGAGCCAGGGATTGATGCTTTTAAAGCAGGTGGTATATCTTACTTCAAGAAAAAGAGGGATCAGAGAGCTGCTGTCATAAGTCATAAAACCAAATCCGGCTCCCACCATAAAGCGTTTATCAATCTGATAACCAAGAATATCAGTGACACCGTAGTAGTAGTCCTCATTTGGTGAACCGGCATGCCTCAGGCCATAAGAGGACCCCGATAGTTCAGTGATATTGACAAAACCGGAACCCGGGCTGCCAGCGTTGGAACCATCAGTCATATTACTGAAGTGCTGACCGGACAGAGGTGGAAAACCAGCTATAAATAACCCAGCCAGCAAAAGGAGTCTTTTCATACTTCAAAGTAACTATTTCAGCGTTATAATATTTAGTTAAACATAGTCAGAATTCATTATCCTGAGTTTTTTCACGGGTTTGTCCGGATTATTCAATATCAACCCAGAAATCCGGTTTATTGAGATTGCCGCTTAAAGTGCAGTCTGCACAAAAAGGCCGTACGAAAACGAGCCTTAAGAGTTTTCCGTCTTTAGTGAACGTTGGCTTGGTGAAGGTGAAGCCAGAGTTTGTAAATCCCGAATAAATATCATCCCATGACACTCCTGAATTCGGGGGTTTGGGAGGAGGATAATCAATAATTCCTTTTTCGAACATTTCACATTTGTACCGGTACAGCGGAAGGTCAAAATCAATTACATCATTTAGAGTGATATATATCCTTTTCTTTTTTGCGCCTGCCACCTGGAAATAACCTACCACCTGCTCATCAGGATTGGTAATACTCTTAACGTTGCTGAAAACCTGAAATGGCGGATTATCAAAAATATCCCCTCCGCTCTGATCCAGGTGTGTCATCAGATCCCAGAATGCATATTCTTCCTGCGAGATGGACAGCTGCCTGACCTCAATGCAATACTGTATGAGCAGATGATCGGTTTCTTCCGAGGCAACAAAATGGACCGGGTTCCTGTCAATAACGTCGTTTGCTTCTGATAGTGTTGACCGGATAATGATCTCATCCGATTTGCAATTCCCCCAGCATATCTTTTTTACTTCTGCTATTGGCAGGATAGTTGAATCATTTATATAGTTGTATTCTTTGACTTCAGGAACACTGAACTTCCACCATTCTTCATAAGTCCAGCGATAATAATTACTCGCGCTTTCACCATTGGAATCAATATAAATCCTTACGCCATCGAGGTTCTCGCCGGTCTTGTCTGACATGACCCGGTCTTTCGCGAAGTAAAGACTGTCTATATCCGGTACCGCATACATTAAACAAGGTTCCGATTCATACTCACCCCCCTCCTTCGTCACAATATGCAATGTGTATGTCCTGCCCGTTATGCCTCTGAATGTCAGGCTATCTGTCCGATACTCACCCGCAATTATCTCATTCAGGATTGTACTGTTTCCCAGGTTATCCTTTATTGTCACATGAGCGCCGGAGATCCTTTCAGGGTCCTTACCGAGAGTATCAATTGTGCGGGACAGGAGAACAAAGTTCGATTTGTTTTCGTCGGTCAGAAGAGCGTCTACAACCAGTAACGATTCGAACTTATCAAGCCGCGGGATGTAAGGATCTACACAGGTTAACAGTGAGAAGGCTGTAAACAGAAAAAAGGCAATCTGACGCCATTTTCTTCTCATGCTGGCGATGGCAGATCTATTTAATAAATGCATCGAACGGAATAAAATCAAGGTCAGAAGCAACAACATTTTCCAGCACCTGCTGAGGGGTTTTTCCTCCGGGAATTACCGTATGGCATGCGGGATGAGAAATACAGAATCTCAGGCTAAGCTGCGCAGTACTGTAATCGTGATATTTGCCGAAAACCGGTTTGTATGCTTCAAATTCCTTCAGGTAAGCTGACAGTTTTTCAGGAGATAGATTGTTCCTGCGATGATCGTTCCCGCCAAAAGTGGTCTTTTCTCCGAATTTTCCGGAGAGCAGTCCAAAGAGCAAAGGAATACGGATAATGACACCCGTCCCGTAACTGAGAGCCATCGGCAGCAAAACCTCTTCCGCCCTCCTCTCCAGCAGGTTGTATCTCACCTGTACGACATCAAGAAGTTCGTGATGTCTCTCGAGGATATGAGCCTGCGACGTCTCTTCAAACGATTGAACGCTCCATCCGGCATGTTTTATCTTGCCTGATTTCTTTAACCGTTCAAGAGCCAACCAGGGTTCATCCGTTTCCAGGGTATCCAGTCCTGGACTGTGAAGCTGAAGTATATCGAGTGCCTCCAGATTAAGTCGTTTCAGGCTCTGCTCAACAGCAAATTCAAGGTGTTTGACAGAGTAATCATGCTTTATAGGAGTCACATTATGGTCCTGCCCCAGAAACTGGTAAAAATTATTCCCGGCCTTGGAAGCAATTATTATCCTGTCCCTGTCAGATCGCTGGTCAAGCACCTGTCTGATCAGATCCTCGGAGTGTCCAAAGCCGTAAACGTCAGCTGTATCTATGAAAGTCACCCCGGCATCGAGGGCTGTGTGTATTGCTTTTCGCGAGCTTTCATCATCGGTCTTTCCCCAGTCGCGTCCGCTGATACCCCATGCGCCGAAGCCAACCGTTGATACAACCGGTCCGTTTATGCCAAGTTTTCTGTATTTCATAACATCAGGATAATAATATTAAAGGCGAGGCACCAATCTGTTCTGCATTTGAAAATGCTAAGATATATAACTGCATGCATCTTCCGACATATCTGGACAGATTATAAAAACTGTGTACCTTCAAACCAAAATAAGGCGGGTAAATCATTAAATAATAAAAACATGATCCGGAAATTGATGCTAATTTTACTTTGCGTTGTTACCATTTTGTTTTCAATGTGTACTAAGAAAGACAAACCGTTTTACACGTCAGATGCCTTTACGGTTTTTCCTGACCGGGTGGAACAGGGAACATTCAGGGCTACAGCATTGAGCCCGCAGCACCTGGTCTCCGATTACGTCAGTCTTCAGGCAAACATCGATCCCGTTATCCAATACAAATTTAGCATAAACGGCCGTGATAATGAGCTGACATTTGGTGTGAACCACGAAGCCAATATCTTTCCTGAATCTGATGGGGAAGTCGTTCTGAACATAACATTCGGACAGAAAACTGTTTTGAGAACAGAGAAGGAATCTTCACAGCCACTTCCGCCAAATACGAGGGTCAGATTCAGGGTCGATTTCACCCGGGTACTGAAAGACCTTGAAGACAAGGGATATTATGACGATGTACTTGGAAACCGGATATACAAAGCCGATTTCAAAGGACTTTATATCGCCGGGGACACCTATCCGCTGAGCTGGGATTTTGAAAACCTGGAAGGCAATGAGCAGCTGAAGATGCAGGACACGAACAGCGACGGGATCTATGAGAATGAGATGATATTCAATGTGTATGACCCTTCGGCGCATACATCATCAGAATGGAAGCTGAAAAATGATATCTCCGGATACCCTGAATTCAAAAGCGAATCTGTGTTGCTTAATGCACTTTACAACATGTCACTTGATGAAATGATCATGCTGCAGGAGCCCGACGGTACCTTTCGCACAGGAAAAGAGTGGGCAGGGGTCTGGACCCGCGACGTCAGCTACGCCACAATGCTTGCCTTTGCGTATATTGATCCGGAGAGATGCAAGACCAGCCTGATGCGCAAAGTGGCCAACAACAGGATAATACAGGACACGGGCACCGGTGGTGCCTGGCCGGTATCATCTGACAGGGTTGTATGGGGACTGGCTGCATGGGAAATATTTAAGTATACCGGTGACAGGGAATGGCTGGAACAGGCTTATTGGATTGTGATGAACAGCGTTGAAGACGACCGGAAAACAATATTTGATCCGCGGATGGGCCTCGTTAGGGGCGAGTTGTCGTTCCTAGACTGGCGCAAACAGACCTACCCTTTATGGATGGAACCTGCCGATATCTATGCATCGATGAACCTCGGAACAAACGCCGCTTATTACCAGGCGCTTACAATACTCGGAAAAATGGCAGAAGTGCTGGGCAGGGAGAATGAGTGGTCAGACGAAGCAGAGCAGATACGTAAGGGTATCAACAAGCACCTCTGGCAACCTTTGAAGGGTTACTATGGACAGTACCTGTACGGCCAGCTTCACAGGTCGCTGTCGCCGCGCTCTGAAGCCCTGGGTGAGGCTTTCACCGTACTGTTTGATATCGCCGACGAAACGCAAAAAACAGCAGTGCTGCAAAACACACCGGTCATTGAGTATGGTATTCCATGTATCTACCCGCAAATCCCCGGCATACCCCCCTATCACAATAACGGCATCTGGCCTTTTGTCCAGGCTTTCTGGACCATGGCCAATGCTTCCCGGGGTCAGACCAGTGCAGTGGAATTCGGCCTGGCTTCAATAATCCGTCCTGCCGCCCTTTTCCTTACAAACAAGGAGAATTTTGTGGGAGAAACCGGCGACTTTGCCGGCACGGAAATCAATTCCGACAGGCAGCTGTGGAGCGTAGCCGCAATGCTGGCTATGCAGCACCGGGTTATCTTCGGGATGGAATTCGAGACAGATCAGCTCAGATTCAAACCGGTTATTCCAGAAAGATTCAAAGGCACTTATACGTTGAATAATTTCTGTTACCGTAAGGGAACCTACAAGATAACTGTCACAGGTTTTGGAGATGCTGTCAGCTCTTTCAAAGTCGATGGCAAAGAAGTTATTGACCATGTCATTGCTGCTACTACAACAGGCACCCATACCCTCGAGATCAAAATGAACGGGCGTACAGATAACCGACAGTTCGTAACTTTCGCCAATTATACTGCACCGGAAACACCCGTGCTGTCTTTTGAAAACAACAGACTTGCATGGAATGCCATTCAGGGTGCCATTGATTATCAGGTTCTCAGGAATGGTCTAAATTGGAATTCCACAACTGCGACATTCATTGAGAACATTGATCAGAGCGAATCGGCAGAATACCAGGTCATGGCAGTTGACAGCACCGGAGTCGGATCCTTCCTGAGCAATCCGGTAAACATCGTATATGAATCTTTCAATACAGTTCTTGAGGCGGAGGATTTCAATCTCAGGGGTGAAAACAGAGTGGAGGGATTCTCCGGAAAAGGTTACATCCCGTTCACAGCTAAAGGTAAAAACGAACTTGTAATTAAGTTTAAAGCAGAAAAAGGCAAGTACGCCCTCAGGACCAGATATGCCAATGGTACGGGGCCGGTAAACACCGACAACAACTGTGCAATACGCTCCTTATATGTGAATGGCACATTTGCAGGTTCATTGGTATTTCCTCAGCGCGGAAAGGATGAGTGGTCCAGCTGGGGACTTACTAATTTTGAGCATATTACCCTCAATGATGACGAGAACATTTTGACAATCAGGTTTGACGATTTCAACCGCAATATGGACGGGGAGATAAATGATTTCCTGTTGGATTGTATTTATCTGCAGCGGTTGGAACTGAATTAGCCGGTCACACCTACAGGACTCACTATTTATAATCTCTTTCCCCTGTAAACTGCCAGCCCAGTTGGAGCGACTTGCCTTCCCTGTCTGAACATTTTATGCGCATTGATTGTTAAATAATATATAATTTATTGAAAATAAATGCAATATCCCGATAATAAACCGTATCTTGAGCGAAAGTGACAATAATAGCAGTAATTAAATTATGATCGAGAAGAAACCAATCGTTTACAAATCACCCGATCTTTCCAAATTGAAGGAAGTCGTTATAGACCACAGAACGCGGATATATATAGCTCCCGGCGCAGATGTTGAAGAAGCCAGGAACCGCTATTTATCACTTGTCCAAACGAGAAAACTCAGGTAGTGTTTCTTAGAGGGAAATAGGTTCCCGCATGCAGTTTTATCTTTTCTTACAACCGATACCGGGAAGATCTTCCGGCAATGTATAATAAGGTGCTTTATATACCGGTCCGCCTGTGAACGGTTCTCTTGAAGGGTCAATATGCGGGTCAAGATCTATAAAATCAAAGCAACCCTGTCCTGCCGCAAAGTGAACGGCGCATCCAAGCGCGAGTTTTGTTTCCAGCATACATCCTATCATTAGCTTGATATTGGCGCTGCGTGCAATGGCAGCTATGTCCATCGCTTCTATAATACCCGACTTCATCAGCTTGATGTTGATGACATCGGCGCATCCTGTACGAACGACATTGATTGCATCTGCGCTGGTAAAGACTGATTCATCAGCACCCACCAGCACTGAAGTATGATCTTTGACAAACTTCATTCCCATCAGGTCACTTTTTATTACCGGCTGCTCAAACATTACAGGGCGGATATTGTTCTTTTCGAGCTCATTGAGAAAATGAACGGCTTCCGTCGGAGAGTATCCCTGGTTGGCATCAAGGGTAATACCGCAACCCGGAGCTCCGTCTTTAATGGCCAGCAGACGGTCTATGTCATCAACCAGGTTCTTGCCTACCTTGGTTTTTAAGACCCGGTAGCCTGTCTTGGCCAGTTTGACGGCATTGGCTCTTGCCACCTTCGGTGGAACAATATCAATCGTATAGTCTGTTTCTGCCTTGTTGCCTGCCCCACCGAAGAACTGGTACATGGGGATATTCAGAACTTTGGTATAAGCATCGAGCAGTGCCATCTCAATTGCGCAGCGGGCAGTGACCTGTGCCCAGAAAACGCCTCTGAGGGTTTTTGAAATTGCCCGGTAATCAGTGATCTCCTTGCCTTTTATAAAGTCGATGCAACTGCTGAGGGTAGCCAGGACAGTGGCCTGGTTCTCGCCATTGATAGGTTCCAGAGGAGCTGCTTCACCATAGCCTTCAATACCATTATCTAGCACTACCGTTACTATCGCGTTTTCGATATTGTACTTTGTACCGATGGCAATCTTGAACGGCTCATCCAGATCGACATTGACCGGATCAATGAATACCTTCTTAATCTTAATTTTTTTCATTTTTCTCTCCATTTTTTTAACAGTTCCAGTAAAACCCCGATCTGGTCATCCGTGTGACTGAAGGAGACCGCAATTCTTATCATATGCAATTCCTGCATGACAGGATAGTTCATGAAAGGAGCAATAATACCATTCACCTCAAGAAAAGAGGAAAGGCTTTTTGCTCTTTCCGGCGCATCCAGAATTATTGGTATGATCGGAGTATCAAAATGAGTTGTATGAAAACCCTGTCTGGCAATTTCTGTCCTGAGCTTATCCGCCTTGTCAAGCAATTGGGTACGCAACTCAGGATGCCCGCGGATTATTTTCAGGGAGGCAATTCCAGCAGCCGCTATGGGAGGCGGCAGGGCTGTGGAGGCCTGGTATGTTGCTGACCTTTCTCTGATCAGGTCAGTGAGATCCTTAGATCCCGAGATAAAACCGCCATAGCCGCCCAGCGCCTTGCTCATTGTCTCAGTCTGGTAAATCTTCTTCTCCGTGTGGAGGTTAAAATGTTCGGGAGTTCCCTTGCCTGTATCGCCCAGAACGCCTGTTGAATGAGCGTCATCGACGACCAGGATGCCGTTATGCTTCTTCACTACCGGATATATCTCATCGAGGGGTGCTATCTCACCCGTGAGTGCAAAGATGCCATCGGTAACAACCAGCGGGTCAGAGCCTTTGTTGTGATCAAGCAAGTTCTCCAGGTGACCGGCATCACAATGGTCGAAATACATCACTTTGACCACATCGGAAGGTATGGCAGCGATAATACTGGCATGGGCAGACTGGTCAATGAAGATTGTCGAATAACTGCCCTTAAGTATCTCGAGCAGTATGCTGTTTCCCTGGTATCCTGAAGCAAACACCACCGCATCTTCCTGTCCCTTAAAAACAGCCAGCGCCCTTTCAAGTTCAAGATGGATGTCCGCTGTTCCTGTTGTATGCCGGGAGGCGGAGAAATTGACGCCGTACTTCTCAATTGCCTTTATGGCTGCCTCTCTAACCAGGGGGTGGTTGGCAAGACCGAGGTAATTATTGCCTCCGAAATATGAATATTTTTTACCGTTGCAACTTACGAAGTTACCGATACCGCTGTTTAAAATCATAGAAAATCCCTGCGCGGGTAATTAATACTGTTATCAAAAATACAGTATTAAAATGGTAAAAACAGCAGCATTAATTTAAAACTATATGGAAAAAGAAAGCAGGGACGCACTGTTGTATGTCCCTGCTTACCTAATGGAGAATGATTACTTCGTTACTTTCAGGGCCACCTTACCCTCCAGCTTGAATGCCACAGGAACCGTGTATTTAACATCAACGGCTTTACCACCCTGGCTTCCCGGCTTCCAGTCAGGCATGCTCTTTATGACCCTTACTGCTTCGGCATCAAGAGCCGGACTGACCGATCTTACGACCTTCATATCCTGTACCTTGCCTGTACTGGTTACTGTGAAACTGACAACGACAAGTCCGGATATCTTCTCTTTTACTGCTTCTGCAGGATATTTAGTGTTATTGAGTATCCATGACCTCATAGCCTGTTCACCACCCGGAAATTCAGGCATCTCTTCAACTATCACATATTTTTTGCCCTGAGTTTCTGGTGTGGATGTTTTTGTTGTTCCGGTGCTTTTGTCTGCTGCCGGAGGTGGTGGTGGTGGTGGCGGTGGTGGCGGCGGCGGAACTGCCATTTGCTTTGATCCCGGAGGTGGCGGTGGCGGTGGAGGCGGAACCTGTATCGTGTCAATCAATACCGTCTTCCTGACCATCTTCACTGTCATGTCAGTCCCTGAGACAGGTTTCATTACCTTTGACTCAAATCCGACATAAGTGATTATCAGTATTCCGTCATCCGGTACGTTTACAAGCCTGAACCTCCCCTCATCATCTGACATTGTACCCATAGTGGTGCCCTTGACGATAATTGCTGCTCCAGACAGCGGTTTTCCGTCTTCCTGAACGACGATACCCTTAACCTCTTTTGTCAAAGTGGCAGTAACAGCATAAGGAGGAGCCTGTCCCTGGTCGGCAGTTGCCAACCTGTACTCTGGCTCTGCAAACGCATACATCACCAGTGCGAACACTGGTAGTATGGCCAGAAGCCTGAGTTTCCTGTAAGGTGAAGTGATTATGTTTTTCATCATGTTAAATCGTTTTTTGTTTAGTGAATAATTGAATGAATTACCCAGGTCGATGACAGGCGAGCCTGCGATCTGGTTCAAAAGAGCTGCCCTGTACACAGCCGGACGAGATGTGCGCTGCAGCGCCGTCTCATCGGCAAGATACTCATGGTTCTGCCTGATAAACCTGGAATAGATCCAGGCCACCGGGTTAAACCACTGAACTGTACAAAGCAATCCTGAAAGTAACAGATCAACCCAGTGCATCTGCCTGACATGCGCCATCTCATGATTCATTATCTCCCTTGCTTCATTGTCTTTAATGGAAGGATTGACAACCACGCAGGAGAAAAATGAAAAAGGAGTGACATAATCAGACGATCTGACAAGTTTGACCGGATAAGATGAGATCTTTTCCGATCTGTTAATGGATTTAGCGACCGAGAGTGTCCGGACCAGCTGCCGTACACCTATGAAGAGTGCACCTGTGAGCCACAGTGCCACCAGTACCAGACTTCCTGTGCTGACTCCTGAACCTGCCCCATCCATCAGGCTGGTGACAGGTCCGCCGGTCACATCAGCCTGCATTTCCGGCACTGCAATTACATAACGTATAGTCATAAAAGGAAATACCAGGGAGCTTATTATTCCCGTCACCAGGAAGATCCTGTTCAGAAAAAAGAACCTCTCATTCTGCAGGAAAAGCAGATAGATCAAACCAAATCCGGTGATCCATATCACCGATTTGAACAGCCAGGTTGCAAGCTCTTCCATCTTTCTTAAACTTTAGCTGAAGACAACTCCTTTTTTGTTTCGGATAACAGTTCCTCCAGGTCAGCAACGGTCAGATCCTTCTCACGTGCGAAGAATGAGGCCATAGCCGGGAAGGAGTTATCGAAATAACCCTCCAGCAGTCCGAAAAGCTGGCTCCTCGAATATTCGCTCTTAGGTACCAGTGGAAAATACAGGTGGACATTCCCGTACGATTTATGTCCGACAAATCCTTTTCTCTCAAGTATCCTTACCACTGTGGACACAGTGTTTCTGGCAGGTTTCGGGTCATTAAAATGGTCGCGTATATCCTTGACCAGTCCCTCCTCCATTTCCCACAGGATTTGCATCACCTGTTCCTCCGCCTTTGTCAGTTGCATGTTCTTCATAGTTGTTTTGTGTCAATCCTTCAATGCAAATATATGACTATATTTATAGTTATGCAACTATTTTTGCAAAAAAATGACTATTATTTTAGTTTATTTTTGCATGATGCTGTTTTACAGGCATATATGTGACAATAATTTGATGGTCTGCGACCGTCGTTTTGTTTTATTTACCGTTTTGCTACAATAATTCGATGATCTACGATCATCTTTTTGTTGTCAATATGCCGGTTTTTTACAATAATTTGATAGCCTGCGGTCATCTTATTGTTTCAACCTTTCGATTTTGCTACAATAATTCGATGATCTACGATCATCTTTTTGTTGTCAATATGCCGATTTTTTACAATAATTTGATAGCCTCCGGTCATCTAATAGGTTCAACCTTTCGATTTTGCTACAATAATTCGATGATCTACGATCATCGGATCCAATCCATCTACGTTTGCTACATTAATTTGATGATCTACGATCATCTTTATGGTTTCTGAACTGTTGAAAAAGAACATGAAATACCGGAAAACAAGACCTTCGTAGAAGGTCCAATTATTGTAGAATATGGGATTAAGAAGATATTCTGACCCTCGTAGAGGGTCGAATAATTTCCGGCCATGATGGCCTATTTTTTCTTTCTTGCAGATTTTAAATGATCTGAATTTTCCAGAACCCTGAACTTTACGATCCTGGCGATAAGTTCCAGCGGGAGAGTCTTGTCAAGCGGAAACTGAATGGCACCTTTTGAAGTTTTATAGTTGCCGAGTTCCTTAATAAATGCTTTTACCCCTGAGGATGTAGGATAAAACCCTATGTGCCTGGTCTGGGCTGCAAAATAAACGAGTATACCATTAAGAGTAAACGCCGGCATCTGGTAGCTGATTTTTTCTTCAGCGCCAGGAGCGGCTTTCTTAATCGTTTCCCGGAGCTCTGTCAGCTTTCCCTGAATATCCTCAGGACAACCGGTGATGTATTCATCAATATTTCGTGGAATTGCAGTCTTTTTCACCAGAATTACGATTACATATTATTTCAAAAATAAAGATTACAGTTTATCCAACCAGCTCATCATAAAATCCGGTAACTCTAGGCGTTATAGTCATTTTAGTTACTATTCGCACTTTAAGGACTTCAATTCTCTTCTGGCACTACAGGCACTTTAAGCACTTTAATTCTCTTCTGGCACTACAGGCAATTTCGCCACTCACGACTCATTTGCATGCCTGATCATAAGCATAAACATGCATTGCAACATCGTCCCACTTTATCTTGTCACCCTGAAAAGCTGCAACCATCTCCGGGCAATCTGAATATAGCTCATCGAAATTATCTGAATATGAGCCTTTCTTAACCTTGACAGCCTTCTCTCCTCCCTTGACAAAGAGATAGGCTTTGTCCTCACCACCGGTAACCTGAAGACCGCCAACGCTAAGTCCGCCTGTCTTTGAACCCGGTTCTGCAAATACCTTGATCTTGCTGTCAAATCCCGGATTTAACAGTTGCAGAAGCCTGTATGTATCCGTCTTTTTAGGCGTCATGGCTGTTTCAAACACTACCCACTGACGGTTCACGATATCATTAAAATCTGTATTGGCCAACTCTTTAATTGAGCTGCCGGCTTCAGATATCATGGAAAGCTTCAGTAAGCCTGAAGACTTTATTTGCATGGCAACGATTTGTTCGGGGACTAACTTGACCTTTTCACCGTCCTCAAGCTTAACCGTGATTTTTGTAAGTCCGTTAGTGACATACATGCCCCCGGTAAATTTGCCGACTATCTCTTCTCCTGATTTGAGATTCACAACACACTCGTTTCCGAATAAAGCGTCGAGAGCGAAACCTTCAACCGTTTCGACAAAACCCTGACCGGATGCGTTGCCTGTCATCAGGAATGCAAACGCCGCAATACTAATACTTAATACCTTTTTCATATTTGCAGTTTTATGATTGGAACTTAAATTTCTTAACAATAAAGGCCTCTGAATGTTCAAATATTATGTCGTTCGTTTCTTCTTCATATAATGACTCACAATAAATAATATCCCTACAATGATGAAAGGCACCGTCACGATAAGCAAGACCCCAAGACTCTGACCCACAGATTGGTTCATCCGGAAATTATGACTATAGATAAACGGGCTGATTCCCAGACCTATAATTGTGAAAATAATTCCACCGATCAGTTCCCGTTTCCAGGCTACTATCAGCAGGGCTATCAGAATAAATGAAGGGATCAAATGTATCAGCAGCCCTCCGATATTTTGCCAGATAGTACGCTCCCGGGAAAAAGAGTCAAGCGCAAACATACTGATAAAAAGGATCGCAAGGATACACAGTATTCGCGGCACCCAATACACTATTTTTTCAGAGGTTTTCATAGCGTTGATTTTAATTAGTAACTGAATTATGAAACAAAATTACGCTAAACTGAATGAACAAGTCTACTCTATTTGTGCCAAAAACTTTACTCACAGTACCAAATAAGAAAAATTCAAGCGTAACGACGCCCGGGTCAGGTGTCGGCCATAATACAGGTCAGGGCCTGAATGATGCCCGGATCAGGGGTTGTTACAGACGCTTTCTGATCACTGACCAGGTGTCAGTGATGAGAAAACTCTCTTCCATGTAGCTGATCATCCTCTCAAACCTTTTCATCGGGACGGAGAAAGTAAGGACATTATCAGGGACACACTTACGTGCTGAGGGGTCAAACATGCCTATCACCGCCCTTTGTCTCTCATTCAGGCTCTCGAGATACGGGTAATGAATGACAGAACCACAACCAGACCCGAATGGAGTGAAAGTGCCGTTTGGTTCCGCCTGGTCAAAGTTTGCCAGTGTGAATAAACCCGATAAGACATCCGGCGTTGCGAAGAAGATCACCACATCAGGTTCATCCGTTTCAATCAGCATGTCCCATCTTTTAAAGACAATATTCATTCCTGACACAGGTATGGTTCTCTGGTGCTTCATGTATTCCTTCACCAGTTCAGGAGACTGAAGATACCTTTCCCCTTCGGTTTTTTCATTTCCGCAGGAAAGAAAATGCTCAAACCCCGGTCTCATGTTTTCTGAATAGCCCATGTATCTCCGGCCGCCGCCGCAGGTGACTCTGGCGGCATTATATACCAGGTTTTTACCATTTCTCACCTTAGCCAGCTCGCATATGATGCAGCTCCACCCTTTGGGCTTCTCCGCCCATTCTGATCCTCCGTCAGAAAAAGTATAGAAAAAGACTACAGGTAGTTCTGCTTCGCTGAAATATTTCTTCCATAATGTCAGGAAGGTTTCCTTTAGCTCCAGATTCATGAGATCATGCTCTTATACAAAGTAAAGATAATACCATTTGACGGGTTAAGTCCTTTTGTCGCTTTCTAGTTCAATCGTGAAGTCAATATTATTATGAATAATTGTCTATCAGTCAACCGATACCTCAGGAAAAAGTATCTCTTTTTAGTCAGTAAATCTTAATTCTTTATCCTTAGCAGTTTCATCAGTGAACAAATCAAAAGAGTGATTGTTTTTCTAATAGTTTAAAAATTTGATTTTATTAATGTGGAGCCGTACAACCACAGAAAATAACCGGGGCAGAACTGAAAAGCCAAACGAGTAAGGATCAATTAAATTTAGTGTGATGAAAAAAACTTTCAAAAGTTTCAGTTTGTTGCTGGTAGTAGGAGCAATATCATTACTGCAGGCATGTCAGAAAGATGATCAGTTCAGTGCTGAATTCGAACACAGTCGCTCTCAAGAAGTCCGGTTTCGTAAATAATCCGGACCAGACTTTTTACAGCCCGACGCTTCCGATTGGCAACGGTGTTGCCAGGGCATGGGTTAAAGAGAACTCAAACGGAGAGCCTGTTGCGGTGGGCGTTAACCTGTCGGAAAAGGCGCTTGAGAATCTCCCTGCTGAACCTGCAATGTACACCCTTGAGTTACCTAAAAACAAGGGTGAGAATTTTTATACACTGGTCGGACTGGATTGGAATCCCCAGGGGCATGAACCGGAGATGTTTTACGGGTTACCTCATTTTGATTTTCATTTTTACATAATACCTGATGAAGAACGCCTGGCGATACCTCTTCTCCTGCCTCCCCAGTTGGATTTAGCGCCTGCCCCGGAGTACATACCTGATTTATATATGCAGACACCTGGAATTGTTCCACAGATGGGAGCTCACTGGGTGGATGTGACATCCCCGGAGTTTCAACCGGGTGGTATTTTTACAAAAACCTTTATATGGGGTTCATATAACGGCGAATTCATTTTTTGGGAACCAATGATAACTCTTGATTACCTGCTTTCGAAACCGGACGATCTGATCGAGGTGCGGCAACCGGCTGCCTACCAGAGGGACGGTTATTATGCCACGCATTACAGCGTGTCTTATTCAGTCTCTCCAAAACAGTACACAATTGCCTTACTGAACCTCGTTTACCGCGAGGGTGAATGAAATCATGCTTATAAAGTAAAAGGGCATTCCTTACGGGTGCCCTTTTTTTATCAGCCAGCCCGGCCCAGAGGAAAGAATGTTACTTTCCGGACTTAAATTTCGGGATGAGGGTATAGCCTATCATCAGCATCGAGCTGCTTCCGATCCTTAATCCGGCATCGAGGGCGCCGGGACCCACATACCAGCTAAGCCCTGTAAGTAAATAAGGTGTAAACGCCAATTTACCCTCCGCAGGGATTGTCACTGCAAGCTCAGCACCAAAATTGGGACTTATATTATGCTTTTTGATCGGGTAGTAAAATCTGCTTGCCAGACCTACACTGGTCGACATCGCAGGACTTACATCTTCCAGGTTACCCGACAACTGTTCCGTGAAAGACGCTGCCAGGTCCAGCTTATTGAGAAGGAGGAAGAATCCAAGACGTGCGCTCAGAGCGCCGTTCAGATTCTTATTGGAATCCATCTGAGAAGCACCACCGATATAAAAGAACCATGGGTGCTTTGCTATGTCTGACTGCATCGCCTGAGGTTCCGCAAAGGGTGGGTCAGGGTTTAAATTCCAGGCTTCAATAAGCATTGCATCCTTTGTTTCATTGTTCCATCCCCACAGTTCACGTTTTGACTCAAACTGCAGAACCACCAGTGATTCCTGCCATGATCTCAGCAGGATGTTCATTATATCCTTTTTATCCGAGGCCGTCAGCTTGCTGTAACCTTCCCCGGCTGTCAGCCTGAGCTGTCCTGAATCATCCAGAGCCGCCGCTGTAAAATATGCCGGGTACTTTGCCAGAACATCTGACCTGAACGAATCAAGCTTCGCGTTCTTATCCTGCCCGAAGATCGCCTGTGAGCCGATAAGCAGAACAATTATTGCAGTTTTTAATCTATTCATCTGTTTCATCATCTTGAACCGAAATACACGCTTCGTCCTATTGACAATCCCACTGTGGTCGCAGATCCTTTAGGGGCAAGAGGTTGCTGACCGTCAAAGAAAATATCCCAGCTGGAATTTTTGTCCTTATTCATTATACTGAATCCTACTGATAATTTCATATTGAATGTTGCTGATCCGCCGCCAAATCCAGACTCCCAGTCCGTATCCTCCGGCAAAGATCTTCTGGCGGAAAAAATTCATTACCCCCAGGTTCAATGATGCTCCACCCGCGCCTGAAGTCACTCCAAGGTCTGCAGAGAGACTCCCGGCATCTGATATGAAAGTTCCAATTCTTCCGGTCAGACTTAAATATGACGGTGAGAACATACCGCCGGCATAAGCCAGCATACGCCGTCCCTTTGCGTCTGGTGTTGCAGTTGCGGGAAGGAGGGTGGTGCTGTTCTTCCCTTCTGCAGAGGCTTTTCCTCTGATTTCAGTAAGCCTGGTCTCCAGCATCTGTCTGGCCTCCTGCAGTTCCTTATTATCACCTATAATGGCAAGTGCCTGCTCTAAAGCCTGGGCCGATTTTTCATATAACCCCGCTTTCTCCAGGGCAATACTTGAGCCGACATAAGGCAGGTACTCACCCGGGTATCCGGTGATTATTCCTTCAAACATAGCTATCGACATCAGATTATAATTCTGTGCTGTCAGCCTGTTGGCTCGCTTGAAATCTGCCACAACATCACCATCTTCTGACATATTGTCTCCCGGCATCCTGTCACTGTAATTCTCCAGGTAACCGGGTGCCGCCGATGATATCCATGCCGGAGTGCTTCCCGCAGCAATCTTTCTACCGAACTCAATGGCCAGCATATCATACCCCATAAGAGCAAAAACCTGCGAGGTGAAGAAATTCACATCCGTGCTACCGGACATAGGGGTCCATACACGGTCAAGGCGTGCAAGGGCCGCATCATAAATTCCATTCAGAGCGAGAGCATAGGCATACTCTGCATTTAAGGAAGCGCTGGCTGAATCTTTCTGAAGAAGAACTGCATAAGCTGAAACAGCTTTACTGAAATCCTCAGAGATAATATATGCCCTCGCAGCATCAAGTGAAGGTCCGGTTTTTTCCGGCTTCCCGGGTGTTCTGTCATCATTATCATGGCCGTAAACTGTTACCGTCGGCAACAACATCGCCAGCATGACAAGGAAGATACAGGCTTTCTTCTGCCCCTTTGGGATCGTTAATATCTTGATATTTTCACACATACGGAGCTTATAGACTAAGTTTTTCCTGGAAGGAATATGTTATGTTCCCGATGATATCAGTGAACCTCTCTTCCACGGCATCCTGATTTTTCTGGCTCATCTGCTTAAGATAAGCGGCAAGAACTTTTGCGTCGTCTTTCATCTTGTCTGCAAGCTTTTTCCGTGATTTTTCAATTTCAGAAACCTGTTTCTTGAGACTGGAAATTTCAGATTTGTTCTGTTTTGAATTTGAGCTCAACTCCTGAATCTTCTTTTCAAGAGGATCGAGCTGGCTCTTCAGCTGGGCATCCTGTTTAATTGTTTCAGTTACGCGCGGGTTCCAGTCATTAATCACAGTGTTGAGTTCCATGATCTCATTCTGATGCCAGGCCAGCATGTCAGTAAGAAACACGATATAGCCGACAGCATTGAAATTAATTTCTCTAAGTGTGTAATTCATTTTAACCGCATTCTCACCTGATGCAGGATCTGAATCCGATGACCCCACCTGTTGACCGGCCTCAGAGTAGGCTTTACTGATATCACGGACAATATCACCGCTGATAGTCTCAAGTTTTTTTACAATATTATCGCCCCCTTTCAACATGATGTCTTTCGACTGCTGATAATTTTTTCTATATGCTTCCAGTTTCCCTTTAAGCGAAGCAATGTCTGCGCTGAAAGCTTTTGTATCAGCATTTTTCTTTTGCCGAAGCTCATTCTCTACCTGCAGCATCTGGCCCTTGACCTTGTTGACATCAGCAACATATTCTCTGACCTGCTTATCCCATTCGATGATGGTGGTTTCGAGACCTTTAAACTTAGTTTCATTGAACTTGATCAGCTCTGTCAGAGGTGTTACATAATTGAGGGCTTCAACTGATCTGGTCTCTGTTAGTACCGAAGGTTCGTATGCAGCTGCGGGTTCAATGGCTTCCTGCTCCTTCTCAATCGAAGCCGGTGTTGCTTTTTTCTCCGGTACGGGAGCAGGTTTCTCCGCTGCTGATTCAGCCACTCCTCCTGCAGTTTTCATCGACTGAATTACAGCCGCTGAAACGCCTTCGCTTTCAAGTTTTTTCAGTGCATTTTCGTCAAGATCGAACTTAACCGGAGAATTCTGTATCATATCGGTTATAAGTTCATCTGACAGATTTGCCTTTGACATTTTTATCACAGAACTGTTTGTCAGTGTCTCAGGATTCTGTGCATTAACCATGACTGCTATAAACAATCCGGTCAAAATCAGAGAAATATGTTTTTTCATTGATATAATTGATTTCATGTTATTACTTCTGCTGTCCGGATGCCTGTTGTTTCATTGCCTGCCTCATCTCCATTATCACTTCCGGTGACACGCCCTTGTTAGAGAGCTCTATGACCGCATCAGTTGTCAGATTGAAGTCAACCTTTGCACGTCTGATTATATTAATGATAATGTTATCAGAAAGTTCGTTCCCGACCAGATCAACCACGCTTTCATTAGTAAGTACCTTAACAGTTTCTATATCGCCGGATGGTGCCTCAGGTGCTGCCGGTGCTGTCGGTGTCGCCGGAGCCTGGACAGAGTGCTGCGTGCTGCCGGGGGACGTTGCTGCCGGTGCTGCCGGTGTCGCCGGAGCCTGGACAGACGGTGCTGCCGTTGGTGTCTGCGGCTTCCTTGCCAGCGCCTCTTCAAGGCCAAGTATACGCATCATCATTTTGGTGGCCGGATCAAAAACAATAAGTCCGTTGAAGTACTTCAGTATTCCGCCTGTTTTTTCGCTTATTATCCCAAGACCCGAATTCCTGACTGCGAATACTTTATCCGCAGTTGAGAAATATGCGATATCATTGGTCCGGTCATTAGTCACAGACAGTATGCTTTTATCGTTTTCTTCGGTAAAAAGAAGTTTGAGTTCTTTTGTCGACGGATTGACACTATAAAGGTTAGCTCCGGCTGCAAAAAGAACTGCATCATCAGTCTCAGCCACCGATGTGATAGGGTCCGGAGTCTCAAGCAGCTTCATGTATTTGCCTCCGCGTGCTAAAACATACAGCGGGTATGCTTTCTGTCCCGGATTACGATCGAATAAATACATCACCTCTTGCCCGGCGCTGATACCCATTCCATTACGAGGCAACTTAAACATGGCTGAAAGGGTACCCAGGCTGTCAAAACTACATAATTCATTTCCGCGTACGGTCAATAATAATCCGTCCGGAGTGAGTGCAAATGACTGAATTTCCTGAGTCATTTTTTTCCCGAGAGGAACAATACCTCCCCAGCCAAGCAGATAGTACTGGCTGGGAGTTGAAAGAAGGATAAGCCTCTCAGGTGTAATATCCAGGGAATTTATAAACTTACTCTTCATGTCTAAATCGCTGAACATTCTGTCTGTCAGAAGCACTTCAAAACTCAGTGAATCGTTACCCGGTAGTTGTTTCTGACCCTGGAGGCACTGGAACAGGGGAGAAAAAAAACAGAAAGCCGCGAGCAGGATAATTCTTCTCATGATATCTCTATTCATCATTTGCCACCGTTGTTTAGTTTCTGTTGCGTTTTGCCCCATTCATCGACAAGGTCATTGCCTCCTGTCAGCACACTGAATCCGGTATTGACAGCTTCGGATATATTTTTGGTCTTATCTGAGATCTTGGCGATCCCCGGAAGCACTCCCTTGCTGACCAATACTCCTTCAACATGTTTGGCAGTAGCGGCTACAACCACATTTCCGGCTTTATTGCCAATTAGCGCACCGGCAACATCTGTAGTAATATTCTCTGCAGTATTCCACAGGATCTTTCCGGTTTCCGGTATCGGCTCATTTTCACCCATATACATATTCTTATACAGCTGCACTCCGAGTTTAATATCTTCGGCCAGTACATCGACTATTACTATTGCAGGGATTGCCCCCTTTTTCAGAAATCCGACTCCAAAGACTGCTGCCGCCCTTCCAAAATCAATATATGGATTAAGATTTGTCCTTTCGTCAACGATACCATTCTCAGAATCTTCGAAGAGACCAGCCTTGTCAGCGTATTTCTGACCATACTGCTTCTCCGGGCTCATCGGAACGCTCTTTATAATTGGTTCAGAGGCAGCTCTGGAAGTATTCTTCAGGTCATTGGGGTCAATTGTATTCTGACCTTCCTTAAGATAGACAGTGCCACCCTGCTCAGGTTTTTGAAACCTCATCATCTGTTCGGTGTAAAACTTATTAAAGCCGGCATTGCCTGTCAGTGGCACATCTCCTGAAGTGATCTGACTCATTCCTTCAACCGAAATGCCCATTGATTTATTCCTTTGCAGGAAGTCGTTGATCCAGGTCTCAATGTCCCTTGTGTCGTGCGGTGAAAACAAGGCATTACCAGTCAGCAGTCCGGTGATACTGACTTCTCCCGGATTTCCCATAATTGAGCTGCCGCCTGATCCGGTGGGACCGGGTCCCGGATCAGATCCGACGCACGGGCCGCAGGTAATAATCAGGATACAGCTGCCATCGCCAAAGGCTGACCAGTCATCACCGTTGTTGCTCAATTCTGCCGACCGGTTGTACTCGCAGGCATCTTTGGTGTAATAAACTATAGGCGGAAGTTGTGGATAGGGGATGCACGGGCCTGGTCCCGAATGCGATATGGTTTCCGTAAATGTCCAGCCCTGCGCTTTCATTGTTTTTCCGGATCCGAACCATAAAACAGTTGAAAGCACAAAAAGAAAAAAAGCTCGTCTTAGCATAGGGAATAGTTTAGGGATAGTTCCTCGCTATTAAATAAGGGAGTTGAATGCATTGAAAGAATATAAGCTTCAGATTTGGGTCATACTGATTGATGTTAATAACGGACTAATGCTATAACAATTGCACGGACCGAAAAAAAGAATGAGAAAACAAACAGAGTGTGTAACATTGGTTTATTTTTACTATTTGAACAAGCATAGCATAAATTCGATGAATAATGGATAGCCGCGACCTGAGGCTTGAGCATGAAGAAACAGATACAGGCAGCCTTGTAGATAAGGTTGAGAAACGCCTGATAGAAGTTTTCCTTTATAAGGAACTGAGACCGGGTGACTCAATTCCAAAAGAAACAGAGCTGGCCTCATTCATGGGTGTGAGCCGGACTGTCATCAGGGAATCGCTTAACAGGCTCAAGACGATGGGACTCATCGAGTCAAGGAAACATAGGGGAACAATTATCAAGAGTCCAGACCTCTCTGCCATCCTTGAGAAATCATTGATACCCGGAATACTTGACAAGAAGACCCTGATGGACATCTTTGAGATACGTCTGGCCCTGGAAGTGGGAATGGCTGATTTCATTTTCTCAAGGAAAACCGATGCTGATATTGAGGAACTTGAACAGATTGTCAGGATTGAGCCTGACCACGCCGACAATATTCTTTTCGATTTAGACCATGAGATCAGATTTCACGGGAGGCTGTACAAAATGACCGGCAACGATACGCTGGAGGATTTTCAGAATTTGTCTCTCCCGGCTTTCCGGTATGTCTATAATATCGGGTTGCTGAAGGGAAAAGGAAGAAGAAAAAGATACAAATCGCACAAAGAGCTTGTGTCACTTCTCAAAAGTGGTACCGCTGACGAGTTCCGGACAGGAATAAGAAGGCACCTGGAAAATCACTTTTCCAGGATCTTTACAGAGAATGATCTGCCTGCTCAGGAGAATATCCCGTAGAAGATGTCAATAACAGCAAAGGAAAGCAGTTATACAATCAAGACTATTTTCTCTGCGTGGATTATTTGTATCTATTTGATTTTCTTTTCTACGGCAGGCAGCAGTTCGTCGCGAACCCACTGCAATCCCGGTTCTCTTTCCAGGACTTTGAGGTAGGCTTCACGGGCGCCTGCGTAATCATCCGCCTTTTCAAGTGTCTGTCCCATCAAAACCATTGTATTAAGGTATCTCCAGTTACAGGTTGAAAGAGAAGGGTCAGCCTCAAACAGGCGCAGGGCTTCCCTGAATGATTCTGCTGCCTTAACCTTTGACCCACCTGCAAATGCCGGCATATGAGCTTCGGAGTTGGCCTTTTCTATCCAGACAGCGGCATTGGAAATGTCTATAGCGAGTGCCTTTTCAAGTTGCTTAAGTGCCCTGGGTCCCAGTGACATGGTCTTTGCAGGATTCAGTCCCATACGAAACCCAAGCAAGGCAATCCTGAACGCTTCTGTCTCCGCCTTGTACTCCCGGTAACCTGCCAGCTGTTCAATTTCGTGTTCAAATATGTCGACGAGTGGTTTAGCTTCATCCTTTTTATCTTTTCCGAGCAGGAAACCTATGTATCCATACCTTGCTTCTGTCAGGGTGAAGAGCAGACAGGGTTCGGAAGTTCTGAGGAAAGCCTCCTGCAACTCGCCCATTCCCTTCTCCCACAGATACATATTACCGCTGATATATCCTTTGTAAACAGTGCAGTTGCTGCAATCACTGCCAGTGGCCGGAGACCCAAATGATAAAATAGTGATACTGAAAAGTAATAATGCCCTGATCATGGCTTTTTTATTTTACGACCTGTCTGTTGTGTTCAGCCTGCAGTCAAATTCAACGCTGTGAAAATGACGCTTCAGTCCTGTTTTCGAATACGGGCTGAAGAACATTACAAAAAAAGGGATATGCCGTGCTTTTATCACTTTTTGCTGCTGACTGACACGAGCGATTTTGGTGGATTCTGATAGTACTCCGGTATCACCGGCAGGCCTCCCTCCGCAGCAGGCTTAAACTGTTGAAGATAATTCATCAGGGCAAGCCATTCCTTACCTTCCTGTGTACCTGACTTAGTGGCATTAAAATCTGCAACTGCGCTGCTCAGGTCAGTAACGAGGTTACCATCGGCGTCCTTAGGCTCAACCTTGATCAGGCCCAGTGTTTTCTTTTTTACTAGGGCAATGTTATCAACTATATATGAGTTGGCCACCATTGAATAAAGCTTCGTATCGTCCTTTGATGTGTTCACCACCGATACATTTCCCTGGTGATCAGTTAGTTCAATCTTACGAACCTTATTGAAAATTCTGCCGTCAGGATCGTAATCGATACGCAGATGAGAAAAATAGGGGTAATTTGATGGCGTCGATACTGATAAAAATATCAGTATCTCTGCAATATTCTTAAGCTCTTTTCCGGTGAACCACAACTCTGAAAGAGCATAACCGGGCACTTTGTCTTTACCGGAACCAAGTGACATACGTCCTGAAGACATCAGCCACGCCCTGCACGCCCGGCTGGATCGGATCGCGGAGGACACCTGCGGCCACTATGGCAATATCGGTGCCCGGACCTATACTGTTTACATAATTATATATTGCATCGGCAACAAGCGGACCCAGGTTGCTTCCTGCAGCGTCTTCGAATTCACTGTAGGAAATCTTATATGGAGCGATGGCAACAGGCATATCACAGGTCAGTCCTAGTGGATTCAGTATTGCTTTGTTTATTTCTTCCTGCTGTTCAATTATTTCCGTTTGAATCTCACTCTGAGATTTAATCCTGTCGTCCATGGGAATGGCTTCGTATTTGTCAAGTTTAACGCCGCCGCTGCCTGCAAGAAGTTCAATTCTGCCAACAAATCTTCCGTTATCACCCACCGCCACGATCGGTACTCCTTTAACAAACAGGGGCTCTTTAAGAAGGATATGTATGTGTCCGGAGATGATAAGGTCAATACCTTTTACTTTCCGTGCAAGCTTCACATCTTCTCCGGTCCATTCTCCTTTTTTATCTTTAGTCACACCACTGTGTGACAGGCATATAATAACATCGCAACCTTCTTTTTTCAGTTGTTTAACCAGTTTCTTTGCTGCCGGGATAATCTTTTCAAAGGTTACTGGTTTGGCATAGGGAGCTGATTCATCAGCATCTTTTCCGAGCAGCGAGAAGATTCCAATTTTAAGACCTTCCTTCTCAATTATTGTATACTTTTTTATCAGGCCATCATTAATCAGCGCCTCGAATTCATTGTCAGCCTGGCTATCAGGATCGGTGACAGCGTTACCTGCCAGCAAGATGGGTATTTCTCCCTTCTTAACTGCATTTCTGACTATCTCTGCGTATTTTAGAGTGCCGAAGTCGAGGTCATGGTTTCCAAGGGCCACAACATCATAGCCTGCCTGCTTCATTATATGAAGCTGAAATCCGGTTTCCGGTTCCAGGGTTTGAAAAAGCGTTCCCATCATGCAATCGCCAGCATCAAGTACCAGGGTCGAATTCGGATTTTCAGACTTAACTTCTGAAATTATCCCTGCGATCCTTGAAAATCCGCCGACAGTAGGATCACCGTCAACGACCAGGGGGGTGTACGCCAATTCCGGAGCGTATCCCTGAAGGTGTGAGTGAAAGTCATTAGTGTGGAGAATTGTCAGTCTTCTGCTCTCCTGAGCATTCAGCATGATGACCGGGATCAGAATTATCAGCGCAACAAGAACGGATTTTTTCATATGATTGGAATTTGGGGATTAAGGTAGGAAAAATATGTGTAAGTCTGAAGGTCAGTTGAAGAGTTGAATGGTTGAAGGGATGAAGTCACATATAAGCTAATTCTGATTTTTGATTTTGTGTGTTCAAATATTCCTTTGTTGACCTTGCTCCATGTTCAAAGCCTTATACCCATGCTTTTATTATATTTGTAACAGCAACCAATAATACCGTAAGATGATCAAGGAAATTAAATCGCACGACCTTAACACTGAAAAATTCATAACTGAAAAAGTCAATGAGATCAGAGCTGCCGTTGGCAGCGGTATGGCAATCAATGCCCTTTCAGGAGGTGTAGACTCATCTGTTGTGACCATGCTCGGTCACCGGGCGCTGAATACAAGGCTCAGGACGGTCTTCATACAGAACGGACTGATGCGGGAAGGTGAGCCCAGAAGAGTAGCGGATATTTTCAGAAAGCTCGGGGTCACTGTGGAGATCGTTGATGTGCAATATGAATTTCTTGAGGCTTTGAAAGGCATAACCGACCCTGAACAGAAGCGCGAGGCCATTACCCAGACCTTTTATAAGAAAGTATTCGGACGTATTGTCAGGGAGAGCGGCGCAAAGCATCTGCTGCAGGGAACCATCCTTACCGACGTTGATGAGACCGTAGCAGGCATCAAACGACAGCATAATGTCTTTGCCCAGCTGGGTATTGACCCCCGGGAAGCGTTCGGGTACCAGATCCTCGAGCCGCTGATACAGCTCCGCAAGGACGGTGTAAGGATGACCGGCAAGGCACTGGGATTGCCGGAAGAGATGTTCAACAGGATACCCTTCCCCGGTCCG
The DNA here is from genome assembly GCA_963828395.1 of uncultured Bacteroidales bacterium. Lineage (GTDB taxonomy): Bacteria > Bacteroidota > Bacteroidia > Bacteroidales > VadinHA17 > SR-FBR-E99. The sequence continues at coordinate 130,598 of CAWHED010000002.1, forward strand.
GCTCTTGCTGCACGTATAATCGGTGAGGTTACACAGGAGAAGCTTGACATCGTTCGTAAAGCCACGGCAATTGTTGAGGAGATGCTTGCCGGACAGGGTGCCTTTCAGTATCTGGCCATTCTGCATGACGATCGTGTCACAGGAATGCGCGATGGCAAACGGGACTTCGGGCGTCAGATAGAGGTCCGCTGCTGGGACAGCATTGATGCGCGTGAGGCCAGACCTACCAAATTGCCGTTTGAACTATTGGAGACACTGGCTTCAATCATACTAAAGAAAGTACCTGGTGTTGTGTCAGTTACTTATAACATAGCCTCCAAACCGCCTTCAACGATAGAAGCTGTATAAGTCTGAAAATCGAAAGTCTTTAAAGTCCTTCAAGGAAGGACACTATTGCCCATTGCCTGAAACTACACCACTTCTGCCACAACAAAAGTTGATCCGCCAATGAATATCATATCATCAGCATTGGCAGAGGCCCTGGCAGACTCAAGCGCCCCGGAAACAGATGGGTAGCTGGCACCGTTAAGCCCATATTTCTCAGCCTCAGCCTTCAAGGCTTTCTCATCAAGAGCCCGCGGTACAGAAGCTTTCGTGAAATAATATAGGGCATCACGCGGTAAAAGCGGCAGAACCAGCGACAGGTCCTTGTCGTTCACAAACCCTATGACCATATGAAGTCTCTTCTTCGGTGTCAGACTTATCTGTCTGACTACATACTCGAGTCCCTCATGGTTATGTCCCGTGTCGCAGACGGTGAGAGGAGAGCCTGAAAGCACCTGCCATCGCCCCATCAGTCCGGTATTGTTGATCACATTAGCAATACCATTTACAAAATGATCACGGCTCAGGCCAAAAGGCACTGAAAGGATGTTTACAGCTGCAGCGACAGTCTGAATATTCTTCTGTTGTGCGAGACCGCCAAGCGGAGTTGTTCCCGAAGTAGTTATGCGGGTCACGAGATCCTGCAGGATGTACTCTCTGATACCGTTCTTATCATTCATTTTGCCCAGTGTGCAGAAGAATTCCATGTCTGCAAACGACACCCGGGCATTCTGTTGAGCTGATTTTGCTGCGAACACATCCACCGTTTCAGGTTGAGTCTCTCCTATAACCACAGGCACGCCTTCTTTTATAATACCGGCTTTCTCACCGGCAACTGCCGCCAGGGTATCGCCCAGGAACTCCATGTGATCATGCCCGATGTTCGTTATTATGGATAGTGCAGGCGTGATTATATTGGTGGAGTCAAGCCTGCCTCCCATACCCACTTCAACAACCGCCACGTCAGCCTCCATCCTTGCGAAGTAGTCAAAAGCCATCGCAACCGTCAATTCAAAAAAAGAAGGTTCGATCCGCCTGATAAGCTGATCATGTTTTTCAACAAAAGAAATAACCTCTTCCTCACTGATCATCTGCCCGTTTAACCTTATCCGTTCTCTGAAATCCCTGAGATGCGGCGAGGTATAAAGACCAGTCCGGTATCCTGCTTCGTGCAGTATAGATGCAAGCATGTGAGAGACGGAGCCCTTGCCGTTGGTGCCCGCCACATGAATGGAACGGAACCTTTTATGAGGATGGCCGAAGTAGCTGTCAAGCTCAATCGTGTTGTTCAGGTCTCCCTTGTAAGCTGCTTTACCTATCCTGTGATAAGCAGGCAGGAGACTGTACAAATAATCCGTGGTTTCTTTGTATGTCATGTTAATAACCTTGTGTCCGTTGTTTGCAAATTTACTAAAACTGCCCTTTGACAGCAGGGTGAGCGGCTATCTTTGTGCACATGATAACAGTTGCGCCGGAATTGTTATCGATTTAAAACTATTCTGTTATGGCGAAAAAGAAAAAGCAAAAGAAGATTTTTATTCTGGACACAAACGTATTACTGCATGATTACACATGCATCTACAACTTTGAGGAAAATGACGTCGTCATCCCTATTGTTGTTCTTGAGGAGCTCGATAAGTTCAAGCGCGGAAGTGACATGATCAATTTTCATGCACGCGAGTTCACCCGTGAGCTTGACAAGATATCCGGCGACCTGTTGCTTACCGGCAACATACCCCTGGGTGAAAGCCTGGGCACCCTTCATATTGAGACAGGTAAACAGTTCTCTGAACGTGTTTCGGAGTCTTTTCCCGAGAGGACACCGGATCACCGGATCCTTGCCATTGCCGATTTTGTCACCCAGCAGAACAAGGATAAGGTGGTGGTGCTGATCACCAAGGATATCAACCTGCGAATGAAGGCCAAGTCGCTGGGCGTAAGGGCTGAGGATTATCAGAACGACAAGGTGGCCAACCTTGATGATCTTTATAAGGGTATAAAGACGATCGAAAATATTGACCACGGTCTGATAAACAAGCTTTATGAGCAGCCTGAGGGTGTGCCTGCCACCGAGCTGAAAGTGAAGGATCAGGAGCCCGGTCATCATTTTTTCATTCTGCGCAACAGCAATTCGAGTGCTCTCGCTCACTATAACCCTGTTACCAAGATGCTGGTCAGGGTACTGAAGCAGACGACTTACGGTATCGATCCGCGAAATGCCGAACAGACCTTTGCCCTTGATGCCCTGTGTAATCCCGATGTACAGCTAGTCTCGCTCACAGGCAAGGCAGGAACAGGCAAGACACTGCTTGCACTGGCCGCTGCGCTCCATCAGTACAAACGGTACAAGCAGATTTTTCTGGCAAGACCCATCGTGCCGCTTGCAAACCGTGACATGGGATTCCTTCCCGGTGATGTGAAGGAAAAGATGGATCCTTATATGCAGCCTCTCTTTGACAACCTGACGGTCATTAAACACCGTTTCAGTTCGCAAAGTCCGGAGTTCATACGCATAAATGACATGATCAAGGATGAAAAGCTCGTCATCACCCCGCTGGCTTATATCAGGGGACGCAGCCTCTCAAACATCTTTTTCATCGTCGACGAGGCACAGAACCTTACGCCTCACGAAGTCAAGACCATTATAACAAGGGCAGGCGAAGGCACTAAGATGATATTCACCGGCGACATTGAACAGATAGACTCCCCGTATCTCGACTCGGGCTCCAACGGTCTGAGCTACCTCTCCGACAAGATGAAAGGACTGGATCTCTTTACTCATGTCCATCTGGTCAAGGGTGAAAGGAGCTTTCTGGCAGAACTGGCGAGCAGGCTGCTTTAGACCGGCTTTTTTGCTAATTTAGCAGCCGGAACAGTAACCGTTTAAATTTGAAGAAGAAAGTAGCGTTTCAGACACTGGGATGCAAGCTTAATTTTGCCGAAACCTCCACTATCGCACGGTCATTCGCTGATGACCGGTATGAGAGAGTCTCTCCTGACAGTGACGCTGATGTTTTCATAATTAACACATGCAGCGTTACTGAAACGGCTGACCGGAAATGCCGTCAGGCTGTACGGAAGATTATCAATAGGAATCCTGATGCTTTTGTAGCCGTCGTTGGCTGCTATGCGCAGCTGAAGCCCGGAGCAGTGGCCGCTATTGAAGGTGTTGACCTCGTGCTCGGGACTTATGAAAAATTTGATATTGCAGCTTACATTGACAACCTCAGCAAGGGAACAGCACCTGAGGTTCATTCATGTGAGAACATCGATGCTGAGGGATTTATTTCATCCTGGTCTGCGGGTGACCGTACGCGATCATTCCTGAAGGTGCAGGACGGGTGTGACTACCGCTGTTCGTATTGTACCGTACCTCTTGCAAGAGGCAAGAGCCGTAACCCGTTCATCAGTGAGATAGTTGAGGAAGCAACGCAGATTGTCGCCACAGGCGTTAAAGAGATCGTTCTTACAGGGGTCAATGTAGGCGACTTCGGGAAAAGCACCGGGGAATCACTTGACAACCTGCTGAAATCACTGGTGCACATCGGGGGGCTCAGGCGGCTGAGGCTCTCTTCTATTGAGCCTGACCTTCTCACTGACCCTATTATCCATCTGATCAACTCTGAGCCGGTGCTGATGCCGCACATTCACATGCCCCTGCAGAGCGGCAATGATAAGATACTTGGGCTCATGCGCCGGCGTTACCGCAGGGAGACATTCCGGGACCGCGTAATGAGGGTCAGAAATCTGATGCCTGGCGCTTCCATTGGAGCTGACGTGATAGTGGGGTTTCCCGGTGAGACCGGGGAAGATTTTGAAGAGACTTATAGTTTCCTCGATAACCTTCCTCTTTCATACCTGCATGTATTTGCTTTTTCTCCTCGTCCGGGCACCCCTGCCGCAACTATGCCGGGAGCAGTCAGGGCTTCTGAGAAAGAAGAACGCAGCAGACAGTTGATAAGGCTTTCAGGGAGGAAACGCATTCAGTTCATGCAGTCAGCAACAGGCAATATATATGATGTGCTTCTTGAAAAACGAAGCGCAGACGGCATGCTGTCAGGACTGACAGGCAACTACATAAGGACACTGGTACCCTACAGAAAGGAGCTTCCGGGAACCATCAGGCGGGTGAAGCTGGTATCACTGCGTGACGATGCTTCAATGACCGGAGAACTTATTGAAACAGAAGTCTGATGAAAGCGATAGGTTTCTATATCTTTTCCGGGATAAATTATCTCATTACACTGCTTCCCCTGCGGGTACTATATCTCTTTTCGGACTTATTCTACCTTGTTTTATATTACCTGGCAGGTTATCGCCGGAAGGTAGTAGCCGTAAATCTCAGGAATGCATTTCCTGAGAAGAGCGAAGCTGAGCGGAAAAAGATCGAACGCCGCTTCTACAGACATCTCGCCGATCTGTTCGCCGAAACACTGAAGGTTACTCATATGAGCCCGGAACAGATTACAAAAAGGTTTGCTATCAGGGATGTGCATGGCTTTGACCGACTGTACAGGGAGGGAAAGAGCGTAATAGCACTCAGCAGTCACTATAATAACTGGGAATGGTTTTCAGCAGTACAGCTGGTAACTCACTTCAGGATTCTTACGATTTATAAACCATTGAAAAACAAGTATTTCGATCAGTTTATCCTGAACCTCAGAACTAAATTCGGTATCTGGGCATCACCGATGCAATACATTCTCAGAGATCTTTTGAAATTCAGGAATGAAAAGATCCTTACCATGTCCGGATTCATTGCAGACCAGGCGCCCCCGCCGGATGAGCATGCATACTGGACCACTTTTCTTAACCAGGAGACCGACTTCTTCCGGGGCGCCGAGAAACTGGCCGTAAAGTATGACATGCCAGTTATCTTTGTGAACATTAACAAAATAAAAAGAGGCTATTACGAGATGGCTTTTGAGATTATTACAGAGCATCCCGGGGAAGAGGCACCAGACTTTATCACTTCACGGTATGCAGAGATGCTTGAGGCAGTTATAAGGGAAAAACCTGAGTACTGGCTATGGTCACACCGGCGATGGAAACATAAAAAACCTGTTAAAAATGATTAAGACCGCTGTTGTCATCCTGAACTGGAACGGCCGGGAGTTCCTGGAAAAATTCCTGCCCGGCGTCATTGACAGTACCGTATCAAATGATACTGAAGTAATAGTAGCTGATAACGGATCCGACGACGATTCAGTAGGTTGGCTCTCAGCCAGCCATCCCGGGCTAAGGGTCATAAGGATGGAAAGGAACTGGGGATATGCCGGTGGTTATAACAGAGCCCTCAAAGAGGTTGAGGCAGAGTATTATATTCTCCTCAACTCGGACGTGAGCGTCGAAAAGGGATGGTCTGAGACCCTGACGACCTTTATGGATATGCATCCGCGCGTGGGAGCATGTCAGCCAAAGATCAGGTCACTTGATAAACCTTCTTTCTTTGAATATGCCGGCGCCGCGGGAGGGTTTATTGACAGGCATGGTTATCCTTTCTGCCGCGGGCGTCTCTTCGACAGTATCGAAGAAGACTGCGGGCAGTATAACGATACCCGTGAGATTTTCTGGGCATCAGGGTCCTGTATGGCCGTGAGGGCTTCCGCCTTTGACCAGTGCGACGGCTTTGACGACGCCTTTTTTCTTCACATGGAGGAGATCGACCTGTGCTGGAGGATGCAGAATGCAGGTTATATCATCTGCTACGTCCCCGAAGCGGTAGTATGGCATGTCGGCGGCGGAACACTGAGCTATGATTCACCAACCAAAATATACTATAATTACCGTAACAGCCTCATGATGCTGGCAAAGAATCTTCCCTCAAGGCATCTTCACCGGACCATATTCATAAGGCAGGTACTTGACGGGCTGGCAGCAGTAATGCTTCTCTTCCGCTCCGGCCGCGCAGCCTTTGGAGCCGTGGTGAGGGCTCACAGGGATTTCCGTAAGGCACACACTGCAATAAAAACATTCCGGACACTTGCACCTCACCCCGACATGTATAATTCTCCCCATACGATGATGAACAAATCAGTCATTTTTGAGTATTATATACGTGGTAAAAGAAATTTCACAGATCTGAAGTGGCATTAAAGAGACGACAGCAAATGGCAATTTTCTTCATAATAGTCTTTACAGTCTATTTTCTGGTTAATCTTTACCTGTACATCAAGGGTCAGCGTGCACTTGCCGGAACCGGATACAATGTCAGAACATATACCATCATATTCCTGATTCTTGCCTCAGCCTTTATTGCAGGTAAATTTCTTGAATACGGCAATTCAAATGTTTTTACTGATATACTGAATGTCATCGGCGGGTTCTGGATGGCCTTCATGCTTTATGGCTTTCTTATCTGGCTGATGGCTGACATACTTCTGCTGGTGCAGAGACCGTTTCACATTGTGCCTGACGACTTCATGCCAAAACTGAGACTCTGGCTCTTTGCAGGTGTTACCGTCACTACTGCGGTACTTATTGTGATTGGATTTATAATAGCGGTAAGTCCTGTGAAAAAGCGTTATGATCTCACTGTTGACAAGACCCTCAGCGATGCCGATGGACAACTGCGGATAGTGGCTGTGTCAGATATACATCTCGGCAGCGTAATCAGGAAGAGAAGCATGAGACATCTGTCAGAGATGATAGGGGATGAGAAGCCTGACCTGGTTCTTTTCCTGGGTGATCTTATTGACGGAAGTATTGGTCCGGTCCTGCGGGGTGACCTGCTCTCCTACCTCAGTCTTCCTGAACTTCAATACGGCAAGTACGCCATCACAGGAAACCATGAATATATCGGGGATATTAAAAAGACAGTCCCATATATAGAAAGCAAAGGCATCAGGGTTCTCAAGGATGAAGTTGTGACCATTGCTGACGGCGTACAGTTAATCGGCAGGCTTGACAGATCAGCCAATCAGGGCTTCAGTAACGGGCGTGCATCTCTTGACAGTCTGCTGGCTAAGACGGATCCTGCCAGGCCGGTCATCCTGCTTGATCACCAGCCTTACGGACTGTCGGATCTTGCAGCAACAACCGTCGATCTTCAACTTTCAGGCCACACACATAACGGTCAGATCTGGCCTTTGACTTTCATCGTCTCTAAAATGTTCGAATTAGGCCACGGTTATGCCATGTTTGGCAAAACTCATGTTATAGTCTCATCGGGATTCGGCATATGGGGCCCACGGATGCGTATAGGTACCCGGCCTGAGATTGTTGTGATCAATCTCACCGGCAGATCAGAGTAACGGATAGATTTTCTCAAGAGCCATGCCCCTTGAGCCTTTTACCAGTATTGTATATCCCTCCGGACGGTTTGAGAGAAGCCATCCGCGCAACTCATCGGATGATCCGAACAAACGTGCCCTGATATGGCCTGCAACTTCACTGAAGCGCGGACCGATAAGGAATACCTCCGCATCCGTGAGATTATTCAGCTGATCTATCACAGCAGCATGTCCGGATTGACTATCTGAGCCGAGCTCAAGCATATCCCCGAGGATCAGCATCTTTCTGTCAGCCTTTAATGCCGCGAATGACGAGACTGCCATTTCCATACTCGATGGATTGGCATTATAAGAGTCACATACAAGTACATTCTTTCCGGTATCGACAACCTGCGACCGGTTATTGACCGGTTTGTACGATGATATTGCAGAAATGATCTCACTTACCGGGACACCGAAATAAAGACCGGTGGCTATGGCAGCCCTCACATTATCAATATTGTAAGTCCCGAAAAGATTAGTGGTAAAAACATAATCATGCTTTTCGTATACAGCTTTTACGGCTAGAAACATACTCTCAGTCTCTGCAATTTCTACTTTCAGTTTGCTTCCTGCCGGGCGTGAATAGGGAACAGTATTTTGTACCGTTTTTGATACAAGCTCTTTAAGCATGCTGTTCTGATCGTTATAGATAGCCGTACCTCCGCTGCTGCCGAGCCATTGATACAGCTCTGATTTGGCCGCCTTTACTTCTTCAAAAGATCCGAAACCCTCAATATGTGCCCTTCCGATATTGGTTATAATCCCCAGTGTTGGCATTGCTGTCTGGCAGAGACCGGCTATTTCCCCTTTGTGGTTGGCTCCCATTTCGACTACCATAAAACCCATGTCATGAGGTGAGCTGAGGAGTGTAAGCGGTACTCCGATATGGTTATTAAAGTTGCCAGTTGTGCTGTGCACTCTTTTTTTCCTCGACAACACTGCGGTAATAAGCTCTTTAGTGGTGGTCTTGCCGTTGGAGCCGGTGACGGCAATGACAGGAACGGTAAGTCCCCTGCGGTGCCTCATGGCCAGGAGGGAGAGCGTCACAAGAACATCATCCACCAGTATGTATTTCTTTCCTTTGAGGGCAGGGTCATCAACCACTGCAGCTATTGCACCGGCGCGGACAGCCTCTGCAGCGTGAGTGTTACCGTCATGGGCAGGCCCTTTGAGGGCAAAGAAAACCTGACCCTGACGGACAGTCCTTGAATCTGTAGCTATACCTGCAGAATTGCGGACAATGGAATATAACTCGTTTAGCTCCATGGTTATTTAAAAACAAGCCTCATTATTATTCATAATGAGGCCCGGTATCATTTTAAAGATGATCTCATTTCAGTCCGGTTGGACTACCCACCCTGATCATTGCGCATCTGAAGCCAAGGTCATCACGTGATGCTTCCTGATCAAGATAACGGCGTGTAGAAGGATTGAGCCAATAAGCCCTGTCTTTCCATGATCCGCCTTTTATTACCCTTGCCTTGTCATTAATAAGGGTAACATAGTCGTTGTCAGTTTCATTCTGTGCATACATCCTCTCAGTCTGGGGCAGTTCAGCATTACCTGACCATTCGAGGCTTGAAGAGATGCTTGATATGACGTCACCGTCGAGGTAGTTCCTGTAATCTGATTTCTGGTAGTTAAACCTGTTGGCTACATCATCAGGCTTGACAGTATCTATCTGCAATCTGCCGAGTTTGTCTTTTTCAACTACCTGGCCGTTTGCGTCACGTCGAAGGTCGGTAAATACGTTACCTCTGAAGGGGTTGAACATATCGACATCTTCTGAAGAAAGCGGGCGATATACATCCTGTGTCCATTCATTGACGTTACCGGCCATGCAATACAAGCCATAGTCATTGGGCCAGTATGATCTTACGTCGACAGTGATGCTACCGGCATCGTTCAGGTTACCTGCTACGCCCATCATGTCACCGCGACCGCGGACAAAATTGGCCATGAACTCACCTCTGTATTTGGGTGCCGAGTTACGTACGTTATGTCCGTCCCAGGGGTAAATAGCTCTTTCATAAATCCTTTCCTCAAAGGTGTTGCCCCTGAGGCCGTAGGCTGCAAACTCCCACTCTGCTTCAGTCGGCAGGCGGTAACGCGGGAGAAGGATACCATCCTCCTGGCGTACACGTGCGTGCAGCTCATCTACCCTTTCTCCGGGGACTCCTTCATATTGGGCAGCATAATAAGATTCGGTGTTGAAGTTATTGGCGCCGGACTGTTCCACGTTCGGTTCCTGCCATTTACCTTCGAGAAGAATTTGCTCATTGACCCTGTCAGTACGCCATACACAATAGTCATTAGCCTGCAGCCAGCTCACTCCTACTACCGGATAAGTATTGTATGAGGGGTGCCTGAAATAATACTGAACATACGGTTCGTTGAAGGCAAGCGGGCTTCTCCATACCAGAGTATCAGGGAGGGCACGGCGGTGTACTTCCGGGTAATCACTGTAAACACGTCTCAGCCAGAAGAGGTATTCACGGTAATCGAGGTTGGTAACCTCTGTCTCATCCATGTAGAAAGATGATACGGTGACCCTGCGTGGCGTATTGTTCCATTCGAACATCACATCCTGATCAACCCGTCCCATGGTGAATGTTCCACCTTCTATGAGTACAAGATTGGGCCCGGTGATCTGCTCTGACGCTTCCCCGATTGGATAGCCAAGGTCATTCACATCACTTGATTTAGGATCCCGGTAACTCCAGCCTGTTGTCGGAGACACATTGTCCTGCTGTGCTCCCTTGCAAGAAAAGAGGAAGAGCGCAACAACTACAAACACCGGTAAAGCTCTCAGTTTATACATGGTCAAATTATGTTAACTAGGTTAATTTTCAATTCTATAAATAAGTCAAAAACAAAACGCTGCACCAAAATAACTACAAATCAGGTAACTTTATTATGTGAATGGCTCTACTTTTTTCAACATTATTGAAACAAATAGTAAGTCCGGCCTTAACAATCGCCGTACCTTTAATTGCCGTAACACCTCCGGCCAGCACATAACTATATGATAATATGATCTTTGTCGATCCCGTATCCCATCCCACCGACGGCTCCGCCACAGTAAATCCTGAGGCGGCATGCCAGAAGGCTACTCCACCCATCAGGCTGCGGTAAAGAGCTTCTGTTCCTAAATATATTATCACATTATCTGCCTGGGCAAGGAGTATCGCTGACGGGTTGAGGCTTAATTCTCTCTTACGGTTAATGAAAGAAGTTCCTGCGCTGAGGGTATAAAGCCGTCTGATCCTGTCATTATTCTGACGACTTTCGCTGAGCCATGGTTGTGTCAGGTGCATGACGGAAACCCCGCCGTACCATGGTCCTTTTGCAAAAGTAATGCCTGTGCCGATATCAAAAGCCGTGACAGCACCGGCTGTAATATACTCCGAGTGTGTTCCCTGAAAACCGTTGAATGGATCAATGTCACCCGGAAGTATGATCGCCCCCGTTTTTATTCCACGGTGAACTACAGAGGCCGTCAGACCTGCATTAAAAAAGAGATCCCTTCCTGCCTGCAAATGATATGCATAGCTTGCTCCTGCCCTGAAGTCATTCATAATCTCACCCAGGATGTCGTCGCAGAGCCACAGGCCCGTCCCGCCATGAAGCCCCGGCGAATATGTGTCAAATGATGCATAGCCTGACCTGAGTGCGAAGTTGTTACCCGGAAGGAAGGAGTAGCAGGATATATTCAATAACGGAAGACCTGATGACCCGGTATAGGCAGGGTTATACATAAAATGCATGCCTGACATGGTACCGTACCAGGTGTCCTGACCGCTTAGGGTCAGCGTGTAAAAAACAAGCATCAGTATGGTTGTCCGGTTTCTGAGGCTCATGGTTCGCTTTCAGCAATATCAACGGGTCAGAGACGTTAATATTTTATCTGAGTACCCGTCTTTCAGGGAGTAAAGATAATCCTCTTAACTATCTTTGCGCTGATGAGAATAAAAAGGCTCCTGATCACAGCTTTCGTACTGCTGCCGGTATTGAATACCGCGGGACAGGATTACGCGCATTCATCCCTGCTGAAACAGGGCAGATGGATCAGGCTTGCGGTGACCGAGCCGGGCATTTACCGGCTCGACTACTCTCAGATCAGAGACATGGGCATCAGCGACCCTTCAGCAGCAGTGCTTTACGGTAACAACGCCGGGCAGCTCTCATATTATAACGACGGCAGTGCTCCTGACGATCTCAGGAAGATTGCCTGTAAGCCTGAGAAAGGCAGTGACGGTGACTACCTGCTCTTCTATGCCGAGGGCACACACAGGTGGATCTACAGCAGGGACTCTGAAAAATATGAATACAGAAGACACTATTATTCAGACACTGCCTGGTATTTCATCACATCTGTGCCAGGAGGTGCAGCATATGTTGCGGGTGAACCGGTACCTTCACAGCCTTACAATACGGAAACCTCTTCCGGCGATGTCACATGGAGGCACGAAAAAGAAACTGTTAACCTGATCAGGTCAGGCAGGGAATGGTACCAGCAGGTCATACCTGGCATAGAAAACGTTGTAAGCCCGCAGTTTACAGACTTAATTCCTACCGTACAAATCAGGTACACTGCCAGGGTACTGGGCCGTTCTGACACTGAAAGCTCATTCACACTTAAACAGGGATCAACAATATTAAAAACGATCTCTGTTCCGCCGGTCAGCATGACTGACCTTAACGGTGTCTATGCCAACATAGCCGTCGCTGAGGATTCATGCCTTCCTGCCTCTGCCGCACCGGCATTCACCATGACTTTCGGGAATAACGGCAACCTGGCCGCGACAGGTTATATTGATTATATTGATTTCTTCGCCAGAGCACAGCTAAGTTACACTGATAAACAGCTTTTTATAAGCGACAGCCGGAGTGTAGCCCCTGCGCGTGTGACACGCTTCAATGTCTCAGGATCTTCGGTACTGCAGGTCTGGGATATTACGGACCCCTTTGCGCCAAAAATTATGGAGACAGCCTCTTCTGCCGGCAGCACAACATTCACCGCCGCTACTGACAGCCTGCGTAAGTTTGTTGCCTTTGCCACCTCCAGTGTACTGCGCCCGTTAATAAGCAAGGATCCCGTACCTAACCAGGATCTCCATTCACTCGGACCGGCTGACATGATTATTGTGACTTATCCGCTCTTTAAAGAATATGCACAACGAATCGCCGGTATCCACCTGGCTGATGACGGTTCAAGCTCAATAATTGTGACACCTGGGCAGATCTATAATGAATTTTCCGGAGGAATACCCGATGCTGTGGCCATAAGGAATTTCATCAGGATGATATATGGCAGGGGAAGTGAAGGAGGCTCGCCGTTGAAGTACCTCCTCCTTTTCGGTGACGGATCATATGAAAACAAAACTCCTCCTCCGAAGAATACATCATATATCCCCACATGGCAGTCGGTAAACTCTCACATCGGAGTTCTTTCCTTCACATCAGACGACTTCTACGGTCTTCTTGACGATGGCGAGGGTGAAGCAGACGGTTTTCTCGATATCGGCATAGGACGGTTGCCTGCGTCTGACACTGCTGGTGCAGGGACTATGGTGCGCAAAATAGCATCTTACATGGATAACGCTGCATTGGGTTCTTGGCGCAATGTGTTGTGCATGGTGGCCGATGATGAAGATGCCAACCTTCACATGATGGATGCCGAGAACCTCACGGTAGCTGCCAGGGAAGAAGCTCCGCCTCTCACAGCGGAAAAGATCTATCTCGACGCCTTCCGTCAGGTTACAACAGTGACCGGTAACTCATATCCTGACGCAGTGAAAGCAATCAATAACAGGATAGCGGCAGGATGCCTGATAGTTAATTATGTAGGCCACGGCAATGAATCAGGACTGGCACATGAGAGGGTGGTAAGGACCGATGACATAAATTCCTGGAAGAACAAAAACATGTTACCGCTGTTCATCACAGCGACCTGTGAATTCTCGAGATTTGATGATGTGGAGATCAACCCGGCGACAGGGCTTATTTCATCAAGGACCTCAGCCGGAGAGATGGTACTGCTCAATCCTGAAGGAGGAGGCATAGGGCTGATGAGCACGACGAGAGTTGTTTACTCAGCACCTAATTATATGCTTAACCGCAGGATATACGACTATATTTTCTCAACAGCATCAGACGGCAGGTCGATGAAATTTGGTGACATAATCAGGCTGGCCAAGATCAACTCGGGCACCGGGATGAACAAGCGCAATTTCCTGTTGCTTGGTGATCCCGCACTGAGGATTGACTGGCCTGTGAAGGGACGGGTGGTCACTGACAGTATTAATAACATTTCGGTGGAGTTCGCTGCAGATACGCTTAAGGCATTATCGCTGATAACCATAAACGGCCATATTGAAGACAACGACGGTAACATTATGGATGGGTTCAACGGAGTGGTGGAACCTGTTGTGTACGATAAAGTCAACTCTGTCAGCACCCTTGCCAATGACGGAGGATCGCCGATGAGCTTTCCGGTGACCGGTAACGTGATCTTCAAAGGAACCACAACGGTTACTGATGGAGTATTCAGCTTTTCTTTCATTGTACCACTGGACATAAATTATTCCTTCGGTAAAGGTTTTATAACCTATTATGCCCATGATGAAAACGGAGACGTTAACGGCAGCTTTTCTGAGATCGTCGTAGGAGGATTCTCAGACATAAATATAAATGACACTGAGGGTCCGGTTATCAGGCTTTTCATGAATGACACCCTTTTCAGGGAAGGCGGGATCACAGACACTGCACCCTCACTTCTTGCACTTATCAGTGACGAGTTGGGTGTCAACGCCACCGGGACCGGCATCGGACATGATATCATCGCCTGGATCGATGATGATATGCCGGGCGCTGTTGTATTGAACGGACTGTTCAGTGCAGATATCGGGGTGCACACTTCGGGGCGACTCACCTGGCCGTTTGTCATCAGTGAAAAGGGTGAACACACAGTCTCAATCAGGGCCTGGGATAATGTCAATAACCCTTCAGTGGCCACAATCAGGTTCGTTGTTGAAACCAGCGGTGTCTTCAGGCTGACAGACCTTCTTTGTTATCCTAATCCTGTCACTGATAATACAACTTTTACCGCCGGGCATAACAGGCCTGATACGGAGATTGATGTCACCATTACCATCCTCACCACCGGCGGTAATGCCGTCCGGGTTATAAGGGAACAGTTTTACGGCACCGGATATTCGCTGCCGGATATACCGTGGGACGGCTGCAATGAAAATGGCAGCAGGCTGGCACGCGGATTGTATCTCTGGCGCGCTGAAGCTGTTACTGCAGAGGGCGAGAGAGCGTCTGCGGCAGGCAGGATCATCATTTTGTAATACAACACAATAATCAGGCTTTTTTTTTGTTATATATTTGCACATATTTTGACTCAAAGTGAACATGAAAAACAAGGCGCTGATATTCAGTATTATATTTCTTTTAACGGCACCCCTGATGCCTCTTACAGCACAGGATAAGCATCCTCTGAATGTAATTCGTACTGTGGTACCATTTCTTACAATCGCGCCTGACTCCCGCTCCGGGGCCATGGGTGATGCGGGTGTCGCAACATCGCCTGATCTTTACAGCATGCACTGGAATCCGGCCAAATATGCATTTATTGATGGTAACGGAGGCTTCGCAATGTCATACTCACCCTGGCTCAGGGCTCTTGTTCCGGATATCAATCTGGCATATCTGACAGGCTATTACAGGATCGACAGCAAGCAGGTTCTCGCCGGCAGCCTGATGTACTCATCACTGGGAGAGATACAGTTCACTGACGATTATGGCAACTACCAGAGCACACATAATCCCAACGAATTCTCAATTGATGCAGCTTACTCCCGCCTCTTTTCCCAGCACTGGTCCGGAGGTGTGGCTCTGCGGTTCATCTATTCAAATATCACGGGAGGACAATATGTCGGCAGTACGGAGACCAAGGCAGGTATAGCTTTTGCAGCTGATGCTTCCGCATATTATACCACCGCTTTAAAACTGGGGTCAAAGACAGGAAATATATCTGCCGGAATGAATTTCTCAAACATCGGGTCGAAGATGAGCTACACATCCGATGAAGATCCGGATTTCATTCCCATGAACATGCGTCTGGGAACCACGTTCACCGTTGATCTTGACAGGTACAACTCAATAGGGATCTCCTTTGACATTAACAAACTGCTGGTACCCACAGATCCCGTTTATGAAGACGGGGAAATTGTTGCAGGAAGGGATCCGAACGTCTCAGTACCTGTGGCTATCTTCCAGTCGTTTTATGATGCCCCCAACGGATTCGGTGAAGAAATTCATGAAATAACAGAATCAGTAGGCATTGAGTACTGGTATAACCAGCAGTTTGCCCTTCGGACAGGTTATTTCAACCAGGCAGACTGCAAAGGCAATATGAAGTACTTCACTGCAGGTGCCGGATTCAGGTTGAGTGTCTTCTCACTCGACTTTTCATACCTTATTCCGATAACACAGAACAATCCGCTGGCCCGCACACTCAGATTCTCACTTGGCTTTGAGTTTGACTCACTGAGGAACGTTAGTAAGAAATAACCAATGACACTTCACCAGAGGATCGGACAGGGCATTGATTTTCACCGCCTTGAGGATGGTCGTGAACTTTGGTTGGGCGGCGTGCACATCGCCTCACACAAAGGATGCGTGGCTCACTCGGACGGTGATGTCCTCATTCATGCCATCTGCGATGCTCTCCTCGGCGCTGCGGGGATGAATGACATCGGAACACAGTTCCCCGACACATCAGATGAATATAAAGGTATAGACAGCAAGATATTACTGAAGCGAACCGCAGACATGATCGGCGATCAGGGCTACAGGATAGTAAATATCGACAGTACGGTATGTCTTGAGACACCAAAGCTTGCCCCCTATATTAATACTATGCGAACCGCTATGGCAGACGTTATTGGTATTTCACCGGATGCCATATCGGTCAAAGCCACCACCACCGAGAAGATGGGTTTTACCGGTCGTGGCGAAGGGGTTGTGGCGATGGCTGTCTGCATTATCGCTGACCGTATCCCTGACAATTTTTAACCTATAACTGAATCGATAAGGCTGTCGTCAGCCAGTGATGGCACTGTCACTACCAGTCCCGGTGTGCGTTCCATCTCCCTGGTTATTGTCGAGACAGCACCGCTGTTCCTTGCCCAGCTGCGTCGTGCAATGCCGTTATTGACATCCCAGAAAAGCATGGATGTGATTCGTCTTCCGGCTGCCGGTGTGCCGTCGAGAACCATCCCAAAGCCCCCGTTGATCACCTCTCCCCATCCCACACCGCCTCCGTTATGCAGTGAGACCCAAGTGGCACCTCGGAATGCATCGCCGATAACATTCTGAACGGCCATGTCAGCCGTGAAGCGCGAGCCGTCATAGATATTGGATGTCTCCCTGAACGGTGAGTCAGTACCGGAGACATCGTGATGATCGCGGCCGATAACTACCGGTCCGCTTATTTTACCGGAGGCAATGGCGTCGTTAAAAGCCCCTGCTATCATTGTCCTGCCGCGGGCATCAGCATAAAGAATGCGGGCCTGCGAGCCTACCACCAGTTTGTTACGTGCAGCCTCGCGTATCCAGTGAATATTATCCGACATCTGGAGATGGATATCTTCGGGAGAATCTTTCATCAGCTGTTCGAGTGTATCGGAGGCCAGGGAGTCAGTAACTGCAAGATCGGCAGGGTCACCCGAGCAGCATACCCACCTGAAAGGGCCGAAGCCATAATCAAAGCACATCGGTCCCATGATATCCTCCACATATGACGGGTAGCGGAAGCCGCCTCTATCGTCTGAGACATCAGCTCCTGCACGTGACGCCTCGAGGAGAAAAGCATTGCCGTAATCAAAGAAATAGGCGCCATGTGCAGTGTGCCTGTTGATGGCCACTACCTGGCGTCGTAAAGAGGCCTGCACCAACTCCCTGAACCTGTCAGGGTCGGCCGCCATGATGACATTTGCTTCGTCAAAGGTGATACCGGCAGGATAGTAACCTCCTGCCCAGGGGATATGAAGCGATGTCTGGTCAGAGCCGAGATCAGCCCACAACTCCTCATCGGCAAAGCGCTCCCACAGATCAACGATATTTCCATGATAAGCCAGGGAGACCACCTCTCCCGATCCGCATGCCTTTCCTGCACGCTGCACCAATGCGGTGAGGTCATCGAAGACCTCATCGACCCAACCCTGTGAATGACGTGTTCTGATAGCCTTGGGGTTTACTTCGGCTATTACCGATACCACTCCGGCTATGTTGCCTGCTTTTGGCTGAGCGCCTGACATGCCCCCCAGGCCAGAAGAAATAAAAAGCCTGCTTTGTCTGGCCTTGTCATCCGAAGGTTTTAGTCTCCGGCCTGCATTGAGCAGGGTGATAGATGTTCCATGGACAATGCCCTGGGGACCGATATACATGTATGACCCCGCTGTCATCTGCCCGTACTGGGATACACCCAGCGCGTTGAACTTCTCCCAGTGATCCTGGGATGAGTAATTGGGTATAACCATGCCATTGGTCACCACAGCTCTCGGGGCCTCCGGATGAGATGGGAAGATGCCCAGGGGATGCCCTGAGTACATCACCAGGGTCTGCTCGTCATTCATTTCCGCCAGGTATTTCATGGTGAGCCTGTACTGTGCCCAGTTCTGGAAGACGGCGCCGTTGCCGCCATAGGTGATGAGCTCATGCGGGTGCTGGGCTACTGCAGGATCAAGGTTATTGGTTATCATGAGCATAATGGCAGCGGCCTGTAATGACTTATGCGGATACTCGTTTACAGGTCTTGCCTTCATCTCATATGACGGTCTGTAACGGTACATATAAATGCGTCCGTAATCACGCAGCTCGGCAGCAAACTCCGGAGCAAGGACACCGTGCAGCTTTGCAGGAAAATACCTCAGGGCATTCCTGAGGGCGAGCTTCTTCTCACCGGTTGTGAGAATGTCCCGGCGGCGCGGAGCATGGTTGGTCGCAGGGTCATATGGCTTTAATTCAGGAAGGTGTTCGGGAATACCCTCACGGATCTGGGTTTTGAAATCATTCATAGTATCAGAAATCAACCAAATACAAATATAAAACAAAAACGACGCCCTGATCGGGCGTCGCTGCACTGAGTAATGACGTGCAAGGTGCGCGTCGTATAATTTTTTATTTTTCGTTAACGATCTCGTCATCAACAAGGATTCGTCCGCAATATTCACAGACGATGATCTTTTTCCTCGATCTGATGTCAAGCTGCCTCTGCGGGGGTATCTGGTTGAAACAGCCGCCGCAGGCATCTCTCTGGACCGAAACGACAGCCAGGCCGTTACGGGCATTGATGCGGATACGCTTGTAGGCGGTCAGGAGTCTCTCCTCAATTTTTGTCTGCAGTATTTTCGACCTTTCATCAAGCTGCTCCTCTTCCTTCTGTGTATCACGGGTTATGTCCTCAAGCTCGCTTTTTTTACCGTCCAGATCGCGCTTTCTCTCATCGAGTGCTGCCTGAGCCTCGGCCATGACCTCTTTTTTCTCTGCCACCTGTACGGTGAACTCGCGGATCTTCTTATTGCACAGCTCAATCTCCAGTGTCTGAAACTCGACTTCCTTGGAGAGAGAATCATATTCGCGGTTATTGCGGACATTATTCTGCTGATCCTCGTATTTTTTGATGAGGCCCTGTGATGTTGTGATCTCGTTGGTCTTGCTTACAACTGATTTTTCAAGCTCGGCGATCTCACTTTTAAGATTGTTTATCCTGGTCTCCAGCCCCTCTACCTCATCCTCAAGGTCCTGCACCTCGAGAGGAAGTTCGCCCCTGAGCGTGCGTATTTTGTCGACCTCCAAATCAACAAGCTGCAACGAAAAGAGTGCTCTGAGTTTTTCTTCTATGGTAAGTTCAGGTTCAGCGGTTTTGGTCTGTTTCATCATTGTATATATTTAATTTTAAAAGGTCTGATGGAACCCACATGTTTTAACACAATGTTCACAGATGTTTGTGTTTGTATTACATGTGGGGTTCATCTTTAATAGTAATTTATCGGATTGGTTTTTATCCCGGAAAACCGGAGTGCAAATTTAGGAAATTTTTTATTAATCAGGTGGTGGAGCAGCTCTAAAGAAAATTTTTCACTCTCATAATGACCGATATCGGCCACGATCATGTCTTTCGGGGCCTGTGTGAAGGCGTGGTATTTAATATCGCCTGTGACAAATGCATCGGCGCCGGCGCGGGCGGCAGTGCTGATAAGATCCGAGCCTGACCCTCCGCACACGGCTACTGTTGTGACAGTGCGGGCAGGGTCGCCGCTGTACCGTAAAACGGGTATGCCGGTGAGCTCCTTCAGTCTATCAAGCAGCATGGTCACGGTGAGCGGAGCGGGCAGAGTGCCGATGGCGCCCGTACCGGCGCGGGGGTATTCATTCTCAAGGGCGATGATATCAAAAGCAACTTCCTCATACGGATGCGCTGCAAGAAGACCTCTGACACACGCATGAGAAAGATATGAAGGCATGACAGCCTCTATCCTTATCTCCGGTTCGGTATGATCCTCTCCAACCTGTCCGGCATAAGGATCGGCTCCCTCTCCTGCCCTGTAGGTGCCATCGCCGGTAACATTAAAACTGCAGCGGTCATAATTGCCAATGTGACCTGCACCGGCAGCGAAGAGCGCTTCCCTGACCCTGCCCGCATGAGAAACGGGAACAAAGGTGATAAGCTTTGAGAGCTTTCCTTTCAGGGGAGAGAGCACCCTTATCCTGGTCAGCCCGATCTTTTCGGCGAGGATATGGCTGACGCCCCATGATACGTTATCAAAGCTTGTATGGGCCGAGTAGATGGCAATCCCCGCTCTGACAGCGGAAGCAACGCAGTGCTCTGTCTCACTGCCGCCGGCAATCCGTTTCAGCGGGGTAAAGATGAGGGGATGATGAGAGATGATAAGGTTACAACGGTATTCCCTGGCTTCAGCAATTACTTCTGCAGTGACATCCACCGTAAGCAAAACCGAATTGATTGAGGCGTCAGGGTCTCCGACCTGCAGTCCGCTGTTGTCATAATGTTCCTGAAAGGCAGGAGGAATGAGTTCTTCAAGCCAGCGCGTGAATTCTCCCAGCGTAGCCGTCATATTGTCAGTTTATTTCGTCTTTGATATCGGTGAGTATATCCCTTATGTTGCGAAGGGTGTCAGCGATTTCCAGGCGATAATCGGTATCTTCACGATTGTTCTTCAGATATTTTCTGGCACCCTCTATGGTCATGCCCCTTTCCCTCAGCAGGTGGTATATCAGCCTGAGGTTCTTTATATCCTCTTCGAGGAACAACCTGTTCCCCTTATTGTTTTTTTTCGGCTTCAGCACATCAAACTCTTTCTCCCAGAAACGGATCGTCGAGACGGGTTCAGAGAACATCTCAGCCACTTCTCCGATCTGATAGAACAGTTTGTCAACTTTTTTTTCCCTGTATGGCATGGCCCGCAATACTTAATCAGTCGAACGACTGTCCGCTCTTGCTTGAGATCTCCAGCATGCGGTCATATTCACCAGGGGTGAGGTCGTTGAAGAAATAGAGCGCCGGGTCAACATTATTGCCGTTGACCTTGACTTCATAATGAAGGTGAGGCGCCGTTGAGAGGCCTGTGCTACCTACATACCCTATGATATCGCCACGTTTGACCTTTTGTCCTTCCCTTACGTTGAAATGGTCAAGGTGTGCATAAATGGTCTCGTAACCGAAACCGTGGTTAATGATGATATGATTCCCCAGTTCCCGGCGCGCCGATTTGACTGTTGTGATAACGCCATTGCCGGTGGCATAAACCTCCGTGCCCGTTGGAGAAGTGAAGTCCATACCGGCATGAAACTTTGATATCTTGTAAATAGGATGAATCCTGTATCCGTAACCTCCGGCTGTACGTTTCAGGTCTTCATTTGAAATAGGCTGTATGGCCGGTATGCTGCTGAGCATCTCCTCCTTCTCCTTAGCATAGGCAATCAGCTCATCAAAAGACTGCGACTGCACATATATCTGCTTTCTGATCCTGTCGAGTCTCGTTGCTGTTTCAACTATCAGCTGGGAATTTGTAAATCCTTCTAGCTCCTCATAA
Source organism: uncultured Bacteroidales bacterium (assembly GCA_963828395.1). Lineage (GTDB taxonomy): Bacteria > Bacteroidota > Bacteroidia > Bacteroidales > VadinHA17 > SR-FBR-E99. Next base: position 152,322 of record CAWHED010000002.1, read on the forward strand.
CGGTTTACTCCTCCGATACCTCCCACACGGTATGATGATGGCACCGGTTCAGCCTCGAAAATGGTCCTGTAAAGGTTGTCATCAGTCTCCTGAAGATGGCCGAGTACCTTCTCAACGTTATCCATTTCCCTGTTCATCAGCTCATACTGAAGAGTAAGCTGCTCGATCTCACGTTTGAGGGCCTTCTCCTGAGGTGAATCAAAGACAAAGGCAAAGATGAAACCGTAGAGGCCCGCCAGAAAGAGTGAGCCTACAAAATAACCGAACAGACGTAGGAGAAGCTGCCTGATACCCAACCGCATCTTGTCGAAGCTGAGTGTCTCATGATTAAACTTATACTTTGTCTTTGGCATCCGCTGTGACGGCAAACTAAGTGCCATGCAAACATAAGAAATAATAGACAAAATACAAAAATACTTTCAGCTTATGAAAAACAGAGGTTTAGACCAAATCTCACCGTTTGGTAAGGAAGTCAAGCATCTCGAAATACTCATCTTCCGTTAGACTGTCCTCAAAATACCAGAGAGGGTTCACATGTGCGCCGTACAGATCGATCTGATAATGAAGGTGCGGACCTGTGGAGATACCGGTGGTCCCTGACAACCCGATGAAGTCCCCCCTTTTGACCTTCTGGCCTCTCTTGACAGTTACCGAGCTCAGGTGTCCGTAAACGGACCGGTAACCGTAGCCGTGATCGATTACAACTTTTACCCCAAAACCGTCATTCTGATTTCCGGCATAATAGACAATACCCGCACCGGTGGCATATACCTCCGTATTGATGGGACAGCGGAAGTCCTGGCCGAAATGCCAGCGTGGCGAACCCAGCACCGGGTGATGCTCCCTGAATTTCATCCCGTCGCCCAGTCTCATGCTCACATTGACAGGCCTGATATAAGGCAGATGCGCCCACATATCCTTCCAGTCAGCAGCAGCTTCCGTGAGGTCGGTAAGGGAATTGTACTGAATATTCGTCTCAGTCCTGAGATCTTCAAACTTTGACCGGACGGCTATCATCATATCTGTATTGGCATAGCCCGTCATGTCAGCGAACTTGAAAGTACCTCCGGCTCCTCCTTCAGTTATGTCGGAAGGGATGACCTCAAGATCAAGAATAGAACGGTATGTATTATTATCCGAAGAGCGCATGTCTGCAATGACCGCTGAGGAATAATCAATTTTCCGTTCAAGAAGGGAGTAACTCAGCCTGATCTCCTCAACTTTCTGTTCCAGTTTCTCCCTGGCCGGATAACCAGCAGCACGGTGAAAAACAAAGCTGTAACAAACTGTCAATAAGATTGATATCCCAAAATATGTTGAGAATCTAAGGAGCTTTTCACTCCACTTGCGTTTATGCTGAAGAAAACGAAGACCAGATGTATCAAAAACGTATTTATTCCTTTTCAGCATCAGTATCACAGAAAGTTAAGACTATTTCCATTGACATTTAACAAACGTAGAATATTTGAATTAATTTTACACACACCAAAATAATTGAAATTAACACTGGGTGAGGACTTATGATGAAGGCAACCGGGATCAGAGAGGAATTTCTGAGTTTTTTCAGTTCAAAACAGCATAAAATCATACCCTCGGCGCCGATGGTGATCAAGAATGACCCGACGCTCATGTTTACCAATGCGGGCATGAACCAGTTCAAGGATATTTTCCTTGGAAATCAGCCGGCACAGTACAAAAGGGTGGCTAATTCGCAGAAGTGCCTCCGCGTATCCGGTAAGCATAATGATCTTGAGGAAGTAGGTCTCGATACTTATCACCATACTATGTTCGAGATGCTTGGTAACTGGTCGTTCGGCGACTACTTCAAGAAGGAAGCGATATCGTGGGCGTGGGAATTTCTCACAGCCCGTCTTCATATCCCTGAGGACAGAATTTACGCAACAGTCTTTGAGGGCAATCCGGAGGAAAAAGTGCCCCGTGATGACGAAGCAGCCGGACAGTGGATGAAATGTTTCTCCAAACCGGAAAACCGTATTCTTGAGGGTTCAAAGAAGGACAACTTCTGGGAGATGGGTGAGACAGGCCCGTGCGGCCCCTGCTCTGAGATACATGTCGACTTAAGGTCTGACAGCGAGAGGTCGGCAAAGCCGGGTCATCTGCTGGTTAATACGGGGCACCCTCATGTGATTGAGATCTGGAATCTTGTGTTCATACAGTATAACCGCAAGGCAGGCGGTGAACTTGAGTTGCTGCCTGAACGGCACGTTGACACGGGCATGGGGTTTGAACGTCTCTGCATGGTAATACAGGGCAAGAAGTCGAACTACGACACTGACATTTTCCAGCCGCTGATTGCAAGCACGGCGGCCGTCACAGATAAACCTTATGGTGAAAAAGAAGCCTGGGACATAGCCCACCGCGTTATTGCTGATCATCTGCGCACCGTGGCATTTTCGATCGCCGACGGCCAGTTGCCGTCAAATAACAAGGCCGGATATGTTATAAGGAGAATACTGCGCCGTGCCGTGAGGTACGGGTATACTTCGCTGGGAATGACCGAGCCTTTCATCTATAAGCTGATCCCGGCACTAATAACCTCAATGGGTAATCAATACCCGGAACTGTCAGCCCAGAAGGAGATTATTACAAAGGTCATCTTCGAAGAAGAACAGGCCTTCCTGAAAACTCTCGGCAAAGGACTTAAGATGATTGAGCGCAGGGTGGAAGGACTGAAGAAGGAAGGCAGAAATGTTTTCCCCGGAAAAGAAGCATTTGAACTCTTTGACACCTACGGTTTCCCTGTCGATCTGACACAGCTCATTCTGAAGGAAAATAAAATGACCCTGGATGAGGAAGCGTTCACTCACGAACTTAATGCCCAGAAAGGCAGGTCAAGAGATGATGCTGCAGTCACGGCAGGAGACTGGGTGGTGATTAACGATTTGGACAAAACAGTATTTACGGGTTATGACCGCACAGAAGACACGGTGCACATTGCACGGTACCGGAAAGTGAATGCCCGGGGAAAGGAAGCGGTCCATCTTGTTTTTGACAGGACACCCTTTTATGCCGAATCGGGAGGCCAGACAGGCGATAAGGGATTTATCACCTCCGGAGTTGAAAAGATCATAATAAGCGATACCGTAAAGGAAAACAACCTTATCATACATCTCGCAGCAAGAGTGCCGTCAGACCCGTCACAGCCCTTCACAGCCTCGGTCGACCGCGAAGCCAGGCAACAGACAGCTAATAATCATACAGCCACACACCTTATGCATCATGCACTGCGTGAGGTTCTCGGAAAGCATGTCGAGCAGAAAGGGTCTCTTGTGGCACCGGAGAAGCTTAGGTTTGACTTCAGCCACTTCAGGCAGATGACTGCTGAGGAGATCACAGCCACAGAGCAGAAAGTCAACGATATGATCATGAAGAACATTGTCTCTCAGGTGCATGATGATATACCGGTTGAAGAGGCTCTGGCCATGGGCGCGATGGCACTCTTCGGAGAAAAGTACGGTGAAAGAGTCAGGGTGGTATCATTCGGAGATTCAGTGGAGCTCTGCGGTGGCACACATGTCAGCAATACCTCCGTTATCGGTCTCTTCAAGATCATTTCAGAGGGTGCCGTAGCTGCCGGGGTGAGAAGGATAGAAGCCGTGACCGGCCGCCAGGCGCTGTCATACGTGAATGAGAAACTAAAAACCCTCGACGAGATAACTCTCATGCTAAGAAGCACTGGAAACCCTGCCGCCAATGTCTCGAAACTGATGACAGAGAACACATCACTGAGACGGACAATCGAGAGAATCCAGAATACCGCGGCCTCTGCTGCACGCATTGAGCTTGAGAACAAAGCAGTAGCGGCGGGCATCTGTAAGATTTACTCAGGCGTCCTGGAAGACATACCGGCAGAGACCCTGAAAAATATTGCCCACCAGATCAGGCAGTCAGACAACAACAGTGCAGTAATTATCGGATCTTCATACGAAGGGAAAGCGTCACTGCTGGTCAGCCTTGGGGAAGAGATCATCAAGGTTTCAGGACTAAGCGCCGTTGAAATCATCAGGTCCGTTGCAGCCCCAATCAACGGAGGAGGAGGAGGACAATCCTTCCTTGCGACTGCCGGAGGCAAAAGACCAGAGGGTCTCAGCGAAGCCGTCGAAAAGGCCGTTTCACTCGTGAAAAAAGCTTTCTGAAGCATCAGTATGAAAATAGTACGGTCCATATCTGTTGTCAGCACGATTATCACACTGGTTCTGCTGCTGGCATCTTGTGGGGAGCAGGCTTGTTACGACAAGACAGACCCGGTGATGAGTGCGTTCCTTCTTGAAAGCGGAACAGGTGTGACAGTCAAGGCCAGCAGCATTGTTGTGACCGGTATCACTGCCACTGACACAATTGAATTTGTGAATGAAAAAGCCGTCTCATCGTTTGCCCTGCCACTTGACCCCGCCAATGACGTCTCGACATTTTATATCGTTCTTGACAGCATCGCAGACACGGCTGTAATATACTACACCCGCCGCCTTCACCTTGTCTCCGCTGAATGCGGATACACGTTCGTGAGCGAGCTGACAGGACTGAAAACCACTCACAATATCATTGACACACTCATTATTGAGAATAAAAACGTGAACCTCAATGGCGAAAGGAACCTGCATCTGTTTTATTAGTCTCTTTATCCTTTTGGGAAGCAGGGCGGCGTCACAGGATACCGTCACGATTCCGTTGCATGTCCGTGCAGGGTTTGATGTATCAGGACCAGTACTGCATTTATTGAACGATGACCTTATCAGCTACGGAGTGGTGGCTTCCCTGGATCTTAACCAGGCCATCTCTCTGAATGCGGGATTGAGGTATACAACAATCTCATCTGTTGAATACAACTACAATTTCAGCAGCCGCGGTGCCAGCATTGTCATCGGCGCTGACTATAACTTCATGAAACCCAAAACAGCACAGGGCAAATTCAATGCAGGCATTGGCATACGATACGGACTTAGCTTTTACAGCCAGGAGGCTTCAGGCATTAAATACACCAATAAATGGGGAGAGGGCGTATCATCCATGCCACTCTCTCATCATACAGGTCATTTTCTCGAGATCACGCCGGGAGTGCGTACTGAGCTGTTTAACGGTGTCACCATCGGATGGAATGTCTATATGAGGTTACTGATCAGCGCAGGTGCCGGGAAAGATTTCAATCCAATCTGGATGCCGGGTTTCGGCGATGCCTCCTCACGCATGACAACGGGAGCTGAGTACTATGTTTCTTTTTCAATCCCCTACAAGAAAATAAAGGTGATCATCAAGCCTAAACGTGTGGAAGAATATGAAGAAGGCGAAGAAGGTACGGAGGGGACGGAGGGTACACAGGGTACAGAGACAACGACAACGATCCCGCGATCAACCACGGGAGTACGGCGCTGAATCATTCTTCCTGCTGAAGAGAAGCAGCCCCATGAACGTCAGAAATCCATTTACAAGCAGCATCTCAAATCCGAATTTGTAACCGTTGAGCAGCTCTTCGGAATAGAGGTTCAGAATATAGCATACTATCGGCGATCCAATCGCGATCCACGGCGTAACTTTGTCATTCACTTTCCTGCTTGTAAAAAGACCAAAGGCAAACAAACCCAGTAATGGTCCGTAGGTATAACCTGCTATAGTAAAGAGCTTGTCAATGATAGCCCTGTCATTCATCTGTCTGAACACAAGTATACAGATAAAGAAAACGACAGCAAATGATAAGTGCACAACGTACCTTATCCTGGTCTTTTTATTATCACTGATGTCTTTCCTTTTCTCCAGACCGAGAAAATCGATGCTAAAGGAAGTGGTGAGCGATGTCAGGGCACCGTCGGCACTGGGAAAAGCAGCCGAGATCAGTCCGATAAGAAATACCACACCTGCGGCAGGTCCAAGGTAGTTGAGGGCTATGGTGGGGAAGAGATCATCGGACATGGCAACTGATACTCCTTCCTGCCGCGCATAGAGCAACAGAAAAGCTCCGAGAATAAGGAAGAGAAATACGACAAACAGGTTTATGGTACTGAAGGTGAACATATTCTTCTGAGCATCCTTCAGGTTGCGGATGCTGAGGTTCTTCTGCATCATCTCCTGGTCGAGCCCGGTCATGGTTATGGTAATGAACATGCCGCTGAAGAACTGTTTAATAAAGAATCTCGGATGATGCCAGTCAGTGATGATCATTCTTGATATGTCACTGTCAGACACCTCCCGTGCCAGTCTGAAGACAGGCTCTCCAAGTTCCCTGCTGATGTAAACCACAGAAAGAATGACAGCAAGGAGCATAAATGTGGTCTGAAGAGTGTCAGTCCATATTATGGTTCGTATGCCTCCCTTCAGCGTATACAGTATAATCAGGATTATGAAAATAGCCACATTGACCCAGAAAGGGACATTCCATGCATTAAAAACGAATATCTGCAGCACGTATATTACCAGGAACATACGCAGGGAGGCTCCGAGCACCCTTGACAGGATGAAGAATCCCGCGCCGGTTTTGTACGACCAGAAACCGAAACGTTGTTCGAGATAGCTGTAGATGGAGGTCAGTTTAAGCCTGTAATAGAGTGGCAGCAGAACAAGGGCGATCACCGCATATCCGAAGAAGTATCCGAAGGCGACCATCATATAACTGAACTGCGTCTCTTCCACCCAGCCTGGAACTGACATGAAGGTCACGCCCGACAGCGAAGCGCCTATCATTCCATAAGCTACCACATACCAGGGGGAGACCTTGTTTCCGATATAGAACGACTGGTTGTTTGCCTTGCGTGCAGTTACAAATGTCACTGCAAAAAGCACAGCAGTATAAACGAGAAAAATAAATAGTATGAGTGCTGGTGTCATTTCCCGGAAAACATGATTGCAAGGATAATAAAAAGATTGCAGATAAAAATTACCCCTGTGTCAGGATTCCGGGAAATAATTGGATTATTTTTGTCACAAAGCATTTTAATGACGACACGATTCACCTCAAAACTCCTGGAGGAAGCAGTGGATGAGTTTTCCTCCCTGCCGGGCATAGGCCGGAAGACTGCCTTCAGGCTGGTCATGCACCTGCTCAGGCGTGACAGGGCTGAGGTGAGACGGTTTGGTGAGACCATCACACGGCTGCGGGAGGATGTGTGTTACTGCAGCATTTGCCATGGCATAAGTGACACCCCTGTATGTGATATATGCAGTGACCCTGAGAGGGACAGGTCACTTATCTGCGTCGTGGAGAACGTGCAGGATGTAATGGCTGTCGAGAACACAAGGCAGTTCAAGGGGCTCTATCATGTCCTTGGCGGCATCATATCACCCGTTGACGGTATCGGGCCCTCAGATCTCACAATCAACAGGCTGGAGGAAAAAGTGCGTGAAGGATATGCAATGGAGATAATACTTGCCCTCAGCACTACTATGGAGGGCGACACCACCAATTTCTATATTTTTAAACGACTCTCGCAGTACAATATCCGCATCTCCACCCTGGCACGGGGTGTAGCGATAGGCGATGTACTCGAATACACTGACGAGATCACCCTTGGCCAGTCGATCGTCAACCGCCGGCTCTTCTCACTCCCGTCCCAGGGATGAGGGTCGAAAGTCCTTTTTATCTTATTTATCATTTTTTTATTATGAAAATCTTGCTTAATTTGATAAAAATAAGGAGTTCATGGCAGAGACGTTTGACAGGTTCTTTTCGGTCTCATCGCAACAGATGAAGAGATCGGCAATACGTGAGATCCTCAAGCTGACGCAGAAGCCTGAGATGATCTCGTTTGCCGGCGGGCTGCCCTCGCCGGATTCATTTCCGATAGATGATATTAAAAAAATTACTTCGGAAGTCCTTGAGCAGGATGGACCTGCAGCGCTGCAGTATGGCACCACCGATGGCGACAACAAGCTCAGGTCTTTGCTGGCAGAGCGTCATAAAAAGGATGGTCTCAGCCTGGCACTGAACAATATTGTTATCACCACAGGTTCACAGCAGGCTCTTGATCTCGCCGGAAAGATCTTTATCAATCCGGGTGACATTGTTATATGCGGATTACCCTCTTATCTGGGCGGGCTGAATGCTTTTACCGTTTACGGTGCCCGTTTGAAAGGCATACCGCTTGATGACCATGGTATGCGCCCTGATCTCCTTGAAAAGGCTATCATAAAGCTGAAAGAGGAAGGCGGCATAATTAAATTCCTTTACATCATACCTGACTTTCAGAATCCTACCGGTGTTACCATGCCCCGTTCACGCCGTCTCGAGATAATACGTATGGCAGAGAGGTACGACTTTCTCATTGTAGAAGACAGTCCGTACCGTGATATACGTTTTGAGGGCACGCCCCAACCGCTGATGGCATCACTTGACACCTCAGGCAGGGTCATTACTCTAAGCACCTTCTCCAAGATCCTTGCTCCCGGTTTCCGGCTGGCATGGGTGATAGGCCATCCTGTAATCATCGATAAAATTGTTACCGCCAAACAGTCGGCCGACCTGTGCTCGCCTGCCTTCGTACAGAAGATCACTGCCAGGTACATGGAAAAGGGATTGCTTGACATCAACCTGAAGAAAACGGTTGCGTTGTACCGTGAACGGCGTGATCATATGCTCAGTTGTTTCCGTGAGTTCATGCCTGAAGGAGTCAAATGGACCGAGCCTGAAGGAGGGCTTTTCCTCTTTGTCACCCTGCCACCGTCAATGGATGCTGCGAAGCTCCTTGAGAGAGCAATTAAGAAGAACGTTGCTTTTGTATGCGGATCGGTTTTCTACTGTAACAATGAAGGGCAGAACACCATGCGCCTTAATTTCTCCTTTGCCGGTCCTGAAGATACAAGCAAGGGTGTGAGCAGGCTCGCCCATGCAATCAGGGAGGAGATGGCAACCCTCTGATAATGATGGAGCTCTCAGTCATTATCGTGTCATTTAATGTCTCTGCCTACCTAAGACAGGCGCTGGTCTCATTGATTGCAGCGGCAGAAGGGATCGCCTGCGAAATAATAGTGGTTGACAACAACTCCTCTGACGGTTCGGCAGAGATGGTGCAGGATGAGTTCAAAGATGTCAGACTCATCGTCTCAGAGAGCAATGAAGGTTATCCGGCAGCGTGCAATAAGGGTATCCTGGCCTCTGCCGGCAGTTACATCCTGATACTGAATCCTGACACAATTGTTGAACCTGATGCAATCAAAACAGCGCTGGCATTCATGCGCAGCCATCCTGATGCAGGTGCAGCAGGAGCAAGGATGGTCGACGGCAACGGCGCCTTCCTGCCTGAATCAAAGCGGGGATTCCCCTCCCCTCTTACCTCGTTGTTCAGGTTTACGGGGATGTGGAAACTTTTCCGCCACTCTGCCTTTTTTAATGCATATTATTTAGGACACCTGTCTGAAAATGAGATATGCAAAGCTGACATACTTACAGGTGCGTTTATGCTTATCCGCCGTGAGGCGCTTGACAGGGCCGGCCTTTTTGACACCGCTTTTTTCATGTATGGTGAGGACATTGACCTCTGCTGGCGTATCAGAAAAGCAGGTTACGTTAACTACTATCTCCCCGGTGTACGTATAACTCATTTCAAAGGTCAAAGTGCCCTTCAGGATGAAAAGAGCTCACTGAGACACTTCTACGGAGCGATGAAGATATTTGCATCGAAGCACATGGGCCCCGGATGGCACCTTCCGGTGAAGGCAGGCGTAACACTCATTGAATCAGGCGCATTGATCTCACTTCGGATCAGACGGTTAATTAAAAAGTAAGCACTGTTGTTAAAAAGGGATGCATCGGATATCATCTTTTTACAATATTTCGCTTATATTAGTCTCTTTAAGAAAACTGACCACCTGAATGAGAAGAGCTAAATATCTCCTGTCGGCGCTGATTATGATGTGCACGGTGGCTCTTCAGGGTCAGACAAAGAACGAGTTTCGCGAGATGTTCATCTCTGCTGAAGGTGATATCCTTTTTGAGGATTATGCTGAAGCCCTTCCCAAATACCTTAATCTGCTCCAGTTTTACCCCGAAAATTATAATTACTATTTCAGGATCGGACAATGTTATCTGAACACTCCCGGCGAAAAGGACAAGTCAATTTCCTTCCTCGAGACGGCAGCCCGGAACATCAATCCCCAATACCGGGAAGGCAAATTCCGGGAAACCGGTGCTCCGTACGACGCACTCTATTTCCTGGCAAATGCATACCGTATCAGCAATGACCTTGACAGGGCCGTTGAAACTTACACTCTTTTCATGCAAAACGTGGATCCGGAGGACTACGATACAAATCTCGTCAGGTTCCAGATTGAGGAGTGCTACAATGCACGTGAGATGATGAAGAAACCTGTCTTCGTCATTGAGAAGAACCTTGGTGATCGTATAAATCAGCGCTTCTCTGAGTTCAATCCGGTGATCTCATCAGATGAGCAGTCGATGCTCTTCACACGTGAACTGCAGTTCTATGATGCCGTCTTCTGGTCAACAAAAGTAAACGGACAATGGACAAACCCTGTCAACCTTACGCCTGAGCTGGGCATTGACCAGGATTATTATACCTCTTCACTGACCGGTGACGGAAAAACGCTGCTGCTTTACAGGATAGACAGGTTCGACGGGAATATCTATCAGACCAGACTGACGGGTGATCAGTGGAGTGATGTGGAAAAGCTGAATGATAACATTAACACGAAATACTGGGAGTCGCATGCAACTCTTGCACATGACGGCAGGAGTCTCTTTTTCACCAGCAACAGGAAGGAAAGCCTGGGCGGTCTTGACATCTTTATCTCTGAACGCGACAGCACAGGTGCCTGGGGGCCGGCGAAGAACATAGGACCTGTCATCAATACAGAGTATAACGAGGATACACCATTCCTGGCGAACAACGACCGTACTCTCTTTTTCAGCTCCCGGGGCCATCATAACATGGGAGGTTATGATATTTTCAGGTCTGACCTTGATGAGAAGGGTGAATGGGGTGCTCCCGTCAATATCGGTTATCCTGTCAACACTACCGATGATGATCTCTTTTTCATGCCGGTGGGAAAAGGCAACAGGGGCTACCTGTCCAGATTCAGCACTGAAGGTCACGGAAGGATGGATATCCTGACTTATGATATCTACTCAGACCTCAATACGCGTAACTTTCTCATAACAGGAAGAGCAGCCATAAGCAACCTGCTGAGCGAGTATCAACAATCTGTTGAGGTCACCGCCATCAACAATGCTGACACGAAAAGGGTGATATCCGCTCTCACCAATCCGGAAACCGGCCTGTACACACTCAGGCTTCCCCAGGGATCTTACAGGTTCACCTTTACCGCCGATGATGCTCTGACCATGTCACAAAACTATGAGATGCCGGTCACAAACAAAAGTGATACCATCAGCATTGATCCGGTAACCCTGAACAATACCGATATTTCAGCTTATCTGAAACTGCTTGGTGATACTGTCGTCAGTGTCACTTCCGCCGATCCCGTACCTTTCGGTCTGATCGTTGAGAATATGTCGGTCCTTGATATCAAAGTCCTGTCGCCTGACACAGCCATGATTACAGAGCAGCGACGGATGAATGATACGACCTTTACTTACAGCTTTGTGCCACCTCGCGGTGACAGCAGGATTACCTTCAATCTAACCGATCGCTTCGGCAACACAGCTTCGGCGGCAGTAAGGGTGACCCGCTCCGGCCGTGTGGCTCAAAAGCCTCTTTATAAAGAATTGCCGGTGCGACCGCCTTCAGAGGCAAATGTTGAAACCACATTGGCAGATACCGGATCAGGTAATCCTGATACGACTGCATTAGCACCCGCCAACGTTAACGATGAAGTAACACCTGCCACCTCTGATGATGAAGCAGCAATGGATGCAGCAAAGGACGAAGGGTACAGCAGCCTCTGGTGGCTGTTGCTGCTGGCAGCAGTGATTATTTTCTTTATCGTCTGGAAAAGAAGAAGAAAGAAAAAAGAAGAAACAGATAAAGCATAATACCGAGATGAAAAATAAACGATTTACACTTTTGTTGTTCTTTCTGGCGTTTGGCATTACGGCGACACCACAGGACAACATCAGACTGCAGGAAGCTTTTTATGAGGCAGAGTACTTCCTCATGAGAGGAGACTATACCGATGCGCTGCCTTACTACCAGGGCATATACACCGCCATGCCTGATAATGCAAGCATTGCCTTCCGCATAGGATTATGCTATCTCAACATTGAAGACAGCAAAAACCTGGCAATTGAGTACCTTGAAAAAGCCTCTCAGAAAATCGCAGCCAAATACCGTGAAGGTTCGCTGAGGCAGATCGAGGCACCATACGAAGCACTATTTTTCCTTGGCGATGCGTACAGGATCAATTACATGTTTGAAAAGGCCAAGGAAGCATACGGCAGATACAGATCGACCCTGCTGCCGTCCGACATAGAAAATATACTGTTCGTTGACCAGCAGATATCCGCATGCAACAACGCACCGGCAATTATGAGTGAGCCTGTAAAATTCTCTGTTGAATCACTGGGTGATATGATCAATGACAGCAATGACAACTTCTCCCCTGTCGTTTCAGGCGATGGGAAGACCATCGCCTACATGACATCGATGAAGTTTTATGATGCCATAATGGTCTCACATCTGGTAAAAAATGAATGGACACAGCCCGTAAATATCACCCCTGAGCTGCAGTCCGACGGTGATCATTATGTCTCATTTCTCTCATCCGACGGCAGCTTGATGCTGCTGTCAAAGGATGACAACATCAACAGCGATATATGGATCAGCAATTACAACGGAGAACGCTGGGAACCTGCACGCAAGCTGAAGAAAGAGATAAACACTAAATACTGGGAAGCCCATGGCTTTATCACCGAAGACGGCTCCAGCATGATTTTCTCCAGTGACAGGCCGGGTGGCTTTGGAGGCCTTGACCTGTATATATCGAAGCTGAAGGCTGATGGCGAGTGGGGGCCACCTCTGAACTTGGGGCCGGAGATAAATACCCCATTCAACGATGACAGGCCTTTCCTCATCAATAAAGGCACCATGCTCTTCTTCGCCTCACAGGGTCATTATAACATGGGCGGATATGATATCTTCAGGAGCGACCTGCAAAGCAACGGCCTGTGGAGCAAACCTCAGAACCTCGGCTATCCTGTTAACAGCCCTGATGATAACATTTTCTTCTGCCCCACAGATAGTGGCAAGGGAGGATTTATCCCCATGGCCCACAGGGACAACGGAGCGGGAAAACTGGACATTTACCGCATCAGGTTCAGATGATACGGTCATAATACGATGATGGCCAGGAAGAATTAATGTTGTAGTAAAAAAGAAAAATGGGAATAAGGGGAATAGTTTTTTGTGCAGGACTGCTTGCAATTGTACCGCTCAGCGCCCAGAAGAAAAGTGAGATAAAAGCAATATGGCGTGAAGCTGAGTCGCATTATCTCTATGGCGAATTTGAACTTGCCAATCCGCTCTACCTGATACTTAATGATATTAAGCCAGGCAACGCCAACATTAAATACAAGATAGGCAACTGCTATCTGAATATCTTCGATGAGAAACCCAAGGCTATTCCTTTTCTGGAAGAGGCTGTAAGAAATACCAGCTACAGCTCCAAAACAGGCCTTCTTAAAGAGAAGCGGGCCCCGCTTGATGCATACTTTTCACTGGGCAATGCCTACAGGATAACAAACCGTCTCGACAGCTCCCTGAATACGTACCGGTTATTTAAAAACCTTGTTTCTGAGTCCGGGGAGATGACGAACCAGGAGTTCATCAACCAGCAGATACAGGCATGCAATCTTGCTTCGGTGCAGCTGACGACGCCCATAGACGTGCTTATCACACCCCTGAAGGAATACATAAACCAGGGATCTGTCAATGACAGGCCGGTGGTGAGCTATGACGGAAGCACAATGGCTTACACCGAACGCCGCGGGCTGGAGTCCGTCGTTTACGTCACCAGAAAGGATGGCGACAGATGGGGCACTCCAGTCGATATTACCTCCCAGACTGCAATGGGAACTGATTGCTATACAACATCGCTCAACAGCGACGGGACAGAACTGTATCTGTTCAAGAAGGACAATTATGACGGGAATATCTATGTGACGACCTTCAAAAACGGGAAATGGTCAGCTATCGTCAGCCTCAACAAAAACGTAAATACCAAATACTACGAGTCTCACGCAGCCATTTCGTCAGACGGAAAGAAACTATATTTCACATCCAACCGCGAAGGGGGACTGGGGGAGCTTGATCTCTGGGTGTCAGACAGAGACCAGGCAGGCGACTGGGGCATACCGGTAAACCTCGGCAATATAATCAACACCCCTTATAATGAGGAGACCCCGTTTATTTCGCAGGACGGACTTACACTCACCTTCAGCTCGGAAGGTCATGGATCAATCGGAGGTTATGACATATTCAAATCCACATCAGCAGCAGGCGTCTGGGGTAAACCTGTCAACATAGGATATCCCATCAGCACCACCGATGACGATCTCGGGTTTGAGCCCTTTGACAACGGTAAATTTGGTTATTACTCAATACTGACTGCCTATAAAAAGAAGGAAATAACCCTCGTTGCCTTCAATCCTCCCTTAGAAGAATCGAGGGACACAGTGACAATCAGCTTTGACCCTAAAGATCTGCCCTATATAACCCTGACAGATTCCTCTTCTCTTATCATGAACCTTATCATTAAAGATGTGCGTGATACCGATGAGGAGGTTGACCCGGAAGTTCTATATTACACTGTCCAGGTAATGGCGCTCTATAACCCTGTCGATCCGGCGTACTTTCAATACGCGGATATTGCCGTATTCTATAATCGCACGGATAAGTTCTACCGTTATGTCACTGGGCGTTTTGACACGAAGCTGAAAGCCTACACGGAAGTGACCAGGTTACTCAGACTGGGGTATCCGAATGATATCTTCGTCAAGAAAGTATACAGAAATGATTCTCGAAAGTGACAATGTCAGGCTGAGAGCGGTTGAACCTGAGGACCTGGAACTACTTTACAATTGGGAGAATGAGGAAGCAAACTGGAAGCAGAGCAATACACTTGTTCCCTATTCCAGGTATACACTGAAGCGGTATATTGCCAATTCACACAAGAGCCTTTTCGAGACCGGCCAGCTGAGGCTGATGATTGATCTCACTTCAGGAAAAAGAACCGTCGGCACTATTGACCTCTTCGATTTTGATCATTTTCATATGAGGGCAGGCGTTGGCATACTCATCGCTGACCCCGCCGACAGAAAGAAAGGATATGGTTCGGCAGCGCTTGAATGTATAATCAGATATGCCTTTGAGACGCTCAGCCTGCATCAGCTGTGGTGTAATATCCTCGAAGGCAATGAAGAAAGCATGAGCCTTTTCCTGCATCACGGATTTGTCCGCAGCGCCGTTAAAAAGGAATGGGTACGGATCGAAGGCAGGTTTGTCACAGAATATATGCTACAGCTGCTGAACCCAACAAAATAAATTCAGGTCTGTTTTGTTCTGCCCGCTGCCAGCATGCCGCATGCAGCTTCAATATCCAGACCTCTCGATTTACGTACTGAAGCTCCGACCCCGGATGTTACCAGGAGATGTTTGAATCTCATCATTGTCTCGCTGTCGCTGCTGCATTCACCATCAGTCCCCGGCGTGTGATAGGGAAGAAGATTGACTCTTATCCCTGTGCCCGAAAGTAGCCTTATTAATTCTTCAAGATGCTTATTTGTGTCATTTATCCCTTTTATCATTAAATAAGCGACAGTAAACCGTCTGTAGCGACCTGCCCTTAATGTCTTCATCAGATCCAGGGTTTCCTTGTAAGGCCATGCAGTTTCAGACGGTACAGCCTCGCGTCTCTCCTCAGGGAACGGTGAGTACAGGCTGAGAGTGATGTTACAATCAGTTTCTTCGAGGAGTCTCTTTACCGCAGGTGTGATGCCAACCGTTGAGACGGTCACCCTGCTTTTCCCGATTGCCATTCCCCATTCAGCTGTAAGCACCTTCAATGCTTTTATTACTTCGTCAATATTATCGCCAGGTTCACCCATGCCCATCAGTACGACATGAGTAACCTTATAAGGCAGGCTGACTACCTGGTTGACAATCTCCCCGGCTGTGAGGTTACCTCTCCATCCATTCTGTCCCGTTGCACAGAAACGGCAGCCCATACGGCAGCCTGACTGAACGGAAATACAGACTGTTTCACGCTTGCCTTCAGGAATAAATACGGATTCATGAAGCAGATCTTTACCGGTGGTGAAAAGACATCTTATCGTTCCGTCTGCGGAAACAACTGTTGATACAGGTTCACTGAGGCCAGTGCTGAAGCTGTCTGACAGAGCAGACAGAACAACTTTGGGAATATCATTGATTTCACTGAATGCCCCGATGCACTTTTTGTATATCCAGTACAGGATCCGACGGGCGTAACGGCGATCAATGTTTAACTGCGCCAGCAGATCCTCCATTTCCGAAAGGCCCAGGCCTGCCAGTGGTATAATATTGACTGATTCTCTCACAGCCGTAAAGATATTAAATTACGACCTTTGAACATTTTTTTACATCTTTAGACAGAATTTCAGATCTGTTCAGGTTATTCATGGAGACGTCAACAGCTCAAAAACGGTTTGGAACTCTGCCGGTTTTCTTCACGGTGATCTCCACAATTCTTGGAGCAGTACTCTTCCTGAGGTTTGGCTTTGCTGTCGGAACCCTTGGTTTCTGGGGCGCATTACTGTTGATTATGGCGGGTCATGCCGTCACAATTCCGACAGCCCTGGCCATCTCTGAACTTGCATCGAATAAGCGTGCAGAGGGCGGAGGTGAATACTTCATCCTCTCCCGGTCGTTCGGACTCAACATCGGGGCTACAATAGGCATTGCCCTTTATTTGTCACAGGCTATCAGCGTTGCCTTTTACATCATTGCCTTTACTGAAGCTTTTGAGTTTCTGTTCAACTTCTTCTCTGACAGTTTTTCTGTAATTATTCCACGGCAGGTGATCAGTCTGCCGGTGACAGCAGTAATGGGACTGATCATTCTTCGTACCGGAGCAAATACAGGGCTTAAGACCCTTTATATAGTTATAGGAATCCTTTTCATCTCCCTTCTGCTTTTCTTTCTCGGGCGCCCTTTCGCTGGCAGCCCTGTACCGGGCAGGATACCCGCCGGTGATATCCGGAACATGAGTGACTTCTTCATCGTCTTCGCTATCTGCTTCCCGGCATTCACCGGGATTACTGCCGGAGTGGGTCTGTCAGGCGACCTGAAGAACCCTGCACAGTCGATACCTGTGGGCACTCTCGTGGCGACTTTTATCGGTATGATAGTATATATAGGTGTAATTTACAAACTGGCCATCTCAGCCTCTGCTGAGGACATGCTGGAAAATCAGCTTATAATGAGCAAGATAGCAATCGGAGGTGTATTTATCGTGCCGCTTGGACTGGCAGTAACCGCACTCTCTTCGGCACTGGGCTCAGTCATGGCAGGGCCCCGCACCCTGCAAGCCCTGGCTAATGATGCCTCCTTCCCGTCAATGAGGCTGAACAGGTGGCTGGCATCGGCAAGAGGCAAGGACGGTGAACCTGTTAATGCCACCCTGTTGACGCTGATAATAGCGATCACCTTCGTTTCTGCGGGAAGTGTAAACGCAGTGGCAGAGATAATATCAATGTTCTTCCTGGTGACATACGGATCACTCTGCCTGATATCATTTTTGAATCATTTCGGTTCATCTCCCTCCTACAGGCCCTCGTTCAGGTCACGGTGGTACCTGTCACTGACAGGATTTCTGGTATCCGTGATGGTGATGTTCAAGATCAATACCCTCTATGCCCTGACGGCAATTTTACTGATGATCGTTATATATTCTTTCATTAGTCATTATCACCGCACACGGCAGGGGCTTGAATCGCTCTTTGCAAACGCACTTTTTCAGATTAACCGCAATCTGCTGGTCTTTCTCCGGAAATCAGGCAGCAGGAAGAAGGATAAGGATAAGGAACGCGGAGATTGTTAAGATTGAACATGGAGACTCACTGAAGAGAAGGGCTGTCGCCCCGGTGGGATGACAGCCCTTATAAGATTACCGTTATAATTTTAGTTAAGCCCTCTGTTTTTCAGCAGCGGTTCTATCTGCGGTTCACGGCCGCGGAAATTGAGATACTGCTGTTCAGCGTCCATAATGCCCATCTTTTCAAGGATGTTTGTCCTGAATGATGTAGCCGTAGCCTGGTCGAATATCCCCTTCTCCCTGAAGGCTTCAAATGCATCATTATCGAGTACTGCAGCCCATGTATAAACGTAATAGCCTGCGTCATACCCGTCAATGATATGAAGGAAGTAAGTGCTGCGGTATCGCGGTTCAATTTCAGGCATCAGTCCCAGCTTTTTCATCGTCTCTTTCTCGAACTTCTGCACATCAATATTTACCGGGGCTTCAAGTGAATAGTAAGCCATATCGAGCAATGATGCTGCCATGATCTCCACATTGTCAAAACCGGTGTTAAAGTAACTGCTGTTTTTTATTTTTTCAACCAGTTCGTCGGGAATGACCTCTCCGGTTTTATAATGTCTGGCGTACATTTTAAGAACTTCAGGATCTGTAGCCCAATGCTCCATTATCTGTGAGGGAAGTTCGACTATGTCTTGTGCAGGATAGGTGGTTAAATAGGTATTGGCAGCGAACAGACTCTGAAGCCCGTGACCGAACTCATGAAAGAGAGTATTCACATCATCCATGCTCAGCAACGCCGGTGAATCAGGTGACGGCGGGGTGAAGTTGCCTACTATGGTTACAATTGGTGTTATCTCCTTGCCGTCAAGCACCCTGTGCTCGCGATAACCGCCACACCATGCACCCTGGCTCTTGCTCTCGCGCGGGAAGTAGTCCATATACAGCACACCAAGGGGACTGCCGTCGGCTTCCTTCACTTCGAAAGCCTGTGCATCAGGATGCGGGAGAGGTATGTTTTCAATGCGGGTAAATGTAATTCCGTAAAGTTTATTTGATACGGTAAATACACCATCACGTACGTTGTCAAGACTGAAGTAAGGCCTAAGTTCATTCTCGTCAAGATCATATTTCGCCTTGCGTAGTTTCTCAGCGTAATACCACCAGTCATGCGGCTCGAGTTTGAATTTGCCTCCTTCGCTGTCGACGATCTTCTGCATCTCGTCGCGTTCACGGATGGCAACCTTCTGCGACCTGCTGAAAAGTCCGTTCAGAAGGTTGAAAACATTCTCAGGCGTTTTGGCCATCCTGTTCTCAAGATTGATGGCGGCATGGGTTTTATATCCCAGGAGTTTTGCCCTGTCGGCCCTAAGTCTGACCAGGTCAGAAAGCACCTGGTTGTTGTCATACTGATTATGGTTGTTGCCTCGGCTAAGGTAGGCATCGTAGAGCTTTTTGCGAAGATCGCGGTTGTCTGCATATTGCAGGAACGGGATCATGCTTGGTTTCTGGGTGGTGAAGACCCACTGGCCCTCCAGGCTGTCAGCCTTTGCCATCTCTGATGCATTTGTAATGACACTCTCCGGAAGTCCCGCCAGGTCAGCCTCATTGTCTATGACAAGCTTGAAATCATTGGTCTCAGAAAGGACGTTTTGATTGAATTTTACTGCCAGCACAGATATTTCAAGGTTGAGCTTCTTCAGTTTCTCCTGATCCTCCGGGTTTAGATTTGCTCCGTTGCGGACGAAGCTCTTGTAGAGGTTCTCAAGAAGGAAGAGCTCCTCCTCGTTAAGTTGTTCGTTCGCCCTGTTGTCATAAACAGTCTTGATTCTCCTGAACAGGTCAGCATTGAGCAGCACCTCATCGCTGAAGGCTGACATTTTCGGTGCGAGCTCCATCTCGATTGCTTTAAGGCTGTCGTTGGTGTTGGCGCCGGCCTGTGCATAAAAGACATATGCTACCTTGTTCAGCAATTGGCCTCCGCGGTCGTATTCTGCAATGGTGTTTAAAAAGGTCGGTGCTTCGGTGGAGGCAGTTATGGCTGCTATCTCAGTTTTGGCAAGTGCAATGGCTGAGTCAACCGCAGGCATGTAATGCCCGTTATTTATTTTATCGAAAGGAGGAACACCAAAGGGTGTCTGCCACTCGGTGAAGAATGGATTGACCGGTTCTTTTTTCTCTGTTGTACATGAGATAAGCACAGCAAGTGCGGTCAACATGATGATAATGATTTTTTTCACGATATTGTTTTTTAATTGATTATGAATCATTTTAAAGTGGTACCAAAGATAATTTTTTTTGTTTACAACTCCGGATAGCACCTCAGATTGCTGCCGCCGGGTATACGGGCAGAACCCTGCACTGCTAATTATTTATCGCATGACTGGTTAAATGAAACAGTTGATGTGAATAACTCAATCAAAAATGAAACTTTTGAACAAAGAAATGAGTTTAACATGTGCTTTGTATTATTAAATTTATGCCCTGCAGTGATTCTGGATATAATAAATATAAAAAATAGATGCTTATGAAGAGATCTCTACCCCTGTCTAATCTGGTAATTCTCATCACAGCAGCAATCCTTGCCACTGGCGTTGCCTCAGGCCAGACACCTTTAACGGATGTATCTAAAGAAGCTAATATTGTTAGTCCTGACTCGATTACAGTAAGCTTTGCTCAGAAGATTAAACTGTATCCTGTACCTGTTATTTCTGATCTTTATATTGACAATATTGTTAATGTTACCCGGATTGAGATCTTTGATGTAATGGGTAATAAGCATATATCTGAAACCTGTGACAATCAGGATCATTTAAGTATACCTGTCAGTCAGCTCCCCCGCGGTATTTACTTCATAAGGTTCACTACTCCCGGTTCATCAGCAATCAGGCGGTTTACAAAAGAATAAGCAATCCGGTGGGTTTGGTCCAGGCCATCCTTTCAATCATATGAGCGAAGAGATGGCTTTTTTATTTCACCCTAATTTTCAGTTGTGAAAGCTTACAATGATATGGGATTACCTGCGGTGATCCTCTTAGGGGTGACCTGCAATACATGACTGACCTTTCAGGTCTCATTTATTTAACCTCCTCCGCATATGAAGGTAAGCCTTCAATGCGTTGTCAGTCAAATAAATAACCCCGCCAATGGCGGGGTCAGTCATGTATTGCGGAGAGAAAGGGATTCGAACCCCCGGTCCAGTTACCCGGACAACGGTTTTCGAGACCGCCCCATTCGACCACTCTGGCATCTCTCCTGGTATCGGCTCCAATCTTCTTCTACAACCTCATCCGCCCTTTGGCGGAGAAAGTCGTGGTGAAGGCGGAATGCCGCAAATATAATCTCTTTTTTGATTTTAACCGGAACATTTCCGGTGTCGCAATGTTTTAGTTAGTGTAACTTTGCCATGCAATGAAAGACAAGACGCTGACCATCGAGGGGATGAATTGCGCATCATGCGCGGTTAACGTGGAGAAAGCTGCGAAGAAGGTCGACGGTATATCATTTGCCGGCGTAAACCTCGCAACAGGCAGGCTGACAGTCAAATATGACGAGAGACAGGCATCACTCACTCAGATCATGGAAGCTGTCGGCAAGGCAGGATACAAAGCCATTGATGATGAAAAGGAACGTAAGGTCACCCGCTCTGAACAGGAAAAACTAAAAACCAGACTGATCTGGTCGGCCATTTTCACTGTACCACTACTAATATTTACCATGTCGCACATGGCCGGGGTCTCTCTTCCCCGTGCCATCTCCCCTGATAGCAATCCGGTTATTTTCGCACTTCTTCAATTGTTCCTGACGACACCGGTTATCGTCACTGGCTGGAACTTCTATTATACCGGAACAAAAACTCTCTCCAGAGGCAACCCTGGCATGGATACCCTTGTAGCAATGGGTACCTCTGCGGCATACCTGTACAGTCTTTACGCTACTGTACGGATTATCGGGGGCGAAACGCAGTATGCTCATAATCTTTATTTCGAGTCCGCCGCTGCCATCCTGACCCTGATCACTGCAGGCCGATACCTCGAGGCACGCTCCAAGGGAAAGGCAGGAAGCGCAATAAAGAGGCTCCTCTCACTGGCACCGCAGCTGGCCACCGTGCGTCGCGACGGTAAGGATAAGACTGTGCCTGCCTCAAAGGTTGTGCCGGACGATCTTGTAATTGTCAGACCCGGCGAACGGTTCCCGGTAGACGGCATAGTGACTGAAGGAGAAACGACTGTCGACGAATCGATGCTTACAGGAGAGAGCACGCCCGTTGAAAAGAGTATTGGTTCGGAGGTCACGGGGGCAAGCATCAACATGCATGGATCAGTAATCTTCAGAGCCACCAGGGTAGGCAGCGAGACCACACTGGCTCAGATCATAAAACTCGTTGAAGAGGCACAGGGATCGAAAGCACCTATTGCCAGACTGGCTGACAGGATTTCCGGCGTCTTTGTACCCGTGGTGATGGCTCTCGCACTGTTGTCATCCGGGGGTTGGCTTATTGCCACGGGCGACTTTCGCCTGGCATTCACCATTCTTATTTCAGTACTTATCATCGCCTGTCCGTGTGCACTGGGACTGGCAACACCAGTAGCAGTAATGGTGGGCACCGGCAGGGGCGCCGAGCAGGGTATACTTATAAAGAGTGGTGAGGCACTCGAGACAGTACGGAAAGCTACAATGATAGTACTTGACAAGACCGGAACCCTTACCACCGGTAAACCTGTTGTAACTGACATAATCGTGACCGGCACCCATGATGAGAAGAGCCTCCTGGCCCTGACAGCATCCGCTGAAAGACGGTCAGAGCACCCTGCTGGCAAGGCGGTGATGGCATACGCGGAACAGAACGGGGTAGCCGGCAATGATCCGGAGAGGTTTACAGCCATGCCGGGCTATGGCGTAGAGGCGTTCACTGAAGGTCTTCATTTACTCGTCGGCAGCAGAAGGCTGATGGATGAGAGAAAAATTGACCTGGAGTCAACTTTCAAGACATCGGTAAGGCTGGCCTCTGAAGGAAAAACATTGCTGTACGTTGCTGTAAACGGAATATGCGAGGGTGTGATTGCCGTGGCCGACACGCTTCGACAGGGTTCACGCGAGGCTGTACAGGAGCTGATGGCGATGGGACACGATGTGATGATGATAACGGGTGACAGCAATGCCACTGCCAGGCATATAGCAGGTGAAGCAGGTATTACCAGAGTGATCGCCGGACTGCTGCCCGGCGATAAGGCTGAGGAAATAAGAAAACTTGGATTTGAGGGCAAAACTGTGGTTATGGTTGGTGACGGAATCAATGATGCTCCTGCTCTTGCCGCGGCAGATGTAGGCATAGCCATTGGGTCAGGGACCGATGTTGCTATGGAGGCCGCTGATATAGTACTTATAAAGAGTGATCTGCGTGATGTGGTCAGGACACTTAAACTCAGCAAGGCAACAATACGCAATATAAGGCAAAACCTGTTCTGGGCATTTTTCTACAATATTCTGGGTATCCCGGTAGCCATGGGTGTGCTGCACCTCTTTGGCGGACCGCTGCTTAACCCGATGATCGCCGCCGCTGCAATGAGCTTCAGCTCCCTCTCGGTGGTATGGAATGCACTGAGACTAAGAAACTGGCATTAGGCAGCAGGTAGTAATGAAAAAGGGTTCGTTTGACCCACTATCTGCCTGTTGCATATTGCCTGTATTGTCTCCCCTGCAGTCTGTCTCCTCACTAAAAAAGCCCACTGGGCTTTTTGAATTAACGCTCGGTCCTCTATTGCCCATTGCCTTATCTGTAGTAACTTTAACCTTTCGCCTTTAAAAGTTAACCTTGCACCTTTCCGTCATCATACCAGTATACAACGAGGCCGACGTGATCATCAAAACACTCGACAGGCTAAGGGACACGCCTATGCCCGGTTTTGTGGAGAGTATGGAGGTTATAATCGTCGACGACTGTTCTACAGATCGCTCGGCTGAACTGACTGAAGCCTATAAGACATCAGACCTTAAGACAAAATTAATCAGGCTCACTGTAAACAGCGGGAAAGGTGCAGCAGTGGCTGCAGGCGTACGCGTTTCAACGGGTGATACAATAGTTATCCAGGATGCTGATCTTGAGCTTGATCCTGCTGATATTCCCGAGCTGCTTGAAATGATGTACTGCAAAAATCTCGATATTGTCAGCGGGACACGCTTCAGGTCAGGGCAGAAATATCCCGCACATGCCCTCCCGGCAACAATAGCGAACAGGACCTTTTCATTTGTTGCATCGCTATTAACTGAAAGAAAAATAACCGACCTCACATGCGGATATAAAGCTGTGAGGAAAAGCCTTTTCGAACAACTGAATCTGGAGGAGACACGGTTCGGGTTTGAGACGGAACTGATGATCAGATCTCTTCGTGACAGATCCATTGCTTACGGGGAATGCGATGTCAGATACCTCCCGAGAAGAAAAACCGAAGGCAAGAAATTAAGATTAAGTGACGGCATCGGAATATTGGGCAAGATAATCAGCTTCGGAATGGAGGGAAAAAAATGGCTGTCAGCTGTCACGGTGGCATTCATAATCACATTCATGACTTTCAACATGCTGAATGTAAAACACTGGAAGGAAGAGCAGCGGGTCATTGAATGGGATGCCATTTCGTACTACGCTTACCTGCCTGCAGCTTTTATTTATAACGATCTTTCGCTGAGCTTTACTGACGGGTATGATGGCCCTCACAAATTTGTCTTCTGGCCGGAAAAAGGTCCTGTCGGAAAATATCTCATAAAGACTACTATGGGACTGTCAGTTATGTGGCTGCCCTTTTTCATTACAGGGCATATCACGGCACTGATAACCGGTGCCGATGCCGGGGGTTATTCTGAACCTTACAAATTCTTCCTTCTTATAGGTGCACTATTCTATCTGCTTACCGGATTAATCTACCTCCGAAGGATCCTTGTCACTCATTTTTCAGATATGGTGGCATCCCTGGTATTGGCAGGCTTTGCCTTTGGCACAAACCTCTACTGGTACACGCTCTTCCAGGGTACGATGGCACACGTTTATTCGTTTGCACTCGTGAGTGTTTTTATGTGGTACTCGATGCAATGGCACAAAGCTTATATTGGGGTGGTCTGTCATTCAAAGGTCACAGGACCAAGAGTTTTGGATATAGTGCGATTAGGGTTGCTGTTGGGACTTATATCGCTGATCAGACCGACGAACACAATAATCGTAATCTTCTTCCTCCTTTATGGAGTGATCACGGGAAAGGATCTGAGCAACAGAGTTAAAAACCTTGCGGCAGATTACAGGTACATGCTGCTAATGGCGCTGATAGTTGTACTGGTGTGGGTGCCGCAGATGATATACTGGAAGGAGATGACCGGCCACTGGCTCTATTTCTCTTACGGCAGCGATGAGAGGTTCTTCTTCGATGACCCCGCAATAATCAAAGGCCTCTTAAGCTGGCGTAAGGGTCTGTTCATATATACACCCCTCCTGATCTTCGCTTTCGCCGGGATTATGTCACTGTGGATGAAGCGTTCGCCTCACGCACTGTCTGTAACTGTATTCATGCCGCTGAACATCTACATAATTTTTTCATGGTGGTGCTGGTGGTACGGAGGGGGTTTCGGCCAGAGAGCATTTATCGACAGTTATGCCCTGATGGCAGTCTCAGCCGCAGCTTTACTCGCCTTTGCTTTTTCTTCTGGCAGGAAGTGGATCAGGACAGGAATTATTACAGCATACCTGGTACTGATGTCGCTTGGAATATTTAACAATATTCAATATTACAACGGGGCCATACATTGGGAATCAATGACAAAAGCGGCATACTGGGATTCTTTCGGTCGTGTCAGGCCATCCGCGGATTTCAATAACCTCCTCGATGCCCCTGACTACGAGGCAGCAAGAGCGGGGAAGGGCAGATAACGGGGAGCGGAGGGATATGAGATTTGAGGGGCTGATTATCGAACAAGGAACTCCGATTTAGGATTTAAAAGGTTATTGCATGATTGCCAGGCCGCATTACCGCAAAATAAAAGTGCTAATCAAGTATTCTTACCTCGTGTGTAATCTCGATCTTCGCCTTTTTGTAAACTGCCGAGACACCACAATACTGCTCCATTGAGAGACTGATTGCCTTCTCGATCTTTTCCGGATCAAGATCCTTCCCCCGCAATTCATAGATGATATGCATCTTCACAAAGGCATTTGGATGCTCTTCTTCTGTATCTCCCTCAACAATCAGATTTATGTATTCAACCTCCTGTCTCATTTTTTTCAGTAATGATACTACATCAAGCCCTGTGCATCCTGCCAATGCAACAAGCATGAGAGGTTTCGGACGCGGTCCGGCATCTTCACCGCCTGCTTCTTCCGACAGATCCATTATCAAATGATGTCCGTTCACCACTGCGTCGAACTTCCTATTTCCCTGCCAGGTTGATTCAATCGTATGCTTCATGAGTTTCTGTTTTGATGCAAAGAAATAAAAAATATTACAATCCTCCGATACTATAAACCACCCCCCGGTCCGTCAGTTAACGGACCGGACCCCTCCTCGCTGAGGAGGGGAAACGATTTCATATATAAAACTTTACCACCAAAAGGCTAAAGCCTGATCACCTGCTCCGAAAGGTTAATCCCTTCAAGGTGAAGGGCCAGCGGAGTGCTTTTGTTCTCTTCTGTCAGCATTGAGGTGTCGACGATGATGCTCTTTTTTTCACCAGGCAGGAGGATAATATAGTTATCGTCAAAGAACACGGGAGTAACAATCTCCCTGTCCGTAGTCCTGATAACCTTCATCCGCACAAAGAAAGCCACCACATCTCCGCTGTTGGCCAGGTCGATGGTGAACTTGCCCTTATTGCTCTTCATCATCTGACCAACTACCCTGGCCTCTGGCAGCTGCATGAGGGCTCTTCTGTCACCGTTATAGGGTAACCAGTAAGTATTGTCATCTATGGGCAGCCCGGTGGAGACATAAGTGATCCTCAACTTCAGGATATGTATCAGCGCAGACGTACCCCGCAGGTCAACATCCCATAGCTTAACATTACTGTTGGCAGCAATATTTCCGTCCTGAGTCTTTTTCCATATCTGTCTTCCACTCTCATCTGCAAGCATTGCCTCCAGCCTCATGCCCTTGCGCTCCTTGGGCGTGGCATTGACTATATATACTGCTGAATCCAAAGGATTAAACTGCAGGTGTATCGGTGCTGCAGCATGTTTATACCCGTAAAATCCTGCGTTCTGGTCAAGGAACCAGTCGTAGAACTGTCCTTTCAAAGCCGGCCACGGGTTCTGACTCTTCCATACCAGAACGCCTGTATACCAGTCCCACATATGTGAGTTATGCCCCTCAATCAATGACCTGTACTGGTCATACCCTGCTATCTGTGCCCTGGTGACAAAGGTCTTCAGGTCACTCACCTCGCCCATCCTGCTGATCATTTCGCCGTAGCCCAGGTACTTGTGATATTTCCAGACGTCATTGATAGTATCACCTGCTGGAGGAACAAGATCTTTTTCCTCCATCATCTTTTTAAGGGCCTCGATGTTTGGCAGGCCCACCGATCCTATCTCCGGATTGAAGGGAAACCATTTTTCCGTAAAGAACCAGAGCGGTTCCTGGATTTTATAGGGACCGTCGGCAGTGCCGCCTCTGGTGTTCTTAAGCAGTTCCGGCGATGTTGATTCATCAAGGTAAACCCAAAGCCCGCCGAGATCATCAATGGCCTTTTTAACCCCTCCGTCAAGCCCCGGTGGCGGGGGAAACTCATTACCACCGCAGATGAGATACAACGACGGGTGATTGCGGAGCATGCGGAGCTGATCTTCCAATGACCTTATAAAGAGGGAATCGTCATCCGGGTAGTTGCGCCGGCGCTCCTGTGTCTCAGCTTTTGACTTATCAGGCCATCTGCCGTTGCAGTCACCGGTGATCCACAAATCCTGCCACACAAGAATGCCGTTTCTGTCGCAGGCATCGTAGAACTCGGGCCTCTCAGTTATCGATCCTCCCCACACCCTGATCATGTTCATATTCATCTCGGCATGCATCTTCACCTCGGCATCATACCTTTCCGCGCTAAGACGGAGCAAAGCATCAGATGCTATCCAGTTTGCGCCCTTAATAAATATCTTCTGTCCGTTTACGGTAAAAACCCGTGAACCTGTTTTGTCGTCGAAATAACTGCCTGCTTCCCTGAATCCAAACATAAAGTCTTCCCTGTCAAGTGTAGCATCATTCTTTGTTTCGAAGGTTATGACCGCCGGATAGAGTGCAGGCTGTCCGATTCCGTTTGGCCACCAGATGCGCGGGTCTGTCACCTTTATCTCATTGAAAGTCACGGTAATGGTTGAGAATGGCCCCAGTTTTAATTTCTTCTTTTCTTTCCGGTCCAGGAATAAAGCAATAGCATCACCCTCAATTGTCTTATCTGTCGGGTTTTCGATCTCTGCCGAGAATGTGACGAAGGCAGGCTCCTGCAGCTCGCCCGGCAGCCGGGCTCCCGGCACGCGTGTCCTGGCAAAGGTATTCCTTATATCCACATCACCTGTGACCTCGATTGTAACCTTATCCCAGATGCCAGTGTTGCGGTCCCTGACAGGCTGAACCCAATCCCAGCCAGCAGTGAACTGCATCGTCGCATCACGTCCAATCATGCCGTCGCCACCCTGGCCTCCATTAGGATTGCCCGGGTTGGCCGGCGGTTCCACGAGGACAGCCAGACGGTTCGAACCCGCCCTGTTCAGATAAGGGGTGATATTATATTTCTCCCGGAGGAACATACCCTCATGCCTGATCTCGTTTATACGCCTGCCGTTGAGAAAGATCTCAGCAAAGTAATTTATGCCTCTGAAATTAAGCCATACCTGTTTTGTGGAATCTAGGCTCTCAGTAGAAAACCTGGTGAAGAACCAGTATGTGTAATAGTCTCTTCCTTCGGTATAGACATCCGGTATTGTCGCATTATTCATTCCAAAATAAGGGTCGGGCATCATTTTGTTATTGATCAGCGTCGTCAGCACCGTACCCGGCACTGTGGCAATCAGCCAGCCTGCCATGTCAGGCTCAGTCATGGTCAGCTGTGATCCGTCTACCGTAATGTCTGAGGCTTTCTTCATTCTCCACCCTCCGGTGAGAGGTATCTCCTGCGCGGTAACGACCAAACAACCCAAGACTAATGCGCTGAATATTAATAACTTTTTCATTTTATTCAGTGATTACAAACAAGTACGGCAAGTTATTAAAATATTCTTTACATTGCAGATTCTATCTTTTTGCAGATGCTGCCCGCCGGAGAGAGAGAATATGAAAGACTTTTTGTACTGGTGCTTACACAGCACCGGCGATGGGGTTCCGTTTTGCTGCCCTGTATTATTGAGCGGATGCCGGGTGTGGCTTATTATCGCATGACTGAACCACTGTCACCCCATCCTGACAGGGTAACACTTTCACATCTTGACAATGAAGAGAGTGAGCTGGTGCGGCTGATAAATGAATACACCGACCGTAACCTCTACAAGCTCTTCTCCAAACACCGTGATGCGAGGGAATTTATTGAGAAGGTCACGGACAGTGAGTTTGAACAGCTCATCAAACCATTTATAGAGTCACGTATCCACCACAGCCTGCACATAGCGCAGAATGAAGAAATTCCGGTCTATCTGCAAAAAACAAAAATCACAAGTCTCCACCCGGAAGACAGACTGGTCATTGCACATGAACCCGCTTTACCGGTCTTCAGTTTCAACCGGTATTCGGAAGGCAGCAGCTACTGCCTGTTCATTGAAGCTGCTGGCAAGACTTTAGACCTCCGTAAATCGACGGTTGAAATTCTCTCGAACAAACCATGTGTCATAAGGGTAGACCACACTATTTATTTCGTCTCAGACATAGAAGGTACCAAGCTGAAGCCTTTTCTCACCCGCAGCAGTATTACCATTAACCGTTCAACGGAAGAAAAGTACTTCGGCACGTTTGTCCTTTCGGTCATAAATGATCACAAAGTTACCGGCAAGGGTTTCAACATTGAACAGGGAGAGGCTGTCAGGCAGGCATATCTGACAATTGAGAAAGGTGTCAGGGGTTTGCCTGTTGCCATCCTGAAGTTCCGGTATGATGAACGTGATATTTTCTTTCCGGAAGATATAACACACTTCACAACATTCAGCAACGAGGGTGGAAAATTCATCTTCCGCAGAAAAGAGCGCGATCGTGATTGGGAGAAGAAGTGTATGAAAGCCCTTGATGATGCAGGACTTTTTTCGGAAGACGGTATTAACTTCATGACACCGGGCACAAAGGAAGGTAACGGTGATGCCATCTACGACCTTATTGAGACCGTGGCCGTTAACAGGAAAAGACTGACTGATGCCGGCCTCCTGCTCCGCACAGGCAGTCTTGGCAGTCCCTACAGCCTTGAGCCGGTTGAGATAAAGCTGAGCCATCAGCTGGTCAACGACTGGTTTGATCTGAAGGCTGTGGTGCAGATAGGCCAGTACAGCATCCCTTTCACACGGCTGAGAAAGAATATCCTTGAGGGCATACGCGAGTACCGTTTACCTGACGGGACAGTGGCAGTGCTCCCGGAAGAGTGGTTCACCCGCTACCGGAGCCTCTTTGAGATGGGAAGAGACAACGAGGAGAGCCTGATGGTGCATAAGCAACATTTCGGTATCATCAGCGAAGTGCTGTCGGGAGCAGATTGTGATATATGCCTTAAGCTTGAAAAGCTCAATGTGCCCGAAGAACTGCCTGTGCTCTCCGCTCCTGCAGGGTTGAGAACCGAGATGCGTCCGTATCAGATCGAAGGACTGAGCTGGCTTCATTTTCTGCAGACAAATGACCTGGGGGGCTGTCTTGCCGATGACATGGGACTCGGGAAGACTGTTCAGACCCTCGCTCTGCTGCAATGGAACAAGGAGAACAGGGATGAAACGGAAGAGAATGATACTGGTGGCCAGATGACCCTCTTCGGCCGCGAAAGCAACAACACCACTTCGCTTATCATTGTTCCGGCTTCACTGAGCCATAACTGGTACAACGAGATAGTGAAATTCTGTCCGTCACTGAAAGCTCTTATCCATCATGGTACCGGCAGACGTAAATCAGCATCGCACTTTTCAAAATACGACATCATTATTTCAAGCTACCATACGGTACGGCAAGACATACAATTTTTTACTGCAATGACCTTCTTTTATGTCGTTCTGGACGAGAGTCAGCATATAAAAAACCCGTCTTCAAATATTTACAGGGCAGTCATGCAGCTGAAGGCCGACCACAGGCTTGTGCTTACCGGAACGCCTGTTGAGAATTCACTCACCGACCTCTGGACACAATTAAGCTTCGTCAATCCCGGCCTGCTTGGCACGCTTGCCTTCTTTAAAAGAGAGTTCGCCAGTCCTATTGAAAAGAATAACGAAGAGGATAAGGAAAAGAGACTGCGGAAGATCATACAGCCGTTCATCATGAGAAGGACTAAAGAGATGGTGGTAAGGGAACTGCCTCCTGTCACAGAGCAGGTAGTTCACTGCGACATGTCTGAAGAGCAATCGGCGATCTATGAGAGAGAAAAGTCAGCGGTGCGAAACAGCATACTCGAGAATATTGAAAGTGTCGGCGTGGAAAAGTCAGCCATCATTGTACTTCAGGGACTGATGCGGCTCAGGCAGATTGCGAACCACCCTCTCCTTACGGATGAAACCTATGACGGCGGATCAGGAAAGTTTGAAACGGTGACGCGTAATATTGAGAGTGTCATTTCAGAGGGACATAAGATACTTGTCTTCTCATCGTTCGTTAAGCATCTTGAACTGTTCCCCGGGTGGCTGAACAGGAACGGCATCGGATATTCAATGCTGACCGGCTCCACACAGAACCGTGAGAAAGTAATTAACCGTTTCAGGAAAGATGACAGCATCAAGGTCTTTCTGATCTCTCTCAAGGCAGGAGGTGTGGGACTGAACCTCACCGAGGCTGATTATGTTTTCATCCTTGACCCGTGGTGGAATCCGGCATCGGAAATACAGGCCCTCAGCAGAGCCCACAGGATCGGCCAGGAGAAAAGAGTGTTCGTCTACCGCTATATTTCAGGTGACACGATCGAGGAAAAGATACAGCGTCTCCAGGAGAAAAAATCGAAGCTTGCCGAAACGTTTGTAGAATTGACCAACCCGTTCGGAGAGCTTGACATCAAGGGGATGCTTGAGATACTGAACTGATTTTTTAATAGTTTTACGGATTAATTAAAACCAGATGCAATGAATGATTACCAGAACCATCCGTTAGCCGGAGCTCACGACCTTGACAGCGCCATGTCTAAACTGTGGGCCTTTTACAAAAAATATTTTGTCGGCATGTACATAATATCCGTAGTAATGGCACTGCTGTCAGGGATAATCACATCCGGATTTGATATGTCATCGCTGTACTCTGGTTATTCAGGTGACCCTCAGCAGGTCCTGGAAATGATGAAAGGTATGGTCGTACCTTATTCGCTGCTCCTTTTAGTGACATTTGTATTCGGGGTTTTCCTTCATGCCTGGATTCTTGAAAGACCTCTCGGACAGGAAAACACGATATTAAAAGTGCTGAAGAGCAGTCTCATTGCTTTAATTCCTGTTCTTATTGTCATCATCGTGTTCGGTATCGCTGGTGGCATGCTGACGACGATCGGGCTTGTCTTACTTGTATTGCCCGGACTCTTTGCTATATTATATATAACTACCGTTGCCATCTTTGCCCTGCCGGTGACCCTTATTGAGACCCGTAACCCGGGCCTGATAATATCCAGATCGTTCAGTCTTGCCCACAATAAATTCTGGCCGAATATTGCATGGGTTGTTGTTCTGGCACTTATTGTCATAGTTATCGCCATCGTGGTAGGTGGTCTCACCATGCTGCCCTTCTCCGGCACCTTCATGAAAGCGCTTGCCGACCCGGGGGATGCCACTGCCATGCTCGAGATGGCAAAGAACCCCGTATACATCGGGCTCAATGCATTTGCGACTGCGCTGGTGACGCCGGTGTTTCCCATTCTGGCCTTTATCCTTTACTTCAGTAACAATGCGGAAAACCCGGCTGTTATTGTAATGCCTGAAGATGATAATAAAGTAAAGGTGGAAGATCTCTATCCCAGGATGCCGGACAATCAGTAGGTGGCACCAATATTAACGCATAAAAAAGAACCCCCGCCTGAGCGAGGGTTCTTTGTTTTATATATTAATAAGATTCTCTCTGTACGTAATGGGTATGAAGCAGCTCGTGCGATTTATGCCCGTTAGGCTCTATCAGAAACTCCTCATAGATGGCTTTTATTTCAGGGTTATCATGAGACTTTCTGATGGGCATGCCGGTATCTTCCATATAGATGGCATCCATACGCTTCTTCCTGATATCAATATTTGTCGGGATAGGCTGACCGCCGCCGCCGATGCATCCGCCGGGGCATGCCATAATCTCAATGAAGTGGTATGAAGCCTTGCCGGTGCTGACCGCTTTGGCAATCTTGTTGGCATTCACCAGTCCGTGAGCGATAGCCACTTTCAGTTCAGCGCCTTCCAGAAATTTCCATTCTTCCTTAGTGCCCTCAATCTTAATGGTAGCTTCCTTTACCCCTTCCATGCCGCGTACCGGAAGAATATCGAGGTTCTTGAACGGCACGCTTCTACCTGTGACAATCTCGTACGCCGTGCGGAGAGCAGCCTCCATCACGCCGCCTGTGGCTCCGAAGATTACTGCAGCTCCGGTGGAGGCGCCCATAAATGAATCATATTTGCTCTCCTCCAGGGTACGGAAATCAATCCCTGCCTGCCTGATCATCACTGCCAGCTCACGTGTTGTAAGAACGAAGTCAATGTCCTTGTAGCCGCTTGACCTCATCTCCGGCCTGTCAGCCTCAAATTTCTTGGCCGTGCAGGGCATTATGGAAACAGAAACTACTTTAGACGGGTCAATATTACGCTTCTGTGCGTAGAATGTTTTTGCAAGGGCTCCGAACATCTGCTGCGGTGATTTGCATGTCGACAGGTTCGGCAGCATGTGCGGGTACTTATGTTCAATAAACTTTATCCATCCCGGTGAACATGATGTGAACATGGGAAGCGCGACCCTCTTGTCGCCTTCAACCAGCACCTTTTTAAGCCTTGTAAGCAATTCAGTTCCCTCCTCAATGATTGTCAGGTCGGCGGTGAAATCAGTGTCGAGCACCGAGTCAAAACCCAGTTGGCGGAGTGCGCTGACCATCTTGCCGGTCACCCTCTGCCCCGGGTCATAACCCAGGTCTTCACCAAGGGCCACCCTGACCGCCGGGGCTGTCTGAACAACCACATGCTTCTCGGGATCATAAATTGCATCCCAGACCTGGTCGATATATGTCTTTTCAGTCAGTGCACCCGTCGGGCAACGGTTAACACACTGTCCGCAGTTTGTGCAAACGACATGGCTCATTGGCCTGTCATGAAACGAGGATATCTTCTGCTTAGAACCTTTGTTAGCCACTGCAATAGCGGATACATGCTGCAGCTGGGAACAGGTTCTCACACACCGCTGGCACCTGATGCATTTGCTGTCATCCTTGGTGAATGACGGCGACGATCTGTCAATGATATATGTATGACCTTCAACCAGGTCGAGGAAAATATGCTCGCCGAACGAGTATTCGTTTGCCAGTGTCTGCAACTCACAGTTCTGGTTCTTATAGCACTTGGTGCAGTCTGCCCGGTGCTCTGACAGGAGCAGTTCAACAATATGCTTGCGTGCGTTCCTCACTTTAAGTGAGTTTGTAAAGATCTCCATTCCTTCTGAAACGGGTGTGGCACAGGAGGCAATCAATGTGCGGGCGCCTTTCTGCTCCACCACGCAGACACGACAGTTGCCTGCCACACACAGATCCTGGTGATTGCATAATGTGGGAATATTGAGACCCAAATCCTTGGCAGCATTCAGTACTGTTGTTCCTTCTTTTACCTGAACCTTATGATCGTTTATCTTAAGTGTTATCATAGTCTTCCTTATTCTATTTAATAAATAACCTCTTCCCTGAAATTCTCAACTATCGATTTGAAGGCATTGCCTACCGACTGACCAAGGCCGCATTTTGATGCCACCTTCATTGTGTCGGCGAGCTTAACCAGCTCATTCAGATATGTTGATTTTGCTTCGCCTTTTTTGACTTTTTCAATACCCTTGAGCAGTTGCTGGCAGCCGACACGGCACGGAGTACACTGGCCGCATGACTCTTCAGTGAAGAACTCAAGGTAATTATGAAGCACGTTGTACATTGAGCGTGAGCTGTTGAAGAGTTTCATTGAACCGCCTGTAGGGACACCTTCAAAACCTATTATCGTCTCTCCGAATTTCTTCCTGGGGACACAGAACCCTGAGGCACCTCCCACCTGCACAGCCTTGGTATCGCCATCGCCAAATTCATTCACGAACTCCTGAACGCCCATACCCAGCTCCAGCTCGAAGATCCCCGGGATAGGTGTATCTCCGGAGATGGAGAACACCTTTGATCCGCGTGAGTCTTTCGTTCCGAGCTTTACATATTCGGCACCGCCCATCTTCATTATCATCATGGCCGTGACCAGTGTCTCCACGTTGTTTATTGAGGTTGGTTTGTAGAATACACCGCTTGTTGTGGGATAGGGTGGTTTGTTGCGTGGCTCACCGCGAAAACCTTCTATAGACTCAAAGAGAGCGCTCTCCTCACCGCAGATGTAAGCTCCGCTGCCCATACGGTATTCAATATTGAAATCGTATCCTATTTCCTTGATCAGCTTATGAAACTTATGAAGCTCCACAAAGAGCTGCGGTAAAAGGAATCTGTACTCACCACGGAGATAGATAAATCCTTTTTTTGCACCCATGGCTTTACCTGCAATGGCCATACCGCCATATACCTTGTAGGCAACCTTGTCAAGTATCTCGCGGTCCTTGAAAGTGCCGGGCTCACCCTCGTCAGCGTTGCAAACGATATATTTTTCAGCTTCTTTCTCAGCGGCAGTATATTTCCACTTCAAACCCGTGGGAAAACCTGCGCCTCCCCGTCCCTTCAATCCCGAATCAAGGATCTGCTGGATGATTTCTTCGCTTGTCAAGGCGAAGGCTTTTGTCAGAACCTCTCTGGCATCTACGTTTTCAAATATGAGGTCTACCTTGCTTAGTCCTTTGTTTTCCATGTCTTTCTCTCTGAGTTATTTACGCATATAACCTTTTATCACATCAATAACCGTTTCGGGGGTCAGGTCGGTGTACGGCATATCATTGACCAGGATCGCAGGAGCTTTGTGACACCACCCGATGCAGTTGGTCTCAAGCAGCGTGAACATCTTATCAGGGGTGGTTTCACCAACCTTGATCTTAAGGATATCCTCGAGGGTATTGACTATATCATTTTTCCCTTTCATTGAGCATGTTATTGTTTTGCAGACCCTGATAACATTTTTCCCTCTGGTCTGTGTGTCAAGGAATGTGTAAAATGAAGCTGTCCCGTATACTTCAGCGGCGGAAATATCAAGCTCAGTTGCTACTTCTACCATTGCATCGTCAGTCAGGTAGTTGTACTTCCTGACAATATCCTGAAGGATCGGCATCAGACTCTCTCTCTTCCGGCCGTGCTTTTCGGCCAGATCTTTTACAAGATTACCGGTGTGATACATTTCTGTTTGGTTTTAAATAATTGATTTCTTTATGGAATTTCCTATGTTTATCAGGCTGTGAAAATAATAACAATACCCATTGAAAAACCTTACTTATGTCATGTTTATTGTTAAGAAATAAACAAAAAAAGTAGTTTCTCAGGACAAAGGAAATATTCAGCAGCCAACTATTTTGTTATGAATCAAGCTGTTGCAGCATCCAGTCAAGCCACCCTTGCAGTCCGTCGCCCCGTGTGGCTGAGATTTCAAAAAGAGGAACGCGCGGATTAATGGCGGCAAGGTCTGCCTTAAAAGTCTCAATATTAAAATTTGTATACGGGAGCAGGTCCGTCTTGTTCAAAATGACTGCCCTGGCTTCGCTGAACAGCCTTGGGTACTTGGCTGGCTTATCATCTCCCTCGGCAGTGCTCACTACAGCCAGTTTGAAGTTCTCGCCGAGATCAAATACTGAAGGACAGATTAAATTCCCTACATTTTCAACAAAGAGAAGATCAAGATTGTCAAGGTCAAACATTCCGATAACCTTTGATATACTGTGAGAATCGAGATGGCATCCACCTTCCGTGTTTATCACGACAATCGGGATATTGTATTTCTTTAGTCTCTGAGCATCGCGGTCAGTGGTAACGTCACCCTCAATTATTCCAATATTGATCTTCCCTCCCATGGCTTCGCATGTTCGTTCCAGCAACGTGGTTTTCCCTGCACCCGGTGAGCTTATTATGTTTACCATTTTCACCTTTTTTTCTGCCAGCAGGTTCCTGACTTCATCAGCTTTGTTCTGGTTCCTGTCAAGGATATTTTTCATGATCCTGATTTCCATAGTCATTCTCCTTCTATACTTTTTATAAATAATTCTTTCCCGTGTACAACAGTAATGTCAATAGCACCGCATGTCCGACACCTGGCGGAATATTCCCCGGGGGCATATTCCGCACCACATGAGGTGCATCTCATTTCCAGAGGAATGAGCTCAATGTTCAATGCCGCCTCTGCAGCAACGGTGTCTCTCACGGCTTCCCTGAATGCAAACTCAAAAACTTCGGGCACTATTTGCACAAGCTGCCCGAAACTGACATTAACTTCGTCAACAACCAGCAGACCGGCTTCCCTGGCTTTGTCAATCACGATAACCGATAGCTCTTCAGCAATTTTTATCTCATGCATCGCATTTGTTTCAGCATATTCTCGGCAGGAGAAGTCCTGATGGCATATCCAGAAATCGTCTTCCTCCCGTGGTACTGTTTACGATCACCCTTCCCGGTTTTTCGATGGTTATCTCCCCTATTATTGAGGAATCTCTCCCGGCGGGATCAGAACGCATCACATTCAGGATCTTTTGTGCCTCATCCGCTGCTACTGCAATGATGACCCTGCCCTCACTGGCAAGGGTAAGAGGATCAAATCCAAGTATCTCGCACAGACCTCTGACCGGCTCCTCAACAGGCACCTGAGCCTCATCAATCATAATACAGTATGCAGTCATCCCTGCCAGTTCATTGAGTACGGCAGCAAGACCTCCCCTTGTCAGGTCTCTCATAAAATGAACGCCTGAGGATTGCTCAAGTACTTTTTTTATCATATGGTTCAGGGAGGCACAGTCGGAGGTCAGCGGAACATCAAAGGTAAGTTGCTTGCGTGAAGCAATTATGGTCACCTCATGATTTCCGGGCGGACCGTTTATGATCAGCATGTCACCGGCCTTTATTTTTGTTCCGCTGCCAATATGTAAATGATCGTTTCTGAGTATACCCACCCCGGTGGTAGTGATGAAGATCCCGTCACAATGTCCTTTCTCAACTACCTTGGTGTCGCCGGTCACTATTTTCACTCCTGCAACTTCAGCTTCATCAGCCATTGATGAAGCTATCCTGTCGAGGTCACTTATATC
This sequence comes from uncultured Bacteroidales bacterium, assembly GCA_963828395.1. Taxonomy (GTDB): domain Bacteria; phylum Bacteroidota; class Bacteroidia; order Bacteroidales; family VadinHA17; genus SR-FBR-E99. Next base: position 190,802 of record CAWHED010000002.1, read on the forward strand.
GAAGCCTTCTTCTATTATAAAAGATGCTGCAATATATTTCGGGTCAGCACCTGAAACTGCCAGATCATTGACAGTGCCGCAAATGGCCAGCTTGCCTATATTCCCTCCGGGAAAGAAGATCGGATTTACCACGTACGAATCGGTCGTGAATGCGATCATTTCAGACGAAACGGCAAGCAGTGACAAATCTGTCATCGGCTCTTTCATGCCGAAGTGTTTTGCAAAAACACTGCGGATGAGGTCATGTGTCTGTCTGCCTCCGCTACCATGACTCAAAGCTATCTTTTCACTCATGTGCGTGATATTTATAATAGGTGTTACACGCCCCCTCATCTGATACCATACATGCTCCCGACGGATGGTCAGGTGTGCAGGCTGATGCAAACAGCTTACATTCGCAAGGCGTCCTGATACCTCTTAGAATGTCTCCACAGATGCATACTGTATCAGGCTCATTATGGGTCATCTCTATGTTAAATGCAGCTCCGGCGTCAAAATTGATATACTTCTCACGGAGTTTCAGTCCGCCTGAGGCTATAATCCCCAATCCTCTCCAGCCGGCATCACAGGGCTCAAACACTTCGTTCATATATTTCTGTGCCTTTATGTTTCCTGTGCGGGTCACTGCCCTGTTGTACTGTATCTCCACTTCGGGGTTATGATTGTTGACCTGTTTGATGAGCATAAGTATAGATGACAGGATATCAGTTGGTTCAAAGCCTGTTATCACGCTGGCAAGTTGGTATTTCCGGGGGATGAACTCAAAGGCTGATGATCCTGTTATTACCGAGACATGGCCGGGGCAGATGAAACCGTCAATCTTTGACCCTCCTTTTATTATCTCTTCCATTGCAGGAGGCATGACCTTATGGGCATTCAGAATGAAGAAGTTTTCCATAGTCTCCGCGGCAGCCTGTTGCACCGTGACGGCCGTTCCTGGTGTGGTAGTCTCAAAACCTATAGCCGGAAAGACAACCTGAATGTTATGATTTGACCGTGCGATCTCAAGTGCTTCATAAGCTGAAAGCACTACCCTTATGTCAGCCCCTTCAGCACGGGCTTCTGAGAGTGACCCTGTTGTGCCAGGTACACGCATCAGGTCTCCGAAGGTGGCAACAGCGACCCCGCTGATGAAAGAGAGGGCAATAAGCTTATCGATATAGGTTGCCGCAGTTACACAAACCGGGCATCCCGGGCCCGATATGAGCCGAATACCCGAAGGCAGAAGAGAGGGTATGCCGAAACGGTGTATAGCTGCCGTATGGCCTCCGCAGACCTCCATAAACGTGTATTTACCTGTTGCCGACCGTCTGATCTGATCAGCCAGGTTCATTATCAGCTTCCTTTCCCTGAACTCGTCAACATATTTCATCGCCAGGTCATTCAGTCATTATGTCATCCATCTCCTTCAGCAGGCGGATCGTCTCAAGGGCATCCTCCTCATTCAGCTTCTCAATGGCAAAGCCAGCATGAAGGAGGACATAATCACCAACTCCGACGTTTTCTACCATTTGAAGGCCTGCGCTGAAAATTGCACCTCCGACAGAGACATCAGCCATATCTCCGTTGACAGAGACAACTCTTGCCGGGACACTCAGGCACACAATCCTCTCCTTCCTGCAGCTATCATAAGCTGCCCGAGTGATACACCACCGTCATTTGATGGAACCTGATTATTGGTAAACACTTTGAACCTGTTCACGGTTAAAAGATACAAAGATTTCTCAAGCAGGTACTTATTCTGAAATACGCCTCCGGACATCACAACTGAATTGAGTCCTGTCTCTTTCCTTATCTTAAGGCAGACATGAAGGATAATCCTTGCGATTGTATTGTGAAACTTTGCAGCGATACGGGAGGCATCCGTATATTTAAGTTCTTTCACAATTTCACGGAACGTTTCACCTAATGAGACAGTTTCTGCAATAGCAAACGGATAAAAGTCATCCATGCCGGGACGTATTGCAGATTCGAGACGCACAGGAGCTTCCGAATCAAATGTAGCCTCCGTGCAAAGGAGCAGTAGTGCCGAGACCGCGTCAAAGATACGACCTGCACCTGAGGTGAGCGGAGTATTTAAACCGCTGCCAAGCATATCCCTGACGACAGACAGTTTATTCTCATCAACCTTCTGAAAGAGCTTCAATTTCTGAAAGTCGTAATCGCTGCCCATGTATTTGTAAAGGCATGACATCGCCATGCGCCATGGTTCTTCAACGGCGGCGTCACCACCAGGCATCATTAAATAGTCAAAGTGTGTGTACCTCTTAAAATCCCCCGGAGTTACTATCATGAATTCGCTTCCCCATATATTTCCGTCAGTGCCGTATCCTGTGCCATCCATACTTACCCCTATGACTTCTTCGGTGATGACATGCTCAGCCATCACGGAGACAGCATGAGCATGATGATGCTGAACCCTCATCAGGGGAAGTCCGGTTTCTTCTGCCAGCAATTCGGCAAACCTTCCTGAAAGGTAATCCGGATGCAGATCGCACACAAGGGCTGAGGGAGTGAACCTGAAGAGAGAAGAGAACACCCTGTAGGTTTCATTGTAGAAATCATATGTTGCCACATTTTTTATGTCACCAAGAAATTGGCTCATGAAGGCCTGGTTGCCCTTCCCGATACAGAAACTGTTCTTTTGCTCAGCACCCGCTGCAAATATTCCTTCCGCATCGACCATGACGTCTACAGGCTGGGGGACAAATCCTCTTGATCTGCGTATTATGCTTGTATGGCGATTGATGATCCGGATGACGGAATCATCGACCCTGTTATGTATCTCCCTGTTATAACTGACAACAAACCCTGTCACAGGAGCAAGATCCTTTAAAGCGTGGCGGTCATCGGTAATAATGGGTTCATCAGACAGGTTTCCGCTGGTCAGTACCACGGCAGGTGATTCAATTGTTCTGAACAGCATATAATGAAGAGGCATATACGGGAGCATTGCCCCAATGGTGCCGAGCCCGCTGTTCGCTGAAGGTGCGAGCCCCTTCAGCTGTTTCAGGATAAGTATCGGCCTGCGCCAGGATGTAAGGGCAGCCTCCTCCTCTTCCCCGACGAGGCAATACTCTTTTACTGCTGAGATATCCCTGAACATTACAGCAAAAGGTTTCATGTCACGCTGTTTCTTCTGCCGGAGGGCTTTGACAGCCTCATCATTCAGGGCATCACACATCAGGTTATACCCGCCAAGTGATTTGATGGCAACACTTCTTCCGCTGTTTAGCCTGTCAGCTATCGCCTGCAGGATCTGGCTGGTACCAGAACTCTTATGACCATTTTCATGCATGAAGTACTCAGGACCGCAGCTGTTGCATGCTACAGGCTGGGCGTGGAACCGCCTGTCACGGATGTCATAGTACTCAGATGCACACCGGAGACACATACTGAATGGTTCCATCGTAGTATTGCCGCGGTCGTATGGCAGAGCTTTAATTATGGTAAATCGGGGTCCGCAGTTTGTACAGTTAATAAATGGATAATCAATACGCTCCGGATCAGAATCAATGTCATTAAGGCATTCATTGCAGACTGCAATGTCAGGACTCACCTCAGTTATGCTGGCATCTGTGTCTTTGCTGGCAGTGATGCTGAAAGTACTGTAGCCGGCAATGATTTTTCTTTTTATTTCAATTGATTTGATATTGGCAGCCGGGGGAGCCTGGGTGCGTATTTCGTCTGCAAAGCGTTCTGCTGACTTGCGGTCACATTTAATGATCACTGTAACACCATCTGTCCGGTTTATTACCTCACCTGACAGATTATGGCTGAAAGCGAGCCTGCAGATGAACGGGCGAAATCCCACACCCTGCACAAGGCCTTTAACCGATATCTCATACCCTGTTCTGATGGCAGTCATTATAATATTGATACTTCCTTCGCCTGTTTATGGACAGACCAGATAACGCTTTCAATTTCATCGCTGAGGTTGACATTGCTTACCACAACACCGCCAGGCACCTTTAGCAATACAGGCGAGAAATTGACAATCCCCCTGATTCCTGTTTCAATAAGTTCATTGCACACCTCCTGCGCTGATATCTCCGGAACAGTAATGATGGCAACAGTGACCCTGAACCTGGTTATTATCTCCTCCAGGCGATCCATCGGATAGACATTTGTGTCAGACCTCATCTTCTGTTTAAAAGGATCTATGTCAAATGTGGCAACGATGTTTATACCGCGTAACGCAAATCGACCATACCTGGAAAGTGCAAGTCCCAGATTTCCCATGCCGACCAGAACCACATTGCTGATCTTGTCCCTGTTAAAGAGAGCCTCCATATCACGCAGCAGAGTTTCTGTCGTGTAACCTCCCCTCCGGTTGCCCCTGAGGCAATATTCCGAGAAGTCTTTCCTTACCTGTTCGGGAGATACCCCTGTCTCACGTGCAATGGTATGTGAAAAGACCCTGGTGACACCCATCGCATTAAGCCTGACCAGCAATCCGTGATAAAGAAATATCCTTCTCTGGCTGTTCCTGATATTATGTTTTGTGAATTGTTTCACATTAAAACATTATCATCCGGTTCTCCATGCAAGTTAAGCTAACTTTCTTAAACAGCATAATAGAATTTTATGTAATTGATCTGATGTAAATTACGATTTTCTTAATAATTTTTATTCAGATCATTAAAAATAAAATTTGACTTGCGTCAGGTATGGGCGTAAATTTATCTGTGAATCTTCTCACATAAAATGTATTATTTAAACATTAAGAAAGAAGATTGGCATAGTTCGCTGGAAAAAATGCTTTCGTCGTTTGACGTTTTTGTTCCGGTGAAGAATGAATTCAGTCTTGATTATGAGCCTTTCAGGCTTAAGGAGGCTGAAAATATTTTATATAATGCACCCAAACCTTCGACGCCGTTAAAGAATTTCTTCCTTCCCGTAAGGGAGAATGTCACTACAATAAGGGATGGGGAGAAGCCCAGGATCATTATCGGTGCCCCGAACTGTGACATAGAAGCTCTCCGACTGCTCGATGAAATATATCTTGACAAGACATTTACCGATCCTTTTTACAGGAAGCGCCGCGCCAGCACCGTACTGATATCCTCTGATTGCTTCTCGACAAATGATCATTGTCATTGTCTCTCTTACGGTGTAAAGCCCTATTCCATCGAAAATGCAGATCTTGCCATAGCAGTTGAAAATGATGACATCTTCCTGCGTGTGATCAGCGAAAGGGGCAAAGAGCTTGCAGCGCTGTTTACGCCTCAGCAACTGGTTGAGAGCAGCGACGACCTTTCATTTACAGAGCAGAAGCATCAGTCGGTCGAGGCATCACTGGCCGCCAGGAACAAAGGGCTGCCTGATTATCAGGCTACCGGACAGATCGTGCAGAAGGCCGGTAATGATATATGGGTTAAATATGCTTCAAAGTGTGTTTCCTGCGGCGCCTGCACAACCATCTGTCCCACCTGCAGCTGTTTTCTCCTTATAGATAAACCCGACTTCGAAAAGGTGAAACAGATGGATGCATGCCAGTATCCTGGTTTTGAACGCGTGGCCGGAGGTGAGGATGCACTCTTTGAGCTTCCGCATCGCTTCAAAAACAGGTATATGTGCAAGTATGTGTGGAAACCACAGAAATTCAAGGCGGAAGCCTGTACCGGTTGCGGAAGGTGTATTGAGGCATGCATTGGTAAAATAAACAAGAATGAACTGTTCATGGAACTGACCTGACAGGCTTTATGGCGTATACTACTAATATATACAAGCCCTTAAAGGCAAGACTTGACGAGGTTATCGAAGAATCTCCGCTTATCAGGACCTTTGTGCTTATCCCTGAGAGGGAATTTATTTTCAGTACCGGCCAGTTCATTGAGTTATCCGTTGACGGCGTCGGAGAAGCGCCTTTCACCCCCTCATCATCTCCACATGTAACTGACAAGCTTGAAGTCACGGTGATGAAGACAGGGTATGTCACAAACATTATGCATCAGCTCAAACCCGGAGCTATTATGGGCATCAGAGGCCCTTACGGCAGAGGTTACCCAGTCAGTACTTTTGAAGGCAGGGAAGTTCTGATACTCGGTGGCGGATGTGGACTGGCACCAATACGGTCACTGCTTTTCGCGCTTGAGCACATGAAGGACGATCTTGAGAAAGTGATTCTCTGCTATGGTTCCAAAACCCCTACCGACTGTATATATAAACCTCTCTTCAGCAGGCTAAACAGCATAGACAAGTTCGAAGCCTACCGTACCGTTGATATGTCAGAAGAAGGATGGGACGGTCCTGTAGGTGTAGCAACCACATTGCTCGGTAAGGTAAAAGTGAATATAGAGAACTCTGTTGCTGTGGTCTGCGGCCCTCCGATCATGATGAAATTCGGAACAATAAGGCTCCTGGAAATGGGCTACCGCGATGACCAGATATATCTCTCTATGGAAAAGAATATGTCATGCGGACTGGGTAAATGCGGCCACTGCATGATGGGTGAATTCTTCGTTTGCAAAGACGGGCCTGTGTTCACCTACAAGGAGATAAAACATAATCCTGAAATCTGGAAGTGATTTAATATCGAAATCATGAAAATGGAAGACACAGATTTTAAACAGATAAAGTTCTTTGATAAGTACACCGGGGAACAGCTTCAGAAGATAGCCTCGGTCTCTTCTGTCAAAGAGTTCAAAGTGAAGGAGATAATCTTTGAACAGTATGATGAACTGTCAGAGATATATGTACTGCTGCAGGGGTCACTGTCGCTTGGCATCAGCCTGCCGAAGGATAAAAGGATCCATCTCGGGACCATTGAGGAAGGTCAGCTTTTTTCATGGTCTGCCATCTTCCCTCCCTACATCTCAACCGCATGGGTAATGGCCGTCACACCTGCAAAAGTGATTGCCATTGATGCCAGGAAACTGAACGCTGAGATTGAGAAGGACTGCGACTTTGGATTTAAGACGATGTCGAAAATCGCCCAGACTATCTCTCACAGGCTCAGTGACACCCGGTTCCAGCTTATGAACCAGCTTAACGTGTAAGAACAGATCATTTATGAAGGTGTTGATAGATATGATAAGACTCAGGGCTGCCATGATGGAAAACCCGTCGCTGGAGTTGCCCGAGGCACTCTGTTACAACACCTCAAACACTAACGGTCTCAAGACCATACGTGAGCTGGCTACCTTCAGATTCACCTGCCGCAGGTGCGAAGATGCCCCGTGCATCAGTGTCTGCCCCACGGAAGCCCTTGAGAAGGATAAAGATGGTGTGATAATGCGTCATACCAACCTGTGTGTTTCATGCAAATCGTGCGTCACCATCTGCCCCTTTGGCACAATGATGACCGACTTTTTCAAACATCACCGTAACAGGGATTTTTTCTATAATCTGTGTGATGATGACCAGGTTAAAAAATTTGTGGCTGCGTGCCCCGCGGGAACAGCTACGCTCACCGACGGAAATGAGAAGCCCGGCGAGCATATTTACAAGCTGAATGATAAGGTGCTCATCAGAGAGTACTTATATACCACTGAAAAAGAGTAAAGAGAAAGGATATGGCGGTTAATCTCTTCTATTTTTTCATTTTTCCCGGACTGCTCTTTCTGGCAGTTGCGGGAGCTTTTCTTTCGTGGTTCGACAGGAAGATATCCGCCAGGGTACAGTTCCGCAAGGGGCCTCCCCTGCTTCAGCCTTTCTATGATTTCTTTAAACTGCTTCTTGTCAAGGAAACGATACTCCCCAGAGTATGGGTCACGTTTTGTTTTCCTCCTTGCCCCGGTGCTGGGTGTATTCGGTGCAACGATGGCCGGGGTATTTATCCTCCTTCCCTTTTTCAAAATAGATACCGGTTTCAGGGGTGACATGCTGGTCATCTTTTATCTTCTGACACTCCCCTCCTTTTCCTATATTCTCGGCGCACTGGCCTCTGGCAACCCGCTTGCAGCCGTGGGCGGATCACGGGAGATGAAGCTGATCATCAGCTATGAACTTACCTTTCTTCTTTTAATAGCCGCCATCATAATGAAGAGCGGTCAACACTTTGACCTGAAGACGGTTATAGAAACACAGCAGTCAGGCCATCCGTTTATTGGCAGTATTTCGGGAGTCCTGCTCTTTATTGCCGGTATCTTCTGCATCCAGGCCAAGCTGGCCATGGTGCCTTTTGACATGCCGGAAGCAGAAGCAGAACTGGCTTCAGGTATATACATTGAATATTCCGGTCCTCCCTATGCGATGATCAAACTGGCAAAGTACATTATGCTTTTCATTCTGCCGGTTTTCCTGGTCGCACTCCTGATGAGCGGCATGAACCCCGGCATTAACATTGTCTGGGCTGTCCTTAAAATTCTCGGTGTGGTGCTGCTGCTTGTTCTTATAAAGAACACTAACCCGAGAGTGAAGATAAAGCAGGCATCCAGCTTCTTTTTCATCTGGATGAACCTGATTGTAGTAGTTGCTATTGTGCTGATTGCATTTGGATTATAAAAACAGAAACCGTGGGGTTCAAGGATTATTGTTTCAGGAAATCTCTCTGGGTATTTCACTTCGGTGGAGCCTCCTGCAATAACTGTGATATCGAGATCCTTGACTGTCTTACCCCGAGGCATGATCTGGAACGGTTTGGCATCCTGCTTGTAGGCAGCATAAGGCATGCTGATGTTTTACTCGTCAACGGATCGATAAACAAACGAGATAAAGACAGGCTCCTTGAGCTGTATCATCAGGCTCCGAAACCGCTTCTTGTTGTAGCTGTCGGGGCCTGCGGATGCACCGGCGGCATCTTTGCCGAAGGTATTACGTTTGCCGGTCCTGTTGATGCCATCATCCCGGTAGATGCATATATTCCGGGTTGTCCGCCCAAACCAGAGGCCATTATAGCAGCCATAGTAAAACTTGCGGGGAAGAAATAGTAGAATTACCATGAAGGCAGAGGAAACCATAAATAATATATCGAAAAAGTTCTACGAAGACACTGTTGCCATAAGTCAGGATAAACCCAACCGTGGCGTCATTACGATCAGGCCGGGTATCATTACCGATGTGGCTGAATATCTTTACAGGAGCGAGGGCTACAGGTTCATCATTGCCACTGCGATACACACCAGGAAAGGCTTTGAGATTTATTATCACTTCAGTTTTGACGCAGAGGGACTGATACTCAGCCTGAACGTTATCCTGGATAAGGAGAAGCCCCGTATCGAATCACTCTCCAACATGTTCAGTGCTTCAAACTGGATTGAGAGAGAAATGCATGAACTCTTCGGGATTGACTTTCTCCACCATCCAAACCAGGAGAAGCTGCTCTCGGAGGGCAACTGGGCTGAGGGCGTTTACCCTTTCAGAAAGGAGTTCAAATAGATGAGCAGAAAAACACTCATACCGATAGGACCCTATCACCCGCTGCAGGAAGAACCTGAACTCTTCAAACTATACTGCGATGGCGAGATAGTTAAAGATATCAAGTGGGAAACAGGCTATAACCACAGGGGTATAGAGAAGCTAAGTGAATCGAAGACCTACGACCAGGTATTCTTCCTTGTAGAACGTATATGCGGTATCTGCTCAACATCCCATCCCTTTGCTTTTGCCAATGCGGTGGAGGAGATCGCAGGTATTGAAGTCACGGACAGGGCCAAGTACATCAGGTCAATCATAGGCGAACTGGAACGCATCCACAGCCACCTGCTATGGGTTGGTCTTGCAGGACATTTTCTGGGTTACAATACAGTCTTTATGTGGGCATGGAAATACAGGGAGCCTGTCCTTGACCTGTTTGAGATGATAACAGGCAACCGGAACAGCTATGCCATGTTTAAAGTCGGAGGTGTAAGACGGGATATTGAGAACAGCAAGATCGCCGCGATAAGAAAAGTGATGGCCGATGTCCGTAAAAAGACAGACCTCCTTGCCGGAGCCGTGATGGATGATCCCGTTATACACGCCAGGACCAAAGGCGTGGGAATACTTACCCGGCAGGATGTCATTGATTATGCAGCTGTAGGACCTACTGCCAGAGCCTCGGGAGTGGCGATCGATGTAAGGAAGGATGACCCTTATGCCGCCTATCCGCTCGTGAACTGGAAGGTGATCACAGCTGAAGGTGGTGATGTCTTTGCCAAGGCCGAAGTAAGACTACTTGAAATGTACGAGTTCAGCCTCAATAATTGAGCAATGCCTTGACGGCCTGGAGAAAACAAAAGAGGGAGATATCAATATCAGGGTGAACGAAATACCTGAAGGCATGGGTGCAGGCCGGGCAGAAGCCCCAAGAGGCGAAGTATTTCACTTTGTGGTCTCTGATGGTTCAAACTCACCCGCCAGACATAAGATTCGAGCCCCGAGCTATGTAAATATTGCCACATTCAAAAAGTCCTGCATCGGACAGACCATTGCCGATGCAACAATCACCCTCGCGGCGGTTGACCCGTGCTATTGCTGCACCGAGAGGATGGCAGCAGCCTATGACATCTCATCAGGCAAAAGAATGCTCAATGCCAATGAACTGATCGGGCTTTCACTGAAAAGAACTGCGGAACTAAGAAAATCAGGTGCCGGTCATGAATGAGCCACTCACGATATTCGCTGAGCCATCGGCATGCACGCTGCTGAGGCTGCTGATAATACTCCCTCTGGCTGCGGGATTGCTGCTATTCCTTATACCTGAGAGGTACCTCACTTTAAAAGGTTTGCTGGCCCTTGCTGTCAGCCTGGTGGCTGGATACTTCTCTGTTTCACTCTTTTCCGCAGCCTCACAGATGACAGTGGAGGGAGAGACAATCATTAAAGGATGTATGTCCCTCCTCAACCTGGACCTATCCCGGGATGCCAGTAAGTTTCTGACTTTTACCGTTGATGGCCTCAGTAAGTTAATCACTCTTTTTATAAGTATCATCACTACCCTTATACTGGTTTACTCACTGGCCTTTAACAGATCAGTAAGGGTCATCAACTATTATGCCTGGTTCCTGATCACCATTGGTTGTTCTTACGGTGCCGTGCTCTCTGACAACCTTATACTATTTATTATCTTCTGGGGTATTCTGGGCATTACCCTTTATAAGCTCATACCCGGAAGGAACGAAAAGAGTTCGGCTGCCGCAAAGAAAACCCTTATACTCATCGGAGCATCAGACACAATAATGATTGTCGGAATAGCACTTCTGTTCAGGCTGACAGACTCGATGAGCATAAACAGCATATCGCTGGGAACGGATAACATACTTACAGTAACAGCATTTCTGGCGTTGCTGGTCGGGAGCTTCACCAAGGCCGGCGCCTTCCCGTTACACTCGTGGGTGCCTGATTACTCGGAGACTGCCCCGGCCACGTCATCGGCCCTTCTTCCTGCCTCGCTGGATAAACTGCTGGGAATTTATTTCCTCGCCAGGTTGACAACGAATCTCTTTGTCATGAGCCAGGGGATAAAACTTTTTCTGCTTATCATAGGTGTGATCAGCATCATGTCTGCAGTGATGATGGCGCTGATGCAGCATGACTCAAAGCGTCTTCTGGGCTATCATGCTGTTTCACAGGTGGGTTATATGATATTGGGTTTTGGCCTGGGCTCAGTGATTGGCGTTGCTGCGGGCCTCTTTCATATGATCAATAACGCAATCTATAAAAGCGGCCTGTTCCTTAGTACGGGGGCCGTAGAGCGCCAGACAGGCAAAAGCGATATCGGAGAGCTGGGTGGTTTGTCAAAAGCAATGCCTGTAACATTCTTTGCGTCATTGATCTTTGCCATGTCGATATCTGGTGTGCCTCCCTTTAACGGTTTTGCATCAAAATGGATGATCTACCAGGGCATTATCGACTTCGGTGCGGGTGAAGGCATTGCCAGCAGCCTGTGGGTTGTGTGGCTCGGTCTGGCAGTCCTTGGCTCGGCCCTGACCCTCGCCAGCTTTATCAAATTCATAGGCGGCATTTTCCTTGGGAGGGAAGAACCTGCATTTAGTAAAATCAAGGAGGTTCCTGTCCTGATGTGGCTCCCTATGGCTGTCCTGGCCCTTCTTTGCATCCTATTCGGAGTTTTCGCCACCGGTTGGATCGTTCCGAAACTATTCATGCCGGTGACTGGCACCTTTAAATTCAGCGGCATGTGGAGCTCTTCCCTGGTCTCGCTGCTTGTCCTTATTTCTATTATCCTTGGTTTCCTTGTCTATCTGGCAACCGGGAAAAAGAAATTCAGGACTGAAGACAGCTTCATCGGCGGCGAGAAGATGCAGGACAGGGCGGCATATCCTGCGACTGAGTTCTATAAGACCTTCACCGAATTCGGCTTTATCTCACGCATTTATAAAAGAGCGGAAGAAAAGGCATTTGACATCTATGATATTTCCAGGCATGCTGTCTTCTGGTTCAGCGGAAAGCTGAGCAATGCTCATACCGGTTTACTGCCCGCGTATGTCATATGGGTTTGTGCCGGGTTGATAATCATGTTGCTGATAATGATGTGATACAATAAATAATAATGGAACTGGCATTATCGATTATAGTAGGATTTATGATACTTGGTGCCATCTACGCCATTCACGCCAAGGATATTCTTTCAGCAGTGATAACCGGAGGCATAGTAGGGTACAGCCTTGTTATCTGTTTCCTGCTGCTGAAGGCACCTGACCTGGCTATAGTGCAGATTGTCGTTGAGACAATTACGCTCATCCTTATGGTGGCAGTGGTCCTCGACAGCTCCCGCACAGAAGCTTACAGCAAACTTGACACGCAGGGGTGGGTGACAGCGGGGACTGCCGTTGTGATCCTTCTTATCCTTTTCTGGTTCATGAAAACAGCATCAGCACCTCTTGATCATTTCGGCCAGGGTTCCCTGAGGATGGCTGATGCGTATATCAACGGCGCAGTTGAAAAGACAGGCAGCACCAACCTCGTAACAGGAGTTGTTTTTGATTTCAGGGGATACGATACCCTTGGCGAAGCAACGGTACTTGTAACAGCAGTGCTGGGAGTGTTGACTATCCTGAGAATTAAAGGAAAGAAATGAGGGAATGAAGAATTAAAAATTAAGAATTAAGAATTAAGAATTAGAATTAAGAATTAGAATTAAGTCTCATGAAAGGGATGACAATCATAGTAAAAAAGACGACGCAGCTGATCGCCGGAATTATTTTTCTGTACGGCATCTATATAATCATTCACGGTCATCTGACGCCCGGGGGAGGGTTTGCGGGAGGTGTGATCCTTGCCGGTTCATTCATTCTGCTTATCCTGTCCAATGGCAGCGATTTTCTGAATCTGATCAGGGAGGAATCCGGCTCTACTTTGTATGAAAACCTCTCCATTCTCGTCTTTCTTTTGCTGGCTCTGACGGGACTTCTGGCCGGGGTGCATGTCTTCTTTGCAAACTGGCTCCCTCATGGCACGCCCGGCACGCTGGTAAGCGCCGGCTTTCTTCCTCTCTTTAACATTTTTGTCGGAATTGAGGTCGCCGCTTCCATTCTTACAATATTTCTGGCACTGATAATTTTCAAAGAGGAGGTACTGAAATGATTGTGTACCTGTTGTGCTTTATACTGTTCCTTACCGGCCTCTATGGGGTGATAACCAGGAGAAACCTGATCAAAATAGCTATCTCACTGTCGATAATGGAGTTCAGCAGCTTTCTCTTCCTGGCTTTAATCGGCTATATCGATGGAGGTGTAGCGCCTATCGTCGACCCGGCTGACCCGGCCAGGACGTATGTCGATCCGCTGCCGCAGGCATTGGTCCTGACAGCCATCGTGATCGGCCTTGCAACTACCGCGATGCTGATGGCGGTTATCATCAGGATCTACAGAAAATACGGGACCTTCGACATAAGGCAGATAAAGAACTTAAAAGGCTAAATGATGAATCCGCTGATACCGTTTTTCGTGGCCGTACCGTTAGCCGGAGCATTCCTGACAATGATCCTGGGCAGGTTCACCACACACATCAGCAAGTATATGGCCACTGCCGTTCTGCTCTTTCTCGCGTTCATAAGCTTCTGGTCACTTCTTACAACAGGTGAAACAGTATCAGTTTACAAGGTAGGCGGATGGGAGGCCGTGAACAGCGTCCCGATAGGTATCTATCTCGTCCTCGACGGTTTCTCGGCACTGCTGTTATGTGTCATAAGTTGTATCGGCCTCATGTCTGTTATATATTCCATCTCTTATATGGCGAGGTATACTTCCGGCAATTATTTCTATGCCCTCTTCTGCCTTATGATCGCAGGCATGAATGGCGTGGTACTCAGCGGTGACATCTTCAATATCTTCGTATTCCTGGAGATCTCTACGATATCATCCTATGCACTTGTTGCTTTCGGGGTCGAAAAGAATGAGCTTGAGGCAACGCTGAAATACCAGGTTCTTGGAGCCATTGCCTCTTTCCTGATACTTTTCGCAATCGGTTTTATTTACTGGAAAGCCAAAACCCTTAACATCGCCGACATCAGATCAGCATTCAGTGATGGTCATGATGCACATTACTATCTTCTCGTTCAGATACTTCTGCTGAGCGGCTTTGGCCTCAAGGCTGCCATGATACCATTCCATGCCTGGCTTCCTGATGCGCATTCGTCAGCCCCGTCTCCAATCTCGGCAATGCTCTCGGGTGTTCTTATCAAAGCTATTGGCATATATGTTATCATTCGCCTCTTCTTCAATATGTTTGAGATTACTGAAGCGATGGCCATAGTGATAACTACTCTTGGCACCCTATCAATGATCATTGGCGTATTTCTGGCAATCGGTCAATGGGACATAAAGCGGCTGCTGGCATATCACAGCATCAGCCAGATGGGCTATGTGGTAATGTCAGTTGGAATTGGCATGTTACTCATTGCGAGAGGATTAAGAAGCGAAGTAGCCGCCCTGGCCATTTCCGGAGGCATCTTCCATCTTCTTAACCACGCCGCATTCAAGGGACTGCTCTTTCTCAATGCTGGTGCCATTGAATATTCAGTCGGGACACGCGATCTGAGAGAGATGGGCGGACTGGCAAAGAGCATGCCTGTCACATCCGGTACATCATTTGCAGCATCCCTGGCAATTTCAGGGATACCTCCGTTTAACGGTTTCTTCAGTAAACTGATCATAATAGTTGCAGCTGTGATGGGCCATTTTTATTTCCTTGCTGCAATGGCGGCAATCGTGAGCATCATTACCCTGGCATCCTTCATGAAGTTCCAGCGTTATGCCTTTTATAACAAGGAGCCCGGGGAACTGAAGTCAGAGGTTAAGGAAGTGCCTGCACCGATGCTGGCTAGTATGATCATCCTGGCTGTTATCTGTCTGCTCCTGAGCGTTCTTGCCATTCCGGGCGTGCGTGAAACGATACTATCGCCAGCGACTGATGTTCTTATGGATCAAATGAAATATTCCTCACAGATAATGGGTATTTGATATGAGATATGTGACAGTGTTTATATTATCAATGATCTTCTGGCTCCTGATAACCTTCAAATTCACCGGGGCGAATTTTGCAGCAGGAGCCGGCGCCTCACTGATCACCTCAGCTATCTTCGGCAGGTACTACTTCCATAACGTTTATAAGTTCCTTCAGCCGCACCGCTATTTCTGGTTTGTTGTCTACCTGATCACGTTCATCTGGGCCTGTATCAAGGCTAACTTCGATGTTGCCTACCGCGTTTTGCACCCTGCTATGCCTATAAGACCCGGTATTGTGAAGATTAAAACCTCACTCAGGTCCGAGTTTGCGAAGACATTACTGGCTAATTCAATAACCATGACCCCTGGGACAATAACCGTGGATATAATAAATGACGACCTTTATATACACTGGATATATATCCGGTCCGAGGATCCGGCTGTTTATACAAAAATGATCACCGGACAGTTTGAAGAATACATAAAAAAATTTGCAGAATGAACGGTTTACTGAGCATACTTCTATACATCCAGATAGCGCTCGCTGCTGCCTGTCTCTACCGGATCATCAGAGGCCCGACAATCCCTGACAGGATGGTTGGCATCGATATCTTCGGGATACTTGTCGTGGGCATCTGCGCAATTATCTCAATTGAGACTGATAAGGATTTTATTCTTGATATCGGGATTGCATGGATCATACTGAGTTTCATCGGAACGCTGACTCTGGCAAAATACCTCAGCGGCAAAAAACTGAATGAATGATATGGCTACCATTATCTTAATATCGATAGGAGTGCTCTTTAACATCTTCGGGTGCATAGGTCTGCTAAGACTTCCCGATATGTACAACAGGCTTCAGGCAGCTACCAAATGCGTGACACTGGGCTGCTGCAGTATCCTTTTAGGTGTTCTCGTCCATTTCGGTTTCGGGGGCGGAGGATTTAAAGCCCTGGTGGCTATTCCTATTCTCTTCTTCACATCCACTGTGGCAGCACATGCCCTTATGAGGGGGGCTTATCACTTCGGGACTAAAATGGGAAACAAGACCGTCAGGGATGACTACAGGGAGGCAGTGAAATGAAACTTGCATGAGCAAGAACTCACAAGAGGATTTAAATATTAGCTGAATGCAAGTTCCATTCGACCAATAAAAATAAATATTGTATAAACGAATGAGATACCCGAAACTGAGAGAGCTGAAGGAGGCGGTGATTTCACTGGTCACTCCGGCATATACATCAAAATTCCCCGCTGTAGAACATGTTCCGTACAAGGACTTCAGAGGGAAGCCGGTCGTAGATGATGCAAACTGTGTGGGATGTGAGACATGCGCCAATGTATGCCCTCCACTGGCAATAACCTTCACAGACGATAAGGAGAAAAAGATACGTACCATAAGAAGAGACTATGGCAAATGCATCTTCTGCGGACAATGCCAGGAACACTGTATAACCGGCAAGGGTGTCAGGCTCTCTGACACCATTTATGATCTGGCAGCATTCGACAGAAAAACCATTGTCGAGTACCAGGAAAAAGAACTGCTTGTCTGCGAGAGCTGTGGGGCAGTGATCACAACGGTTGAGCACCTTGATTTTATGCACAGGAAGCTGGGCCCGAAAGCATTTTCTTCAATATTGAACCTTAGTATTCTCAATCGTAAGCTGAAGCTTGCTGAAGGGCAGGATATCTCCGCGGAGATTAAGGAAACTCTTCAGCGAAAGGATATGTTTAATATCATTTGCCCCAACTGCCTGCGGCAGGTAACAGTCAAGTATCTCTTCAAAGGTGTCTGACAGACTTGCTGAACTGCTGACAGGCAAAGAGCGGAAGATCCTCTTCGTCGGCATAGGAAACCTCCTCAGACAGGATGACGGAATTGGCGTTTATATAAGTACCCGCCTTAAGGAAGGGGATAATACCAAGGTTATCACAGCTGAAGTCAGTATTGAAAATTATATCGGTAAGATCAACTCAATCGATCATGATACCCTTGTTCTGATCGATTGCGTGGATATGAAGAAACAGCCGGGAACGTATGAACTGATCCATTCTGACCGGGTGCATGATATGACATTCAATACACATAATATTTCCCTTAAAAGATTATCGGAATTTTTCAGGAATGAAATATTAATTCTGGCAATTCAGCCTGAAAAAGTTGGATTTGGTGAAAATTTATCTTACATTGTACGTGATGCCGGTAACAGAATTATTGAACTAATAAATAAAAAGGAGGTATAAAATGGCAGTTGATTTTTTATGCAAGGCATGCAGGGGAATTCTGAACGTTAAGACTTCGATAATTATCTCTGCCACGAAGATCAACAGTACCAAAAGAGGGTTGGTCTATCTCAATCCCGAGCTGGGTAACTATACCAATACCACGCATCCTTCCTTCGGGATGGAAGATGGTGCGGAGTACATATACAACTGTCCCATCTGTCACTCGCAGCTTAACAGTGCTAAATACCCTCATCTGGTGAGAATCATTCTGAGGGACGAGAAGGGGAAAGAGTCTGACATCTATTTTTCGAACATTGCAGGGGAAAAGTGCACTTACAAGCTTAGTGACCACGGCGTCGAAAAGCAAGGTCCGGACGCCGGCAAATACGATAAGTATTTTGACATCCCGGATGAGGACAGGAAGTATCTCTAGCTATTTCCCATTGCCTAATGCCTCAATATGGCTGATCTGCTGAATATTACCCGGATCTGAATAGTCATACTGATAAAGCCCGTCATCTCCTATCATCATCAGCACTGATCCCATCGGGATGACATCGTAAGCCTTGAGAGAGGAATAGGTATAGAGCAAATGCTGGGAAATGGTCATGTAGTCTGATGCATCATAGATCTTCAATCCTGCAGATCCATCACATACAAACAGCAGGTCACCGTCCTTTCCAAGCCCGTATGGATTATTCATCGCATAGGTCTGCAGCAGAGACGGTGAAGTGACCGGATTTATGTCAATAACATCGAGACTGCTGGCTGTTCCTCCGCATATGGTTCCTGAGCGGAGTGTCACATATGCTATATCACCATCAATTATGACCGGATCGCAACTCCTTACATGGCTGTAAAATGACAGGTATGACGGACTGAGCGGCACCGTAATATCAAATATCGCCATCCCCGTTGTTGTCCCGAGGAACATGTATTTATCGGTAAGGAACATCGTCTCTATCCCCCACCATGCGCTTGCGCTTGAGAATTTCTTCGGATGTACCCTGTCTGAGATGTCAAATATATTTATAGTGTTGTCACCAACAGCATAGAGGACGTTGCCGGTGATGCCAAAGCGTGCCATCGAACCTCCCATGCCAATACCCGAACCGCTTACACCTGAGGTAGCCCTTCCTGCGTTTGCCATTTCAAAATACCCGTCATAAAAGACGGGATATCTGGGATAGCTGACCTGAACCTTTTCCCTGATCATCCTGACTTCATAACCAGTCACCACTCCTTTATCCTGATCAATATTACCGACCGGAAAATTATTATCTGTTTCAGGTATCAGGTATGGAAAGGCATCTTTGACCCTGGACACCTCGTGTATGTTATTAATATCTTCCGCATCAAGAACAACCATGTCGACAAAGCTGTCTACATAAATTATATAGCCTGCAATTGAGATATCAACAGCCCCGGGGACCTTTATAAATGTCTTGTGGACAGGTGCTGCAGGATTGCTGTTATCATATACATGGATTCCCTCCAGGTTCTCAACAATAAAAATATAATCGTCCTTGAAATATATTTTCCCCGGATGAACAAGATCACGGTCTGCCTCAGCAACCACTGAACTTCTGAGCTCCTCATATGACAAATATATTGGAGCATTTCCTTTAAACTCACGGTATATTGTCTCTTCACATGATGTCAGAAGGACAAAAATTGCTAAAATTGGAACGATTTTTGTTTTCATAAGTTCAGGCTTTGGTTCATTTAACCTGAGCAAAAATCATGCAAAACCCTGAAACCTGAAACAGAATAACCATGAAAAACTCTATTATTCTTACAGCTATCTTGCTTATTTTAAGCGCATCTGCTTTCTCACAGAAAAATAAAGACGCCCTGTTTCTGAAGAATGGAAGTCAGATCTTCGGAAAGATGGAACAGGCTTCCGGCGATAAAATTTCGCTCCGCACCTCTGATGGCAGCCTCTTTGTATTTGACAGTACCGATGTTGATCATTTCGTAATTCAGGACAACAGCTCAGTTACCCGTAAGAAATCAGGCCTTGGAATAGGAACAGAAATAGGTTTCCTCGCCGGTCCGCAGAACAGCCAGTACCATGCCCCCTTCTCATTCGGATTCAGTGGAAGCTATACCTTTGGAACCCGGTACATGGCAGAAGCAGGCTCAGGACTTGAATTCATCGGAAACTCATACATGCCGTTTTATGGAGGCTTCAGGTATTATTTCCGTGAGGGCCGCACAGCACCCTTCATTTTCGGACGGGCAGGTTATATGGTTATGATATCTGAGAACGAGAGCGAGATAATTTACTACGATTACTCGTCAAGATTTTACCCGCAGGACTACTGGTACACCGGTAACCGTGAATACAAAGGCGGACCTACATTTACAGTCGGTATGGGAGCCTCCCTCGCCATAAGCGACATGGAGACATTTATGAGCTTTGCCTACAGACATTTCAGTACAAATGAGATCGTTTCAACCTCCACCTCTCAAACCGAAAAATTCTTCTATTACTATAACAGGCTCGAAATAAAGCTTGGGATCAGGTTTTAAGGACTGTTGTCGGTTATCTTTTATCTGTTATCTGTTCTGATTTTTTTAATTAGTTTGTTCGACTGTTCGTTTGTTCAAACCACGCATGCTCCATGCCATTTTCTCCACCTTTCTGCCCGATTTTTCCACTTTTTATCCTTATTTTAAACGACTTTTGTAATTATCAACATTCTATTTATGAAAACCAATATAGAAGTCAGGTATGCGGCTCATCCTGATGATGTAAAACACTGGGATACGAGTCGTTTAAGAAATGAGCATCTTGTGCAGTCCCTGTTTGTCGATGACACGGTTACGATGGTCTACTCACTGTATGACCGCATGATTGCCGGAGGTGCAAAACCCGTCAATGAGCCCCTTAAGCTTGAACCGGTAGAAGAGGTCAAGGCATCTTTCTTCCTGCACAGGCGCGAGCTGGGCATATTTAATGTCGGTGGAAAAGGCAGGGTAAGGGCCGGCGACAAAACTTTCGAACTTGATTTCAAGGAAGCCCTTTACATTGGCAGCGGCGACAGGGATGTGATCTTTGAAAGCGATGATAAAAACCATCCTGCCCTGTTCTATTTCAACTCCACCCCTGCTCACCGCAACTATCCCGACAAAAAGGTAATAAAAAATGACGCTGTCATCGCGGAGTTGGGAGCAATGGAAGCAGCCAACCACAGAGTAATCAATAAGATGATCGTAAGCCAGGTACTCGAGAGCTGTCAGCTGCAGATGGGAATGACCGAGCTGAAGCCGGGCAGTGTATGGAACACCATGCCCCCTCACACTCACGGCCGCAGAATGGAGGTTTATTTCTATTTCGAGGTGCCCGATGGCAACGCAATATGTCATTTCATGGGAGAACCCACCGAGACACGGCATATCTGGATGAAAAACAATGAGGCAGTTATCTCACCCCAGTGGTCAATTCATGCTGCCACTGCAACATCAAACTACACGTTCATCTGGGGTATGGGCGGAGAAAACCTCGATTACGGTGACCAGGACTTCTTCAAACAGACCGATCTAAGGTGATCAGAGCAGGAATTTACAAGTAATACACAATGAATAAAGATCTTTTTAATCTTAACGGCAAAATTGCACTTGTCACGGGCGCCTCGTACGGCATCGGTATGGCTATGGCAAAAGCGCTTGCTCACGCCGGGGCAATCATCGTCTTCAACGACCGTATTCCCGGGAAAATACAGACCGCTCTCGAAGAGTATGCCGTTGACGGAATTACAGCTCACGGCTATCTTTTTGATGTTACTGATGAGAAGGAAGTCACAGCTCACATCGAAAAGATCACACAGGAAGTCGGTGTCATAGACATCCTGGTCAATAATGCCGGGATCATCAAAAGGATACCCGCCCTTGAGATGGATGTGGAGGAATACCGCAAGGTCATTGACATCGATCTCACCGGACCATTCATCATGTCTAAGGCAGTCGCTCCCGGAATGATTAAGAAAGGCGGAGGCAAGATCATCAACATATGTTCGATGATGAGCGAAATGGGCCGCGAGACAGTCTCCGCATACGCCTCTGCCAAAGGTGGTCTCAAGATGCTGACAAAAAATCTGGCATGCGAATGGGCCGAATTCAATATCCAGGTTAACGGCATCGGCCCGGGCTATATAGCAACACCTCAGACCGCACCTTTGAGGACGGAAGGACATCCCTTCAACTCATTCATCATAGGACGAACTCCTGCCGGAAGGTGGGGAACACCGGAAGACCTGCGTGGACCTGTTGTCTTCCTTGCTTCGAAAGCCTCCGACTTCGTGAACGGACATATCCTTTATGTTGACGGAGGGATACTCGCATACATCGGCAGGCAACCCAAATAACTTAAAAGGATCACCTATGAAGAAAACAACACTAATTCTGGCACTCGCGCTGATTATTTGCGGCTGCGGTAACGACCGCCTGAAGATCACGGTCACCAATCCCCTGGGCGTCGACCGGTCAGGCGAGACTGTTGAAATTCCGCTAACATTTATACAGTCGTGGACAAGTGACCTTGCTCCTGAAGAAATCATAGTAACAGATGCAAAAGGTAATGAAGTACCCTCGCAGCTAATCTATAACGGGCTTACAGAACCGCAGTCAATCATTTTCCAGCCGGAAGTAAATGCCAACTCCGACGCTGTTTATTACATCGGTAAAGGCGTCCGCGGTCAGTATGATACCAAAGCTTTCGGCAGGTTTGTGCCTGAGCGCATGGATGACTATGCCTGGGAGAATGACCGTATTGCCTTCCGTATCTACGGCCCTGCACTCATTGCCAAGGATGGTCCCAGCAACGGTATTGATGTTTGGATCAAGAGGACGGACAAGATGGTAATTGACAGGTGGTACGCCGACTATCTTGCCGGCAGGAACACTTATCATGATGACAACGGTGAAGGCTGTGACTGTTATAAGGTAGGACGTACCCTGGGTGCAGGTGCTATGGCTCCGTATGTCAATGATTCTCTCTGGCTGGGAATTAACTTTGAAAGTTATGAGACACTTGACAACGGACCGCTTCGCACATCATTCAGGCTGAAGTATCCACCCTTCCTGGTCAACGGTGATATGGTTTCCGAGACACGTACCTTTTCGCTCGATGCCGGCAGCCAGCTTACGAAGGTGACTGAAGGGTTTTCCGGGTTATCTGAAGAGTTTGCTGTTGCAGCAGGAATAGTCAAACGGGAGGAAGGCTCTCCTCTTTCACCTGCCCCGGAGACAGCCGCCATCGCCTACCGCCTCGAGGGCGGTGAAGGCGGCATTACCTATGTCGGCACTCTGCTCACGACCCCGGTCGTGGGGCGTAACGACAAGAACGATCATCTGCTCATAATTACGAAATATACTCCGGGTACTCCTCTCACCTACTACACGGGGGCAGGATGGAGCAAGTGGGGATTTGAGACTGACGAGGCATGGACTGGCTATCTGAACGCCTTCGCACAAAAAATCAGCTCTCCGCTGCAATGGAAATAGGATAAACACCTATGCCACGGTCTGTCAGAGAAGCAGCACTGGTTGTTCTCCTGTGTGGAACAACACTTTACGAAGGCTACACTCAGCCCAAGTGCGCTTTTACTCATTATTCGGTCAGTGACGGACTGTCGGAAGGCGTGGTTCTGGCAATGCACCAGGACCGTGACGGGCTTATGTGGTTCGGCACCTTTGACGGCCTTAACCGCTTCGACGGTTACAGTTTTAAAGTGTACAAATCCGGGTTTAATTCCACCTATGCTTTAAAAAATAACCGTGTTGACCGTATATCGGAAGATAACCTCGGGTATCTCTGGATGATGAACAATGACGGTGAGGTTCACCGTATGAATACTCACACCGAAGAGTTCGTCAGCTTCAACGAGATCAGTTCCGGCGGATCTGAAAACTACTCACCTGTCAACCATATCTTTCACTTCGGTGACGGCGAGACATGGATGTCAACCGAAGCAGGCAGCTGCATAAGGGTCATCTCATACTCCTCATCACCCGATTATAAGGTAGACCGGTTTGCCTTCAGCAACGATTCATCATCTGCCGGCAGGGTTAACTTCATATACCGCGACAGCCTTAAAAGCGTCTGGATACTTGCCGGCAGCGGGCTCTTCCGGCTGCTGGATGATAAAGCCCAGCCTGAAAAGGTCTCCTCAGGTAACGAAAGACAGGAGCTGACTTCCTTTTTCTGTGTACATGAGTTTGACGACTGGTTATGGTTTGGCGGGTCAGGCGGAACCCTGATAATGATAAATAAAAAAACCGGTGTGACGGAACGTCTTAGCCTGAGCGTCAGATCTGATATCATCGCAATTAAGCCTTTGAACCCCAAGGAGCTGATATTACTCACATCCGGTGACGGTTTCTTTGTTTACAATCCGCTCACCGGTGAGAAGAAGCATTATGAAACCGGAAGCAACCCTGTCATGCCCTCGAACAGGATGGTTTCTGTTTACGTCGACAGGTACGGTGAGGTCTGGCTCGAAACGTCGGCAGACGGAGTGCTGCATTTCGATCCTTTAAACGGCACCCTGAAACACTTCAGGATGAAAGTTGATCCCACCAACCCTTTTGTTCTGCTGCCCAGCTTCGCGATCTTTGAAGATATAAACAACAATCTGTGGGTATATCCCCGCGGAGGCGGATTTGCCCTTTACAACCGCCAGGAGCAGCGACTTGAGTACTTCTTCAATGAACCCGGCAGCGCTGACCGTCGCTTTCCAAACCTCATTCACTCCGCCACTGCAGATCACCAGGGCAATCTCTGGATGTGCACCATCCAGCGTGGTATAGAGAAGGTTTCCTTCTTCCCCAATCAATTCAGTGTGCTGAGACCCAGGCAGGCTCCTTCAACACATTCAGAAAATGAGGTGAGGGCTGTCTTTGAGGACAGGAACCATTATCTCTGGGCTGCAACCAGGGATGGAACCGTATATTTATATGACCATGACAAAAACCTCGCCGGTAACCTGAGAGTGAATGGCACCTTTGAGTCAGGCCCACCTTTCAAAGCGCTTGTTTATGCCATCACCGAGGACAGCAGGGGGATTATCTGGCTGGGATCAAAAGGCAGCGGGCTCTTCAGGCTTGAGCCACTTGGCCAGGGCCCGCCGGACCGCTACCGTATAACCAATTACAGACATGACACTGCTGATCCTTTCAGCCTGAGCCATGACAATGTATATTCAGTGTTTGAAGACCCTAAAGGGAGGATCTGGGTTGGTACCTTCAACGGCGGACTGAATTACATGGAGGAAGGCAAAGAAGGGATCAGGTTCATTAACTCATTCAACCTCCTTAAAGATTACCCTTATGCCAATCACAAGCGCGTAAGATACATCACGGCAGATCTCAGTAACCACATATGGGTAGGAACAACCAGCGGACTGGTAATATTTGATCAGGGCTTCACTGATCCCTCCGACATCAGGTTCACATCCTGCTTTTTTGACCCTGAAGATGAAACAAGCCTGGCTAACAATGATGTTTATTATATTTACTGTGCACCTGACAGTGAGGTTTATGTCGCTACTTTCGGAGGGGGACTTAACAGAGTTATAAGCCCTGTCTCCGAAGACAAAAAGCCAGCATTCAAATCGTATACGGTAAGCAGGGGAGCCCCTGACGATGTGATACTCAGCATTGTCGATGACCTTGGCGGTAATCTCTGGCTCAGCAGCGAAAGAGGCATCCTGAAATTCTATAAGGAAGACGAGTTTTTTGAGATCTACAGTGAACAGAGCGGGGTGGAGAAGAGTTACTTCTCCGAAGCCACCGGATTACGTACATCAGACAATGAAATACTGTTCGGCTTTGATAACGGCATCTATCTTTTTAATCCCTTACTGGTAAGGAAGACGGACTATGTTCCACCTCTGGTTCTCACACGTGTGACCGTATCAGGTAAAGACATTCACTCCTCTGAAATGTCGCCCGGCCAACCCGTTAAAGGTGAAGGTGAGTGGAATGTGGAACTCACTCCCAAACAAAAAAGTCTCAATATTGAATACTCAGCCCTCGACTACCGCAACCCGAAAAATATACAATATGCTCATATGCTCGAAGGAGTTGATCAGGACTGGTCCATTGAGCGCGGGCAGAGGACTGCCTCCTATACAAACCTTGAACCCGGAGAGTACCTTTTCAGGGTCAGGTCGACAAACTCTGATGGGATATGGGTTGACAACCAGCGCAACGTAAGGGTTACTGTGAATCCATCATTCTGGGAAACCGTTCTGGCCAAAATACTGCTGGCAGCTGTTGTCACGGGGCTGATAGCGCTGGCCATCTATATAATCCTTACTTTTTACAAGCTTCGCCACAAGGTTGAGATAGAAAAGCTGTTAACAAACCTCAAACTGAAGTTTTTTACTGATATCTCACATGAGCTCAGAACACCTCTGACCCTCATCTCGTCACCGGTCGCAAATATACTTAAGAACAACCGTCTTGAGCCTGAAGTAAAAGACCAGCTGACACTGGTCCAGAGCAACACCGAAAGGATGCTGCGGCTTGTGAACCAGATACTCGACTTCAGGAAAGCCCAGAATAAAAAGATGCGTCTTAAGATTGAGGAGTTCCCTCTTGGCGAATACATTACCGGCATCTGCTCTGACTTCCGCAAGCTGGCCGAAGACAGGGGCATAAATTTTGAAGTCATTGATCAGTCTGAAGGTCAGTCAATCTGGGCGGACAAGGATAAGATTGAGAAGATTGCCTTCAACCTGATAACCAACGCTCTTAAGTTCACACCCAGGGGCAAAAAGGTAACCGTTGCAATAAAAAAGAACATTGACACTCTGGAGTTTACAGTGGCTGATCAGGGCACAGGACTGTCAAAGGAGAAGATGAAGAATCTCTTCATGCGGTTCGACAGCGACGAAAAGGAAACGATGTCTATTCAGCCCGGCACAGGTATTGGCCTCTCACTCAGCAAGGAACTGGCTGAGCTGCACCAGGCGGTGATGACGGCAGAAAGTGAGGAGGGGAAGGGTGCTACCTTCCGTATTGTTTTCAAGCTTGGCTTCTCGCACTTTGAAAATAGTCTAGAGTTCGTTGTCACTGACGGACAGAACCCTCTCGCAACACGGTCAACCATTACGGAAAAACATGACAGTGATGAGGAGGATAATGAGGACGGGAAGGAGGATGACGAACCCGTACTGCTTTTTGTGGAAGACAATGAAGAGCTGAGAAGCTTCCTCAAAATAATTCTGTCTGACACCTTTCATGTCATTGAAGCCGGAAACGGCAGCGAAGGATTCGAGATTGCCCGCAGCCAGCTGCCTGACATTATTATCACTGATCTTATGATGCCGGTGATGGACGGTTTGGAAATGGCACGCAGGATCAGGGAGGAGGTCACCACTTCTCATATACCCGTGGTGGTGCTCACGGCTAAAACTGACCTTGACACGCAGGTGGAAGCTCTCAAAACCGGAGCTGATGACTTTATTACAAAGCCTTTCAGCTCAACCTACCTGAAGGCGAAAATTGAAAGCATACTGAGCCAGCGCAGGAAATTGCAGGAGGTCTTCCTGTCAAACCTTGCCGACTACCACCCGGAAAGCACAGTAAAAACCCTGGAGATCAACCCCTCTGCTCCGGCAATAGACCGTTATGATGACAAGTTGATGAAGAAGGTCATGGAGGTCATGGAACAGAATATTAACAACGCTGACCTGACTGTCGAGGAACTCGTATCAGGGATCGGTATCGGGAGGTCGGTCTTCTTCAAGAAGCTTAAGAGCCTGACAGGCCTCGCCCCTATTGAATTCATCAGGGAGGTGAGGGTCAAGAGAGCTGCACAACTCATTGAGTCAGGCGAATACACTATCTCGCAGGTGACATATATGGTTGGCTGCAACGACCCGCACTATTTCTCACGCATCTTTAAGCAGCGCTTTGGAATGACACCGTCAGAATACAAGGATAAGCATGCAAGACAAAAGTAATTCTGAATTTGCACCACAAAAACAGATCACTCATGAAAACAGTAACAACAGCAACCGTAACATGCCTCACAATTGTGATTTTCATGACTTCATGCGGAAACAACTCAAGCCGTAATGCCAAGGGACTAAGTTCTCCCCTGTGGTCAGTACGCATGGCCGAGTCAGAGATGGTGAGAAACCCATCAATCTGGATGGTTGACTTTGTCACTGAAAAAAAGTGGAACTACACCCAGGGACTGATGGGGCTCGCATTCATGAGGCTTAATGAAGTTACCGGTGACGAGCGGTACTACAGCTATGCCAAAGGGTATGCTGACTCCCTGATTGATGAGAATGGCACCATCTATAAATATGATAAGGATAATTACAACCTGGACCAGATCAATCCCGGGAAGATGTTTTTCGCACTATATGATCGTACAAAAGATCCGAGATATGAGAAGGTCATCCATACTCTGAAGGAACAGATTGATTCACAGCCAAGGATAGCAGAAGGTGGGTTCTGGCACAAAAGGATTTATCCTGACCAGATGTGGCTCGACGGCCTGTACATGTGTGCTCCGTTCTATGCCGAATATGCTGCCAGGTATAACCTGCCGGAAGATTTTCAGGATGTGGTAAACCAGTTCCTCATTGTGGCCAGGCATACATATGATCCTGCAGCGGGGCTTTACAGGCATGCCTTTGATGCGTCAGGGAAGATGCCATGGGCTGACAGCGTCACCGGTCAGTCCCCGCACGCCTGGGGCAGGGCAATGGGCTGGTTTTCCATGGCAATAGTCGATGCTCTTGATTTTATTCCGGAAGATCAGAAGGGCCGCAGTGAAATGATAGCTATCCTGCAGGGAATGGTTGAGACATTGTCAAAGATACAGGACCCGAAGACAGGCGGATGGTACCAGGTTCTCGACCGCTCCGGTGACCCCGGGAACTATATTGAGACCTCGTGCACAGCAATGTTCACATATTCAATATTGAAAGGGGTGAGAAAGGGTTACCTCGATGCCAGGTACCTTGACACTGCAAAAAAAGCCTATAATGGACTGATTGATAACTTCATAACCGTCGACAGCGATGGTCTTGTGACTTTGTCCGGAATATGCGGAATGGCCGGCCTTGGAGGCGATCCCTACCGTGACGGATCATACGAATATTATATCGGCGAGGTGATCAGAGATAACGATCCCAAAGGAGCCGGTCCTTTTATAATGGCAAGCCTCGAATACGAAAGGCTCTCTGAATAAGCTCAATACAACTTCCCCTCCTCTTTTCCACGGGCCAAAATATACACCCTTTTGGTAAAAAAGTGTACCTGTCAGGTAAAGGACAGGCCTAACTTTGATATTGCGATTTTATATCCTTATAATTCTAAACTCTAACTGATAACCTATGTTGAAAAACAACCACAAATTCAGGAAACTGGTGCTTTGTGCCATTGCATTATCTGCAGGCATGATGGTCTATGCACAGACAAAGACCATTCAGGGCACCGTTACAGGAGCAACAGGTGAACGGCTGAGCGCTGTCTCCGTCAGTGTGCCAGGTACCACAACCGGTACTCTCACCGATGCCAGCGGAAACTATTCGCTTAACGTTCCTGCCGCAGCAACCACTCTGCAGTTCTCATTCATCGGTTTTGAACCCGTGACTGAGACAATTGGAAACAGGACCACCGTTAACGCCGTTATGAATGAGAGCACATTGGCACTTGATGAGATAGTGGTGGTAGGTTACGGTACTGTGAAAAAGAGGGACCTGACAGGCTCAGTTTCCTCGGTCAGGTCAACAGAGATCGTCAAGACCGCATCAAGTAATGCCCTGCAGTCAATACAGGGGAAGGTGGCCGGTCTGGATGTAATGAGAGAAAGTGGCGAAACCGGATCGGACATTAACATGACCCTTCGCGGGGTACGGTCCGTAAACGCTTCCAACTCACCCCTTTTCCTTGTTGATGGTATAGAGTACGGCTCCACCCTTGACATCAACCCCTCTGATATAGCATCCATAGAAGTGCTTAAAGACGCCTCCTCAACTGCAATTTACGGTACAAGGGGAGCAAACGGGGTGATTATAGTCACTACAAAGAGAGGTGATGCTGCCACTGCTGGCAGAACAACCATCTCTCTTAATAGTTATGTATCATTTAACTCTCCAACAAACCTTCCCAGGCTGATGAGTGCTGAGCAGGATTACCTGTTCATGGCCGAGCGATTGCGGTATTCAGCCGAGAAAGCTGACAGCTCATGGGGTGAGACCAGCCTTACAAACTATCCACCGGAAGATGTGCTCTCGGATGTGCTCACGGCACCCTGGGAAAAAACTGTGCTTGACCTTTACAATGAAGGAGGGGTTGACTGGTTTGATATGATGTTACAGAACTCTGTCACCCAAAACTATGAACTGTCTGCTTCAGGCGGATCCGACAAAACATCGTTCATAATCTCCCTGGGCTACATGGATGAGAACGGGCTCCTGAAAAACGATAACCTGAAAAGATACAACGGGAGAGTTAATGTAACCAATAAGATCTCCTCAAAGTTTACTGCCGGCGCGAACATACAGTTCACTTACCGTGACTGGGACCGCAGGGCAGACAACGTCTATTCCCAGCTTATCAAGATGCACGCCATGGCACAGCCCTACCTCTCAGACGGGACCATCCTTGACCGCCCCTCCGAGCTTGCCGTAAGCCATACAAACCCTCTGCTCAATGAGGTTAAAGGCTTCTATGAGAACAATACTCTCTCAAGCCGTCTGTTCGGAAATGTTTTTGTATCATGGGACATCTTTAAGGGGCTGCAGTTTAAAACATCACTTGGCATTGACGGTCAGTCAGGCCGGCAGGGTATATATGAAGATTTTATGTGTACCGCAAATTATCAGTCCGGCAGAGGTTCATACCTGTCTAATGAAAATGACCGTACAATGAAGTATATAATTGATAACACGCTTACTTATACAAAGTTGATAGGTGATCATAGTGAGTTACAGCTGTTAGCCGGCCAGGAAGCGATAAGAGACATTTATGAATCTCACAGAGTATACGGTTTCGGTCTTCAGGACCATTACGCAAAGACTTCATTTTACTTCCTTCAGAACATCATAGGTTCAGGCCGTCAGCTTGAGGATATCTATACCGAAAGTTCATTACTCTCATTTTTCGGGAGGGCAAACTACAAACTGCTCGACAGATATCTCTTTACTGCCACCCTGCGTGCTGACGGATCATCAGTGCTTGCTGAAGGTAACAAATGGGCTTACTTCCCGTCGCTGGCCGCAGCATGGATAGTCTCAGAAGAATCATTCATGGAATCTGTTGATGCAGTTGATCTTCTTAAGCTGAGACTTAGCTGGGGTAAGGCAGGAAATTCTGCGGTTGAACCTTACATGACCAAGACAAGGCTTGGTTCATCCATGGTCCCCTATACCTTCGGTTCTACATTATATAATGGTACATTGCCGGCTGTTCTTGGCAACCCCGAAGTGACGTGGGAGACTACATCAACATTTGATGCAGGCATTGATTTTTCCCTTTGGAAGGAAAGATTGTCAATCGTGCTTGATGGATATTATTCAAGGACTTCTGACCTGCTCCTCTACAAAGGACTGCCAGCCACGTCAGTCTATCCGCAGGTACTCGCCAACGTGGGGGAAACAGAGAACATAGGATTTGAGGCTTTGGTAAGCGCCAGGGTAATTCAGACCAATGACTTCCTGTGGGTGTCAGACCTCACCTACTCAAAGAACCGAGACAAAATAGTTGCGCTGGCAAGCGGTGCAGAGCGGGACGTATCAATTCCCGATAATGCCCTGGTGGTTGGTGGACCTGTCAGGGCTTTCTATAACTATGAGGCTGACGGGTGCTGGACAATAGCTGAAGCTGACGAGGCTGCCGTCTATAAACGTATTCCGGGTGATATCAAAATTGTCGATGCCGATAACAACGATACCATAAATTACCTTGACAAACGGCTTTATAACAAGAGTCCTCAATTCATAATCGGATGGAACAACTCGTTCTCATATAAAGGTTTCACTCTCTCAGGTCAGCTTTATTCACGCGTTGGCCAGTGGATAAGATATGACTACAATACAGCATATGCACCTACCGAACAGGACGGTTCGCCCGATGTTGACTTCTGGACACCGGAGAATCAGGATGCAAAATGGCCTCGTCCGGGTATAGCCTCACAGAATGATATGCCCGCCCTGGCTTTCGAAAAAGCTTCATTCCTGAAGCTCAGGGAAGTAACGCTGGGTTATGACCTTCCAAAGAGTCTCCTTTCAAGGGTGCGGATCAGCAATGCCAGGGTATATGGTTCACTCCAGAACTTTTTTACCTGGAGCAATCTCGACAACTATGACCCCGAGAGAGGAGGAAGCATCTCAAATCCAATGGCCAAGCATGTGGTGTTTGGACTTAACCTTGATTTTTAACCGACTGTCCGAAAAATATATATCTATGAAAACAACATACAAACATTTCATACTGGTGCTTACGCTTCTGATGACAGCGGGCACATCTTGTACGGATTTCCTCGAGGAAAACAACCGTACAAGCAATACAGAGGACATTCTCTATTCCTCAAAGAGCGGAATTGACGGACTTGTAGCCGTAAGCTACTCCTTCCTGAGAGGCTGGTACGGCAAGGAGGCCGCAATTGGCCTGAGTGAGGGAGGCACTGATACCTGGCTTACAGGATATGATAACAGACAAAAGGTTCTCATAAACTACTCTGGCATCACGCCGGAAGTTGCCAGCTCAACCAAGGAAACGATGAATGCATGCTTTGACGAGTACTGGGAAATGCTTTACCAGGCTGTAAATGTGTGCAACACCGGAATAAAAGCAGTAAATAATGCCAGCGAACAAATTTTATCAGCTCTTGAAAGAGATGCCTATCTCGGAGAGCTGAAGACCCTGAGAGCATTTTATTACTGGCATCTGGTGGAGACCTGGGGCCCGGTCCAGATAAATAGGGAGGCTGTTAACAGTATATCAAGTGTTGCCCATCGTGACTCGGAGGAGGATGTCTATGAGTTCATGTTGAACGATGTTGATGAAGCTATCGTTAATCTTGCATCAAAGACTGCCAAGACCGGACGTATAAACCTTTGGGCCGCTAAGGCTCTGAGGGCTCGCCTGCTGCTCTATAAAGCCAGCAAGTTCGGTGATAATGCCTCATACGCAGCAGCTGCTGCAGAAGCGGAGGCAGTCATTGCAGGGAGCGGAGCTTCATTTTTTACCAACTATGCTGACTGCTGGCTTGGTGCCAATGAAAATGGTACAAACAACAGGGAAGTCATCTGGCACGTTGATTATTCGACTGAGCTTTCATTCAACATATTACCGAAAAGGCTAAAGCTTGATGCCAGCAACAACCAGATGACATGGGCCGGAATGATACTGCGTAATGCGCCTAACTCGATCGGCGGTAATGCTGCCCATCTTATGTTTACAGGCGTTTGGAACAGTGTCCCTGCTACATCTGCCATACTAAGACGTACTGACACCGAAGCAAATAAGAACATTACCTTCAGGGGTGTTGTCTATAACGTCGGGTTAAGCTACCAGCCATACTCCAAAGGCTTCACCAGGTTTGTCCCGTCAGGGTACCTCCTTGATGTCTTTAACAGGCAGACAGACCAGCGCTACCAGGCCTCATTCCGTGATGTGTATTATGTTGCACCCCAGTTCACAACTGCCTTTGCAGGAGGCATCGAACCTCCGGCGGGTTATGCACTGATGCGTGACACGGCAATATATCTCTGTCCTGAGACTGCCACCCCGGCCCTGGTGGCAAGAGCGGCAACCAGATATGTGCTCTTCTCGAGAACCGATGTAAGTGATCCCGTCGTATGGCCTCTCTATGAGACTGAAGCTGCCATTATGCCGACAATAGCAACCTCAACAAGCGGCGTGCAGAATAATAAGGGAAACAGAATGTACATTGCTCTTAAAAAATTTGATGATTATACTGGATCTGTTATCAGGGACCTCGGATCAAAAGATGCATTTATTTTTAGACTGTCAGAGATGTACCTCATTGCTGCTGAAGGATATATGATGGCAGGCCAATCCGGTCCTGCGATGCAGAAGCTTAACGACCTTCGGACTGCGCGCGCCATTGCAGGCCAGGATAACACCCTTACCCCTGCCGAGCAGGCACAGGTGACCGCCAAAGATATTGCCGTGATCCTTGATGAAAGGGCTCGTGAACTATGTGGTGAACAGCAGCGCTGGTTTGATCTTAAGCGTACCGGGACGCTTGTCAGCAGGGTTACACTTTATAACGGCTCTGCAGCACCAAATATAAAAGACTTCCACATATTAAGGCCAATACCACAACCACAGATGGATGCAGTTTCAAATAAAACTGCCGGTCCTGATCCGGAAGGTTTCTGGCAAAATACAGGTTATTAAAATGCGAAAATTACTTTTGTTCCCATTATTCATCCTCATTGTCACCGTCCAGCTTTCCTGCTCGGATGGTGACAGGTGGGAGATGGCTGCAACCATCGAAAATTCGATAGTAAAAACGTCATTCCCGGCTGACACTTTTAACATAGTCGACTTCGGGGCAGTTGCCAGTGACACCTCATTCCTCATTACGGGAGCCATAGAAGCTGCCATTAAAAAATGCAATGATGAGGGCGGTGGAGTAGTTCTCGTTCCTGAAGGAACATGGACTACCGGGCCGGTGACGCTGCTAAGCAACGTTAATCTCCATATTTCTGAGCATGCAACACTGCTCTTTACTACTGATTATGAGCAGTACCTGCCTCCCGTTCTCACGCGCTGGGAGGGCATGGACTGTTATAATATTCACCCTCTCATCTATGCCATTGATGCTTCGAATATCGCGCTTACAGGAAAAGGTACAATTGACGGACAAGCCTCAA
Source organism: uncultured Bacteroidales bacterium (assembly GCA_963828395.1). Lineage (GTDB taxonomy): Bacteria > Bacteroidota > Bacteroidia > Bacteroidales > VadinHA17 > SR-FBR-E99. The sequence continues at coordinate 225,234 of CAWHED010000002.1, forward strand.
ATGAAAAATGGTGGTGGATGAACGGTAATCCTGATTACGGTTGGCGCGAAGGAATGAACTCGCAGATACTTTCAGGGAGGAAGCTGCTGTTAGGCTATGAGCAGAACCAGACACCCACTGAGGAACGAAGGTTCGGCATTGATGGTGCTCTGAGACCTCAGCTGATAAACTTCATGAACTGCACAGGTGTGCTGATTGAAGATCTGACCCTGAAAAACTCACCCTTCTGGGTAATTCACCCTGTCAGAACGGAGAGCTTAATCGTGCGGGGATTGACTATCAAAAGCGCCGGTCCCAATTCCGATGGCTGCGACCCGGAGTCTTCCAGTAATGTTCTGATTGAGAACTGCTTTTTCGACACAGGTGATGACTGCATAGCAATCAAGTCAGGGCGAAATAATGACGGCAGGAGATGGAATATTCCGTCACGAAACATTATTGTGCGCGACTGCCGTATGGCTGCAGGACACGGTGGCGTGGTCATAGGCAGTGAGATCACAGGTGGCTGCTCAAACCTGTTCGTTGAAAACTGCGAGATGGACAGCCCGGACTTGCTGAGGGTCATCAGGATAAAGAGTTCGGAGTGCCGGGGGGGTGCGATCGGGAATATCAACGTAAGGAATGTCAAAGTAGGAGTATGCTCGGAAGCAGTGCTTCACGTTACCCTTAAGTATGATCCCGCTGAGCCGTGCGCGAGAGACTTCCCTCCTTTTGTGAGAAATGTCACCCTTGAGAATATAACTTCGAACAAGAGCAAATACGGTATTTATATTGAAGGGCTTGACAAAACGGTAAACGTGTCTGATATAACCCTGAGGAACTGCTCTTTCAATGGTGTGGAAGAGGCCACCTCTATCACAGGTGCAGAACGTGTGAAGTTTAATAAAGTATTTATCAACGGAAAGAAGATCAGGCGTTAAGGTATTATTGAACGGGATTCCATCCGTCATGCCTTGCAATGACTTTCTCTACGGTAACCGTCTTTGCCTCCCTGCGGCTGAGCTGATGGCTCCAGCTGACACGGGCGGCAGGATTGGCTCCAGGACCTGTGCTTCGGTATTCTGCAAACCTGGCAGTCTGTTCATTGGAAGGTTTGTCCCAGTTATGCCACCCTTCGGGTACTATATGACTGCCCAGCTCGCAGTTGAGAAAGAGAGTCGCAGCAAACGGGCGCCACGGCCTGCCGAGATAAACCTTGTTGATGCTATCTGCAGCCGTGAGCCTGCAACGGTTAAAGATATAGCCGTATTCATGCCCTTCTACAGTGGAAGCTGCCGTAACAAAAGAATTCTTCTTGCTGTGAATTTGACACTTCTCAAACCACGCGGTAGCAGGACCAAAGATAAAATCGGTGGTACCTTCGATATAACACTCTTCATAGTACTGTCTGCTTTCCTGGTTCGCAGTCAGAAGCGTGTCCTGGTTACCCAGCAACCGGCATCTGCGGAACACTGCCCTGTCTCCGTCAACGTGCACTGCCACGGCCTGTCCGAGCATCTCGGCATTATTCTCGAAGGTGATATCCTCAGCAGTGAAACCGGCTCCCAGTACCCATATCGTATAGGTCCTGAAGGTGCCCATATTGCGAATGTTGGCATGGTCATTCCATGTAATAATGGTGTTCTCAACGCTCTCGCCCTTCATGAAGAGATTGGTCACCCACGAGGGGATAATCACCTTTTCACGATACGTTCCGTTTTTAATAAACATGAAGGTGGTGTCAGACATATATGCCCTTATGGAGTTGACAGCTTCCTGCACCGAGGTGAATTCACCCGACCCGTCTGCAGCCACCACGATACGCCTCTCCTGACAAAGAGCAATAAGCGATGGAAACATCAGTATAATGATGAAATGAAACTTATTCATGACCGCTCAATTAATAAGGATTTAAAGCACTAATTTAGTTTTTTATTGCTATTTTTCGAAACAGCGAAAATCGTAATCAATAGCGCAATGAAAGAGACAGGCAAGTATTCATTCGGAATTGGTGACAGGTTCCTGCACCAGGGCAAGGCTCAGCTTGAAGCCCTTATGAAAGCATCTGATACTCTCGGAATACAGATCACCCCCGTTTGGAACAAATCGAACAGGGAACATAATATTGTACATTCAGAACCATCCGACACTCGAGCGGAGGCTGATGCCGCGGTCAGGGCACTTAATTATGAAGGTCCATATTTTGTTGATGCTGATCATATTAACCTTATTACTGTGGGGCGTTTCATTGATAACTCCGACTTTTTTACACTTGACGTTGCGGATTATATCGGCAAGAAGGCTTCCGGCACTGACATCGAGGGATTTGTTGAGAGCCACAGGCATTTCTGCGGGTCACTGGCTATACCCGGCATTGCTGAAAGCTTCATCGTTACGGAGAATTATCTCAGGACCTTCGCTGAGAAATTCCTGTTTGCAATAAACCAGGCATCTGCAATTTATAATCATATAGCTTCGGTAAAGGGCGCAGGGACTTTTATCACCGAAGTCTCAATGGACGAGGTTGATGAACCTCAGAAACCGCTCGACATGCTATTCATTCTTAAAGGACTGGCTGATCTGAAGGTGCCGGTGCAAACCATTGCCCCGAAATTCACCGGGAGGTTTAACAAGGGCGTTGACTACGAGGGTGACCCCATCCGTTTCGGTAAAGAGTTTGAAGAGGATATCCTGGTCATCAGCTATGCAATACCGAAATTCGGACTGCCCGAAAATCTCAAGCTGAGCGTGCACTCCGGCAGCGACAAGTTCTCAATCTACCCCATAATAGGTTCTGTCATCAGAAAACATGACTGCGGGCTTCATCTCAAGACTGCAGGCACGACCTGGCTTGAAGAGGTAATCGGGCTGGCTGTCTCAGGCGGAAAAGGTCTTGAGATAGCTAAAATGATTTACAGGAACGCATACGAAAGAAGGGAAGAGTTGTGCGCTCCGTATGCCACTGTCATCGACATCAAACCTGAACTGCTGCCCCTTCCCGGTGAGGTCGATAAATGGAGCAGTGAAAAGTACGCCGGCACCCTCAGACATATCCCCGGAAATCCTTCTTACAATCCCGGGTTCCGCCAGTTGATCCATGTCGGATACAAGGTTGCCTCAGAACTCGGAACCGTTTATACCGGCGCACTCGAATCAAATGCTGATGTGATTGCAGCTTGTGTGAGAGAGAATATCTATGATCGTCACATCATCCCTCTCTTTGTGCATTAACTTACAATAAAACAGCCGTTTATGAAAGAATTTATACATGATGATTTTCTGCTGCAGACTGATACTGCAAAAAGACTGTATCATGATCATTCAAAGGCTCTGCCGATAATTGACTATCACTGTCATATCAGCCCCGCGTCTATTGCTGCTGACAGACGCTTTAACGATCTCGGGCAACTGTGGCTTGAAGGTGACCATTACAAATGGAGGGCTATGAGGGCCAACGGCATCGATGAGAAATATGTCACCGGAAAAGATACAACCTACCGCGAGAAGTATGACCGGTGGGCAGAGACAGTACCATATACCATGCGTAATCCGCTCTATGACTGGACCCACCTCGAATTAAGCAGGGTCTTCGGAGTGAATAAGATTCTTAATCCCGTCTCTGCCGCGGAAATATGGGAGGAATGCACTGCACTGCTGCAGCAACCTGGTTATTCTGCCCGCGGCCTGATGAAGAAATTCAATGTTGAGGTGATTTGTACCACTGATGACCCTGCAGATTCTCTTGAGCATCACATCGCATTGAAGAAAGAAGGATTTGAAATCAAGGTACTTCCAGCCTGGAGGCCTGACAAGGCAATGGCGGTGGAAGATCCTGAACCTTACAGAAACTACATATCGAAGCTCGCTGAGGTGTCAGGCGTTGACATTAAAAGCTTCGATAACCTACTTGAAGCCTTAAGGATAAGACATAAGTTCTTCGCCGATGCAGGATGCAAGCTCAGTGACCATGGTATTGAACAATTCTACGCTGACAACTATACCGAAAGAGATATTGATGTCATCTTCAGGAAAGTGGTATCGGGCCGGAATCTTTCTTTGGATGAGGTTACAAAGTTCAAGTCGGCGATGCTTTATGAAATGGCTCTAATGGACTGGGAGAAAGGATGGACACAACAGTTCCACTACGGGGCCATACGGAATAACAACAGTCGTCTTCTCAATACGCTGGGCCCGGACACAGGGTTTGACTCAATAGGCGATTTCACAGTAGCCAGAAGCCTGTCACGGTTCCTAGACAGTCTTGATATCGAGGGCAAGCTGGCTAAGACAATTCTGTATAACCTTAATCCGCGCGATAATGAGCTTATTGCCACAATGACCGGCAACTTCCAGGATGGCAGTGTCGCCGGCAAGATGCAGTTCGGATCCGGATGGTGGTTCCTCGACCAGGAGGCAGGTATCATAAACCAGCTGAACAGCCTGTCGCTGATGGGGCTGTTGAGCAGGTTCGTGGGTATGCTCACTGATTCAAGGAGCTTTATCTCCTATCCGCGCCACGAGTATTTCCGCCGTGTTTTATGCAACATGATCGGTGATGACATTGAGAAAGGGAAGATGCCTGCCTCGGAATTCAGCACTATCAGCATGATGGTTGAGAATATTTCATACTACAACGCAAAGAACTATTTCGGTTTCTGAAATCATAAAAGACATTACATATATGGCAAAGTTCACACGTATTGAAGTGGCGCTCGCGATGGCTGAGACAGGCCTGGTGCCTCTCTTCTACCACCCTGATGCAGGTATATGCAAAGAGGTTGTCACGGCTTGTTACAAGGGCGGAGTTAAGGTCTTCGAGTTTGCCAACAGGGGTGATTTTGCCCATGAGGTGTTCGCTGAAGTGAAGAAATGGGCAAATGACAGTTACCCCGGACTTATGATCGGCATCGGGTCAGTGCCTGATGCCCCTACAGCAGCGCTCTTTATGCAGATGGGAGCTGACTTTATTGTATCACCATTCTTTAATGCTGAAATAGCAAGGGTATGCAACAGGCGAAAAGTGCTCTGGATACCGGGTTGCGGAACGCTGACAGAGATTTCTGAAGCCGAAGAGCTTGGCGCTGAGATCGTGAAAATATTTCCCGGTCCCGCAGTCGGCGGCCCGGCATTCGTCAAAGCAGTCAAAGGACCATGTCCGTGGACCAGCATTATGCCTACCGGAGGTGTCGAACCATCGGAAGAAAGCCTGAGACAATGGTTCAGTGCCGGGGTGACATGCGTCGGAATGGGAACAACACTGATAACTGAAAAGCTTGTCAAAGCTGGCGACTGGGCTTCAATAAAAGAGAATGTAAAAAACACTCTGGATTTAATAAAGAAACTGAAATAATTCTATGCCTGCAAAAACCGCTGATGCAAAAATGACAAACTACAGATGGGTTATCTGTTCATTGCTGTTTTTTACTGTCGCAATCAACTACATGGACCGTCAGGTCCTGTCACTCACATGGAAGGACTTTATTGCGCCCGAGTTTCATTGGACAAATAATGATTACGGAACCATTACCGGACTTTTTTCAATTTTCTATGCTGTCTGCCTGCTTTTTGCAGGCCGCTTCGTTGACTGGATTGATACGAAAAAGGGGTTTCTATGGGCGATAGGTATCTGGTCGACAGGCGCTGTTCTCCATGCATTTTGCGGCATAGCTACTTCGGGCATTTTAGCCGGCAAGTGGTTTGTGGGGTTTGAAGAAGCCAGGAATATCATCGGCAAAGTTGATGATATTGGCATGATAACATCTGTTAGCGTGACACTGTTCATTTTCGCGCGCTTCGTTCTGGCTCTTGGTGAAGCGGGAAACTTCCCGGCAGCTATTAAAACTACCGCCGAGTTTTTTCCTAAGAAGGACCGCGCCTTCTCAACAAGCATCTTTAACTCAGGAGCACAGGTCGGAGCTCTTATTGCCCCGATCTCCATCCCTGTGATCGCTGCCAGATACGGATGGGAAATGGCGTTTATTGTTATTGGCGTGCTTGGTTTTGTCTGGATGGGCTTCTGGGTATTCATGTATAAGAAACCCCATGTCCATCCCCTGGTTAATAAAGCGGAGCTGGATTACATCAACCAGGATACGATAGCAGAGACAAAAGCAAACAACGGCGTAGAAAAGACAGAAAAGAAAATGTCATTTAAGGAATGCTTTAAGCACAAACAGACATGGGCGTTTGCTTTCGGCAAATTTATGACCGATGGTGTCTGGTGGTTTTACCTGTTCTGGACGCCAGCCTATCTGAGCGATGTGTACGGGCTTACCTCTGATACCACCATGGCCAAGTTGCTGATATTTGTTCTTTATGCTATTGTCATGCTGTCAATCATCGGAGGCTGGCTACCAAGGTACTTTGTTGATAGGTTAGGAATGAATCCTTATGCCGGGCGTATGCGCGCGATGCTGATCTTTGCATTCATCCCGCTATTGGCCCTGCTGGCTCAACCGCTGGGGCACATTTCTTACTGGTTCCCGATTGTCATTATTGGTATTGCGGGCGCCGCTCACCAGGCATGGTCTGCTAACCTTTTCTCCACTATTGGTGACATGTTCCCTAAATCGGCTGTTGCTTCTATAACAGGAATCGGTGGTATGGCCGGAGGTATAGGTGCGTTTCTTATTAATAAAGGCTCGGGCGTTTTGTTTGACTTTTCATCCGGTTCAACAATGGTAGATGGTACCGTTTCTGTAATGACAAAAGACTTACTCGCCAAAGGCGCGCAATATGTTACTGAACCTATGAAGTTTTTTGGATTTGAGGGAATAAGGGCCGGTTATTTTATAATCTTCTGTATCTGCGCGGTAGCTTATCTTATCGGATGGATAGTGATGAAAACCCTTGTGCCAAAATATAAACCCATAATTATTGAATAGAAACACTTATCAACATGACTGATTTCAGCGATCTGAAAGGAAAAGTTGCCGTTATCACCGGTGGCGGAGGGATTATTGGCCAGGCTCTTGCCAGCGGAATGGGCAAGGCGGGCATTACGGTCGTTATCCTTGACATCAATGCCGAGAGAGCAGCGGCAGCTGCTGACAGTGTATCTGCCGGCACAGGTTGCCGCGCCGCCGGCCTGAGTGCTGACGTGACCGACAAGGTGTCACTGGCAAAAGCCAGAGATGAGATAATAAAAACGTTCGGTACGATAGACATACTAATCAACTGCGCAGGAGGCAACAAACCAACAGCCACCACCGGGAAAGAATTTATTATGGCCGGTGACATACAACTTGAAAACACCTTCTTCGGACTTGATATTGAAGGATTTGACGGTGTCTTTAACCTGAACTTCAAAGGTACAGTATTGCCGACAATGGTCTTTACCGAGGAGATGGTCAGGAGGGGAAAAGGAAATGTACTGAACATATCATCAATGAATGCCTTCAGGCCTCTTACAAAGATTCCGGCGTACTCGGCTGCCAAGGCGGCTATTAATAACTTCACCCAGTGGCTGGCCGTGCACTTTGCCCCGTCAGGGGTACGGGTTAATGCCATTGCACCGGGCTTCCTTCTGACAAACCAGAACAGGTTTCTTTTGACTGATGAAAAGACGGGTGAGATGACGGCACGAGGTAAAAAGATAATTGCTGCAACACCAATGGGCCGCTTTGCAGAACCGGAAGAACTGGTCGGTACCATGCTCTACCTTTTGTCTGATATCTCTTCTTTCGTCACGGGCATAGTCATACCCATTGATGGTGGCTTCAGCGCTTACAGCGGCGTCTGATGAACAGAGATAATTTTGCATTGTTAAAAATTAATGTTTACTTTAAATTATGAAACGGAATGTCATCATAGCACAATCGGGAGGCCCCTCCCCTGTTATTAATAACACTCTCAGGGGCATAATTGATTCATGTCTGTGTTACCCGGAAAACTTCGGTAAGATATACGGCGGGTGGCACGGAATAGAGGGTGTTCTGAAGGAAGAACTGCTTGACCTCTCGGCACAGGACAGGGATGAGATAGGCCTTCTCAGAACGACACCGGCAGCAGGCAGCATCGGTACCTGCAGGTATAAGCTGAAAGACCACCAGCAGTATGACTTTGACCGGATAGCACAAGTTTTCAAGGCTCATGACATTGGCTATTTCTTCTATATAGGAGGCAATGACTCACAACATACTGCACTGAAGGTGAGCACACTGTGCACACATAAAGGACTCGATGTCATTGCCGTGGGTGTACCTAAAACAATCGACAACGACGTTGGCGACAGTGAATTCAAACTCATTGACCATACTCCCGGCTACGGTTCGGTAGCCCGTTACTGGGCATGCATGATACAGAATGCCAACGAGGAGAATGCAGGCTCATCTCCCGCTGACCCGGTGCTGGTAATGCAGGCCATGGGCAGAAAAATAGGTTATATCCCTGCAGCAGCACGACTGGGTGATCCGGAGAGGCAGATGCCCCTGCAAATCTATATGACCGAATCAGGAGTGACACTTGAGGAAATAGCCGATAATGTCAACGCCCAGCTCGTAAAAGACGGCAGATGTATGGTTATCGTCAGCGAAGGACTCAGCGTGGGTGACATTGGTGAAAAGAAGGATTCTTTTGGACACACACAGTTTGGATCAAGCCAGCTCACAGTGCAACAGGCAGTGGTAAACTATCTTAATTCAAAAGGAATAAAGGCAGCAGGGTCAGCACGTGGACAGGTGCCCGGCACTGACCAGCGGCATAACATGATATATGCTTCGGTAACCGACCTCGATGAGGCTTACAATGTAGGGCGAAAAGCAGTGGAGATTGCTTTGCACGACGGTAACGGGTGGATGGCAACAATACTGCGGAACGAAGGAGCCGTTTACAATGTCAGGTATGATAAGGTGCCTCTCGACAAAGTGGCACTCTCGGAAAGAACCTTTCCTGTTGGCTGGATAACACCTTCACGGTATGATGTGACAGAAGACTTTGTCAACTATGCAAAACCTCTGATAGGCGAAGACTGGGTAAGCATTCCCGTCATAAACGGCATACAAAGATTTGCCAGGCTTAAGCTTATCTTTGCAGACAAAAAACTGCCAGGATATATGCCCCAGGGAAAATGAAGTAACTTTTCAGTTAAATATTTTAATGTGAAATTATAAATCCAATATTTTAAAAGATACAGCATGAATGTTTTGCAGGAACTGAACCCGGAAAAGGAATTCTTTATAGGTATTGACTCTGACGGATGCGTGTTTGACACTATGGAGGTAAAGCAAAAGGAGTTTTTTATTCCAAATGCAGTAAAGTTATTCGGGCTCTTTGCCATCTCGAAATATGTGCGGGAGACATGGGAGTTTGTTAACCTCTACTCCGTCACCAGGGGTATCAACCGTTTTCCTGCTCTTGTAAAAGTTATGGATCTTCTCGCCGAGCGACCCGAGATAAAAGAGATAGGTGTGAAACTCCCGGATATGGATCCGCTCAGGGAGTGGATAAGCAAAGAGACAAAACTTGGAAATCCTGCCTTTAGGGAGTATGTGCAGAACAATCCTCACCCGTCTCTTGACCCTGTCCTGAAATGGACTTTATCCGTTAACGATGACATAGCATACTGGCTTCGCAATACCCCTCCTTTTCCCTTTGCCAGGAAATCCATTGAGAAGCTGAGCACAATGGCTGATGCAATTGTGGTATCACAGACGCCTTACGAGGCGTTGGCCAGGGAGTGGGAAGAACACGCCATTAACGGTTACGTAAGGGCAATCGCCGGGCAGGAACTCGGGACGAAGACCGAGCATATTACCATGGCCGCCAAAGGAAAATATCCTGACGAAAAGATACTCATGATCGGTGATGCTCCCGGTGACTTCAAGGCTGCAAGGGAAAACGGAGCCCTATTTTTCCCCGTAAACCCCGGACACGAAAACAGTTCATGGAAGGTCTTCTACGAGGAAGCACTCGACAGGTTCATCGAAGGAACATATAAGGGTGAATACCAGGACAATCTTATCAGCAAGTTCCGGAAGCTGCTTCCCGAAAAACCTTCCTGGTAAGCCACGGACGAAGATGATCTATTATGCAACAGGAAGTCCGGGCAATGATCTGAAGAAGGAGGACATCAGTACAGCTCTCAAAACTGCACTGGAGTTCTTCAGCGACAGGAAGAGCGTGCTGATCATTCCTCCCGATATAACCCGTGCTCACTCGGGGGCAGGACTGATCACCGGGTTACTGTGGCAGATTCTTGACCTGAAGATAAAGGATATTCTCCCTGCCCTTGGCACACATGTCCCGATGACAAAGGGCGAAATCTCGAAAATGTACGGTGCTGTTCCTGCATCACTTTTCAGGGAGCACAGGTGGAGGACTGACATCGAGGAGCTGGGAAGGGTACCCTCATCATTTGTCTCGGAAGTCACTGGTGGCAAACTCAATTATGACTACCCGGTGCAGGTTAACAGGCTGCTGGCTTCAGGGAAGCATGACCTGATTATTTCAGTCGGCCAGGTTGTGCCTCACGAGGTGACAGGCATGGCCAACTATAACAAGAATGTGTTCGTCGGTTGCGGTGGCAGCGAAGCCATCAACAAGAGTCACTTCATCGGCGCTGTTCATGGCATTGAGAATATCCTGGGGACAATAGACAATCCTGTCAGGGCGGTGCTTAACAAGGCATCAGGGATAGCCTTCGGCAGGCTGCCGCTACTTTATATGCTGACGGTGGTATCGCCTGACGGCAACGGTTGCCTGAAGATAAGGGGCCTCTTTATCGGTGATGATATTGAGTGCTTCAGACAGGCGGCCACACTTTCACGGGAAGTCAACGTTATTACTCTGCCGGAGAGGCTGAAAAAGGTGGTCGTATATCTTGACCCGGGGGAATTTAAGAGCACATGGCTGGGCAACAAGAGTATCTACCGCACGCGCATGGCCATCGCCAACCGGGGAGAGCTCGTCGTACTTGCCCCGGGGGTAAGAACCTTCGGCGAAGATCCGGGCATTGACGGGCTGATAAGAAAATACGGTTACAGGACCACCCCCAAGATCCTCTCCTGCGTTAATGACAACAATGATCTAAGGGAAAACCTGAGCGCCGCCGCTCACCTCATTCACGGGTCGCCGGAGGACAGGTTCAGGGTAACCTATGCCGCAGGGCATCTCACCCACGAAGAGGTGGAATCTGTCGGTTACAGCTTTGGCAACCTGAGTGAACTGACGGCCAGATATAACCCCGGAAAAATATTGACAGGCCTACATAAAACAACTGACGGTGAAGAGTATTATTTCATCTCCAACCCGGCCACAGGCCTATGGAAATCCCTGAAGTGAAAGAATGAAGATTGTCATTGACGAAAAGATACCATTTATAAAGGGTGTATTCGAGCCCTGGGCCAATGTTGTATACAGTCCCGGACATGCCATTAGCAGTACCATGGTGGCTGATGCCGATGCACTGATAGTGCGTACACGTACCAGGTGCAACAACCAACTCCTTAATGGAAGCCACGTAAAGATCATCGCATCGGCAACCATAGGATTTGATCATCTTGATACCGGGTGGCTCGATGCAGAAGGCATCAAGTGGGTGAATGCGCCCGGATGCAATTCGGGGTCAGTGATGCAGTACATCGTGACCTCATTGTTTTATCTTGCATCAAGGCATTCTTTTAACCTTCGTTCACTCACTCTCGGAGTAGTGGGTGTCGGGAATGTCGGTTCAAAGGTTGTGAGGGCCGCAAGGGCTATGGGCATGAAGGTGCTGCAGAATGACCCGCCGAGGAAAAGACGCGAGGGGCTTAAAGACTTATTGCCGCTGGAAAAGGTTATTGCCGAATCTGATATTCTGACTTTGCATGTTCCTCTGACGATGCAGGGACAAGACAGAACACACCACCTCATCAACATGGAGAACCTGTCACAGCTTAAGAGAGACTGCATCGTTATCAACTCTTCGCGCGGTGAGGTGGTCGACAACACTGCCCTCCGCAAGGCACTGGAAAAAGATATCGTGGGGGGAACAGTACTTGATGTCTGGGAAGGTGAGCCCGAGGCTGACAGGAAGCTGATAAGCCTTGCTGACCTCGCCACACCTCACATAGCAGGCTATTCAGTCGACGGCAAGTCCAACGCAACCGTAAATTCTGTCAGGAAGGTATCTGCGGCGTTGAACATTCCCCTGAACGACTGGGTGCCCGATGCGCTGCCACAGCCGGCCGAGCCGGTCATTGACCTCGGCCGTCATGAAGCCAGAAATACTTCATCTGACCTGGTGGCAATGGCCGTGAGACATACCTACCCCATCGAAGAGGATGATCATCTCTTCCGCAGTAATCCTGAGAAATTTGAGTTCCTTCGCGATAACTACCGCACGAGAAGAGAATTCAGCTCGTTCAGCGTCAGGGTAAATGATGAAGAAGCAATACGAATACTAACTGATTTAGGTTTCCATATAATTTAATAACTCAAAAAAAAAGACAGAGATGAAAGCTGATATAGGATTAATAGGTCTCGCCGTGATGGGAGAAAACCTTGTACTGAACATTGAGAGCAGGGGGTTCACTGTAGCTGTGTTTAACCGCACGACGGAGAGGGTGACGGATTTCGTGAACGGACGGGGTAAAGGCAAGAAGATTATTCCCGTTTACTCCCTTGAGGAACTTGTCGCTAACCTGAGCCTTCCGAGGAAAGTGATGCTCATGGTCAAGGCCGGTCAGCCCGTCGATGATTTCATCGAAAAGCTCATCCCGTTACTTGATAAAGGCGACATAATCATTGAAGGGGGTAACTCACATTTCCCCGACACCATCCGGCGTACAAAATATGTCGAGAGCAAGGGACTTCTTTATATCGGCACAGGTGTTTCAGGTGGTGAGGAAGGTGCATTGCTGGGGCCCTCTCTCATGCCAGGCGGGTCGAAAGAGGCATGGCCTTATGTGAAGGATATCTTTCACGCCATCTCTGCAAAGACTTCTGATGGCGCCTCCTGCTGCGCATGGATAGGTGATAACGGCGCAGGGCACTTCGTCAAGATGGCTCACAACGGTATCGAGTACGGCGACATGCAACTTATTTGTGAGGCTTACCACCTGCTTGTCAATGCAGGATTCAGCTACGATGAGATGGCTGACATATTTGATGAGTGGAACAAGGTCGAACTGGATTCTTATCTGATACAGATAACCGGCGAGATACTCAGGTACAGGGATACCGATGGTAAACCCATCGTCACAAAGATACTTGATTCCGCCGGCCAGAAGGGTACCGGCAAATGGACTGTCTCAAGCGCACTTGATCATGGTGTACCACTGAGCCTTATCGCTGAATTGGTGTTTGCCAGGTTTGTCTCTTCGATGAAGAAAGAGAGGGTAATGGCATCTCCCCTCTACAGCAATCCTCTGAAAAATGCTGTTCCTGATAAAAAGAAATTCATCGATGATATTCGCAAGGCTCTCTACGCATCAAAGATCGTTTCCTATGCACAGGGCTTCAACCTGCTGAGGAATGCTGCAGGTGAATACAACTGGGCCCTTAACTACGGTGAGATAGCCATGATCTGGAGGGGTGGATGTATCATCAGATCAGCCTTCCTGAACAAGATCTATGAAGCCTTCACACGGGATTCACAGCTGCCCAACCTCATCATGGACAGTTATTTCTCATCTATTCTGGGAGAGAACAGCGAGAGCTGGAGAAAGGTTATTGCCGGAGCTGTAACTGACGGTGTGCCTGTGCCTGCCATGAGCGCTGCCCTTTCGTGGTTTGACAGTTTCAGGTCAGCCTGGCTTCCTGCCAACCTGTTGCAGGCTCAGCGCGACTATTTCGGAGCACACACCTATAAGCGCATTGACAGACCGGAAGATGAGGTATTCCACACTAACTGGACTGGCCGCGGAGGAGATACAGCCTCCTCAACCTATAATGCGTGAGTAAATTTGACAGTTACCATTACCACCCCGTCCCGATTTCATCGGGACGCCCCTCCTTGAAAAGGATGGAAAGTAATTGATTTTCAAACTATTAAGATTACGAGGGAGTTAACTTTACTCTTTGTTTTCACTTATGAATTTTTATTAAATTTACTTAAACCAAAAGTCACATACTGTCATGACTAAAAATGTAAACGAACGTGCAGCCGACAATATCAGGATCCTGTCAATGGCGATGGTCGAAAAGGCCAATTCAGGCCACCCCGGGGGTGCAATGGGCGGAGCAGATTACATCCATATACTGTTTTCCGAGTTTCTCCGGTTTGACCCTGCTGACCCGCACTGGATAAACAGAGACCGCTTTTTTCTTGATCCCGGACACATGTCGCCGATGCTCTATTCAATACTGACACTCACAGGCCATTTCACTGTTGATGATATTATGCAGTTCAGGCAATGGGGCAGTGTGACCCCGGGACACCCGGAGCTTGACCTGAATCGCGGTATAGAAAATACCTCAGGCCCGCTTGGACAGGGGCATACCAACGCTGTTGGCGCAGCGATTGCCGAACGGTTTCTCACTACCCGCTTCGGCAGACTGTTCGAACATAAGATCTACACCTACATTTCCGACGGCGGCATCCAGGAAGAGGTATCGCAGGGCGCCGGACGCCTCGCCGGACACCTCGGGTTGAGTAACCTCATCATGTTTTTCGACTCCAACCATATACAACTCTCCACTGAGACCTCTGCAGTGACATCAGAAGATACTGCCGCCAAATACAATGCCTGGGGATGGCGTGTGATGACCATCGACGGTAACAGCCATGACCAGATACGTGGCGCACTGCGCATGGCAGCAGATGAAAATGAGAGGCCCGTTCTGATCATAGGCAAGACAGTGATGGGTAAAGGCCTGGTAGACGAGGCCGGTAACAGCTTCGAGGGTAAGACATCAACACACGGCCAGCCTGTGACACATGCCGGTGCATCATTTAAGAAATCCGTAGTCAATCTTGGTGGCAATCCTGACAAACCATTCGAGATCTTCAGCGATGTCAGGCAGCTATACGCTGAAACTCTTGCCGGCAAAGCTGCAGTGGCTGTTGAATGGAAAAAGAAGAAGGAAGCTTGGGCCGCTGAAAATTCCGAAGCTGACAGGATGCTTAACGACTTTTATTCCGGCGTTGTTCCGGCGATAGATTTCAAGGCTGTTGTGCAGAAGGAGAATGATGCGACACGAAACGCCTCAGGCGTTCTGCTGGCACACTTCGCTGCTACAATCCCGAACATGATCGTGGCCTCTGCTGATCTTGCCAACTCTGATAAGACCGATGGCTTCCTGAAGAAGAGCAAACCCTTTAAGAAGGGTGATTTCTCCGGTGCATTTCTTCATGCCGGCGTCTCGGAGCTGACAATGGGTGCTGTTATGAACGGTATGGCTCTTCACGGCGGCATCATCCCGGTATGCGGAACTTTTTTCGTTTTTTCCGATTATATGAAACCAGCCGTGCGGCTGGCAGCCCTCATGGGACTTCCTGTCAAATATGTGTGGACACATGATGCCTTCCGGGTCGGTGAAGACGGTCCCACGCATCAGCCTGTTGAGCAGGAGGCGCAGATAAGGCTGATGGAACACCTGAAGAACCATCATGGCGACAGTATGCTGGTTCTCCGTCCGGCAGATGCCCCGGAGACGAACATAGCATGGAAGCTTGCGCTTGAAAATACGAAGACACCCACGGCACTGATACTCTCACGTCAGAACATCAAAACCCTTCCTGCCTACGGGGTGGGGAGGATTGATGCTGCAGCCATGGCTGCCAGGGGCGCTTACATCGTTACAGATACTCCGGGAAAACCACATGTGATAATGGTTGCCAGCGGGTCAGAAGTTGCAACCCTGGTGGAAGCTGCCAATCTCCTGGGTAACAAGGGTATCAGGTCAAGAGTCGTTTCTGCCCCTTCTGAAGGGCTGTTCCGGAGACAGGATATCGGGTACCGGCACAGTGTCATCACCCCGGGCATACCGGTATTCTGTCTTACCGCAGGACTGCCGGTCACGATGCTGGGCTTCGCCGGATCCGAAGGAAAGGTTTTCGGCCTTGAGAATTTTGGCTATTCTGCTGCCTATGGCATTCTCGATCAGAAATTCGGTTTCACCGGAGAAAATATCGCCAGGGAGGTAATTGATTTTCTGAAGCTACAATAGTTTGATGGTCTACGACCATCCGGATTGTTGCATTCATGCCCATTTACAATAGTTTGATGGTCTACGACCATCGGGATTGTTGCATTCATGCCCATTTACAATAGTTTGATGGTCTACGACCATCCGGATTGTTGCATTCATGCCCATTTACAATAGTTTGATGGTCTACGACCATCCGGATTGTTGCATTCATGCCCATTTACAATAGTTTGATGGTCTACGACCATCCGGATTGTTGCATTCATGCCCATTTACAATAGTTTGATGGTCTACGACCATCCGGATTGTTGCATTCATGCCCATTTACAATAGTTTGATGGTCTACGACCATCATATTCGCAAACGTCTGATATTATATGCAAATGGGATCCTCGTAGAGGATCATATTACTGTAGAAAAAGGTATCAGGCAAGGGATCAGATCCTCGTAGAGGATCAAATAATTGCATTATTCCCTTCCCGTCCTGAACCTATTGGACTAACTTTGGTTTTACCTTAAATTTTAAAACCAAAGACTATGAAAGCATTGAAATGGATCCTCCTGGTGATCCTTCTGTTGCTGGTACTCATCGTTGGTGTTGGTTATATATTGCCAAAGACGACGACAGTAACAACCACTGAAGAGATAAATGTTCCTCCCGCTAAAGTATTTCATTTTGTTGCGGGCTTTGTTGACCGCACAGTCTGGGACCCCTGGATCAAGGACGATACTGCTGCGAAGACTACTTTCGACATCAAACCGGGATACGTGGGCTCAAAATATAACTGGGAAGGACCCAAGGTCGGTACAGGGATGATGGTAGTTGATTCTGTCGTGCCCGGATCGTACCTGCTTAACAGTGTGTCATTTGCAAAAGGAATGACTATCCCCGAGGAGTGGACCTTCACTCCAACTGATAAAGGAACAAGCCTCACCTGGACCATCACGATGAACTCCGGTTCACCCATAGGCAGGCTGATGAATTCGATGTTCAAGGGCATGATACAAAAGACCATCGACAGCGGCAAGGTTGTACTGAAGAACTATCTGGAAACACAAGAGGTTGCCACGCCGGAAGAGGAATTATTATTTCACTACATTTGCCCAATAATTTTGGACAAATGACCTTCGACATTACCCCCGGGGCAAAAGGACTGATATTCGACCTAGACGGCACGCTCGCCAATACAATGCCCTGGCACTACCAGGCATGGCAGAAAGCCTGCCTCAAATTCGGCATAAGCATGGACACGGCGTTCCTGCAGGACCATACCGGAGCACCCGGCTGGCAGATAGCCGAAGATATCATTGAACACAGCGGGATGAAAGGAAAGATATCCCCTGATGAGATAATGAAGGTCAAGCTTGACGAGTTCTATCTGATCCAGCATAATGTGACCCCGATAGAGCCTGTCACCGCCCTGGTGCAGAAATATTATGGTAAGGTACCTATGTCTGTCGGCACCGGGGGGCATCGCGAAGCCGTGGAGAAGACACTCGAGATAATAGGCCTTCGCGAATACTTTGACATATTGGTCACTGCCAATGATGTGACAAAGCACAAACCCCATCCCGAGACATTTCTTAAGTGTGCTGAGCTGATGAACGTAGCCCCGTCAGAATGCGAGGTCTTCGAAGACGGCGACCTGGGTATCGAGGCCGCACGGAGAGCCGGGATGATTGCCACGGACGTGCGCGGGTGGTATGATTCGGATTGGCAGTGAAGGCTGAACTCCGGATGACCGAAGACGGTTCCCACACCTTGTATGTGCCGGCCCTTGACGAGCATTATCACTCTCACTTCGGGGCCCTGACAGAGTCGAAACACATATTCATTAATTCAGGACTTGCCAGTCTGAAAAACGATAAAGTGAGCATACTGGAGGTCGGCTTCGGCACAGGCCTCAATGCTTTGCTTTCTGCCATGTATGCAGAAGACAATCAGGTGACTATCCACTATGTCACTCTTGAGAAATACCCGGTTGACCCTTCCCTCCTTTTCCAGCTTAATTACCCGGCAATAACCGGCACAACAGGCCGTGGGCTGTATCAGGCTATCCATGATGCAGAGTGGGAGAAACCTGTAAAGCTGACACCATGGTTCACCCTTGAAAAGAGACTGACGGACCTTACATCAATGAAAGTCGAAGGTCTTTTCGATCTGGTTTACTTCGATGCTTTCGGGCCCGGCAAACAGCCGGAAATGTGGAGCAGGGAGGTGATGCAAAAGATTGCGGATGTCACCCGTCCCGGATCGGTATTTGTTACCTACTCGGCAAAGGGAGAGCTTAAGAGAATACTCCGGGCTCTTGGCTTTGAAGTAGCCCTGTTGCCGGGTCCTCCGGGAAAAAGGGTGATAACAAGAGCGGTGAAGAGATGAATTTGATATCTTTGCCTGATTTACAAACAAGCTGCATAGGTATAACATGCTACCTGTCTGCCACATTATAAACAAAAACTGAAAATATGAGGAACGTCAAATTCTTAACCATCATGGCCATATGTGTCATGACAGCACTTAACACCACCGCCCAGAAATCAAAATTCGCCACCTCCGAAGACTCCCTTTCCTATGCCCTCGGTGTGGCAAACTACAAATACTATGTGGCTGACAGCATAAATATCAGTACTAAAATGTTCACAAAGGGAATGACTGACGCCTCAAAAGATAAAGCCCTGATGAATGACACGACTGCCAGTGCTTTTATAGTCAAATACATGCAGAGGCGTGAGAGGGAAAGACTGATGGCCGAGTACGGACCACAGATAGAGGCAGGCCGGAAGTACCTGAGTGAGAACGGCAAGGCAGAGGGTGTTGTGACAATGCCAAGCGGACTGCAGTATAAAGTCGTCACCCAGGGCACCGGAGCTACGCCTGGTCCGGAAGATATTGTAAAGGTACAATATACCGGCACTACCATAAGCGGAACCAAATTTGACTCTTCATATGACCGCGGCGAGCCCGCCAGCTTCAGAGTAAGCAATGTTATCCGCGGATGGGTTGAGGGGCTGCAACTGATGCAGGAAGGATCAAAATACATACTGTATATTCCTGCTGACCTGGCTTACGGCGAGAGAGGCGCCGGCAGCATCATCAAACCATTTGAGACCCTCATCTTTGAAGTTGAACTACTTGAGATAATAAAAGAGTGAAATCAGACTTGCGGTTGAATACCAAAATATTATCTTTGCCAAAATTTAAATTAAAACATATACAATGAAAATCAAAGGTTTAGTAATCTTCGCTGTGATAACAGCCCTTATTACATCATCTTGTAATACCGAATCAGGTATAACCGGCACTAAAGTTCAGACTGCCGAAGACTCACTTGCTTATTCACTTGGAATAGCCAGTTATTTCTATTACCAGGGTGATAGTCTTAACATTGATCCGGTACTCTTCGCAAAGGGAATGTTAGACTCTAAAAATGGAAAGAACGCCCTTGATGAAACTGCCGCACAGGGATATGTTATGACTTTTATGCAGAAAAGGCAGGCTGAGACGATGAAGAAACAATTCGGGAAAAACATTGACGAAGGTGAAAAATTCCTTGCTGACAATAAAAAACGTGAAGACGTACAAGAGACTGCAAGCGGACTGCAGTATGAAGTGATCACAATGGGTACAGGCCCCAAACCGGGAGCTGAAGAAGTTGTGAAGGTTCATTACACCGGAACACTCACTGACGGTACAAAATTTGACTCATCAGTTGATCGCGGCGAGCCTGCAGTGTTTGGTGTCAACCAGGTCATCAAGGGATGGCAGGAAGGCATTCAACTTATGCCGGTAGGGTCAAAATTCAAATTCTATATCCCTTACGAGCTCGGATACGGTGAGCAGGGTACAGGTCCGATACCCCCCTATTCAACACTGCTTTTCGAGGTTGAGCTTCTCGAGATAGTAAAAAAATGAGATTTGCCGAGATACATACTCCGAAAGGGGTAATGAAGGCAACCCTTTACGATGATGATGCCCCCGGCACAGTAGAAAATTTTGTGATGCTGGCCGGCAAGGGCTTTTATGACGGACTGGCATTTCACAGGGTCATTCCTGACTTCGTCATTCAGGGTGGTTGTCCTTTTTCAAAAGACATGAGCGATCCGCGGATAGGTACCGGAGGACCTGGATACAAGATCAAATGCGAACTCACCGGAACAAAACAGTATCATGACCGTGGAGTCCTCTCCATGGCTCATGCCGGGAAAGACACAGGTGGCTCACAGTTTTTCATATGCCACAGCAGATCAAACACAAAGCACCTTGACAGAAAACATACCTGTTTCGGGAAAGTTGTTGAAGGGCTTGAGGTGATTGACATGATAAAAGCAGGTGACACGATTGACAAGATTGTCATAACAGAGTCTTAGTAATGGAGTACCAGATCACAGGCAAGGTTGCAGAGGTTTACCAGGTCATAAGGGTAAATGAACGCTTCCGCAAGCGCGAATTCGTTATCGAGCATAAAGACAGCGGAGGCGGCCAGCCTTATGTTGACTTCATCAAGTTCCAGCTTACACAGGACAAGTGTGAGATTATTGATAAGTCATGGCTCAGGCAGGATGTCACTGTCACCTTCAGCATCAAAGGCAATCGGTGGGAGAAGAACGGGATGGTGAATTACATCACCAACCTTAACGCCCTCTCGGTGACGAGGGGCATCGCCGTTGCGGAGGATGGTCAGCAAACTCCCAGGCACAATGTGAAGCTTGAGGATGCACCTTCTCCCAACCCGGAGCTCGACGACCTCCCATTCTGATTTGGATGTAAAATAAAAGAGGCTGTCTTGCAAGTGCATGGCAGCCTTTTGCTTTTATATTTGCATATAATCTCCCCGCATAATGAGCAATCATGAAAATCCTCTTCTGACCATATGGTCAACACCGTTTGAGATTGCGCCTTTTGCACTGATCAAAGCAGAACATTTTTTACCAGCGATTGAGTCAGCAATAGAGATTGCACGGGTTGAGATCGATGCCATAATAGCCAATACCGCCGAGCCTGATTTTCATAATACCATTGAAGCTCTTGAGAAGACAGGGGAGCAGCTGGGCCGTATCACTCCAGTTCTCTTCAACGTTAACAGCGCCGACACCACCCCGGAGCTTCAGGCAGTCGCGCAGGCAGTCTCTCCGCTGCTCACCAATTTCGGCAATGACATTACGCTGAACCCTGAACTTTTCATTAAGGTTCAGACTGTTTATGACAAGAAGGATAAACTGGGACTGAACCCTGAACAATTCATATTGCTGGATCGAAAGTATAAGGGCTTCGTCAACGGTGGTGCTGCACTTTCCGATGCAGACAAGGAGAAGTTCAGGGCTATCACAGTTGAGATGTCCACC
Source organism: uncultured Bacteroidales bacterium (assembly GCA_963828395.1). Classification (GTDB taxonomy): domain Bacteria; phylum Bacteroidota; class Bacteroidia; order Bacteroidales; family VadinHA17; genus SR-FBR-E99. Next base: position 246,624 of record CAWHED010000002.1, read on the forward strand.
CTCTCGCTGAAGTTTGAGGAGAATGTTTTGGCGGAAACCAACGACTATGAATTGCTACTTACCTCTGAAGATGATCTTACAGGCTTGCCGGAGGGGGTACGTGAGGCTGCTGCTGCCACGGCACGGGAGAAGGGCAGGGAAGGGTGGCTTTTCACCCTTCACTCGCCCAGTTATGTTCCCTTCATGCAATATGCCGGAAGGCGCGACCTCAGGGAAAAGATATTCCGGGCATATGCTGCGCGGGCTTTCCGGGGCAATGACCGTGACAACAGAGCCCTGGTGATGCGACTGGCCGACCTGAGGCTTCAGCTTGCCAGTTTGCTGGGCTATCGCAACTATGCCTCCTATGCACTGGAGGAGCGCATGGCTTCGACGCCCGAAGAAGTTAACACTTTCCTCAGTGATTTACTTACAGCCTCCACCCCGGCAGGCAGGCGTGATCTGAGCGATATCGAAGAATATGCCCGAACCCTGGGTCACCAGGGGAGGGTGGAGCGGTGGGACTGGGCGTATTACTCAGAAAAACTAAGGCTACAACGGTTTAACATCGATGATGAAGCACTCAGACCATTCATGCCTCTTGAAAAGGTGAAGGAGGCAGTTCTGGGACTTGCCACCACCCTTTACGGACTTAAATTCAGGGAAAATAAAGAAATACCTGTCTATAACCCGGAAGTAACTGCTTATGAGGTCCATGATGGGAAGAAAGGCATCACGGCCATCCTGATGCTTGACTTTCACCCTCGCCCCGGCAAGGGAGGAGGAGCATGGATGACAGGATTTCGTGAACAGCGCAGGGAGAACAATGAAAGAGTTATACCGGTAGTATCACTGGTGATGAATTTCACGCGTCCGACAACCGCCAGGCCTTCACTGCTGTCACACAGCGAGATGAATACCTTCCTCCATGAGTTCGGCCATGCAATGCACGGTATGCTGTCGGACTGCACCTATGAGAGCCTGTCTGGCACGAATGTGAAACGTGATTTTGTTGAGTTGCCGTCACAGATAATGGAGAACTGGTCGTGGGAGAAAGAGTGGCTTGACACCTGGGCAGCACATTACCAGACGGGAGAAAAGATACCTGACGACATCCTCATAAAACTGAAAGAATCTCTTACCTATAACGAAGGCTATTCATGCCTGAGACAGCTGAGCTTCGGGCTTCTTGATATGGCATGGCATACCCTTGAAGGGCCTTTTGAAGGTGATATTGTGGTGTTTGAACGGTCAGCCATGTCTGCTGCCGAGATACTGCCGCCGGCTGACGGAGCATGCATGAGTGTGTCGTTTGCGCATCTCTTTTCAGGAGGATATGCTGCAGGCTATTACAGTTACAAATGGGCAGAGGTGCTTGACGCGGATGCCTTCAGCATGTTCAGGGAAAGAGGTATCTTCGACAGGGAGACAGCCATGTCATTCCGCCACAATATTCTGGAGAGAGGAGGAAGCAGGGAGCCTGACGAACTCTTCAGAAATTTCCGCGGCCGCGAACCTTCAATAGATGCGCTGATAGAAAGAAGCGGTTTCAAAAACCTCTAAATACGTAAAAGAGAGTACCCACCCGGAGCACTCTCTTTTAACCAACCCAAATTCTACCACTAACTGGTAGTTACTTTTATAATGCCGTAAATATTCTTACTGATGAATTGGGTGATTTGACAGCCCGGAAACCTGCCATGGTATGATGGTACCTTCGGCCTATGAAAAGAGTTGCCGTAGCACTGTAATCAACAAAGGTTCCGGCCGTATTCATGATCTGCAGTTCTCCTATAGTATTACCACTGTCATCAACTTCCTGCATCTTGAAGGTTATTATCCGTGAGCCGGATGAAACCTGGACGCTTTTAACAACTGTAACCGGAATCCAACCTGTTGTCTCACCGAAAGCAACAGGAGTGCCAATGTTCACACGGGCACTGGTACGAGAATCAACGTACTGATACTGTATTCTCTTGGTCGTCGGCACGCCAGCAGTCTCATAAAGGAAATTATAAAACTTGACCCAGGCTGTTGAGTCTGTAGTTACTGTTTCCCTTGCAACATAGGGGAAGCCATTGTCGAAAAGAACAGGTGCCTGGTCGAAGGCATGCATAAAAATATTTTGCTTTCCCTGGACCAGAGAGACACTCTGATCATAAACAAGAGAGTCGCCTTTTGGCTCCAGCTTTGCGGTCATGTACAGCTTAAGGTTAACATTACCGGGGTTGACAGTATAGAACCGTCCGACAGCACCGCTTGGTACAGCGTTATAAGTGCTAAGTGTAGCCTTGCTGTTTGCAACCATCTTTCCATTGACCTCGATCCTGGTTATGTTATTGGCTGTACTTGTAACGACCGGGACCATATAGTGCAGCTGAAACTCTGCCATATCAGTAATGGGAGTGGTTCCGTATTCAATCACGTTTTTCTCACATGATACAGTCAGAACCACCGCCAAAACCAGACTTATATATTTCATTATTTTCATAATCGTTGACTTTATTGTTTAACTATTAATTAGTCGGCATATCACCGGGGTAAGCAAACCACGGCATGGAGCACTGGTAGTTATCGGCCATTCCTGAAATGGGTTTCAAGGTCTCCAGTGAAGGTTTGTTCCACATGTATTCAGAGTTGTAACGCGGACGTATGCGGTAGCAGGGTGATCCCTGATTGAAGGCATTGTATTTGGTTCTGCGACCAGCAACGTCAGCCGGAGCCAGGTAAAGACCTTTATACACTTTTGTGGGGTCAGAATCCCATTTCTGTTCTATCTCATTCTCCGTCCAACCATTGCCGCTTGCCGGAACATCACCTGAATATCGGATGTCATAATGATATTTTCTCTGATCCACAAATGCTTCACCTGCACCCCACGGGTAAAGGGCAATCCATTTCTGCATCATAATGTGCGACAGTGAAAAATCCGTAAGGGACAATTTGTCGACATACGGTCCTGACACATATTCACTGGCAAGGGTGTTGAACACAGCTTTTGTGATTTTGTCACCACCGACAGCTTGTCCTTTCGTTCCCTGATAAATATATTTAGCTGTGAAATCCATATCTGCAACAACCCCTGCCCTGAAAGCATTGTAAGCATCTGCTTTCATTCCTATTTTCCAGTATGCTTCTGCAAGGCAGAATTGAATCTGTGCGTAAGTCATTAGGATATAAGGGGCATCATCCCTGTAGAGCCAGCGGCCTTTTCCGTCGATTGTCGTTGATCCCTGGGTTGTCCGTCCATAAAAGTAAGGTGCGGTTCCGATCGGCCCGGTAACACTGGTAAAGGTTCCACCATAGTATTTACGCTTCTTAATGGAAGTGGGGTTATCAATATTATCATATGTGGGATCATCGGCGGTAGCCAGTTTTACGGCAACGCGCGGGTCATAGTGTCCTGCTTCTGTAACAATAGTGTCACAAATAATCTGGTTAGCAGCAAGTTCAAATGGATAGTACGTGTTTCCGGCAACTGGCGTTTTATTACCTGTAGCCTCATCATACATTGGAACAGTGCCGGTAAACAACTGAACCGCATATTCATGTTGGAAATAATAGGAGTTAGATGTTGACGATTGCCATGCCAGGTTACCCCTGAATACTCCCCAGAAGTTGTTATACGCTGATTGTGCAGCGGAAGCACCTCCTCCGCCGACGGTGAGTGTAGCATCATCAGCAGTTGAAGTGAAAGACTTTCCTGCAGCAGTGATCAACTCCTGAGAATAGGTCGTGGTAAAATCCGTTTTATTGGTGAGAGATGTAAGGTTATTTACTATAACGGCGTATGCAAATTTGATCCATTTGGACTTGTCTCCCTGGTAAATATAATCATTAGCACTGATCTTATTGCCATACTCATGATTGTCCTCCATTTCAAGGTACTCTATTGCTTTATAAGCCCAGTTACGCACTGCAGTGTATATTGTATCCTGATAATCGTACCTGTGGGACAGGAGTCCCGGGATAAAAGCATCTTTCAGGATTACCTCACCATGGTATTTGGTCATCTGGTCCCATGAAAAGGCTTTCATGGCAAGACCAATACCAGCCAGAGTCCAATCCTCATTCGCAAGTGATTGGTTTATCATATTTTCGAGGTTCATTCCCTGACGCCAGTAAATAATCCTCCACAGTTCACCACCTGCATCACTTCCTGCGCTGTAATAATGTGTTGCGAATGAAGTGTATGTTGATGTACCCATCATTTGGGTAAGAGGGCCCGTGGCACGTAAATCATAATACATGCCCTCATAGGCCTGCTCGATGCCTGCAAGGTAAAGGTAGCCATCCACATTGGCAGGAGCATCCACATTTTGGTTGACATCGAGCCAGTCTTCACAGCTTGTATTCAGGAAGAGAAGCGATGCCGCCAAAAGAACGGAAATTGATATCTTTTTTATCATTGTTTCAGTTTTTTCTAATTATCAATTATCTGTTGAAGGTCACCTGCAAGCCGACTGAATAGCCTCTTGGATTTGGCAGTGACCAGATATCCATACCTTCGCCACCGGTACCGCCCAGAGCTGCAGATACTGTGTTACCAACAGCATCGATACCGGAATAGTTGGTCCATACAAAGAGGTCATTGCCACAAATGAATACGCTCGCCGTTGAAAGAGGTGTTCTTTCAAGCCATCTGGCGGGCAGGTTATAATTTAGGCGCAGCTCCTGCAGCCTGAGGTAATGGACATCTTCTTCTATCCAGTCTTCATCACCCCCGGTTTCGGTCGATGGGAAGAGCCTGTAATCAACTGCGATGGTGTTTTTGGTAGGATTGGCAGTGTTTTCATTTCCATCCTGAAGTACACCATCGTATATTACCGGTTCGCTTTCGCGCTGATCAACTGACTCCCAGCTGAGACCTTCCTGCATCATAAAACGTTTAGTCCCGTTTACCACAGTTGCTTTGTAACGGCCGGAGAACATTGCTGACAGACGCAGTCCCTTGTAGCTTAGACTGGAGGTAATACCGAAGCGTAATTTCGGTTCACGGTTACCCACCACACTCCAGACACCGCTTACAACGGGAAGGCCGGTTGTCGGGCTTATTATAACATCTCCGTCATCGTTGCGAAGAAATGCTCTTCCGGTAATGGACGTCACCGGGTAGCCAACCATGATACCGTTACGCAGGTTACCAGAGTTCCAGGTATAAGCGTTATAATATTCCGTGACGTTTGCGGGAAGGTAAACAACTTTCGAATCAGTGTGTGAAGCATTAATTCCAACATTCCACCGTATGCTGTTTGCCATTCTCAAAATATCACCGTCAGCATGTGCTTCCCATCCCCATGTCTCGAAAGTACCTACGTTCAGTGTATTCAGAACGAAACCAGTTCCGTAGCTTAACCTGAAGTTCTTTATAATCTGGTCGTCGCAATGGGTCCAGAAATAGGTGAAATCAGCATTGATCCTGTCATTGACAAAACGACCTTCAAACCCTATTTCCTTTGAAGTGGTTATTTCGGGCACCAGGTTTACATTCGGGCCGGTAAAACCATATTTGTAACCGCCACCCCACAGGCCGGTACCTTCCAGCTGGGGATCTATTTCAAGCGGTCCGGCATCTTTACCAACCTGGGCAATAGAGCCGCGAAGCTTCAGGTAATTGACCATCTTTATGTCATTCATGAATGGCAGCTCAGTAAGAATAAATGAGCCTTCAATTGCCGGGTAGAAATAACGGTTGTTCTCAACCGGTAATGTTGAAGACCAGTCGTTTCGGGCGCGTAGGGTCACGTAAGCCATACCGCTGTAACCCAGTTCCAGCTGACCTGAAAGGGCTTGTATCCTCCTTTTTGTCGTTCTCTGAATTGAGCTTATGGACAACGGATCGCAGTTGTTGATCGACTGAAAATCTACAACAGCAAACTTGGATCCAGTTGTGGAAAGGCGGGTAATACCGTTTTCAAGTTGGTGATACCCAAACTGAGCAGAAAGTGACAGCTTGTCGTTGAGAAACTCATTTGTATAACCGGCAATCACGTTCAGTGTAGGGTCTGAAAAATTTGATTTAGCATTGTTGTAATACCCATTACCAGTCTGTCCTGCGGAGTAATAAGGATGCCGGGAGCTTAAATAAGTCTGCACACCCACGTCCCATCCAACCTGGGCACGGAGAAAAGTATGCTTTATAGGTGTGAAGTTTGCTGAAACGTTGGACAGGAACCTGTCAGACTCGTCATAGAATAAATTCCTGTACATACCGAATAACGGGTTGATCAGGTCTGTATCAAGATAATAATCGGGTGTTGACATATGAGACCCGTCTTCAGCCAGCCATCGCGACATATCATCTACCATCGGCCATCTCATTGCCCTGTATAACGGTCCCTCCGTACCTATTGGAACTTTATGGTTTTTAGTGGAGGCATAGTTCATCGAAGATTCAACTGTAAACCATTTATTTACCACAGCCATACCTGACAGTGACAGGTTAAACCTTGTTGCGTCTGAAGTTTTAACAACACCAGTCTGATCAAGCATTGACACTGAAGCACGGATTGTCACTTTTTCTGTACCTCCCTCAGCCGATATATTATGTTTTGAGGTAAAGCCAGGCTGCATTATGGTAGAAATATTGTCATAAAGTATTTGACCAGGTAAATACGGGCCTCCAAAGCGTGACAAGTTATAGTAGTTGGTTGTCCCGTAATTACCATTTGTGTATTTGTCCTGCAAGTCAGGGTAGCCGTAAGCATCATCCCAGCGGAACGAGTTACTGTAGGTAAGCTTGCCTTTCCCCGGCGCTCCTTTTTTTGTTGTAATGATGATTGCACCGTTTGAAGCATCTGAACCGTACAATGCAGCGGCTGCCGCTCCTTTCAGTACGGTCATTGATTCAATGTCTTCAGGGTTAAGGTCATTCCCGCGCGACGAGTAGTCCATGTTACGCGGAGTGTAGTATTCCTGAGCACTGCTGACCGAGCCAACGGGGTCAAATGTCGAGTTGTTCATGGGGATACCGTCCACGATATACAGTGGCTGGTTATTTCCCGAAATGGAAGTGATACTTCTTAAAACCACGTTTGTTGAGGCACCCGGTGCTCCACTGGTTGAACCAACGCTCATACCTGCAACGCGACCCTGGAGTGCTGTGACGAAGTTGTCACGACCGGATACTGCAATCTCGGCGGCGTTTACATTCTGAACGGATGAGCCAACGGCCTTGGAAACACGTTTCATACCAAATTCTGCTGTTACAACTACTTCGCCAAGTGGCGTTGCTGTAAGAGCCATACTGGCATTTATCCTGTTAGAGGATCCTACAGTCACCTCCAGTGGTGAGTAACCGACAAAGGTAAAGACCAGGATATCTCCCGGCGACGCACTTAGTGAGTAAGTGCCATTCGCCTGAGTCATGGTCCCAACGGTTGTGTTCTTAACTACCACATTCACGCCGGGCATTGTCTCATTGGTGCTGGCGTCTGTGACAGTTCCTGTCACGATTTTGGTTTGTGCCATGATGCCTTGGGAAAGCATCAATCCCAAAACCGCGAACAACGTTAATAATTTTGTTCTCATGTGATTGGATTTAGGGTTAATTTTGTATTGGTAGGTTATATTATAGATTGGAAAATCACGTTCCGATCATCTGTGGAAGATACATTTTTTCTCCGCAGGATGTATTACATGTCCTCATTTTTTTTCTATAATCCCAATGCCGGGTCTGTCAGGCAGGGTCACCTTTCCGTCGACAATGGTCATGCCATCATATATATCATTACTTATCAGCAGGTTGCCGTCAAGGTCAGCCCAGTCTGCCATGGGTGACAGCTGTGCTGCAGCGGAGACGGCACAAGACGTTTCTGTCATACATCCGATAAGTATCTTCATGCCCATCTGTCTTGCCATGGTCATCATCTTATATGCGGCATTCATTCCTCCGCATTTCATCAGCTTCACATTGATGCCTGAATAGATCCCCTTCATAGTCAGAAGGTCCTCCACTGTCTGCAGGGCCTCGTCAGCCAGAACAGGCAGGGGACTGTTTGCCGTCAGCCAGGCGATATCGTCCCTCTGCTCCTTTGGCATAGGCTGTTCCACGAACTGAATGTTTCTTTCACTCAGCCACTGAACCATCTCAAGGGCCTTATTCTTATCTTTCCAGCCCTGGTTGACATCGACGTAAAGAGGCACATCGGTTACCGACCTTACCGTCTCTATCATCTCCTTATCGTTATCTCTCCCGAGCTTGACCTTGAGTATTCTGAAGGCATTCGCTTCAAGTGTTTTCTGTTTCACCACCTCTGCAGTGTCAATGCCAATTGTGAAGCTTGTTGCAGGTGTTTTTGCAGGATTAAGTCCCCACAATCTGAACCATGGCTGGCCGAGAAGCTTGCCGGTCAGGTCATGAAGGGCAATGTCAACTGCGGCTTTGGCTGCATGATTGCCAGGCATAATACCGTCTACATAATCCAGAATATCCTCCATCAGGAACGGGTCAGTGAATTGTCCGAGGTTGACCTTTGAAAGAAACTCTGTAACAGACTGGAGACTTTCTCCAAGGTAGGGAGGCATAGATGCCTCTCCGAAGCCCGTTACGCCTTCGAACTCGAGCGTTGTGAGCACACCGGGTGTAGTGGTTCTGGAATTTGCCGCCACTGTAAATACATGCCTGAGCTGCAGCTCATAAGGCCGGAAGCTGAGCTTAAGCCCTGTACCGCCTGCGCTTGCTGATCTGGTCTTCTTCGCTGACATATCGGCCGTTGATCCTGTGCATCCGGTCAGTAATACTCCCGTTGCCAGTCCCCCTATTTTAATAAAATCTCTTTTCTTCATATTAAAAATACCAGCTATGTTGTGAGACACGTTCAAATCCTTCTCCGGGAGCCAGGCCTATGATTCTCCTGGCGCCCTGTAAAATTTCAAGCAGATATTCACTGTAATTTACCCTGGCTGAATCGAAACTGTTGATCCTGACCAGACGTGATGAATGGATGAACTCTGTATCACCTATATACATTCCGGTATGGGTAATTCTCGTTATGCCATCCCTGTCTCTGCCAAAATAGAGGAGATCGCCGGGTACAAGTGAATCACAGCCATGTTCAATGCTTATTTCAGTACCGTATCGGTATTGTCCGTCTGCATCACGGGTGAGTATGATTCCGGCTGAATAGTATATCGTTTTCGCAAATCCGCTGCAATCGACGCTCTTGGTTGATGTCCCTCCCCAGAGGTATGGTGTGCCGAGGAAAGTGCGCGCAAATTCAATCATTTTGCCGGCATCAGGCTTAACATTAATCGCCCATGATCTGAAATCAACAGCGTCTGTCTTTTTTATTTGTCCTTCTCTTCCGTCAGGAAGCAAGACCTTATAATTATCTTTCTGTTCTCCTGTTTTTTGCAGAATTACTCCGAATACAATATCCGACACAACCTGATCATGGCTGTCAGTTATCACACCAGTATATTTGAGGTAAATCAGCCTCTCGCTGTTTTTCCAGTTTTCCAGCTCATCGCCGCTCAATTCTTCAACGGGATCATCAGTCCAACCCATATAGGAGTCAGGTGTCTGGACCAAAAGCCAGCCTCCCTGCTTATTAAGAATCTTTACCGGCGTGCCCATCAGGGCCTGAGTGGCCATTTCAGCCTTGTGTGCCGGCCTGGTCCTTATGTTACAGACACTGACCGTAACAAGACCCCAGGGCTTCTTAACCACCGTTGTGTCAGGCAGGACAGTAATACTATCACTAAATGTATAGCCCGATTTGTTCAGAAGTTCAAGAACCTTCACCTTTGCTTCAGGCAGGTTGGTCTCACCCTTCACGGTAATGTTTTTGCCCTTATTCATTATCAGCGAGAGATCACAGAGGGCTTCTGCCCGCTGAGGGACCATAGCTGCTGAGATAGAGTCAAGCTTAGCCTGCAAATCGGAAGGCACCGCTTTATTCTTACATCCGGTAAGCTGAACCGCACATAGAATGATGATCAGGTATTTCCAGGATTTCATGAAATGTTGTATTACATCTTACAAATTCAAATATAAAAAAATTATCATATTCGAGTCAATAGCCGGATGAATTTATTTATTTTGAAGTTTGAAGTGTGCAGAAGTTGGGAGTGAACTAAAGTTTGGAGTGCCTGGCGTGACCAGAGTTGGAAGAAAGCTGAAGTTCGGAATGACTAAATTGACTATAGTTGGAAATGATATAATAATAAGTGTATGAATATAATAGTCAGATTATCAGTCAGGTCGTTGATGGCAGCTTTGCTGATTATAGCAGTGACAAGTGTATTGAAGGGTCAGACGGTTGAGACCGGAATAGAGCAGCTGGTAAAAAGCGATTGTGGAATTCTGAAAGGAAAGCGGGTCGGCCTGGTGACCAACCCGACAGGTGTTGACCGCTACCTCAGATCAACGGTCGACATTTTATTTAACGCTCCTGATGTAAAGCTTGTTGCGTTATATGGTCCGGAGCACGGTGTCAGGGGTGAATTCACCGCGGGACAGACAGTACAGGGGGAGATTGATCCGGTAACCGGTTTACCTGTTTACAGTCTTTATGGAAAGACAAGAAAGCCGACTGGTGAGATGCTTAAGGGAATAGATGTGCTTGTGTATGATATTCAGGATATAGGGTCAAGATCATATACTTTTATAAGTACCCTTGGCCTGTTAATGGAAGCTGCGGCAGAGAACGGCATCCCGGTGGTTGTGCTTGACAGACCTAACCCGCTTGGTGGCCTGCGCATGGAGGGTGTGATAACCCGGCCGGGCTTCTATTCTTTTGTGAGTCAGTTTGCAATACCTTACATCCATGGTATGACGGTCGGCGAGCTGGCCCTCTTCCTGAACGGTGAACGCCTGCTTGCCAATGGCATAAAATGTGATCTGGAGGTGGTTAAGATGACCGGCTGGTCGCGTATCATGTACTTTGAAGACACAGGTCTGCCATGGGTACCCTCATCGCCACAGGTACCAACCGGTGTAACCCCCATGTTCTACGCTGCTACCGGAATTGCAGGTGAGCTGCACACAATAAATGAAGGCGTCGGCTACACACTGCCTTTCCAGCTCCTTGCTACGGATTGGATCAATGCTGATCTTCTTGCCCGGAACCTGAATAACCTTAAACTGCCAGGTATCATCTTCAGACCAATTCATTATACGCCGCGTTACGGAACTTTCAAAGACAAATTAGTTCATGGTGTTCAGATCCATCTCATTGACCCTGAGATAGCGCCGCTGACTCTGATACAGTTTTATTTCATGCAGGAGATGCATCGACTATGGCCTGGAAAGGATCCATTCGCCGATCTCTCAAGGCTGCAGATGTTTGACAAGGTATGTGGCACCGACAGCGTGAGAAAAGAGTTCAGCAAGAATTTCAGGGTTGACGACATCAAAGGCATGTGGATGAATGACATACCCGATTTCCGAATCAAAGCCTCCAAATACTTTCTCTACGACTAAACAGTACCTGACAGAGTTTACCTTCTAAAGAGTTCTCTCCCTCGACACTCTTTTCAAGTTCACGGGCATGTTCCAGGAATTCGTCGATACGCATTTCCTTATAGTAAACCATGCCATGTGTACCCCTGATCTTGGGGCTCTCATTCTCATAGAAGAAGTCTTTCCCGAGAATCAGCTGCACCTGCTTGAACTGTTCAACCCATACCTGCTGTGAGAGGTCGCTGAAGGGCCCGTCATATGCAGGACTTGGGAAGGAGGCATTTACCTGGCTGACATAGCAATCGCGGAATGACTGGCCAAGCACGGCCATTGAGTTGAGTGAGACAGGGACAAATACATTTGCTTCGGAAGGAATAAACCTGTACCACACATTCCTGTAGCCTATTACCCTGAGTTCTGAGAGGTCCTTTTCCTTTCTCCATTGCTTAAGTGCTTCAGCAATAGCCTGCAGTACCTTGTAATGGGTATCGGGGCCCGATCCTTCAGGGTCGAATGCAAGACTTATTACTGTCGGCTGAATCCGTCTGAGAAACTGGAGTATAGGCTCAACATCCCTGTTACGGTCCGGCTGCTGGGTAAAGATATCCCCGGTATAAAAGCCAAGGCGGAGATGTTCAATATTCTTCACCGGTACACCGTAATGCGCCCACACGAGCTCCTCTTCAAACTCCCTCAGCATACCTTTAAGCCGCTGTATGTCAGGTGGGTTCTTTTCACCACTGTAACTAGCATTAATGAGGCCTATATTCTTCTGTATCTGGCCAATCAGCTCATCCATTGACTTCAGCTTATAGATATCGACCATAGCTCTGACGATCCGGTGGCATACTCCCCTGAGTTTCCCTGTTTCATCCTTATCAGCCACCTTGTCAAGGTAATGGCTTACATCCTTATCCCATTTGAATTTATATCCGCTCTCGAAAAAGTCGTCATACCTCAGCATCTGTATCTTATTTATTGATATTAAATACAGCGTTTCCCTGAGGAGCTTAAGCAGCATATCGTTGGTGACGGCAGTAAAGCCGGAGGTGAGCACGGAGAAATGAAATTTATTGGTTATTTCCCTCAGTTGAGGAATTATTGCAGGGAAAATACCCAGCATAATATCATCATGATGAGGGCCTGTGTGGAGAAAAACAGTATTCATATCCCTCCTCAGGCCGGTCTCCATCTTTTGCTTTGTTGCTTCAATGACATCCGCGACCCTGTCCATGCTCAGGTCCGGAATCATTGAGCAGTACTCATCATTTTCAAGGTCTTCGATGACCAGTTTATGGGCATACTTATCGATCCGCTGGCAAAGATCAAAAACAGCCCGTTCTGTCTTCTCAAAGGTCCACTCCCCTTCCATGTAATATTTCTCAATACTGTCATGAAGTTGCACGGAAGCACCCTCAGTAATATAAAAACGGGCATTTTTCTGGTTCTGAAGGACGGTGGCAGGGTACAGGTTATCAGGGCTCTTCTCAAGCGCATTCTTAACCACCAGCGCTTTTGCATCACCGGCAGCAAATATTATTGAGACAGCCTCATGATTAAATGTTATCGTCCCGAGGCCGATTGTGATGACAAGACGGGTTCTTGAAACCTCAATTCCGCCGAGGTCGCCTGCCGATGCAGCCTGCGTCTCAAAGTTGGTTGCGGTAAGCCTTGTTGTCGAATTATGATCTGTGCCCCTTGTATTAAAAGCTATATGGCCGTCCGGACCTATCCCGCCGAGGAAGAAACCGATACCTCCCAGGGCACGTATTTTCTTTTCATAGCTTGTGCACCAGTTGTCAATCTGAAAGATTGATTCCTGCTGAAGTTTTTCAAAAGGATTCAACGCTTCCCTGTTCCTTAGTGTAAGGTCAATGAGGTTGTCAGGGAACACCTCAGTATAATGTTTGCCCTCAGCCAGTGGTATTTCATCCGAATTGATGAGAAGCGCTTTTGCCGGGTCGAGGTCGAAGGCTTTGAAATAGAAATTGATGACATAATCAAAGAAGCTGTTGTGCTGTTTGGGATTGATCGGGTAGAACTCGTCTATCTGAACGAAATGCAGGCCTTTGAGCGACGGTTTCTTATCAAGGAACAAACCATTCTTTTCACGGATCTTCCGGGCTTCCGGCTTGTTCCAGTTTTTCAGGAAATACTGCGTCCACTTGATGAAATACTCAGGGGTTTTGCCGGTCGGAAGGCTGATAACTCCTCCGGGATTGTCAGCCACCCATTCGAGAAATCTCAGGGAGGTGAGTAACCCGAGGCTGGGGAAATTGTTCACAACAATATACGGTAACTTTGTTGTTATCTGCTTCCTACCCGAATTTAAAAAGAACGACTGTTCAACTTTCGTAAATCCTGTAGTATCCATTTCCGTATTTTTTTATTGTTAGTTTTTATTTAACAGTGCTTCATACAATATCTCAACAGGATGAAGTGCTTTTTTCCCGGTACCGTCAGCGATGTGGTGGCGGCAAGACGTTCCCGGAGCCGCGATGACAGAATCACCGGCGGCGTTCCTGACGGCCGGGAAGAGCACCATCTCTCCTATCTTCATGCTCATGTCATAATGCTCCTTCTCGTACCCGAAAGCTCCGGCCATCCCGCAGCATCCGTCGTCGATCTCCTCAACATGATAGTTGGCCGGTAAAGACAGCATGCGGCGTGTGGTCGCCGTTGAAGCGACAGCCTTCTGCTGGCAGTGCCCGTGAAGCAATATTTTCAAAGGCCTGTCAGTGAACTGTTCAGGGCTGATGTTGCCCTTTTCAGCCTCACTGCATATAAACTCCTCAATCATGAACGAATTGCGCGCTATTGATCTTGCAGCATCTTTATACTGTTTGCCTGCCATCTCAGGATACTCATCCCGGAATGCAAGTATTGCTGACGGCTCGATGCCCAGCAGGGGCTGCCTGTCACTCACCTTATCCCGTAGCAAAAGTATGTTTTTAATTGCTACTTTCTTTGCCGATCTAAGCAGACCTTTCGACAGAAAAGTGCGGCCGCTTTCCTTGTGACGCGGAATGATGACCTTATAACCCAGGCTTTCGAGCAGCATCACGGCTTTTATTCCGATGTCGCTTTCATTATAGTTGGTGAACTCATCGGCGAAGAGGCAAATGGTTCCTTTTAAATTATCAACAGGCATTCTGTAAATCTCATGCTTTTTCTGCCAGCTGCGCAGAGTGAAAGGAGACAGGGCCGGTATTGAACGGCTGACCGAAAAGCCAATCATGCGTTTGAACAGGGAGGTGCCTGTCATGAAATTAGTCACCGGGCGCACCATCATCCCCGGCGCGTACAGCCTCGGCAGCCATCCTACCAGCCATGCCCGGAATGGGACATGATGGATATCATAGTAGTGCTGGAGGAACTCAGCCTTGAACTTGGCCATGTCAACATTGGAAGGGCACTCCGATTTGCAGGCCTTGCATGACAGACAGAGGTCCATCACCCGGTACAGCTCCTCGTGGTCAAAACGGTTCTGTTTATCTGGCCTGGTCAGGAACTCCCTGAGAATATTTGCCCTGGCCCGGGTGGATTTGTCCTCATCGCCTGTGGCCATAAATGTGGGGCACATAGTGCCTCCCATCGCAGGGCTTTTGCGGCAGTCGCCCGAACCGCTGCACTTCTCGACAGCGTAAAGAAGACCCTTCTCCTCAGTGAATTCAAACACTTTGCCGGGTATGCTTGTCCTCACACCTGATGAATATCTCAGGTTCTCCGTTATCGGGGGGGTATCTGTGATTTTGCCGGGATTGAAGACATTATAGGGATCCCATGTCTTTTTCAATTCCTTCAGAAGGTTGTAGTTATGCCTGCCGAGCATCAGGGGGATGAACTCTCCCCTCAGCCGGCCGTCGCCATGTTCGCCGCTAAGAGAACCGCGGTATTTCTTGACAAGGTTTGCCATACCATCCGCCAGACCGTGGAATGTCCGTACATCATCAGGATTTCCGAGATCGAGCAGTGGACTCAGATGCATCTCACCGGTTGCAATATGTGCATAATAGGCGCAGCTGATCCCGTACTTTTCAAGCATCTGTCCGACTTCTTCAATGAATTCCGGATAGAGTTCCGGAAGAACGGCGGTGTCTTCAATGACCTGCACACTTTTTCTTACGCCGGGGATATTCAGTAAAACTCCCAGTCCTGCTTTTCTCAACTCCCAAACCCTTAATATCTCATCGTATGCGGTATACAGAGGGAAGTGATAGCCATAGCCCGCGCTGACCATATCCTGCTCAATGGCTGCAGCGGTTTTTTCTATCTCATCAACCGTCGGCCTGATTATCTCGATAAGGAGTATAGCCTTGGGATCACCTTTTACAAAAAAGCGGTTCCTGTTCTGCTCAATATTATCTTTTGTACAGTTAAGTATGTAATCATCAATCAGTTCAATAGCTACCGGGTTATGATTAAGAGCCAGGATGTTTGCCCTGACAGCATCCTGGAGGCTTGAGAAATGAGCACACATCAGTCCGGCCTTTCCTTCAGTCAAGGGTACCAGGTTCACCTTCATGGCCGTGGTGAATGCCAGTGTTCCCTCGGATCCTGCCAGGAGTCTGCAGACGTTTATCCTTTCTCCATTCCCTGTGAAGGGGTCAGTCTCAAGGAGATTGTCAAGCGCATAGCCGTTATTGCGGCGTTTGAGCTTCGGGTGGGGAAACTCTTTTCTTATCTCTGTGGCATTATGCTCATCAGAGAGAGTATCCCGAAGGTTGCGGTAAATGCGCGTCTCAAGGAGGTCAGGGTCTCCGTCGCACTTACCTCTGAATTCATCGGTGGTCAATGATCTGAAGAGAACCTCCGACCCGTCTGAAAGGATCGCCTCCACTTCGAGAATATGATCTCTGACACTTCCATGGATAAGAGAATGCAGCCCGCATGAGTTGTTACCCAGCATGCCTCCCATGCAGCAACGGTTTGCCGTTGATGTCTCGGGCCCAAACTGCAGCTTATACGGGGCAAGATACTTGTTCAGCTCGCCCGGGATCACGCCCGGTTCAACCCTGATCCAGTGCTCCTCTGCGGTTGAATTCCAGAATACGGTTCAGGTATTTTGAGATGTCTGCCACGATACCCGGTCCTACTACCTGGCCGGCAAGCGAGGTACCGGCACCGCGTGGTATGACGGACGTTCCTTCGCTGCGTGCAAATGCTATGATCTTTTTAATATCGTCCCTGCTGGCAGGACGCACGACTGCCAGTGGCATCTCACGATATGCAGAGGCGTCAGTAGCGTAGAGGATACGCTGCGTTTCGTCAGTGTAGAGATCGCCACCGATCTCCTGCCTCAGCCTTCCAAACCTGCTCTCCTCCTTCATCACATCATTATCAGTCCGGGCTATTCTTTCTTCTTCAATCCGAAGGCAGGATCAATCTTAAGAAAATTGATCGCAATTATCCCTGGTATGGAACAGAGGATCACGTAAATGAAGAAGTGCTGGTAACTGCCAAGGAGTTCAAGCATCTTCCCGGAAATCATTCCCGGAATCATCATCCCCAGGGCCATAAGAGAGGTGCCAATGGCAAACTCCGCTGTCTTGTATTTGCTCTCTCCCACAAAATGAAGCATATAGAGCATGTAGGCTGTGAAGCCGAAGCCATAGCCGAACTGTTCAAGGGCTATGGAAAGGTAGATCGGAAGATCACCGGGCATGGGCTGGGTAAATGACAGGAAGATATAGACACTTATAGGAACGTTCATAGCGAGGGCCATAAACCAGATAAGTTTCTTAAGTCCGAACTTTGAAGCCACTATGCCTCCCAATATACCGCCTGCTGTAAGGCAGAGCATGCCTATTGTTCCGTAGGCTATGCCGTACTGTGCAGAGGTCAGGCCTATTCCGCCGGCACTCCGGGAGTCAACGAGAAAAGGGGTGGCAACTTTCACCAGTTGTGCCTCACCAAGCCTGTAGAGAAGGAAAAATATCAGCGCGGGTATTATGCCGGGTTTGGTAAAGAAAGAGACAAAAACATCTTTGTACACTTTCCATCCTACCTTCTCTCCGGTATTGTGTTCATCAGGGCGGGGAAGAGCGAAGCGGTTGTAAAATGACAGCAGAAGCAGCACCAGGCCCAGTACTGCCAGTGAGACTGTCCAGCTGAATGCTATATTACCGGCAGTGATGTTAAACTCCGATCTGGCCTCAGTGGTCAGGTTATGATGTGCCTTCAGCGACAGTGCCGCTGGCACATCCCAGTTCCGGCTGGTGAACTCAAATCTCCCGGTCTGGCTCTTTGAAATGTCAATATCCTTGCTGCCACCCTTTCGTGCCATGTTGACCACAATTGTCTCCCCCTCCTCAGGAGGAGCCGAGAGTGCGACATAAATGACAGCAGAGTCAAGCTCTGATTTCCCTGCCTCATAAAGAGGTACTGCTATGTTGTCAGGATAGAGCAATATTTTCGGTTCGCCGGTGGCAGACTGAATGTTGATGGCTGACGGATCAAACTGTGTGAACGCGCCTGCAGCCACGGACCGGGCTTCAAATTGCACCGGATCAAGGCCGGTGTTTTTCTGTATCAATCCGGCCACCAGCGGTACCAGTCCCAGCGCTGTCAGCATGGCAAACCGGTAAAATGTGCTTCGTATACCTACGAAGAAAGCCTGCTTGTGCTGGTCAAGGGCGTACATATAGAATCCGTCAGCAGCAATATCATGACTTGCCGATGAAACGGCAATAAGGGCAAATATCGCGATGGTGACGGGATAAAAGAACTTAACGGGCATCGCCATTCCAGCCCCGATGAATGCCAGGGCAAGGAGCAGCTGTGTCCAGACTACCCAGTTACGTTTGGTAGAGACCACATCGATATATGGACTCCATAGCGGCTTGATGGCCCAGGGCAAATAAAGCAGGCTGGTCCAGAAAGCAAAGGAAGCTATGGATATGCCCATGGTCTTGTAAATAAGACCTGATGTGATCATCACAATGCTGTAGGGTATACCCTGATAAAAATATAGCGTAGGGACCCATGTCCAGGGCGAACGATTGTTATCTTTTGCTGCCATGCTTAATTATAACTTATCAAATATGTATCCTTTTTCTGTAAAATGTTCAATAATCTCCCCTAACCTGAGATACAGCTTGTCAGTGCGTTCAGGTTCAGTGCCCGGGTGAATAAGTATAAGAGCCCCATTAAGCCCCTGAGGCGAATCCGTCTCAAAGTTGTATAGTCTCCTTATTAGTTCTTCTGATGATTGATAGCTGCTCATCCCGGGGGTTGTATAATCTGCCGCTGTGCCTGTGCCCGGGGTAAGGTTCACCAGCGTGAGTCCACTCTCAGCGGTCCATCTGCTTATTGCACCGTTGTACCACTCGTACGGCGCAAGGAAATACACAGGTCTCAGCTTCTTCAGTCCTGCCCTGCTTAATTCCCGAAAATTGTTTTTCAGGTCAGCGTTGAACTGTTCTTTGGTAACCAGAAGGGTATCGCGGTTTTCCCATGGGATATAAAGTAGGTGCCTGTCTGAATGAGGGCCGAGATAATGCCCTCCGGTTATTATCCTGCTAATAACAACTGAATATTTCTTGTTTCTAAGGAAATTTCCGGTCAGAAAGAAAGATCCCTTTATTTTATGTTCGTCAAGGGTATTCAGGATATGGTCAAATCCCTCCCCAAACCCATCAGCCGAAAATATCAGGTATATAGTCTTTTCGTCTGACCCTTTTCTGATCAGGGCACCATAAGGGTCGGTCACATCATCTGAGGGCTTACTGTTCATCTTTCTCCCATCTTTTTCAAGGGTTGAGAAGTAATAGCTCAGGCCGGCTGTTCCGTCGAGGGTAGGTTCATTTGTGCTGTAGTCGCCTATGTCATCGTGGTATACAACATTGCCATTCTGGAAGGGAGCATAGGTATCAGGCCTTAGAAGCGAAAGTCCTTTAAGATTTTCATAAATACCTTTGTAAA
Organism: uncultured Bacteroidales bacterium; assembly: GCA_963828395.1. Classification (GTDB taxonomy): domain Bacteria; phylum Bacteroidota; class Bacteroidia; order Bacteroidales; family VadinHA17; genus SR-FBR-E99. The sequence goes on from CAWHED010000002.1 coordinate 265,930, forward strand.
CCGGTCCATCAATCAGACCTCCCCAGGTTGTCTCTCCAAGGTAAACCGTAACGGCTGAATGCGGATGGAGAGGATAGTCTCCGCCGGCAGGCAGTCCGCATATCATTGAGGTGCCCCACGGATTGCAGCCGAAAAGCCAGTCCCTGAGTGCGGCCTCCATATAAAGGAACCGGCTGTCACCTGTTGTTTCATGAAACAGCCTGCATTGGGTCAGCACTGCTGATACATAGTTGTTAGAGCACCAGACGAAAGGTATCTTAACCTGGAAGACATCATATGCATCGCGCCTTTCAATGATATCCAGTCCTTTACGCATAAAGTCGAGGTACCTCTGCGAAAACTCCGTTGATGACATGGCGATATTTGCATGTCCGAGGTTGACGAAAGGATAGAACTGGTAGTGTCTTGCGGTATCTTTCTCGATCCATGGAGTATACGGTTCGAGTATTCCCCAGTAGTCGGCCTGTTTAAGAAAGTCTTTGTCGCCGGTGAGTGAGTAGAGCTCCCAGGCCGCCAGTTCCATATCGTCGACGTAATTATCCTCCTCATAGAAATAGGGTGACACATTACAGGCCGTCTGCGTTGCTCCGGGATCAGTGAGGGCGAACTCAAAGGCGTCAGCGGCCCTTGAAGCCATTGTAGCTGCAAATGAAGGATCGCTGTCAGCAAAGACCTTGGCTCCCATGGCGAACACCGAGGCAAACTTGCCGGCTGTGGAGGCGACTCCCTCCGTGCGGTTTTTAAAAGCAGCCAGTCCCTGGGGTTTGCCGGTCACAAAATAGACCGGTCTGTAAAGTCCGAGACCGTAGTCGGCTTTGTCGAGGTTCGGAAGGCGGAACCCCTGGTGGTCACGGTCATCAGCAACCTGGTTATACATCACACCGCTGTCAGGATTCATCTTCAGCAGCCATTCAAGGCCCCATCTCACCTCATCAAGAATATCAGGTATGCCGTTGCTGCCCTGTGCTCCCGCAGCATCGTACCAATCACCGTAAACTTCAGGAGATCTGTTGTATGCAAACATCATCTGGTAAACTGATGTTGCAGTGGTAGCCGTGTACCTGAGATGATCGCTGGCATCATGATATCCTCCTTTAACATCTATCGGAGTACCTGACAAAGTTGGATGATCAACTATAATTCCGTCATGGGTATGGCATGAGTCGGCAAGGAACGGGTTGTAACCGCACCGTTGTGCTCTTATATACCTGAGAATATAATCGGCAGTGCCGTCATAGACCCCGGCATCAATCCGGAATGTCTCAGAGCGCGTATCTTCATAGCTGACATAATAACCTCCGGGAGTCGTCATTCCGGAGAAGTCCAGTCTTGCAGCAGATGCCATGCCCCACACTGTTCCGTCATACAGGGCCGCCTTACCCTTAAAAACAATTTTCTCAGTCAGTGCGTCGCAAACCGTGAAATCAGGTCCTGCACCCGGGTACTGCGAAATATATACGGCAACCTTGACTGAGTTGGGGAGATAACCAAGCTGGTTTATCCTGATCCACGACTGTGCATTGGCAGGCCAAAGCATAAAACAAAGAAGCGTTATCGACAGTACCATCCTTTTCATTTCAGTAAATCTTATTCAGGTTGGCGTTCATGAAATAATGTATAAGTATTTTCCTGTACGAGTATCCTGAGGCGCCCATGACCGCTGCGCCGATCTGGCACAGCCCAACGCCGTGGCCCCATCCGGCACCGTGAAGGATGAAGTTTGTCTCTCCTCCTTCGGTGTTCTTTTCGACAACGAAAGCTGAGCTGTAGAGATGAGTCTTGGAAAGAGCTTTCCTGATCTCCAGCTCTTTGCCAATGATCATTGTCTTTCTGTCTCCTTTTATTCGCAGTCTGATGATGCGTCCGGAGGTGCCTCTTTCCACCGGTTCAAGTTCAGTGATAAGACCAAAATCGATGCCTGTCTTCTCTTTGACCAGTGCGCTCAGTTCATTCTGCGTATAAGTGACCTTCCATCTGAAAAAGTCATTTGTCTCCTGATCGTAATTGTTAAGCACCTGCGTGAGTATCTTTTTATCATTGGTATTGCAGAAAGCATCCGGAACACCATTTATCCACTTCACTGCATTCGTTTCCTCTGTCAGGCAGGTATTGAAACCGGCAGGCAGCTCTTTATTGTCAGTGATCATCTGAAGGTAGGGATGGCTCACCGGCTCCCATGCATTTTCGAATAGTTCAGTGATACCGCCACAGCATTTGGAGTAACGCGCATCGCATATCATGCCGTCGTACAAAAGCACCTCCCCCGATGTCTCACGGACGGCCTGCTCGACAACCTGCGTCGAGGCCCTGGTGATGCCCTGGTAGCGCTGGCAATGATCGTCTGCACATACATCAAAGTTACTGTGATCCTCACGGTCATACCATCTGGTTATTTCGGTATCAGTGATGATACTGGTGATGTATTTCCCTTCTCCGGCTCTCAGCCTGGCATTCTTCTCCATCTGTGCCAGCAGCCAGCTTCTCGAAATAACGGCATGTGCCTTCAGAAGCTCAGCGGAGGATGTGGCGCTCATTTCTGACGATATCACACTCAGAAGATAATCTTCCACAGACAGGATATTAACGGCAGTAATACGGTCATTTTCAACAATAAACTTCAGTCTGCCGCGGAAAGTCTGGTCTTCATTGCGCTGCCAGTGAAAAGCGACACCTATGGTGACGGCGTGGAGCGTGAAACTATCAGTCTCCGGGTCAGACGGGACGAGTGTAATCTCTTCACCTGCCTCAACGACATCGGTTTTATCTTTAAGCAAAATTCTCCCTTCCTGGATCAGGGCAGTCCACTGACCTGATATATTTCTTCCACCTGAGCCAGGAGTAAAATGTCCGTTAAGCGTAAATGTCAGTCCGGAGCCTGACACTATTCCAACGCTGATCTCCGGTTTCTGGTCCATCATAATAAAATATCATCTGTTAGTGACTTAATCTCCCTGCCTGTTAAACATACCTGCATGAAAATGCCGGAAATGTCGGCGGATGTAATTTTGTCATAGTCTTCTTCCCTTGGGGTTATGAACACACCTCCCATATCAACCGAGGCAGGGCTCAGCAAAATTCTATCTATACCCTCCGCAAAGTAGCATGCTGGTCTGTGCAGCTTGCGGGGTACCACGTGGATGATCCACGAGTTATCACTGTATGAAGCCAGGATGTTAAGCATTGGTTCCGGCCGCTCAGGCTGGGTAAGCGCGAACCTCGGGTAGAAATTATCGAAGGCTGCCGCAAGTGCTTGCTTATCAGGTCCCCTGAGAGTCAAAATACCTCTGCCGTACTTCTGCCATGCCCATAACTCCGTAGCGTGATCCACTTCCTCCCTCCTGCACAGACTTTTGTTCCTGAAATCGTCCTCTATGAGAAGAAATCCTTTGTTACCTGCCTGAAAATGCAGATGGTCAGGTGCAGAAGCCCCGCACTCCGGGCCGTTGTAAAAAATGACATACTCAGGCAGCGCCTCCGCCAGACGGAGCATGGTCATGAAGTTCCCTGCAATGCGCTGGTCTGTATGTAAGTCACTCACAATAGTGAGGTGTCTTCTGAAGATTGGAAAAGGATTGATAAGGATGGTATAATCCTCTTCAAAGCTGATACCGTGCTGTTGTGCCGGCCGGTTCTTTTCACAAAGGAAACATGGTCTTGCTTCTATCGACCTGGCATCAATCTTTGCAGCGGAAGAGGTGATGCGGCCGGGATTGAACTGCACCACAATTTCAAATTCAGCGAAAAAGATCTTCCTGACTTTAACATTATCGAGCTGGCGATAGTTATCGCGCGCCAGGTCCCACTCGTTCAGCTGACTGTCAAAAAGATCGCTTATGCTCCCTGAATAATCTTTCATACACCTGCTTATTTATTGCTGCTGCCCATCATCCGTTTACGTGCAACAAGCTCAATAGTCCTGATTTTATCCTTATATAAATTATATGTATTCATTCTGTTCACATCAAGGGAAGCATCAGAGTTTTCATCCCATCTGCGGCAGAGGTAAAGAGGCTCATAGATTCGTCCTATCTGGTAATGACGGCTAATAGCCAGACCCACCGCATAATCTTCGCCATAGCTCACATTGGGCACCCTGATGGTCCGCAGCACCGGGGTGTAGAACGCCCTTGGTGCTCCTAGGCCGTTAATCCTCAGGGCATTGTTACGGCCGTTATCGGGTGTCCACTCTTTATGATCTATCAGTCCGGGAGGTATATCCTGAAGATCAAAGTTTACCATTTTGTAAGAACCCACGAGCATAGCGCACTGCTGGTCATAAAACCCGTCAACAACCTTTGTGATGACACTGTCATCTATATAAAGGTCATCGCTGTCGAGCTGTATCGCAAACCTGCCGCACTTTTCACTGAATACGGCCTCATTCCAGCACCCTCCTATGCCCAGGTCTTTTCTATCAGGAATGATATGCACTACCCTGCTGTCAGCGGCAAATGATCTGATGAGATCAGTGGTACCATCGGTCGAGTAGTTATCAACTATGATCAGGTTGAATTTATATTTTGTTTTCTGGTTCAGGACTGATTTGATGGCATCGCTGACGGTCCTGACCCTGTTTTTTACAGGTATCACAACCGATGCGTCATGTTCAAATGTATGATCTTCAAACTTAATTTCACGGAATACCGGTTTCAGCCACGCATTGATGCTTTTAAGATGGTGAGTGCAGGCTTTCTCCATCTCAATCTGAACAGCCCTGTTGCGGGGATCGACATAGTCAAACTGCTTCTCGCCGGTCTTTCGGATATCAGTCTCCACTTCGGTATAGAGTAATTCCTGTATATGAACCAGGGGGTGACCCTGTGATATCTTCAGTCTGAGGTCGTACAGGCCGGCAAAAATGTAATTCTCATCCATACGGCTGACTGCCTGCGTAAAGGCTTCGGCACTGTACAGAATGACCGAGCCAAAGTTGAAATCATCTCTCAGGCTGCCTTCCTGGTAATCAATTACCGGGTGCGGAGAAAGGGCATCATTCTTTTTCTCAAAATAATCAGAATAGACCATCCCGGCTCCCGTGTTGTCGCAGATTTGCATCATCCGTTTCAGGGCAAATTTCCCGAGGTCAAGAGGAAAGCCCTTGCTGTAGGTCATAACATAATCATTATCAGCAACAGCAGCCATTTTCTTCAGGGCATCAGTGGAAGCAAAGCCTGCCGACCGCAAGTAATCTGCCTCAACGCCTTCAAACTTGCCCGGGTGCTCCTGAGGAATAACTATGAAGATCTTGCTGACCACGCCGGACGCTCTCAGCGAGGATACTGTCGATTTCAATGATTCACCTTCAGAATAAGGTATATAACATGTAACGGTTTTGTCCATTATTTCCGGTTATTTTTTTGTTAAGAAATTCAATACCTGTCTCATTAGTTCATCCCTCTCTTCCTGAGAGATGATTGTTTCAAACGGAAATCCCAGAACAACTGTTCCGGGTTTCCCTCTGTAAATCACTGCAGCGGAGGTATTATTCTCCGTATACCGGAATGCCGTTAATGATCCCTTGTCTGCCGGTTCGATAGCATCAGGTGCCTCAGCAGAGTATACAACGGGACTGTCAGCAGTGTTGAATGTGTAACCGCCCGTGAAGGCCGGGTGTGCTATGTCGGTAGCGTAAAGCTGCCCGTTTCTGACTGCATGACCGGTGCGGGGTTTGAAATGCAGTACCTTCTGCACCCTGGCCACAGTTAAAGTATCTCCGGTCATTTGTAAATCAGTCCCGGTGTAAGATCCTGACATAAAGACCGGCACGCCGGCTGCGGTCATTTTTTCCAGAGTGTGAATAAATTCAGGAGCATAAATCCGGAAGTCCTTACTGGAGGAATTCAGCGGCAGAAAGGATAGTCTTCTCTTCTCCGAAGATCAGGTCTGCTGCACAGTATGGAGCAAAGTCAAATCCTTCGTCTGTGAAAATCTCGTCACTGACGGAGGTGAACGATCTCCCGGCAGCCATTATCGATTTGCCGTGTATGTAAGGATAATCAAAGGTGTTACCGGCAACGATCCTTCCCTCCTTGTCAGAATATGATGCGCCCCATCCAGGGTTATCGTCATCCGTCCATGGCGATCTGCGGTAAAAGTCATACTGATCGCCCGTGGTGACGAAGTTGTAGTGGTCAGCTACACCCCTGTCGTTCCACCATTCAACGCCGGCCATGCCATCCCTGTCAAACCATGCAGGTCCGGAGATGCGGTCAAAGCCGTTAACCACAAGCACTGTTCCGGTGGCACCAGTACAGAAGCCGGCTGCAAGGGTCTCTGACGGGAAGCTCTCGCCTCCCTCATTGACGGCAGTTACCCTGAAACTGAAGATGGTATCATAAGCAGGGAGCTCAATCTCAAAGGTCGTCCCCGGAACATGCATACCATTATCAAATCCGTTCTCACCGGTTCGGGTATAGACTCTGTAAGAGGCAGGTGCAGCTGTCTTTTCCAGGGGATCAATAACAGGTTCCCAGCTCAGCCTCACCCTCTTCCCGCCCAGGTGAGTGAGCGCCATATGTGTTACGGGAAGGGGATGAACCACATATTCACTACCGGAATTATATGACAGGTATTTAAGGATACCCTTGTAAACGGCACGGCTTACATGGAACCTGAACCTGGGGTCAAGACCGTAGCTCTGGTCCGCCAGGTTCTGATGCGAGAGCAGCTCAAGGAGCATGGCCGGTACACCCGGCTTACGTGCCTCGTAATATGACCTGTCCCATAATCCCCGGCGTGTCCAGTCAGGATTGAACAACTGTGATATATCTTCAACTATCTGTGTCTGTATAATATCCGACAGATCACGGCTGGCCAGGCGGCTGGTGCCATCGGAGAATTTCCCTTTCCCTGACGCAGTTGAATAGATGGCAAGGGTGCCAATTATCGAATCGCCGGGGGTAATTCCAGCATCGGTGTGAAAGGCCAGTGACAGGTCGAGAGGGATACCCGGCCGTGAAGGGCTGGCCGTATCAGCCGGACCTGTCAGATAATTAACCCATTCGGCACGTGACATGTAATCATCGTTATAATCGTTCTTCCCCTTGTTTGGACTGTAAACAAGTGAATCAGGCATGCCTGCATACTGCAGCCAGTATCGTGCTGCCTCGAGGTACCTGGGTTTGCCGCTCAGCTTCCATGTATAGATTACCGTATCAGCCGGTGCGTCAGCAGCGGCAGACGCATTTGCATTCAGTGACCTCTGGTTTGATACCACCGTTGATGAAGGCCTCCGTGCGACGTTACCCATTCCTCCGCCAAAACGCACGGCATCAAGGGCGGCCTTCCCTCCCTCTTCACACATTACCGTTACAGATCCGGTTGCCTGGTCAGCGCCTGCATTAAAGAGGTACGTGCCCAGATAAAGCCATGTGCCCCCTCCCATGGTCTGGTTTACAATGAAGTCAGTGGTGCCTCCTGCATGACTGATGCGGTACCTTACTTTATCTGAATTGTCTTTCAGCCACGGATAAGAAACGCTGACCGAATAATATCCCTTTTCAGGTATAAAAGGGATAAATGCTGCATAGCCATCAGGTATAGCCAGGGAAGTACCCATTTGGAACGGGTTGTCACTCGTAAAGAGGGTGTCCCTGAGGAGAAAACCCTCTCCGGCCTGCTCCGTCATTCCGGCAACATGTATGACAAATTCAGAATTTGGCGATGAAATATCGTTGTCAACCACCACTTCGTTGACCTGAATATCTCTCTCACGCGGAAGAAAGACTGTTGCACCGGAATTCTCAAGCATAGGTGTCAGATAAGGAATGACGTACGCCATGACCGAAAGATCCTCAACGCTGCCGAAGAGTTTTGCCCGCTGCCATTCCCAGCGATCAAGCGGCATATCGAAATAATAGCCGTGGCTGTGCCAAAGGGCAATATACCGGCCATTCAGACCCATGGCAGGATGAACGCCGTTGACATGGTCGATCAGTACCGGTTTCTCCTTTATTAAGGCAGGTATGCGGGTGGTATCGGGGGCAAGGCTGTGCCTGAAATAATTCGGAATAAGCTGCTCAGGTTCAAACCCGTTCGTGTATATATTAATCGTAAAACTCCTGAATTTTCTGCCCAGGGCTTCCCTGAGAGAATTCCTGAGGCGGGTGATGGTTTCCTCCCTGACAGGATTGAATGACATGTCCACAGGAAACCAGATTTTCAGCTCCCTGGTTTCACCTGAAACCTTCAGTGAGTCAATGCGCAGATCGACTGGATAATGCCACTCCGTCACCGGGCTGGTCCACCCGCTAAGCCTGGCATCGGCAGCCTTCTGTAACTTTACCGGAGACTGGCCTGATGCCCTTGGCGAACAAACCAAAATGATCACGCACAGCCATATTAATGAAAGAGGATGGAATGTCCGCATCGCTGAAATGATTTTGTTGAATATAGTAATTATGATTTAAAAATAGAAAGATTTTTAAACTTGTCAGACATCTTACAAAAAGTGGTTTTATAAATATATTTATTTACATTTGTTATTAGTAAGTGAAACTAAAGCTAATCCATTTCATAGACCTGTTTAATCATTTGGAGAATAACCACATAACAATTTCTATCTGACCATGATACTCATTGCTGACAGCGGCTCGACGAAGACTGAATGGAGGGAGGTGGCTGAAGGTGTTGCCGGGCGGTCATACATCTCCTCAGGCTTAAACCCGTTCTTTATGACGGGAGAAGAAATTGTCCGTCTCCTGAGGAAAGAAATACCTGAACTGGAAGGTTCAATGGCAAGCCGCATCTTTTTCTACGGCACAGGTGTCAGCAGCGCCGCAAAGGCTGAGATAGTAAGAGGGGCCCTGGTGAGTTTTTTCGGCGCCGGTGAGCTGTTAATCGGAAGCGACCTGCTTGGGGCCGCAAGATCGCTTTGCCTGAATAAACCAGGCATAGCATGCATAATAGGCACCGGATCAAATTCATGCTACTATGACGGTAAAGAGATAGTGTCTAATGTATCACCACTGGGATATATTCTCGGTGATGAGGGGGGAGGTGCAGTACTGGGCAGGAAGCTTGTGTCAGGCGTTCTCAAGAAACAGCTGCCTGGGATTGTCATTGAGAACTTCTTTAAAGCATATCCTTTTACTCCTGCCGGGATACTTGACAATGTGTACAACATGCCGTTCCCGAACAGGTTTCTGGGACAGTTCACCCGTTTCATCGCAGATAACATACATGTCCCGGAACTGCAGGCGATAATAACATCCAGCTTTGATGAGTTCATGGTACGCAACGTGCTTCAATACCCTGAAGCCAGGAAGTTCCAGGTGCATTTCACGGGGAGTGTCGCATATCATTTCAGGCCGTTCCTTGAGGAACTGTTAACAAAATACCGTCTCCAGTCAGGATTATTCACCCTGACCCCGATGGAAAATCTTGTCAGGTATCATATTCAGAATCCACACACCTGAAAACATGGGTAAACAGGATTACACTAAGCAGGCATTAAGCATCACGGAATCTCCCTCTAATTTTGACAATCTTGACAGGATGACCGTCAATGAATTGCTGACTAATATCAACAAGGAAGATTCGAAAGTACATAAGGCTGTCAGAAAAGCTCTCCCGCAGGTTGAGATCCTCATTGACAAGATACTCGTCAGGATGCAGAAGGGAGGCAGGCTTTTTTATCTTGGTGCCGGAACAAGCGGGCGTCTGGGAGTGCTTGATGCATCAGAGGTCCCTCCTACCTTCGGCGTGCCTGACACTATTGTGATCGGCCTGATAGCCGGAGGCGAGACTGCACTTCGAAAAGCCGTTGAGGCTGCAGAGGACGACCCAAACAAGGCATGGAAAGAACTTGAGATTTTCAATATCAACACCAAAGATACCATCATCGGCATTGCGGCATCCGGCACCACACCATATGTGATCGGAGGCATTCAGAAGGCGCGGGAGAACGGTATTCTGACGGGATGTATCACCTGTAACCCGACAGGCAGAATTGTAGAGGTAACTGAATACCCGATAGTGGTGGTAGTGGGACCTGAATTTGTTACCGGAAGCAGCAGGCTGAAAGCAGGCACCGCGCAGAAGATGGTGCTGAACATGATCACTACCACTCTAATGATCAAGCTGGGAAGGGTTAAGGGCAACAAGATGGTCAACATGCAGCTCACCAACAAAAAACTGATAGAACGCGGTACCAGGATGATAGTTGAGGAACTTAATATCCAGCGTGATGCTGCCCGTATACTGCTTCTGCAGCACGGATCAGTCAAAAAAGCGCTGGAATTTTACAGGGAAAACTACCAGTAACTGAAAATATAAATATTATATAGGGGAAGTTTATCTGATTAATACCTGGCAATATGACCAATGACATGTTCAGTAAGATCGGTTCAGGACTTACCCTCAGTCAGAAGATTGAGAGGAGGATCGAGGAAGCGATACGGCAGAAAAAATTACTTCCCGGCTCCAAGCTGCCAACAGAGAAAGAACTGTGTGCACAGTTTGCCGTCAGCCGGACAGCCCTGAGGGAGGCACTGCGCCGGCTGAGTGCACGGGGACTGATAGACATCAGAAAAGGCAGCGGGATGTATATCACTGAATTGAAGATTGAGGATGCAATCAATTCCCTGCATCTCTTCTATGACCTGAGATTCAACTCTGATCTAATTCTCCAGATAATAGAAGTAAGACGGCTCTTCGAACCCGAAGTGGCGAGACTTGCTGCCCGCAACAGGACGGATGATGATATACACATCCTGGAAAAAAACCAGCATGAGCTGGAGAAATGCAATCCTGACAACACACAGCTCGAGGTTGACCTGATTAACCGCTTCCACATGAACCTGTCCAAAGCGACAGGCAATCCTATTGTAATCATAAGCCTTGAGCCGATTTACTCACTGTTGCCGAGGATGAGAAACCTGATATACGGAAATATCGAGGGCGAGAAAGAGTATACTATGAAATACCAGAAAGAACTTATTGAGGCGCTGAAGGCTAAGGACAGCCTAAGGGCTTATGAGCTTTCCGTGGCTCTTCTGGAACGCAACATGGAAATTTACAATAAGTATTTCAAGACCGCCTGATACAATTCCTCCTTCTCATTCTGAATGCTATGAAATTAAAAGTATTGACTATGGTTCTCTTATGTTCACTTCAGGCGCTGAATGGTCAGATGCAGCAGTCGGTGGATGACATCAGAAACAAGTATGATCTTATGGGTCTCTCCGTTGTCACGGTATGTGACGGAAAGGTTTCCGGGGCTTATCATGCTGGACTGAGGGATTATGAGCGCAACCTGCCGGTCAATGACAGCACCAAATTCAGGATTGCCTCCATATCAAAACTCGTCATGACCACGGCAATGATGAAGCTTTATGATAAAAAGCTCTTTAAGCTCGATGACGATGTCAGTAAATTCCTGGGGTTCACTTTACGAAATCCCAATCACCCTGACCGGCCCATTACCATCCGCATGCTGCTGTCGCATACAAGCAGCATAAATGATGGAAGCAGATATGAAGATTTCCTGATGGCCAACTACAATAACGTGAGCAATCCTCTTGATTTTTCCCAGCTATTGGTGCCGGGCGGTCTTTATTACACAGAAGACATGTGGAGGAAGGAGCCTCCGGGAGAATATTATACCTACTGCAATGCAAACTTCGGCCTGGCAGGTACTCTTATAGAAAAGATCAGCGGACAGAATTTTGAAGATTTCATGAGTGAGAATCTTTTCATTCCGCTGGGCATAACCGGATCATATATTGCCGAAGGTGTTACTGATATAAACAATCTCGCCGTAATATACAGGAATGAAGAAGGCAAGTGGGCGCCTCAGACAGACGACTTCAAAGGTACCCTCTCCTCTCCGCGCGATTTTTCAGGGTATAAAACCGGTACTAATGCTGCTGTATTCTCTCCGCAGGGAGGACTGAGGATATCTGCCCTTGAACTTGCAAGGGTAATGATGCTTCACCTTGATAAAGGCATGTTCGGCGGTAAAAGAATAATCTCGAAAAAGAGCATAAGGCTGATGCACACTCCTCAGTGGACATATAATGGTAATAATGGTGATACGGAGGGTGGCAAGGACAAATGCTATGGTCTCAGTGTCCATATACTCACTAACACTCCATCAGGTGATGTGATCTTTAGTGATTCCAAGATGATGGGGCATGGCGGAGATGCCTACGGACTCATATCCAAATTATATTTTGATCCTGACACCAGATCAGGCCTGATACTTATCACCAACGGCATATTCAACCCGTTGACAAAAGGCTCCCATTCTGTTTTTTACGACTTTGAAGAAGCAATCTTTTCAGCTGCAAGGAAATATATTTTTATTGACCAATGAATACTGAATTGATCACAGCCGTGGCGATTGGCATCGGGTTAGCTGCCAGCGCCGGCTTCAGGGTTTTTGTTCCAATGCTTGTGGCTGCCGTAGCCGCCAAAACCGGGATACTGCCTCTTAATGAAAGCTTTCAGTGGCTCTCTTCATGGCCTTCAATAGCCATACTTGGGACCGCAACAGTAATTGAAGTACTGGCATACTATATTCCCCTTGTCGACAACCTTCTTGACACAATAAGCACACCTCTTGCCATCGGTGCCGGCACCCTGCTTCTGACCTCCGTACTGCCAATCGACAGTGAACTGATGAAATGGATCACCGGGGCTGCTGTTGGTGGCGGCAGCGCAGCCGTCGTTCAGAGCGGCAGCGCTCTGACAAGGCTCACTTCGACCAAACTGACCGCCGGCGCGGGCAACCCGGTCGTAGCTACGGTTGAAAATGTGGCAGCAACCGGAACATCCCTGCTCTCACTTGTCATTCCATTCTTTATTGTTGCTTTTTTCCTGATCCTTATAATCTTCATCTTTACCAGGCTGCGCAGAATGCTCCGCAAAAAGCAAAAACTGCAGAGGGAAGAATCACTTTAAACCCGTATATCCGGAGGACCGATGCCTTTAACAATGACAAAAGAACCGATAGCCATCTTCTGGTTCAGGCGTGACCTTCGTCTTGAAGACAATGCGGGGCTTTATCATGCACTCCGGTCCGGATACAGGGTATTGCCCCTGTTCATTTTCGATATAAATATCCCTGACAGGCTTGATGACAGGAAGGACCGGCGTATCTCGTTCATACTTGGGGCCCTGGAGGCTTTGCAGGAAAAAATGACTGCCGCAGGCACATCACTTATGGTATTGCATGACACCCCTGAAAATGCCATTCGTAAAACCATGTCTGATTTCGATGTAAAGGCAGTTTTTGCCAATCATGATTATGAACCTTACGCTGTGACGCGTGATCGTCATGTTGCCGGAATCCTGAAAGAATCCGGCATCCCTTTTTATACATTTAAGGACCAGGTGATCTTTGAAAAAGATGAAGTCGTTAAAAGCGACGGAACACCTTATACTGTTTTCACTCCTTACTCAAGAGCGTGGAAGAGAACATTAACTGAAGACCATAAAAGATCTTACCCTTCAGAGAAACTGGCAGGGAAATTTCTGAAAACAGAACCTCTGCCCCTGCCTTCTTTTGAAGATATTGGATTTAACCGGACAGATTATGAATTCAAGGCGCCTGAGATAAATACTGATATTATCAGGGATTATCACCGGACCCGCGATATGCCCTCACTTAAAGGGACGACACGGCTGGGGGTTCATCTCCGGTTTGGCACAGTGAGTATACGTGAGCTGGTCAGAACAGCCGTGGATTTGAATGACGTATGGCTTAATGAGCTTATCTGGCGCGAGTTTTTCATGAGCATACTGTGGCATTTCCCTCACGTGACTGACAATTCCTTTAAAAAGAAATATGATAACATCATCTGGCGTAACAATGAGGATGAGTTTGAAAGATGGTGTACCGGCAAAACTGGCTACCCGATCGTTGATGCCGGTATGCGTGAGCTGAATGAAACCGGCTTCATGCATAACAGGGTAAGGATGATCACTGCCAGCTTCCTGACCAAACACCTGCTTATTGACTGGCGCTGGGGAGAAGCATATTTTGCAGATAAACTGCTTGACTATGAACTCTCATCAAACAATGGCAACTGGCAGTGGGCTGCAGGAAGTGGCTGCGATGCCGCACCTTACTTCAGGATCTTTAATCCATATGAACAGACACGTAAATTTGACCCTGACATGGCTTATACCAGAAGATGGGTACCTGAACTGAATACCCCGGCATATCCTCAGATAATAGTGGAGCATACCTTTGCCAGAGAGAGGGCAATAATGGCTTATAAGCAGGCTCTGCAAAACATTTCCTAGTGTCTGTTTGTTAAGTCGAAGTATTTTGATATACGTGCAACTCTATTAAGCTCATATGCATTTATTCATAAAAATAAAATCTCTCTTTAATCCGGAAGAATATCAGGGTTGGGGAATGACCAGGAAATACTTCGAAGGCTGGTATTTCAAAGTTGTGGATGCCACAGAAACAAGAACTCTTGCGCTTATTCCCGGTATTGCAATGGATGAAGCCGGTAACAGCCATGCTTTTATTCAGGTTCTCGATGGCAAGGAAAAAAAATCTGAGTACCATAGGTTCAGTTCGTCTCTCTTTGTTCCTTCTGCAAAAGGATTTGAGCTCTCAATAGGAAAGAATTACTTTTCAATTAACAGGATTATACTTGACCTTCCTGCTGTCAGGGGCACCCTTGATTTCTCAGGTGTTGTGCCATGGCCCAAACCCTGGTACTCACCGGGCATTATGGGACCATATACATTTGCTCCTTTCATGGAATGTAACCATGGTGTGGTAAGTATGGATCACGGCATCTCGGGTCACCTGGAAATAAACGGAGAGCTGATTGACTTCACCGGCGGTAGGGGCTATACCGAGAAGGACTGGGGTCATACGTTCCCATCAGCTTATGTCTGGGTCCAGACCAATCATTTCAGCAGACCGGGAATATCATTTAAGGCTTCGGTTGCCAGAATTCCGTGGGTCACGGGTACATTCACCGGCTTTATTGCCGGAATATGGTTAAATGATCACCTTATCAGGTTCACTACATATAACAGATCAGGACTTAAAAAACTTAAGGTTACTGAGGAATTAATGGAGATGGAAATGGAGAACCGCGATTACCTTTTTAAATTGACCGCACCCCTTGACAAAGCAATCACCCTGGCTGCTCCGGTAAGGGGACTCATGGATGGCAGAATTGAAGAAAGCATGACTGCCGGGGTTTCATTATTACTCACTGAAAAAAGGAATGGCAAAACGGTGCTCGATGACCACGGAAGAAATACCTGTATAGAAATATCAGGTGATATGAATACATTAATGCCTCGTTAAATATCCTGTATTCATTTTCATGTTGTGGCTGTAAATGAACTTAGCAGGGACACGAGGAGTTTTATTATATTTACCTGGGTAAAGAGCAACTGGCTGCAAACCATTATAATGTTCTTTATCAATATCTTATGACTATCAAAGCAATACTTTTCTTCGAAGCGCCCTCAGCGAACATCATAGCAACAGGTATTGACAGAATGCTGTCACCTGAAGAGATCAGCAGGCTTTCATGGCTGTACGGCAACGCCGTTCAGTTAGTTTCCGAAACCGTCATGGGCACCTTCGTCGGACCCCGTCGCGAGATGATCACACCGTGGAGTACAAATGCCGTTGAGATGGCTCAGAACATGGGAGTGGCGGGTATTCTGAGGATTGAAGAGTATTTACCTGCCCAAGGAGAGAACCCGGACCATGATCCTATGCTGCAGCGTGTCTATCACAACCTTGACCAGGATATATTTACCGTGCATCATGAACCTGAACCGGTCAGGGATATAGATGATATTGAGACATATAACCGGAAAGAAGGACTTGCGCTCAGCCCGGAGGAGGTTGAATATCTTGCAAGACTGAGCCATACCCTTGGCAGAAAACTTACCGATAGTGAAGTATTTGGCTTTTCCCAGGTCAATTCTGAGCACTGCCGGCACAAAATCTTCAATGGATCTTTTATCATTGACGGGACGGAACACCGGTCGTCTCTTTTCAGCCTTATAAAGCGCACCACCGGGGAAAATCCCAATCATGTTGTCTCAGCGTACAAAGACAACTGCGCATTTCTGGACGGGCCGGTTGTTGAACAGTTTGCTCCTGCAACGCAGGACAAAGCTGACTTCTTCACGGTTAAAAAGATTGAATCTGTCCTTTCAATAAAGGCAGAGACGCACAACTTCCCGACAACTGTGGAGCCTTTCAACGGTGCTTCCACGGGTACCGGAGGTGAGATACGCGATCGCATCGCAGGCGGAAAAGGCTCTCTGCCCATAGCAGGAACAGCAGTCTACATGACTTCATACCCCCGCCCCGACGGACCGCGTGAATGGGAAAAAGCAACATCGCCCAGGAAATGGCTCTACCAGACCCCTGAAGAAATTCTCATCAAAGCTTCCAACGGAGCCAGCGACTTCGGCAATAAATTCGGACAGCCGCTCATCTGCGGCTCGGTTCTGACCTTCGAACATTTTGAAGAGATACGGCGCTACGGATTTGACAAGGTAATAATGCTGGCCGGAGGCATAGGTCTTGGGAAAAAGGCTGACAGCGCCAAGGATGCGCCTCAGAAAGGCGATCTCATTGTCCTTCTGGGCGGTGACAACTACAGAATAGGCATGGGTGGCGGAGCCGTCTCGTCAGTAGATACCGGAGCATATGACAGCACAATAGAACTTAACGCTGTGCAGCGTGCCAACCCCGAGATGCAGAAGCGTGTATATAACGCCCTCAGGGCTATGAGTGAGAGTGATCATAATCCTGTCATATCACTGCACGACCACGGTGCCGGCGGGCACCTCAACTGCCTCTCCGAACTGGTTGAGGCAACAGGCGGCAAAATAGACATCAGCAAGCTTCCCGTGGGTGACCCGACACTCTCCGCGAGAGAAATAATAGGAAATGAATCCCAGGAACGGATGGGGCTTGTCATAAGAAAAAGTGAGGCAGGAAGCCTCACTGCAGTAGCCGCACGTGAACGAGCTCCTATATACATCATCGGCGAGGTGACAGGAGACAAACAGTTCACGTTTTATAATCCGGTGAGCGGCGAGAAGCCTATCGATTTACAGCTGAGCGATTTCTTCGGAAAGCCACCCCGGACTGTTATGCGTGATACTACCCTGCCGCAGCGTTTCCGTGAGATCAGCTATGATCCCGGTGACCCGGAAAGATATCTCGGAGCAGTGCTGCAAATTGAGGAGGTAGCCTGTAAGGACTGGCTTACGAACAAGGTTGACCGCTCAGTGACTGGTCGTGTGGCAAAGCAGCAGTGTGCCGGTGAGCTGCAGCTGCCTCTTAATGACCTCGGTGCAATCGCCCTCGACTACCGCGGTAAGAGAGGTATGGCCACAGCCCTGGGCCACGCACCGGTCGCAGGCATGATAAGCGCACCGGCAGGCTCGGTATTGTCTATTGCCGAGGCATTAACGAACATTGTATGGGCGCCGCTGGCTGACGGCCTCAGAAGCGTATCCCTCTCGGCCAACTGGATGTGGCCATGCCGCAATCCGGGTGAAGATGCCAGATTGTACGAGGCAGTGAAGGCAGCCAGCGACTTCGCCCTTGCACTGGGAATAAATATACCAACAGGCAAGGACAGCCTTTCAATGACACAGAAATACCCTGACGGACAGGTGTACAGTCCCGGAACAGTGATAATCACTTCAGCGGCCGAAGTCGAAGACATTCGAGGCATAGTCGAGCCGGTATTAAGGTACGATGAATTCACCTCCGTTATTTTTATAGACATGAGCGGCATGGGCCCGGTTCTCGGCGGCAGCGCCCTGGCGCAGACACTGAGCAGCCCGGGAAATGATGCTCCAACAGTGAGTGACGCCGGATATTTTGCCACGGTCTTTGAAGCTTTACAGATACTGATCAGGGAAAGAAAGATCATAGCCGGACATGACATCTCGGCAGGAGGAATGATAACCACCCTTCTGGAAATGTGCTTTGCCAACCGCGAAGGCGGACTGACTGTGAACCTTACTGAGATGGATGAGGCTGACACGGTGAAGATACTCTACAGCCAGAACCCCGGAGTGATAATACAGGTCAGCGATGAGGGTGAGATCGAGGAATTTCTCCTTGTACACGGTATCCGCTTCTATAATATCGGGCACCCTGTCAGGGAAAGGAAGATCTTTGTTGAAAACGGAGCGACGCAATTTGTTTTTGACATCAATGATTGCCGTACACTATGGTACCGGAGTTCGTACCTGCTTGACCGCAGGCAGAGCGGTGAGCTGCTGGCTAAGGAGAGATTTGATAATCACGGCGATAAGGCAGTTGAATTCGACCTGAAGAACTTCAAAGGATCCTTCAAAGCCCTGGGGATAACCCCGGACCGGAAAGCGCAGACCGGGGTCAGGGCAGCCATAATAAGAGAGAAAGGCGTTAACGGCGACCGTGAGATGGCATATGCTCTCTGGCTCGCCGGCTTTGATGTGAAGGATGTGCACATGACAGACCTCATCACCGGCCGCGAGACCCTTGAAGAGCTGAACATGATTGTATTCGTCGGAGGCTTCTCCAACTCTGATGTGCTCGGATCAGCCAAAGGATGGGCCGGCGCTTTCAGATACAATGAAAAAGCACGGACGGCACTTGAAAACTTTTATAAGCGTGATAACACATTGTCACTTGGTGTCTGCAACGGTTGTCAGCTGATGGCAGAGCTCGGACTGATAGTTCCTGAACATAAAGAGATGCCCCGCCTGGAACATAACTTATCCCATAAACTTGAGTCTGACTTCCTCGGCGTAAAAATCCTCCCCGGCAACTCCGTGATGATGTCGGACCTTGAAGGTATGGAGCTTGGCATATGGGTGGCACACGGTGAAGGACGCTTTATCTTCCCCTATCCTGAGGATAAATATAATATCATCATGAAATACAGCAGGAATCATTATCCTGCCAACCCCAACGGGTCAATGTATGATGTCGCAGGAGTATGTTCAGCCGATGGCAGGCACCTGGCCATGATGCCACATCTCGAGAGATCTTTCTTTCCGTGGCAGTGTGCCTTTTATCCGCAAAATAGACATTATGATGATGTCACACCATGGATCAAAGCATTCGTTAATGCGAGGAAGTGGGTGGAAGTCAAAACTTCGGAGCGAGGCTGAAAAGTAGCAAAAAAAACCTGCTGTTCCGCGGGTTCTTATATTAGTTAACCATCGGTTTGAGGATCAATGAATTGATAAGAGTATGCTTATCGACGTTGAGCTTGGAAATATCTGAGGAGTGAGTCATCACCCTGTCACTGATCACCTGAACCTGGTATACGCCAGGTTCCTTGAAGAAAATCGAACCCATATGTGAGTCTGCCCTGTACCAGGGTTTGGTTACACTCTTGTCATCAGTAACTATCTCGTCTCCGATCGGTTTCTTCTCAATACGTTCATCACCGGCAGTAATCGTTACCAGGTCATTGAAGCGAAGATGTGCAGTGTCGCAGGTAAGGCTGGAAAGCCATACATCATAACGACCCGCGTCTTTCACGGTAAAGTTCCACTCTGCAGTGTTGTACCTGGGGTTGGAATCAACCTCGATCAGGTCAGCATCTGTTATCAACAGTGTTACCCCGCCCTCACGGCTGGGTTTATCGCTTTTCACTGATTTGTTGTCCGCTGTAGCTTTATTATTCTTACAGCCGGTCATTGACATAAGGACAACTAATGCAAATACTCCAATACTTCTCAAAAATTTCTTCATTTTCAGATTCTCTCTTATAAGGGGTCAAATATAATTTACTATTTCCCTGGTCAATTTCCTTTTTGACCAATACATATAAAACATTAATAAACGCTAATTGTTTAGGTACTAAATAAAGTATCTGGCAGCAACCAATAATTTATTAAGTTATACATGTTTGATCTATAAACAAAAATCGTTCCAGAGTATTAAAAATAATTATGGGTGCAAAGTAAACTCCTTTCTGCCACTTACAAAATACTGAATAATCAGATATTTAGTCCTGGCCTGAAAAAGTTATCAACCGTTGTTTTCAGTCTTTGCGAGAACTTCTTTAGTTCTGGATTTGGCTTTTGTAAGTGTTCTGGGGAGGGCCGCAGCAACGAGTTCTGCGATGTCGGTAACCTTTGTTTCGGTGGCCTGTCCTAATGTTTTCTTGCACAGCGGGCACGCTGTGATCAGCTCATCGGGTGAGGAGGCAGTAAGTGACCTGGCGGCATCGGCAGCTATCATTGACCGCTTGCCTGATGCAAGGGTAAGGTTACCCAGACTGCCGCCGCAACAGAGAGCCATATTCTTTTCGTGCTGCGACCGCTGCAGATCAGCCACGTAGTTTATTACAGCCCGCGGTTCTTCATATATGCCTGAGCCACGACCCAGCTCACAGGGGTCATGATACACGACTTTCCGGTGCAGGTAGCCGAGACGGAGTGAACCTTCCTCGATAAGGAGGTTGATAAACTCCGAGTGGTGCATGACACGTGTCTCAAGATAATAGCTCTCATTAAACACCTTGTAGCAGATCGGGCATGAAGTGACAAGGATCTTAGCCCCTGATTTCCAGATGAGGTCTGAATTATGATTAATTAACTCCCGTGCCTCTTTATCCCTGCCTGCCAGCATTAGCGGTCTGCCACAGCACACTCCGCCATCTTCGTCCATAAAGTTATATTTCACCCCGGCGCTGTCCATTATCTTCTTCATTGCCATTATTATCGAGGGCGTAAGATGGGTCATGCATCCGGCGAAAAACAGTACGTCAGCCTTGGCAACGGGGTTATCATTAACAAGATAGTTGTACGACTGGGTTGTTGGCCTTTCCATGAAACCCCTTTTCCTTGTCAGGGAGTATCCTTCGGGAAACGTCAGCGGTTCGAAATCTTTCCTGTCCTGCCTGCGTTCAATCAAACGCATAGGTCCGAGCTCTATGCCCACAGGACACACCTCTTCACACCTGCCGCACATCAGGCAGTTAGCAGTTATTGCAGCTATATCCTTTTCGTTCCTGAGTCCTTTGATAAAATATGCCGACTGTATGTCATTTATGCCCGCGGCATAGCTCATCTGGCAGGTGCTGATGCATACGCCGCATGATGAGCAGGCATTTGTCTGCACCTCGGTATATGATGAAGATTTGTCTCCTGTCTTGATACCGGAGTTACGCATGAAGATCAGGAACAGCTCGACAGGTATATGGAAGTATCTTGAGACGGGCAGCAGGATGAAGAATGTGCCCAGGGAAAGCGAATAGAGCCACCAGAAATATGGTGCCATATCTGCCGCCGGGAGGACCGATGCCAGGGCAGCCCCGAGGTTGCCTGTGAGGAAGCTCCCGCTGCCGTAAGCGCCGCATGTGAAGCTCTCAGCCAAAAGACGCGCAGGAAAGATCAGCCACAGGCTCAACAGTGTTATGCGGTCAGTCCAGGTATGCTTTGCAGTTTTCTTCATGCCCATCATGCCGGGAATGAAGCGCTTAACTATGGCCAGCAATAGCCCGGAGAGGATAAAGGCAAGCAGCAGATCCATCCAGAAACTGAATACTGCCGGGAAGCCGGAAGCACCATGTTCAGGATTATACCACCGGAAGAATATGGAATGTGACGGCGGGTTGAGGTGCCTCGCACTGAAGAAATCCGCTTCGATAGTTCCAAAAACGATAAGGAGGAACCATCCGAAGGCGAGGCTCATGTGCATGTAACCCAGTACAGGATTCCTTTTAAATATTCTCCTGTGCAGGAGGCTCTCCATGAAAATCTCCTTTATGCTCTGCATGAAGGGCAATCCGAAAAAGCCCCTCTGCAGACGCAGCTTGTCCGACCGCGACAGGTTACGGAACCAGATGGTGCTGCGCACCACACTGTAGATAAGAATGAAGTACAGGCCCAGATTAAAAGGAAAGACGAAGTGCTCAGAGTTCATTTCTTTCAAGTTTTCTGATGGCTTCTGCCGCCGCTGCGACCACATTGCGGGTGTTGACACCCCGGGGACAGACAAGAAGGCACTTGCCGCACAGCATGCAGCGGGTGACCTCTTCACGCAGAGGGGCTATCTCACCGCGGCGGATGAAGTTGTTCATCCTCCTGAGATTGAATGATGTATGCTGACCTGCCGTGCATGTTGCCGTGCATCCGCCGCAGGCAAAGCAGAGCTTGAAGCTTGGTTCCTTCAGAGTGACATATTCCCTTACCTTGCGGTCAGACGTATCATAGTCGATAAGCCTGCTCGGGTTAATGGTGAAGCCGAACTTTTTCTCCAGGGTTTCGCTCATCGGTCATTGAGATATCTTACCGTTTCCGCAACAGCGGCCCGGGCATGTGAAATGGTATCAGTGATGTTCATCGGAGCCGTGCAAGTGCCTGCATAGAAGACTCCCCTGAGGCCACTCAGGTTGTTGCCGAAATGATGATCACCCGTCTCAAAAAACCTGTTTATCCCTCTCTTCAACCCTGAAGCCTCTGCAAGCCGGGTACCCGATTGTGACATCTCCATCCCAACCATAAGCACCATGAGGTCCAGTTCCATCCTGAGAGGCCGGCCTGCAAGCGTGTCTTCGACCTTGATAACCAGCCTGTTGTTAATATTAACGGACGCTTCAGACACTTTTCCTCTGATGTAGTTGACATTATAAACCTCCTGCGATTCGCGATAGAGCTCTTCGTAATAAGGCCCGTACATCCTCATATCCATATAAAAGCAGAAGACCTCGGTTCCAGGAAGCTGCTTCCTGATCTCTATCGCCTGCTTGACAGCCGTCACGCAGCATACTTTTGAACAGTGATTGTTATTCACCTTCTCGTCACGTGAGCCGACACAGTGTATTAAGCCAACCCGTGAAGGGTCCCTGCCGTCAGTGGTGGTCACTTTTCCGGCAGTGAACATATCTTCAAGCTCAGCCGATGTTATGACGTTGTCATAGATGCCGTACCCGTATTCCTCCTTACGGCGGGCATCGAAGAGGTCAAAGCCTGTAGCAATGATTGCAGCATCAGCGTTAATGGCAGTTCCGTCAGTAAGGGTCACGATGACATCATGCCCGTGATGCCTGATCTTTTCTACACCAATGCCGGTGAACACGGTAATATTTTCGTTTTCAATCCTCTTGTTCAGATAGTGCTTCACTTCAGATGCCGGACGGTGATCGGGAAAAAGTGCATGCCACTGCAGCAGGTGTCCGCCGGGTTTCTGCTCTTTCTCTATCAGGCTCACTATGTGACCCATCTCAGCCAGAGCCCCGGCCGCTTCCATACCTGCCACGCCGCCTCCGGCAACAACAACATGTTTTAATGTGCCTTTCATCCGTTTATCAGGTTGGCTGGTTCCGGCAGTCTGCTGCCGTCCTTTGCCAGGAATCTGCGCGCCGGATCAGCCTTGATGCCCATCTTGCCCAACAGAGCCAATGACTGCACATTATGATATTGCATACCCAGGATCCAGGGATCATATCCCATAACCAGGCCTGCCATTTCCTCGTATGTGAGGACAGGAATTCCGGTGCCGGATACTCCGTACGCAATCGCGTCAGTCTCTTTTATGACATATTGCCACCTGTCCATGAACATGGCACAACCCGGACAATTGGCGACAATCATGTCAGGCTGATACGGTTCCATGGACTCGAATTTCTTTCTTGAAGCAGAAAGAGAATATCCGCGGTTTGCCTGAACCAGGTACTGTCTGAAGCCAAAGCCGCAGCAATGACGGCGTTCAGGATAATCAATGATCTCACCGCCCCAGGATTCAACCATCCCGATAAGAACATGCGGGAACTCAGCACCACCAAAACCGTGTTTCGGGAACATCTTGGCATAATGGCACCCGATGTGTTCAACTACTTTCAGAGGTTTTCCGGTTGTGACATCTGCAAGGTTCACCTTTGCCTTACGGGCAATTTCATCCCTGAATTTGTATATTATATCGCTTGCATGTGCAATTGATTCAGGCAGCTCAAACGTACGTCCGGTAGCCTTGTAAAGGTTTTCACGAGTTTGTGCAAGAAGGTCAGGAAAGTGCTTCCAGGTCTCAAGTATCTCTGTATAAATGCCGAAGGATGTCACACACGAGATAGCGATATTTTTATACCCGGCCTCGGTTGCAAGTGAGAATTGCCTGGCAACAACCGTTGATATCGTCTCAAAGGGAACAATATCACCGTGGTAACCGATGCCGGTGCAGGTAGTATGCCGCGGATCTTCCCTGACATCCTTCCCAAGATCATCTCGCATGATCTTTAAAAAGATTTGCTCCGAGCCCGGGAAAAAGGTCTGTCTGATACATGATCTTACATAAAAGAAGTGATCATCAGGAACTTCTTTCTGATACTCAGCCCATATTCTCTGCTTACCTGCTAACAACATACTCATCCCTTTTTACTTCTTCTTTCTGATGATCTCCGCTTTCCGCCGAAATAATAAATCTGAAATATTCAAAATCGGTTCCCTGATTCTTAAACTCCATACCAAGCTCTTCAGCCTTCTTTTCCGAAGCCCTTTCTATTGCTGCATAATGATCGGTCGCTCCTGTAACATCAAATATATCTTTCAGCTCCTGAAGGACATCAGTCGTAATCTTGCGCGTAGGACCTTCCTTACCGTTCAGTTCACCTCCGCAGCGGGCAAGCACAGCACCAAGGTTGTTATAAAAATGCTCCCATACCGGACCCTGTTCCCGATGGCTTTCCGGTGTCACGAGGTAAGAAGCAACACAATATCCGTGATTGAGTATGTTCTCTCCAATAGTTCTTTTTATTGCCAGCTGCTGCCTTCCTTTTTCCGACTCAGTAAAATAGCCCAGTTGCTGGGATACCTTCCGCAAGGCCATTATCACCAGGCCGGGCGTATTGCCCCGGGGACACCGGGTCTTGCAGCTCATGCACTGACCGCAATACCAGATGGTCTCGCTTTTCAGCAGCTCCATGATAACATCATTGTTCCGGGTTTGAACCTGGTCCAAAACCCTTCTCGGATCATAGTTGTAATATTCCGCTGCAGGACATAATCCGGTGCAGACGCCGCAGTTCATGCATGCATTCAGTCCCTCCTCGAAGCGGATGTCCTTCATGAGCATTGAATAGAGATCTTCCATAATCTGATTTTCACCCTTTTAGGGAAGATCAAAAGTACTCAGGATGCTAATGACGGGAAAGTGGATTAAAGCCTATTTTGCGATTAGTATTTATACTTAGGCAATAGGCAATGGCCAATAGGCAGTAGGGGGTAAATTATAGAGTTTCTCCGTCTAAGTTAGGAGGAGTACCCCTGACGGAACCGTCAGGGGGGAGGTGGTCTGTCAGACATAAATTGCTTCTGACCTAATTCCCAAACAAGGCCTTAATTACTTCATAGTTCACCTTGCAGTTTTCAATTTTGATGTTTTCAGTGAGTTGCAACAGGGTTTTCCAGGCTTCATCCGCGTCAGGCTTCGGCCCCTCCCCTTTCCAGTAATCAATGATCTCCTGGTAGCCTTCGGGCATCGTAATATTCATTAACCCGCTTTCGGAATCAACTTTTTTTATCGTCCACCATGCCCAGCCGATATTGTTGGCCTCGAAGAGCTGTACTGCTGATTTATACCAATCGTTTTTGTTCTCACCTGACTCCCCCATCCAGAAAGGGACGTTAAATTCTGTCCTGATATCGAGATATTTCTGAATTGTCTCTACTGTAGTGGGATTCCAGTACTTATGAAAACTGTAAGCCATATTGTCATCCCACGGCGGGGTTAGTCCTGTGTAATCATTTGCAAACTGGTTGCCTTCAATGAAGATAATATGGTTTGTATCAACCTCCCGTATGGCTGAAGTGATATCAAGGAACAGCTCTCTGAGAGCCTTGTTGCCTTCCAGCGGGTAGTTGGTCTCATTAACGAGGTCATAACCTCCAATCCATTCTTCGTCTTTATACCTCTCAGCAAGCTTGCTCCAGATTGCAACTGTTTTCTGCCTGTTCAGCTCACTCTCCCATAGTCTGGGCTTTGTCGTGTCTACGTCCGCAATGGGTTTGTCGTTGCCCTGACCGCCCGGGGCAGCGTGAAGATCCAGGATGATGTAAATCTCATTCTCCCGGCACCAGGCAAGGAGACTATCTGTCATTTCAAACCCTTTTACCAGCCATGTGTTCTCCCCCCCGACAGGTTCCTTTTCCACCGGCAGAGTAAAAAGGTTATAGTGCATCGGCAGCCTTACCGAATTGAAGCCCCAAACTTTCAGGGAGTCAATATCTCTTTTCGTGACCATGTTGGCAAGCCAGGCATCGTAAAACTCATTCATCCTCTCCTCCCCGACAAGTTCACTGATGCGGTTCCTGATATCATACTGGGCCACTGCCACCCCTGATAGTTTAAGCATATATGGCTCCTGCAGCATCCATCCGCCCAGGCCATAACCCCTGAGAAGGACATTTTCTCCGACGCCGTTCACAATGTTAGTGCCATCGGTGCGTAAGAAGTCCTTTTCTTGTTTGCCGCATGAGACAAGCACTGCAGCTGCCAGTAAAATTATCGTTATCCGTTTCATTTTGTATTATTGAGTTATGGATTATCTGACAATTGGTGAATTTATGAAATATCAGTCAAATTTAAAAGTGAAAAACGAAGGCCCTTCCAGGACTTGTACTTTTGCCCCACTACTGCCTATTGCCTATTGCCTGATCTGTTGTAACTTTATCCTTCAACTTTCAACCTTTCAACTTTCCACATAATCTCTCAACCCATGAAAAATACCTCAACGACTGCAGCCTTAATAATAATTGGAGCTTTGTTAATAGCAACCGGCTCATGCAGCAACGAAAATATCATCACCTTCCGATCACTTCTGAAGGAGATGGCCAGTCCTGAAGCCATAACACGTTTCCCAGACCCTTCTTACAAGCTTGTGCAGCAAAGCTCATATGACAGAAAGAGCATTCACCCTGACAGTTCAGGGTGGTTTGCCAACGACGACTATACCCAGTTCATCAGGGAAGAGGAGAATGACGGCAGACGCGAGTTTGTGATGTTTGAGGCTGACGGTCCGGGTGCTGTTGTCAGATGGTGGATGACATTCGGAAATGCTGATGCTCTCGAGTCATACTATCAGGGTCTATATCGACGGCGAGCCGGCTCCCGTACTGGAAGGCAGGGCACCCGATCTTGTAGGCGGAGGCCTTCTGGCTCCTGAACCGCTCAGCACCTCGGTATCTGCAACGACAGAACTGCAGTCCAGGGGATATAATCTGTATCTCCCGCTTCCCTTCTCGAAAAACTGTAAGATCACTCTTGAAAATGAAGCCGTGATAATTACGCCTGAGAGACGCACTCCGTCTATATATTATAATATTGGCGCAAGGTTGTATGCAAAGGATACCAGGGTGGTCTCCCTCACGAAGGAAATGCTGCTGTCAGATACACTTGCAATTAGCCAATGTGCATCAGTCCTGCTTCAGGAAAAAGCCGCTGCTAATAAAAATGAATTCATAAGATTTTCATCAGGGAAATACGCTCCGGGATCTTCCTCCTCGTTCCGGCTTAACGAAACAGGCAAAGCTGTAAGCAGCTTCTCCGTCAGGCTTGAAGCAGGTGATACTGCCGCAGCACTCCGGATGACAATGATACGTATGTCATTCGACGGAAAGGAGACGATTAATGTGCCTGCAGGTAACTTTTTCGGAACCGGTTACTCAATTAACCCTTACAGGACTTATTACAGCAATGTCGACTCAACCGGATTGATGACAATATCAAGGCTGATGCCCTTCAGGGACAGCTGTACAGTAGAAATTCTTAACGGAACCGGTGATTCCATAGCCATCTTTGCAGAAGTCAGGACCATGCCATATGTGTGGGACAACTCATCAATGTTCTTCGGTGTCTCGTGGAATGAATACAGGGATATTGAAACAGCAGGTGCCACAAGCACCGGAGGCACAGGCAATCATTTCGACATTTCATTTGTCAGCCTGCAGGGAAAAGGCGTCTATGCGGGCGATGGTGTCGTCGTAATCAATACCGCTGATGCCTGGTGGGGTGAAGGTGATGAAAAAATCTTTGTCGACAGGGAGGTCTTTCCGTCCTCAATAGGAACGGGTACTGAAGATTACTTTGGCTATGCATGGTGCAGGGCTGAATCATTCTCACATCCCTTCATCTCGCAACCCACAGGTGCCGGTAATTATCACCCGGGTATGAGTGTCAATATGCGGTACCGTAACCTTGATGCAATCCCGTTCAATGAATCAATAAAATCCAATATTGAGCTGTGGCACTGGGTAAAGACAAAAATTGACTATAGCCTTGTGTCTTATTATTACATGCTTCCCTGACCTGAACAGCAGGAAATTCTAATTATCGAACATTTCAACAAACGAATGTTGAAGTAATAAGTGTTCGCGGTTCTTTGTTCCCTGTTTCCCTGAACCCTGAGTTATTGACCCTCATACTTTCAGACGACATTCAGACTTTAGACCTTCAGACTTTAGACCTTCGAATCCACAGCCAGCTGCGAAACAGTCGCATACCTCCACGTCTTCAGGAACAGCCTGACAAGGAACAGTAGCTGTGTTGCCAGAAAGAAAAGAAATATCATCACTGCTTTATCAGGCATTGACCATGCTGTGAACCACATGGAGCCAAATGCGAATATGACATTCAGTATGAGAATCACCAGCACAGTTGTGTAAGACGCCCAGAATCTTTTCTTAAGAGCCCTGAACCCTTCTCCGAGGGCTCTGAAGACCTTGCGTGAACCGGTGGCAGCTATCCACCTGCGTGCATAATCAGCTACGAAGAGCCATATGGGCATTGCAAGTGCCCAAACGATAAAGGGCAGGATCATCAGTTTTGGTACTGGCCCAGATGTCTGGGCGAGCGCGACGTTTACACCTGCGGGTATCCCAATGATCAGGATAGTAAATACAGCAATTATGGAGCATATCAATAACGCTATCTTCAGGAAAGGCACAAAATTATGGGCCGATGCCTTCATAAAGGCTGAAAGTTTCAGGTCGCCGTAGGCTGTTGTGAATCTGGTGAAGAGGCCGCCTGCAAAAAAAGTGTAAAGCAGGAAACCTGCCAGTACAAGCAACAAGCCTCCGCTTACAGCTGAAGCCATCAGCTGCCGGAAAGACTTACCCATATCCCCGATCAGTCCGATATCAAAACCCTCCTTCAGCCTTTCCACGGAGAGGCTGTCGCCGAAGATACTCCTCAATGCGCTTTTCAAAGGCACAGCAACAAGCAGTACCATCAGCAGGGTTATGAGCCATATTGTTATCAGCATCTTATATGATAATGCTGCTGCTGCGGCTCCTTTTTTCATTGTTCTGATAAAATCCATCTCCGGTTAGTTAATTTAGATTGTTATTGCTGACAACATCATCTGCATGAGAAAGACAAACTTGTTCATCATACGTCGTGAAGCCGTGAATTTCTGCTCTTTGCCTGAAGAGTTATTGATCCTGTTGACATCAAGGTCAATCTTATCGTAAGGGTCTATCTTTGCCCAGTCCACCTTCCTGGTGCCGGTGTATTTAAAATCCTTGTATCTTGCCTTGCCATCCCACTGTTCAAGAACCTCATCGCCGTTATCAAAATGGATGAGGACCTCTACGGGAAGGGTTAGGCCGCCCAGCCTGCTGATGCCCACCATCGAAAAGTAAATTGAGTCGTTGACAGAGCTGCCGCGTGTAAATGTCACTGTATCACCGTCAACAATTCCTGAATAATCTCTGATTTTCCGGTTGGTAACTCCGGAAAGCGAGTAGTCACATATTTCGTTGCCATGCAGTACCTGGTCAAAGTACCAGTTCATATTCTCCCCGAACTTATCACCGTGTTCATTTTTTACCACATCATTCACAACTGCAATGAAGTCGCGGCCGGAAGGATACCTGAAAGACCATCTCCTGTAATACTCGCGGAAGACGTTGTCCATGGTTTCGGTGCCTATCATTCCCTCAAGCGTATGCAGCCAAACTGCAGTCTTATTGTACGACATCATGCCGTAGGTGCCATGAGGGTACATCCATGATGGCAGGTCATTCGTTGCCACCTGTTTGGATGGGCTCGATATATAACTGATCCTTCCCTGGTCAGTATCTGACATCTTCACGAATGGCAGTCTGATCAATCCATAGCCTTCGCCGTAGGAAGCATCCACTATTCGCTGTTCCCAGTATGAGTTAACACCTTCGTCGAGCCATGGCTCCTCAAACTCATTACTGGCAAGAATTCCCATAAAGTAGGCATGCCCGAACTCATGGATGGTAACCATTTCTGCCATTTTAAAGAATGACGGTAACATTCCGCCGCCTGACGAAGTAAATAAGGTAGTATACTCCATACCTCCGGCCCCGGAGCCTGAAACAGGCGGATCAACGAAAGTCAGGTGAGGCCATGGGTAAGGGCCCACCCGGGCATCGAGATATTCAATTGCGTTTATTACTGCAGCAAACTGGTTATCAGCTATTTTCAATCCCCTTTCGGAGGTCATGAGAGTAATATCCACTCCCCTCCACTTTTTATTCACAACCTTGTAACCGGGCCAGGCGGTCCATGCAAAGTCAACAATGTCTTCCGCCCTCCATTTAATTGTTTTTGTGCTGTCGCCGTTATTGGTTTCCTCAATAAGCATCCCTCCTGAGCCGGCTACATAGTCAGAAGGTATCGTCACAGAGACATTGTACACAGAGTGATCGGAGTAGAACTCCGAATGAGGATGAAACTGGTGGCAGTTCCATCCGTCAGTCTCCCGCTGCCTCATGCCGGTAGTTTCATATACGCCAAACTTCGGAAACCACTGTCCGACAAAATAAAAGTCATCTGTGTAGCCAGTCCTGACTATAGGTGAAGGCAGCTTTGACTCGAACACCATCCGTAACCGCAGGGTGTCTCCCGGCTGGACAGGTTCGGGCAGGGTAATCTGCAGGACGGTCCGGTCATAAATATTGCTATCGTCAGGTGAAACAAAGCGCATGGCCATGGACAGATCATTTGCAGATGCATCGACAATGGACGTTATCTTCACATATCCCCAGCCATCGTCCCCTGCAGCGGACCATCCCCTTTCCGATGCAAAGGAAGTTTTATTACTGCAGAAAGCGTTAAGGTACATGTGAAGCATGGCATCGCCGACCGGTTTTGTGGATTTGTTCACCCACCAGGCTGTCATCTCTCCGCTTACAATGTGCTTTTCCGGGTTAAGAACAGCCGTGATGTCATAGCCTGTCACCCTGTCACTCAGTGGTTTATCAAGAATTATCTGCCCGTACAATGCCGGAGGCAGACAAATCATAAAGAGGATAAAATACTTTTTCATTTATTCCCGGTAATGAATTAAGATTTAAATGTAATGCAAAAATTCTCTCTGATTAGTAACTTTGCACATATTTCCGGATTTGTGCAATGGCAAGGAAAAGCACGCGTGATATTATTATCGGTGTAGCCGCGGGATTGTTTGGAACAGTCGGGTTACGCAGAACAACGATGGAGACAATTGCGGCTGCCGCAGGTCGTGGCAGGCGTACGGTTTACATGTATTTCAGCAATAAAGCTGAGATTTATGAGGCTGTAGTGGAAGGTGAATTGAGCCGGATCATTAAACCGCTGAGAGAGATTGTTGCTTCTGAAGAGCCATTCGGGCTGGTGCTGCAAAATTACACTGTTGAAAGGATAAAGCTCCTTGAGGATCTTGGCAGGCGTAATCCCCTGTTAATGAAAGATTTTGCCCTGGGGCTCAGCAGGGTTGAGAAACTGAAAGAGAGGCTTGTCAGGAAGGAAATGGAGGTTCTCACACTGTTTTTCCACAGGCACAGGGAAGAGTTCAACATGCCCTTTGGAGCCACTGAAGAGGACTGTGCTGTGATATTCATCAATATACTTAGAGGTACAGACAAGCTTCTGGCCAGGGAGGACGGTCATGAAAATAACACAATGCTTTCACTTGCCGGTACAGACCTTTTCATCAAAGGTCTTGGATGTTGATCAGTGACAGGGTAAAAAGGGAGAGCGGCCGGTTAATCCGGCCGCTCTCCTTGGTGGAAATATATAATTATTTCGCCTGTGTGAACTGTCCCTTCGTCACCCACATCACCACCTCATCAGACAGAGGTTTCACTGCAGGTTTAAGATAACCGACCAGTTTACCATTTTCATCGATGAGATACTTCTGGAAGTTCCAGGCTACATCCGAATCAAGGACGCCGTTAGCCGACTTTTTTGTCAGCCACTGATAGAGAGGATGCATGTCATCACCCTTTACTGATATCTTTGCCATCATGGGGAAGGTGACACCGTATTTGCTGTCGCAGAACTCCATTATCTCAGCATTTGTACCCGGTTCCTGACCCATAAAGTTATTGGCAGGGAATCCGATGATGACCACCTTCTGCTTATAAGCCTTATAAAGAAGCTCGAGGTCCTTGTACTGAGGGGTGTTGCCGCATTTTGAAGCGGTGTTGACAATTATAACCTTTTTGCCCTTCAGGTCAGCAAAGCTGAACTGCTGGCCGTCGATGGTCTCAACTGTGAAGTCGTAGAAAGACTTCTGTGACATAACAGGAGCCATTATGAGTGCCATGATTGCGGTGAAGGTTATTACTCTCTTTTTCATTTTTAAAGTTTTGATCAGTTACCTAATAACAAACCTGGTGCCAAAGAGTTTCTGTGGCGTGAATAAAAAGTATCTGAGGGGTGAAATTACGAAAATCTTTCTATTTTTGCACATTCTTTGACGGCCATCTGTGCCGGTTGGCAGATATGGTGTCAAAGACCTCCTTAGCTAATGCCACGGAGGTCAATGCGGGGTATAGCGCAGTTGGTAGCGTATCTGGTTTGGGACCAGAGGGTCGCAAGTTCAAATCTTGCTACCCCGACAAGTAAAAGCCTGTCCGCAGAATGCGGCGGGCTTTGTTTTTTTCTGACGCGTTGACAGCTCGCTGTCGAAAGCGGAAGAAAAAAATAAAGACCGGAATGAGCGAAGCGAATGACAGGCTTTTATTTGCAGTCGAACCCAACTCAAGATCACGACCCCGCAACGCGGGGTGAGTAATCACACAACCCCGACAAAAGAATAATGACCGTCTCCGGTTTCCCGGGGGCGGTTTTTAATTGATCTGAACGTTAAATGCTTGCATTTAAAAGTGAAAGATCATTAAGAAATCAGCAGAAGCGCTGCATTTTTCTTTTTATCACTCCCCCATCCAAGATCACGACCCCGCAACACGGGGGAGTAATCACACTGCCCCGCGATACTGGTTCAGGTGCTGGTGAGAAAATTCAGTATTGCCATATTTTAAAATGTCCCAGGTTTTTCTAAGGGATTCTCCTCTTAACTAAATCACCTGTATTAGTAATGTAATATATTTGTCTTTATCTTTCCGAAAATGAGTTTAACTTTATGGAGCTCTTTGGTGCATATGGTGATGATGAATTGATGCAGGAAATTAAGGCAGACAATATGTTTGCTTTTGATGTCTTATATAAAAAGTATTGTAAAAGGTTATATAAATTTGGTTATTCTATTCTTAAATCACAGGAAGAATCTGAGAATCTTATGCAGGATGTTTTCCTTAATTTATGGGAGAATCGTCACAAAGTTGAGAAAAACTCATCAATTAAATCTTATGTATTCACTATAACATATAACTCAGCTATTTCCATTATCCGGAAGAAAGCAAGAGAATCTACAGTTTTTTGAATATTTGAAGTCTCTACAGGAAATTAACGAGGAACCTGTAAATATCGAACTTGAATATAATGAACTGACAATAAACTTGATGAAATTATGCAGGCATTACCTCAGCGCCAAAAAGAGGTTTACTTATTGCATAGAGGTCGAAGGTTTGAAATATAGTGAAATTGCAGAACGTTTAAATATTTCTGTAAATACTATAGAAAACCATATGTCTCGTGCACTTAAAACTATTCGTGAAAAACTGGGCAATTACTCCCTGATTGCCATTCTCTTTTGGCATCTTTTCGTATAGTACTGATATTTAAATCGTTAATTAATTTTATAATTTTACTTTTTAAGTAGTGGTAATTATTGATTATTGCGTCTTACTACTAAACAAGATACAATAATTAATATCAATATTTTTTGACGGTATAGGGTTAGTTTTTGACGGTATAGGGTTAGTTGTTATGGGTAAGTTTAGTAGGTAAAATGGGGTAATAAAGCACTTCCGTTAGTAAATAATCGGAAGTGCTTGTTACTCAGATGAATTAGAGTAAGAAAGTATATGAATAAAGAATTATTAGAAAAGTATTGCAACAATGCTTGCACTGAAGAGGAATTAATTTCTGTTTTGGCATGGTTTGAAGAGATCTGCAAGAACATCCTGAAGGTAAAGCCCTTTTATTTAAGATTTGGGATGAATTAGATACTGTATGATGACAGTAATATTGAAACTGAATTTTGATCTTTTGCTTGATAAGATACATCATGAAAGTTAATCTGGTACAATCGAAAAAACTTTTGAAGAAGCGGATCAGATATCTTATTAAATATAAAAGAAGAAATACATTCATTATATATTTTTACAAGAGTCGCTGCAATTCTAATGATTCCTGTTCTTGGTTTCGGATTGTACATGTCTTTTAAGTATAAATCAGCAAAGCATGATCAGACTTCAGTTAACCAGGCATATAATGAGGTTTTTTCTTCAGTTGATGCTATTACAAAAGTTACCTTACCTGATGGTTCAAATGTCTGGTTGAATCATAGCAGTTCATTAAAATATCCGGCAATGTTCCATGGAGATTTCCGTACGTGTTGAACTTACTGGTGAAGGATATTTTGAAGTGACCCATAATCCAAAGATACCTTTTATTGTAAAAGCAGGAGAAATTGAGATTAAGGCACTTGGAACAACATTTAATGTTATGGCTTATCCTGATGAAGACAGAATTGAGACTTCACTTATCAATGGGAGTGTTGAATTGCAGCGGACGGATCCAGATGGGAAAGTAATTTCACTATTAAAAATGAAACCAACTGATCTGGCCATTTTTCAGAAGAGTAATAATGAAATTAGTACACATACTATCAATGATGACAGGTATTTTTCATGGAAAGACGGTAAACTTGTGTTCAACAAGGAACCAATTGGTGAAGTTGTCAAAAAACTAAGCAGATGGTTTAATGTTGATATTCAGATAAAAGATCCTGAATTACTTGAGCTTACATATACTGCAACTTTTGTTAATGAAACACTTCCTCAGGTCATGGAACTTTTAACCATGGTATCACCAGTTAGATTATTCAATTTCAAATCGGGAAGAAATAAGTTCCGGAACTTTTACCAAAAGAAAAGTAGTCTTAAGTTACAGGAAGAAACAAATAGAAAAAGCAATAACGAATAACGATTACCTAATAACCAATAAAGAATATGCCTATGAAACACAACTAATTGAAAAAAACGGGATAGTGTTTGCCCACAATCCCGCCAGACTAAGTACTTGATTTCTGTAAAAAAACTTTAGTAAACTTAATCCATTCAAATCTATGAAAAAATTTCGAGATTATTATGAAAGGATATCTGTATGGATTCCTTTCAAAAAAAACAATCAGAGTCATGAAACTAACCTTCTTCTTATCTATGCTGACAATTTTCTCAGCTCTGGGCAACTGAAACTTATTCACAAATGACGAAGCTTACCCTTAAGCTTGAAGATGTTAAAATCTCAGATGCGCTTAAAGAGATTGAAAATCAGAGCGAGTTTTTTTTCCTCTACAGTCCTAAGCTAATCGATGTTGAAAGAAAAGTGAATATTGATGCGGAGAATGAACCTATCAAAGATATTTTAAATAATATTTTTGATGAGAATGTAAAATTTGCTGTTTATGACCGTCAGATTATTCTCTACTCCAAATGAACAATCCGAGATGCTTACAGCATTACAGCAGAACTCAATTAACGGAACTGTTACCGAAAAGGATGGTGCTACCTCTTCCTGGAGTAAACGTTATTGTTACCGGAACAACTTTAGGAACAATGACCGATATTGATGGTAAATACAGTATTGAAATTCCTCAGGGTCAAAAACTCTGACATTCTACTTTTATCGGGATGAATACCCAGGAAATCATATTGGGACATTAACCCAAATCAATGTAACTATGGTTGAGTCGGCAATTGGTCTTGATGAAGTTGTGGTTATTGGATACGGTACTCAGAAAAAATCTACCCTCACCGGAGCAGTTAGCACAGCAAAGGGTGAAAGTTTAAAAGAAGTACCTGTCCCAAATGTTTCTCAAGCCATAGCAGGAAATGTTACAGGTGTCTCCATGAGACCTACCAGTGGACAACCTGGTATGGATAATCCAGAACTTTATATTCGTGGAGTTGTCACTACGGGAAGTAGCGCACCACTTATTGTTATTGATGGAGTTCAAAGAAGCAATCTTCAGCAGATGGATATGAATTCCATTGAAAATATTACTATTCTTAAGGATGCTGCTGCAGTTGCGCCCTTTGGGATTGGTGGTGCTAATGGAGTAATACTTATTACAACATAAAAGAGGACAAACTGGAAAACCTACTCTTAAGTTTAGCTCGAGTTATGGTATTCAGAATCCGACTTATGTGCCAAGATTGCTTAGCGCAAAAGATTATATGGCTCTTCAAAATGAGGCTTATCTTAATTTGAACCCTACAGGGACTGCTCTGCCCTATGATCCTGAAATGGTAAGCAATTATGACCAATTACGCAAGACTGATCCCTGGCTATATCCAAGTGCAAGTTTTGTTGATGAAACTTTTAAAAGTAATGTACCCGTTCGGAAAGTAAATTTTGACCTTAGTGGAGGTAATGAATCAATTAAATATTATGTTGGACTGGGTTACTTCGACCAACAGGGTATTTTTGATCCTGTTAAATACACACGATATAATTTTAATATCAACCTGGATGCAAAAGTCACAAAAACTACAAATTTTTTTATATCCTCAATGGGTACTGTTGAGAAACTTAAAGATTTAGATTCGTCGGGGGGAGAAGGCGGAACCATTGCTAATGGCGGCTTTCTCCGGGGAGGTTATAAATGGGTGCCAACACAACCTTTGTATTATCCCGATGGTGTACATTTTGGTGAGAGTCAAGGATATTCTATCATAGGAGTATTAAAATCTGATGGATATAGAAATACGGACCAAAACGATTTATTAGTATCATTAGGTGTAGAACAGCAATTACCATTTATTAAAGGGTTAAGCATGAAAGGGGTTTTTAGTTATGATCCCCGCCAAACAGATGCTAAAGGCTGGCACCTGCCTATTCCCTGGTATTCAGTCGATTTGACGACTAATCCTTATACTTTTACTAAATATATTGCTACCAACCCAAAGACATATGCATTTTTGGAACAATCTCATTCCAAAAGGGTGAATTATACATATCAAGGATTTCTTAATTATAACAGAAGTTTCGGACTACACAATGTATCGGGATTAATAGTTGCCGAAGCCAGAAATTCTACCTTTGCTCAGCAAAATTCCGCAAGAAATTATTTTGCAGTACCAATAGATGAAATGGATTTAGGACCCTCCAATAAACTTAATTTCAATAATGGAGGATTTTCCAGTACTTCAAGTATGTTAGGGTTTGTTTATCGTTTAAGCTATAACTTTAAAGAACGGTATTTGTTTGAAGCTTCCGGTAGGTATGATGGGCATTACTACTTTGCACCAGGTAAAAGATGGGCCTACTTTCCTTCCTTTTCTGCTGCTTGGAAGATATCGGAGGAAGGTTTTATGAAGGATATTTCCCAAATCACCAGTTTAAAATTAAGAGGGTCGTGGGGGAAATCAGGTAATTTAGCAGGTGTTCCTTTCCAATACCTTACTGGATATACTTTGCGGGGAGATGCATATGCTTTTGGTAATGGATCCCTTGTACAATCGTCATATGTTAGTATAGAAGCTAACCCGAACATTACCTGGGAAGTTGGTGCAAAAACAGATATAGGATTTGATTTAATAATGTGGGAAAATCTTTTAAGTTTAGAATTTGATTATTTCCATGAAGATCGTAACGGGATGCTTCTTCCACCTCAGGTTACCTTACCTGTAGAATATGGATTGTCGATTGCCGAAGAAAATAAGGGAGTAATGAAAAATAATGGAATTGAATTATCTCTTGGCTCGAGAAAAACGTTTAGTAATGGAATAGATTTGGGAATGAAGTTAAATTTTAGTTATGCTAAGAACCAAATGATTGAAGTATTTGAATCCGACGCCCAAAGGGAAAATCCAAACCGTACTCTAAGAGGCAAACCTTATGGAACTCCTTTTGGCTATAAATCTGATGGACTTTTTACAACAACGGACGATATAAACGGAGACGACATAATTGACATTACTGAATATCCTATTGAACAGTTTGGAACACTTCATCCTGGTGACATTAAATATGTAGATTTAAGCGGACCTGACGGATTACCTGATGGTATAATTGATGTTAATGATGAAACTTCTATTGGGTATCCGTATTATCCACTTATGACTTATGGTTTTACAACTACAATGAATTGGAAAGGCATGGATCTATCAATTTTCTTTCAGGGGTCCGCGATGTCCAGTATGGATATACAGCAGTGGTCGACTGTCGCTTTCGCAAATAATGCAAGTAATACGGCTTATGAATATTTTAATAACCGTTGGACGCCTGACAATCAAAAGGCAAAGTATCCAAGAGCATATCCAGCCCCACCTGCAAATATTTCACAGATTTCGGACTTCTGGCAAATTAATAATAGCTTCTTACGATTAAAAACGGCAATAATCGGATATAGCCTTCCTGCAAAAATTACGAAGAAGTTAACGATTGAAAATGTCAGAATATATCTTGCTGGCCAAAACTTGCTGACATTCAGTAAGCTAAAACATCTTGATCCAGAAGCAAGTTATGTGGGTGGAGACGTAGGTCGTGAAGATTGTATCCCCAAATGAGATCGACTACATTTGGGATTGATATTACCTTTTAATTGTACGGATTAATTAGATATAAATTATGAAAAGTCTAAATACTAAAATAGCAATAGCAGGAATATTAGGCGTGCTATTATTAAGCGCAATATCTTGCGAGAAATTTCTTGAAAATGAGAATAAGCAGGTACTTACTGATGAAACGCAATGGGCTTCCGAAGGGAATGCCGATATATTTCTAAATGACTGCTACTATGAATTAGTAAATAAGTGGAATATAATGATGACATTGGATTACTTTACAGATGATTACAATATCAGCCACTATTACACTGCTTCAAATTGGCGGCAAGGAATTTGTCAGGCTCCAGCCACAAGCGTTACTGAAGTCTGGGAGGGAACTAATGGCCCGACGGATAATTATAGCTGGGCAGATTTTTATGTAAAGGTCAGAAAAATAAATACATTCATTCAACAATTGACAGTATATAAAAATAATTATTCTGAAGCTTTTTATAACCAACGGATAGACGAAGCCAGATTTTTAAGAGCATACATGTACAGTGAGATTTTTGTTCATATTGGTGGTCTTCCCATCGTAACTGAACCTTTGGATCGAAATCAAATGTCTGAAGATGAATTAAAAGTACCACGTGGCACCTTTGAACAAACTTACAATTTTATTACAGGAGAATTGGGAGACATTGTAGATAATGGTTTCTTACCTGTTAAATTCGACCTTAGTAGTCCTGATGCAGGACGGGCGACCTTAGGGGCTGCTTTGGCATTAAAAGGATGGATGGAACTTTTTGCTGCAAGTTCCCTTTTTAATACTGGCACACCCTACCTTCCTGACCCTGGTAAATTTGTCCATTTTGGGAATGCAGATCAAAATCGTTGGGCTATTGCTGCTGCTACAAACAAAAAGTTTATTGATGAATATGGAGACGGGCATCCGGTACGATTTATTTGTGGACTTACCTA
Organism: uncultured Bacteroidales bacterium; assembly: GCA_963828395.1. Classification (GTDB taxonomy): domain Bacteria; phylum Bacteroidota; class Bacteroidia; order Bacteroidales; family VadinHA17; genus SR-FBR-E99. The sequence continues at coordinate 305,779 of CAWHED010000002.1, forward strand.
ATCTATGGCGAGCCTCTAATGAATATAATTCTGAAATAATTTGGGACAGACAAATTGTTGCAAATATTAATGATGTAATGTCAGGTAGTTATGAAGTTTTCGGAGGCCCAACCTATGTTCTTGGAGCATATAGGACCTGGGGATGCTATAATCCGACTTAGGAGTTAGTAGATCAATTTTGCATGGCTAATGGGAAACTAATATCAGATCCTACGTCAGGTTATAATCCCCAAAATCCTTATTTCAACAGAGAAAAAAGATTTTATGACTTTATTATTTATGATGGGGCACCTTATAAGCAACCCTGGATGGCGGAAACAGACATTATCTATACACGAATTGATGCGGTCAATCCCAGTTTAAATGAAATTGATTTATCTGGAGCAAGTGATGTTGGTGACTCTGGTTATTATCAGAAAAAAATGTTAAATCCGGATGCAGAGCCTGGTGATTATTTAAGTGGTGAAAACTTTGTATATTATCGTTATGCTGAAGTTTTGTTAGCTTATGCGGAAGCCCAAAACGAGGTAACTGGTCCTGACCTTTCCGTCTATGATGCTGTCAATAAAGTTCGTACTCGTTCTGATTTACCCAATTTGCCCTTGGGATTAACCCAAGAGGAGATGCGGGATGCAATTAGACGGGAACGTCGCGTCGAACTTTGCTTTGAGAGTAAGAGATTTTTAGACACCAAAAGATGGGCCACTACTGAGGCAGTAATGGGAACTCCCAGACATAATATGGTTATCAGAAATTCTGTTCCATCTAATAATTCGGGAATTTGGGTTTATAGCGTTGAAGAAGAAGTTAAGTATGTAGCTAAGTTTAATTTGAAACAATATATGAGCCCAATACCTTTGGATGTGATTGACCAAAATGACAAAGTCATACAAAATCCTGGTTATTAAGCCTTATGTGTATGTAAATTAAATAATTGGGGGATGTTGAAAAAGTTGAAAGAATGGTTTTTAACTTTTGTACTATTGTAGTGCTCTATGTAATATCATGTGGTTCAATGATTTGAATTATTATCCCAAAGAGCTCTTAGTACAACTCAAAGGTCATAAAGAACTTTTTCTACATCCCCAAAATAATTTACAATGAAGGGGATTACTATTATCGGTTCCTGCTCCGTTTTTAACCTGCCTCCTGTATCCGTAAGGTCAAATCACCGACCCGAGTTTTGTCTCATGCAGCAAAGTTAATTGCCCTAGACAGGAACCAGTTTATTAGTTTTAAACTGATGGTTGATGTCCGGTAAGCACAGTGGAATATTCGAAGTTTGACACTTTTGGAATTTAAACAAAAGAGGAAGAAAAGAATACCATATTCAAAATTTATTGAATATTAATTTAAAACAATAAAGTGAACAGATGGAACAAAACAAAGAAAAAGATTCGGACCGTTTAATCTCACTTGATGCATTACGAGGGTTTGACATGTTTTGGATTATTGGTGGTGATGCCTTATTTCATGCATTAGCTAAATATACGCATTGGCCGGTTATTAAACTGGTGGGCCGAACAATTGACTCATATGTAGTGGGCAGGGCTTTAATTTCTGATGACATGATCTTTCCCTTGTTTCTTATTTATTGCTGGTGTGACTATACCATTTTCCATCAATAAAAGACTTCAAATGGGTCATACTAAAAAGCAAATTTATCATCCATGCTATAAAGCGATTATTTATACTTATCCTGCTAGGCCTTCTACTGGCAAACGGGGGAATCCAAAATTTTGACTTTGAGAATTACAGATATACTCATGTATTAGTACGCATTGGGATTGGATGGTTTTTTGCCACAGTGATTTATCTTAAATACTAAAATAAGAGGTCAGTTACTTTGGTTTGTTGGTCTTTTACTTGCCTATTGGGCTATTATGATGTTTATACCGGTTCCTGGTTATGGTGCAGGAACATTGACTCCGGAAGGTAATTTTGCAGGATACTTTGATCGTTTATTTTTACCAGGACGATTTTTATCAAGGATATTTTCCTGGAATTTTGGATCCAGAGGGTATTTTAGGCCATATATCCGGAGTGGCAATGGGTTTGATGGGAGTTCTGACAGGTCAATTTTTAATAATTAAAAAGGGAAATTTAACGTGGTTTAAAAAAAGGACTCCTTTTAGCCCTGGCAGGAATAATATTTTTAGGGATTGGATTAGTATGGGACATGATATTCCCTATTATTAAAAAAATATGGACAAGTTCATTTGTCATTTATGCTGGAGGATGGAGTTTAATACTTTTATCTATATTTTATCTTCTCATAGATGTTTGGAAATTAAAAAAGTGGTCATATTTTTTTATTGTAATTGGGTCGAATGCAATTTTTATTTATGCATGTCAATCAGGAGTTCTTGATTTCCATAGGATGAGTGATTTTTTCTTTAAAGGACTTATTAGTTATTTCTCAAATCCTTCGGCGAAGGAGGTTATTTCTTCTTTCACTTACTTATTAGTGAGCTGGTTGTTTTTATATTTTATGTATAAACGAAAAATATTTATAAAAGTATAACTCGGAAAAACTGGAAAAGATTATCTCAATGGACCTTATGAAACTTTACACCTATCAAAAAATCAAATAGCTATGAAAAAGAGTTTTTATCTTCTTCTTTGTGCAATAATTTTATTTGCTTATTGCAATTTCGGCTGCTCATCAGATAAGAAAAATACCTATGCCATAATTCCCACACCTGTCTCACTCGTAGAGATGAATGGTAGATTTACCTTTTCCGAAAAGAGCAAAATAATTCTCTCAACTCTCAACGATGAAACCAAACTAACTGGCGATTATCTTGCCCTTCTCATAAAAAATCCGACAGGGTTAAGTATTCCTGTTGAGCAGGGGCGTAAGGATATATCTGGTTCGGTATTTATGTCGATTGATTCTTCTATTGTCAACAATGAAGGATATGTTCTTAATATATCTCCTAAAAAAATAATTATTAAAGCCAAATCAGCTGTAGGGATGTTTTATGCTGTTCAGACTCTCAGACAACTGCTCCCCGTGGAAGTAGAGGGTGAAAAAATAGTTGAAGGTCTCATACTTTCTGTTCCGGCATGTACTATAAATGATGAACCAAGATTTATATACCGGGGGATGCATCTTGATGTAGGGCGTCATATGTTTCCTGTTGACTATATCAAAAGATATATTGACATGATAGCTCTACACAAATTGAATACATTCCACTGGCATCTTACCGAAGATCAAGGTTGGAGGATTGAGATCAAAAAATACCCCAAACTGACAGAAATCGGAGGATTCCGGAAAGAAACGCTTATAGGGCACGGGAAAGACAGACCTCAAGTCTTCGATGGTATAGCTTATGGAGGATTTTACACCCAGGAAGAAGTAAAAGAAATTGTTGCTTATGCTAAGTCGAAGTTTGTTACAGTGATTCCCGAAATTGAAATGCCAGGACATGCTTTGGCAGCCTTGGCTGCATACCCGGAATTTTCTTGTACCGGAGGTCCATTTGAGGTTGCGACCAGGTGGGGTATTTTTCCTGATGTTTATTGTGCAGGGAAAGATGCAACCTTTAATTTTCTGGAGGATGTTCTCACTGAAGTGATTGATCTATTCCCGGGAAAATATATTCATATTGGCGGTGATGAATGTCCCAAAGATCGCTGGGAAAAATGCCCAGCCTGTCAGAAGAGAATAAATGATGAGGGATTAAAAGATGAGCAAGAACTTCAAAGTTATTTTATCGCACGGATTGAAAAGTTCCTCATTTCAAAAAACAGGAAACTCATCGGATGGGATGAAATCCTTGAAGGAGGATTGGCTCCTGAAGCTACTGTAATGTCGTGGAGAGGAATAGAAGGAGGTATTGAGGCAGCTAAACAAAAACATGATGTCATAATGAGTCCAAATCAGTATGTTTATTTCTGGTGGTATCAATGTGAACCGGAAGATCAGCCGCTTGCGGCAGGCGGTTACCTGCCGCTTGAAAAAGTTTATTCATACGATCCGTTGCCTTCAGAGCTAAGTGCGACTGAGCAGAAATATATAATTGGTTTGGAGGGTTGCTTGTGGTCAGAATACGTCGTATCACCTGAACTATTGGAATACATGGTTTATCCGAGAATGTTTGCAATTGCAGAAACCGGTTGGACTCCGGCATTGAAAAAGGATTTTGAAGGTTTTCTGTCACGCTTAGAAATAGTTAAAAAGAGGTATGATGTTATTGGCATAAACTATTTCAAGGGCGAATACAGGAATACAAGGTCTGCAGAAAATAAATGAATATACTATAGCCCAATAACAAGCCATCTATATGTTCAATGAATTAATAAAAAGAAAGCATTAAACATTACCTATATTCTATTGAAGAAATTTTGAACCTATACCGAAATAATTCCGGTTTAAATAATTCAAATTAGATATTAAGGTTAAATAAAAAATTCAAATAGACATGACAGAAACTTTAGCCAAAAAACTAAGTAAACTGGAGATAATAATTGAAAAATCTCCCAGAATTGACCGCTATTCTTCAATACCGAAGGAGGAATTTGTAGAACGCCGTCAGAAAATATGGAAAGCCTTGCTGAAAGAGCAAAATATTGATGTAGCTTTTGCTTTTTCAGACGAGCACTATAGCGGGGACGTGCCATATCTTGGCGGAAACACAAACTATTCTATTGAACAAGTTGCATTTGGTCTGGGTCCTGATCCTTACACTTCAGGGATTATAGCCGGATTTGAAGGAGTTTATATTGCAGGACAATTAGCAAAACGTGCAGGAATTATGGTTTATCCGACCGAGAGTCTGCAACTGGCAGATGAAAAATATCCTGTGGAGGGATTTTCATTAAAGGACATTTTGGAAACGATTGCAGGCAGGAAGGTAAACCGCATAGGACTTTTATCTCCCAGGCAGGTAATTCCGGATGGAGTAGTAGCCAATCTGGAAGAAATTGTGGGTAAGGAAAACGTTGTTGATACTCAGGTACCATTTCAAAAAGTTAAAAACCTGAAAAGCGCTAACGAAATGAGGCTGATTGAGGATGCCGGCTATATAACTTCACTTGCTCTCCGCGCAATGCTGGCAGTCATGGAGCCGGGAATGGATGAGACTGAAGTAGCTGCTTTTGGTGATATGCTGGCTAAATGGATGGGTTGCGAACGTCAGGGGTTTCAGACTATGGTCGGCTCTGACCTGGCTTGTGTTACCATGATCGGACCGGCACTTAACAGACAGATAATTGAAGGTGAGTACATGCACCTGGGAACTTCCTATAAAAGGGATGGACTAACAGCCTGTTGCAGAAGAAGTATTTTTTCAAGTAATGCCGGAATAACTCCATACAGAGAATATTTCAGAAAAATGGTTGAGGATGGATTTAAGGTTGGTTTTGATGCCTATGTGGATATAGCTTTTAACAACAAACCGGCAAAGCAACAGGAACAGGCATTAATAGATTTTTTCAATTCAAAAACAGATGATTTGCTTAATATGGTTGAAGCTGTATCTGGCAGACAATCAGCAGCATTATTAAAAGAAAATCTATTTTGCGATATTCCGGGTATAACCACGGGGCTTGCCAGGATGAAACCTTATACAGGAACTCATAACTCAGGTTATACAGAGTGCCAGGAGTTCTATGGAGCAATTACTCTTGGATCGGAAGAACCATTGGAACAGCAAATAGTGACAATGTTGGATGTGGCTTTGAGAGGGCGTGGCAGTAAATGGCTTGGAGAAGAGTTTGAGCATATTATTCCGGGCTTCGATTACTGGGTTGTTGAAGACACTCTTGGGAAATATGGAAACATTGTGAAAAACCTAACCGGCGAGCTTCAACCGGGAGGAAAAACAGTCAAAGGTATAGGGAAAATACCAGTCAGCGTACAATCACTGGTTGGTAATGTGAATGAATATAAAGCCTGACTGGTTTAATAAATCATATTAATTATATGAGACTTTCAATATGAGTAAAAAATATTTAATTGTTGGCTTAATCCTCTTGATATTTTTCGTCATTTCCCTGATGCAAAACATGCTTGGGCCCTTGATACCTGATATTATTGACGATTTTAGTCTCAGCCTGACACTGGCAGGATTTCTTCCCTTTTCTTTTTTTATTGCTTACGCAGTGATGTCTATCCCAACAGGATTTCTGATTGAAAAATTCAGAGAAAAGGCAATCCTACTGGTTGCATTTGCGATCTCTTTTGCAGGGGCCCTATTGTTTGCTACAAATTCAACCTTTACGTATGCCCTGCTATCCTTGTTTATGATGGGCGCCGGTGTGGCTATGATGCAAGTTGGTATCAATCCTCTTCTGCGTGTAACCGGCGGCGAAAAGCATTTTGCTTTTTATTCTGTCCTGGCCCAGTTTATTTTCGGACTGGCCTCTTTTCTCAGCCCTAAACTTTACATCTATTTTGTTCATAATCTCAAGGATTTGCCGACAGATCAGGATCAAGTGATCAAAATATTATCCCATGTTGTTCCGGATAATCTACCATGGATTTCACTCTACTGGGTTTTTGCCCTGATCACTCTGATAATGATAATGGTCATTTTTGTTACAAAGATCCCTAAGGTAGAACTAAGAGAAGATGAGCGGATTGGACACAGGGATAATTTCATTCAGCTATTTAAAAGTAAAATTGTGATTCTTTACTTCATTGGAATAATAGCATATGTAGGTACGGAACAGGGTGTTGCTAACTGGATCTCCAAATTTCTTTCCATTTATCATCAATATGATCCACAAACTGTAGGTGCCAGCGTAGTCTCCAATTTCTGGGGATTAATGACAGTAGGCTGCCTTCTGGGATTGTTACTGTTAAAAATATTTGACAGTAGAACGGTACTCATCTTTTTCTCTATTGCCGCAATTATCTCTCTTACATTTGGTCTTTTCGGACCAGGTAAAATTGCCCTTATAGCATTCCCGTTAGTTGGATTTTTTGCTTCAGTGATGTGGTCGATCATATTTTCTCTGGCACTTAATTCAGTAAGCAGAAACCATGGTGCATTTTCCGGTATACTGTGTACAGGAATAAGTGGTGGTGCAATAGTGCCAGTTATCATCGGCTGGCTGGGCAACATGCTTGGATTACGAATTGGCATGGCGTTTTTATATATTACCCTGGGCTATATATTAAGTATTGGTTTCTGGGCCAGACCTTTAATTTCGAATGAAACTATACTGAAGACGAAAGGTCCAAAAAACCTTACTAGCGAAGGTTCTGCATAGAAGTAAAGACAGATAGCAGTCAGATTTTTTAAGAATTTTATACACATACATACAAGGACACTAACCTTAAGAAAGTACTAATTATGAAAAAAGAAGTTCCCGTTTGTAGTTTTCTTGGATTATTCTTAATCCTGGTTGTTTTTAGCGCCTCTTCCTGTAAAAGATCCACTGATGATTCCCCTCTTAAGATTCAGCTAGTACAGGGTTGGGAAATTCAGTCATCTGTGAAAGTAAATCAACCAGGTGCTATCATCTCAACAGGTAATTTTAAACCTGACAATTGGTATAAGACTTCCGTGCCTTCAACGGTACTGGCAGCACTGGTTGATAATAATGTATACCCCGATCCATATTTCGGGATGAACCTGCGGTCAATTCCCGGAACCGACTATCCCTTAGATTCTAACTTCGCAAACTTATCGATGTCAAGAGATAGCCCATTCAATGTTCCCTGGTGGTACCGGACTCAGTTTCTATTACCTTCTGAGTACAATAACAAGGCTATTCAACTTCATTTTAAAGGAATAAACTATAGGGCAAATATATGGCTTAATGGGAAGTTGATAGCAGATACTTCTGCTGTTGTCGGAGCATTTAGGATTTACGAATATAATATAAACGATTATATCATTCAAGACAGTCCAAATTATCTTGCGGTTGAAATATTTGCTCCAAGGCACGATGATCTGGCTATTACATGGGTAGAGTGGAATCCTGCCCCTCCGGATAAGAATATGGGATTATGGCATGAGGTTTTAATAACCGCTGCAGAACCTGTAACGGTAAGGTTTCCACAGGTTATAACGGCATTTGACTATCCGTCACTTGATGTTGCACACCTCACAGTAAGTACAGAATTGCATAACACAAGTGATCAACCGGTGAGCGGGACCCTGACAGGTGAGATAGAAAAAGTCAGTTTCGCAATGGATATTGACCTTGAGCCACACGAATCAAGAGTAGTTACTTTTGATCCTCAAAAGTTTGAACAGCTTAATTTTAATAAGCCAAGGATTTGGTGGCCAATCCATTTTGGCGAACCAAACCTGTACAAATTAAAAATGACATTTGAATCATCCGGAAAAGTCTCAGATTCTCAATCTATAAACTTCGGGATCAGACAAGTCACTTCGGAGCTGACTGCAAAGAATTATCTGCTCTTCAAAATCAATGGTAAAAATATCCTGATCCGTGGTGGTGGCAGAGCCTCCGACATGCTCTTGAGATTGGATTCTGCAAGACTTAGAACAGAAGTAAATTATGCTAAAGATATGAATCTTAACACTATACGGCTGGAAGGGAAACTTGAAAATGATTATTTTTATGATCTCTGCGACAGCATGGGAATACTGGTTATGCCAGGTTGGTGTTGCTGTGACCAGTGGGAAGAATGGCAAAACTGGGATAAGCAAGATTACTCAGTTGCTGCTGAGTCATTGAAGGATCAGCTAAAAAGATTAAGGAGTCATGCAAGTGTCTTTACCTGGTTATATGGAAGTGATTATCCACCACCTGCTGATGTCGAAAAAATGTATCTTAGTGTCTTCCTGGAAAACAACTGGCCAAATCCTCATCAATCCTCTGCTGCTCTTAACCCTACTTCAATTACAGGCTATTCCGGCATAAGAATGGAGGGCCCGTACTTTTTTACTGAACCATCCTACTGGCTTATTGATACAGCTCGAGGAGGAGCCTTTGGTTTCAACGCTGAAATAGGTCCTGGTGCATCAATCCCAGTAATGGAAAGTATTCTTGAAATGTTTCCGGCAGATCAACTTTGGCCTATTAATGAAACCTGGCAATATCATGCCCGTGGCGGAGAACCTGCTCATATGCTGGATATTGACACAAAAGCTTTAAATGCGAGATACGGGGAAGCAAAAGATCTTAAAGACTATGTGATGAAATCACAATTGCAGGCTTATGAAGGTAAAAGGGCAATGTTTGAAGCTTACGGCCGAAACAAGTATAACAGTACAGGAGTAATCCAATGGATGTTAAACAATGCATGGCCAGGAGTATATTGGAATCTGTATGATTATTATTTGAGAACAGGTGGTTCATATTATGGAACAAAAAAAGCGTGCGAACCGCTCCATATTCAATACTCATATGATGATCGTTCGATAGCTGTTGTGAACTCCTTCCTAACGGAATTCAAAGGACTCAAGGCTTCTGTCTCTGTTTTTAATCTCGATTTGTCTGAGAAATTCTCCAAGGAAGTCACATTTGATATCTCTCCCGATGGCGTTGAAAAAGTTATTACTATTCCTGATATGCAAGATCTGTCAACGACCTATTTTGTAAAGCTTGAATTGAAAGATGCTGAAGGGAAGCTAAGAAGCTCAAATTTTTATTGGCTTTCAACACAGAAAGAAGTTTTCAATTGGGGAGAATCTTATTTCTGGACAACTCCTATGATATCTTACCCGGACTATACAGCTCTGCAAACTTTGCCAGAAGTGGAGTTGACCATGGTGAGCAACATAGAGGTAGCAAATAATAAGGAGGTTGTTCATGTAACGGTGAGTAATCCGACCAAACAGCTTGCCTTCGGCGTCAACATTAAAATTACCAGTGGTGAAGGAGGGAAAGAAATCATACCTGTTTTATGGGAAGATAACTATTTCCCGCTGCTGCCTGGGGAAAAAAGGGAAATTTCAGGAACTTACCTAGGTAAAGACTTAAAAAAAGACAAAACCGTGGTAGAGATTGCCGGATGGAACGTTAAATAGGGATATTAATAAGATTTGACTTTTTTTGTAAGAATCATTGTTGTTCGGTTTTACCGGACAACAATGACATAAAAACAAGTTATCATTAACAGCCTTTTAAAAATTACCATTAAACAAACATACAATGAAAAAAGCCATAATTACAACTTTTTTTATTCTTCTGTTCATTCATGTATTTAGTCAAGGAAATGAAAGCATAGTTTCAATAATTCCTCTACCCGAAAATGTTCAACCCGGAGTGGGGAATTTTATCCTTAATAAAACTTCAGTGATTGAACTTACAACAAACGATACAGATGCTAGAAGAGTTTCGGATTTTCTGTCTAAAAAATTATCAGTTGCAACAGGATTTGCAATGCCTGTAAAGTTGGTACCTGCTGCATCCAATGTAACCGGTAATATTTCAATGACAATTGTGCAAGATGCAACACTTGGTAGTGAAGGATATAAATTACATGTTAATCCAAATACTATTTCCTTATCTGCAAATAAACCTGCCGGCTTGTTTTTTGGTATGCAAACACTCATTCAATTATTACCAAAAGAAATAGAAAGTAAAATGGTAATAACTAATACAGTTTGGACTGTTCCATCTGTGACTATCACAGATTCTCCCCGCTTTGTTTGGAGGGCATTGATGGTTGATGTGAGTCGGCATTTCTTTACAAAGGATGAAATAAAAACCTTTATCGATAATATGGTGAAGTACAAGTATAACCTGTTGCACCTGCACCTTACAGACGACCAGGGTTGGAGAATAGAAATAAAAAGTTTACCCAACCTTACGAAGGTGGGTGCCTGGCGTGCGAAACGTGAAGGAGCCTGGGGTAATACTAAAGCTCCTGACCCCAGTGAACCTAAAACTTATGGTGGCTATTATACGCATGATGATATTAAAGAAATTGTTCAATATGCAAAAGACAGGTTTGTAAGTATTTTACCTGAGATTGACGTTCCTGCACACAGCATGGCCGCAGTAGCTTCTTACCCTGAATTATCTTGTACTCCTGGTACTTATGCTGTAAATGCTGGTGAAGAGTTCCAGGAATGGGGCAAAAATGGGAATCGGGCATCAATTGATAACACTCTATGCCCGGCAAATGAACAAGTATATGAATTTTTAGACAAAGTATTTACAGAAGTTGCCCAATTGTTTCCATTTGAATATATACACATGGGCGGAGATGAAGCTGCTAAAAATTTTTGGGAAAAAAGTGAAGCTGTAAAAGTGCTGATGCAAAAAGAAGGTTTAAAGAACATGAACGAAGTGCAGAGCTATTTTGTAAAGCGGGTTGAAAAAATCATACAATCAAAAGGCAAAAAGCTGATAGGGTGGGATGAAATACTGGAAGGAGGTTTAGCTCCTTCAGCTACTGTTATGAGCTGGCGTGGAATGAATGGTGGAATAGAAGCAGCAAAGCAAGGACATAATGTAGTAATGGCTCCAAAGGATTATACCTATGTTGAACTCATGCAGGGAGATCCCTTTGTTGAGCCTCCCGAATTTGATACTTTACGCTTAAACCAGTCCTATAAGTTTGAACCAGTACCGCAGGGAGTAGACCCAAATTTGATCCTGGGAGGTGAAGCTTGTTTATGGAGTGAACATGTAACTAATATGAGGGCAGCTGAATATTTATTATGGCCGAGAGGATTTGCAGTAGTAGAATCATTATGGTCTCCAAAAGGAAAAAAGAATTGGCCAGACTTTGTAACAAGAGTAGAACACCAGTTTGAGCGCATGGATGTCGCAAAAATTAAATATGCCCGCAGCATGTATGATCCTGCCTTTTACGCTTCTACAGAAGAAAATGGTCAATTAATAGTGGAATTGAAAACAGAAGTTCCAGGACTTGCTACTTATTACTCATTTGACGAAACAAATCCGGATGAGTTTTATCCTAAATATGAAAAGCCTTTGATCATTCCTAAAGACGCCCTGCATCTAAAAGTTATTACTTACAGGGATGGTAAACCCATAGGTAAACAAATTAATATGCCAATTGAAGTGTTATTAAAAAGAACCAAAACCGAATAAAGTTATGAGTCATTAACTAAATAATTGTATTATGAGAAAAAGAGTATTAGCTATTTTTGCACATCCTGATGATGTTGAATTGATGTGCGCAGGCACGTTATCCCTTTTAAAGAAAAAAGGCTGGGAAATTCATATTGCTACCATGACACCTGGGGATAAAGGAACGGTAGAATACACTATTGAGGAAATTAGCATGATCAGAAAAGGAGAAGCAAAAAAAGCTGCTGCATTATTAGACGCATCTTATCATTGCCTGGAATATGAAGATGTATTTATATTTTATAACCGTGATTCGATTATCAATACAACCACATTGATAAGAAAAATTCAACCTTCTATAGTTTTTACTGCAAGTCCTGAAGATTACATGGTTGATCATGAAATGACAAGCCTGATTGTTCAATCAAGTTGTTTTTCTTCTGGGATGAAAAACATGGAATTAACCGAAAAACATTTTGAACCTGTACCATATCTGTATTACAGTGATGCTATGGAAGGCAAGAATAAATTAGGGATCCCAATTAACCCTTCGATATATGTTGATATCTCTGGTGAGATATCCATCAAAGAGAAAATGTTGACATGTCATGAAACCCAGCGAGATTGGTTATTAAAACACCATAAAATGGATGAATATATCCTTGCGATGAAAAGATTTTCAGAGAAAAGAGGAAAGGAAATCAGCACAAAATACGCTGAAGGGTTCAGGCAGCATTTAGGCCATGGATATCCTCAAGATAACATTATTAAAGAAATACTTGGCAAACTGGTTGTAGTCAAATAATTAGAGGTAGTTATAATTTTCATAATTAAAATTAGAAATAATGAATGCCGGATCAACCGTAACTAACAGTAACAAGAAGTCGTACATATTTCCACTCATCATTATTGGTATAATGTTTTTTGCCATCGGGTTTTCCTGGGGAATAAACAGTTACCTGGTTCCTTTGTTAAACAAAACGCTACAGATTTCTTCCGGACAATCATACTTAGTTATTGGAGCAAATTTTGCTGCTTTTCTAATTTTCAGCTATCCTGCCTCACGGGTTATCCACAGAATTGGTTATAAGTACACCATGACACTATCGTTTTTCATGTTTGCTGTGGGTTTTTATCTCTTTATTCCTTCGGCAAAGATGGAGAGCCTTCCCCTATTCCTTCTCGGCTCTTTTATCAGCGGTATGGGCAATGCTTTTCTTCAGGCATCTATAAATCCTTACGTTACTATTTTAGGGCCAATAGAAAGTGCTGCCAGGAGAATTAGTTTCATGGGGATAGCCAACAAACTGGCATGGCCCGTTGCACCTTTATTTCTTGCATTGGTAATAAATAAAAGTGTTAAAGATGTAAATCTGGCCGACATTAATCTTCCTTTTCTCATCATCATCGGGGTATTTATTCTTTTAGGCATACTGGCCTATTTTTCGCCCCTACCCGCGGTAAAAGCCGTAGGGGAAGATCCCGAAAGTGTTAATGACTGTCCCTATGCGGCAAATAAAACATCTCTTTTGCAATTTCCCCACTTTATTTTGGCAATTATCACACTGTTCGTATATGTCGGGGTTGAAGTCATTTCTTTATCTACACTTGTGGATTATGCCACAAGCCTTAACCTCCCAAATGCCGACCTGTATGCATGGATTGCTCCGATAGGTATGACGGTTGGCTATATTTGCGGAATAGTTTTTATTCCTAAGTATCTAAGTCAGGCAAAGGCTTTGCTGATTTGCTCTATTATTGCCCTGACTGGTTCGTTGCTGGTTGTATTAACACCCGGGACTTATGTCTATCTGGTTTATCTCTTTCATGGCACTGGGATGCTCCCTTATGTGGCCGACTATATGGCCTCTTGCTTTATCCGATTTAGGCAAGTTCACAAAAACAGGCGGTTCCCTTGTTGGTTAGCTGCGATTTTCGGTGGTGCAGTTTTCCCGACATTATACGGATTTTTTAAAGATGCTAGTTGGCTCACAAAATGCCTACTGGATAACAGTTCCCTGCTTTTTGTTTATCCTTTTCTATGCTATTAGAGGATACAAAATAAGAACATCTGATTCTGAATAATTCGAACTCAAATTTTAATACAAATCTTTAAAATAAAACACTATGAAAAAGTTATTGGTTCTTTTACCCTGTTTATTCCTTGCAGCTGTTGTACTAGCGCAGCAACCTGTCCAGAAAAAACTGTCAGTCAACTGGGAAGCATTAACAGCACCGAATTTTGTAAAAGCAGTTGAACTCTCCGGTGGAGTTTGTATTATTCCAATTGGAGTTTATGAGAAGCATGCTACACATCTTCCACTAGGTACAGATATGTATGATGTCCGTGCAGTTGCAAACAAAGCTGCTGAAAAAGAATATGCCATTGTTTTTCCAACATATTATTTTAGCCAGATTAATGAAGCAAGAAGCCAACCAGGAACAATAGCTTACAGTAATGAACTTATTTGGAAAGTGCTTGATGAGACATGTAGCGAATTGTCCAGAAACGGATTGAAAAAGATTATTCTTTTAAGCGGACATGGAGGTAATCCAAGGTTTCTCACGTTTTGGTTAGAAAACCAGCTTTCGAGTCCAAGGGATTATGAAGTAGTATTATTTGAGAATGAGGAGCAGGGGAAAGATCCGGATCCTGTAAGGGAAAAAGAGATAAAGTCCTTAACAAAAGCTACACTCGATGGACATGCCGGAGAGTTGGAGACTTCCAATATGTTATATCTCTATCCTGAGCTGGTCGACAAAGATGCAATAAACAGCGAAACAGGAGCTGACCAAAACAGGCTGCGTATTCCGTATGGTACTACAGGGAATGGTTTTAATTGGTATGCAAGCTACCCAAACCATTATATGGGTGATGCCAGTCAGCATAGTGTTCGGCTTGGCGAATTACAAATTGCAAGAGAAGCAGATCAGGTTGCCGAATTAATAAAGTTTATGAAGTCTGACAGCACACTACAACAAATTAAGAAAGAATTCTTTAAAAAGGCAGACAATCCTCTTCTTACAAAGCCGTTCACAAAATAATTTGGATTTTTTTAAGGAATTTACGTAAAATGAGATGATTAGAATAAATAGAACTGTACTTATATGTGTAGGCGTTTTCGTTCTAAGTTCTTGTGCAGCACAGCAGAGAAGCATTGGGGAAACCGAGATAACAAAGTGGCAATTCGGGAAAAGAGGTGCTGTATCAATCACTTATGATGATGGCACCATAAATCAATTCCGAAAAGCCCTTCCTATAATGAACAATCTGAAGATTCCGGCTACTTTCTTTATAAATACCGGTCAAATATACGGATCGCAATACATGGGCGCTTTTATTGGACGGCCTGTAAAGACAATCATCGAAGAGACCGCAACAATACCGACCAATACAGACAATTTTTTTGAAAGGTCTTCGGCAGCAGGATTTCTTGGCTTAAATGGTACTCTTGAATATCATTTCAAAGCTGGTGAACAGTTTGATGAAGGTAGTCCCGAAAAGGCATATAAAATTATTGATGAGCTCTATGAAAAAGTACGACTTGGATATTTCACTTCTTCAGGGAGCGCTGAAGATGGATTCCATGAAATAGATGTTACAACCTGGGATGAAATCAGAACTTATGCAGCTCAGGACCATGAGTTTGCTAGTCATATGGTTACGCATCCGTATTTGGCTGCTCTAGATGAGGTAAATATACTTTACGAACTAGAAAAGAGCCGCGAAGAAATTTTTAATCAACTTGGACTTAAACATGCTTTTTCAGCAGAAGTTCCTTTCGGCACTGAAAACAGAAGGGCATTGGAATATGCACACAAGGTTTATCCTGCCCTCAGAAACAGGATGCCAGAGTTCTATTTGAAAGAACTTAACCGGGGAAACAGTGAAAATCCAAGATCTGCTGAAATGGAATATGTACAGTGGCAACGAGGTGCAACAACCAAAACGTCATTAACACTTATGAAATCATGGATTGACACCACATCTATAAATGATAATATTTGGCTGGTGCTGGTACTCCACGGTGTTGACGGGATCGGATGGGAAGCTCTGGGGAGCAATCTTCTTGAAGATTATTTCAGGTACATGAAGTCCAACGAGAATAATCTATGGATAGCTACATTCGGAGATGTCACAAGATATATGCGGGAAAGAATGCGTTCAATTATCAAAACAGAAAGATAAGGGTAGGAAGATCACAGTAAATATTATAAATACCCTTGATTCTACAATGTACAACATTCCATTAACATTAAAAACGTATGTACCTTCAAAATGGAAGGAAGTAAAGGTGAAAGAGGGTAATGAAAAAAGAATTATCCGTCCGCAGTACGATATGATGGGCAGTTATATTCTCTACCAGGTAATTCCGAATACAGGTGAGACAGAAGTTACAAGAAAATAATATAAATACCAAAGACTGCACTGTATCGGTGTGAATTATGAAAGCTGGTTCTATTTTGTTATTTATAGGGATAACCTATAGTTAAATGGACTTTATATGCAGATTTAAGATATTGTAGATAATCCTCAGTTATTTGAAGCAGTATCAAAATGGATATATACTGAATTCTATGAAAACATCCGACATGGTATATCCTATGATGAAATACTCGCTGATTTAAGCAGCAGGACAAAGGGTAAAATTCCGTTCACATTTGTTGCGATAGAAAATGGCATTTGTATTGGAACAGTGTCACTTTTTTCAAATGATTTAAAAGAACGTGCCGACTTAACACCATGGTTGGGATCTCTTTATGTAAGTACTGATTATAGAAATAAAGGTGTTGCAAAACAACTTATGGACAAAGTAATAGAGACTTCCAGAAACTTGGGCTATGAGATATTATACTTAAGGACTGAACATACTTCACAGTTCTATATAAAGTTAGGATGGAAACTTATATATAATACAATAGACGAATTTGGACTCGAAACCGAAGTGTTTATGAAAGTAATATAAGGTTTGGAAGTTCCAAAATATCTCGAAGGAAAGAATTGGTTAGTTTTACAAAAAAAAATTAAAGAAATGAGCCAGCTGTTCATAAAAGAGATTAAACCCAATAAACCAGTAACCCTTTCCGATGCAGGGCATTTACTGGAAACGCAAACAGTTACCAACCCAATCCAAATATTGAACTGGAAAGATTTCGGTTATTTGCCCAAAGTAAATTTCCGAATTGTACACTCAGATAATGAAATCTGGCTAAAATTTTATGTGAACGAAAAGCACCTTAGGGCCATAGAAACACACACTAACGGGGATGTTTACAAAGATAGCTGTGTAGAATTTTTTATTTCTCACGACGGGGAAAATTACTACAATTTTGAATTTAGTTGTATAGGCACCACTCATCTGGCCTGGGGCCCCGGACGTCACAACCGGAAATTTGTTGATCCTGTTATTATTGAAAAAATAGAGATCAAATCGTCGCTTGGTGACCAACCTTTCGGTGAAAAAACAGGAAACTTCAATTGGGAAATAATGATACGTATACCTCTGGAATGTTTCGCATTCAGCAAGGTGAGTACTTTTAAGGGACTAAAAGCTAAGGCCAATTTTTTCAAGTGCGGCGATGAAACCCCGGAGCCACATTTCGTTACCTGGAACCCGATAAATACGACCAGCCCTGATTATCACCGCCAAGAGTTTTTTGGGGAAATACTTTTTGAATAAACAACTAAATTTTATTTTTATCTGATAAAATCAGGGTATTATTTCTTTTCTTTTTTTGGTGGATCAATCTTACTCTCCGTAGCTTTTTTCATTTTTAACAACCATGCCATATTATAGTAAACCGAAAAAAAAGCAAGTATGAACGATCAGATCCTTGAAATCAAGACAGCACTTCAAATCCTGAGACCTGCCCATGATGTATTTGAAGCAATAGTTGATCCCATCAGGATGTCAAATTATTTTATCTCAAAGAGCAGTGGCAGAATGGAAGAAGGCAGGGAGGTTATCTGGAAGTTTCCTGAATTTGACTTCGAATTCCCTGTTCGGGTCGGAAAAATAGAAAAAGACAAGTACATATCTTACTGCTGGGATCTGGACAACACTGAACTGTCGGTGGAAATGATACTTACTTCCAGAGGAGCCGGTGCAACTCTCGTGACTATTACTGAAAAGGGCATGAATAATGATGCAAAAGGGATTAAATGGCTTAAAGGAAATACAGAAGGCTGGGCTAACTTCCTTGCCTGTCTCAAAGCCTGGCTTGAGTACGGCATTAATTTAAGAAAGGGAGCTTTTGATTTCATGTCAGACAAAGGTTGACAGCAAACCTGTAACCAATCCCAACCTCAGTTTTATCCGCCTTTACCTGATAAAACTGGTATATTCTTTCTTCTCTTTTTTTGGCGGGTCAATCTTGCTGGCAGTAGCTTTTTTCATCTTTAACAACCATGCTAAATTCTTTCCTAATACCCGCATAATCTGTTTTCCCTCATCATCTCTGGCAACTTCGCCGGAACCTGAGCCATGAATTACATTCCAGTAATTGGATGTCGCAATAATCATTTCGGAATATGCAAGATAATGATTCAGACTATCAAGGGTAGCCGAACCTCCTGTTCTTCTGACTGCCACTACTGCAGCTGCAACTTTATGGCGCAATAAGTTTCCGTTTGAGCCTGAAACATAAAATAACCGGTCCAGAAAACTTTTCATCGTACCTGCTATGCCTGAATAATAAACCGGTGAACCCAGAATAATACCATCAGCCTTCTTAATTTTCTGTATCCATTCGTTCAGGTCATCTGTTTTAATGACGCACTTTTCATTCTTGTTTACAGCACATTTGCCACAGGCGGTGCAGCCATGTATAAGTTTATGGCCGATGTGAAGTATCTCAAACTCAATACCTTCTGTTTCCAGTTCATTGCCAACCATGTTCAATGCATGAAAAGTGTTTCCTTTTTTGTCAGGACTTCCGTTTATGGCTAATACTTTCATTTTATAGAATTTAATGTTTCTTCAATTTATTGGCGTCCGACTGAACCTTCCTGTTGACCAGTCCGGAAATTGTAAAGATAGATTTTTCAGGAATGGATAGTACTTGATTGACCTGATCCCATAATTCAAAGTAGAATATTTACCCGGGGATTTGTTAAAATTGATTAACTTGATATGACAGATTAAAAGTTAAACCTACCTTTAATAAAAATAACCTTCTGACCTATGAAATTCATTTTCCGACAAATTAGAAAAGCAGGACTGTTTTTAGTTTTAATTACAGCCTGCGCCTCCGTTTACGGGCAAATCCCTGTAAAAGGCAAGGTAATCTCTGCTGAGGATAACCAGGGCTTACCAGGTGTTTATGTCCTGATCAAGGGTACTGGTCAGGGTGCTGCAACAGGATCTGACGGTACTTATAACATTACAGTCAGGAGTGCTGAAGATGTGCTGGTGTTTCGTTTTCTTGGTTTCGTCACCCAGGAAATAGCCGTAAATAACAGAACTATTATTGACGTCGTTCTGGAACCTGATATTACAACTCTTGAAAGTGTAGTTGTGATGGGATACAGCTCCAAAAAACGAAGTGAAATTACAAGTGCGGTAACTACACTTTCTGCTGATAAATTTATGGATGTTACGACGAATGATATCGGGAGCCTGCTGCAGGGAAAAGTCTCAGGTATCCAGGTCATCAACAGTTCCGGCGCTCCGGGGGCAAGTTCTGAAATCCGCGTCAGGGGAATATCTTCATTCAGTGCACCACAGGGGCCCCTGTATGTCGTGGATGGAATTATAGGCGGTTCTTTTGATCCCAATGACGTTGAGACCATAACAGTGCTTAAAGATGCAGGGGCAACAGGAATGTACGGTTCCCAGGCAAACGGAGGAGTAATCGTTGTCACAACGAGGCAGGCCAGGTCAGATAAGGCCACGTTCGAGTTTAAGGCAGTCGATGGATTCCGCATAGCCGATCATGGCAATGTAAAAATGATGGACAGTAAAACTTTATATGCATATCACCGGGAGTATTTCCGTGATCCGGTGCTGTTTGTCGTGGATGATCAGAAAATTCAAGGCTGCAAGACCCGAATCACTGCTCGATGTCAATACCGACTGGCTGTCTGAGACCTTTAAGCCTGCGCTGGTACAGAGCTACTTTCTTTCAGCTTCAGGTAAAGCTGAAAAACTATCCTATTATCTGGGCGCCAGCTATTACAATGAAAATGGAACTTTTATAAATTCAAACTTTAAGCGAGCCAATCTCAGGGCGAACACTACCTACAAATTTTCTGACAGAGTAACTCTGACGAACAATATCAATATAAGCGGATCGAAGAACCTTGGCACCGATTATATGAATATCTATTATGCATACACAAGCATGCCGTGGGATGATCCTTATGATGAGAATGGCAATGCAAGAAGTTTCAAAACCGCTGAAGGCATATGGTCAAAAGACAAGATAAACCCGATCCAGGCTGCAGAAAACTCAGAGCTGAGCAATAAATCTTTTGGCTTTGATTACGATATTACCCTGACTATTAATATTCTGAAGTGGTTGACATTCTCCTCTGCAAACAGGGTTAGCGCTTACTCATCAATGGATCAAACCTTTTATTCAAAAGCAGCTGATAATCTTTCATATTTTGGAACAGGCTACGTAAGCTCCCAGAGCGGCCTCAATTATGGCGGAATAACTACTGACTTACTTAAATTTAATTTCAGCAAGGCAAATAATTCATTCAGCGGACTGGTGGGATTTGAAGCCCAGGGAGGGAATGATGATTATATCATGGGGTCAGGCATGGGTATCCCCGAAGGGCTGAGAGTCCCATCGGTTGCATCAGGCCAGTACCTGATAGAGGGTACACCTTCCAGGTCGGTCATGCAATCGATCATATCACAGGTAAACTATAATTACCTCCAGAAGTATTTCGTTTCTGCTTCTTTCCGCATCGACCAATCGTCACAGTTTGCACCGAATAAAAGAACTGCAATGTTCCCGAGTGTTTCTGCTGCATGGCTGATCAGTAATGAAGATTTTATAAAAAATACCCCTGCCGTCTCAAATCTTAAACTCAAGGCCAGCTGGGGTAAAACAGGCATGAAGGATATCGGCCCGTACCGGTATATGGAAATGTTTAGTTTTTCATCCCAGTATGATGGCCAGCCGGCAGCTGTCCCTACACAGATGGCTAACCCCGATCTCACATGGGAGCAAACTGACCAGTATAATATCGGACTTGAGATCGGATTATTCAAAAGAATGGATATTGAAGTGGATTTCTACAGGAACATGACAAAAGACCTGCTGGTCGAAAGAGCATTGCCCCCTTCGGGTGGTTTCAGAACCCAATGGCAGAACATCGGTGAAGACCTGAACACCGGAGTTGAATTAAGCGTGTCTGCGGCAATTGTTAAAAGCGGCAACTTCAACTGGTCAGTCGACCTGTCAGGCAGTTATAACAGAAACGAATTATCGGGATTTGGAAATGATACAATCCTGACTTCAAATTATTATGGGGTGACTCAGATTTACCATAACGGAGCTCCTTTATATTCATGGTATGCCAAAGAATTCTACGGAATTGATCCGGCTGACGGATCTGTGCTCTGGGTGGGCAATGACGGCGAGACAACACATGAATACCAGGATGCCAGATCTATAGAATATGGAACACCCATGCCTAAGTTCCAGGGAGGATTTGCAACCGATCTCAGGTACAGGTCATTTTCCCTAAAAGGCAATTTCTCTTACCTATGGGGAAATAAAATATTTAATTATTTCAGAAGGTACGTAGACCACGATTTGCAGGAGACACAATTCAATGTTATGATGCCTCGTGATGACTACCGGTTGTGGCAGAAACCTGGTGATATAGCAACAAAACCCCTGCCGCAGAACGCAAGAAATTCATTTGATCCTTCAACGCGTTTCATAGACGATGGCAGCTTCCTGAAATTCAGGAACATTACACTCTCCTATGAGCTTCCACAACAGGCAGTCTCAAAACTGAAACTAAGTGGCATGACTGTTTCCATCGCCGGAGACAACGTCTATACCTTTACCAATTTCTGGGGACAGGATCCTGAAGTTTCTATTGATCCCGGTTCCGGAAACCTCCCTGGATATGCTGAGTTTAAATATCCGAATAACCGGCAGTATGTTATAAGCCTGAATATTCGTTTCTGACCTTAATAAAATAAAGACATGAAAAAGATATATAAATACACGGGACTGCTGCTTATTGCATTTACGCTCACGCAGTGTGATCTGGATGTAATACCTCAGGATGCCCTTACCAGCGACCAGATTACTACTACATCAGACGGATTGTCAAGTCTTGTCAATGGCCTGTATGCCATTTTTAAAGAATCGAGTGGCAACAACTGCTACCTCCGTCAGTATTATCAGATGAGTGATTTTGCCAGCGATGATATTGTTTGTGCGTACAAAACAGAGGATGACCTGATTAACAGCTTCAGATATAAGGACAGAAGCGCTGAAAAGTCGAATATCAACCATTTCTGGGAAATGTCTTACAAAATTATCTATGGAGCAAATGTTGCAATATCCATGGCAGATTTGAAAGGTGATGATGATTTCACCAATCAGCTGAAGGGAGAGAGTTATTTTCTAAGGGCATTTGCAACCCATAATCTTGTGCGTTTTTTTGCCAAACCGTACAGTGATGCCAATAAATCAGCGCCAGGGGTAATTATCCGCGACAGCAAGTCTGACAATATGCCTGAGGCAAGAGCAACCCTTGAGGAAACTTACAGATATATTATCAGCAGCCTGAAGACTGCAGAATCTGTTATGAGTGAGGAGATGCCCTCTGAAAGGGATAATGAAAACCACAGGTTTGCAAGTATCTACTCTGTCTGGGCAATGCTCTCACGCGTTTATCTGTATAAAGGTGAGCTGGATAGTTGCATAATATATTCTGACAAACTGATCAATTCAGAAATGTTTGAGCTGGAAACGCCTGAAAGTTATCCGGGTTATTTTGCCTCTGCAAAATCAGGATCTGAAAGTGTATGGATTATCCCGTTCAACCTGATCGATGACCAGCTGAACGGTTCGGTAGCATCAATGATCTTTAACGGCAACAATTGCTGGGCTGAGGAAGGAGCCAGTTCCTCAATACTGGAAGACATGGGCTTTGGAACAAGTATGACCGACATTGATCAGCGATGGAAATATATTGTAACGGATGAAGCTATTGTGAAAAATGGAGTTAATATGTTCTATATCAGCAAATTTTCAGGACAGGACGGATCGCCCACACTTAGCTCTCCTGTTATGTTCCGTCTGGCTGAGATCATTCTGAACAGGGCAGAAGCCTACGCTAAACAAGCTGATGTTTCCAGCGCTGTTGCTGATCTGAACTGGTTACTCGAAAACCGGCTTATTGTTCCTGAAGGTGAAAGCATAGACGATTACCTGTATGATGAAGGATCAATTACCAGTGAAGAAATTGTCGATGTGGTGCTTAAAGAAAGAAGGATTGAACTGGCATTTGAGGGACACCGGATATTTGACCTTCTGAGGAACGGGAAGGACGTTGTTCGTAATTACTGGGGATTCCACCTTGACAATTTTAACGGTGTGCCATCAGGAAGTGAGCCAGGCATTGCTGCACCGGGTGTGTTTTTTCCCAACAATGATCCTGAATTGATATACCCGATCCCGTCAAGTGAGATCAGTACAAACAAGCTTTGCGTACCTAACTTATAATTCAAACGCTATGAAATCCTACAAAAAAATACAAATATTTCTTGCTGCATTTCTGTTGTTTTTGTCAATGTCATGCAGCAAACCGGGAGAATATAATCTCGAAGACACGCCCCCGCTGGATTTCCGTTCATATTATGATGGATTAAATGTGACTTTTGCCAATGCAACGGAAGGTGCAACAGATATTTCATGGGATTTTGGAGATAATTCACCTGTTGTTCCAGGTGATTCAGTAGAGCATACTTACAGTGCAATAGGTAATTATGTCATTACCATGAACGGGTCACTTGGCGGTACATCATATATTTTTCATACTGTTCTGAGGGTCGATAAACCATCTGTAATTGATCTTGAGGATGGCACTTTCGACGACTGGCTTGGAGTGACATATCCAGATTTCCAGCTATCAGGAAAAGGTGCGATCACTACCGGTAAAGTTGATTATGATGCCAATTACATTTATTTGTATGTTGAATTTGACTCCATCGCAGAAGATGCCGGTATAATAGATCATATATTCGGTGTATATATGGATGTTGACAATGCTGTCTCAACCGGTTTCTCGATGAAAGAAATGGGAGTCGATTACGGATGTGAAGGGAATTTATACGATGGCGGATGGTTTGGTCCGAGTTATGTTGATATGGTTAATGGAGACCCGGGCTGGCCCTTCATGGGTTTTGATGATGAAAGAGCCATCAAGTCCGGTTATATGGTCAAAGAAGGCAATACAATAAAAATGGAATTTGGCATTTCAAGAGAGGTCTTCAAAATTAATTCCGATGCCATGTCATTTTCCATGAGTATTATGAATTCTGACTGGTCAGATGTCGGTAATCTGGTCACACCCTTGCCGGACTTTAGTGAAAAAATACCTGTTATGATGAATAAAAGCAGCAAATAGCAGATTGAATCAGATAGTATGAACACAACCACTCAGCCAAAAAGGTCCCCTGTTGCAGACAGGGTAACCTCCGTGGATTTCTTTCGCGGGTTTACAATGTTTCTGTTAGCTGGTGAAGCTTCTCTGCTTTATGAACGGTTTCTTGAATTTGACAATGGTTTTATGCAATTTCTTGGAACACAGCTCAGTCATCACGAATGGCATGGATTGCATTTCTGGGATCTGATACAGCCTTTTTTTATGTTTATCGTAGGGGTTGCTATTCCTTTTGCTGTTGCTAACCGGCAAAAGAAAGGGGACAGCAATAAGACAATTACCCTTCATGCATTTAAACGTGCATTCCTGTTGTTGTTTTTCGGCTGGGCTTTGTATGTCATCGAAGCAGGGAAATTGGTTTTTCAGTTTCAGAATGTTCTCGCCCAATTGTCAGTTACCTATCTTGTGGCGTTCCTGATAATGAATAAAAGCTTCAGATTTCAGCTGATCTTTACTCTGGTAATTCTGTTATTGATTGACCTGGCATACCGGTTCTTTCCGGTTGAAGGATTTAATCATCCATGGGTAAATTTCGAAAATCTTGGAGCCTGGTTCAATAATAAGATTGAAGGTGTGGATAAGGCCAGCACCTGGGCAACATTAAATTTTGTTTCGACAACAGCTCATACGGTCTGGGGTGTCCTTTGCGGCAAGCTTCTGATGAGTGATAAATCGGCGACCAAGAAAATTCAAATATTGCTTATTGCAGGTGTATCGGCCCTAATCATTGGATACTCTCTTGATCTCTTAAATATAACTCCCATTATCAAGAAGATCGCTACATCCTCATTTGTGTTTGCGAGCGGAGGATGGACCATCCTGGCTCTCTGTTTCAGTTACTGGCTGATTGATGTAAAAAAATTATTCACCAGGGGATCCAGAATGTTTATAATTGTTGGAATGAACAGCATTTTCATTTATATGTTTTTTTCACTTGGCGGAGCGAATTTTATAAGCAGAATGTTTGATCCGTTTAGCAGGATGTTGTTCTCGTGGGCAGGTGACCTGACGGTGGAAGTAATCACCAGTCTCTCCGTATGGGCGGCAATGTGGTATCTTTGTTACTGGCTCTATAAAAATAAATTATTTATTAAAATCTGATATTTCAAACCATATTCTGAGGTTCAATTATATATATCCATTATAATAAAGCCCGTGTCAACCCGTCTTTGGCGGGTCCGGTGAGCTTTTGCTAAATCTCCCTGCTCCTTCAGACATAATTCATGCCTCTGCAGGATGTGTGAATTATATAACTCTTTTAAAAAGTTATGTAATGACAGCTCCGTTATATGTGCTTAAATTTGTAAATCACATTAACCGGCAGGAGCGCGGGCCTGACCGGAATACTGTCATCGGTGAAAGCGGCTTTAAGGTAAGCTATGATACTCTGTAACAGAATTTTGTAAAACTATTCAATATTAAAATTCAGAAATCATGAAGAATGTTCAAAAAATCCTGATGGTAATTGTCCTGATAACAGGCACCATGTTAGTATCCGGTCAGTCGAATACTGATATTAAACAAATCCTTTCAAAGCCTGAAACAAGAAAGACAATCATGGATGCAATCGCCAATGACAGTATCATGTCGAAAGAAATGATGACTACCTTGATGAATAGCCCAAACCATCATATGATGATGATGAAAGATCATGGCTCAATGATGAAGGATAATCCCGGCATGAAGCATTGTATGATGTATCAGATGATGGAAGCCTGCAAAGGCGACACCAGTATGATGGCATCAAAGTGCAAAGCCATGATGGAAGCATGCAAAAGCGACACCACTATGATGAAGTGCAAAGCCATGATGGAAGCATGTAAAAGTGACACATCTATGATGGCGCCAAAGTGCAAAACCATGATGGAAAACCAGCAGGGGACTGAAATGATGCACAAGAGGATGAAAGATGCTGAAGACACTAAAAATATAGAAGGTGTGGACAAAACCAAGCTTGAAGTAATAAAACCAAAGAAGTAGACCCTAACGGATGATTCTGTCCGGCTACAGCAGCCGGACTAGAATTCAAGTCCCACGGATACTTCGAGCATCCCGAAAGGTTTTATTTCAGTGCCTTCACGTGGCGTAGGATCGGTATTATCGGCCTCCGGATCGTTATACTTCCAGACATACTGATTCCGCTCTGCACCAAGGTATATCCCTGTGTTTACAAATAATGCTTCCCTGATGAACTTGTCAAACTGCCTGTGCGGCCCGGGAATGAGCTTCTGACCAAACCTGAACCTGTAACCGCTGTTAAGCATAAGTATCATCTTTTTGTTATCCTGGGTCCACTCATTGACATAATCTTCCTGGTAAAGCGCATCTGCCATTTCGTATTCAAACAGGATGCCTGCGTATGCTTTGTCTTTCTTCACTTTAAAGAAATAAAGCGGGCCTCCGCCAAAGGCAATACCGGAAAATTTATCAGGTCTTCCGCCACGGTCGATATCAGCCTCATAAATCATTCTGGTCAGAGCGCCAACGGACGGAAAACGCACATGGGCATTAAAAACGAGGTGCCTTGTAAAATTGTACTCGAGGCTGACAACAGGGCCGAACTGAACAAATCCAAGCAGATTTGAATGTGCTGTCCACCTCGGAAAGTTTGCCGCCACCGATTTTGGTTTACGGTTTTTACTGACTTTACCCGGATAATCCTGCTGGGATGGTGCGGAGGACCAGGGCTCCTCTCCGCTTACAATTATCGAAGTCGAGATTAAGACTATCAGAATCAGAACTTTCTTCATTGCTTAAAGTGTTTTCAAAGGCTAAAGTAGAAAAACGTCAGCCGGATCAGGATATTTCATCCGGATTTATTTATCTGTATCTGAAAGATGAAATGTTTCGTGTCCTAAAACTTTAGTAAAGGTTCAATTATTCCACGTTCCCGTTTATGTCCTAATCTCCATTCTCAGTGCCCTCTGCGACAGGTTGTTCTTTTTTGCGATCATCCCGCGGAACAGTTATCCTCTCCCCTATCTGTTGCCTCCACATGGCATAATAGAGCCCTTTTTTATTAAGCAGTATATCATGAGTTCCCTCCTCTATGATCTTTCCCTTTTCCAGGACATAGATGCGGTCAGCATGCATGATGGTCGACAGCCGGTGAGCTATCATAAGAGTGATCTGTTGCTTCCCGGCTGATATCTCCCTGAGCGTCCTTGCGATCTCTTCTTCAGTTATGGAATCCAGCGCCGAGGTAGCCTCATCGAAGATAAGCAGTTTAGGATTGCGTATAAGTGCCCTGGCGATGGCAAGCCTTTGCTTTTCTCCCCCGGAAACCATCTTTCCTCCCTCTCCCAGCAGTGTATCCAGACCTTTCGGTGAGCTTTCCACCAGCCTGATGGCAGAGGCTTTTCTTAATGCCTCATAGATCTCTTCGTCGGTGGCTTCCGGCTTGACAAACTGCATGTTCTCCCTTATGGTGCCCGAAAAGAGCTGCGTGTCCTGCGTAACAAATCCCAGCTGCCGGCGCATCTGGTTATACCTGATTTCCCTCGCCGGGATATCATCATAATAGATAGTGCCCTTTGTGGGGGTATACAATCCCACGAGAAGCTTTACCAGCGTTGACTTACCACAACCTGAAGGGCCCACAAACGCTATAGTATCCCCCCTCTTCACCCTGAAAGAGAGATCTTCAATTGCATCTGTATCAGCCTTTTTATATCGAAAACTGACATGGTCAAAAAAGAGGTGTTCAATATCCCCAATCTCAACCGGGTCTTCCGGCCTGTACTCTGTCTCTTTCTTCATCAGGTCGTTAAAGATCTGAAGCGATGCCTCTGCTTCCCGATACGCAAGTATTATTGATCCCAGATCCTGCAGGGGGAACAGCAGCCGGGTAGAGATGAACTGCATCGAGATCAGTTCACCTGTAGTGAGCAGATGCCTGAAGATAAGCCAAAGAAGGATGAAAAGGATGGATTCTTTCAGTACCAGCAACACGGAGCTCTGCAGAAACGTAAGTGACCTGATCCTTTTTACCTTGTCCATCTCAAGGCCATAGATCTTCTGTGTGAAGGTTTTCAGTCGCCGTATCTCCGGGTAGGTCAGTCCCAGAACTCTTCACCAGCTCAATATTTCTCAGCGATTCGGTGATGGCACCGCTCATTTTATTTGTTTCCCTGACAACAGAGCGCTGGATAGTCTTTATTTTCTTGCTGAGCAGGCCAGTCAGACCGCCAAGAACGACCACGCCGATTAAAAACACTGGTATCAGGGCCCAGTGCTTGGTGATTGCATACCAGATCAGAAAGGCAATGCCTACAACAGAAGTGAACAAAGTGGAAACAAATGAGCTTATGAACCGCTCATTGTCCTGCCTTACCTTCTGGAGGACGGAAAGCACATGACCGCTGCTGGTCTCCTCAAATTCATGGTAGGGAAGCCGAAGGGTATGCTTCAGTCCTTCATCGAAAACTGACAGTCCGAATTTCTGAACAACCATTCGAGTGACATATTCATTGAATGCGCGTGCCACTCTTGCCACCATGGCGACCACGACAGCAAGTGCCAGCAGTCGCAATGCTCCTCTGATAAGCTCGTGCTCACTCCGGCCACCGGTATTGACGGCATACAGATCGATGATCTTTCCGAAGATGATCGGGTCAATCAGGTCAAGCACCTGCGCAATGGCAGCCAGACCCATTGCGAGAAACAGCAGGCCTTTGAACGGCTTAAGGTACTTCCAGATTACTTTCATTAAGACAAGTCTGGCATCATTCTATCGGTGGAAGAAAAAGAGCATTGAACAACAATTTGTATGTCGCAGGCGTCGATGCCCTGAACTGCGGATTAAAAGCATAAAGTATAATCTGTCCTTTGCCTTTCTTAAGCCATAGCATGGCAGCCATGTCAGCTATCTTCTCTTCTTTTTCACCGAATCCGCTGATGATCAGATTGTCATCAGGGAAGACACCAATCACCCTGCGGTCCATGTCAAACCGCGGCACACTGGTTGTCCAGAGAGGCTGTCCCCGGTAAAATATGCCAGTCTCTGCCGGCATGCCCCAGGTGAGGGGGTGATCCTGTTTCACCGTCATGCGAACCCATGAGCCCGGTATCACAAGTCCGTCCTTCTGAGCCTGCTCGGCATTATTGGTAAACGGAAGGATGAACTCTTCCTTCTTCTCACCTTCAGTGATCTCAAGCATGCCGGTGAAGAGGTCCGTCGACTGGCCCCATGAAATTACTTTCCCTCCGTTATTAATGAAGGCCAGGAGTTTCTCCAGTCCTTTTTTACCCATACCCTTCTGGTAATCGGGATGATAATTACTCATGGCGGCCCTGGTTTCCGTTCCGGGTTTGCCGTTCATCAGTATTGCCTTACCCGAGGACGGAAAGATGATGACATCGTAGTCCCTGGTTAAATCGGCCTTTTCAAATTCGTCAGGACGGATAACTTTATAAGGTAATTTATATGTATCAAATAGATAGCGTGTCCAGCCGGCATCCATGTCGCTGAAATAAGTCTCCACCACGGCTATCCGGGGCATCGAAACCTCAATAAGGGTAAGCTTTGACGGCTGTTCGGCAAATCCCGGTTCTGCCAGCGATTCTTTTACGATCCTGTTAAGGATGGCTTCATCATTTCCCTGGATGATGAAGCTGCCTTTGCCGTAGACCTTCCCGTTAATCTTTGTCTCCTGGCTGAGCCGGCTCACCCGCAGCCCGTTCTGCATGGCAATAAAAGCTGCCTTGAAGCTTCCGTTGCTTGTTGCCGGAAACAGTGCCGGCAGTTTGTATGTACCGGCTAAGGGATAATATGTCCCTGTCATCGGTTTAAGCAAATTTTCGAAGGCAAGGTCACGGGTTTTTATTTCGTGGGAAACAAGTCCCCTGTGAAGAGGCAGCGACCAGCTTGTGATGTCATAGGGACGGATCATTTCGCCACCGGTGCTGTAATGTCTTACCGGAAACTCCTGCTTTTCCATCACTTCCTTGATAAATGCCCTGAAAGGTTGTGCCAGCGGGTATACGATGTCACCCTCATTTAGATTGATGCCATCAAGGGTATAATTCTTTGACAACCTGAAAGAGTTGACCCCATGCTCGGTCATGAG
The DNA here is from genome assembly GCA_963828395.1 of uncultured Bacteroidales bacterium. Taxonomy (GTDB): domain Bacteria; phylum Bacteroidota; class Bacteroidia; order Bacteroidales; family VadinHA17; genus SR-FBR-E99. The sequence continues at coordinate 336,466 of CAWHED010000002.1, forward strand.
GGCTGCAAGGCTGATGAGCTCACTCTGGTCAGCCTGTTCTGCCGGTACAACATAATAATACGGAGACTGTTTCCTTCCCTTCTCCACCTCCCTCCTGCACAGGTCATTTCTGAACTTCAGGATATCGTTTTTAAGCAGTGATGCTGTCTTGATGATTGAGAAAGTCGATCCGATCTCCAGCTTCACGATGTCACCCAGGCGCCACCATCCTCCGGGCCATGGCATCGGAAAGCTGACGCTCTTTTCATATTCTGAAAGTCCTTTGCCGCTGGCCTCCAGTTCTCCCGGCTCAATGTAGATGGGGGTGGCCTCCTTAACGCTGGCAGCTTCGGTGAGCATGCCAATGACATTTTTCCAGCTGGATGTTGTTGTCCCTCCCGGCCAGTAATCATCAAAGATCATCTTCTGTCCCACTCCTGCCAGGCCTTCATTCGTCAGATCGCGCAGCATGTTTGTTCCGAACACTCCCATCCACGCCCATAACTCTGCGTCGACATTTTCAGCGATGGGATCATGGGACGGCGGCACAAAGTAGCGGATACCTGTTGATCCCATCTGGTGCTTCTCAACCGCTACCTGCGGAAACCAGTCGAGGCTGTATATCCTGGATATCGCCCTGGTATCTTCCTGCGTGAGACTGACAAAATCGCGATTATTGTCATGCCCCACGTATTTATGGTAAACCCCGGGCAGAGAGGCACCCTCATACTGTGTGCCCTTGTATTTCTTATAGTTCTCCACGACAAGATCCATCCCGTCGGGATTATGGTTTGGTACCATCATGTAAACGACATCCTCAAGGTAACGCTTGATGAGCGGGTCATCCGTGGTGATGAGCTTCCAGGCGATCAGCGGGGCAGCCTGGCTCGGCGCCACCTCGGTGGAGTGCATCGACAAGGTGGCAAGAACGAAGACCCTGCCATTATTTATGTTTTCAAGCTGTTCCTTTTCTGAAAGGTCCGGGTCAAGCGCCAGCACCTTATTTATATCGCGAAGCTTATCAAGGTTCTTGATATTCTTTTCTGACGATATGAAAGCAATGTACATTTTTTTACCCATCGGGCTTTGTCCGATCTCAACCATCTTCAGCATAGGTGATGCCTTATCAAGCTTCATGAAGTAATCAATCAGCTCCTCATAATTGAAAAGCATGTAATCGGAACCCGGAATAAATCCGAAATTTTCTTCAGGAGTGATGACGGAAGACTGGGCTGATGCCCGGGGGGTAAACAAGCTGACGGCAATAAGTATAATACTCATTGTCAATAGGTTAATTTTTTTCATGATTGATCAGGTTATAGTATACAATGGCTGAGCATCAGATACTCAGAGTACTGTTAAAAGTACAAATCATTATGATTTAATGATCACCTGATTGACCGGTAATTTTGAACCGGTGTGATCATTATGCATTATTCCCTAAATAGCGCTGTTGAAGGTGTCGCCCTGATTCATGTCGCCTGTCTCCCATCCTTTGCGAAGCCAGCTTGAGCGTTGGGCTGCCGAGCCATGGGTGAACGCATCAGGAACAACGCGGCCCTGGTATTTCTTCTGCAGCACGTCATCGCCAATAGCTGAGGCAGCGTGGAGAGCTTCATCAATATCGCCAGCCTCAATTGAGCCCAGCATCTTGTCGGCATAATGAGCCCATACTCCTGCCAGGAAGTCGGCCTGCAGCTCCAGTCTCACCGTGAGCTGATTGCCCCTTACCTCACTCGCCTGAGCGCGTGCTTTGGTCACCTCCTCAAGTATTCCCATCTGGTTCTGCACATGATGTCCTATCTCATGAGCAATCACATAGGCTATTGCAAAATCACCATATGCTCCGTATTTTGCCTGCAGGTCATCGCAGAAGCTCAGGTCAATATAGACTTTTTCATCATTTGGGCAATAAAAAGGACCGCTGGCGGCAGTCGCGTAGCCGCATGCCAACTCCACCTGGTCCCTGAACAGAACAAGAGTAGGCTTACGGTATGTCGAACCCGACTGGGCAAAAATCTGTGTCCATATTTCCTCAGTATCTGCAAGGACAACCGAGACAAACCGGGCCATCTGGTTTTCCTCTTCAGTCGCCTCTATAGGTCCTGATGTCTGGCTTCCCGGTTGTTCAATCAAACTTGACGGATCGCCGCCAAGGAGCCATACAATCAGAGCAATTATAAGTGTTCCTACTCCTCCGCCGACAACCTTGGTTCCAGTACTCATTCCCCTGCGGTCTTCTATATTAGTGCTTCCGCGTCGTCCCAACCATTTCATGATATTTGGTTTTTAGTGTTAATTGGTTTGTTCAAAACGAAAGTTATTAAAAGATCCCCAATTTAATAACTTTTAACAGTGAACAATTTCACCGCCCCTATGTTTTACTAATAAACAAAAAACATGCAAACAAAAGCATTCTTAATTGTAGCTTTTATTCTAAGCTTAACATCAATAAACCAAAACACAATGGCACAAGGATACACTTTTCCGCAGCTTCCTTACGCATACAATGCACTGGAGCCTTACATTGACGCCCAGACGATGGAGATACACTATTCAAAGCATCACAGGGCATACTTTGACAACTTTGTCAAGGCAGCAACAGAGAACAAGATCGATAACCTTTCACTTGAAGATATCTTTTCGAAAGTGAGTACATTTCCTGCTGTAATACGCAATAACGCCGGTGGCCTTTACAATCACGGTCTTTTCTGGCAGGTGATGGGCCCGAATGCTGGCGGTCAGCCTGAGGGCGATCTTCTTGAGGCCATAAATAAAACCTTCGGATCGTTTGACAAATTTAAAGCTGAATTTGAAACTGCAGCGAAGACGCAGTTCGGAAGCGGTTGGGCATGGCTGTCTGTTGACGCCGACGGCAAGCTCTTTGTTTCCCAAACTCCTAACCAGGATAATCCCCTCATGGATGTTGTGGTAAAGCGCGGCAGACCAATACTGGCTCTTGATGTATGGGAACACGCTTACTATCTGAAGTATCAGAACCGCAGACCTGAGTATGTTTCTGCATTCTGGAATGTGGTGAATTGGAAAAAGGTCGGCGAACTTTATAATGAAGCTTTGAAGTAGTCTCTTGCTGATTTACTACCTTGCATCCTGTTTCAGACAGGAAGATGGTTACAGAATACCTCATAGATGCAAAGGGTCTTCACAAACACTTTAAAAAGGTAAAGGCTGTTGACGGTGTCGATTTCACCCTTGAAAAGGGAGAATATGTAGCACTGCTCGGACCAAACGGGGCAGGAAAAACTACCCTCGTTGAAATGATAGAAGGTATCAGGACCCCTGACCAGGGACAAATCCTTGTCAGGGGTCGTTCATTGAATGAAGATAAGTCAGCTTTATACGGGATACTGGGAATCTCATTCCAGGAGACTCGCTTCCTTGAAAAAATAACAGTACTTGAGACAGTCCGACTCTTTGCCAGCTTTTATAAACAGCCGGATGAGAAGATCGGGAAGGTCATCCATCTTGTCGGACTCGAGGACAAGAAAGATGCCTATACTAAAAACCTTTCAGGCGGACAGCGGCAGCGGCTGGCCCTGGGCATTTCACTCCTGAATGATCCTGAAATACTTATTCTTGACGAGCCGACAACCGGGCTGGATCCTTCCGCGAGAAGGGAGATCTGGGATATTCTCCTGAAGCTTAAAAAAAATATGGGCACATCTCTTATCCTGACTACCCATTACATGGAGGAGGCAACTCATCTATGCGACAGGATAATCATTATGGACAAGGGCCGCTTCCTTGCTGAGGGCTCGCTCAACAGCCTTATAAGCAAAATGAACATGCCTGATGTGGCTCTTTTTACCGTTGAAGGAACCATACCTGATGATCCTGAGACTAAACTGAATGGGATTGCCATCCGGTGGGATAAAGAGAAAGGAAAAGGCAGATGCGAGCTGAAGAACGTCGCGGCGGATATGCCGCTCCTTTTCGCTTTCCTTGAAGATAACAACCTGCGATTGATTGACTTCGAACATATTAAGGCGACACTTGACGATGTATTCCTTTCCATGACAGGCAGACGTCTCAGTGAAGAAACAGAGTGAATATGAGAAGGAACGAACTCTGGCAGTTGATAATCATTCATTTCAAGGAGCTGCTCCGTGAACCGGGTGTCCTATTCTGGGGCATCGGCTTTCCTATCCTTATGGCATGGGGTCTTGGAATTGCCTTTACAGGAGAGAAAGAAACTAAGAAAGATATTGCAATTGTAAACTTCGGCGAAGAAAACAAACTATCAGGTTTTCTCAAGGATCATGCTGACATGGATGAGGATGGAAGATACCTGCTTACAATCAATGATCCGGTCTTTGGCAAAAACATTTTCAGGTTTGAACCGCTTGATTCTCTCGATGCTACATTAGGTGTCAAACGTGGCATCTATCAGCTTATGATGGATAATAAAGGCGACAGCACCGTGTTTTATCTTGACCCGGCCAATCCTGAAGCAAGGCTGCTGCAACTGCAGATAGCAACCCTGCTTGGCGAAAGACATGAGAATGATACCTTTTCGGGCGCAAACACCATCACCCTCGAGGTGAAGGGAACCCGGTACATAGATTTTCTTGTCCCGGGGCTTATTGCCATGAACATAATGATGGCCTGTATGTGGGGCATGAGCTGGACCATCATAGAACGAAGAAAGGGTAACATGCTCAGGCGGATGATGGTAACACCCGTCCGGCGGCAGAATATCCTCCTGGGACTGATGACCGCCCGTGTCACCATGAACTTTGTTGAAGCAGTACTGCTGATGTTTTTTGCCTGGATCTATTTTGACATTGACATCCAGGGAAGCCTTCCGGCCCTGATAATGGTATTTGTAGCAGGGAATATAGCATTCACAGGGATTGCCATCATTACATCCTCACGTACTTCAAACACAGAGGTAGGTAACGGTATCATCAATTTCGTGAATATGCCGATGATGATCCTTTCAGGTATTTTTTTCAGCTATCATAACTTCCCCGAGTGGAGCATTCCGTTCATACAGAACCTGCCGCTTACATTGCTTGCAGACAGCATGAGAAGTATCATTAATGAGGGCGCCGGCGTGGCCGCTGTTCTTGATAAGACACTTGATAATGAGCCTTATCGGTTTTGTAACCTTCGGACTGGGCCTGAAAATGTTCAAGTGGTATTGATGCCGGCTGTCAATACTGATATTTTAAACTCGGGATCGGATTAATTCTGGCAGTTAAAACAGACCTCATTTTCAGGCTTCCTGCCGGCAAAGAAATCGTCAATATTCTTCATTGTTGTTTCTGCAATATTATGTATTGCTTCACGTGTGAAGAATCCCTGGTGGGAAGTGATGATTACATTGTTGAATGTAAGCAGCCGGGCAAGGACATCATCTGCAAGCACCCTGTCAGACATATCCTCGAAGAAGAACTGGCTTTCCTCTTCATAGACATCGAGGCCGGCAGAACCTACCTGCCCGCTCTTCAATCCATCTATAAGATCTGCGGTTTTGATCAGCTTGCCCCTTCCCGTGTTGATCAGCATCACACCTTTTTTCATTAAGGCGATGGACGATGAATTGATCATAAACTCCGTCTCTTTTGTCAGCGGACAATTAAGGGATATAATGTCTGAATTCCTGTACACCTCTTCCAGGGAAACGTATCGACTTCCGGTTTCTGAGGCAAACTTCTCATCAGGAAAACTGTCGTTGAGCAGCACCTCCATTCCGAAGCCCCGGAGTATCTTGCACGAGCACCTTTCCGATCCTGCCGGTGCCTATCACACCTGCCGTTTTTCCGTGCATATCAAATCCCGATGCAGACCGTTAAGCGCGAAGTTCGTGTCACGGGTTCTGAAATAAGCCCTGTGCACTTTGCGGTTAAGAGTAAGCATGAGAGCCACGTTATGCTCTGCAATGGCGTAGGGTGAGTAGGCAGGTACACGTACCACCCTTATATTATTCAGCGCTGCCTGCAGGTCGACATTGTTAAAACCTGCCGAGCGAAGAGCGATAAGTTTAACTCCGTACTCCTTGAGCCTCATAATCATCTCTGCATCAACCGTATCATTTACGAAGACGACCACTGCGTCATAGCCCTGGGCCAGAACAACATTATCAGGTGTCAGGTGAAACTTGAAGTATTTTATTGTATGACCATATGTTGAATTAATCTCGTTGAACGATTCAATATCATAAGGCTTGGCATCAAAAAAAGCAATTTTTAGTTTGTCCATTTTATAAGGTGTTGTTAATAAAATAACAAAACCCTGGGCAATTTGTTCTGGCTACAAGGATCCCCTGTATGATAAAATATGAGTATATTCATGATCTGCTTTATCTTACTATGAGTAATTAAATATTTAAGAAATAATATTCCTGACTAAACCTCTATCTCAATGAAAAAACAAAGGCTATTAAGTGTATTGTTGCTGGCAGCTATGATGTTTCTCCCTGATCTTTCAGCACAGGATGCAAGGCCCTGGTTTGAGGATGGTCCGTCGCGGATGCCCGAGTCAAATCCCAAAGCTAAAGCTCTTCCCCTGATAAAAGTTCAGGGGAACAAATTCATTACTGAAGGTGGAAAGACAATACTCTTCAGAGGAATGTCTATTTCCGATCCCGACAAGGTTGAGAGGCAAGGTCACTGGAACAAAGCACACTTTGAACAGGTTAAAGAGATGGGCGCCATGATAGTACGAATACCGGTGCATCCGGTGGCGTGGCGCGAACGTACTCCTGAAAAATATCTTGAGCTACTTGACGAGGCTGCAGAGTGGTGCACCGACCTGGGCATGTATATAATAATCGACTGGCATTCAATAGGCAACCTGGGGATGGAGCTCTTCCAGAACCCGATGTACAATACCTCCAAGCCTGAAACTTACCTGTTCTGGAGAACTATCTCACAGCATTTCACGGGTAATAACACCGTCGCATTCTATGAGATCTTCAATGAACCGACCATCTACAGGGGTGAACTGGGCTCATTGCCATGGTCGGAGTGGAAAAAGATCAATGAAAATATAATCAGCCTTATCAGGGCATTTGATACAGAGACCATTCCGCTTGTGGCCGGGCTTGACTGGGCTTATGATCTCTCGCCCCTGCGTGATGACCCGATCAATGCCGAAGGAATTGCCTATGTGACGCATCCCTATTCATTCAAGCGGAGTCAGCCATGGGAGCCTAAGTGGGAGGAGAATTTCGGCTTTGCTGCGGATAAATATCCGGTTGTGGCAACAGAATTCGGGCTCTTTACTGATCCGGGGGCTGCGGGAGATGAAGATTACGGTAACAGGATCATCAATTACCTCGAAGGCAGAGGCATAAGCTGGATGTGCTGGGTGTTCGATCCCCACTGGGGCCCGCAACTGCTGAAATCATGGAATTATGACCTGACCCCGAAGGGCGAGTTCTTCAAAAAAGCAATGCACGGAGAACTGGAAATCCAGAAGGATTAGTTCTTCCGATAGACTTTAGCGCCGGGTGTATCCGGGTCAAAAAAATCAGGAAGCCTGGTAGCTGAACAGGGGAACGCCCTTAAGCGCTTTTTCTTTAATATCGTGAATTTCGGATTTCTTTAGCGGCTTCAGGTTGCCTGAGACACTGAGTGCCTGCCTGAAAAGTTTTTCCTCTCCCGGAGGTATTGCTGCCGTTACCGGGTGAGAGAGAGTAAAACGTAATCCCATTGTAATATCTTCCGGCGACATAAGCGGCTCGTACCAGCATTTGGGGTATCCGGTGCGGTCAGCTCCCTCCTTCCAGGGTCCTTTTGCCATTGCTTTAAGTGCAAGAATACCCATGTTTTTCTCCTTTGCCTTTGCCATCACCTGCGGGCCGAAATTACCTGCATTCCATGTGGCATAGTTGAACGGGAATAGTATGGTGTCAAAATCAAACCTGTCCATCAGGGCCATCGCAGCCTGGACAGAATGAGCGGAGAATCCTATGAACCGGATCTTTCCTTCATTTCTGGCTTCAACAAAAGTTTCCATTGACCCGCCCGGACCAAGAATGGTATCAACTTCCTCCAGGGTTGTCACAGCATGATGCTGATATAGGTCGAAATGGTCAGTGCGGAGGTTTTTCAGCGACTGCTCCAACTCTTTTCGCGATTCGTTTTTTGTCCGCATGGTGGTCTTGCAGGCAAGGAAAACATTTTTTCTGTACGGTTCCAGGGCGGGACCGAGTTTTACCTCAGCATCTCCGTATGAAGGAGCAACGTCGAAATAATTTACTCCGTTGTCAATGGCATGTCTTACAACTGCTGAAGCCTCTTCGGGCGTTGCATTCATGACAACGATCCCGCCGAAGCCGATCATGGAAAGCATCTCACCTGTTTTTCCGAGCGACCTCTTTTCCAACATACCCGACGTGTGCTTCCTGTCAATGCCCGACAGGTCAGGCGGGAAAAGAGTGATGGCAGGCACAGCGCAGGCTGCTGAGAGAATAAAATTTCGTCTTTTCATATCATCTCTTTTTTAAAGGATTTTCAGCTCTTTCATAAAACTCATTTTGCAGCCGTTCAATTTCATTGTTGCTTTTCAGATACTTAATGAGCGAAACAAGCTGGTCAGCATCTTTAGTGACCAGCAGCTCACCCAGCTTTTTGTCAGGTTGTACAGGTTCACCACAGTAATGGTTGGGGAATCTGGAATACCACCATATACCTGTATAACCGAATGGCATCGTCTTGAGCCTGCCCTGGTCGGCACCTGATTCAAGTCCTATAGATTTAACATCGACCAGATCAGGACGAATGAAGTACATCATCGCGGTCTCTTCCTCACCTGCGTGACCGTCAAGAGTTGTTTTCTTCATTGATTCTATCTCTTTATCCTTTACGGGATCTGGTCCCGATTGAAACAGAACCACTATGTAGTCTTTTTTAGCAGAGAGCTGTGACTGGCAGAAATACTGCAGAAAAGATGTGCTGCCTCCGTGTCCGTTGAAAAGGATGATCTTCTTCATACCGTTTCTTGACAGTTCGGCGCAGGTCTCTTCAAGCATCTGCCACATCAGGTCGTTACTGTAGGCGATAGTCCCCGGCTGATGTTTCGCCTCAAAGATCTGACCAACATAATAGGGAGGAAACACAACGGCATATTCTTTTTCTGCTGCCATGACAACAGCTGCCCTGGCCTCAAAGAGATCGGTGCCCAGCGGGAGCTGTGTGGCATGTTTCTCAATAATCCCTATCGGGATGACGCATACTCCGCCTGATAATTCAACGGCTTTTGCGAACTGGGGAGAGGTCAGTTCTTCCATACGGACTGGAAGTGAGGCAGGGTCCTGAGGCATGACTGTATAACAGAACAGCAGCATTAATGAAATTACAGTGATCTTTTTCATAGGACAGAATTGAGTTATTATTGTTTAGTTAATTGCCGCCTTTTTTGGGGAACCATGGAATGAACGCACTTGTCCTTTCAATATATTCCTTATAACCTGGTTTATCGGACACCAGTGATTTTTCAAGCAACGCCACACCTGATACCTTAATGATAAGTGCCGTCATGAGAAGTGATCCAAGCGCCGGCAGAAAGCTTCCGGCTGCAACCGAGAGCAATCCGTAACCCCACCATACGGCAGCATCACCAAAGTAGTTTGGGTGCCTTGTATATTTCCAGAAGCCTGAATCGAGTACTTTGCCTTTGTTTGACTGATCAGCCTTAAAGCGCGCAAGCTGAAAGTCACCGCCGGACTCAAACGTTATCCCGATGATCCATAGAACTATCCCGACTACATCTATTATTCCGAGGTGATTATTGCCGGAATGATACTGTGCTCCCAGCAGCGGAACCGAGATAAGCCACATGAGCACACCCTGTAAAAGAAAAGTCTGGAAGAAGCTGATCCACCAGTATCGCTTTTCGCCGTAATTCTTTCTGAACTGCTGGTACCTGAAATCCTCCCCCCTGCCCGCATTGCGCCAGGCAAGATACCCTGAGAGACGCAAGCCCCAGATAGTCACCATAATCATAAGAACAAGCTTCCTGGGTTCATAACCATCAGTATGGAAATAATAAAACCACCCGGTAATCACAAAGCCCAATCCCCAGAACAGGTCGACAATACTCACGTTTTTTATCAAGACACTGACGACCCACAGTAAAGTCATCATGATCATGATGACAATCAGAGCCTGCACCCATATATACAACAGTGACATCTTCGGTCCTTTATTCAAACATAAACGCTACGGAGGCTGCACCCACACCGGCATGCGCACCTATTACCGGTGAAATATTTACCACCGATACCGGTTTTTTATTAAACATAGTCTCCATTTTTGCAGCATACCAGTCAGCAGCATCAGGATTCTGTGCATGAAGAACAATGTAATTCCATACCTTCCTGCTTCCTGATAATTTTTTTATGTGATCCATTACTTTTTCCATGTTTGCCTTCTGGTTAAAGGCTTTGTCAAAAACAAATGCCTTTCCTGCAGCATCAACGGACACAATGGGATTAATATTCAGCAGATGTGCAATCAGCCCCTTAAAATGAGATACTCTTCCTCCCCGCACCATATATTTGAGAGTCCTGACACTCACAAATATCTTTGTATCGCTGACCCATTTCTCTGACATTTTCAGAATTTGCTCATGAGTGTGGCCGTCCTCAATGGCCATTGCGATGCGTAATGCAAGAAGACCCATTGATCCGGAGACACCCTTTGAATTTATGACTGATATTGGTTTATTAAACTCACGTGACACCTTCAGCGCAGCCTTCTGACTTGAGTTGAAAGTGCCACTGAACTTGTCGGAAACGTTCAGAGCGATCACGGAATCATAACGTGATACAAGCTGTGAATAAAGGTTTTCAAAAGCTTTTTCATTCACCTGGGCTGTTTTCGGATAATCAGGACTTTCAGCAAGCAGTGTATAAAACTGATCAGGCTTTATAGTAACCTTGTCAAGATAATGATTGTCCCCGAAAGAGAGATTTATAGGTAACATATGGATCTGATAGTGATCCAGTATCTCAGGAGAGATGTCGCAGGTGGAATCTACCACCAGGGCAATATTCCATTTACGGTTATGTACCGTTTCACTCTGCCTTACCATATCATCAGCCTTCTGGAAGGTAAGCAATCCGTTCTTTCTCAGCTCATTGAACAGTTCAGCAGGATCATTGGTATGAACATGTATTCTCCGTAATTCCTCTGAACCAGCTATCACGGCTGAATCTCCGTACCTGCCCAGCAATTCTGACAGCCTGCCATGGTCGATGGAGCAGTTTTTTATTAATGCTTCCGTGCAGTATCTGAAGTTGACTGTCTCTGCGCTTATCAGTTCTTCCGAAAAGAGCGGTGTTGCCACTGGCTTTGACTTTAACAGATCCTTCACATTTCGTGAGCTGATATAATCTATTATGCCTTCCACGAATAGCACAAATCCTTTGGCGCCTGCATCAACTACCTTTGAAGTAGCCAGGATCCTGAGTTTTGATGTTGTTTCTGACAGTGATTTTCGCAGAACCTCCATCGAGCTCATCAGAAAGAGGTTAAAATCGGTGAACTTATGCCAGCTGGCGTTGAGATATTCAGCCCACTCTTTAATTACCGTAAGCATTGTTCCTTCAACCGGGTTTGCCACAGCCTCATACACGTACCTTACCGCCCGCTGGACACTCTCAGCAAACTGTCTGAGATTGACAGTGGCAGAACTGTCTGTTTCCCGGCTTAGTCCGTAGAGAAACTGCGCGAAGATTATCCCGGAATTACCCCTTGCATTTACCAGGGCTGCCTCAGCAATCCTCCCTGCGGTGACTTTATAATTCCTGTCGGGACGGAGACTCTCAATAACCGACATTATAGTCGTGGCCAGGTTAGTACCTGTATCACCGTCATTTACCGGGAAGACGTTTATCCTGTTAAGTTCAGCCTGGCTGGCTATCACCTTTTTACCTCCTGCAATAAACGTATAATACAGGTTACGGCCGTCTATCTCAGTCAGTGGTGAAAGTGCTGCTATCGTCATTTATCTTATGGTAAATAATGATCAGGATGACCCGGCAAAGTTACTCATAAACAGCTGATATCATACAAGCCTCATGTGTTATTAGTTGCGACCTCTTCCGGCTGTAATTATAAAAACATTCTAAAAAGGAAAATGTTGAATGAAGCCTGAACACTCTGCTCTTGAGTTGACTTCCGAAGGCAGGAAACACTTAACCCTGGACCCTCCCGACCAAAGGTCGGGATGCTCTGCAATCTGAGCTACATTTATCAAAAAAGGAAGCACGGCGCTTCCTTTGAATTTTTCGTCGGTCTGCAGGGACTCGAACCCTGGACCCGCTGATTAAGAGTCAGCTGCTCTACCATCTGAGCTACAGACCGAAAAATAATTGTGCAAAAGTAGTATTTTTCCGCGAAATTACTACAGCATATTTATTCCGTCAGAACAATAAGACCTTCACGCGGAATAGCCCTGTAAACAATCTTGGCTTCTGCCTTGGGTATCCATATCTTTATATACGGCACATAGGGCGGCGTGTTGAATTTAGCAACGGCCTTCATGGTGGCTTTTGCGTTCTTTGACCTGTCTTTCAGGTCGAAGAAGAAGCGCGCCCGCCTGTCTGCTCCGATCGTATCTTCCTGCTGCTCAAAGAAAAAGCGCACATTCTGATCAGTATTTAGAGTGAAAAAGACAGCCTCAAAATCAGTCGTGTCAGGCTTCGCATCCACCACTGCCATAGTGGTGTCCTTCGGTGCGATCTTCACACTCACCGGATCCTTCATGAAGGTAGCCTGCATCCCGGTTATCTTCATCGGCGATGAAAGCATGCTGTAAATGGCTTCCTGATTGGCACGCTGAAAGAAAGGAGAAATATCATATTCACTGATCTTTACACTTCTTATCGGCAGTCCTTTTATCAGGAGTTGTATAACACTGTCGCGTATGTTGATAATCAGTCCTATCGAATCTGCTTCTGCCAGCTTCACCTGGGAACCGAGGAAGGCCTTTTCCCTTATGAGATCAATGTAACCCGGTATTGCGCAGTGATCAATGGTGTCACCTTCTTTCTGTTCCAGCGAAGCGAAATATGCATTGTCAAATGTACGTACCGCATGGTTTACCGCCGAGACGGATTTTGTCAGGTACAATACGATGAAGACAAGCAGTACTGCCCCTGTGATGATGTACCCTTTATATTTTGACCAGTTCATTTCAGTGGGTGTTTTCAGTAAATATAGACTTTCGATCCGACGCTCAGCGCATTAAATACTGCCTCAAGATCATCATCGTTAAGCCTGATGCAGCCGTGCGTCACCGGCATGCCGAGTAATCTCTGGTAAAGAGTGCCGTGGATAAGATATCCGTCGCCAAGGCTGAGAGCATAATCACCCAGCACCCCGTACTCAAACCTGGATGGGTGAGCGGGACCGGGGATGGGCAGTCCTTCTTCCACAAAAGCCCAGTCAGGCTTGCGCCAGACAGGATGTGTGGTTTTACCCTGTATGGTAAACCGTCCGCGCGGGGTCCTGAAGATCCACTCCTTCTCACCGTCTTCTGTTTTCAGGAGAGTATAACTACCTGATGAAACAAAGCCTTCACGGACGAGTTTGCGGTTGCGGTAAAGGGAAAACCTGTTGTCAGTGGTATTTATTACTATATAGGTCTGGGTAGGGATGAATGAAGCAAGCTTGCGTTCAAGCCTGGTGATTTCAATGTTGATGACAGCAATCTGTTTCTTAATTGCCCTGTCTGCGAGTAGTGCAGAATCAGCCCTGCATTCCGCTCTGTTCTTACCCCATGAATGTTGAAGGGCAGGCGCAAAGTAGAGAGGTACTGCCAGAAGAAAGATGAGAAGCAACGCTACGGCAATGCATATAAGTGTTATTCTCGCGCCCTTGTGGGAGTCGATGTAATCCCTGACAGTCCTGCGTTGACCCTTTGATGATGAGTCAGAATCGATGATATTGTTGTTTTGCTCTTCCATTTGTCTTATTATCTTGAGGAGAGGAACTCCCCGAGGGTTGAAGTTGACCCTATAATTGTCACCGGTGTACCGGTGGATATATATTTGAAAAGCAGGTCCATATCGCTGTTTTTCAGTGCCACGCAACCCTGTGTCCAGTTCCCGCCTCTACCGCCATCACCGTGAATCTCTATAAGGTCACCTATACCTGCATCAGCCGGGAGCTGTCCCCGTTTGAGCATGGCATTGAAATCCTCAACGTCCTGCTTGTTCGGATAATTGATCATCAGTGCCTTATGGTACTTCGTGGAGCCTCTGGACAGTTTCTTGGTCACTTTGTATTTTCCTTCGGGAGTGGCCATGTCTCCTTTTCTGTTCTTGTCTCCTATCCAGTTGCTGCCAAACTCTGCATCAAAGGTATATTTCTTTTTGCCTCCCTGGTACAGGTGCAGCCGAGGTGGAATTTTCTCAATCAGGATAGCATATGAGCCTGTGCGCCGGCTGTCTGTAATTGTACTGACCGCCCAATCCTGCCAGTCGGGATAACTCCTGAAGTACTCTTCCAGTTTTTTACGGGCCAGGGAATAGGCGTCTGAGATATATTCGTTTGCCTCGGTAATTTTTACGTTACCGCTGACAAAGTTTTCTTTTTTAAGATCGATCTCTGCTTCTTTCAGCAGCAGTTTTCCCCTGGCATGTTTTTTCCTGACATCCTGCGGGATCGGCATCGACTGGAAAATCGTCTCGAAGGAAGCCATCTCGCCTTTCAGTCGCTTGATCTCGCTTGCCAGGTTGGTCTTCAGGCTGTTCGATTTGGCGATGGTAGCCCTTGTAGCCTCGATGGCTTTCTTATTGGCTATAGCCGCAAATTCGATGGTTTTTTCATAATCACGGAAAAGGATGAAGCGTTCGTTTTCGTTTCTCCATGAAATCATAGCCGAGTCATAATAACTGCGGGCTTCCCTGAAAATTCTAGGTGAATAGATTACGGAATTGTGGTTTCTGGCCGTAGCAATTGCCACTCTTGCCTGTTCGATTTCCCTGACCGGTGGTTCGGGAACCATCGATTTAAAGAGTAAGATCAGCAGGCAGACAGCAACTAAAGCTAATAAAATGTATATCAGTTTCTTAACCAGTGAACGGCGCATCCTGTAGGTCATGCTAAAAAAATCCCCGGGACTCATCCCGGGGATTCCTTTTATAATTTAAAGGTAAGATTAGACTTTACCACCAGCTTTTACAATAGCTGCTTTCAGTTCAGCGATGATACCGTTAAGAGTTTCGGTAGCTGCTTTTACTTTGTCAACAACCTGCACATAGTTGGCGCCGCCGTCAAAGGCTGTCTTAGCATCAGCTAAAGAAGTTTCAACAGCTGCGATCTCATTCTTCATCTCATCAAGTACAGCTTTGCCTTCTTTGCCTTTGGGGGCTTTGAGGAGAAGAGCTTTTGCTTCATCGAGAAGGGTTGTAACGCCAGCCATCATTGTTTCGGCTTCTGCTTTCACTTCTGCTTTCTTAGCTTCAACTTTTGCTGCGAGTTCGCCAGCCTGAAGGGTGATAGCTTCAGCGTTTGTCTTAACAAGCTTGAAATCCTTTGCGGTTTTTGATTTCTGAGTCTCAATATCCTGGTTGATTACAGTTAATTGATCATTCAGTGCAGCAAATTCTGCCGGGAAATAAACATCAGCCTGAGCTGTCTGAGCTGTTTCGATGGCAGCCTTAGCAGCATCAAGAGCTTCCTGAGGAACTTTAGCGCAGCTTGTCATGATAGCTACTGCTGCAACGGTAGCAACTACTAAAAAGAATCTGTTTTTCATTTGTGTTTAAAATTTTGGTTCTGTTATTCTATATTGTAAAAATATTTGTGTTCTGTTCTTAAAAACTTCGCAAAAGTAACTATTTTTTGGTTATGAAAAATTTTTTTTGAAGAAATTATTAACGGTTTCACTGATTCTGTTGAAAAATATCTTCGGTATTTGCGGGGTTTGACCGATAATATGTAGCAATGGCAGGTGGCGGGTCGTGGATGCGGGCATTCAGGTCCGCCTGGTCCGGGCGTCGTCGACTGTCAATTTAAAGACAATTTAGATACGCAAGTAACGACGCCAAAACTTGGCGTCGTTGTTTCGTCCAGAATACCCCACCTGGGCGTCGCTTCCTCCTATTAGAAAGAATAACTATCGCAATCCTCCCGAAGCCAGAAGGCCAATCATTACTACAATATATATTGCCATAATCACAACACCGATTATAGCCAATACATATTGGATAAAAAAAGAACGGGTTTGCTTTTCGATGGCCGATTCCAGATCCTTGCCGGAATTGGATGCATTATAATTTGTAAATGCATCAGCCAATTCCCTTAGTCTCTTACCCATTATAAAAACTGGGACTCCGATGATTGCGCCTATAATTGTCAGGCAATAAAGCACTCCGCCAATCATCTGTAGCAATCCTACGAACCGCATGTACTTTGCCAGATCGGGCAGATTTGTTGACATTAAAGTCGGACTTTGACCTGTTGTTGTTTCTTCATTTGACATAATAGATCCTCCACTTTAAATTAGTTGAAATTTAAAGTTACAAATAGTTTAACTCAAAATCAATTTTATGAATCTGGTGAAGTTTCCTCTCCTTAAGTTAGAGCCTGCCCAGGAACGCCGCCAGGCGTAACGGGGAAGGGGGACCGACCGATTAGAAATTGCCCGGTGGCAATTTCAGGGAGGCGTCAGACCGCAGGGAAGGCGACGAAGGAGGGGGAGGCGACGAAGGAGGGGGAGGTGGTCAGTTATAAACATCACTATGATGATTACTCGCTTCGCTCATGATCCACGACGGGAGACCCTGCGACACATAACTGACCTTCCAGGTCTTATTTATTTCACCTCCTCCGCTTTTGAAGGCAAGCCTTCTATGCCTCCTCGGTGAAAAAATAATCCCGACCGCTTGTTGGCGGTCGGGATCAGTCATGTGTTGCGGAGAGAGGGGGATTCGAACCCCCGGTACGGTTACCCGTACGGCAGTTTAGCAAACTGCTGGTTTAAGCCTCTCACCCATCGCTCCAGGTTAATCAGAAGCCAGGTTTCTCAAGACAGTTCATCCGCCAACCGGCGGATGGTTAAAGCCCCTTACCCTTCGCTCCTTCTGCTTCAGCAGCGGCACAAAAATATATAATCATTGCATACTTTACAAATATCTGCACTTTTTCTCCGGACGGGCCTCCTGCATCTAAAAAGGTCGAAAAACATAAAACCTTTCCCCTGATGATCATCGTCGGGAAAACAATTTCATTATTTTTGAAGATGCTAACCTAATAAAACATGTCGAAGCTTTTTAATACCAAACCGATGTCCCAGCTGATGTCTGAATCAAAATCGGATCAGGGACTGAAAAGAGCGCTCAGCGCAACAAACCTTACTACACTGGGTATCGGGGCAATCATTGGCGCCGGGATATTTGTCCTCACCGGCCAGGCAGCCGCGATGTATGCCGGACCTGCTATCGTGTTCTCATTCATTATCTCCGGCTTCGCGTGTCTCTTTGCAGGGCTCTGTTACGCCGAGTTTGCTTCAATGATACCAATCTCCGGCAGTGCTTACACTTATGCCTATGCCACACTGGGCGAGTTTATTGCATGGATCATCGGCTGGGATCTTATCCTCGAGTATCTCTTTGCCGCTTCGACAGTTTCAGTAGGATGGTCAGGCTATGTGGTCAGTTTCCTGCGGGATTTCGGGGTCAATATCCCTGCCCAGCTCACTGCAGCATGGGGTACGGTGATGGTCAACGTCCCTGAAACAGGCTGGCAAACCCTCACTTCACAATTGGTAAGCAACCTTTCCACCCTGGGCATTAATCCTGACACCCTTCCTCACCTCACCGGCGTGATAAACATTCCGGCAATGGTTATCATCGCTCTTATTACCACTCTGCTGGTGATAGGTATTAAAGAATCTGCCGGATTTAATAATATTATGGTAATGGTCAAGGTTTTTGTCATCATATTATTTATAGGTATAGGGTTCTTTTTTGTCAATAAGGCAAACTGGCATCCGTTCATACCGGCGAATACCGGCACCTGGGGACACTTCGGCTGGAGTGGTATTTTGCGCGGATCGGCGGTTATCTTCTTTGCCTATATAGGGTTCGATGCCGTCTCCACGGCGGCGCAGGAAGCGAAAAACCCGCAGCGCGACATGCCCATTGGTATTCTGGGTTCGCTCGGGATCTCCACCCTGTTGTATATCCTCGTTGCCATCGTACTAACCGGTATAGTAAGTTACAAACTGCTGAATGTTGCTGATCCTATTGCCGTTGGAGTCAATGCGATGGGTGAAAAGCTTTTCTGGCTCAGGCCGGTGATCAAGATTGCTGCCATTGCAGGACTGAGTTCCGTGATCCTGGTCATGATGCTTGGCCAGCCGAGGATATTCTATTCAATGTCACGCGACGGACTGCTGCCTCCTATTTTCTCCAAGGTACATCCGAAATTTAAGACCCCCTATGCTGCTACGATTATAACAGGATCTGTAGCTATGATTCTCGGCGGTATCCTGCCGATCAACATCCTTGGTGAGCTTGTCTCCATTGGGACCCTCCTGGCATTTGCCATAGTCTGTACCGGGATTATCGTGCTGAGATACAAGAGGCCGGAGCTTGAACGTCCGTTCCGGACCCCGTGGGTGCCTGTTATTCCTTTCCTTGGTGCGAGTGTTTGTCTTGTGCAGATGTTTTCTCTACCCGTCCCAACCTGGCTCAGGCTCATTGGGTGGATGGCCATAGGACTTGTCATTTACTTTACTTACGGCATCCGCCACAGCAAGCTGCGTAATGGTAAAAAGTAAGAAATAGGCATTCTTCCCTTCTGTCGCCAGTCGCTTGCTCGCTTAGATTCAGTCATCAGTAACCAGACTATTGACCACTTCTGATTACATACTTCCGACTTCCCCCTGTCCCTCACCCCACGCTCCATGCCATGAGACCTACAATCCTGAGATCGGGCAGGATAAACACTTCCTAAATCCTAAATCGGTGTTCCCTGTTCGATATTCCATTCGGCCCATGCATTCTCCGCCAAAGCTTTAGCGAAGGTGGAATCCTTCCCAGTTGCAGGATCGCAAAGTCGCCCAATCGCTGAGTCGCTCCAACTCATGCCTCACGCCTCGGTCCCCAGTCCTAAAAATCGCAAATCCTAAATCGCAAATCGCAAATCCTAAGCTACTGCCGACTCTTTAGTAACTGATAAGAGCAGGAATTTTAATATACCTTAATTACAATAATTTAGAGGCAAGAATGTTTATACTATACCTTAATTTATATGTTGCTTTCTAAAAAAGGAGCCTTTATGTATTTTTCTTACTCACTTGTCAAAATTAAAATTCAAATAATAAAATCAACCATATATTTATATCGTGGTAATCTGCCCGATTTTAAAAGTGACGTCAGATAACCCGAGATTAAAAGTAGTGTAGAGGAACAGAGAGTTAGGGAAATTTTTAATTGTTGCAGGCTTTAAAAAAAAAGAGAATAGAGCCCGTAGCAATTTTTTTGTCTTAACCCGAAAATGTGACATGAAAAAAATCGCAGACATTATAACAGAACTTTCCCTTGACAACACTCTGACTGAGTGGTCAATAACTATCAGCAGTCTGACCCCTAAACAGGAGCATGTTTATGTAAATGGAATATCCACAGTAGGGGTGTTTGGTTATGTGGCTGGTTTTGGTTTCGGCTCTTTGCCGATACTAGCGAAATGTGAGATTGATAAAATAAATTATAAAAACCTCAGTAACATTTAGATAGAGTAAACGTATAAAACTATTGTCATTAGTAGCGGAACATATTAATAGTCCATTTTTTTTATCCCCTCATAGCCTGAAATTATGGCCCGTCCTCAGGAAAACCCTGATAGTTATGGGTATTTGGCTTTTGGCGGTGAGTTCAGCTTGGGGGCAATGTGGTATTGAATTAGTGAGTTCAAATTCTTCAGTATGTCAAGGTACGACATCTGCAAGTCTTTATTATTCATCAACAACAAATAATCCAGACTCTTACAGTATTGATTATCATAGTACAGCAGAGGCACAAGGTTTTACAGATGTGTCTGCAACTTTAATTCCATCAAGCCCTATAACTCTTACTGTCCCTAGCAATGCTGCCGTAGGAACTTATAATGCCATGCTCACTATATTTAGCAATACTTCACAGTGTGTTGCCTATGATTATGCTATAACGGTTACGGTAAATGCCTTGCCAGAAACATCAACAAGCACAACTGATGTCCTGTGCTTCGGTGATTCAACCGGATCAATCGACCTGACTGTAAGCGGAGGAACAACTCCTTATACATTTGCCTGGAGCAACAGCGCTACAACAGAAGACCTGAATAATATTCCGGCAGGTACCTACTCTGTAACAGTGTCAGATAATTATGGTTGCTCAGAGCAAGGAACTAATATCCAGGTAATCCAACCCGCTATCCCACTATCGATTGACAATCAACCACAACCACAAACAGACTGTTATGGTAATACCGTTGAATTTTCAGTCGGAGTAAACGGAATAGTTGGAATAGCTACATATCAATGGCAATCAAGACCTCCCAATGGAAGCTTTACAGACATAAGTGGCGCAACCAACGCATTTCTTTCAATTCCGGACATTGGTGTACTTGGATTGAATATAGATGGCACTGAATATCGGGTATTAATTACTGACGATTGCCGGACCATTACTTCCGATCCTGCTTTGTTGAGAATAAATACTATAACGGATATTACCCCAGTAGTCGTAAATTCAACAATTTGCTATGGAGGAAACATAACTTATGAGGTTTTCACGCAAGGTGATGTTGTTGGTTACCAATGGTATAGGTATGATGGCGCAAGCTGGGTCCCAATTCCAGAAGGTGGTCCATATTCAGGAACAATAACACCCCAGTTTCTTATATCGAACGGAACTACAGAACATAGCGGATCATACCGGGTATCAGTCACTTTTACTACACTTAACCAGCCTCCATCCGAGACAACATGCATTGAAACAAGTTTTACTAGGGATAGGAATCTATTAGTAAGAGATCCATTGGCAGCACCAATAATTTCTTCCAGTCAGGAAATTTGCTATAGTAGCACACCGGCAACTTTAAATGCAACTCCAGCCACAGGCGGTTCCGGTTCATATAATTATCAATGGGAAAGCAGCCCCGATGGGACTACATGGACGCCCACAGGTGCAACAGGTCTCTCCTATTCACCTTCCACGCTTACAAGCACAACACATTATAGGATAACTGCAACAGATGCTGGAACACCTTCATGTGGTTCGGTAACCAGTTTGCTAATAGTAATTACAGTTTATCCACTGCCTGCGGCAACAATCAGTGGTACTACTGAAATCTGCCGTAATGCTCCTTCTCCCAATATTACATTCACCGGGGCGAATGGTATTGCTCCTTATACTTTTACTTACAACATCGATGGTGGTTCCAACGCAACAATAACTACAATTTCGGGAAATACCGTAACATTACCTGCCCCTACTGGTACAGCTGGCTCATTTACTTACAACATGGTAAGCGTGCAGGACGCAAGCCCTGCAACTTGTTCTCGAGCACAGACGGGATCGGCTACAGTTACGGTGACGCCGGACAATACAATCAATCTGACATCGGCAGCAGGTACCTCCGTACAGAATGTATGCATTAACACACCTATTTCTAACATAACGTATGTTACAACCGGCGCTACAGGTGTAACATTCAGCGGGCTTCCAACAGGTGTAATAGGCTCCTGGGCTGCCAATACTGTAACAATAAGCGGTACCCCAACTACATCAACAGGCAGTCCTTTCAATTATACGGTTACTTTAACCGGCGGTTGCGGTACCGTAAATGCCACAGGAACTATTATTGTAAATCCAATTCTCCCCGTAAGCGTCGCCATTTCGGCTAGTGCTTCCACGGTATGTGCTGGAACAACTGTGACATTTACCGCAACTCCAATTAACGGAGGTATAGCACCTTTATACCAATGGTTAGTAAATGGAAATCCCCAGGGAACAAATGGTTCAACCTTTACATATACTCCAATTAATGGAGACGTAGTAAGAGTTAGACTTACCTCAAACGTAACCTGCCCGAATCCTGTTCCTGCCATTAGCAATGTAATTACCATCACTGTCAATCCAGTAGTTGTTCCATCTGTAACAATTTCAGCAAGCGAAACGGTATTTTGCGAAGGAACTACTGTTGTCTTTACAGCTGCAACTCCAACTAATGGTGGTCTTAATCCAACTTATCAATGGTTTGTAGGTGCTATTCCAGTCGGAACCAATAGCAATACATATTCAACAATAACCCTTACAAATGGACAGATTGTTTCAGTCGTTCTTACCTCATCAGAAGCATGTGCTAGTCCTCAGGCAGTAACAAGTAACCTTATTCAGGTAACAGTCAATCCAAATCTGCCGGTAAGTGTAGCGGTTGCACCTTCTGCAAATCCAGTTTGCTGCAGGCACATCTGTGACATTCACAGCTTCACCAACCAACGGAGGAACAACTCCTGCATATCAATGGTATTTAAATGGCAGTCCTGTTGGAACAAACAGTTCGACTTATTCTTATGTCCCGGTAACAGGCGATCAGGTTTATGTCGTCCTGACTTCAAATGCAACTCCTTGTCCGACAGGCAATCCGGCAACATCCAATACGGTTACAATGACCGTAAATCCAAATTTGCCGGTAAGTGTAACAGTTGCTCCTTCTGCAAATCCGGTTTGCGCTGGCACATCTGTCACCTTCACCGCCACACCAACCAACGGAGGAACAACTCCTGCTTATCAATGGTACTTAAATGGAGCATCCTGTCGGATACAAACAGTCCAACTTATTCTTATGTCCCGGCAACAGGTGATCAGGTTTATGTCGTTCTGACATCAAATGCAACTCCTTGTCCAACAGGTAATCCGGCAACATCCAATACGGTTACAATGACCGTAAATCCAAATCTGCCGGTAAGTGTATCGGTTGCTCCTTCTGCAAATCCAGTTTGCGCAGGCACATCTGTGACATTCACAGCTACACCAACTAACGGAGGAACAACTCCTGCCTATCAATGGTATTTAAATCGGGACCTGTTGGAACAAACAGTTCAACATATTCTTATATCCCGGTAACAGGCGATCAGGTTTATGTCATCCTGACTTCAAATGCAACCTGCGCGTACAGGAAGTCCGGCAACCAGCAATACGGTTACAATGACCGTGAATCCAAATCTGCCGGTAAGTGTATCGGTTGCTCCTTCTGCAAATCCTGTTTGCTGCAGGCACATCAGTGACCTTCACTGCTACACCAACCAACGGAGGAACAACTCCTGCCTATCAATGGTATTTAAATGGCAGTCCTGTTGGAACAAACAGTTCAACTTATTCTTATGTCCCGGTAACAGGCGATCAGGTTTATGTCGTCCTGACTTCAAATGCAACTCCTGTCCGACAGGCAGTCCGGCAACATCCAATACGGTTACAATGACCGTGAATCCAAATTTGCCGGTAAGTGTAACGGTTGCTCCTTCTGCAAATCCGGTTTGCGCTGGCACATCTGTCACCTTCACCGCCACACCAACCAACGGCGGAACAACTCCTGCTTATCAATGGTACTTAAATGGAGGTCCTGTCGGAACAAACAGTCCAACCTATTCTTATGTCCCGGCAACAGGTGACCAGGTTTATGTCGTTCTGACATCAAATGCAACTCCTGTGCGACAGGTAATCCGGCAACATCCAATACGGTTACAATGACCGTGAATCCAAATCTGCCGGTAAGTGTAGCGGTTGCTCCTTCTGCAAATCCAGTTTGCGCAGGCACTATCTGTGACATTCACAGCTACACCAACTAACGGAGGAACAACTCCTGCCTATCAATGGTATTTAAATGGAGGTCCTGTTGGAACAAACAGTTCAACTTATTCTTATATCCCGGTAACAGGCGACCAGGTTTATGTCATCCTGACTTCAAATGCAACCTGCGGTACAGGAAGTCCGGCAACCAAATACGGTTACAATGACCGTGAATCCAAATCTGCCGGTAAGTGTATCGGTTGCTCCTTCTGCAAATCCAGTTTGCGCAGGCACATCAGTGACCTTCACTGCTACACCAACCAACGGAGGAACAACTCCTGCCTATCAATGGTATTTAAATAGCAGTTCCTGTCGGAACAAACAGTTCGACTTATTCTTATGTCCCGGTAACAGGCGATCAGGTTTATGTCGTCCTGACTTCAAATGCAACTCCTTGTCCGACAGGCAATCCGGCAACATCCAATACGGTTACAATGACCGTGAATTCGCTTGTCATTCCTGCTGTTAGTATTGTCGCTACAGCAACTTCCATTTGCAGTAATACATCCGTAACTTTCACAGCAACCCCTACAAATGGAGGAGCTAATCCCCTTTACCAATGGCAAATAAATGGAGTCAACCAGGGAACACCAACAACCAGTAACACTTTCACAAGGACATCCTGGATCAATGGCCAGACTAGTTACGGTTGTACTTACTTCAAATGCTACTTGTGCCTCGCCATCTACAGCGACTAGCAATCGCAATCACAATGGCTGTCTATACAGGACCGCCATTTTTGAATAACAACCAGATCTCAGGACCGACGGCAGTTTGTCCGCCTGCAAACGTAACATATACTGTAATACCGCTCACCGGGACTACTGGTGCTACTTATTATAATTGGACTTTCCCTACAGGATGGGTTATTAATTCGGGACAGGGAACAACAACTGTTAATGCAACAGCAACAGGCAGTGCAATTATTGGAAATAACCAGGATATTACAGTTACAGGTGAGTAATCCCTGCGGTCCGGGAACTTCAGGACATTCAGGGTCGATGTAAATACTTTTGCCGCTATTAATTTAGGGCCTGATTTCGCAATGTGTGCGGGAACAAGTATTGCTCTAAATCCAATTTTAACGGGTAATGCTAACGCCATTCTAACTTTTACTGCCATCAAGTGGATCCATCTCTGGTGGTCCTTATCCAGCACCCTATACATATACGCCTTCTATTACTAGTGGACCTGTCACATTGATAGCAACAACAAATGATCCAGCTGGATCTTGTGGTGCAGGAACTGATGAGTTAATAATTACAGTAAATCAACCTGTGGCCATCACTTCACAACCTGAGGCCACTCAAACCGTATGTTCCGGGACCAATGTGAGCTTCAGTGTAACAGCTACTGGTACTGGTCTGACCTACCAGTGGAGAAAGGGTTTAACCAACTTAACAAATGGTGGTAATATATCCGGAGCTACTTCTTCTACGTTGTCCCTGACTGCTGTAACCACTGCTGATGCCGGCAGTTTTAATGTGGTTGTAAGCGGAGCCGGACCATGCATTTCAGTTACATCAAGTGATGCTGTACTGATAGTAAACCAGGTAGTGACCATTAATAGTCAGCCAGCTATTACTCAAACTGTATGTTCAGGTTCTTCAATGAACTTGAGTGTAACTGCTACGGGAACAGGTCTCACCTACCAATGGAGAAGAGGAACAAACAATTTGGTTAATGGCGGTTCAATTTCAGGTGCCAATACCAATACTTTGACTATTAACCCTGTGGTTACAGGAGATGCAGCTTCTGATTATAATGTATTGATTACTGGGACTGCACCTTGCAGTCCTGTAACTTCAACTAATGCCGCACTGGTGGTAAATGAGGCCGTCGTGATCACAACTCAACCGGTGGCAACTCAAACCGTATGTTCCGGGACCAATGTGAGCTTCAGTGTAACAGCTACTGGTACTGGTCTGACCTACCAGTGGAGAAAGGGTTTAACCAACTTAACAAATGGTGGTAATATATCCGGAGCTACTTCTTCTACGTTGTCCCTGACTGCTGTAACCACTGCTGATGCCGGCAGTTTTAATGTGGTTGTAAGCGGAGCCGGACCATGCATTTCAGTTACATCAAGTGATGCTGTACTGATAGTAAACCAGGTAGTGACCATTAATAGTCAGCCAGCTATTACTCAAACTGTATGTTCAGGTTCTTCAATGAACTTGAGTGTAACTGCTACGGGAACAGGTCTCACCTACCAATGGAGAAGAGGAACAAACAATTTGGTTAATGGCGGTTCAATTTCAGGTGCCAATACCAATACTTTGACTATTAACCCTGTGGTTACAGGAGATGCAGCTTCTGATTATAATGTATTGATTACTGGGACTGCACCTTGCAGTCCTGTAACTTCAACTAATGCCGCACTGGTGGTAAATGAGGCCGTCGTGATCACAACTCAACCGGTGGCAACTCAAACCGTATGTTCCGGGACCAATGTGAGCTTCAGTGTAACAGCTACTGGTACTGGTCTGACCTACCAGTGGAGAAAGGGTTTAACCAACTTAACAAATGGTGGTAATATATCCGGAGCTACTTCTTCTACGTTGTCCCTGACTGCTGTAACCACTGCTGATGCCGGCAGTTTTAATGTGGTTGTAAGCGGAGCCGGACCATGCATTTCAGTTACATCAAGTGATGCTGTACTGATAGTAAACCAGGTAGTGACCATTAGTAGTCAGCCAGCTATTACTCAAACTGTATGTTCAGGTTCTTCAATGAACTTGAGTGTAACTGCTACGGGAACAGGTCTCACCTACCAATGGAGAAGAGGAACAAACAATTTGGTTAATGGCGGTTCAATTTCAGGTGCCAATACCAATACTTTGACTATTAACCCTGTGGTTACAGGAGATGCAGCTTCTGATTATAATGTATTGATTACTGGGACTGCACCTTGCAGTCCTGTAACTTCAACTAATGCCGCACTGGTGGTAAATGAGGCCGTCGTGATCACAACTCAACCGGTGGCAACTCAAACCGTATGTTCCGGGACCAATGTGAGCTTCAGTGTAACAGCTACTGGTACTGGTCTGACCTACCAGTGGAGAAAGGGTTTAACCAACTTAACAAATGGTGGTAATATATCCGGAGCTACTTCTTCTACGTTGTCCCTGACTGCTGTAACCACTGCTGATGCCGGCAGTTTTAATGTGGTTGTAAGCGGAGCCGGACCATGCATTTCAGTTACATCAAGTGATGCTGTACTGATAGTAAACCAGGTAGTGACCATTAATAGTCAGCCAGCTATTACTCAAACTGTATGTTCAGGTTCTTCAATGAACTTGAGTGTAACTGCTACGGGAACAGGTCTCACCTACCAATGGAGAAGAGGGACAAACAATTTGGTTAATGGCGGTTCAATTTCAGGTGCCAATACCAATACTTTGACTATTAACCCTGTGGTTACAGGAGATGCAGCTTCTGATTATAATGTATTGATTACTGGGACTGCACCTTGCAGTCCTGTAACTTCAACTAATGCCGCACTGGTGGTAAATGAGGCCGTCGTGATCACAACTCAACCGGTGGCAACTCAAACCGTATGTTCCGGGACCAATGTGAGCTTCAGTGTAACAGCTACTGGTACTGGTCTGACCTACCAGTGGAGAAAGGGTTTAACCAACTTAACAAATGGTGGTAATATATCCGGAGCTACTTCTTCTACGTTGTCCCTGACTGCTGTAACCACTGCTGATGCCGGCAGTTTTAATGTGGTTGTAAGCGGAGCCGGACCATGCACTCCAATAACCTCAGGTAATGCAATACTCATTGTTAATCTTGCTGTGAGTATAAATACTTACCCAACTAATGTGGGGATATGTGCATCCAGTTCGGCCCAATTCGGTGTTATTGCCAGTGGAGACGGACTTACTTATCAATGGTACAAAGGAACCTATCCTGGTACCCCAGTTATCCCCACAACATTAATTACAGGAACACAATCAAATATCTTAAACTTCGGTCAGGCTTTTTTACTTGACGCCGGGATCTATTATGTAGAAGTAACAGGACTTAGTCCGTGTACTCCGGTAAGGTCAAATGAGGTTACATTAAATGTTGATCAATCTATATCAATTACCGATCAGCCAGATCCTCGAACCGTTTGTGAAGGTACGACAAACATAAGCTTCAGTGTGTCAGCAAATGCAGGTAGTGATCCACTTACATATCAATGGCGGCGAAATGGAGTGAATATTGCAAACGAAATCAATGCCACTTATACTATTTCAAATGTAACTCTGGCAGATGTCGGGAATTATGATGTTGTAATTTCAGGGCTATCAGGTTATACCTGCCAAAGTGTTACCTCCACCACGGCCGCTCTTTCTGTAACTCGTACTGTTACAATCAATCCCTTCTCTCCGGCTACTTCTACTCGCTGTCAGGGCGCAGGAACAGTCACTTATACCACCACAGCCAATAACTCAACTGGCATTACTTATAGCCTTGACGCTGCAAGTATTACTGGAGGCAACTCGATCATCCCATCAACAGGCGAAGTAACTTATGTCGCTAGCTGGAGTGGTACAACTACTATTACCGCCAGTGCCTCAGGGTGTAACGGTCCGCCAACTACTACCCATGTAGTAACCGTCACCCCTACAGTAACAATCAATCCTTTCTCTCCGGCTACTTCTACTCGCTGCCAGGGCGCAGGAACAGTCACTTATACCACCACAGCCAATAACTCAACTGGCATTACTTATAGCCTAGATGCTGCAAGTATTGCTGGAGGCAACTACGATCATCGCATCAACAGGCGAAGTAACTTATGTCGCTGGCTGGAGTGGAACAACTACTATTACCGCCAGTGCCGCAGGGTGTAACGGTCCCACTAATGCCACGCATGTCGTCACCGTTACACCTACAGTAACGATTAACCCTTTCTCACCCGCTACCTCAACACGTTGCCAGGGAGCCGGGACTGTCACATATACAACCACAGCCAATAACTCAACTGGTATTACTTATAGCCTTGATGCTGCAAGTGTTGCTGGAGGCAACTACGATCAATCCCATCAACAGGCGAAGTAACTTATGTCGCTGGCTGGAGTGGTACAACTACTATTACCGCCAGTGCCGCAGGGTGTAACGGTCCCCCAACTACTACCCATGTAGTAACCGTCACCCCTACAGTAACAATCAATCCTTTCTCTCCGGCTACTTCTACTCGCTGTCAGGGCGCAGGAACAGTCACTTATACCACCACAGCCAATAACTCAACTGGCATTACTTATAGCCTTGACGCTGCAAGTATTACTGGAGGCAACTCGATCATCCCATCAACAGGCGAAGTAACTTATGTCGCTGGCTGGAGTGGTACAACTACTATCACCGCCAGTGCCTGCAGGGTGTAACGGTCCCCCAACTACTACCCATGTAGTAACCGTCACCCCTACAGTAACAATCAATCCTTTCTCTCCGGCTACTTCTACTCGCTGTCAGGGCGCAGGAACAGTCACTTATACCACCACAGCCAATAACTCAACTGGCATTACTTATAGTCTTGACGCTGCAAGTATTGCTGGAGGCAACTCGATCATCCCATCAACAGGCGACGTAACTTATGTCGCTGGCTGGAGTGGTACAACTACTATCACCGCCAGTGCCTCAGGGTGTAACGGTCCCCCAACTACTACCCATGTAGTAACCGTCACCCCTACGGTAACAATCAATCCTTTCTCTCCGGCTACTTCTACTCGCTGTCAGGGCGCAGGAACAGTCACTTATACCACCACAGCCAATAACTCAACTGGCATTACTTATAGTCTTGACGCTGCAAGTATTGTTGGAGGCAACTCGATCATCCCATCAACAGGCGAAGTAACTTATGTCGCTGGCTGGAGTGGTACAACTACTATCACCGCCAGTGCCTCAGGGTGTAACGGTCCCCCAACTACTACCCATGTAGTAACCGTCACCCCTACGGTAACAATCAATCCTTTCTCTCCGGCTACTTCTACTCGCTGTCAGGGCGCAGGGACAGTCACTTATACCACCACAGCCAATAACTCAACTGGCATTACTTTTAGCCTAGACGCTGCAAGTATTGCTGGAGGCAACTCGATCATCCCATCAACAGGCGACGTAACTTATGTCGCTGGCTGGAGTGGTACAACTACTATCACCGCCAGTGCCTCAGGGTGTAACGGTCCCGATAATGCCAGTCATACTGTTACAATTGATCCATTATCAGTGGGTGGTGAAGTTTTACCATTAATTCAGGTCATTTGTCACGGTCAAATCCCTGAGTCTTTAACTCTTAGTGGGTATGGGACAGGTAATATTATAAACTGGCAATCTTCAATTGATGGTGGATTAACCTGGATAAATACCAGTATCACAACAAACCCATTTTCTTTTAGTGGTCAACTCACACAATCCACACTTTACAGGGCAATAGTTCGCAGTGGTATATGTGATATTGCTTACTCGGATGTATCGGTGGTAAGCGTAATACTTGCAACCAACGTAACGGCTACAGCATCTCCTGCTTCAATATGTGAATGCGAACCCACAACACTAACAGCAAATGCCGGATTACCTGGAACAGGACCTGGCACTTTCAGCGGGGGTGGTTTCGACCAGGCCAATCCTGATGGTTGGTGCACTACCACTCCCACCGGCAGTATAAAACAATGCACTGGTGACTTTCTTCCCAACCGTCCTAATAATGGAAATCCCGAACCATGGGGAGAGATAGCCAATCCTGAGACATTTGGTAGCTATACTTTTTGGCATGGTATTAATGCTGGCAATCCGCATTTTGCAATGGCGAAAGGCAACTTTAACACTGTTATGGAGACTCCTGTTTTTAACCTAGTGGGAATCTCATCCTCTGTAAACTTAACCTTTATTCATGCATACAACCTTGTTGCAGGTGCGACTGCAACAGTACAGCTTTCTTTGGATGGCGGTGCTACTTATCCTATTAATCTTCTTGGCCCTTTGAGTGGCACTTCACTAAATACAAATAATTTCCAGGTTAATGGCATGTCCCTTAGTCTGGACTATTACCGCGGACTATCAAATTTAAGAATCAGGTTTGTTTATTCCGGTACAGCATTGAGTGCATGGGCAATTGATAACATTGGGAATCTTCCTGGCGGAGGGCAACCCTTTCCACCAATTGTTTACTATTGGGATGCCACCCCGGGCGGTGAATATGAGGGAGAGACTTTTACAGTCACACCAAGTGTAACTACGACCTATGATTTGGCTGTTTACATCCCTATTGAAGGGACAACGGAGCGTTGTTATTTAGGGACTGCTTCAGTAACCGTAAATGTTAATGAAGTTTCGATCATTGTTCCAAATGCTGGATCCTTAACAGTTTCTTGCCCTGATGATGTAGTACCTCCAGCAAATCCTATTGTTTTAGATAATTGTGGAAGGACTCTTGATCCCCCTATTCTCAGAAGTATTGTTTCAACTCCTGACCCTATAACTTGTGAGGGGACGGTTGTTTATACTTATAGGTATACGGCTTGCGATTTAGAAACCTATTTTGACTGGGTATACACTTACACTATCGAACGTGAACCATTCCAGGTTCCTGTTGCTGGAGGTTCAACCGTAGAGTGCCCGGCCGATGCTCTCGTTCAGCCTGCTACCCCGACGGTACTCGACGCTTGCGACAACCCGATTACACCTACTCTGGTGACTACACCGTCAGCTATCGCTTGTGCCGGTACAATGACATGGGTATTCAACTACAGGGATTGTGAAGGCAACAACCATGACTGGTCTTATATTTATACTATTGACATTCCGGACTTCCAGGTTCCTGTTGCTGGAGGTTCAACCGTAGAGTGCCCGGCCGATGCTCTCGTTCAGCCTGCTACCCCGACGGTACTCGACGCTTGCGACAACCCGATTACACCTACTCTGGTGACTACACCGTCAGCTATCGCTTGTGCCGGTACAATGACATGGGTATTCAACTACAGGGATTGTGAAGGCAACAACCATGACTGGTCTTATATTTATACTATTGACATTCCGGACTTCCAGGTTCCTGTTGCTGGAGGTTCAACCGTAGAGTGCCCGGCCGATGCTCTCGTTCAGCCTGCTACCCCGACGGTACTCGACGCTTGCGACAACCCGATTACACCTACTCTGGTGACTACACCGTCAGCTATCGCTTGTGCCGGTACAATGACATGGGTATTCAACTACAGGGATTGTGAAGGCAACAACCATGACTGGTCTTATATTTATACTATTGACATTCCGGACTTCCAGGTTCCTGTTGCTGGAGGTTCAACCGTAGAGTGCCCGGCCGATGCTCTCGTTCAGCCTGCTACCCCGACGGTACTCGACGCTTGCGACAACCCGATTACACCTACTCTGGTGACTACACCGTCAGCTATCGCTTGTGCCGGTACAATGACATGGGTATTCAACTACAGGGATTGTGAAGGCAACAACCATGACTGGTCTTATATTTATACTATTGACATTCCGGACTTCCAGGTTCCTGTTGCTGGAGGTTCAACCGTAGAGTGCCCGGCCGATGCTCTCGTTCAGCCTGCTACCCCGACGGTACTCGACGCTTGCGACAACCCGATTACACCTACTCTGGTGACTACACCGTCAGCTATCGCTTGTGCCGGTACAATGACATGGGTATTCAACTACAGGGATTGTGAAGGCAACAACCATGACTGGTCTTATATTTATACTATTGACATTCCGGACTTCCAGGTTCCTGTTGCTGGAGGTTCAACCGTAGAGTGCCCGGCCGATGCTCTCGTTCAGCCTGCTACCCCGACGGTACTCGACGCTTGCGACAACCCGATTACACCTACTCTGGTGACTACACCGTCAGCTATCGCTTGTGCCGGTACAATGACATGGGTATTCAACTACAGGGATTGTGAAGGCAACAACCATGACTGGTCTTATATTTATACTATTGACATTCCGGACTTCCAGGTTCCTGTTGCTGGAGGTTCAACCGTAGAGTGCCCGGCCGATGCTCTCGTTCAGCCTGCTACCCCGACGGTACTCGACGCTTGCGACAACCCGATTACACCTACTCTGGTGACTACACCGTCAGCTATCGCTTGTGCCGGTACAATGACATGGGTATTCAACTACAGGGATTGTGAAGGCAACAACCATGACTGGTCTTATATTTATACTATTGACATTCCGGACTTCCAGGTTCCTGTTGCTGGAGGTTCAACCGTAGAGTGCCCGGCCGATGCTCTCGTTCAGCCTGCTACCCCGACGGTACTCGACGCTTGCGACAACCCGATTACACCTACTCTGGTGACTACACCGTCAGCTATCGCTTGTGCCGGTACAATGACATGGGTATTCAACTACAGGGATTGTGAAGGCAACAACCATGACTGGTCTTATATTTATACTATTGACATTCCGGACTTCCAGGTTCCTGTTGCTGGAGGTTCAACCGTAGAGTGCCCGGCCGATGCTCTCGTTCAGCCTGCTACCCCGACGGTACTCGACGCTTGCGACAACCCGATTACACCTACTCTGGTGACTACACCGTCAGCTATCGCTTGTGCCGGTACAATGACATGGGTATTCAACTACAGGGATTGTGAAGGCAACAACCATGACTGGTCTTATATTTATACTATTGACATTCCGGACTTCCAGGTTCCTGTTGCTGGAGGTTCAACCGTAGAGTGCCCGGCCGATGCTCTCGTTCAGCCTGCTACCCCGACGGTACTCGACGCTTGCGACAACCCGATTACACCTACTCTGGTGACTACACCGTCAGCTATCGCTTGTGCCGGTACAATGACATGGGTATTCAACTACAGGGATTGTGAAGGCAACAACCATGACTGGTCTTATATTTATACTATTGACATTCCGGACTTCCAGGTTCCTGTTGCTGGAGGTTCAACCGTAGAGTGCCCGGCCGATGCTCTCGTTCAGCCTGCTACCCCGACGGTACTCGACGCTTGCGACAACCCGATTACACCTACTCTGGTGACTACACCGTCAGCTATCGCTTGTGCCGGTACAATGACATGGGTATTCAACTACAGGGATTGTGAAGGCAACAACCATGACTGGTCTTATATTTATACTATTGACATTCCGGACTTCCAGGTTCCTGTTGCTGGAGGTTCAACCGTAGAGTGCCCGGCCGATGCTCTCGTTCAGCCTGCTACCCCGACGGTACTCGACGCTTGCGACAACCCGATTACACCTAC
Source organism: uncultured Bacteroidales bacterium (assembly GCA_963828395.1). Taxonomy (GTDB): domain Bacteria; phylum Bacteroidota; class Bacteroidia; order Bacteroidales; family VadinHA17; genus SR-FBR-E99. Next base: position 370,477 of record CAWHED010000002.1, read on the forward strand.
TCTGGTGACTACACCGTCAGCTATCGCTTGTGCCGGTACAATGACATGGGTATTCAACTACAGGGATTGTGAAGGCAACAACCATGACTGGTCTTATATTTATACTATTGACATTCCGGACTTCCAGGTTCCTGTTGCTGGAGGTTCAACCGTAGAGTGCCCGGCCGATGCTCTCGTTCAGCCTGCTACCCCGACGGTACTCGACGCTTGCGACAACCCGATTACACCTACTCTGGTGACTACACCGTCAGCTATCGCTTGTGCCGGTACAATGACATGGGTATTCAACTACAGGGATTGTGAAGGCAACAACCATGACTGGTCTTATATTTATACTATTGACATTCCGGACTTCCAGGTTCCTGTTGCTGGAGGTTCAACCGTAGAGTGCCCGGCCGATGCTCTCGTTCAGCCTGCTACCCCGACGGTACTCGACGCTTGCGACAACCCGATTACACCTACTCTGGTGACTACACCGTCAGCTATCGCTTGTGCCGGTACAATGACATGGGTATTCAACTACAGGGATTGTGAAGGCAACAACCATGACTGGTCTTATATTTATACTATTGACATTCCGGACTTCCAGGTTCCTGTTGCTGGAGGTTCAACCGTAGAGTGCCCGGCCGATGCTCTCGTTCAGCCTGCTACCCCGACGGTACTCGACGCTTGCGACAACCCGATTACACCTACTCTGGTGACTACACCGTCAGCTATCGCTTGTGCCGGTACAATGACATGGGTATTCAACTACAGGGATTGTGAAGGCAACAACCATGACTGGTCTTATATTTATACTATTGACATTCCGGACTTCCAGGTTCCTGTTGCTGGAGGTTCAACCGTAGAGTGCCCGGCCGATGCTCTCGTTCAGCCTGCTACCCCGACGGTACTCGACGCTTGCGACAACCCGATTACACCTACTCTGGTGACTACACCGTCAGCTATCGCTTGTGCCGGTACAATGACATGGGTATTCAACTACAGGGATTGTGAAGGCAACAACCATGACTGGTCTTATATTTATACTATTGACATTCCGGACTTCCAGGTTCCTGTTGCTGGAGGTTCAACCGTAGAGTGCCCGGCCGATGCTCTCGTTCAGCCTGCTACCCCGACGGTACTCGACGCTTGCGACAACCCGATTACACCTACTCTGGTGACTACACCGTCAGCTATCGCTTGTGCCGGTACAATGACATGGGTATTCAACTACAGGGATTGTGAAGGCAACAACCATGACTGGTCTTATATTTATACTATTGACATTCCGGACTTCCAGGTTCCTGTTGCTGGAGGTTCAACCGTAGAGTGCCCGGCCGATGCTCTCGTTCAGCCTGCTACCCCGACGGTACTCGACGCTTGCGACAACCCGATTACACCTACTCTGGTGACTACACCGTCAGCTATCGCTTGTGCCGGTACAATGACATGGGTATTCAACTACAGGGATTGTGAAGGCAACAACCATGACTGGTCTTATATTTATACTATTGACATTCCGGACTTCCAGGTTCCTGTTGCTGGAGGTTCAACCGTAGAGTGCCCGGCCGATGCTCTCGTTCAGCCTGCTACCCCGACGGTACTCGACGCTTGCGACAACCCGATTACACCTACTCTGGTGACTACACCGTCAGCTATCGCTTGTGCCGGTACAATGACATGGGTATTCAACTACAGGGATTGTGAAGGCAACAACCATGACTGGTCTTATATTTATACTATTGACATTCCGGACTTCCAGGTTCCTGTTGCTGGAGGTTCAACCGTAGAGTGCCCGGCCGATGCTCTCGTTCAGCCTGCTACCCCGACGGTACTCGACGCTTGCGACAACCCGATTACACCTACTCTGGTGACTACACCGTCAGCTATCGCTTGTGCCGGTACAATGACATGGGTATTCAACTACAGGGATTGTGAAGGCAACAACCATGACTGGTCTTATATTTATACTATTGACATTCCGGACTTCCAGGTTCCTGTTGCTGGAGGTTCAACCGTAGAGTGCCCGGCCGATGCTCTCGTTCAGCCTGCTACCCCGACGGTACTCGACGCTTGCGACAACCCGATTACACCTACTCTGGTGACTACACCGTCAGCTATCGCTTGTGCCGGTACAATGACATGGGTATTCAACTACAGGGATTGTGAAGGCAACAACCATGACTGGTCTTATATTTATACTATTGACATTCCGGACTTCCAGGTTCCTGTTGCTGGAGGTTCAACCGTAGAGTGCCCGGCCGATGCTCTCGTTCAGCCTGCTACCCCGACGGTACTCGACGCTTGCGACAACCCGATTACACCTACTCTGGTGACTACACCGTCAGCTATCGCTTGTGCCGGTACAATGACATGGGTATTCAACTACAGGGATTGTGAAGGCAACAACCATGACTGGTCTTATATTTATACTATTGACATTCCGGACTTCCAGGTTCCTGTTGCTGGAGGTTCAACCGTAGAGTGCCCGGCCGATGCTCTCGTTCAGCCTGCTACCCCGACGGTACTCGACGCTTGCGACAACCCGATTACACCTACTCTGGTGACTACACCGTCAGCTATCGCTTGTGCCGGTACAATGACATGGGTATTCAACTACAGGGATTGTGAAGGCAACAACCATGACTGGTCTTATATTTATACTATTGACATTCCGGACTTCCAGGTTCCTGTTGCTGGAGGTTCAACCGTAGAGTGCCCGGCCGATGCTCTCGTTCAGCCTGCTACCCCGACGGTACTCGACGCTTGCGACAACCCGATTACACCTACTCTGGTGACTACACCGTCAGCTATCGCTTGTGCCGGTACAATGACATGGGTATTCAACTACAGGGATTGTGAAGGCAACAACCATGACTGGTCTTATATTTATACTATTGACATTCCGGACTTCCAGGTTCCTGTTGCTGGAGGTTCAACCGTAGAGTGCCCGGCCGATGCTCTCGTTCAGCCTGCTACCCCGACGGTACTCGACGCTTGCGACAACCCGATTACACCTACTCTGGTGACTACACCGTCAGCTATCGCTTGTGCCGGTACAATGACATGGGTATTCAACTACAGGGATTGTGAAGGCAACAACCATGACTGGTCTTATATTTATACTATTGACATTCCGGACTTCCAGGTTCCTGTTGCTGGAGGTTCAACCGTAGAGTGCCCGGCCGATGCTCTCGTTCAGCCTGCTACCCCGACGGTACTCGACGCTTGCGACAACCCGATTACACCTACTCTGGTGACTACACCGTCAGCTATCGCTTGTGCCGGTACAATGACATGGGTATTCAACTACAGGGATTGTGAAGGCAACAACCATGACTGGTCTTATATTTATACTATTGACATTCCGGACTTCCAGGTTCCTGTTGCTGGAGGTTCAACCGTAGAGTGCCCGGCCGATGCTCTCGTTCAGCCTGCTACCCCGACGGTACTCGACGCTTGCGACAACCCGATTACACCTACTCTGGTGACTACACCGTCAGCTATCGCTTGTGCCGGTACAATGACATGGGTATTCAACTACAGGGATTGTGAAGGCAACAACCATGACTGGTCTTATATTTATACTATTGACATTCCGGACTTCCAGGTTCCTGTTGCTGGAGGTTCAACCGTAGAGTGCCCGGCCGATGCTCTCGTTCAGCCTGCTACCCCGACGGTACTCGACGCTTGCGACAACCCGATTACACCTACTCTGGTGACTACACCGTCAGCTATCGCTTGTGCCGGTACAATGACATGGGTATTCAACTACAGGGATTGTGAAGGCAACAACCATGACTGGTCTTATATTTATACTATTGACATTCCGGACTTCCAGGTTCCTGTTGCTGGAGGTTCAACCGTAGAGTGCCCGGCCGATGCTCTCGTTCAGCCTGCTACCCCGACGGTACTCGACGCTTGCGACAACCCGATTACACCTACTCTGGTGACTACACCGTCAGCTATCGCTTGTGCCGGTACAATGACATGGGTATTCAACTACAGGGATTGTGAAGGCAACAACCATGACTGGTCTTATATTTATACTATTGACATTCCGGACTTCCAGGTTCCTGTTGCTGGAGGTTCAACCGTAGAGTGCCCGGCCGATGCTCTCGTTCAGCCTGCTACCCCGACGGTACTCGACGCTTGCGACAACCCGATTACACCTACTCTGGTGACTACACCGTCAGCTATCGCTTGTGCCGGTACAATGACATGGGTATTCAACTACAGGGATTGTGAAGGCAACAACCATGACTGGTCTTATATTTATACTATTGACATTCCGGACTTCCAGGTTCCTGTTGCTGGAGGTTCAACCGTAGAGTGCCCGGCCGATGCTCTCGTTCAGCCTGCTACCCCGACGGTACTCGACGCTTGCGACAACCCGATTACACCTACTCTGGTGACTACACCGTCAGCTATCGCTTGTGCCGGTACAATGACATGGGTATTCAACTACAGGGATTGTGAAGGCAACAACCATGACTGGTCTTATATTTATACTATTGACATTCCGGACTTCCAGGTTCCTGTTGCTGGAGGTTCAACCGTAGAGTGCCCGGCCGATGCTCTCGTTCAGCCTGCTACCCCGACGGTACTCGACGCTTGCGACAACCCGATTACACCTACTCTGGTGACTACACCGTCAGCTATCGCTTGTGCCGGTACAATGACATGGGTATTCAACTACAGGGATTGTGAAGGCAACAACCATGACTGGTCTTATATTTATACTATTGACATTCCGGACTTCCAGGTTCCTGTTGCTGGAGGTTCAACCGTAGAGTGCCCGGCCGATGCTCTCGTTCAGCCTGCTACCCCGACGGTACTCGACGCTTGCGACAACCCGATTACACCTACTCTGGTGACTACACCGTCAGCTATCGCTTGTGCCGGTACAATGACATGGGTATTCAACTACAGGGATTGTGAAGGCAACAACCATGACTGGTCTTATATTTATACTATTGACATTCCGGACTTCCAGGTTCCTGTTGCTGGAGGTTCAACCGTAGAGTGCCCGGCCGATGCTCTCGTTCAGCCTGCTACCCCGACGGTACTCGACGCTTGCGACAACCCGATTACACCTACTCTGGTGACTACACCGTCAGCTATCGCTTGTGCCGGTACAATGACATGGGTATTCAACTACAGGGATTGTGAAGGCAACAACCATGACTGGTCTTATATTTATACTATTGACATTCCGGACTTCCAGGTTCCTGTTGCTGGAGGTTCAACCGTAGAGTGCCCGGCCGATGCTCTCGTTCAGCCTGCTACCCCGACGGTACTCGACGCTTGCGACAACCCGATTACACCTACTCTGGTGACTACACCGTCAGCTATCGCTTGTGCCGGTACAATGACATGGGTATTCAACTACAGGGATTGTGAAGGCAACAACCATGACTGGTCTTATATTTATACTATTGACATTCCGGACTTCCAGGTTCCTGTTGCTGGAGGTTCAACCGTAGAGTGCCCGGCCGATGCTCTCGTTCAGCCTGCTACCCCGACGGTACTCGACGCTTGCGACAACCCGATTACACCTACTCTGGTGACTACACCGTCAGCTATCGCTTGTGCCGGTACAATGACATGGGTATTCAACTACAGGGATTGTGAAGGCAACAACCATGACTGGTCTTATATTTATACTATTGACATTCCGGACTTCCAGGTTCCTGTTGCTGGAGGTTCAACCGTAGAGTGCCCGGCCGATGCTCTCGTTCAGCCTGCTACCCCGACGGTACTCGACGCTTGCGACAACCCGATTACACCTACTCTGGTGACTACACCGTCAGCTATCGCTTGTGCCGGTACAATGACATGGGTATTCAACTACAGGGATTGTGAAGGCAACAACCATGACTGGTCTTATATTTATACTATTGACATTCCGGACTTCCAGGTTCCTGTTGCTGGAGGTTCAACCGTAGAGTGCCCGGCCGATGCTCTCGTTCAGCCTGCTACCCCGACGGTACTCGACGCTTGCGACAACCCGATTACACCTACTCTGGTGACTACACCGTCAGCTATCGCTTGTGCCGGTACAATGACATGGGTATTCAACTACAGGGATTGTGAAGGCAACAACCATGACTGGTCTTATATTTATACTATTGACATTCCGGACTTCCAGGTTCCTGTTGCTGGAGGTTCAACCGTAGAGTGCCCGGCCGATGCTCTCGTTCAGCCTGCTACCCCGACGGTACTCGACGCTTGCGACAACCCGATTACACCTACTCTGGTGACTACACCGTCAGCTATCGCTTGTGCCGGTACAATGACATGGGTATTCAACTACAGGGATT